>NZ_JBVHUJ010000005.1:0-447591 GCF_055565415.1 Streptomyces sp. NPDC028711 | reverse complement strand
ACCGCACCGCCACCACCGCACTCACCGGCACCACCCGCGACGACGACGCACTCACCCTGCAGATCCCCAGCGACGGCACCCAGCGCCAACTCCGCACCCTCCTCGACCGGCTGGACACCGCAGGCATCGAGGCCGACGAACTCACCGTCCACACCCCCGACCTCGACGACGTCTTCTTCGCCCTCACCGCCGGCGACGTCCCCCACCCGTCCAAGGAGTCCGTCCGATGAGCACCCTGTCCCTCGCCGTCCGCGACTCGGCGACGATGCTGCGCCGCAACCTCCTGCACGCCCGGCGCTACCCCTCCCTCACCCTGAACCTGCTGCTCACGCCGATCATGATGCTCCTGCTCTTCGTCTACATCTTCGGCGACGTGATGAGCGCGGGCATCGGCGGCGGCGGCGCGGACCGCTCCGACTACATCGCCTACCTCGTCCCGGGCCTGCTGATGATGACCATCGGCTCCACCGCCATCGGCACGGCCGTCTCCGTCTCCATGGACATGAGCGAAGGCCTCATCGCCCGGTTCCGCACCATGGCGATCCACCGAGGATCCGTCCTCATCGGCCATGTCGTCGGCAGCGTGCTGCAGGTGCTCGCCAGTCTGATCCTCGTCGGCGCCGTCGGCGTGGCCATCGGCTTCCGGTCCACGGACGCCACCGCCCTCGAATGGTTCGCCGCCCTCGGTCTCGTCACCCTCTTCGCCCTGGCGCTCACCTGGATCGCCGTAGGCATGGGCATGATCAGCCCCAACGCGGAGGCCGCCAGCAACAACGCCCTGCCACTGATCTTCCTGCCGCTCATCTCCAGCACCTTCGTCCCGGTCTCCCAGATGCCCGGCTGGTTCCAGCCGATCGCCGAGTACCAGCCCTTCACCCCCGCCATCGAGACCCTGCGCGGACTGCTCCTCGGCACCGAGATCGGCCACAACGGCTGGCTCGCCCTCGCCTGGTGCCTCGCCCTCACCGCACTCGGCTACCTCTGGTCCACGTCCGTCTACAACCGCGACCCCAAGTGACACACCTGCCCCGAACGCACGAGGGCGGCGCACCCCGACACACGTCGGAGTACGCCGCCCTCTCCGCCGTTCCCGCCGGAACCGCGGGTACGGGGCAGGGCGATCCGCGATCACTCCTCGGCGGTCGATCCCTGCAGGGCGCCGGACCCAGCCACGACGACATCGCCACGATCCCGTCCAGCGCCTCACGGGTCGGCCCGCACGCACCTTCCGTGCGCTTCTCGCGAGGGAGACGCGATGCGGTGGCTGATGCCCGGCCGGCCGCTGCGCTTGCCCTGGCGGGCTGTCAGCGGGCTTCCGTCAGTCCCACTGCTCGTCCGAGAGGGAGGTGACCGGCTGCGGCTTGCCGATGACGGCGAGGGCGATGAAGAAGTTGATCTGGCCGATCGCGATGGTGAGAGTGGCCAGCGCCTTGTCGTCGTAGTGCTTCGCGACCTCCGCGTACAGCTCGTCGGTGACGCGCTCCCTTCCGTGCGGGGCCGGCTGGAGGGTCGCCTCCACCAGGGCGAGCGCGGCGCGCTCCGCGTCGGTGAAGTAGGGAGCGTCCTGCCAGGAGGAGACGGCCGTGATGCGCTCCTCGGTCTCGCCGGCCTTGCGCAGGAACGCGGTGTTCAGGATGGTCAGGTACGTGTTGCCGACGATCTGCCCGGCGCGGAGGTGGACCAGGTTCATCGTCGTGCGCGGCACCGAGCGGTTGCCGGTGGCCCGGAAGAGGGCAGCGCTGACGTCGCTCAGCTCGGGGACGAACTGGCCGGGGTCGGGCATCCGGGAGATCGAGGGGTTCGGGTTCGTCATGGCTGCTCTCCTTCGTGTCGCCGCCGTGGTCGGCGTCTTCACAGCACTGACGGACCCGCTCGGGACGATGTGACAGCGATCCAGGAACTTTCTTCCGGGGCCGGGTACCGGATCGCGTGCCGACCTTCACCTCCCCCTCACGGTTCTCCGTCCGGACCCACCCAATGAGCATCCGATATGCCCCCTTCATCCCTAACTGTGTGCTGACTGCCTGCCGTTGCGGGCGCGACGGCCGCGTTTGCTTTTGACTCGAGCGTTCTGGAACCCTCCGTTCGACTTATCTGACACATCGACAACGGAGGCATCCACACATGCCCACACGGCGCATACGTCGCGCTTGGCTCACGGCAGCCGCCGCGGCCTCGCTCGCGGTCACCGGCCTCGCGGCGCCGGCCCAGGCGGAGGACGTTCCGGGCGCTCCGGAGACCTGGGTCCAGGAACCGCTCACGGCCGAGGGCACCGCCTCGCCGTTCACGACCCAGGCCTGGACCGCGCCCGGCGGCGCGGCCTCGCCCGGCGACTTCACGATGTCGCCCGGCGCGCTGAACGGCGAGACCACCACACGGGTCGCCCGCCTCGACGCGGTGCTGCCCAAGTCGGGCGTGCAGAACCTTCTGGCCGGGGCGAACCGCACCGCCGAGCCGTGGTGCTCCCGCGACTCGTTCGGCACCGCTCCGAACCCCGACATCAAGTACTGCCTGCAGAACGACGACTCCGTCTCGCGCGAGTGGGTCCCCCAGGGCATCACCGGCGTCTCCGACGCCAAGGACAACGAGCTGTGGGGTGACGCCGGGAACATCCAGCTGTTCGCCTCGTACGACGGCTGGGACCCGGGCCGCGAGACCGACCCGAACCCGGCGACCGGCGACTGCACCACGGCCGAGCTGGAGGCGAACGACGCCTGCAACCAGAAGGGCGTCCGGATCACCTTCGTCCAGAGCCGGACGAACCCGGCCACCGGCAGCCCCGAGGTCAAGTACCGGCACGTCCTGCTCGGCTGGACGTACATCAACTCGGCCGACCACGTCTCCTTCGACGGGCTGCACGCCGCCGAGTACCCGATCCAGAAGGGCGTCCACGCCGGCGGGATCGTCTGGTACGGCAACTACCTCTACGTCGCGGACACCCGCAACGGCCTCCGCGTCTTCGACATGCGCTACATCATGGACCTGGACCCGGACGGCGACCCCACCACGCACGACGTCATGGGGACCGACACCGACGGTGTGAAGACCACCTCCAACGTCGAGGTCAAGACGAAGGTCGGCCGGCACGACAACGTCTGGTACAGCTTCGGCTACCGCTATGTGATGCCGCAGGTCGCCGCGTGGAAGTTCAAGGCGACGCAGAGCAACCCCAAGGGTTCGTACGCCTGTGTCTCCACCGGCGCCCCGAAGGCCTCCTACATCTCGCTCGACCGCAGCACCACCCCCGACCGTCTGCTCATGGGTGAGTACTGCCGGCCGGAGAGCGGCTACCCGTCCACCGGCCGCATCGCCTCGTACCCGGTCGCGGCCCTGGAGGGACGCTCCGCCGACGTGACCGCGGAGGGCTGGGCCAACTACCTGCCCCTGGCCAACGGCGGCGCCCAGGGTGCGGCGGCGCACAACGGCACGCTGTACGTGAACGAGTCGAAGGGCACGGACGAGCCGGGCAACCTCTGGCGCTACAGCTGGAGCAACGGCCAGCTGGTCCAGAACGGGCAGGCCGTCAAGACCGCCCGCGGACCCGAGGACCTCTACGTGGAGCGCGGCACCGGCCGGCTGTGGTCGCTCTCCGAGCACCGCCCGGGGTCGGCGGCCGACTGCACGGCGAACCGGGACGCCGCCGATCCGGTGGGCACGGACTACTGCCAGCGGGTGCTCTACGGGCACAAGCTGAGCTGGCTCGACGGCCAGCCGTAGCGGAGCGGGCCGCCCTCGCCGGCCGCGTCGAACCCCGACGTGACCGGCGGGGCGGTCCCCGGAGAGGACAGCCCGGTCGGCCGGGGCGCCTCCGTCCGACATCGCGGCTCCCCGCCGATGACGAGGCACGGCCCGGCCACCCGGAGGGCGGACACGGGCCCGGGTCGGCAGCCCCTCAACAACCCCTCCTGTTCACTCATCTGAACAACAGTCACGTGCATAACCATTGACGCGTCCATGAGGGCACCCCTAGCGTCCCGGGAAAGCGCTTTCTCGTCCAGTCCCGGAACGCCGCCCATCCCCCTCCTGGAGACCCCAGATGCATCTGCGATCCGTCACAGCCTGCGTCAGCCTGCTGGCGGGCACGCTCGCCGTCCTGTCCGTGAACCCGGCGCACGCAGCGTCCACGCTGTACGAGGCCGAGAGCTCCCCCGCCGTGTGCAGCGGCACCATCGACTCCGACTGGTCCGGTTACTCCGGCAGCGGCTTCTGCAACGGCACCAACTCCACCGGCGGATACGCCCAGTTCACGGTGAACGCCTCCGCCGCGGGAACGGCCACGCTCGCCGTCCGTTTCGCCAACGGAAGCACGGCCGCGCGGCCCGCGAGCCTGGTCGTCAACGGATCCGCCGTGCAGACGCCGTCGTTCGAGACCACGGGCGCCTGGACCACCTGGACCGTCAAGACCCTGACCGTGACCCTGAAGGCCGGCAGCAACACCGTCCGGCTCACCCCCACCGCCGCCGCCGGGCTTCCCAACGTCGACTCCCTGAACGTCACGACGGCCGACACCCCGCCGCCGGCGAGCAGCGCGCTGTACGTCGCGCCCAACGGCACGGACGGCGCGTCCGGAACGCAGTCCGATCCCACGACGCTCACCTCGGCGATCGGCCGCGTATCCGCCGGCGGGACGATCTACCTCCGCGGCGGCACCTACCGTCACTCCACGACGATCACGGTCCCGCCCGGCAACAACGGCACGTCCAGCGCCCGCAAGACGCTGTCCGCCTACCCCGGCGAGACCCCGGTGCTGAACTTCTCGGCCATGACGGAGGATCCGGCCAACCGCGGCCTCGCGCTCAACGGTTCGTACTGGCGCGTCAACGGCATCGTCGTCGAGCGCGCCGGCGACAACGGCATCTACGTCGGCGGCAGCAACAACGTCATCGAGCGCACGGTCACCCGCTTCAACCGCGACACCGGCCTCCAGCTCGGGCGCATGGCCTCCACCACGCCGCGCGACCAGTGGCCGTCCAACAACCTGATCCTCAGCGCGGAGTCGCACGACAACGCCGACTCCGACGGGGAGGACGCCGACGGCTTCGCCGCGAAGCTCACCGTCGGCGGCGGGAACGTCTTCCGCTACGCCGTGGCCCACCACAACATCGACGACGGCTGGGACCTGTACACCAAGACGGACACCGGCCCCATCGGAACCGTCACCATCGAGGACTCCCTCGCGTACGACAACGGAACCCTCAGCGACGGGTCCCAGGCCGGGGCGGGCGACCGCAACGGCTTCAAGCTCGGCGGCGAGGACATCCCCGTCAACCACGTGGTCCGGCGCACGATCGCCTTCCACAACGGCAAGCACGGGTTCACGTACAACAGCAACCCGGGCTCGATGGCGATCTCGAACAACGTCAGCGTCGACAACGCCCAGCGCAACTTCTCGTTCGACGCGGGGACTTCGGTCTTCCGCGGCAACACCTCCTGCCGCGCCGGCAGCGGGACGAACGACCCGACCGGACCATCGGCGACGTGGACGCCACGAACCAGTTCTGGTCCGGCTCGAACGGCTCCCGCTGCTCCTCGTACGCCGGGGCCCTGAGCTGGTCCTTCGCCTCGGACGGCCGCCTCGTCACGGCCTTCGGCGGCCGTACGGTCACCTGGTGAGCCCCCGGAGGTGAACCGCCGCCGTCGGCCTCGGCGCTCCTGCCGGGGCCGACGGTGACGTCACGGGCGCGCCGACGGTGACGCGGGTGCCGGGTGGGGTGTCGTCGACCCCGCCAGGACCGCCTTCTCGTCGGCGTCCGCCAGCCAGAAGTACAGCGGCGGCATCACCAGTTCGACGACGGTGAGCGCCACCTGGAACCAGTGCGGCCATCCGTGCACGGCGAACGAGAGCAGCCGCCCGACGGCTCCGAGGAGGAACACTCCGGCCAGCCACCGAACCGCCCACGCCGGGATCGGTGACTGCCGGGCCGCCCAGAGCCACGCGAGCCCGTACCCCGCGAAGATCGCGCCGAAGAACCGCTGCAGACTGTCGACCGTCGCACCGGCCGAAGCCGCGCCCGGCACCGAGTCGTTGCCGAGGGCCACATGAAGCAGCCCGATCGCCACACATGCGACGCCCATCACCCGTACGAGCCACCGGAGAAGTCTGGCCATGGTCCGATCCACCCCCGTTAGTAGACACGCATCTACTAGAGGGCACTGGTAGACGTCTGTCAAGTAACCTGCGTCCGTGCCTCCCCGCCAGAGACTCAGCCCCGCCGAGCGCCGCTCCCGGCTCCTCGCCGTCGGCGCGCGGCTCTTCGCCGCCCGCCCGTACGACGACGTGCTCATGGAGGAAGTCGCCGAGGAGGCCGGCGTCTCCCGCGCGCTGCTGTACCGGCACTTCCCCGGCAAGCGCGACCTCTTCGCCGCCGTCTACCGGCAGGCGTCCGACCGGCTCCTCGAACAGGTGCCGTTCGACCCGGCCGGCGACTTCCTGGAACAGCTCGCCGACGGTCTCGACGTACACCTCGACTACTTCATCGCCAACCGCAACGCCGTCCTGGCGGCGAACCGGGTACTCGCCGGGGACCCGGTGATCCAGACCGTCATGACGGACGAGCTCGACGTCCTGCGCGCCCGGCTCCTCGACGTCCTCCCGCTCGCCGACGACCGCACCCGGGCCGCCGTGTCGAGCGTCCTGAAGAGCTGGCTGGTTTTCGTCCAGGTGTTCTGTGTCGACTGGCTCACGGCGGAGACGTGCACCCGCACGGAACTGCGCGACTCCTGCGTCGGCGCCCTGCTCGGGGCCCTCCGCCCGCTCCTCGCCACGGACCCCGCGCCGGCCTGGCGCCGGTAAGGGCGGCTCTCGTCGCGACGGAGTTCGGCCGGCTCGTCGGCGTGTTGACCGCCCGTCGACCGGCCGCTGTCAACTGCGCAGATGCGAGGCGCCGTTGAGGTCGAGGATGGTGCCGGAGGTCCATTCGGCGGCGGGTGAGGCCAGCCAGAGGACCGCCGCCGCGATCTCGGCGGGCTCGGCCACGCGGCCGAAGGGGCTCTGGGCGCGGATCGCGGCTCCCTCGGGCCCTTCCAGGCGGGGCGACACCCGTTCCGTGGCGAAGAAGCCGGGCGCGACCGAGGCGACGGCGATCCCGTAGGGGGCGAGGGAGACCGCGAGCGACTGGCCGAGCGCGTGGACGGCGGCCTTGGTGGCGCCGTACGCCGGGTGGTCCGGTTCGCCGCGGAAGGCGCCCCGGGAGCCGATGTTGACGATCCGGCCGCCCGCGCCCTGGTCGATCATCCGGCGGGCCGCGAGGTGGCTCAGGTTCGCGGTGGCGAGCAGGTTCACGGACACGTGCCGCTGCCAGACCTCCACCCACTCCTCGTACGGCGTCTCGGCGAGGGGGTGGCGGAGGTTCACCGCCGCGTTGTTGACCAGGACGTCGATCCCGCCGAGCGCCTCGGCCGCCGCGTCGGCCACGGCCTTGGCGCCCGCCGGGTCCGCGAGGTCGCCCCCGACCAGGGTGTGGCCCGCGCCGTCGAGGGAGTCCAGGGTCGCGCGGGCCTCCTCGGCGCGTGAGGCGAAGTGGACGGCGACCCGGTCGCCGTTGGCCGCGAACGCCTGGGCGACGGCCCGGCCGAGACCACGGGACGCACCACTGACAAGGACGCGGCGGCCTGTCGCGGGCAGCTTCATGGGGATGTCGTCGGACGGCGTGGGGGCTTCGGTTCTCACCCGGGCATTCTCTCCCGGCCGGGAACGCGCCCACCGGCGGGTGTACGGCCGGAGGCCCTGGACGTCGCGGGAGACCACGTCAGGCGTCGGCGGGAGGTTCCGGTTCCGTCTCCGCCGCCAGCTCCGCCCAGACCGTCTTGCCCTCGTCGGTGTAGCGGACGCCCCAGTTCTCCGCGAGGGTGGCGCAGATGAGCAGGCCGCGGCCGCCCTCGTCGACGGCCTTGGCGTGGCGGAGGTGGGGGGCGGCCTGGCCGGCGTCGCTGACCTCGCAGATCAGCGTGGTGGCGGAGTCCCGGATGAGCCGCAGGGTGATCGGCGCGGCACCGTAACGGACGGCGTTGGTGACGAGTTCGCTGGCGAGGAGCGTCACCGTGAACGGGTCGGCGGGGTGGTCCCACCCCCGGAGGCACTCCTCGACGTACGTCCGCGCGGTGCCGACGGCCGCGAAGTCGAAGGGGACGGTCCACTCGGCGAGTTCGGTCGGCGGCAGATGGCGGGTCCGCGCGAGGAGCAGGACGCGGTCGGCGGCGAGGAGCCCCTCCACGGAGTCCGCCATCGCCTCCACGTCACGGTCCGGGTGTCCGAGGGCGGCGAGGAGGTCCTCCGTACGGAGGTCGCCGTCTCCTGACGTGGCGGGAGAGGCCATGCAGAGGGTGCTGCCCTCGGGCAGGCGGTGCTCCGCGCAGGCGAAGGGCGGACCCTCGGCGCCGAGCAGGGGGCCTTCGTCGACGGGGGCGGTGTCGATGGAACCGTCGGGGCGGACGACGGCGAAGAGCGAGGTGCCGGCGCGGGCGATGTCGAGCCGTCCGCCGACGGGGTCGTGGACGGCGACGGTGCAGCTCGCCGTCGGGCGGTCGTCCTCGGAGGCGTGGGTGTGCTCGGCGGCGAGGCGGAGCGTGGTGTCGTGGAGGCGGGCGAGGAGTTCGTGCGGGTCGAGGTCGAGCGTGGTGAGGCTGTGGACGGCGGTCCGAAGCCGGCTCATGGTGGCGACGGCGCTGAGTCCCGCGTGCTCGACCTGGCCGACGACGAGAGCCACCCGGGCCCCCGGAAGCGGGACGACGTCGAACCAGGCGCCGGCGCCGCTGCCGCCGGGCCGGTGCCGCTGGGCCACGTCGACGGCCCCCTGTGTGGCCTCCTCCTGGCGCAGGGGCCAGCTCTGCAGCGCGGTCATGATGACGTGCTCGCGGGTGAACCGCAGGGCGTTCTCCAGGCAGGTCGCCGTACGGTCCGCGAGGGCTTCGACGAGCTGGACGTCGTCCGCGCCGTACGGTTCGGCGTCGGCCGCGCGCTGGAAGGCGACGACCCCGAAGATCTGCCCCCGTACCGTCAGCGGGGCGACCAGCCGCGTGTTCTCGCTTCCGCCGTCGCCCTCGCCCGCGAGCAGTGCGGCCCCGGAGGGCAGCGCTTCGCCGAAGATCCCGGGGAGCAGGGTGGCGCCCGCGGCCGGGATCCGCGGGCCCTCGGCGGTACGGCCCGCGGCGGCGCAGCGCAGCAGGGGGGCGGGGGTCTGGGAGCGCAGTCCGGGCTCCCTTCCTCTCAGTACGGTGTCGGTGAGGGCGACGACGACGGAGTCGGCGAACCGTGGCAGCGTCACGTCGACGAGCTCCTGCGCGGTGCGCTCCACGTCGAGGCTGGAGCCGATGCGTTCGTGGGCGTCCTGCAGCAGCTTCAGCCGGTTCCGGGTGCGTTCGCGTGCGGTGACGTCCGTGCTGGTGATGACCACGCCGAGGACGCGTCCTGTGGCGTCCTGCAGGCGGTACGCGGAGGCGGAGAATACGTGCTCGGTCCGGGGGTCGACGAGGGGCCGGCCCGTGACGAGCCGGTCGAGCGCCGGGCGGCCCGTGGCGAGGACGCCGCGCAGCAGGTCCTCGTCGACGCTCACCCCGGCGAGGGCGTAGGCCTCCACCGCGGGCAGACCGACGAGCCGCTCCGCCGGAATGCCGCGGATGCCGACGGCGACGGTGTTGACCCGGACGACGCGGAGGTCCGTGTCCAGGACGTGGAGGCCGATGTCGGACTGGGTGAACACCGCGTCGAGGACGGCCTCGCCCCAGGGGCCGGGGGCGTCGGGCTCCCGGGGCGCTGCGGCTTCCGTGTTCACGCTCGCCACCCCCGCATCAGGCGAAGGCGGTTCTCAGCGCGGACCAGGCGACCTTCGGATCGGAGAGGCCGTGGTACATCGGCGGGATCTCCTTGTCGACGCCGAAGTGGTGGTAGACGGCCAGCATGGCCGAGCGGACGGAGTACTCGACGGTGAAGACGACGCCTTCCGGGATCTCGACGAACTGTCCGAGGAAGGCGAAGTTCTGCGCGCCGTCCGGGATCACGAGCGGGCGGTCGGTGACCACGCGCCGCTGGAACTGGGCGTCGATGTAGGGCATCTGGACGGTCGTGACCCGGGTGGTCTCCCGTACCTCGTCGGCGATGTCGTCGAAGCCGAGGTGACCGAGGAGCTCGTCGAGGATCTCGGCGCCGGTGCAGTCGTCCATCTTCTTGGGTACGTGGTCGCCGGGGACGTCGCCGAAGAGCGCGTACCCCCAGAGCGTGTACGTGTCCTCCCGCTGCTCGCGGAAGTGGGGCTGGGCCGGCACCACGACCGAAAGGAGCCAGCGGGAGTCCTTCCACGTCATCAGGGCGCCCTCGCCGGGGACGTTGCCGGTGTACTCCTGGATGCGGTCGAGGAGGGTGCGGCCGGTCATGGTGAGGGTGAAGGACTCCCACTTGGTCTCGTCGATGTTGCCGCAGAAGACACTGGGGCGGCCGAAGTCGGGGGCGTTCTTGGCGACGGACTCCCAGAGCCGCCAGGAGCCGTCCCGTTTGTCGCGGATCAGTTCCGGGACGGTGGTGCTGTCGCCGTACGCGGTGTCGGCGGTCATCGAGCCGATGGTCAGGAACGCGTAGTCGTCCTCCCCCAGTTCGATCGTCCCGTCCTCTGCGCCGTCCCGTTCCAGATGGAGCCGCGAGATCCGCCGGGCGGCGGGCCCCGAGAAGTCGACGTCGGCGACGGTCACGCCGAAGTCGGTGCGTACCCCCTGGGCGGTGAGCCACTCCTGGAGCGGGCGGATCACGGAGTCGTACTGGTTGTACGTACTGCGCCGTACTCCCGACAGGGTGTGGAGGCGGTCGAATTCCTGCACGAACGCGAGGAAGTACCGTTTCAGCTCGATCGCCGAGTGCCAGGTCTGGAAGGCGAACGTGGTCCGCCACATGCACCAGAAGTGGGTGGTGAAGAAGTGCGGCTGGAAGAAGTCGTCGATGCGCCGGGCCCCGATCACCCGCTCGGGCAGGGCGAGCAGTCGGGTCATGTCGGCGCGGTCGCGGGTGTCGAGACCGAGGTGGGAGGCGTCGGCGATGGTGCGGTCGGCGTTGATGACGCGGGCCTTGGCATGGGTGGGGTGCTCGATGTTGAAGGCGCGCATCTCCTGCCGTACGGAGACCGCCGGGTCGTCCAGGGTGGGGATCGTCTCCAGGAGGTTCCACAGGCAGACGTAGTGCTCGTCCTCGAACATCCGGCCGCCCCGGGTGACGTATCCGCCCTCACGCGTCGGTGCCGGGGCGCCGTCCATCGATCCGCCCGCGATCGGCAGCTGCTCCAGGATGCGTACGTTCTTCCCCGGGACGCCCGCGTCGCGCACGAGGAACGCGGCGGCGGCGAGGGAGCCGATGCCTCCGCCCACCAGGTAGACCTTCGAGTGCTTCGATGCCGGCACGGGAGACCTCCGGTGGGGGTTGGGGACGCGGCGCGGGCGGTCGGGAAGACGCCACGGCGGCCCCGACCCCCCAGCCCTACGAGCTTCACCCGGATCGACGGCGCGCGCGAACGGAGCGCCGGACCGTGCCGGGGCGGGGGTGGGGCCGCCTCGCCGCCGTCGAGGGAGCGGTGGCGCGGCCCGTCACCGGGTGGTCGGCGCTCGCCCCGCCGTGCGGCACGTACGCCATATGGGCCGACGGGCCGGGGAAGGGTGCGGGTCGCCCCGGTCCCGTTCCCGCCGGTCGCACCCCGCTGGACCGGGCGTCCCCGCCTACGACACGGACGCGTCCCCGGCCGGTACCGACACGTCCCCGGCCGGCGTCGCCCGCGTCCTGCCGGACGACTGCTCAGGTCGCGCCGTGAGCGCGGCCTCTGAGTACTGGGCCGCCTCGGCCGCGGAGTAGGAGGAGGCGAAGGTGAAGGCGCGCGGTGACGGGCCGTGCGTCCGCAGCTCGGCCAGCCGGTCGAGGGCCTCGTCGACGGTCGGGAGGTGGCCGGCGGGCACCCACCACAGCACGAGGTGCGCCTCGACGTGCCGTTCGAACCATTCGCGGCGCCGCCGCATGACCTCCAGATGGCCGCTGCGGTACGCGAAGTCCCACAGCGCTTCCTGCGTCTCCCACACCGACAGGTTGACGATGACGTCCTCACCGGCCGGGCGAAGCCCGGTGGCGTCGGCCTCCCCCTCCTCCACCAGCCGCCACACGAAGCCGGGCGCGGCGTCGGCGGCGGCGTTGACCGGATCGAGCAGCTCGACGAAGGGCGCCACGCGCGGGTCGTCGAAGGGGTGGAGGAGTGTGGCGACGTTGAGTTGGGCGAGCTGGGCGGAGTGCGCGGCTGCGGTCATGACCTCATCCCAGCACGGCGCCCATTTCTATGTCAATGATCGTTGTTTTTAGAGGCTTCGACCACCACGCAGCACTCCCCCGGCCGGGCGTCCATGCGAGCGCGGACAGGACCGTCGGCACCGAGCAGCCCCTCCAGGAGGGCGAGATTCATGCCGCAGACCAGCGGCGGGAAGCGCTCGGCGACGGCATGGAAGGGGCAGTTGCGCATACGGAGGACGACGGGGGTGTCCGCTTCTCCGGGCACTCCCTCGCCGCCTTCCAGGTGCGGTTCGTAGCCCCGGGCGGCGAGCACTTCCATGGCCTCTTCGAGGCCGCCGCAGGGCGCCGCCGAGCCGCGCAGGGCCTCGCCCCGGCGGCGCGCGGCGACACAGAGCCCGGCGTCGAGCCCGGCCTGCTCGGCGGACTCCGCGAGGAGTTCGGCGGCGGTGCGGTAGTCGCGGGCCGGCAGCGACACCGACCGCTCGGCGCGCGAGCGCGTGTACACCTTGGCGGGGCGGCCCGCTCCGGGCCCCGACCGTCCGGTCAAGCGGCGGCTACCGCTCTCCAGGAGCCCCGCCTCGACGAGTCTGTCCAGGTGGTGCGCGGCGAGCGTGCGCGCCACCCCGGCCGCCTCGGCGGCCTCGTTGCGCCCGACCTCACGGCCCTGGGCCACCACGTACTCGTACAGTCGGCGTCGTACCGGATCCTGCAGTGCAGCGATCGCTTCGATGTCCTCCACCTGGCCATTCTAGGAACAACACAGGTTGGATATAGAAGGACGGGCCCCTCCCCGGCTGCCGCACGGGCGCTTCCGCCGCATCGCCGCACCACGTGAGAGGGACTCCGATCCACCCTCCCCCGACGGGGGAACCGCGCGCCGCGGTTCGGTCCACGCCGAAGGTCAGGGCGCCATCTCGTACGTGCCCGAGAGGGCCTCGACGCGCTGCCACACGCGCCCCGAACGCGCCTCGTCGACGACGGGACGACGGACCGCGCCGAGCGCCCAGAGCTGCTGCTGCTCGGTCGCGGAGTCCTTGCCGTGCAGCTCGACGGCGTGCGCGGAGAAGTCGCGGACGAGGACGGCGAACAGCTCGTCGAGGACGTCCTCGTCGAGGCCGGTCAGGGCGGCCTGCTCCAGGACCAGCTGCCCGTGGACGACGAGCGCGAAGAGCTGGCCGACGGCGAGGAGGAGATCGAGGTCGCGGCTCTGCTCCTCGTCCGGAGCGGCCTTGAGGACGAACTCGCAGAGCGCGTCGGCCTGTTCGCGGAAGCAAGCGACGTTGGACAGGTGGGCGTACGTGTCGTAGGCCGGGCGCCAGTCGTGGAAGCGGACGGAGCCGAGACCGCGGGCCGGGCCCTGGCGGAAGAGGAACGCGTCGTCGGCCGCGTCCAGGCGCGTCGGGACGGGCTCGTACGCGACCGGGTCGAGGAGGTGGTTGCGCATGAACTTCAGGATCAGCGCCAGGTTGACGTGGACCGTGCCCTCCAGCTTCGGCAGGCCGCGGATCTCGACGGCCGCCTCGGCGAAGTAGTTGTCCTTCTCGAAGCCCTTGGCGGCGATGACGTCCCACATCAGGTCGATGACCTTCTCGCCCTCCGTGGTCACCTTCATCTTCGTCATCGGGTTGAAGAGGAGGTAACGGCGGTCGTCGGGTCCCGCGGTGCGGAAGTAGTCGACGGCGCGGTCGCTGAACAGCTTCATGCCGACGAGCCGGACGTACGCGTCGGTCAGCTCGCGCCGCACGTGCGGGAAGGCGGTGACGGGACGGCCGTACAGGATGCGGTTCTGCGCGTGGGTGACGGCCTCGTACATCGCGTGCTCGCAGATGCCGATCGAGGCGGTGCAGAGGTTGAACTTGCCCACGTTGACGGTGTTGAGGGCGGCGTCGAAGGCGGCGCGGCCGGTGTGCAGGACGTCCTCGGCGGCGACCGGGTACTCCTCCAGGCGGAACTCGCTGACGTACTTGGAGGAGTCGACGACGTTCTTGACGAGGTGGTACGCCGGGTGGCGGCTGTCGACGGCGAAGAAGACGTAGCCGTCGGGGCCCTCGACGTCGGTGCGGCGGCCGAAGACGGAGACGAGCCCGGCCGCGTTGCCGTTGCCGATGTAGTACTTGGAGCCGGTGGCGCGGAAGCCGCCCTCGCCGTCGGGCTCCAGGAGCATGTCGGTGGAGTAGATGTCGGCGCCGTGGGACTTCTCGGAGAGGCCGAAGGCGAACACCTCGCCCTGGGAGAGGAGTTCGGCGGCGCGGGCACGGGCGGCGGCGTTGTCGCTCTGCCAGACCGGGCCGAGGCCGAGGATCGTGACCTGCCAGGCATACCAGTAGTCGAGGCCGTAGAAGCCGAGGATCTCGTTGAGGGCGGCGATGCGGGCGGTGTCCCAGCGCTTGTCGCCCTGGTCCTCGCCGGCGGCGGAGGCGGGCGTCAGGAAGGTCGCGAAGAGGCCCTCCTCGGCGGCGAAGGCGAGGAAGTCACCGAGCCAGGCGCGGGTCCGGTAGTCCTCGATGATCCGGCGCTTGCCGCGCGCCTCGAACCAGTCGACGGTGGCGCGAAGGAGCCGGCGGGTCTCCGGGTCGAAGTGCGCCGGGTCGTAGGTGTGCGGGTTGAACAGCAGCGGGTCGGCCATGACGTCCGCCTTTCCGGCTCGGGATGAGGGTGATGGTGCGGGAGGAGTTTTCAGCGCTCGGCCTGGAACCGGCCGAGGGTGGCGAGCACGTCGTCGAGCCAGGCGAGCATCATCCGCTCGTACGCGATGCCGCCGCGCAGCACGGCGTGCTGGAGCTCGCGCTCGGCATCCAGCGGCGACTGCGGGGCGGGCTCTCCGAAGTCGCGGGCCTCGCCCGCGAGGTAGCGGGCGAGCCGGTCCGTGTGCGCCTGCCGGTGCCGCTCGACCTCGCTGATCAGGGCGGCCGGGTCGTCGAAGGCGGCACCCCTGATCTTCACGGCGAGGTCGTGCCGCACGCTCTCGGGCTCGATCGGCTCGTGCAGCCACGCGGAGAGCGCGTCCCGCCCCGCGGCGGCGACGGAGTACTCCTTCTTGTCCGGGCGCCCCTGCTGCGGCACGTCCCGGACGTCGACCCAGCCGTCGCTCTCCATGCGCTTGAGCACGCGGTAGATCTGCTGGTGGGTGGCGGTCCAGAAGTACCCGATGGACCGCTCGAAGCGTCGGGCCAGCTCGTATCCGGACCCGGGCTTCTCGAGCAGGGAGACAAGGATCGCGTGGTCGAGCGCCATGCGCCCGATCCTGCTATGCACCTCGTTGCATAGCAAGCCCGCCCCGGTGAGACGCGGCTCACCCCCGCGAGCCGGCTCCCGGCGGGCTGTGACTCCCGGCCTGACGTCTCGCGCGACCTTGCCGAAACGGCAAGAACAATTGCTCGCCCCCGTCGGCGAGTTGCAGCCTGGTCCGGTCAAGACAGCCGCACCGAGAGGCAGCCCCATGACCACCCATGAAGGCGCCGGGCCCGTACGGGACTCCGGTGACCGCGCGCCGGTCAACAACCGCGTCCACCACGTCCGCTCCGACCGGCTGGACGGTTTCGGCGCCATCAGCGGAGGCACCGTCGGCTCGAAGCGGCTCTGGATGGGCCGGGTGGAGAACCCCCCGCTGAGCTCGACGGACAACCACCACCACGGCGATTCCGAGGCCGGGATCTACGTGGTCAGCGGACACCCCGTGTTCGTCTACCACGACGGCACCCAGGAGGTACGGCTCCCCGCCGGGCCCGGAGACTTCTTCCTCGTCCCGCCGTTCGTCCCGCACCGGGAGGAGAACCCCGACCCGCACGAACCCGCGGTCGTGGTCATCGCCCGCACCACCCAGGAACCGATCAAGGTCTCCGTACCCGAGCTGTACCGGCTCGAAGAGACCGACACGCAGCGGGGCCGGTCGACGCCGTAGCCCCGCCCCGCGCCTGTGACCCATGTCACGCCTTCCGTCCTCCCCTTTCCGTTGTCGCCGTCCCTGGCGGAGGCTCTCCCCTGTGCAAGGGACTCCACAAGAGGCAAGTGAAGGACGGACGGCGTGCAGCGGACCACGGGTTTTGAGCAGCTGACGGATACCGAGCTGATACGGGCGGCGCAGTACGGCGCCGCCTGGGCGCGCGAGCGCCTCGTCGCCGACTGCCGGCCGCTCGTCCACGCCCTCGCGGCCCACGCCCTGGAAGGGCGGCCCGGCGCCGATGCGGCCGTGCACGCCGTCGTACGGGACACCGTGAGCCGCGTCGAGTTCACGCTGGGGACCCTCCCCTCCCCGGAGGCGTTCCGCCCCTGGCTCGTCGCGGTCACGGTGCAGAGCACCCTGACCCATGCGGCGGCCGTCCACGGTCACCCGGCCCAGCCCTCCGCCCCGGGTACGGGCTTCACCGAGGCCCTGCGCTGGCTGGACGTCGAGGACGCCGTCCTCGCGGCCCTGTGGTCGCTGGAGGAGGAGGGGCACCTCAGCCGGTACGAGACGGCCGCCGCGCTGAACTGGTCGCCGGACGACACCGCGATACGGATGGAGACGGTACGCATACGCCTGGCCGAGGCCCGGTCCGTGACCACCGCCCTCGCCCGCGAACCCCGCTGCCCCGCCCTTGACCGGCAGGCCGCCGGCTGGGACGGCCGCCCGAGCGCCCCCTGGCGCGAGCAGCTGGCCCGGCACACCACCCCCTGCGCCCACTGCGCCACCGGAATCGGCGCGGCCGTACCCGTCGGCACGGCCGTACCCGTCGGCACGCCCGCGGCGGCTGCCTTCGACGGCGTCGACCCGGCCGAGACCTACCTTCTGCTCCCCCGCGTCCCCGATGCGTCCGCCCTGGGGGAACGCGATGCCGCCGCCGGTGCGGCGGCCGGGCGGCACAGCACCCGCGCGGCCCGCAGGAAGCGCCGCCAGGCCGACGAGCGCACGCGCCGCCGCGCCGCTGTCGCGGCCTGGATCGCCGTCGTCGCGGTGACCGGAGGGGCCTTCTCCCTGTACTCCGGGCGGGACGGGAAGGGGGACCTCATGGAGGTGAACCGGGCCGCCGCTCCCGGGCTCGACCTACCCCTGTCGAACGAGCCGGGCACGCTGACCGCCTCCCCGTCCACGACCTCCGCTTCACCCTCCGCCTCGGCCCCGGTTTCCGCCTCCGCTTCCGCCTCGGCCTCCGCGTCCGTGACGCCGAGCGCCTCCAGGCCGGCCACGTCCACGCCCACCAGGAACCCCCGGCCCACCACCACGGCGCCCGCGCCGCAGCGCCCCACCACCCCTGCCGGCGGCTCCGACGCCACGACGTCCGCGCCGCCGAGGACCTCCGCCCCGACGAGCGGTACGGACACGGGCCCGGGGGGCGGTCCGCAGCAGGACAGCGGTCAGACCTCGGCGGCGGACCAGGTGATCGCCCTGGTCAACGAGGAGCGCGCACAGGCCGGTTGCGGTCCCCTCAGCGCCAACGCCACCCTGACGAGAGCGGCCCAGGGCCACTCCGACGACATGGCCGCCCGGGACTTCTTCGACCACACCAACCCCGACGGCGACGGGCCGGGCGAGCGCGTCACGGCCGCGGGCTACCCCTGGTCGACGTACGGCGAGAACATCGCGAAGGGACAGAGCACCCCGGAGCAGGTCATGGAGGCCTGGATGAACAGCCCCGGCCACCGCGCGAACATCCTCAACTGCGACTTCAAGGAGATCGGCATCGGCATCCACACCGCCGGCGGCCCGTACTGGACCCAGGTCTTCGGCGCACGCTGAGCCCGCGCGGGGACGCGCGCCGCCGCGCGTCCCCGTTTCGTCAGTCGCAGCAGTCGCAGCAGCACTTGCACGGATTGCAGCAGCCACCGCCGCCGCCACAGCCGTCACCCGAACCACCGCCGGAACCCCCGGAGCTGCCGGAGCCGCCGGACCCGTGGCCGCCGCCGGAACCACCGAAGGAACCGCCACCCGAGCCGCCGCCCGAACCTCCGGATGAGCCACCCGAGGAACCGCCCGAGTGGCCGCCGCCGTACCAGCCGTCCCCTCCGGAGCCGCCCCGGTCCGAACCGCCGCCGGAGTAGCCTTCGCCGAACTCCGCGGGCTCGCCCTCGTCGTCGGCGCAGCGGCAGCAGGTGGAGCACAGCCTGCACTCGCCGCACAACCGGCGCCACTCACGACACCGTCGGCACTGCCCGTCCGCCGACCGGTTCGCAGCGGACGGCGCGCCCTCCGGGGCCGTACCCGCGAGCGCCCCGACGCCGCAGGCCGCGCCCGTGTCGACCTCCGCGGGCGCCTCCGTCGTCGTACGGCGGCCCAGCCAGGGCAGCATGCGCGGGCCCCGTGCCTGGGGGCGGTGCTGATGGTGGCGGTGCCGGGGGTCGAAGGCCCGGTCGACGGCGCGCTCCAGCTCGCCGCTCAGAAGTGCCCCCACCAGCCGTCCGTCGACGAAGTCGGCGTCGGACAGGGCAAGGCGGATCCCGTGGACGGCGTCGTCGCAGAGCCGGCGCACCTCGGCGCGGTCCGCGCCGGTCACGGCGATCGGGTTCCACGCGCCGGCCGCCGCGTCCGCGTCCAGGTCCTCCACCGCGTCGAGGAGATGGGCCAGCCTGCCGAACAGCCTGCCCGCCTCCGTCAGCGGTTCGACGTTGCCCGGCCGGTCGGTGAGCACCGCGGTGTACGCGAAGGCGGCGGCGGTCGCCGTCTCCGTGGGCTCCGTGACCGTGAGCAGTGAGCCACCGGGGCCGGTCGACCGCTCCACCTCCGACTGGCGTTCGACCGCCCTGAGCAGCACGGCGGTGTCGAAGCCGAGCCGTTCGCCGCCCGCCGCGCCCGCACGGTCCCAGCCGCGGGCGATCCTGCGGGCCGCCGGCGTCAGGGGGCGGCGCCCCAAGAGACCGTCGCCGTCGGCCACATGGTCACGTATCTTCGCCGCGGCGAGCACCAGCGACACCGTCGCCGCGAGCCGCGCGCCCTCGCCCTGTGCCACGTCCGCCGACCGCATCCCGCGCAGCGGGCACGGGCCGGCGCCCCGGCGCCAATCGCCGGTGCGCTCCGACTGCGCTTCGGTGAGCACCGAGACGATCAGACCGTCGTAGTTGGTGGCCACCCTCGCGAACTGCCCGTACTCGCTGCGCAAGGCCAGGCACAGCCCGCACAGATGCGCCATCCACTCGGTACGCAGCCCCTCGCCGAGACGATGGCGGCATGGCCTGATGATTCCGAACACCGAAGTTCTCCCCCGTAGAAACCGCACGACTGCGCGTGACGTCCATCGGATAACCGCATGTGACGTCGACGCGCGGCCGACATCCTAGAGGGTCTGTCCGACGGCTCACGGGGGGCCCGTCACCGCACAGATGTGCTCGTGCCCGTCATCGGACGGACGTGCTCCTGCTGAACCAGCCGCTGAACATCCCCGCCCCGGCCACGGCATCCCCGTCGGCTCCGGCCGCGGGCCGCTCGGCCCTCGCCAGCAGCTTCCGGGCCTCCTCACGCCAGGTCGCCGCGTCCGCGCGGGGCGGCGGCAGGAACGGGCCCCGCTGCGGCGCTTCCGTAGCGGCCCCGAAGAAGTCGCCGCCCTTCCGCTTGAAGTCGTCCGTGCCCCACTGGCGCCCGGAGCCGTGCCGGGGCACCTTCTGGAAGTGGGGGATGTGCTTGGCGCAGTGGATGTATGCCTCTTCGACGGCGACCTCCACCCACACCAGGGCCCGGCGACCGGGCACCGGGTCGACCGCGAGCCCGGGGTGGGCGCGGCGCATCTCGTCGTCGGCCACGACCCTGGCCCGGCCGTTGACGTGCAGTCCGATGCGGTCGCGGAGGAAGTCGACCATGAGGATGCCGACGTGCGGGTTCTCCTCGATGTTGCCGAGGCTGGCGTGGACGCCGTTGCCCCGGTACTCGGGATAGGCGAGCGTCAGGTCGTCGAGAACGTGGAGGAAGCCGGGCGGGCCGGCGCGGAAGGTGTTGTCGCACTCGCCGTGCCGGTCGGCGGTGGCCAGGAAGAACATCTCCTGCCGTGCGACGAACTCCCGCATCCGCGGGTTCAGCCGGTCGAGGACCTGGTCCCCGTAGAAGCGGTCGGCGCGCTCGGCGGTGCCCATCCGCTGCTGCACCTGGTGTTCGCCGTCGCTGCCCGGGCGGTGGGTGCGCAGGGGGGTCTCCCGCAGCTGACCGGTTGCCTGCTCGAAAGTGCTCACGTCGTTGCCCCGACCAGTTCTTCGATGGAGTCGTGTCGAATGCGGTGGGTGGGAATGCCCATGTCCACCAGGGAGTCGACGCTGCGGCGGATCATTCCGGCCGGACCCGACAGGTACGCGTCGTAGGTGTGCCAGGGGCCGAACTCGCGCACGACCTCCGGGATGCCGCCGGACAGCAGGCCGACGGGACCGTCGTCCACGACCGGGCGGACGGAGAGCCAGGGGTGCGCCTGCTGGAGCCGCAGCATGGTGTCGATGTCGTACAGGTCGTTGTTCCGGCGGGCGCCGTAGAACACGTCGACGGTGCGGCGCCTGCCGTGCCGGGCCACGTCTTCCACCAGGGCCTTGATGGGCGCGATGCCGGTGCCGCCGCCGAGACAGAGCAGCCCGTTGTCGGTGGTGTGGTCCACCGTCATGGAGCCGGCGGGGGGACCGAGCCGGATGACGTCCCCGGGACGGGCGTGGTGGACGAGCGCGTTGGAGACCCATCCCGCCGGTACGGCCTTGACGTGGAAGGAGAGCAGTCCGTCGGAGCGGGGCGCGGAGGCGAACGAGTAGTGCCGCCAGACGCGCGGCCACCAGGGGGTCTCCAGGGCGGTGTACTGCCCGGCGAGGAAGGGGTACGGCTGGTCGGGCCGGACCGTGACGACCGCGATGTCCCGCGTACGCATGTCATGGGCGACGACCTCCGCCTGCCACCAGGCAGGCGCACGCAGCTCGTCCTCGGTCGCCGCGTCGATCATGATCTGGGAGATCGTGGTGTACGCGCCGACCCACGCGGCCTCGGTCCTCGGCCCCCAGGTCGACGGGGCATAACGGGTGAGGGCGCCGATCAGCGCCTCTCCGACGGCCGGATAGTGCTCGGGGAGCGTGCCGTACTTCCTGTGACCACGCCCGAGGTGGGTCAGGTACGTGGTGAGGGTGACGGCGTCCTCGGCGTGGGTCGCGGCAGTGAGCAGCGCCTTGAAGAGACGGTCGCGCTGGGTGTCCATCGCCACGGGGAAGAGCGCCCGAAGGTCGGGGTGGCGCATGAAGAGCAGGGCGTAGAAGTACGAGGTCACCTTGTCGGCGATGGGCTCGATCTCGGCCATGGTGCGCCGGAGGAGCGCCGCGTCGGACATGTCCTCGGGCGCCGCCTGAACGGTGGGAGCGGGACGGGGACCGGGGCCGGGGCCGTGACCAGGACCGTGACCGGGGCCAGGACCGGGACGGTGACCGGGACCGGGACCCTGAGTAGGACCGGGGCCGTGACCCTGACCCTGAGCAGGACCGGGGCCGTGACCCTGACCCTGAGCAGGACTGTGACCGGGACCAGGGCCTTGTCCCTGACCCTGACCCTGAGCAGGACCCCGACCGTGGCCAGGACCAGGACCAGGTCCGTGCACCGGGCGTCCCGCCCCCTGTTCGGGGACTCGGCCTTCCGGGCGTGTCGGCTGTCGCTCCTGGGTCGCCTGCCTGGGGCTCTGCCCGAACCAGGCACCGCCCCCGGCCGCACCGCCGGATCTGCCGCCGCCGGCCGACGGGTCCGTCGGAACTTCCATCGGTCTGCCTCGCCTCGAACGTCTTCGGTCGGTCTTCGCGCGCGGGGTCCCGCGTGTGCCCCGTTCTCCCTCTCCCCAGCGGAATTTCCGCCGCGTCACCCCTGCCCCCGCGAAACCGAGGCATACGTCGCCCACATGGAGGGGCGTTCACCCGGACGAGTGAATGGGCCCGACCCTACCTCGCAGGCACAGCGCCCGGCCTGACGCCGTTTCTGCGCCTGCGAGACCATGAAACTGCTGGTCAGGCGATGGTTACCGACTGGTTGGAACAACAGGGGAAGCGGTTCACCCCCGGCTCCAGGGGGAATTCACCGACCGAAAACTCACGGAGTGATCAAAAGTCCTCCACATCCTTTACACGGAGTTCGCCCACCTGCCCCTGACGGGCCACTCCGGCCGGTCAGGGGGTGTAGACGGTGGGGCGGGTCGGTGTGGGCATGCCGGAGCCGATGAAGAAGCTGGGGTGCGGGGGCTGGTTGTAGGCGGTGTTCTGCCAGGCGAGGGCCGTGCGGTACTGCGTGTCGTGGAGCAGGGTGGTGATCCTCGTGCCGGTCGTGTGGGGGGTCGAGTAGATGCGGAGGGCGCGGTTGTCGCTGGTGCGCCAGACGACCTCCTCGCGCCAGTCGCCGAGGATGTCCCCTGACAGCGCGGGCGTGGCCTTGGTGGTGTTGTTGGAGGAGACGCCGGAGCCGGTGAGCAGGCGCGTGTCGCCGGAGGTGCCGTACTTGTCGATGCGGGTGCCGTCGAGGAGTTCGCGGACGGTGTCGCCGTCCCACCAGGAGAGGAAGTTGACGCTGGAGGGTTCCCGGCCGAGGGAGGCGCCGCTCGTCGAGCGCAGGGTGGTGTCGGAGGCCGACCACGCCTCGGCGCCCGGGCTGCCGGCGTGGATGTCGGCGGCGACGCCCCGGCCGTTGTCGGCGCCGGAGGCCGTCTGCCACAGGATCTGGCCGGTGCGCGCGTCGGCCATCCAGGAGCCGGGCTTGCTCTTGTCCTCGGAGACCTTGAAGTACTCGAGGCCCGGCCGGGACGGGTTGAGGTCGCCGACGTGGCCTGCGTCGCCGTGGCCGAGCCGGGTCGTCCAGAGTCCGGCGCCGTTGTCGTCGACGGTCATCGCGCCGTAGACGATCTCGTCCTTGCCGTCGGCGTCGACGTCGGCGATCGAGAGGCTGTGGTTGCCCTGCCCGTCGTACCCCTTGCCCGTGTTGGTGGAGGAGTTGGTGTCGAAGGTCCAGCGGCGTGTGAACTGGCCGTTCCGCCAGTCCCAGGCGGCGATGACGCTGCGGGTGTAGTAGCCGCGGGCCATGATCAGGGACGGACGGACGCCGTCCAGGTAGGCGGCGCCGGCGAGGAAGCGATCGACGCGGTTGCCGTAGGAGTCGCCCCAGGAGGAGACCGTGCCGCGGGCGGGGACGTAGTCGACGGTGCCCATCGCCTTGCCGGTCTGGCCGTTGAACATGGTCAGGAACTCGGGGCCGGCGAGGACGTATCCGCTGGAGTTGCGGTGGTCGGCCGAGGAGCTGCCGATGACCGCTCCGGTGCCGTCCCGGGTGCCGTCGGCCGTCTTCATGGCGACCTCGGCGCGGCCGTCGCCGTCGTAGTCGTACACCTGGAACTGCGTGTAGTGCGCGCCCGAGCGGATGTTGCGGCCCAGGTCGATCCGCCACAGCCGGGTGCCGTCGAGCTTGATGCCGTCGACGATCGTGTTGCCGGTGTAGCCGGACTGCGAGTTGTCCTTGGCGTTGGTCGGCTGCCATTTCAGGATCAGTTCGAGCCGGCCGTCGCCGTCGAGGTCGCCGGTACTGGCGTCGTTGGCCTCGTAGGTGTACGCGACGCCGTCCGGGGTCGTGCCGCCCGCGGGCGGCGCTATCGGCACGTCCAGGTATCCGGGGCGGAACTGGAGCGCGTGCTCGGACGAGGGCTGCTCGGTGCCGTTCACCACCGCGCGGACCGTGTAGTCGGCCGAGTCGGGGGCGCCGGTGTCGAAGTAGTTCGTCGACGTGGTGAGCGGCGAGGAGTTGAGCTTCACGGTGCCCCGGTAGACGTTGAACGCCACGTCGTTCGGGTCGGTGGCGAGCCACCGCCACGACACCAGGTTCCCGCCGGCGGTGTGGGTGCTGATCAGCCCCCGGTCGAGCCTCTCCACCTGCCGGGCGGTGGCCGCGTGCGCGGTCTGGGGCAGTCCGGCGAGCGCGGACACGGCAAGCGCGGCGGCGGTGAGGCCGCGCGTCAGCCTGCTCCTCGACCGGCTCCCCGCTCTGCGGAAGGACGGAGCCGCACGGTGGCTCCGGTGTGCGTCGGTCACGGTGACCTCCGGTGTATGTGGTGCGCGAACGCGGTCGCCCGCAGGAGATGAGGGGCGCACGGGGGGCGTGGGAACGCTCCCACGGCTGCGAGCGTAGGAACCCGCTGACGCCCGGTCAAGAACCTTGTCGCATCCTGGTGTTCGCCGATGTTTGAATGCGTGACTTTTTCCTGCACGCCGATTGACACCGTGGGAGCGTGGCCGTGAAACTGCGTGACGCCCCTCCCGGACCCCTGAGAACGATCCCAGCCGCCTGACCGACGACCTGGAGCCGGAGGGGCGGTCCCCCGTCACATGCGGGCACCCTCTCCCCCGCGTGAGGGCTGCTCAGTCATGCCTCGCCTTGTGCACGTTCACAGCATTCGACCCCGTGGAGAGCGCCCGCGACGCGTTCACGTGGTGCCGCCGGCCGAAGAAGGAGCAGCATGCCCCCCACCTCATCCGGCTCCGGACCCCTCAGCGGCGGAACCCTCCTCAGAGCGGGTACCGCCACCGCCGCGGCCACCCGGCAGCCCACCACCCTCATGAACGGCTTCACGCAGGCCTGAGCGAGCGCCAGGCCGTCGAGACCCCCACGCTCCCATCCGGGCAAAGGACGGACTCAAGCTTGTCACGTGCATGACATTCACACACCCCTCGCCACCCACCTGCGCTGACCGACGCACGGCAGCGCCCCTCCCCGGGAGCGAACCCGATGACGAAACTCCGGATCCTCCTCACCACGGCCCTGGTCATCGCCTTGTCGACGCTCGGCGTCCGCGCCGCCACGGCGGCCGAGCGGCCTTCCCCCCACTGCGCCGGTGCCTCGACCGCCGCGACGCCGGCCGTGCCGGCCGCGGCGACACCGGTCACCGTCTGGCTGGCCGGTGACTCCACCATGGCCAACCCCGGCGCGGTCTGCCCGGTCGGCTGGGGCAGCCAGTTCGACGCCCTCTTCGACGGCGACGTGACCGTCAGGAACCAGGCCGTCGGCGGACGCAGCATCCAGACCTGGCTGTACGAGTCGGCCGTCAGCGGCACCATGGGCGCCGACGGCGAATGCCGCCTCACCTCCGGCACGTACTCGGCACGCTGGCAGGCGATGCTGAACGCCACCACCGGGATGAAGGCCGGCGACTACCTCTTCATCCAGTTCGGCATCAACGACTCCTCCCCCACCTGCCCCCGGCACGTCGGCCCCGCCCGCTACCAGCAGCTGATGACCACGATGGTGCGGGCCGCCCAGGCCAGGGGCGCGCACCCGGTCCTGCTCACGCCGGTCGCCGCGATCACCTGCTCCGGCGGCACCGCGACCAGGAACCGCGGCTTCGTCACCGAGACGTACGCCACCGGAACCGCCACGGGCGCGCCGGTCATCGACCTCCAGACGCTGAGCGTGTCGCTCTACAACAGCCTGCGGTTCTGCCCGCACAACGGCGACTTCGGCTCGGGCCCCGTCGGCGCCTTCTTCTGCGCCGACCGCACGCACTTCGACACCTACGGCGCCCAGCGCATCGCCGGGCTCGTCGCCGGTGACGTACGCCGGCAGAACCTTCCGCTCGCCGCGCACCTCAGGTAGCGGAGCCGTACGGCGCGACCCGCGCACACGACGAGGACAGGAGGAACCCCATGGCCATGCTCCCGAACCTGATCCCGCTACCGGTGGCGAAGCTGAGAGCAGTCGTCGCGGCGGCCGTGATCGGCCTGATCGCCACGCTGTTCTCGGCACAGCCCGCCTCGGCGGCGGACAGCCCGTACCAGCGGGGACCGGACCCGACGGTGAGCAGCGTCGCCGCGCCGAGGGGGACGTTCGCGACGGCGGAGATCAGTGTGCCGCCAGGAAGCGGCTTCAACGGCGGAAGGATCTACTACCCGACGGACACCAGCCAGGGCAGGTGGGCCGCGGTCGCGGCCGTGCCCGGCTACACCGCCCGGTGGGACGCCGAGGGGGCCTGGATGGGGCCCTGGCTCGCCTCCTTCGGGTTCGTCGTCATCGGCATCGACACCCACAGCACCACCGACTTCGACACCGCCCGCGGCACCCAGCTCCTGGCCGCGCTCGACTACCTCACCCAGCGGAGCCCGGTGCGCGACCGCGTCGACCCGAACCGGCTCGGAGTGATGGGCCACTCCATGGGCGGCGGCGGTGCCATCAGCGCGGCCGAGCGCCGGCCGTCGCTGAAGGCCGCCGTTCCGCTCGCTCCCTTCTCCCCCTCGCAGAACCTCTCCACCCTGCACGTCCCGACCATGATCATGGGCGCGCGCGACGACGGCACCGTCACCCCGTCCTACCTCGACGGCCTCTACGCCGGCATGCCGGGCGGCACCCAGAAGGCCTTCATCGAACTCACCGGCGGCGGCCACGCCTTCCCCACCTGGGGGAACTCCCAGGTGACGCGCCGGGTGATCCCCTGGCTGAAGATCTTCCTCGACAGCGACACCCGCTACACGCAGTTCCTCTGCCCGTCGCTCGCGGACACCAGCGGCATCTCCCGGTCCCGGACCTCCTGCCCGTACGTCCCGCCCGGCGGTACGACCCCGCCGCCGCCCGGCGATCCCGTCGCCGGCGTCGCCTCGGGCCGCTGCCTGGACGTACCGAACGCCTCGGGGACCAACGGCACTCGGGTGCGTCTGTGGGACTGCTCGGGCGGGACGAACCAGCTGTGGACCGTCGGATAGGGCAAGCACGTCGCCCCATCACCGCCGATGGTCCGACCCAACGACGACAAGGAGATCCAGATGACCCTTACCAGGAACGCCCGCCACACCCCTTCCGGAAGGAGGCCGGGCAGTCTGCGCCGCAGGGTCGCCATGGCCCTGCCCCTCTCGGCGCTGCTCGCCCTGGCCCCGTCCGCCGCGTCGGCGTATCCCAACCCCGGGTACGTCACGGGCGCGACCGTCGTCCACGACCCGACGATGATCCGCACCGCGTCCGGCCAGTACCTGCTGTACGCCACCGGTGGCGGCATCAGCAACCGCGCCTCCACCGACCGCACCGCCTTCAGCGGGGGCGCGGACGCCTTCTCCTCGCGGCCGAGCTGGTGGTCGCGCTACTCGTCGGTGCCGGAGGCGTGGGCGCCGGACATCTCGTACCACGGCGGCAAGTACCTGATGTACTACTCGGTCTCGTCCTTCGGTTCGCAGAACTCGGCCATCGGTCTCGCCGGTTCGACGACCGGGCAGCCGGGCAGCTGGACCGACTACGGCGTCGTCTACACGTCGAGCGCGTCCGTCGACTACAACGCCATCGACCCCCATCTGTTCGTCGACGACGACGGGAAGTGGTGGCTGTCCTTCGGCAGCTGGTGGAGCGGGATCAAGATGATCCAGATCAACCCGTCGACCGGCAAACAGCTCACCACGAACACCACGCGCTACTCGCTCGCGTCCCGCCCCACCGGCACGAAGGCGGTCGAGGCCCCGTACATCGTCAAGCGCGACGGCTTCTACTACCTGTTCGCCTCGTACGACGTCTGCTGCGCGGGCACGAACTCGACGTACAAGGTCAAGGTCGGCCGGGCCGCCACCGTCACCGGTCCGTACCGGGACAGGAACGGCGTCGCCCTGATGAACAACGGAGGCACGCCCGTGCTGGAGTCCCACGGCAGCGTCATCGGCCCGGGCGGGCAGTCGATCACGAAGGACGTGGACGGCGACCTGATCGTCTACCACTACTACGACGGGAACTCCGACGGCACTCCGAAGCTCGGCATCAACCGCCTGGACTGGAGCAGCGGATGGCCCGTCGCCCACTGACCCGCCGATGACGGTCCCAGGACAGGCGGGTCCGGCACCTCAGCCGAGCGGGCTCAGGAAGGTGAGCACGGACTCCTTCTCCTCGATCAGCGGCTGGAGCACCGCGTTGAACGGCGGGCCGTAGGGCGCCGCCACATGGGCCTGGAACGCGGCCTCGTCCGCGTACACCTCGAAGATCCAGTACGCGCGGGGCTCGGATTCCCTGGTGTACACCTCGAACGCCAGGTTGCCGGGCTCTTCCCGGACGCGAGCGGCGTAGTCCCGGACGAGTCCGGCGACGCGTTCCTCGCTTCCGGGGAGCACGGTGAACTCGGCCAGCAGCGTCTTCTTCATGTCCTGCCTTCTGTTCTCTCCCGCCGGCGACAGGCGACGCCCGCGTTTCGGAACGGTGCGGAGGTGTCTGCCGGAGACCGGTGACGCACCTCCGCACCGTCAACTGCTAGGGCCCTAGTCGCGGTACGACCGCACCTGCCAGACCTTGGCGCTGTCCAGGCGGGCGGAGCCGCCCTCGGCGAAGAGCCGGATGCCGTCGCTGTCCGGGCTCGGGAAGATCTGGTCCGTGATCACGGCCTCGCCCTCGCCGCCGAACACCTCGACCGAGGACCAGTCGACCAGGATCCGGAGTTCGACCTTGCCGTTCCTGGCCGCCAGCGGCGCGCGCTGGACGCCGGGGAAGTCGCCGTGGAAGTCGACCGCGCCCGAGCGCGTCCGGTCGACGTACAGCTCCCCGGTCTCCTTGTCGTAGCCGATGACGGTCTCCTGGCCTTCACCGGCGCGCACCTTGAACCCGAAGCGCTCGGCGTCGGCGAGGGTGAACGTGGCCCGGATGTCGAGTGCCTTGCCGTCGGCGCGGCCCGCCGCCAGCGGTACGGAGCCTTCCGCGATCCTGACGCCGCGGACGCCGACCGCGGGGCCGTGGAGCGACTCCACGGTGGCGACGGGCTGCTGCGTCAGCCGGATCCGGCCGTTCACCGTGCGCAGCGCCATCTCGCGCGGGATGCTCTGCGCGCTGCGCCAGGGGGAGGTCGGAATGTTGTTGCCGTACTGCCAGTTGTTCATCCAGCCGATCATGCGGCGCTTGCCGTCCGGGGCGTCCTCCCAGGAGACGGCGGCGTAGTAGTCCTTGCCGTGGTCGACCCAGTCGGCCCGCTGGACGGACGAGACGGCCGGCCGGTCGGCGGCGACGAAGTGGTCGGCCAGGACGTGGCCCCAGCCGGCCTTGTTCATGTCGACGAGCTGGACGGTGGCCTGCTTGCCCTGGTGGGCGCGGAGGTCGAAGGAGGCCCAGTCCAGGCTTCCGCTGTCCGCGCCGGTCGCACTCTGGACGACCTTGCCGTCGATGAGGAGATTGACCGCGGTCTCCGTCGAGCGGGGCCGTGCCGGGGTGTCGGAGAGCATGACCTGGTCGAGCAGGATGTGTCCCCAGCCGCCGGTGTTCTCGTCGACGACCTCGATGTGCGCGGTCCGGCCCGCGAGGTCGCCGAGGTCCCAGGAGACCCAGTTGAGCGACTCGGAGTCGGTGCCGGTGGCACTGCGCACCGTCCTGCCGTCGACGACGAGCCGGACGGCGGTGGGGGCGTCGGATCCGGAGGGGTGGTTGCCGCCGCCGACGAGGAGGTTGAGGTGCTTCGCGTCGATGGTGAACGCGGGCGAGGTGAGGGTGCCCGTGGTCGCGTCGCCGCCCAGGAACGTGTTGACCAGGCCGCCGCCCTCGTGTCCCGACACCTCGTGCTGCCCGGGGAGGGTGCCGGGTGCGGGGCCGTCGCCGAAGGCGGTGCCCGTGGCCGTCCAGGAGCCGTAGCCGTCCTGCTCGAAGTCGGCGAGGACCTCTCCCGCGGGCGCGGGGGAATCGCCCGTCACGGAACCGGGCACGTGGGGGTGACGGCCGCCGCCCACCTTGAAGTTGAGGTACGGGCTGGTGACGGTGAAGGGCGGTGAGGTGAGCGTGCCGGTCTCGTGGTCACCGCTGTGGAAACTGTCGACGAGTCCCTTGCCCTCGAAGCCGCTCGTGCCCGACGTGCCGGGCTCGGGCGCGGGGACGGGTCCGTCGCCGAAGGCGGTGCCGGTCGTCCGCCAGGTGCCGTAGTCGGCCCCCTCGAAGTCCTGCACCACCAGGCCGGGCGGGGGCGTGTACGAGCCGTCGCCGTCGGGTTCGAACCGCTTGCCGTCGAAGTCGCCCACGAAGTACTGGGCGGCCGAACCTCCGGCGATGCCACCGGGGTTGATGTTGACGACGAGCACCCACTTGACGCGCTGGGGGTCGCCGTCGACGGGCAGCGGGAAGAGGTCGGGGCACTCCCAGACGCCGCCCACCGCGTTCCGCGGGCCGAAGTCGCTCAGATGCGTCCAGCTCTTGAGGTCCTTGGAGGAGTAGAAGCGGACTTTGTGCTCGGTGGACAGCGACACCGTCATCAGCCAGCTCTTGGTGGGGGCGTACCACTGGACCTTGGGGTCGCGGAACTCCTTCGACCCGATGTCGAGCACGGGGTTTCCGGAGTACTTGGTCCAGGTGCGGCCGCGGTCGGTGCTGTACGCCAGGGACTGGGCCTGCTTGCCGCCGTCCTTGTAGTGGCTGGTGTAGACGGCGACCATCGCGGGGTTCTCCGCGGTCCCGAACCCCGTGGTGTTGGCGTGGTCGACGACGGCGCTGCCGGAGAAGACCATCTCCTCGTCGTCGTGCGGGATGGCGAGGGGGAGCTCCCGCCAGTGCACCAGGTCCTCGCTGACGGCGTGGCCCCAGGACATGTCGCCCCAGGTGTTGCCGTTCGGGTTGTACTGGTAGAAGAGGTGGTATTCGCCCTTGAACCAGACGAGCCCGTTGGGGTCGTTCATCCAGTTCTTCGCCGGGCTGAAGTGGAACTGGGGGCGGTACGTCTCCGTGTACGGCCGGCTGTCCTCGGCCACCGCCTGCGGGGCGACGGCGGTGACGGTGAACGCGCAGGTCGCGGCCGCGGCGGCGACGAGGCGCAGCGGGACACGGCGGCGTGCGGGGAATCGGCTCATGGTTTCTCCTGCACTGGGGGCGGCGGCGTCGTATCCGCGTCCGCTGCGGTGGTACGACACCGGGGGATTCGCAGTGCCGGGCGGTGGGGGCGACCCGGGAAACGAATGTCATCGATGACATGTGACAGCGATGACATCCGCTGGGGAGTGATGATGGGCGAGGTGCGGGTGGCGCGTCAATGGCCCGGGGGGAGTTGTTCGGGCCGCCGGTTCGACGGGGCTTCGGCCGGGCCTCGGCCGGCGTTCGGCGCGACGGTTCAGCCGACGCTTCGGTCGCGCGTCGGCCGACGCCTCAGCCGGTCGCGCGTCCGGCCGCGGGCGCCGACAGCCGCAGCCGGCCCGCCCACGGCGGATTCGGGCCGACGACGCCGCAGGTCAGCGCCGCCACCCGGGAGGCGAAGGCACAGGCGTCGAAGACGTCGTCGATCCGCAGATCCGTCAGCCGTCCGCCGAGGAGCCCCTTGTCGCCGAAGTGGTGCAGGAGGCCTGCGGTGAAGGAGTCACCCGCGCCGACGGTGTCGACCACATCGGTCGTGGGCGCCGGTACGGAGGCCCGTTCGCCGTTCAGCGAGGCGACCGCGCCGCGCTCCCCACGGGTGATCACGACGAGCGGGACGCCCGCCGCGTGCCAGGCGTCGCAGGCCCGCTCGATCGTGTACTCCGGGAGCAGCAGTTCCAGGTCGTCCTCGCTGAGCCGGAGGATGTCCGCGAGCGCGCACCAGCGCCGCAGGCGTTCGCGGTAGACCTCCGGCGCCACGAGCAGCGGCCGGACGTTCGGGTCGATGGAGATCGTGGCCGTCGCGGAGGCGCGGGCGAGGAAGTCCTCCACGACCGCGCCGCCGGGCTCGCGCACCAGGGCGAGGGAGCCCGAGTGCAGACAGGCCGTGGACGTGAGGTCCACCGCGGTGAGTTCGTCCGCCGTCCACTGCCAGTCCGCGGTGCCCTGGGCGTGGAAGGAGTACGCGGCCCGGCCCTCGGCGTCGAGTTCGGCGACGGCGAGCGTGCTGGGCTCGGCCGCGCGTACGGCAGCCGAGAGATCGACGCCCGAGGCCTCCAGGTGAGCGCGGAACAGACGGCCGAAGACGTCGTCGGACAGCCGCGCCAGGAAGCGGGCGGGCGTGCCGAGGCGGGCGAGCGCCACGGCGGTGTTCGCCGGACCGCCTCCCGGCAGGACCCTCAGGGCGAGCTCGCCGGGCATGGGTGCGGGGACGGTGAAGGCATCCGCGACGCATTCTCCGAGGACGGTGACCAGAGGCAGGCGCATGACTCATTCTCTCCAGGTGGGCAGCGCGAGAAGGCTGCGGTTTTCGCGAGGGCGTTGAGGAAGCTCACCGAGAGCGCTGCTCTCCGTGAGGGGAGAGCGCCGCTCTCGATCCGAGGCGGTGCGGGCGGCGTTGCCGATTTGTGACGGCGTCAAGGCATTGACGTTTCCGGGTGATGGAGTTCATCATCCTCCGCAAGCAGTGTCAACGATGACATCGGTCAACGATGACACTCGCCGGGAGCCTCGACAGCAGCAGTCCCTCGCGCCGCAGCCCTTCGCTCGGCGCGGCCGTTCCGCCCTCGCCCAGCAGGAGATCAGTCATGCTTCGCAGAAACCGCGCCACCCGCGTCTCCATCGGATTCACCACCCTCGCCGCCGTCTCGGCGCTGACCCTGACGGCCTGCGGCTCCGGTGCGCAGGGAGGGTCCGACGGCGGCGGAACCAAGGTCGGACTGATCACCAAGACCGACACCAACCCCTTCTTCGTGAAGATGAAGGAGGGCGCCGAGCAGGCCGCGAAGGACAACGGCGTCGAACTCGTCAGCGCGGCGGGAAAGTTCGACGGTGACAACGCCGGCCAGGTCACCGCGATCGAGAACATGATCAACTCCGGCGTGAAGGGCATCCTCATCACGCCCAACGACTCCAAGGCGATCGTCCCCGCCCTCGAGAAGGCGCGCGCCAAGGGCGTCCTGGTCATCGCGCTCGACAGCCCCACCGAGCCCCGGGACGCCACCGACGCCCTCTTCGCCACCGACAACGTCAAGGCGGGTGAGCTCATCGGCCGGTACGCCAAGGCCGCCATGGCCGGCAAGGCGGCGAAGATCGCCACCCTGGACCTCGCGCCCGGCGTCGCGGTGGGCGTGCAGCGCCACCAGGGCTTCCTCAAGGGCTTCGGCATCGCGGAGGGCGACCCGTCGGTGGTCTGCATGCAGGACACCGGCGGCGACCAGGCCAAGGGCCAGACCGCGATGGAGAACTGCCTCCAGAAGTCCCCGGACATCAACGTCGTCTACACGATCAACGAGCCGGCCGCGCTCGGCGCCTACACCGCGCTGAAGGCGAAGGGCCTGGAGAAGAAGGTGCTGGTCGTCTCCGTCGACGGCGGCTGCACCGGCACGAAGGCCGTCAAGGAGGGCAAGATCGCGGCGACCTCGCAGCAGTACCCGCTCGAGATGGCGTCCCGTGGCGTCAAGGCGGTCGCGGACTTCGCCAAGGACGGCAAGAAGGCCTCCGGCTACACCGACACCGGCGTCACGCTCATCACGGACGCGACCAAGCCGGGTGTCGAGGCGAAGGACACGGCGTACGGCCTGGAGAAGTGCTGGGGCTGAGCCCCGGCGTCAGGGCGGGGCGGGCCCCGCGGAAGCCCGCTCCTGACGGGTCGCTCCCCCGGCCGAAAGGACCGGGCGCGACGTCCCGCCCGGCCCGCCTTCCCCGCCCCGGGGCTCGACCGCCCCCGGGGGCAGGACGTCACCGCCCCCTCGGCCGAACCGACCGCACCTTTCGGGGGGCGTCCTCGCGGCACTCCCCGAAGGTCGCGGTCGGCGGGGACCAGCCCTCCGACACGTACCCCCTGGCGAACCCCGCTCCACCGACCACCCACCACTGACGACTGATCACCGGCCACCGACCCCCGGCAAGGACCCTCATGACTGCCACCACCCTGCCCTACGACCAGCTGAAGGGACCGAGCACGGTCCGCCGGCTGCTCGCCACACCGACCGCGGGCCCACTCGTCGCGCTGCTGCTGGCCTGCGTCTTCTTCTCCCTGACGACCGAGCAGTTCCTCTCCGGCGGCAACTTCTCGCTGATCGTGCAGCAGGTCATGGTCGTGGGCACGCTGGCCATCGGTCAGACCCTCATCATCCTCACCGCCGGCATCGACCTCTCCTGTGGCGCCGTCATGGCGTTCGGCAGCATCGTCATCGCCAAGACGGCTGCCGAGGGCGGCCTGTCACCGCTCGCCGCGATCGCTCTCGGCCTGGTCGTCTGCTCGGGCTTCGGCCTGGTCAACGGCCTTCTGGTGCAGCTGATCCCGCTCCCGCCGTTCATCGTCACCCTCGGCATGCTGAACGTGGCGTTCGCCCTGACCCACATCTACTCGGCCAAGCAGACGATCACGGACCTCCCGGCGCCGCTGACCGCGCTCGGTGAGACGTTCCCGCTCGGGAACACCGACATCACCTACGGCTCGATCGTCACGATCGCCCTGTTCCTGCTCTTCGCGTACGCGCTCAGCAGCACGTCATGGGGCCGGCACGTGTACGCCCTGGGCAACAGCCCCGAGGCCGCCCGGCTCAACGGCATCCGCACCTCCCGGCTGACCGTCGGCATCTACACCCTGGCGGGACTCGTCTACGGAATCGCCGCGCTGCTCATGGTCTCCCGCACCGGTGTCGGCGACCCACAGGCCGGACAGACCGACAACCTGGACAGCATCACCGCCGTCGTCCTCGGCGGCACCAGCCTCTTCGGCGGCCGGGGAGCCGTCCTCGGCACCTTCATCGGCGTCCTCATCGTCGGTGTGTTCCGCAACGGCCTCCAGCTGATGGGCGTCGCGTCCATCTACCAGACCCTGATCACCGGCGTCCTGGTGATCCTGGCCGTGACCGTCGACCAGATCTCCCGGAGGAAGACCCGATGACCACCGCCGACGTCACGCCCGTGCTCCAGGCCCGCGGCCTGGTCAAGCGGTACGGCCATGTCACCGCCATCGACGGCGCCGACTTCGACCTGCTGCCCGGCGAGGTCCTCGCCGTCATCGGCGACAACGGCGCCGGCAAGACGAGCCTGATCAAGGCCCTCACCGGTGCGGTCACCCCCGACGAGGGCGAGATCCGGCTGAACGGCGAGCCCATCAGGTTCGCCGGGCCGCAGAGCGCCCGGCAGCACGGCATCGAGACCGTCTACCAGGACCTGGCCGTCGCCTCCTCCATGGACATCGCCTCCAACATGTTCCTCGGGCGCGAGCTGCGCCGGCCGGGCTTCCTGGGCAGCGCGCTGCGCATGCTCGACAAGAAGCGCATGCGGCAGGAGGCGGCGGCCCACATGGCCGACCTCAAGATCGGACTGCGGTCGCTGACACAGCCGGTGGAGACCCTCTCCGGCGGTCAGCGCCAGGCCGTGGCGGTCGCCCGGTCGGTGGCCTGGGCCACGAGCGTCGTCGTGATGGACGAGCCCACCGCGGCGCTCGGCGTCAAGGAGTCCGGGCAGGTCCTCGACCTGATCCGCCGGGTCCGCGACAAGGGCATGCCCGTGGTCCTGATCAGCCACAACATGCCGCACGTCTTCGAGATCGCCGACCGCATCCACATCCACCGGCTCGGCCGTCGCGAGGCGCTGATCAAGCCGTCCGACCACTCCATGGCGGAGGTCGTCGCCATCATGACGGGGGCGCTCAGGGTGAACGACAATGGGGGTACGGTCGTTGCCGACGCGGATGCCGCCCAGGCGGCGGGAGTGTCCGCCCACTGAGTCGCCGCCGGGGCGACACCGCGCCGACCACAGGGTCGCCGCACAGTCAGGACAGCGGGCCCGGCCCCCGGCAGGGGCCGGGCCCGCCGAACGCACAGGAACGGTGGTACATGGCCGCGAACCGTCGCCCCACACTGGCCGATGTCGCCAAGGAAGTGGGCGTCAGCGCCAAGACGGTGTCCCGGGTGCTCAACGAGGACGGGCCGAGCTCCCCGCAGACCCGCGAGCGGGTCCTCGCGGCGGTCGCGAAGCTCGGCTTCCAGCCGAACCTGATGGCCCGCAACATCCGCGTCGGCGGCCCCGACACCACCGTCGGCCTGGTCGTGCCCGACCTCGGCAACCCCTTCTTCGGAACCGTCGCCGGCGCCATCGAGGACGCCGTGCGCAGCCGGGGGCTGACGCTGCTCATGGGCTCTTCGGCCGAGGATCCGGACCGTGAGCGGACGTTGATCCAGACCTTCCTCGCCCGGCGGGTCAGCATGCTGATGGTCGTGCCCGCGTTCGGGGCGGATCACAGCCATCTCAAGGCACCGCGTTCGGCCGGCATGCCCGTGGTGTTCCTCGACCGGCCGGGGGTCGGACTGTCCGCGGACTGCGTGGTCAGCTCCAACAGGACCGGCGTCCACGAGGGCGTCTCCCATCTCATCGCCCGCGGTCACCGCCGGATCGGTTTCATCGGAGACCTTCCCGCCAAGCTCTACACCCGGCGCGAGCGGCTGGCCGGCTACCGCTCGGCGCTCGCCGAGGCCGGTCTGCCCTACGACCGGGCCCTGGTGACCGGCGGCCACGGCCAGGACGGGGCGGCCGCCGAGACCACCGCGCTGCTCGCCCTGCCGCATCCCCCCACGGCCCTCTTCGCGGCGAACAACATCATGGCCCTCGGGGTCGTCGCCCAGCTCACCCGTGAGGGGCGCAAGGACATCGCCCTTGTCACCTTCGACGACCTGCCGCTCGCCGATGTCCTCGAACCGGCCCTGACCGTCGTGGCCCAGGACCCGGCGGCCCTCGGGGAGACGGCGGCCAGGACCGCCCTGGCCCGCCTGGACGGCGACCGCACCCGCGCCCGGACCCTGATGGTCCCGACCCGCCTGGTGGTCCGCGGCTCCAGCGAACTGCTTCCCCAGGCGGAGCACGCACCGGCCGGAGGCTGAGCAGAGCGGCTGCTCACTGAACGCCCTTACAGAGCGCTGCGTTCGGGCGGGAGCGAGGGCGTCGTCGTCCGTGTCGGCGGCGGGGCGGTGCTCTTCCTGACGACGAGGCTGGTGGCGAGCTCCATGCGCGTCACGGACGGCTCCCCCACACGCAGCCGGAGCAGCATCTGCACCGCTTCCTCGCCCATCTCGCGCAGCGGCTGGTGGACCGTGGTGAGCGGTGGGCTCGACCATCGCGCGATCATCACGTCGTCGTACCCGACGACGGACAGGTCCTCGGGGACGCGCAGCCCGCACACGCGGGCCGCCTCCATGACGCCGAGCGCCTGCAGGTCGCTTCCGGCGAAGACGGCCGTGGGCCGGTCCGGCATCCGCAGCAGCTCCATGGCCCGCGCGTATCCGCCGTCGACGTGGAAGTCGCCGAACCGGACGAGGGAGTCGTCGTGGGTGAGGCCCGCCATGTTCAGGGCGGACCGGTAGCCGTCGAGCCGGGCCAGGGAGCAGAGCATGTCCTCGGGACCGGTGATGATGCCGATGCGTCGGTGCCCCAGGTCGATGAGGTGACGGGTCGCGGCGACGCCGCCGGACCAGTTCGCCGAGCCGACCGACGGCACGTCGGGTTCGGGGTCGCCCGCCGGGTCGACGATCACGAAGGGGATCGACCGCGCCCCGAGCTGCCGTTTGACGGCGTCGGGGAGTGAGGAGAAGACCAGGACCACGCCGATCGGCCGGCGCTGCAGGACCCCTTCGATCCAGTCCGGTGCCGGGGCGTGCCGGGTGCCGCTCTCGGTGAGCACGACGCTCGCCTGGTGGGCCTTGGCGAGGTTCTCCACGCCCCGGATGAGCTCCATCGACCACACGCTGTCGAGCTCGTGGAAGACGAGTTCGATGAGGGGCGCTTCCCGGGCGACGCGGGTGGTCCGCCGATACGAGTGCGCTTCGAGGAGCCGCTCCACCTTGCCGCGCGTGGCGGCTGACACGTCCTGCCGGCCGTTGAGAACTTTCGAAACTGTCGAAAGCGACACACCGGCCCGCTCCGCCACCTCCGCCAGTGTGATGCGCCTGTCCTCGTCGCCGTCTCGCATCCGTGCAGCATAAAGCACCGCTCTCCGCGTCGACATAGTCACGTTTGGATAACGCACCGCTGGAGGGTTGACCCGTTTCGCCGCACCCACCTAGCGTCCGGCAACGTGAAGTTTCGACGCGATGGTCGAAACTCTTTCGAAAGGTGAGGCGATGAAGCGGCACGTACGGCTCCTGAGAACCGCTGTCGTCGGTGGGGCGTCGCTGGCCATGACCCTGTCCCTCGCGGCCTGCGGCGGCTCGGGGGATTCCGCCGGAGGCGGCTCGGACAAGATCCACATCCTGGTGTACGGCGATGCCACCAACAAGGTGGAGAAGCGGCTCGTCGACACCTTCAACAAGACCTCGAAGGTCAAGGCGGTCCTCGACACCATCCCCGGCGCCGACTACCAGTCCAAGCTGCAGACGATCATCAGCGGCAAGCAGGCGCCGGACGTGTTCTTCAACTGGGGCGGCGGCAGCATCAAGCCCTACGTCGACGCGGGCCTCCTCATGCCGCTCGACGACTTCATCGCCAAGGACCCGGGCCTGAAGTCCAACTTCCTGCCGTCGGTCTTCAACACCGCGGTCGTCGACGGCAAGCCCTACGGCATACCCATGCGCGGCACCCAGCCCGTCCTGATGTTCAGCAACAAGAAGGTGCTCAAGGACGCGGGCGTCACCACCCCGCGTACCTGGGACGAGCTCCTGGCCGCCGTCAAGGCCCTCAAGGCCAGGGGCATCACCCCCATCGCCCTCGGCGGCGGTGACAAGTGGCCGACCCAGATGTGGTTCCAGTACATCTACGACCGGGTCGCCGGGCCCGAGCACTTCCAGAAGGCGGTGAACGGGGACAAGAGCGTCTGGGCGAGCGCAGACAGCAAGAAGGCACTCGGCATGCTCAAGGAGCTGATCGACGCCGGCGCCTTCGGCACCAACTACGACTCGGTCAAGTTCACCGACGGCGGCTCCCCCGCGCTCCTCGCCACCGGCAAGGCGGCCTTCGAGCTCATGGGCTCCTGGGAGTACTCCACGCTCCAGGACGCCTACCCGGACTTCGTGAAGACCGACCTCGGTTACGGCACCTTCCCGACCGTCGAGGGCGGCAAGGGCAGCCCGGACAACCTCGCCGGCAACACCAACAACTTCTACTCGGTCCTGAAGAACACCGAGCATCCCGAGGCCGTGGCCGAGTTCCTGAAGCTCATGTACTCGGACGCGTTCGTCAAGGACCAGCTGGGCATCGGCAACCTTCCCACCACCACCAACACCCCCGAGTTCCTGGCCGGCTCCGCCAGCCCGGCCTACTCGACGTACCAGTTCGACCTGGTGAAGAAGGCCCCCTCCTTCCAGCTCTCCTGGGACCAGGCCTATCCCCCGGCGGCCACCACCACCATCCACCAGGCCGTCCAGCAGTTCTTCAACGGACAGACGGGTCCTGACGCCTTCGTCGCCGCCATGCAGAGCCTGCCCGCGGCCTGACCTCCGGAACGCCTGACATGACCACTGCCACAGCCACAGCCGTGGACAGCACCGAGAAGACCGGCCGGAGCGGGCGGTCCGGCCGCCCCGCGACCGGTGTGGGCCGCCGCCCGGGCTTCGCCTGGGCGGCGCCCGCCGCCGTCTTCTTCGGCCTGTTCGCCCTCGTACCCCTCCTCCTGGTCGTCGTGCTGTCCTTCACCCACTGGAACGGCCTCGGCTCCCCGGAGTTCGCCGGCCTGGACAACTGGAGCAAACTGCTCGATGACCCCGTCCTGGTGAAGAGCCTCTGGCTGAGCCTGCTCCTCACCGTCCTCGGCGTCGTCGTCCAGACACCGATCAGCATCCTGCTCGGCGTCTGGGCCGCCGGCCACCAGCGCAACCGGGCCGTCCTCTCCGCCGTCTACTTCGTCCCGCTCCTCCTGTCCATCACCGCCGTCTCCGTCCTGTGGCGCGCCGTGCTCGACCCCAACTTCGGCGTCCCCTCGCAGGCGAAGTGGCTCTTCGGTGACGGCAACCTCTTCGGCACACAGGCCGGCGCCATCGGCGTCCTCGTCTTCGTCAGCACCTGGCAGTTCACTCCCCTGCACACGCTGATCTACCAGGGCGCCGCGCGGGCCGTCCCCGAAGTCCTCTACCAGGCCGCCCAGATCGACGGCGCGGGCACGGTCCGCCAGTTCTTCCACATCACGCTGCCGCAGCTGCGCAACAGCATCGTGACCTCGATGATCCTGATGGTGGTCGGCGGACTCACGACCTTCGACACCGTGCTGATCCTCACCCAGGGCGGACCGGGCACCGACACCACGAACACCGCCTTCTACATGTACCAAAGGGCCTTCAAGAGCTTCGACTTCGGAGGGGCCTCCGCCATCGCGCTGCTCCTCGTCCTCGTCGCCACCCTGGTCTCCCTGGTCATGGTGCGTCTGACCGGCTACGACAAGATGCGCAGCACCATGGAGGGCGTGTGATGAGGACCCGCCCCAACCTCCTGGCCGGTTTCGGCTCGCTGATCTGGCTGTTCGTGGTCGGCCTTCCGCTGTACGTCATGCTGATCGCCACCTTCCAGTCCCGGACGGACTACGCGGCGAACGGCCCCCTCGCGTTTCCCGAGCGCCTCACGCTCGACAACTACGTCAACGACCTGAACGAGGGCTTCGCGCAGTACCTGTTCAACACGGTGATCGTCACGGTCTGCGTGGTCGGCATCGTCCTGCTCCTCGTGCCGCCCCTGGCGTACGCCATCGTGCGAAGCGACAGCAAGGCCACCGGGCGGATCTTCCGTCTCTTCCTGCTCGGCCTGGCCATCCCGTCCCAGGCCGTGATCGTCCCGATGTTCTACCTGATCAACGAGGCCGGGCTCTACGACAACCTCCTCGGCGTCATCCTGCCGACCGCCGCCTTCGCCATGCCCGTCTGCGCCCTGATCCTCTCCGGCGTCATGCGGGACATCACGCCCGAGCTGTACGAGGCGATGACCATCGACGGGGCCTCCCCCCGGAGGATCTTCCTCCAGCTGGTGCTGCCCCTGTCGAAGAGCGGTCTGTCCACGATCGTCGTGTTCTCCTCGCTCCAGGCCTGGAACGGCTTCCTGTTCCCGCTCGTCCTCACCCAGTCCTCGGAGAACAAGGTCATCACCATGGGCCTGTACGACTTCCAGACGGAGCACGGCGTCGACATCCCGGGACTCCTCGCGGCCGTCGTCCTGTCCATGCTTCCCATCCTGCTCGTCTATCTGTTCGCCCGTCGCGCCCTGGTCCAGGGTCTGATGGGAGTCGGAGGAAAGTGACCGACACCATGGCCACACAGCCCCAAGCCCCGCAGCACGCCTGGCACGACCCCGCGCTGAGCGCGGAAGCCCGTACCGACGCGTTGATCCGTGAGATGACCCTGCGGGAGAAGGTCGCCCAGCTCGTCGGCGTGTGGGTCGGGGCCTCCGACGAGGGCGCCGAGGTCGCCCCGCACCAGCACGACATGGAGGAGCCGGTCGACCTCGACGCGCTGCTGCCCGACGGTCTCGGCCAGCTCACCCGGCCCTTCGGGACCGTTCCCGTCGATCCCGCGCTCGGCGCCCTCTCCCTGATGCGGACGCAGGCGCGGATCACCGCCGCGAACCGCTTCGGCATCCCGGCCGTCGCCCACGAGGAGTGCCTCGCCGGCTTCGCGGCCTGGGGCGCCACCGCCTATCCCGTCCCCCTCTCGTGGGGAGCCACCTTCGACCCCGCGCTCGTACGGGACATGGCCGCCGCCATCGGACGCGACATGCGTGCGGTCGGCGTGCACCAGGGGCTCGCCCCCGTCCTCGACGTCGTACGCGACGCCCGCTGGGGGCGCGTCGAGGAGACCATCGGCGAGGACCCGTACCTCGTCGGGACGATCGCCACCGCCTACGTCCAGGGCCTGGAGTCGGCCGGCGTCATCGCCACCCTCAAGCACTTCGCCGGCTACTCCGCCTCCCGGGCGGGCCGCAACCTCGCCCCGGTCGGCATGGGCGCCAGGGAGCTGGCCGACGTGATCCTGCCGCCGTTCGAGATGGCGGTCAGGGAGAGCGGCGTCCGGTCGGTGATGCACGCCTACACCGACACCGACGGCATCCCCTCGGCAGCGGACGACGGGCTGCTCACCGGACTCCTGCGGGACACCTGGGGCTTCACCGGCACCGTCGTGGCCGACTACTTCGGCATCGCGTTCCTGAAGACCCTGCACGGTGTCGCCGGAACGTTCGGCGAGGCCGCCGGTGCGGCCCTCGCCGCCGGCGTCGACGTGGAACTGCCCACCGTCAAGACCTTCGGTGCCCCCCTCCTGGACGCCGTCGAGCGGGGTGAGGTGTCCGAGGAGCTCGTGGACCGGGCGGTCCGGCGGGTCCTCCTGCAGAAGGCCCGGCTCGGGCTGCTCGACCCCGACTGGAGCCCGGTCCCGGCAGCCCTGGCCGGTGCCGACACCGAGGCCGCCCCCGACGCCCTCCGGGGCACGGTCGACCTGGACCCGGACGCCAACCGGGAGCTGGCCGGCCGCGTCGCGGAACAGGCCGTCATCCTGCTCAGCAACGACGGCACCCTGCCGCTCGACCCGCGGACTCCCCTTCGGATCGCCCTGATCGGCCCCAACGCCGAGGCTCCCACGGCCGTCCTCGGCTGCTACTCCTTCCCCGTCCACGTCGGCGGACAGCACCCCGGCACCCCCCTCGGCATCGACCTGCCCACCCTGCGCGAAGCCCTCGTCGCGGAGTTCCCCGGCGCCGAGGTCCTCGTGGCGCGCGGAACGGGCATCGACGACGCCGGGACCGAGGGCTTCGCCGAGGCCGTCGAACTCGCCGCCGGAGCCGATGTCGTCGTGGCGGCCCTCGGTGACCGCGCCGGGCTCTTCGGGCGGGGCACCAGCGGCGAGGGCTGCGACGCCGAGTCCCTCGTCCTCCCCGGAGCGCAGCAGCAGCTGCTCGACGCCCTCCTCGACACCGGGACACCGGTCGTGACGACCCTGCTCGCCGGCCGGCCCTACGCGCTCGGGCGTGCGGTCGACGAGTCCGCCGCCGTCCTGCAGTCCTTCTTCCCCGGCGAGGCCGGAACCGCGGCCGTCGCCTCCGTGCTCAGCGGACGGACCGCCCCGAGCGGCCGGCTGCCCGTCAGCGTGCCGCGCCACCCCGGTGCCCAGCCGTCCACCTACCTGGCCGCACGTCTGGGACACACCAGCGAGGTCTCCAGCATCGACCCGACTCCGGCGTTCGGCTTCGGACACGGCCTGACGTACACGGTCTTCGCCTGGAGCGACCTGGTCGTCGAGAACACCGAGGTCCCCACGGACGGCGAGGTGCGGCTCGCCCTCACCGTGGCGAACACCGGCGACCGCTCCGGCACCGAACTCGTACAGCTGTATCTGCACGACCCGGTGGCCTCCGTGGTCCAGCCCGTGCGGAGACTCGTCGGGTACGTGCGGGTCGACCTGGCTCCCGGCGAGAGGAGGCGGATCCGGGTGGTCGTCCCCGCGGACCTCGCGTCGTTCACGGGCAGGGCCGGGAAGCGCGTCGTGGAACCGGGGGAGCTGGAGCTGAGGCTCAGCGCCTCCAGCACGGAGCCGCGACTGACCGCCCGGGTGACCCTGACAGGACCGGTGCGGCAGGTGGACCACCGGCGGCGCCTGCACGCCGACTTCGAGATCCTCCCGCCCACCTCCGACTGACCGGACGATTCGACCGGCCGCGCGCATCGGAAAGCCGGCCCCCTTGCCCGTACGGGCGACGGGGCCGGCTTCTGTACGCGCCGACGCCGCCCCCCCCTTCCCTGCTCGAACGCCCCTGACAGGGGCTCTCTTCGTGAGTAGCCTGTCCTCGTCGTTCCGACACTCCGGTCGGATGCTGACATGTCGAACACAAGGAAGGGGCGGTCGTGGGACGGCTCGTACCTGCCGTAACCCGAGCCCTGGACATCCTGGAGCTCTTCCTCGACGGGGACGGAACGCTCTCGACCCCCGAGATCGTGCGCCGGCTCCAGCTGCCGCGCACCACCGTGCACGAGCTGGTGACCACGCTGACCGCCCGCTCCTACCTGGTGCAGGTCCCTGAGCAGCCAGGGCGCTACCGGCTGGGCGTACGCCCCTACCAGCTCGGCAGCAGGTACGCCGAGCAGCTCGACCTCGCCGCCGAGGGACAGCAGGTCGCCCGCGCCGTCGCCGAGACCTGCGACGAGACGGTGCACGTGGCCGTCCTGGAGGACACGGACGTCATCTACATCGCCAAGGTGGACTCCACGCACGCCGTGCGCATGGTCTCCGCCGCCGGCCGCCGGCTGCCCGCGCACTGCACCTCCGTCGGCAAGATGCTGCTCGCCTCGCTGCCCGAGGAGGAGCTGGCGGCCCGTGTGCCCGACGGGGCCGAGCTGGTCGCGATGACGCCGAACAGCGTCACCGACCCGGCCGCCCTGCGCGCGGCCCTCGCGGACGTCCGGCAACGTGGCATCGCGACCGAGAACCGCGAGTCGAACCCCGATGTCTCCTGCGTCGCCGCGCCCGTACGCGACCGTTCCGGCCGGGTGGTCGCCGCCCTGTCGATCTCCGTGCCGATGATCCGCTGGAGCGAGGACCGCCGCGCCGAACTGGAAGAGCTGGCCGTTAAGGGGGCCACCGAGCTCTCCGAGCGGCTCGGCCACCGGAGCCCGGCGTGACGAGAGGGGCGGCCCCTCCCCCGGGCCGCCCCTCCGCCGTCCGCGCGCGCCGTTACGCGCCGGCCCGCCGCTTGTTCCACACGTCGAAGCCGACCGCGGCAAGCAGCACCAGGCCCTTGATGACCTGCTGGTAGTCGGTGCCGATGCCGACCAGGTTCATGCCGTTGTTCAGTACGCCGAGCACCAGGCCGCCGATGATGGCGCCGAGCACCGTGCCGACGCCGCCGCTCATCGACGCGCCGCCGATGAACGAGGCGGCGATGGCCTCCAGTTCGAAGTTCAGGCCCGCCTTCGGCGAGGCCGCGTTGAACCGGGCCGCGAAGACGAGACCGGCGAGCGCCGCCATCATGCCCATGTTGAGGAAGACCAGGAAGGTGACCTTCCGGTCGCGCACCCCGGACAGCTTGGCCGCCGGCAGGTTGCCGCCGATGGCGTACACATGGCGGCCGATGACCGCGTTGCGCATGAGATAGCCGAAGCCGACCAGGAGCGCCGCCAGGATCAGCAGCACCACCGGCGCGCCCTTGTAACTGGCGAGCAGCAGCGTGAAGATCAGGATGGAGGCGGTCAGCGCGGCCAGTTTCACCGCGAAGAGACCGGCCGGCGGCACGTCGAGGGCGAACGCGCTCTGCCGGCGCCGCTCGCGCACCTCCTGGCGGATCACGACGGCGATCAGCAGGAAGCCGAGCACCAGGGTCAGGTTGTGGTAGTTCGTCGTCGGGCCGACCTCGGGCAGGAAGCCGTTGGCGAGCTTCTGCAGGCCCTCGGGGAACGGGCCGAGGGTCTGGCCCTTGAGGAAGACCTCGGTCAGGCCGCGGAAGACCAGCATCCCGGCGAGGGTGACGATGAACGACGGCATCCCCGCGTAGGCGATCAGATACCCCTGCGCGGCGCCCGCGGCGGCGCCGATGGCCAGGCAGAGCAGCACCGCGAGGGGCCACGGCACGTCGTGCTGGACCATGAGGACGGCTCCCACGCCACCGATGAAGGCGGTGATCGAGCCGACCGACAGGTCGATGTGCCCGGCCACGATGACGATCATCATGCCGATCGCGAGGATCAGGATGTAGCTGTTCTGGAGCACCAGGTTGGACACGTTGCGCGGCAGGAGCAGGTCGCCGCCGGTCCACACCGCGAACAGGGCGACGATGACGCCGAGGGCGATCAGCATGCCGTACTGGCGCATGTTGCGGCGCGCGCCGTCGAGCAGCGGGCGGAGGAGGCCCGCGCCCCGGGAGCCGGGTGCCGGCGGTATCGGCGCTTGCGGCTTCCCGGCCGTGACATCAGCGCTCATGGGCGTTCTCCCTCGTGTCTTCCTTGGTCATGTGGCGCATCAGCACGTCCTGTGTCGCCTCCGAGCGGGGTACCTCGCCGGTGAGCCGGCCGGCGGCCATGGTGTAGATCCGGTCGCACATGCCGAGCAGTTCGGGCAGTTCGGAGGAGATGACGATCACCGCCTTGCCCTCGGCGGCCAGCCGGTCGATCACCGTGTAGATCTCGTACTTGGCGCCGACGTCGATGCCCCGGGTGGGCTCGTCCAGGATCAGCACGTCGGGACCGGCGAAGATCCACTTGCTGAGGACGACCTTCTGCTGGTTGCCGCCGGACAGCCGGCCCACCGGCTCGAAGACGGTGGGCGCCTTGATGTTCATGGAGGTGCGGAACCCCTCGGCGACCCGGCGCTCCTCTTGGGCGTCGACCACCCCGCGCCGGGCGACCCTGCGCAGCGCGCTGAGCGAGATGTTCCGCCCGATGGTGTCGATGAGGTTCAGGCCGTAGTGCTTGCGGTCCTCGGTGGCGTACGCGATGCCGTGTGCCACCGCCTCCGGGACGCTGCGGGTACGGATCGCCGTACCGTCCTTGAGGACCGTACCGCCCGCGTACCGCCCGTACGAGCGGCCGAAGACGCTCATCGCGAGCTCGGTGCGGCCCGCGCCCATGAGGCCCGCGATGCCGACGATCTCGCCGCGCCGGACCGAGAGCGAGACGCCGTCGACGACCTTCCGCTGCCGGTCGATCGGGTGGAGCACGGTCCAGTCGCGGATCTCGAGGGCCGGGGCGGTGCCCGGCTCGCCGGCGTACGGGGTGCGGTCGGGGAAGCGGTGGTCGAGGTCCCGGCCGATCATGCCGCTGATGATCCGGTCCTCCGTGGTGGCCGGATCCGCCACGTCGAGGGTCTCGACGGTCCGGCCGTCGCGCAGGATCGTGACCGTGTCGGCGACCCGCCGGATCTCGCCCAGCTTGTGCGAGATGATGATCGAGGTGATCTCCTGTTCCTTCAACTCAAGGATGAGACGCAGGAGTTGGGAACTGTCCTCGTCGTTGAGCGCGGCCGTCGGCTCGTCCAGGACGAGCAGCCTCACCTCCTTCGACAGCGCCTTGGCGATCTCCACGAGCTGCTGCTTGCCGACGCCGATGTCCGCGACGCGGGTCGCCGGGTGCTCGTCGAGACCGACCCGGCGCATCAGCCGGGCCGCCTCGCTCAGCGTCTCGTTCCAGCCGATGATCCCGCGCGTCGCCCGCTCGTTGCCGAGGAAGATGTTCTCGGCGATGGACAGATACGGCACCAGGGCGAGTTCCTGGTGGATGATCACGATGCCCTGCCGCTCGCTCGCCCGGATGTCCCGGAAGCGGCAGGCGGTTCCCTCGAAGCGGATCTCCCCCTCGTACGTGCCGTGCGGGTGGACACCGGAGAGGACCTTCATCAAGGTCGACTTGCCGGCGCCGTTCTCCCCGCAGAGGGCGTGGACCTCGCCCCGGCGGACCGTCAGCGTGACGTCCGAGAGCGCCCGGACTCCGGGGAAGGTCTTGCCGATCGAACGCATCTCCAGGACGGGTCCCGTCATGGTCTCCTCCTCCCGGCTACTTCAGGTCCGCGGCGGTGTAGTAGCCGCCTCCGACGAGGACCTGCTCGTAGTTGGTCCTGTCCACGCTCACCGGCTGGAGCAGGTGGGCGGGGACGACCTTGCTGCCGTTGTCGTACGTCTTCTCGTCGTTGACCTCGGGCTTCTTGTCGTGCAGCACCGCGTCGACCATGTTCGCGGCGATCTTCGCGAGCTCCCGGGTGTCCTTGTAGACGGTCTGCGTCTGCTCGCCCGCGATGATCGACTTCACCGAGGCCAGCTCGGCGTCCTGGCCGGTGACCACCGGCAGCGGCTTGGCCTTCGAGCCGTAGTCGTCGGACTTCAGCGAGGACAGGATGCCGATGGAGATGCCGTCGTACGGCGAGAGCACCGCGTCCACCCGCTCGGTCTTGTACGCGGCGGTCAGGATGTCGTCCATCCTGCGCTGCGCGGTGCCGCCGTCCCAGCGCAGGGTGGTGACCTGGTTGAGCGCCGTCTGGCCCGAGCCGACCACCAGCTGCTTCTTCTCGATGTACGGGTTGAGCACGCTCATCGCGCCGTTGAAGAAGTACTTGGTGTTGTTGTCGTCGTTGGAGCCGGCGAACAGCTCGATCCGGAACGGGCCCCTCTTCGAGCCGTCCTTCAGACCGAGCTTGTCGACGATGTACGTGGCCTGGAGCTCGCCGACCTTCGTGTTGTCGAAGGAGGCGTAGTAGTCGACGTTCTTCGAGCCGAGGATCAGCCGGTCGTAGGCGATGACCGGGATGTCCGCGTCGGCGGCCTGCTGCAGCACGTTGTTCAGGGACTTGTTGTCGATCGCGGCGACGATGAGCGCCTTCACGCCCTGCGTGATCAGGTTCTCGATCTGGGCGACCTGCTGGTCGGGGTCGTCCTCGCCGAAGACCAGCTTCGTCCGGTACCCCTTGGCCTCCAGGTTCTTGACGACGTTGTCGCCGTCGGCGATCCACCGCTCGGACGACTTCGTCGGCATGGCGATGCCGACGGTGGCGCCCTCGGCGCCGTCGGATCCCCCCTTGCCGCCGCCCTCGGCGTTCTGTCCGCAGGCGGACAGGGTCAGGGCGAGGGAGGCGGCCGTGGCCAGGCCGGCCATCGCTGCTCTACGGGTGCGGGCAACGCGCATGGTCATCAGTCCTCGTTCTTCTCGTCGTCGAGAGCAGGCGATTCGGTGGCGGGGAAACGGTGCAGGGGCCCCGGCAGCCGGGAGCCGAGCGGCGCCATCGCGCCGTCCGCGCCGTGCCGGGCGAGCAGGTCCAGGGCGAGGCGGCCGCGCCGCACCCGCTCCCGGGCGGTGTCGAGCGCGAGGCTGCGCAGATGGGCCCCGTACGGGTAGATCCCGGGCGCCCTGGACAGGCCGAACTTCAGGTAGAGCGGTGCGCCGCGCCGGATCAGCTCGGCGACCTCGTACATCCGCACATAGCCGCCGAGGTCGTCGGGGGCCTCGATGTACATGTCCATGGGGGCGGCGGAGGCCCGCCGGATGCCGGTGAGGTGGTCGAGCGTCAGGTCGCTGGGCACGTTGATCGAGTCGGCGCCGAGCCGCTCGTACACCGCGTACGAAGCGGGGTTGACCGGGCCGATCAGCGCGGAGACCTTGAGCGTGGTGTCGGCCGGTACGAGGCCCTTGAGGCGCGCCCGGTGCAGCGTCCACAGCACGCCCTCGTCGGCGACGAGGAGGCACTTCACACCCAGTTCGGTCGCGCGGACGGCGTCCTCGACGCAGCCGGCGACGGCGTCGTGACCGCGGGCCCGCGGCCCCCCGCCGCCCGAGTCGGTGCGCACGGCGGCCCCGGTGTCCCAGGTGCCGCGCGGCCCGGTGAAGAGACAGAGCTCGACGCCGCGTTCGGTGGTCGCGGCGACCATCTCGGTGATCTCGGCGTCGGTCAGCATCCACACGCCGCTGCCCTGGCTGATCCGGTGCACCGGGACGTCGAGCCGCTCGGCCTCCGCCAGGACGACGGCCAGCGCCTCGGGGCCCTCGCAGGACGGGATCTCGGTGCGCCAGCGGCCCCCGCAGGGAAAGGTGTGCGGCGAGGCGTCGGCGGGGGCCGGGACGGGCGCGCCCAGGCCGAGCGCGGCGAGCACCCGCTCGGCCGGCCGGCGGGCGGTCGGGGTGGAAGCGTCGGTCACGGGCCGTCCTTCGTGTTCGAGATGTCGGATGCGGTGCGGAGCTGGGGGGACGGACCGTCCTCGCGGCTCGGCGTTCTCGCCGGTCGGGCGCGGGGTCGGTGGGCCGGCGCGGCGGATCGGTGGCGCGGGGCGGTGTCGGTGCCCCGGCGCGGCGGATCGGTGGCGCGCGGCCAGGACGGCCCCTTGCGGCCTCCGGGTCGCCGACGCCTGCCCGAACCCGCACGAGGACAGCTCATACGGGAGCGGCGGCAGCGGTACGGAGAGCCGGGGCGCGCCCAGGAGCGCGGCGGACGTGGGGGTGAGGCCTGCGCACGGTCATCCTCCGGGCGACCGGAGCGGCGAGGCCGAGCCCCTGGGGCCTGTCCGACGATTTCCGTCGGGTCCGGCCCGCCCGGCACGCGCCGGGGTGCCGATCGGACCGGGGCGACCGCCGCTCACCGGGTCTCCCGGGGCCGCCGCTGCTCCCAGCCCTCGGACCACAGGTCGAACCGGGCCTGCTGCTGCGGGAACTCGGCCGCCGCGTCCACGTCCAGCTCGACACCGAGACCGGGTGCGTCGGAGAGGTGGAAGCAGCCCGTCTCCGGGTCGACCTCGGGAGCCCCGCGCACGACCTTCTTGATCTCCGCGTCCGCGAAGTCGTTGAAGTGTTCCAGGATCTTGAAGTTGGGGGTGGAGAAGCCCAGTTGGAGGGAGGCGGCGGTGAGGACCGGGCCGCCGACGTTGTGCGGGGCGATCATCATGTAGTGGGTCTCGGCGGTGGCGGCCAGCTTGCGCGTCTCCCAGATGCCGCCGATGTGGCCGACGTCGGGCTGGAGGACGTCCGCGGCCTGGCTCTCGAACAGCTCGTGGAACTCGATCCGGTCGTGGATCCGCTCACCGGTCGCGATCGGCAGGTCCACCTTCTCGGCCACCTTCTTCAGGGCCTTGAGGTTCTCCGGCGGCACCGGCTCCTCGAGCCAGGCCGGCCGGAACGGCGCGAGGTCGTGGGCCAGGCGGACCGCGGTGGCGGGCGAGAAGCGGCCGTGCATCTCCAGCATCAGCTCGGTGTCGGGCCCGATGGCGTCCCGCACCGCCTCGACGAGGGAGACCGCGTACCGGCTCCGTTCGTGGTCGAGCTCGTAGTGGCCGTTGCCGAAGGGGTCGATCTTCAGGGCCCGGTAGCCCCGCTCGACCACGCCCCGAGCGGCCTTGTGGTAGGCCTCCGGGGTGCGCTCGGTCGTGTACCACCCGTTGGCGTACGCCTTCACCCGGTCGGTGACCTTCCCGCCGAGCAGCTGCCAGACGGGGACGCCGAGCTCCTTGCCCTTGATGTCCCAGCAGGCCATCTCCACCACCGCGATGCCGGACATCACGATCTCCCCGGCCCGGCCGAAGTCCCCGTACTTCATGCGCCGTACGAGGTCCTCGACGGCGAACGGGTCGGAGCCCCGGACATGGTTGACCTCGGCCTCGCGCAGATAACCGAGGAGCGCGTCGGTGTGGCCCAGCATCCGGGTCTCGCCGACCCCTGTGAGCCCCTCGTCGGTGTGCACCCGCACGTAGGTCAGGTTGCGCCACGGCGTTCCGACGACGTGCGTGGTGATTCCCGTGATCCGCACAGCGGCTGCTCCCTGCTGCTCGTTCGAAATTTCGTTACTGGTTCGAAATTCTGGCGTGACAGTAGGGAGGTGGCGCGGGAGGCGTCAAGGGGTCGAACGAGACGGACCGGAAACCCCGCCGAGAGGGTGCCGGAGCCGGAGGAGATCTGTTCCTCCTCCGGCCCTCACTGACACCATGGGCCGCATGACGCACCTCGCGCCGGTGCCGGACCATGGATGAGGAGGCGGAGCGGATGACCGCGTACGCGGAGCGGATGGGCCTCAGGACGGGCCAGACGGTGCGGGAGCTCGGCTGGGACGAGGACACGGACCCGGCGGTACGGGACGACATCCGGCAGGCCACGGGCACCGAGCTGCTCGACGAGGACTCCGAGGTCGCGGTGGACGTCGTCCTGTACTGGTGGCGCAACGGCGACGGGGACCTCGCGTGCGAGCTCACGGATGCCGTCGGACCGCTGTCCGACGGCGGCGTGATCTGGGTCCTCACCCCGGGAGCGGGCTTTCCCGGCCACCTCCCCGCCGGCGACCTCACCGAGGCCGCGGGCGAGGCGGACCTGCACCATGCGACGAGCACCGCCCTCGGCGCCTGGACCGGTCATCGGATCACCCGGCGGCCTCCGGCGTCGTAACACGCGTCACCCACACGCTTCATAACGCTCCGTCAGGTTCCTGGGACCGCTCCCCCCTGGCTCCCCGCTGCCTCCTGGGCGGCCATGACCTCATCGCCGTACTCGAATGCCCATGCGCCGACGGCATCGATGGGCCCCAGCAAGGTCCGCCCCAGAGCGGTGAGTTCGTACGCGACCCGGGAGGGCGCGTCGGGGTCGGTCCGCCGGTCGACCAGCCCGTTGAACTGCAGCCGTCGCAGGGTCTCGGTGAGGACCTTGGAGCTGATGCCCCCGATCCGCTTCCGTAGGTCGGCCGGGCGTCCGGGGCCGTCGCGCAGCGCCCAGAGCACCACGGAGTTCCAGGTGTTGGAGAGCAGGTCGAAGGCGAGGCGGGCGCGGCAGTCGGCGAGGAAGGCGTCGGTGGTCACGTACCGAATGGTGCCCGACCCGCTCTCTAACGTCGGTACGAACGATCGAAGCGGGCATGGAGAGGGAACGTGTGATGAGGATCGGCGTACTGGGAACGGGCAACATGGCGGACGCGCTCGCCACCCACTGGGTGCGGGCCGGGCACCAGGTGACCATCGGGGGACGGGAGACGCACAGGGCGGAGCGGCTCGCGACGCGCATCGGAGGCGGTGTGAAGGCTTCCGGTCTGCGTGCGGCGGCCGAATTCGGCGAGGTGGTGCTGGCCGCTCTGCCCTTCGGCGCGGGAGCGGACGTGGTACGGGAACTGCACCCGGCCCTGGAGGGCAAGGCGCTGCTCGACTGCTCGAACCCGCTCGGCCCGGGCTTCCGCCTCCTGACGGAGGGAGGCCCCTCGGCCGCGCGGCGACTGGCCGAGGCCGCACCGGGAGCCCACGTGGTCAAGGCCTTCAACCTCTGCCACGAGTCCGTGTGGCGCATGAGGCCGCCCGTCTTCGACGGTCGACCACTGGCGGTGCCGGTCTGCGGGGACGACGAGACGGCCCTCGCGCGCGTACGCGAGTTGGTGCGGGACGTGGGCTGTGAACCCGTGGCCGGCGGCGGTCTCGAACGGGCCGGACTCCTGGAGGCGACGGCCGCGCTGTTCATCGCGCTGTGGGTGGGCGAGGGAGCGGACGCCCAGGCGATCGCACCTCCACTGGCCTATGCGGCCGGGCCGGGCCAGTAGGGCGCCCGAGGGGCGCGTTTCGGTCGCCGGTGGCAGGGTGGGCCCGGTACGGGATCTGCGAAAGGGAATGCACATGATCACCACCGACTTCGCCCCCGGCTCACCCTGCTGGCTCGACCTCGGTGCTCCCGACGTCCCCGCCGCCGCGGCCTTCTACGGCGCCGTCCTCGGCTGGGACTACGAGCCCATGAGCGGCGGCGGAGAGGACATGGAAGGCGGGATGTTCCGCAAGGACGGCAAGACCGTCGCAGGCTTGGGCAAGCTCACCGAGAAGGGCGCCCGCTCCGCCTGGATGATCTACTACAGCGTCGCCGACGCGGACGCCACGACCGAGGCCGTGGAACGCGGCGGCGGGACCGTGCGGGTCGCGCCGACGGACCTCGACGAGTGGGGGCGGATGGCCCAGTACAGCGACCCGCTGGGAGGCCAGTTCGCCGTGTGGCAGCCCGGTACGGACAAGGGCGTCGACCTGGTGGACGCGCCGGGCTCACTGTCCTGGACGGAGCTCTACACGAGCGACGCCGCGGCCGCCCGGGAGTTCTACGGCAGCGTCTTCGGCTGGCAGTACGCCGACATGGAGATGCCGGGCGGCGGAGGCACGTACACCCTCATCACGCCCGCGGGCCTTCCCCAGGAGCGCATGCAGGGCGGCCTCATGGAACTCCCCCGGGAGAACCTCGCCCTCACGGGCGGCCGCCCGTACTGGCACCCGGTCTTCGACGTCGTCGACTGCGACGCCGCGGTCGCCAAGGTCACCGAGCACGGAGGCAGCATCCAGATGGGCCCGGACGACGCCGAGGACGTGGGCCGCCTCGCCGTCTGCCTCGACCCCTCCAACGCCGACTTCGTCGTCCTGACACCGACCCCGAAGTGACCCAAACCTTCGTTCCGGCCGGGAGGGTCACCGCTCTTCCAGTGTGACCGGGACTCCCGGCCGGGGCGACTGGATCTTGCCGGTTCGTCCCTGAGCCCTGCGCCGCCGGCGATCCGCATCGGCCGATGGTCTCGGCCGACAACCACCTCGGCACCGACAAGCGGGCGAACGCGCCTCGGCGTACGCTGGTGATCGAGGAGCAACGCACTCAACCGGCGCCAGGAGCAGCCGAATTCGACGAGTGCGGAGAGATGCCACACCCCGCCCCGGGAGCTGACTCCGGCATGTCGCCCATCGCCTTCGACACCGCCACCTTCAACGCCGCGGTCGCCGCGTTCAAGGCGGATTTCGGATCCCATGAGCAGCTCTTCCGGTTCGGGCAGTTCTACCTCACGAACAAGACCGTCGACGAGATGAAGGCTCTGATCAAGGCGGACCTCGAGAGCAACGTGCGGTTGATCGCGGAGCCCACGCTGCTGGGATCCACGGTCGAGTACTTCCGCAAGAAGCTGAGCGTGCCCGTCAAAGAGGTGGATGTCATCGGCATCCTCACCATGCTCGAGTTCATCGACGTGCACGGCGACATGGCCGGAATCCGCGCACTCTTCACGAAGACCCCGGGCGATGACAAGAAGCGTGCCCAGCAGGAGTTCGATCAGATCTGGTCGACCGCCGACATCCCCTCGGCGCCGTACTGGTCCGGCAGTCCCTCGATCGGCAAGGCGCTCGCCGCTTATGAGATCGAGAAGGGCATGTGCTTCAGAGTCCTGCGTTCGATGGCACGCAAGCTGGCGGCCAAGCGCGCCACGCCCCCGTTGCCCTCATCGGGGACCGTCAGCGAAGGCGCTCTGGCCGGGGCCCGCCCCAAGGAGACCGTCGCCCCGGCTGCGAACGACGCGGGTCGGCAGGTCATCCAGCACGACACGCCCCACCTGCTGCCGGGCGTGTACGCGCGCATGAAGGCACCATCGACGCCAGAGGTTTCGTGCACTGCGGCGTCCTCAGCGGGGCTCGTCATGAGCGCAGCGCCTTTCCGCAGCCCGAGCACCACGTCCTGGTGTTCGCCCACGACGTGATCGACGGACAGACGGCATTCCTCTTCTGGGATCCGGACACCTCGGCCAGCAAGATCGCGACGACGCCGTGGGGAGAGGGGTTCGGAGTGCTGTTCGGCACCCCGAAACGACTGTCCACGGCGATCGACGACGCCGATCTGGCGGCAGTCGACCGCACGCCGCACGCGCCGTCGTTCGGGGACCACCTCGACCACTCCACACGGCACTGCTACCAGGTGTACTACGTACAGACCCTGCCGATGCCGATCGCCGTGAAGGTCCACACCAAGGTGCTGTCGGCACCCCGTCGCGCGTCGATCGAGCAGATGATGCACAACGCGACGCTGGTCTACGCGTCGCACGGCGTCGAGATCATCGAAGCGTCGCGCGAGGATCCGGCGCCGACGGAGGGCGGCCTCGACCGCTTCCGGACGCTCCACGTCGGCCTGACCGACGAACCCTCCGTCGAACTCACCGACCTGCACGAAACCCTGCGCTCCGACGGAGCGCCCTCCGACCTCCGTCCGGGCCCGACGGACGTCGTCGTCGCCATCGTCACGCATCTCGTCCCCGCGGGTTCCGGCTGCGCGCACAGCCCGCCCGAGAAACCGGGAGCCGTCCTGGCCGCGTCGGCGGCCGGCGAATGGTCCCTGGCACACCAACTGGGCCATGTGCTCGGCCTCGACGACACCGTCGACCCGACCAGCGTGATGCACTCCGCGACGGGATCCGGCACCGGGGATCCCCCACGGCTCACCGATGCCGAGGCCGACGTCGTCCGTTCGAGCCCACTGGCACAGAGTCCCTAGAAGCCGAGTGGGCCCATGCCGATCTCCGAAGCACGCATCCGAGAACTCCTCGCAGCGGAGGAACCCGACTACACGGGCGCCGCCGCCGAGGTCGGCGGTGACGGCTTCGACGCGCTGTCGGCGCTCGTCAAGGACCCCGACCCGGTGATCGCGGCGCGCGCGGCCTCACTCGTGGCGGTGCTCGCCTCGGACAGCACCTGGAGCGGTGCGGCGGTGCCGGTGCTCGCGGACGCCCTGCCCCACGCCGATGCCGGTGTACGGGCGGCCGCCGCGTTCGGGGCGACGCGCGCGGGCGCGAACGGGCTGATCGTCCAGTGTCTCGCGGACCCCGACCCCGGCGTCAGGCTGATCACCCTGCGCGGCCTTGAGCCCCCACTCGCCCCACAAGTCGCCGCCGCCGTGCAGACCACCAGCGCGGCCGGGACCCCGCAGGCCGTACAGCAGATGGCCGTCGGTCTGGCTCTCCGGAGTCCCGACCCGGCGCTGGCCGACGAGCTGGTCGCGTGCCTGATCGAGTTCGCCTTCCGACGGCTGGCGGAGCTGCGCGCGCTCGCGCTCGGAGACGTACCGGGCTTCGCCGCCGCCGTGGGGAAACCCGGGTTCACCGACCCCGAGGGCGCCGTCGCGACCCTCCTCCTCGCGGCGAGAACCGCGCTCGACCACATCCCGCCGAAGCTCTCCGCCGCCGACTTCACCGGCGCCGCCGCACAGCTGGGCGTCGCCCTCGCCTCCGTCGCCAAGGCCGCCACCGCGGTGGACGGCACGGAACTTCCCGGCCTGCTGGCCACGAAGATCAACTGGGGCCTGGTCACGCCGCAGGGCCTCGCGAAACAACTCGGACTGCCGACGTCGGCACCCGCGCTGTCGATCGTCGACGGATCGCTCCTCGCCACGGTGTCCATTCCCGCCCGCTCCCTGATCACCACACCGGTCAGGCTCGGGTTCGACAGCGCCGACCTGACCGTACGTGTCGCGCTCGACGGTTCCGCCCCCGCCCTCTCGGCGTCGCTGGCGCTGACAGGAGTGGAAGGGGGCGTCGGCGGTGACTTCCTCGCGCGCGTGCTCGGCGGCGCCGGCGGATCGTTCGAGGCGGACGTCGTCATCGGCGTCGACACCAAGAACGGCCTGACGATCGGGGGCGGGGGCGGTTCACGCCTCGTCGTACCGGCGCGGCCCAGGACCGGCCGCCTCGACATCCGGGAAGTCGTGCTGGAACTGCCGTCCGGGGTCGCGAACACGGTCGACATCGGCAGTTCGATCACCACGGACTTCGGGGGATTCCTCACCGCGACGGTCCACGGTGTCGGCGTCCGTCTGCTGGTCGATCCCGGCGCCGTCCGCGCAGGCGGCCAACCCCTCGAACTGTCGCCGAAACCGCCCACCGGCATCGGCCTCGTCATCGACTCAGGACTGGTGCGCGGCGGCGGATACCTCGCCGAACGGCCCGACGGATTCGGTGGTGCGTTGCACCTCCGGCTGGGCCCGGTCGAGGTCAAGGCGGTCGGCCTGCTGACGACGAAGCCGCAGTTCGCCCTCGTCGTCGTCATGTCGATCGCGTTCGCTCCGCCGATCGACCTCACCTTCGGTTTCACGCTCAACGCGGTCGGCGGTGTCCTCGGCATCGAGCACCGGCTGGACACCGACGCCCTCCGGGACGGCATCGCGTCCGGTGCCCTGGACCACATCATGTTCCCCGCCGACCCGGTGGTGGCCGCACCGGCGATCCTGTCCACGCTCGCCCACGTCTTTCCCCCGTCCGAGGGGTCGACGGTCATCGGGCCGATGATCGAGCTCGGCTGGGGACGACCGGTCAGCCTCGTCACCGCCCAGCTCGGAGTCATCCTGTCGCTCCCCGACCCGCGCGTCGTGGTCGTCGGACGCGTACGCGTGGCGCTGCCCGCCCCCCAGCTGCCGATCGTCGACCTGCGCGCCACCGTGTATGGGGAGATCACCCCGGATCACCTGCTGATCCTGGCGTCGCTCAGGGGATCCCGGATCGCGGTCTTCCCCGTCGGTGGCGACGTCGGGCTGCTGCTGCGCTGGGGCGGGGATCCCGAGATCGCCATCTCGGCGGGCGGGTTCCATCCGAGGTACCAGCCTCCGCGCGAGCTGACGGGCATGCGGCGGCTGCACGTGGACATCTCGCCCCCCGTGCTCACGCTCCGCTCGGAGGCGTACTTCGCCATCACCACCAACACGGTGCAACTGGGCTGCCGTGTCGAGATCCGCGGGGACATCGGGGTCGCCGACATCAGCGGCCACTTCGGGTTCGACGCGCTCGTCCTCTTCTCTCCCCGTTTCGCGTTCACGCTGGACGCCGTGGCCGGGCTGGCCGTGCACATCCTCGGGGAGACCCTTGCCGGAGTCCGGCTCCTCCTGCATCTCTCCGGTCCCGCCCCCTGGCACGCCCGGGGCAGCGCCGAGGTCGAGGTCCTCGGCATCAGCGAGGACATCGACGTCGGCCCGATCACCTGGGGCGATGCCGACAACCCGCCGCAGGGGCCGGCGGATCCCCGTGCGCTCGTCCACGGCGCGCTCCACCGCAATCCCGGTGCCTGGCAGGCGCTGGCCCCGGCCCACGCGGACCGGGTCGTACGGCTGAAGCCCGCGCCGCCGAGCGATGTCGAGGTGACCGTGCACCCGATGGGGATGCTCGACGTCCGCCAGCACGCGGTGCCCCTGGAGACGGTCGTCACCCGTGTCGGCGCGAACCCCGTGCCCGCCGACCGGAGCAGGGTCCATCTGGAGACGCCCACCGTCAACGGCCGGGCGGCCGGGGCCCTGAGCGAGGTCACCGAGCTGTTCTCGGCCGGCTCCTACCTGGAGCTGACCGAGGAGCAGAAACTCTCGCGGCCGAGCTTCGAACCGATGCCCGCCGGCGTGCGCGTCCGGCCCCCCGGCGAGGCGGTGGGCTTCGACGGCGCGATCCCCTGCGAGCTGCGGTACGAGACGTTCGTGTGCCGCGACGACGCGGTACTGTTCCGGGACCTCCCCCGACATGACGTGCTCCTCGCGAGCGCACCGGCCACGACGCTCGCCGCGGGCGCGGCCGGGCGGAGCGCCTTGCGCGCGACCACGCGCTATGCCACCGCCCCCGACCCGATCCGGCTGGCCGACCCCGGTGAGGTCAGGGTCGTGTCGAGGACGACCCTCACCGCCGCGGACCCGGACGCCTGGGCGACGTACACGCACGCGGCGGAGCTGCCGCTCGGCGAGGACGCACAGCTCGCCCGACCGGGGGTGGGGTAGATGGCCGGGAGCCTGCAGTCACACGCCCTCGCCGCCGGCGTCTTCATGGCCGCGGACGCGCTCGCGTCGCCGCACCCGCCCCTGAAGCCCGAGGACGCGGTCCTCGACCGGTACGTCTTCCTGCCGCACGCGCGCACCGGCATCGCGGCCGCGCTCACGACCCCCTTCGCCTGGTCGCTGCCCGCTCGGGCGACGATCGACCTGCGCGTGCCGGTGAAGGACGACCGCGGGCCGGCGCTCGACGCCGAGATGCCGGTCCGTGTCCACGGCCCCGCCGACGTCGTCGAGCTCGATCCGCGCCAGATCATCCGGGCGTTCCCCGCGCCGGGAGCCGGCAACGCCGAGGTCGACGATCTCGCCCATGTCGAGTTCGACCGTCCCGACCTGCCGTGGCTGTTCACCCCCGCGGGGCCTGATGCCCAGGGGCGGCTGGTGCCGTGGATCTCGCTCGTCGTCGCGAGGCGACGCGCCCTCGAATGGGGCGAACGCCGTGGCGGCGTCGCGACCGCGCGGATCCGGCGGGACCAGCTGCAGCCGCTCGACGACGCGTGGGCCTGGGCCCACGCGCAGGTCATGGGCGCCAAGGGACCGGACGCGGAGACGCGGCCCACGCTCGTGGAGCGGCTCGGCGCCGACAACGCCGCGTACAACCTCAGCCGGGTCGTCTGTCCTCGCAGGCTGGACGATCACACCGCCTACGTCGCCTGCCTCGTGCCGACGTTCCTGTGCGGTGCGCAGGCCGCCCTCGGCATCACGCCCGTCACCACGCTCGCGCCCTCGTGGAGCGCGCAGGGTGATCCGTACGACATGGTGACCCTCCCGGTGTACTACACGTGGGAGTTCGCGACCGGCGCCGAGGGGAACTTCGAGAGCCTGGCCCGCAAGCTGCGGCCCGCCGTCGCGCCGCCCGGCGTCGGCCGGCGACGCGTCGACACGACCCACCCGTGGTCCGGGACGGCCCTCACAGCCGACGCCCAGGGCGCGGAGATGGTGGTCAACGGCCCCGTGGTGTCCCCGCAGCCGCCGGATCCGGCGTCCGCGGACAAGTGGCCCGCCCCGGAGAAGCAGTCGTGGGAGCCCGCGGTGACCGCTTCCCTCGTGGAGCGGCTGAACCGGACGGAACGGCAGGCGGACGAAGAGGATCCGCAACCGCCTCGGGTGGGTCCGCCGCTCTACGGCGCCTCGCACGCGCGCCAGGCCCGTGTGGAGACGGAGGAACCCGCGCTCTCCGCCCAGCCGGAGTGGTTCCGCGAACTCAACTGCGATCCGCGCGACCGCATCGTCGCCGGCCTCGGCACCCGCGTCGTCCAGGCCGAGCAGGAGGACCTGATGGCCGCCGCGTGGAACCAGGTGACCGGCATCGACGCGGCGAACCGGGCCCTGCGCATGGCGCAGTTCGCCCGGTACGTCAGCCGGTCCCTGCACCGGCGCCACCTCGCACGGTTCACCGACGCCGCGGTCCTCTCCGTCACCGAGCGCGTGCACAGCAAGGTCCTGGACGCCCCGCAGCGCAGCGTGGAGGCGTCCCTCGGCGCTTCGAGCCTGCCCCACGCGGTGACGACCGGGGCGTTCCGTCGCCTCGCGCGGGTCCGCGGTCCGATCGTCCGGGCGTCCGTGAAGGACCGGGCCCGTCGCCGCGCCGCCGTGGACAGGCTGACCGTCCCCGCCGATCGCCTCACCCGTGACTGGGTGGCGACCTACGCCCCGCCCGACGGCATCACCGGCGTGAGCCTCCTCGCGGCCGGCCTGCTGACCGACGACCTCGCGGCCGCCGTCGTCGGCTCCGGCTCCGGCTCCGGCTCCGGCCCCGGCCCCATGCTCGCCGAGACGCTCCTCGAACAGTGGCGCGAGACCCTCGCCGGCCCGGCGCCCTCGGATCGTCTCGTCCCCGACGAGCTGGCGCAGATCCCGGGGGGTGAGCTGGACGTCCGCCACAGCGTCCTGACGTCGATCGCGGTGCGACTGGTACGCGGGGCGCCGACGGCCCAGGAGATGGCTGCCGACCGTGACGTCGCGATCAACGGCGGGGTCCACGCCGTTCATCTGCGGGAGATCGTCGCGGCCGCCGAGGGGGCCGGTGTGGGGCGCCTGCGGCTCCCGGCGAGGGACGCCGCGCGGCTGGGCATGGAGAGCGTGGGGGGTGCGCCGGACGGGACCGGTGACGCCTTCGTCACCATCGCGGGGCTGAAGGCCTACGTCCGCCGCACGTTGGGGGACGTGGAAGGAGTCCCCCTCGAAGGGTTCGAGCGCGGCGCCGCGCTCATGGGTGACGTCGTCCGGCGCAATCTGACGCTGGACCGCCGCGCCGTGGCCGACGCGCTCGCCGTCATCGGCGACAGCGCGGTGATCCATGATCCGGTCCTCATTCCGTCGCGTGACCGGATCGACACTCCGGCGCTCGGGCTCGTCCGCAAGCTGGACCCGGCCATCACCGTGCCCGCGCGCGTCGACGGCCGACTGAGGTGGGGCAGCGGACGGATTCCCGGATGGCTTCCCGGGAGCTGGTTCGACGATGTCCCGATCGAGCCCGTCATGGCGCATCCGCGGTTCCCGCATCCCATGTACGAGCCGCTGCACCGCTTCGACCCGGAGTGGATGGTGCCCGGCCTCGGGCTGATCCCCCGCCCCGACATGACGACCCTCCTCGTGACCGACAACCGGTTCATCGAGGCGTACCTCGTCGGGCTCAACCACGAGATGGCCCGTGAGCTGCTGTGGCGGGAGTTCCCGACCGACCAGCGCGGTACCTACTTCTCCTCGTTCTGGACGGGCGGACCCGAGCTGGTCGCCGACCTGCACGAGCAGCCGTGGACGACGGGCCCCCTCGGCAGCCATGTCCAGGAGGATCTGGACGGCAAGCTCGTGTTCCTGGTCCGTGGGGACCTCGTACGCAGGTATCCGGGCGTCGTCGCGCACGCCGCGTTCGAAGTGGACTGTGCCAACGGGATTCCGGTGTTCGCGGCGCATTCGCCCGTCCCGACGCTCTTCCACGCCCATCTGCCGCCCAACACGCTGCTCGTGGGCTTCGCGCTGGACACGAAGCAGATCGAGGCCCCGGGCAGGACGTGGTGGTTCACGCTCTCCGAGAACCCGGCCGAACCGCGCTTCGGGCTCGATCCGTCGCGCCAGGTGTCGAGGACGCGCGACAACCTCGTCTGGTCGGACTTCGGCGTGGCCGTGGACGAATTCCTCGACGCGACCGCGGACACCGACATCGTGTACGACGGCTCCAGCTGGGGGAAGTCGAGCGCCCAGATCGCGTATCTGCTGTTCCAGCTGCCCGCCCGCGCGGCGTTTCTCGCGAAGACCATGGTGAAGGACACGATGCCGCCATGACGGACCTCCGACGCACGCGCTCCGTCCTCGCGGACGCCACCCGCGGCCGGGAGCGGATCGCTGCCCGGCTGACCGCCGACACCGCCGAGCTGGCAGCCGCACGCGAGCGGCTCGCCGGCCTGCGGGCCTCGGGAGACCGCGACGCGCTCGCGTCCGCCGTGGCGCGTGTCCGCGATCTCGTCGCACGGCGCGTGGAAGGGGCACGTGCGCTGCGGGACCTCGACGAGGGCGTGCTCGGCGATCTCGACAGCCTTCTGGGCCGGAGTCTCGCACTGGAGGCGGACCTTCCGCTCCTCCTGCTCCCGGTCCGCGTGGAGACCCGGTCCACCGCCGACGGCACCCGGCTGAGGGTCCGCGTCTTCCACGACGCGCTTCACACGGAGAGCCTCGACGAGGGCCTGTCGCCGCCGGAACGCGCGGCGGGCATCGCGTACTGGATGGCTCTGTGGGCGGGTGAAGACCCCGACGCGCCGTGGCGGACGCTCGTCGCCGCGACCGGTCCGCGGCGGGCGCCCTGGGTCGCCGAAGCGCTCCGGCCCGCGAACCTCGCCGACCGGCCCGACGGGCTGCCGGCCTTCCCCGAGACCGGGCCGCGCACCGAGCGTCCGCCGATCACCCGTACCCTGCCCGACCGCTTCCACGTCCGGGTCGAACAGGACGGAGCTCCGCCGCGCACCGCGCACGGCAACATCATCCCCGACGAGCTGCCGGTCGGCCTCGGCTCCCGCGACGAACTCTCCGTCCTGCGCATCGACGGCGAGGACCTGCCGCCCATCGACGAGTCGCTGCGTTGGCTCGTGGACTACGACGAGGCCGTACGCCTCGGCATGGCCATCACGGTGAAACTGCCGCTCGCCGGACGCCCGGTACGCCGGCTCCTGGTGTACGGAGTCCGGGCCGCGCTCGACGGAGCGTCGGGCGCGGCCCGGATGGAGAGGCTCCTGCGCTCGCACCGTTTCACCGACGGAGCGGAGTTCCTCCCCCTCGGCACGCCCACGAACAACACCGAGTCGGCGCGGACCTCGTGGAGCCGGCTCACACCGCCCGGCCCTCCCGGCCTCGCCCCTCCGGCGACGCCCGGCGAGGGAACCAACGCGGCGGTCACCGCCGAGGCGCTCGGCATCAGCCCCGCCCTGACAGCGGCGCTGCGCCACGGCGACGCCACCGAGCAGACGAACGCGGCGGCGTTCAACACCGCGCTGTGGACGACGACATGGGGCGACGCCATCGAGCACCTCACGCCCGCAGGACGGGCCAACGGGGACCGACGGCTGGACAACCGCGCGCTCGACGCCGTGCGCGACCACTGGGTGGACCATGTGCGCGGGCGCGGCCCGCTCCCCGCACTGCGCCTGGGACGCCAGCCGTACGGGCTGCTGCCGGTCGTGGCGACCGACGCCGCGTGGCAGCCGAACGACGGGGGCTTCGTCGAGAACCGGCTCGTCCCGTTCCTCGACCAGCAGGTCCGCTGGATGTGGGAGAAGGCCGTGCCCGGCGTCGCGACCGTGATGAACCGGAAGCTCGACGAGGCGCTGCCGACGATTCTCGGCACCGACGCGGTGCTGCGCGGGCTCCGGGTCCGTACCGCGCTGTCACCCGACCAGTTCCTGCAGACGGCGCTGGCGATGACCCTGCCCGATCTCGGCGACACGGCAGGCGGCCAACAGGTCACCCGCACCCTGCTGCTGCTCGCCGGAGTCCCCGACGAGGCGCTCGACGACCACGACCTGCTCGGCACGAAGACACGCACTCTCGCTCTGCCGCTCGTCGACAGCACCGATCCCGATTTCATCCGGTCACTGCTGACTCCCGATCCCACCGGGACGCCCGTGAGCCTCCTGCAGGTGCTGCTTGCGCACGCCGCCGAGACGACGCGGGAGGCACGCGCCAGGACGGTCCCGGCGGTGGAGCAGCTCGGGATCTTCCACGACATCCTCGGCGCCGACGAGGTCGATTTCAACCGTCAACTCGTCACCGCGGCCCTGCAGACCGTACTGGAGCGGGGCGACGGCTCGAACTCGCTCATCGAGGCAGCCGCCGAGCACCTCGCCGAACGGGTCGGGCGTCTGGACCCGCGTCTCGTCGCCGACCGGAACCCGATCCCGGCACTCGCACCGCGCACCACGCTGCAGCGGCTCGCCGGCGAGGAACCCCAGGTCTCCCTGCTGTCCGGCGCGACGGGGCTGCGGCTCGTCGGGGAGATCTTCCAGTACGTGCGGTGGGAGACGAGGTTCGACGCCGCCCTGGAGGCGATCGCCGGCATCGACTCCCTCGACGAACGCCGTCTCCTGCTCGCCGAGACACTGGACTGCTGCTCGCACCGGCTGGACGCCTGGATCACCGCCGCCGCGACGCGACGGCTCGGCGATGTCCGGGCCGCCGAGCCGCGAGGCGTCTACATCGGCGCGTACGGCTGGGTGGAGGACATCGACCTCAAGACCCCCTCCGCCGCCGGTACGGTCGACGACCACCAGGCTCTCCACGACCCCGGGGACGGCGGGTTTCTGCACGCCCCCGGACTCATGCAGGCGACGGCGGCCGGCGTGCTGCGCAGCGGCCGCCTCACCCACCGACGCGGCGCCCCCGACACCGAGGCGCTGGACATCGATCTGTCGAGCACCCGGGTACGCGACGCCATGGACCTGCTCGAAGGGATGCGCAACGGCCAGGCGCTCGGCGCCCTGCTCGGCTACCGCCTGGAACGCCGCCTGCACGAGCGGTCCGGCGACAAGCTCCAGCTCGACCGTTTCGTCCACGTCCTTCGCGCGCTCGCGCCGCTGCGCGCCGGGAAGCTGACCGAGCCCGGCACCGCGGTCCAGGAAGGCCTGGCGTCCTCGGACGTCGTCGACGGACTGCGGCTCCTGGCGGTCCCCGCCGACACCGTGCGGGAGAAGCTCCGGGAGGGCCCCACCGACGCCCTCTACATCGGCGAGGGGGAGTGGGAGGAGGCGACGCCGGACGAGGCCGACGCGGTCATCGCCGCGATCCAGGAGCTGGAGCGGACCCACGACGCGGCGGCCGATCTGCTCCTCGCCGAGTCGGTCTTCCAGCTCGTGTCCGGCAACCCCGCGCGGGCGGCCGCCGCCCTAGACGTCCTCGGCGCAGGGGAGGCGGTCCCACCGGAGCCGGAGGTGATCCGCACCCCGCGCGGTGGCGTACCGATCCAGCACCGCGTCGCCGTGCTCGTACCGGAGCCGCCTCCGGCGCCGGTGTCCGGCTGGGACCGGACGAGCCCCCGCGCCCTCGCGGAGCCCCGGCTGGAAGCGTGGGCGCAGGGCGCGCTCGGGGACCCCTCCGCCGTCACGGTCGCGGCCGGCCGGGCGGTCACCCTGGCCCATGCCGGTCTCTCGGCACTCGACGTGCTGTACGACGCGGACGGGGACACCGTCGCGTCGAGCACGCTCGTCGCACGGCTGGGGGACCCGTCCGCCGGACTGGGCGACCTCGGCGACGACTTCACGCCGCTCGCCCCCACGTGGGAGCTCGCCGGGATGCTGCGGTCGACGCTGATCGCCGGGCGGCCGCTGGAGGTCGCCGACGTGGGACGCCCCGTACAGGAGGGCGCGAAGGGCCGCGTACCCGACGTCGAGGAGCTGCGCACACGCGCCAGGTGGGCGACGAACGCGCTGAGGGCCGCGGCGGTGCGACAGGAGCCGCCCGCCGTCCTCGCACGCTTCGGTGTGCGCGGCCCGGCCGGCACCGCCGACGACGTCCTCGTCGCCGAAGCCCGTTCACGTGTCCTGGCCGCCGAGGCCCTCCTGGCGCGCATCGCCGAGGACACTCCGGTACGCACCCGGGTGGAGCTGGCATGCCAGACGCTGGCCGCCGTCTTCGGAGGCGAGTTCGTGGCCGTGCCGCTGCTCCTGCCACCGCCCCCCGGCGAAGCCGACCTGTGGGCCGGAGCCGTGGGGCCGACCGGTGTCCGGGCGGAACCGGGCGCGGAGATCCGCCCCTGGCTCGCCCGTGCGGGCGCCCTGCGCGCCGGTACGGCAGCGTACGGCGAATCGGTCCTGGTCCGCGAGGCGTTCGGGCGCCGGCCACGGCTGCGCGTCGTCCAGGCCCCCGTACAGGCGTACCCCTCATGGGTCGGCCTGCCCTTCGCCGGCCACGATCCGCCGATGGACCCGCTGACGAGCATGGTCGCCGAGGTCGCCCGCGGCGGTACGACCGATCCCGAGCCGGATCTGAGCGGTGCGGTGGCGGGCGTCGTCCTCGACGAGTGGACCGAGGTCCTGCCCCGCCGACTGCGGCGGGGGTCCGCCGCGGATCCCGAGAAGAAGTCCGAACTCGTGGACGTGACGACGACGGGCGTCGCCCTGCACGCGAACGCGCCGGGTGCCCGACCGCCGCAGGCGATCATCCTGGCGCTCAGCTCCGACGGAGCCGACTGGGACGGTGACCGGCTGGCCCACGTCCTCGACGAGGCACTCGCGCTGGCACGCATGCGGGCCGTCTCGCTCCAGCAACTGCCCTTCGCGGGCCGGTACCTGCCCGCGCTGTACTTCCGCGACTGGTCGCTCCAGGGCGAACCGGTCATCGACTGGGGAAAGCTGCAGGTCGCGGACAGCGGGAAGAACATCGTCGACTTCCTCCAGGTGGATCAGTGACCATGGCCATCGACCACATCTCCAAGAAGAAGTACACCGCGAACGAGGCGTTCGCCCTGGCCCGACCGCCGACGTGGACGCGCCTCGAACCACAGAGCACGTCCGGCGACCCCCGGCCCGGCACCGAGGCCAGGGTCCACGACCCGCTGTGGCTCCTCGCCCGGCAGTGGCAGCTGGGCGAGTTCGCGGGCGAGGACGCGGGCACACCGCTCACCGTCCGCGTCGCCACCCGCACCACTCTCGTCGACCGCTGGGCCCCCGGGGAGGAGAAGGACGGGCAGCCCTTCAACCGCGGACGGCGGGACCTTCTCGAACCTCTCGTGGAGAGCGAGCCCGTGACGGCCGTCGCACCCGGGCTGCGCCCCCGTGCCGAGGCGGCCGCCGCGCTGCTCGCGGCCCTCGACGACGCCGGACTCGGCAGGTTCCGCGAGGACTTCGCGGACCACTGTCCCCTCGACCTCGGCACGAGCGATCCCCATGCGCGGCTGGACGCCCAGTGGGCCCGCCTCACACGGCTCCTCGTCGGCCGACACATGGCCGACGGGGAGCTCATCTGCCAGGAGTTCGAGGACGCCGACGGCATTCCGGCATGGCTGGCGCCCGCCGACACCACCGAAGAGGGCCGGCTGCTCGCCGTCGTCGGGCCATGGATGGTCTGGTACCGCGGTGAGGTCTCGCCCCGGCCCGGCGGCGCGGACGCCTGGGTGGGCGAGCGGCTGGAGCACCGCTTCCGCGTCGGCGCGGGTACGACGGTCCTCGACGCGCCGGCACACCACGGCGGGGACATCGACTGGTACACGTTCGACCGGGCGCCGGCCGGCGCGACGCTGTCAGAACCGGCCGGAGGACCCGCCGCGGACCCCGAGAAGCGCGAGGTCCACACGCTGCTGGCCGGCCCACTGCGCTATCCCGGCATGCCCGCCGACCGTCTCTGGGAGATGGAGGACGCCGAGGTCGATCTCGGCGTGATCGAGTCCGAACCGTGGGACCTCGCCCGGCTGCTCGTCGCCGAGTACGCCCTGACCTACGGCAACGACTGGCTGGTGGTCCCGGTCGACGTACCGTTCGGTTCACTGACCACCGTCGAGTCGGTGCTGTACACCACCACCTTCGGCGAGCACTTCGTCGTACGCCCGACGGACGAGGTGAGCCCTGACGGCCGCTGGCGTGTGTTCACCCTCAGCACGGCCGCCGGAACCACCGCGCGGGGGCTGCTCGTCCCGCCGGGCGCGGTGGCCGTGGAGGACGGCCCGCCGGTGGAGGAGGTCCTGTACCTGCGCGACGAGATGGCCAACCTGGTCTGGGCCGTCGAACGCTCGGTGCAGGGCCCCAGCGGTGCCGGGCGGGACCGCTCCCGTGAGCGTGACGACCCGCTGCCGCCCACCGAGGGGCCGGTCCCGCGGGCGGCCCTCGACTACCGCCTGGAGACCGGCGTTCCGGCGCGGTGGATCCCGTACCTGCCCCGGTCGACGGAGTACCGCGAGATCGAACTCGTCCAGGGCAGGACGATCGGCCCGGACGGCACCGACGTGGCCCCGCTCGGCCGCCTCCTCAACCGGCCCGACACCAAGGCCCTGAAGGACGCGGAGATCCCCCGTGAGGGCATCGCCGTCCGCAGGCAACCGAGCGTGACCCGCCGGGCGGACGGCGGATACGAGCGCTGGACGACCAGACGGGTCCGTGTGGGCCGGGGCGAGGGAGCGAGCCGACTGGCCTTCGACGCGGCTGTGTCGCGCAAGCCACGGCCGACGGAGTAGGGGGCTTCGGGTCGCGGGGGCGTCTGGCCTGATTGGCCGTTGTACGGCCACCGGTCCGCGCGCGAGACTGATGTGTGCGAACGGGAACGCGGGGACGGAATGTTCGGTGAAACGGATCCACTTCACGGGCCAGGACCTGATGCGAATCCGACTGGCCGGGACGATCGGTGCGGCGGCCGAGACGTTCGACAGCGTGAAGCTGCTGCATGCCCCTGAGATCGACCTCGGTTTCCGGCGCTGGCAGGTTTCGGTACGGGGCCGCCTGGACGAACGGGCACGTCCCCTCCTCGCGCTGCTGCCGTCCCTGGGGCCCGATGTCGACGTGAGGAGCCTGGCGGGCGACTCGGCGTGCATCGAGGAGGCGGTGGACCGGCTGCTCGGCGCTCCCCGGAATCTGCTCCGCCTCGAGTTCGAGAACATCCGCTTCCACCCCACGCACCGCGTCTGGGCCCGCGACCTGGTGGACGGCGACCGTGAAGCATGGCTCCAGGTCACCGCGGCCTTACGGGCATGCCACGGCGTGACCGTCGCCCCGTACTGGGTCAGGGTGCGCACGCATCTGGCCGAGGTCCGCGCCGCGTATGCGAACGCGATGGCCGAAGGCGGGGTCGAGCGGCTGCTGAAGATCCTGTGCGGCCCGATGCTCCGCTGGCGGCCGCCGGTCCTCGAACTGGAGCATCCGCACGAGGCGGACGTCCATCTGAACGGACGCGGTCTCGTCATCGCCCCCACGATGTTCTCCGCCGGGCGGGCCGAGCTGATGCAGCCCACGCTGGACCCGGCCGAGGCACCCGTCCTCGCCGTCCCGACCGTCACCGACGCCCTGGTGGGCAGCACGCTGTGGGAGGGCGGCGGCGCGTCCACCGGTCAGGCGCTGGAGGACCTGCTGGGACGTACACGCGCCGCGATCCTGGAGGCGGTGGCGGTCGGTCGTGGCACCACGGATCTGGCACGTCGGCTCAGCATCTCGCCGGCGACCGTGAGCCACCACACCTCCGTGCTCCGCAACGCCGGCCTGGTCACCACTCGACGCGAGGGCAAGGCGGTCCTCCACACCGTGACGTCGATGGGCATGGCCTTGCTGGAGCCGGGCGCGCGCCCCCTGTGACCGACCGCCCCCGGACGGCCTCCAGGACACATTCCACGCCGCTCGTTCCGATGCTTTCGACGGGGATCGAAAGCTTGGCCTCGCCACCGATCCCCGACCTACGGTGAGCCCGCGTCAACCGGCCACGCCACGAGTCGACCGGCGTGCCGCAGAGCCGTTTGACGAAGGGCCGCCGGAGTCGCTCGCGGTGGCATGACGAGAGGAGAAGAGAGATGCGTCCGCATGCCTTCCACAAGGGGATCCTCGCGCTTCTGGCCGCGGCCGGATTCCTTGCCGCCGGCACCACGACGGTGTCGGCGCAACCGGTCACCCGGCCGGCCGCACACGCCGATACGGCCACGACCGCCGGTGCCCTGCGTACGACGGGCACCGACGCCGGTGTCCTGCGCGCGACCGACGTGGTCCAGACGTTCGCGAACATGGCCACCGGATCCTGCCTCGACGACAGTCAGCAGTACGGCCTGCGCGGCTACGGCTGCAACGGCGGGGTCTACCAGAAGTGGAACGTGCACGTCTGGAACGACGGCACGCGTCAGCTCCGGAACCTCGCGACCAACGAGTGCCTCTACGACGACGGCGTCACACTCGCCACCCGGGCATGCGACTCGTCGCGCGAGCAGAGCTGGTTCGCGCACAAGAGCGGTGACCAGGTGACCTTCCAGAGCCAGGCCACGGGCGAGTGCCTGGACGACAGCCAGTACGGGCTGCGGACGATCCAGTGCTACTACAACCGTCACCAGACCTGGCGCTGAGCCAGGACCCGCCCGGCCCTGCCCGAACGTGCGGGGAGGGCGACCCTGCCATGGGGCCGCCCTCCCCGATTCGGATGCTGATTACGGCTTGCGTCCGCACCAGGCCACGAGGCGGTCGATGGCCGGCGCGTCCGCGTCGACGTCCACCGCTGCCCCGAACGGCGCACCGTCACGCGGCCCGGTGGGCAGCCCGCGCCTCATGGCCGCGTACGAGATCGCCACGAGCTCGGGGTCCCAGTCCGGGAGTTGGCCGGTCGCGGTGGCCATGTCCCAGGTGTGCACGGTGAATTCCGAGGTCCAGACGGCTGCGGCGGCCGCACCCGGGAGGCTGCCGAACGGCAGTGTCAGCGTCCGGCCCAGGATCGCGGGATCCGCCCACGCCGCCTCGACGTCACGCACCGCGGCGTCCCACGCCTCCTGCCATTCGGTGTCCGCGAGGTCGTCGGCGACCGTGGGGAGACTCATCACGTCGCCGCCGCGCCCGGCGAGGGCGATCCGGCGCAGGACCGCGACGAGGTGCCCGGCCAGCCGCCGGACGGTGAATTCGGTGCAGGGCGTGGGCCCGTCGAACTGCTCGGGCCGGACCGCGGCGACGGTACGTCCGGCCAGCGCGATGGCCTTCAGCAGGCCCTGGCGAGGGTCGTCGGTGGCGTCGGGGGTGACAGTGGACCGTGGGGTGTTCTCGGTGTGCGTCATGAGCTCATCCTGAAAGCTGAACAGGTCACCTCCTGGCCACTTTCCGGAAGAGAATGGTCGGCATGAGAGCCGATCGTCTCGTGGCGACCCTGCTGTTCCTCCAAACACGCACCCGTGTGACCGTGGCCGAGGTCGCCGCCGAACTCGAAGTGTCGCCGCGGACCGCACGCCGCGACCTGGAGGCCCTGTCCACCGCGGGCATCCCCGTCTACTCGCAGCGTGGCCGCGGCGGCGGCTGGTCGCTGGTCGGCGGCGCCCGTACGGACCTCACCGGGCTGAACGCCGAGGAGATCCGGGCGCTGTTCCTGCTCGCGGGCCCTTCGTCCACCACGCCCGAACTCCGTACGGCACTGCGCAAGTTGGTACGTGCGCTGCCCGCACCCCTGCGATCGGGAGCCGAGGCCGCGTCGCGGGCCGGCCACACCGACGGCACGGACTGGTCGCGCGCCGACGTCACGGCCCCCGGGCCGCACCTCGACGCGCTCCGGCGGGCCGTGGTGGACGGCATCCAGGTGCGGCTGGGGTACGCCGGACCCGGCAAGCCCGTCGGCGTGCGAACCGTCCATCCGCTGGGTCTCGTGGCCAAAGCGGGGCGCGACTACCTCGTCGCCGAGACGGAGCGGGGCTTGCGGACCTTCCGGCTCAGCCGGGTCACCTCGGTCGAGGCAACCGGCGAGCCCGTCGTACGGCCGCACGGCTTCGACCTTCCCACGGTCTGGCGTTCGTTCGCCGAACGTTTGGAGGAGCGGCTGTACGCGGCGACGGTTCGGGCCCGGGTCGAGCCGGGTGCCATGGCGATCCTGGAGCGGCTGTTCGACGGGCGCCTGCACGTCGGTCCGATGCTCCCTGACGGGTGGACGGAGATACGGGTCGACGGGCCGACGCCGGAGGTCGTCGCGACACAGCTGGCCGGCCTTGGGGCACGCATCGAGGTGCTGGACCCGCCGGAGGCAAGGGAGCGGCTCGCACGTCTGGCGGTTGAGCTGGCCGGTGTGTACGGGCCGCCGGGCTCTTCGTGAACGAAATGCGGCGCGCCGACCCTACGGGTGACCTCCGACGGTTCCACAGGCAGGCTGACCCCCACCCGGCTCCGCCCCGTTGGGCCTACCAGGTCACCGGCAGTCCCACCGGCCCGCGGATGAGCACGTCCTTCTGCCAGACCACCTCGCCGGGATCGACGGCCAGTCGCAGGTCCGGCAGCCGCTCGACCAGCGTGGTCAGGAGCAGCTCCGCCTCCAGCCGGGCCAGCAACGGTGCCACGCAGTGGTGGGGACCGTAGCCGAAGGCCAGGTGGGGCCGGCCCTGGCGGTCGATGTCGATGCGGCCCGGCTCGGGGTAGCACGACTCGTCCCAGTTGGCCGCCACGTACGAGACGTACACGGCCTCGCCCCGGCGGATCTTGACCCCGCCCACCTCGACGTCCTCGGTGGCGACGCGTGGCTGTCCCACGCCGTGCTTGTGCGGAATCCAGCGCAGCAGTTCCTCCACGGCCGCCGGCACGGCTCGCGGGTCCGACCGCAGCCGGCTCATCAGGCTGTCGTCGGTCAGGAGTACGTACATCATGTTCGAGGTGTGATTGCGGACGGCGTGCCAGCCGTTCACCCCCATCAGCACCGCCAGGGCGAGCATTTCCTCTTCCTCGATCCGGCCACTCGCGACCGCGGCTGCCAAGGTGCTCGTGAGATCGGCCTGCGGCCGGGCCAGGCGCTCCCGGGCCAGCTCGCGGAACAGGGCGCGGGCGTCCTCCTTGGCCTGACGGGCCCGATCGACGCCCGCCTCGTCCGTCGCCCTCGTCAGCACGGTGTCCGCCCAGACGCGCAGCCGCGGCCGGTCGGCCTCCGGCACGCCCAGCACCGCTCCGATGACGTGCAGCGGGAACGGCGAGGTCACCTGCCGTACGAGGTCCGCGGGCGGCCCCGACGCCACCATGCGGTCGATCAGGTCGTCGAGGACAGCCTGTGCGCGTGGACGCAGCGCCGCCATGCCCGAGCGGTTGAACGCCGAGGAGACCACGGAACGGACACGGCTGTGGTCGGGGGGATCCACGAAGCTGACCGCCCGGTCCAGCGGCACGAGGTATCTGTTCATGCTCGGCAGCGGCCGGCCGACGATGTCCCGGCTGAACCGGGGATCGGAGGTGACGAACCGGACCACGTCGTGCCGCGTCGCCAGCCAGCACTCACCAGGAGTCCCGTGCAGCAGCCGGACCCGGACGACCGGCGCTTCCCGCAGTGCCTCGCGGAGGAACGGGTCGAAGTCCAGCGCCGCCAGGTCGACGGCCTCGTACACGGGTGGAGCGGTGTCCCTCATCACTGGCTCCTCGCCGGCCGGTCGTGGCGCAGCGGGGTGAGCTGCTCGATGTCGTAGCGGCGGCGCAGGGCCGCGATGGCGGTGTGGTCGGTGGGTCCTTCGGCGGACAGGATGTCCATGAGCTCCTCGAAATACCGCTCGTGGTCCGGCGGCGGGGACGACTGGAAGAACATCCTCGCCGGGGCTTCGGTGCGATTGGCGAACGCGTGCGGGCAGCCCGGCGGGACCACGATGACCGTGCCGGGTGTGGCGCGGACCACGCGGTCCCCCCGGGCGGACCGCCACCCGCGCCAGCCGTCGGGAGTCCGCACGCGCGGCTCGAAGGCGAGGACGTCGAGTTCCCCTTCGAGTACGTAGAAGAGCTCCTCGCTGCGGGTGTGGACGTGCGCGCCGACGTCGAAGCCGGGCGGGACGACGACCTCGAAGCTCGACGCGCTGCGCGACTGTTCGCCGGTCACCTTGAAGGTCACCTGCTGGGCGGCGGTGCGCAGCGTGCGGCCACCGCCGGGCGGCACGATCAGGCCGCCAGGTGGCCGCGGGACCGTGGGGGATGTGGCGGATGTGGCGGATGTGGTAGTGGTGTCCGCTTCGGGAAGGGTCACGGCGTACGGCTCCAGCGACCCAGTGTCATCTCGGCGGTGATGCCCGGCCCGAATCCGGCCAGCAGGCCGCGCGCCCGGTCGGCGGCGCCGCCCTCGTCGAACAGCCGGCGCAGCGCGTCCAGTACGACGACGCTCGCCACGTTTCCGTACTCGGTGAGCGTGGCCCGGCTGAAGCGGAAGGCGTCCGGGGGTACGCCGAGGAACTTGCTGAGGTCGTCGAGGATCCGCGGCCCCCCGGCGTGCACGATGTAGAAGTCGAGGGCGGACGCGTCCCAGCCGTGTCCGTCGGCGAGGGCGCGCAGCGCGGGGGCGAGCGGCTCCATGGTGCCGGGCACCCGCTTGTCGAGCAGGAAGTGGAAGCCGGTGGCGCGTACGTCGTACGCGATCCAGTCCTCGGTGCCCGGGATCAGGTACGAGCCGTTCCGCTCCAGGTGGATGCCGGTTCCGCCCGTCCCGCGGACCACCGCGGCGGCCACACCGTCGCCGAACAGGCCGTTGGACAGCAGCGATCCGATGCCGATGTCGGTGGGCTGGTAGCACAGGGAGCAGAACTCACAGGCCACGATCAGCGCGTTCGCCTCCGGGTAGGCCGTGCAGAAGTCGTGCGCCCGGTTGATCGCGGCACCGCCGGCCGCGCATCCCAGCTGGGCGATCGGCAACTGCCGGGTGGTGGAGGGAAATCCCATCGAGTTGATGAGCCAGGCGGTGAGCGAGGGCATCATGAACCCGGTGCAGGACACGTAGACGATCAGGTCGATGTCGGCGGCACGCACCCCCGCGTCCTCAAGGGCTCGCCGGACGACCAGGGGCACGCGGGCCTTGGCCTCTGCCGCGTAGAGCCGGTTGCGCTCTTCGAAGCCCGGGTGCGCGAGCGTCTCCTCGACCGGTTGCACCAGGTGGCGGGTCCGTACCCCGGTGTTCTCGATCAGGCGCAGCGAGAGGCTCAGTCGGGGGTGGTCGGCATGGCGCGAGCGCGCGAGCTCGAGTGTCTCCTCCATGGTGATGACGTACTCCGGAACTGACACGGCAGGCCGACATAACGTCGCCATGCGACACCCTCTTCCCCACGAGCCACCAGCGTGCCCGGTCCGGCTCAACTCGCTGAGTAACGATCACCCTCGGTCCGGGTCACAGCGGTCCACAGCCGGCACCGCGGCGGGCGACGACGGCGGGAAGTGAGACGGTGGCGGCAAGACCGCCGGGTCAGCGAGAGCGGCGGCGGCGGTGATACGCGAACGTCAATGCGAGCAGCAGGGGACCCCACAAGGTGAACAGGCCACTGACCGTCATCGCCAGCACGTCCCAGCCCTCGGCGTACGGGAAGCCGTCGGCGCCGTTGATGCGGAAGGCCCCGAACGCCCAGTGGACCATCAAGGCGGTGAACAACAGGCCGGCGATCGTCGCGGGGAGGATCACCGCGAAGGGCGGTATTCGTCTGCCGCCCAGCTTGGGAACCCAGGTGGGCACGACCTCACCCCAACGGCGGACCAGCCCGAGACTGAGCAGGGCGAACGCCTCGGACAGGACGCTGAGCCCGACGACGTAGGGAATGTTCCACGGTGAAGAGGGCAGCACCTCCCCGCCCATGCCGTAGCCGAAGGCGATCGGCAGACGCCACAGGCACACCGGCAGTGCGACCAGAGGCATCGCATGCGCTGCGCCGACAGCCCACCGGGGAACGGGCCGTTCTGTGGCTGTTCTGCTGATGATGTGCGCCATGGGGGTTGTCATGCCTTCACTCTGGCCCGGCAGCTCACGAGCCGGATCAGCTCAGCGGACGATCCTCCTCCGCCGGAAGGGCGAGAGACGCGGAGCAGAAGTCCGACCACCTCACCGTCATCTCATCAAACCCACGCCGAGCCAGTTCCTGCCGGCCGCGGAACAAGCCGCTGACCTGATGGTCCACCGGAGTCGTCGACCTGGGACACCGAGGATCGGCTCGACTTCACAGAAGTGCCAGAACCGACGGCGTCCACCACGCCGCGCTCGGCATTGCACGGATGCACGACCTCGCCCTCACCGGTCAGTCCACGCCGGCAGTACCGCAGCCCACCATGGAGGCGACTCGGAGAACATTTACGGGTCAGCCCTTACCAACAGCACCACGACATCCGCGATTGAGGGGAGCAACAGCCCCTCCAGCCGGAACAAGATCTCATTCACAGCCACGAACTGTCGGCCCAGTCAGTCGTGCCACTGCTCGTTTTGGGGCAACTTCCTGGGCCATCTCCGGGAGTTCAAACGTCACTCACCGTGCACGGATCACACAACCTGAGCCAGAACCGTGTTGTGTTCTTCTCTCCGGTCCAGGAGTTCGGTCTGGCCGCGTTCGTGGCGGTGCGGGATGACGAGTCCGGTTCCCAGGTAGCCGCCGTCGGCGATCGTGGAAGGTCCCTACCGCGTACCCCCAGGCTCCGAAGCGGTTGCCGATGGTGTGGGGCCTACAGCAGCCCGAGCTTCTCCACCACGCACTACGACAGGGATACACAGCCCTGGTAGTCGGCCTTGACGCAGTTCTCCTGCTGGTTGGTAGCCACGTACATCATGCAGCCGAACGCCAGCATCAACAGGGCGGCCGCGAGCAGGATCCAGGAGAACACCTTGTGGAGCGTGGCGGCCGGCTGCACCGCGCGAGTCCAGAAGGGCAGCGCGCCTACCGCTCCGGCCAGTCCCGCGAGGCCTTGGGCGACGGCCATCCACCGCGCGTGCCCCCAGTCCTGCCCGTTGATGGAATCCATCGCCGCCGTGGAGAACCAGATCCCCGCCATTACCAGCAAGGCACACAGGGACAGTCGGCCGCCCTGGACAACCCGGGTGCGCAGGGGCAGTGATCTCCAGGGCTCCGTGTGGACCACGGTCCTACGGTCCGGATCGGGGCGCGGAGGCCCGAAGGGGGGCCCGAACTGCCCCGCCCTGTTGGGCACCGCGAGCGGAGGCCTGAAGGCGGGACTTGTGGGCACCGGTTCCGCGGTAGGGCCGGGAGGAGCCATGTCCGCCGCCTTCACCGCGACCCGCATCGCCCGTGCGTCCGGGTACCGGTCTTGCGGGCTGAAGGCGAGGGCGCGGGCCAGGACCGCGTCGAGGGCCGGTCGGCCGGTGACCCCGTAGGAGGCCAGGGCCGGCAGCGGCCGTTCCCGCTGTTGAACGGCGACCGCGAAGATGTCGAGGCCGTCGAAGAGCCTGCGGCCCGTCAGGAGCTCGAAGAGCACGACGCCGACCGCGTAGAGGTCACACCGGCCATCGATGTCCGGCGCGCCGCGGAGCTGCTCCGGCGCCATGTACGGAGGGGTCCCGATCGCCGCATGGGTGCCCGTCAGCGCGGTGCCGGCAACCGCCCGGACGATCCCGAAGTCCGTCACCTTGGCGACGCCGCCCGGCGCCAGCAGGACGTTGGCGGGCTTTATGTCCCGGTGGACCAGCCCCAGCGCGTGGCTGGCCTCGAGGGCGGACAGGAGCTGGTCCACGAGGCGCAGGGCCTGGGGTACGGGCAGGGGGCCGTGCGTGCGCAGTTGGTCTGCCAGGGAGGGGCCGGCCACCAGCTCCATGACGAAGTAGGGGATGGGCGGGCCGCCCTGGCGTGGCTCCTCGCCGGTGTCGTGCACGGTGACGACGTGGATGTGTCCGAGTGCGGCCATCGCCTGGGACTCGCGTCTGAACCGGGCCACGAAGCCCTCGTCGAGCGCGAGCGCGGGCAGCATCGTCTTGACGGCGACGGGCCGGTCGAGCCTGACGTCGTAGGCGCGGTAGACCTGAGCCATGCCGCCGCTGCCGAGCGGTCCGTCGATGCGGTACCGGCCCTCGGCCAGTGTCGCGCCCACGCCGAATAGGTCCCCCATGGAGCCAATGGTAGGAGCGGTTCGGGCCCGCCCCGGACGGAGTCGACAGTCCTCACAAACGGAGTGCGCCGATCCCCAGGGGGGCCGGGGCCCGCGCGTTCGGCATCCGGATGGGTGCGACGAGGTGCTCGCGGGCACGATCGACTTGCGGTCCGCAGGAGAAGGTCTGGCGCCCGGCCAGGCGAATGTGGCCTACGGTCTATATCCGTCCTGGAGGGGTCGTGGCCTGGCTACCCACGCGGTCCCGTTGGCGTCCCAGTACGGAGTGAGGGCGGGGCGGAGGCGGTAATCCAGGTGGAGCCGGAGAATCCCGCATCTGCCTCAGTCGCTCACCGGGCAGGGTTCACGCCCGGCGAGTCGACGCACAGCAAGGACGGCAGACGTTTCGACTGGTACATCCGGGACCTGCACGCCGCCGCCCGGTGACAACGAGCAGTTACGGGGCAGCCTTTAAAGCGTGTTGCAGAAGTCTGTGAAGCGGGCATTTCCCTGTATGCGTGGGGTGTTGCGGGTGGAGACGTTCACGGGTCTGCGGATGCGGCAGTTCGAGCGGCTGGTGAAGGCGGTCCGTGAACGGGGCGGGAACGGACCCGGCGGTGGCCGGCCGTGGTGTCTGCCGCTGGCCGACCGGGTGCTGCTGGTGGCCGTGTACTACCGCACGAACCTCACCATGCGGCAGCTCGCGCCGCTGTTCGGCGTCTCACCCGCGACGGTCTGCCGGGTGATTCAGCGGCTGCGGTCGCTGCTCGCGATCGAGCCGGCCACCCGCCCCACCGACGCGGTCGACCGACTGTGGATCGTGGACGGCACGCTGATACCGGTCCGCGACCGCACCACCGGCGCGTCCTCACGCACCTACCGGTTCTCGGCGAACGTGCAGGTCATCATCGACGCCGACACCAAGCTGGTGATCGCGGCGGCCCGGCCGGTACCCGGCAACACCGCCGACGCGAAGGCCTGGCGGGACTCCGGCCCGGCCACCGTCTGCGAGGAGGTCACCGTGCTGGGCTACGGCGCCTACATCAACACCGGTCTTCGGCCGTGCCGGCTTCCACCTGCTCCGGAAGCGGGTTCTCCTCGCTCAGTAGCCGATGCGGACCAAGTACCCCCTGGGCACTAGGATCCGTACGTGGCGATCAAGTACGAGTGGCGGGGCGAATTCGATAACGCATCCCTCAACAGATTGCACGCCGACGGTTTCGACTCCCCGGTCGCTCAGGCCGACTGGCGAGCACGGCTTGAGCGCCACAGCCTTGGCTGGGTTTGCGCGTGGGAAAACGGCGCTCTGATCGGATTCGTCAACGTTGTCTGGGACGGCGGAGCACACGCCTTCATTTTGGACACGGTGGTTGCCCGGCATCTTCGGTCGAGAGGGGTTGGCGCCGGGCTTGTCGCAGTCGCAGCCGAAGAAGCCCGGGCCGCGAAGTGCGAGTGGCTCCACGTCGACTTCGAGGAACATCTACGTTCGTTCTATTTTGACGCCTGCGGCTTCCGGGAGACACCAGCAGGGCTGATCGCCCTCTAACATCACGGCCCAACCCCTCGGCCATGGTGCACACAGCCCCACTCATTCCCAGCCGTCACCCACCGTGTCGGCACCACAGAACCTGAGCCAGAACCCGAGGTACGACGTCGTTTTGACGTGAGATCGGGAGTCGCACGCCCACGCGATCAGCTGATGTACGCGACTTCGGGAGTCACCTGCCGCCGTCGGCCGGCCATGCCGTGGACCGTGACGAGGGCCCGGTCGCTGGTGAAGGCCGGAACGCCGGTCGCGTGGTGTGGGCCGCGTACGTCTCTGCGGTGGTTCGGTACAGCACACACTGGCGAAGCGGGCCTGGGGGCACGCTCGGGTCCTCGAAGTCGTCAGCTCCGTCCCGGGTCATGCCGATCCGACGCATGACCGCCTGGGAACGAACGTTGTCGATGGTCGTCGAGGCAACGACCTCCGGCAGTCCCAGGACCTCGAAGCCGAAGGCCAGAGCGGCCAGAGCGGCCTCGGTGGCGTAGCCGTGTCCCCATGCCGAACGGACCAACCGCCAACCGATGTCCACTCCCGCGAAGGGCATGTCCTTGTGGACCTCGTCCAGGCCGACACGGCCGATGAACTCGCCGGTCCGCCGTACTTGCAGCGCCCACCATCCAAAACCTCGGTTGTCGAACTCCGCCTGCATGACGGCCACCGCGTCATCACTTTGATCGCGCGTCAGCAGCTCCCCCAGATGTTCTCGAACCTCGGGGTCGGCATTCATCGCCGCCCACGGCTCAAGGTCGGACTCCCGCCATGGGCGGAGGAGAAGCCGGTCGGTACGCAGTTCTGGCATGCGGCCAGCGAACCTGATCCATGTCAGGGTGTCGACCGGTTAGCAGGCGCAGGAGTCCCACCGTGATCGTCGGTGCGTCTGGAGAAGGGGAGCGTGGAGGCCGGAATGTCGATGATCAAGGGCACGCCCAAGTGCGCATGCTGCGGAGGGCGGAACGAGCGCAGGTTCGTTTCCAGCGGCGAGGAAACCGTGTGGACGTACGTCTGCGACAGCACCAAGTGCAACGAAGATCAGCAGGAGATCGTCAGGAGGGCGGCGAGGCACCGCATCACGTACGACAGGTACGCGGAGATCCATCTGCGACAAGACGGCCGGTGCCCGGTATGTGGAGAACACCTCGGGAAGTTCGACAAGGACGTGGTGATTGACCACGACCACTCGTGCTGCCCCAAGAAGACGTCCTGCGGCAATTGCGTGAGAGGCATCCTGCATCGTCGCTGCAACTCCGTGATCGGGTACCTCGGCGACGATCCGGACAAGTTTGAACGGATAGCCGAGTACCTCCGGGGCTACTAGGAGGCGGGCGCCGCACCCGTGTCGTACCTCCGTGGTACTCCTGTCCCATGAGCCAGTTCCGCGACTTCAACCTCAAGCTGCTCGTCATCGAGGAGCTCATGTACGGCCCCGAGCCGCTCCTCCCGGCCTACGACCTGCCCTCGCGGCTGGCCGAACGGGGGATCGGCGACCCCGCGTCCTACGTCCTGGAGAACGGCCTCCACGCGGAGGTGCTGCCGGAGTCCCGCACCCATTTCGAGGCCCTGGAGATCCCGGCAGAGCTGCTCGCCCGCGTGGAAGAGCTGTGCTTCGATGCCGGGGCGGACGTCTTCCGGCACTGCGCCCCCGCCTGGGACGGCGAGGACGACCTGTTCGACGTCCGCTCGCTCGACGACCTCGCCCTGCTGCCCAACCTGCGGGAGGTCACCTTCGTGGAAGACGGCGTCCTGGCCGTGCCGGACGCCGCGGAGGTCTTCGCAGCGCGCGGCATCGACACCGACTGAGCCCCCCGCACCTGCCTGCCGGTAAGCCGACGCGTGCCTTGGTCTGGGCCCTCCAGAACCGGATGGACAGGCCGACCAGGGGTCGCCCAGGACGGCGCTACTCCTCAGGCAGTCGTTCCAGTACGGCCGCGACATCGGTGCGGCGCGCGACCTCCACCAGGGCGCGTGCCATCACCGACCGCGGCTCCCGGGCCGCCACCACGAGCCCGACCGGGACCGCCCGGTCGGGCTCCGTCACGGACACCGCCCGCATGCGCGCGGGACCCCGAAGACGTGCAGCCACGCGTGCGGCACGACGCTCGCCCACCGACCTGCCCGGACATGGGCGAAGAGCGCCGCGACGGAGTCCGTCTCGACCCTGGGCGTGGGAGTGACGCCCGCCTCGGCGAACAGCTCGTCGAGTACGCGACGCCCGTGCATCGCCTCCGTAAGGAGGCACAGCGGGAGCCTCGAGACCTCCTCCCAGGTCGCCGAGTCGCCGGGGGCGAGGCTGTCGGCGGCATCGGTGAGCAGCACGTACCGCTCCCGGTACAGCGGCACGGTCAGGTAGTTCTCCGAAAGATCGCCATGCAGATACGTGATTCCGGCCTCGAGTTCGAACTCCCGCACCCGCCGCAGGATGTCCTCCGACTGGAGATCCGCTCTCACCTCGACGGTGACCAGCGGGTGCTCCGTGCAGAAGGGCCCGGTCAGCGCATCCCGGCGCCGTGGAGGAGCTTCGCCGGGTGGCCCGGAAGGTGGCCGCCGACTTTCCGGTCCGCGCGCTCGCCGCGGTGCATCGGACCGGCCGACTCTCCGTCGGCGACATCGCAGTGATCGCGGCCGCCTCCTGTCCGCACCGCGCCGAGGCGTTCGCCGCCTGCGAGCGCCTGGTCAGTGACCTGAAGCACGAGGTGCCGATCTGGAAGCACCAGATCTTCACGGACGGCGGGGCGGAGTGGGTGGGTGCGTGCTGACCGTCCCGGGATGACGGGTCGGCGTGTCTGACCGGCGGAGATCGGTCCGACCGAGCTCGTCGCCGCGGAGCAACGCGCGTCTCTCCTCCTGGACCCTCCGGTCCGCCAGGGGTGACCGGACGTCAGGAAGCCCTCTCGATCGTCACCTTGACGTGCTTCATGATCGGCTGGTCGCTCTGGGCGCTGTAGTCGCCCAGGGCGACCAGCACGTTCATCTCCGGCATGTAGCCGGCCGCGCAGCCGCGCGGGATGTCGTACGGGACGGCGAGGTAGCCCTTCAGATACCTCCGGCCGCCGTCCTTGGCGGTGCTCGTGATGTCGACGGGGGCCATGTCGGCGATCCCGCGCTCGCGCATGTCCGCCCGGTTCATGAAGACCAGCGTGCGGAGGTTCTTGATGCCCCGGTAGCGGTCGTTGTCGGAGTAGATCGTGGTGTTCCACTGGTCGTGGGAGCGCATGGTGCCGAGCGCCAGGGTGCCGGGCGCGGGCACCACGTCGGGCAGAGCGGCGCTGGAGAACTCGGCGCGCCCGGACGGGGTGAGGAAGACCAGCTCCCGCGCGGGCTGCTTGATGCGGAAGCCGAGCGGCAGGCGCACGCGCCGGTTGAAGTCCTCGAAGCCGTCGAGCGCCCGCGCCATGGTGTCCCGGATGCGGTCGTAGTCCTCGACGTACCACTCCCAGGGCGTGGCACTGTCGGGCAGCGCGGCGCGCGCCATGCCCGCGATGATGGCCGGCTCGGAGAGCAGGTGCGGCGAGGCGGGCCGCTTCATGCCGATCGACATGTGGACCATGCTCATCGAGTCCTCGACCGAGGTGCTCTGGATCCCCTTGCGCTGGTGGTCCTTCTCGGTCCGGCCGAGGCAGGGCAGGATGAGGGCCCGGCGGCCGTGCACGATGTGACTGCGGTTCAGCTTGGTGCTGACCTGCACAGTCAGCTCGCAGTTCTCCAGTGCCGCGTACGTGACCGGAGAGTCCGGCGCCGCGAGCGCGAAATTGCCGCCCATGCCGACGAACACCGTCACGTCGCCGTTCACCATCGCCTTGATCGTGCCGACCGTGTCCAGCCCGTGCTCACGCGGCGGGTCGATGCCGCAGACCTCGGCGAGCCGGTCCAGGAACTCCTCGCTCGGATGGTGGTCGATTCCACAGGTCCGGTTGCCCTGAACATTGCTGTGTCCCCGTACCGGGGAGGGGCCGGCCCCCTCACGGCCCAGGTTGCCGCGGAGCAGCAGCAGGTTGACGATCTCCCGGACCGTGTCGACGCCGTGCTCGTGCTGGGTGAGGCCCAGGCACCAGCTGATGATGCTGCGGTCGGCCTCCTCGTACACCCGCGCCGCCTTGAGCACGTCGTCGCGACTCAGTCCTGACTGGTGCTCGATCTCCTCCCACGGGGTGGCCTCGCACACGGCGCGGTACTCCTCGAAGCCGGCGGTGTGCCGTTCGATGAACTCCCGGTCCAGCGCCTTCGGGTCGGTCGACGCGTGCTCCAGGATCGCTTTGGCCATGCCGCGCAGCAGCGCCATGTCGCCGCCGATCCGGGGCTGCAGGTTCAGCGTGCTGGTCGGGGTCGCGTGGAAGGTGGCCATGTCCTTGAAGTCGTGCGGGATGATCGTCCGGGTGGCTGCCGCCTCGATCAGCGGGTTCACGTGCACGATCTGTGCGCCGCGGCGGTGGGCCTCGGAGAGGGCGGTGAGCATCCGGGGCGCGTTCGAGGCGGCGTTGACTCCGAAGATGAACAGCGCGTCGGCGGTCTCCCAGTCCTGGAGGTCGACGGTGCCCTTGCCGGTGCCCAGGGCGGCCTGCATGGCCCGGCCGCTGGCCTCGTGGCACATGTTGGAGCAGTCGGGCAGGTTGTTGGTACCCAGTTCTCGGGCCATCAGCTGGTAGAGGAAGGTTGCCTCGTTGCCGAGCCGGCCCGAGGTGTAGAAGGAGGCCCGGTTCGGGTCGTCCAGGTCGCGCAGGGTGCGGCCGACGAGCTCGAAGGCGTCCTTCCAGCTGATGGGGACGTAGTGGTCCGTGGCGGGGTCGTAGACCATCGGCTCGGTGAGGCGGCCCTGGTTCTCCAGGTCGTAGTCGGTCCACCCGGACAGCTCGGTCACCGTGTGCGCGGCGAAGAACTCGCGGCCGACCCGCTTGCGGGTCATCTCCCAGGTGACGTGCTTGATGCCGTTCTCGCAGATGTCGAGATGGAGGCCCTTGGTGTCATCCGGCCAGGCGCATCCGGGGCAGTCGAACCCGGTGTTCTCATGGTTCATCTTCATGATCGCGCGGGGCCCGTCCACCGGGAGCACGCCCTCGCGCGCCATGAACCGGGACACGCTCTTCGCCGCGCCCCAGCCGGCCGCCGGGTGGTGGTACGGGTGGAACTCCGGGTCCCCCTCAGGAACGGGGCCGACCCTGGGTTCCAGGGTGGCTTCCGGCTCGTCCTTCTCGACGGTCACGACCTTCACCCTTCCCAGCAGGGGTACGCCTTCGGGCAGGCTAATTCCGCCGCCCGCGCCCCGCTACTCGGCCAGCCATGCCGCGGGAAGCCGACCGGTGGCCCTCGGGCTGCGTTCCACGCGGTCCATGCTTAGGGTGATCATGCCTACGGGTCGCCGCGTCGGCGACGTCCCCGACCCGGCCAGGTCGTGGCGATCGGCTGCACCGGGACACGACGCTCCCTCCTCATCCGTCGAGCCGTACCTGCACGAGACGCTGACGTTCCTGACGGACAGCGACGAGGCCGTCGCCGTCCGGGCAGCCTGAACTGCCCCTCCCCTGTCGTCCACATCCCTCGCGAGGCATCCATGCCGCTCTCCACCGTTCCCCGCGGACTTGGCTCGCTACTCTTCGGCGCCGTCGTCGGCACAGCCGTCGGTCTGCCCGCCGCGAGCGCCGTGCTTGGCTTCCTCTCAGCCCTCGCCGCAGCGGAGACCGTCTTCGTCGTCTCCGGCTGGCTCGCCCTGTGGCCGATGGACGCGGAGGCCACCCACCACAACGCCCGGCGCGAGGAGCTCCGGCCCGCCGTCGAGGAACTCGCCGTCGTCGGCACCGCCGTCGGTGCGCTCGGCGCCATCGGCGGGCTGCTCGTCACCGACAGAACGGGGCTGGGGCAGGCCGCCGCCGCGCTCGCACTCCTGGGCGTGTTCATGGCCTGGGCCTCGCTGCACCTGATGTACGCAGCCCGGTACGCCTACATCTACTACCTGCCGCCGGAAGGCGGGATCGACTTCAACAGCAAGGGCCGGCCCCGGTACGTCGACTTCCTGTACTTCAGCTACAACCTCGGCATGACCTACCAGGTCTCCGACAACAACGTCGACAGCACCGAACTGCGCGGGGTCATCCTCCGCCACTGCCTGCTGTCCTACGTGTTCGGTACCAGCACGCTCGCCACCGCCGTCAACCTCGTCGTCGGCATCTTCGGTGGCTGAGGACACTCGACCGGGTGAGTTCCTCGACGGCTGCTTCCTACAGCCAGGACGCACCACCCTGTTCGCCGAGGGACACCACGACGGCGCTGGCCTGTCCGTCCGGCGTCTGCTACTCGACGGTATCGCCGACTCTCCGCCCCATCGGCGCGCTGCCCAACGGGCTGTCCGCGGCCTCCATGGCCGCGTCGTACATCTCGGCGACCTTACGCAACCGCCTCGCCCAGGCCCAGGGCGGCGAGCTCGGGCAGCTCGGCTTCCTCCAAGTCCTCAGCCAGGACGAGATCAGCCGCCGCCAGACCGTCGCTCTCGAACGCCGCCTGCGCGTGGCGAAGTTCGAGCAGCAGGCCACCTTGGAGAGCTTCGACTCTGACTCAGCGACTGGTGTCCCCTCTTCCTCACCCCGGTCGTCGCCGAGTCCCTGCCGGACCGGCTGATCAACGCCGTCCACGGATCAACTAGCCATGCAGCCACACCCGCAGCGGACCGACCGCCTCGAAGCCATGGCGGACGGCGGCATCCAGGTCCGCGCCGTGCTCATAGCCGACCACGGGCAGGGTCGGGAACAGCCGGTGCGCTGCCTCCAGCACCACCGGCCAGGCCCGGTCAGCGCCGCCCTCCACCGCGAAGACATTGGAGATGCCGACCACATGGTCGTTGCGGCTCGCCACCGCCCCAGCGGCCACCAGGCCGTCAGCGGAGTGTCCGACGAGCACGGACGTGGCCGGGTCATCGAGCAATGCGGGCCGGAAGAGGTCCGCGTTGCCGCCCCCGTCATCCCAGGCAAGGGCCCAGGCCCGCAGCTCGTCCGGGCTGCTGACCACGTCCCAGGCGAGATCCGGTGAGGTGGTCGGCGCGCTCGCTGGGCGGTGGATCCACTGCGCGTCGAACAGCACCTTGAAGCCGGCCCCCGTCAGATCGAGGTCGGCGAAACTGTCCTTGACGCAGGCGCCGGGCGCGGCGGTATCGATCCGGCCCACCAGCGCGCCGGCCTCGGTCCCCGGCAGCAGCGTCACCGCGTCGGGGTAGTACAGCGGCGGCCGGGTCGGGACGGCCCAAGCCTGCAACCCGAACTCGCCCGCCAAGCCGTGCGATCGGCTCATCGACGCGCACCACTCGGCGTTGTTGCGGGCCGCGGCCCGGATCACGAACTGCTTCATCTCCGTCACGAGTGCGCATCATGGCCTGTCCTTGCCCGGTCCGTCGAACAGTTTCTGTCAGCCCAGGGACGGGCGCCGCACACACCCCGTCCCAGCGCCTGGGGAATCGCGTGACCGTCCACACTGCTCGCACACGAGCACACCCTGGGAGTACGCCCGCCGACTGCGCGACTGCGCGAGTGCGGGAGGGATGCGATGGGCCCCCTCCCGCAGTCGCGAAGACAGCCACAGGAAGGGGCCGAGCATCCCCGATGCCATATCGGCTCGGGAGAGAAATCCCCAGGTCAGCGCACCCGGCAGAGGAATCCGCGCCGCCGGTGGGGCGACGCGGATCCTGCACCCGACTCCGGGCGCCCCCGTCCTCGCGCTGAAAGGGGTTCTTCAGCTGAACTGCCAGACGGACGGGCTGCGTGGCGTCGTGGGTGCTCGCGGGTGAAAGCGCTCCCGCCGTCACGCTGTGCGGTGGTGCCACTGTGCCGGAGCGGTGGCCCCTTTCGTTCGTGTCCCGCTCTGAATTCGGTCGGGTCATCCGGTCGCAGGAGACGAGGTGCAACGAAGGCTCCCGGGGCGCGGTGCGCGCCCCGGGAGCCTTCGGGAGGTCGGCCGTCCTGCGCGGAGGACTAAAGCGCGATCCACTCGGTGGAGGTGGTGACCTCCTTCAGGACGTCCGGGAGGGGTTCGGTACCGAGCCCCGGGCCCTTCGGGACGTCGAGGTGGCCGTCGGCGAGGACGAAGGGGTCGGTGATGTCCGTGGCGAAGTAGCGGTGAGAGCCGGAGGTGTCGCCGGGGAGGGTGAAGCCGGGGAGGGCCGCCAGGGCGACGTTGGCGGCGCGGCCGATGCCGGTCTCCAGCATGCCGCCGCACCACACAGGGATGCCGTGGGCGCGGGCGATGTCGTGGATGCGGCGGGCTTCGAGGTAGCCGCCGACGCGGGCCGGCTTGATGTTGATGATCGAGCAGGCGCCCAGCGAGATGGCCGCGGCGGCGTCGGCGGCGGACTCGATGGACTCGTCCAGGCAGATCGGGGTGCGCAGCAGTTTGGCGAGCTGGGCGTGCTGGACCATGTCGTCGTTGGCGAGGGGCTGTTCGATGAGGAGCAGGCCGAAGTCGTCCAGTCGCGCGAGCTGCTGGGCGTCGACCAGGGTGTACGCGGCGTTGGCGTCGACTTGGAGGAGGATGTCGTCACCGAAGCGCTCACGGACGGCGCGGACCGGCTCGACGTCCCAGCCGGGCTCGATCTTCAGTTTGATCCGGACGTAGCCCTCGGAGACGTAGCCGTCCACCGCGTTCAGGAGCTCGGGTATCGAGTCCATGATGCCGACGGAGACGCCGCAGGGGACGCGGTCGCGGGCCGCGCCCAGGTACGAGCCGAAGGACTCTCCCGACAGCTTGAGCTGGGCGTCGAGGACGGCGGTCTCCAGAACAGACTTAGCCATGCGGTGGCCGGTGAAGGGTTCGAGTACGCGGCTGACCGCCGCCGCGTCCACCCGGCCCTTGGCGAGGGCCGGGACGAGGAAGCGGCGCAGGACGTCCTGGGCTCCGTCGACGTACTCGGAGCAGTAACGGGGCTCGGACATGGCCGCGCACTCGGCCCAGCCTTCGATGCCGTCGGAGGTGACGACGCGGACGAGCAGGACGTCGCGGCTGGTCTCGACGCCGAAGGAGGTGCGGAACGGGGCGACGAGCGGCATCGCGATGCGGCGCAGTTCGACGCCGGAGATCGTGGTCTTCATGTGCGGGTGGCTCCTGGGGTTGCTCATGGGGTCGTTCAGGCGGCGGTGCCGGTGGTGCGGTGGATGACGTAGCTGCGTCGGTCGTGGAAGCCGGCGACACGGGCTCCCTCGGCGAGGAGGCCGCCCAGGGTGTGCCGTACGGCCAGCCGCCAGTCGTGTGCGGCGCTCGGGTCGGTGCGGCGCAGGGACTCGATGTCGTCGGGCAGGTCGACGAGGACGGTGTGGGCGTCGGTCGGGCCGATCACGGGGCGGCCGACGTGGTTACGGACACCGTGAGCGGTGTCGGCAGGCAGCTCGAAGGTGTACGGCCCCGCGGGCGCGGTCAGGTCCCAGGCGGTCAGGACGCGGTCGGACTCGTCGCCGCCGTTGATGGCGTCGTCCATGGCGCCGTAGAAGGACTGCAGGTACTCCTCGGGGCGGGCGCCGAGCTTGACGAGGTTGAAGTAGGCGTTGCGGCGGATCAGCGGGTCGTAGGTCCACGTGATGCGCTTCAGGCCGCGGCTCAGGGCCCATTGGCGCTGGTGCAGTTTGAGGGCGAGGCCGATGCCACGGCCCTGGGCGGTGCCGGTGATGTGGGAGTGCAGGGTGGTGCCGACGGGTTCGCCGTAGAAGGCGACGGACGCGCCGACCAGGCGGCCCTGTTCGTAGGCGCCGGCGACATAGTTGCCCGCGTGGGACAGGGCACGCATGACTTCGGCGGAGACGGGCGGGCTGTCGGCGTCCGTCCCCCAGATGTCGGCGTAGAGGCGGCTGACGGTGTCGAGGTCGTCCATGGTGTGGAGTTCCCTGACGTCGAGTGCGGTCACTGCATCGCTCCGACGAGGTGGGCCAGGAGCCGGGCGCGGTCCGGCATCGTGGCGGTGACGACGTGTTCGTGATCGGCGTGGGCGCCGTCGCCGACGGCGCCGAGGCCGTCGAGGGTGGGGCAGCCGACTCCGGCGGTGTAGTTGCCGTCGGACGCCCCGCCGACGGCTGCCTGCCGCAGGGGGCCGAGACCAAGTCGCGTGGCGATGTCGCCGGCCAGGGCGAAGAGCCCGCGTGAGGCGTCGGGGTCCAGGGGCGGGCGGTTGGGGCCGCCGGTGATGTTCAGGCGCGCGTTGGGGAGTTCGGGCCGCAGGGCCCTGATCAGCTGGTCCACAGCGTCCTGGGCTGCAGCGCTGGGAACACGTACGTCCACGCTGAGGTCGGCGCGGGCGGGAACGGTGTTGTTCGCGGTGCCCGCCGAGGCAAGCGTGGGGGTGACCGTCGTCCCGGGCCCGGTCTCGGCGGTCACCGTGTCGACGATCCGGCTCAGGGCGAGGACCTGGTGGGCGAGTTCGGTCGCCGCGTTGATGCCCTTCTCGGGTTCGAGCCCGGAGTGGGCGGCGCGGCCGTGGACCGTGATGTCGTAGAGGGAGACGCCCTTGCGGCCGGTCTTGAGTGCGCCTCCGGGTGCGGAGGGTTCCAGGACGAAGGTGGCCGTGCACTGACGCGCCAGGTCCTCGATGAGGTGGCGGGAGGTGTCCGAGCCGACCTCCTCGTCGCCCGTGACGAGGACGCAGAGTCCGTCGAGGGAGGGCAGGGCGGCGAGTGCGTGGAACATCTGGACCAGGCCGGCCTTCATGTCGAAGACGCCGGGGCCGCGGGCGGTGCCGCTCTCCACCGACCAGGGGTGGGTCTTGAGGGAGCCGATCGGCCAGACGGTGTCGTGGTGGCCCAGGAGCATCACCCGCGGGGTGCCGAAGGTCCACTGAACGTGGGTGACTCCGTCGACGACCAGCGTCTGCGGGCGGGCGCCGAGCAGCCGGCCGCCCTGGTAGGCGACCACCTGTGCGCTGCGGGCGACAGCGGCGTGGTCGGCGGAGTACGACTCGCAGGTCACGAGTTCTTCGAGGTCGGCGAGCATGGCGTCGAGAGGGAACGCATGGCCCGCTCGCAGGGCGTGAGGTTCTTGGTCGACCGGCACGGTGAGTCCTCCAGGTTGGGATGACAGCCACGCTAGGAAGGGCGGACCCGGCCCGGTTGGTGGCACGGTGAAAACCTGGGCCCCCGATTCGTACGGCGGACCGAAGGACCGCCGGAACGGCCGGTGCCCGGCGCGTCGCACGCCCGGCCGGGCACCGTTCCACGGCAAGGGGTCAGCCCATGTGCTTAGCCATGAGGTGCCGCATGTTCCCGCCGAGGATCTTCACGATGTCCTGCTCCGGCAGACCCCTGCGCACGAGCGCCTCGGTCACCAGAGGCATTCCGGCCGGGCCTTCGAGGCCGGGGAAGTCGAACATCGGGTCCTCGTCGTCGAGGCTCTCGCAGCAGGGCGGGGTGACGTCGTGCATGACCTCCCGCACGAAGTCCGAGCCGAGGCCGACGTGGTCGATCCCGGCCACGGAGACGATGTGCTCGATGTGGTCGACGATGCGGTCGGTGCTCACCTTCGCCTGGTCGTCGGTGAGGAAGTCCGGTACGAAGTTCACGCACACCACGCCGCCGCTGGCGGCGACGCCGCGGATCTGCTCGTCGGTCAGGTTGCGGTGGTGGTCGCGCAGGGCGCGGGCGCACGAGTGGGTGGCGATGAGCGGCCGGGTGGCCAGCCCCAGGACGTGGGTGACGCCGCTCGCGCCCAGGTGGGAGATGTCGAAGAGCATCCCGAGGCGTTCCATCTCGCGCAGCGCCTCGACGCCGGGCACGGTCAGCCGGCTGCCGGTGGCGTCCTCGCGGCTGCCGTCGGCGAGCGGGGTGCGTCCCCAGTGGGCGATCGAGGCGATCCGTACGCCGAGCCGGAAGAGGGTGGGGAAGAGTTCGACGGAGGCGTCGATGCCGGGAGCGCTCTCCAGGGCGAGGACGAGGGCGATCTTTCCCTCGGCGAGGGCCGCGTCGGTGTCGTCGCCGTTCATGCACAGGGCGACCTGGTCGGCGTTGGCCTCGGCGAGGACGTGGGCGCACTCGATCATGCGGAGGGTCTGCCGGAGGGCGCCCTCGGGGCGGTACTGGTCGTCGATGAAGACGGGCAGGACCTGGATGTCGATGCCGCCCTCGCGCAGCTGGGGCAGCCAGCGTTCGCGGAAGAAGGCGCCCCAGCGCTTCGGGGGGCGGGCGGCGACGGCCATGAGGAGGTCGTTGTGCGCGTCGGCGACGACGGCGCGGCGGTGGAGGTCGTGGGACACGACGATCCTTTCGGGCAGGGGGAAGGCGTCCGGCGGCCCGTACGGGGTGCCGGACCGCCGGACGCGACAGCGGGAGGCTCAGGCGCGGGCGAGGCGCGGGACCGCGTCGAGCAGGGTGCGGGTGTACTCGTGCCGGGGCGCCCCGATCACCTCTTCGACGGGGCCTGACTCCACGAGCCGGCCATGGTGCATGACGGCGACGTCATCACAGACGTACCGCACGACGGCGAGGTTGTGCGAGATGAACAGCATGGTCAGACCGAGTTCGCCGCGCAGTTCGCGCAGCAGGTTGAGGACGGCTCCCTGGACGGAGACGTCCAGGGCGGAGGTGATCTCGTCGGCGATGAGCAGCTTGGGCCCGGCCGCGAGGGCGCGGGCGATGGCTACGCGCTGGCGCTGGCCGCCGGAGAGTTCGCGAGGGTACTTGCCCGCGTACGTGGCGGGCAGGGAGACCAGTTCGAGGAGCCGGCCGACCTCCGTCGCCCGCTGGGCGCGCGGGACGCGGGTGCCTTCGGCGATGGCGTCGCCGATGCTCATGCGCGGGTTCAGCGACGAGTACGGGTCCTGGAAGACCATCTGGACGCGTCCGGGCGCGACTCCGGTGACCTTGCCCCGGTAGGGGGTCAGGCCGGCCACGGCGCGGGCGAGGGTGGACTTCCCGGAGCCGGACTCCCCGACGAGACCGGTCACGGAGCCCTCGGGGACCTCCATGCTGACGCCGTCGACGGCGGTGAAGGAGCCGTATCGGACGGTGAGTCCGTCGATGTTCACTGGACCTCCCAGCAGGCCACGGAGTGGTCTTCCGTGCGGGCGAGCAGCTTGGGGCGGATCGCGCAGCGGGCGGTGGCGAAGGCGCACCGGTCGGCGAAGGCGCAGCCGTCGCCGACGTCGCCGGGCGCGGGCTGGCGGCCGGGGATGGTGCTGAGGGGGCCCGACCGGTCGGTGTCCATGTCGGGGAGGGAGCCGACCAGGGCACGGGTGTAGGGGTGCCGGGCGTAGTGGAGGCCGTCGGCAGGGAGCTCTTCGACGACGCGGCCCGCGTACATGACGGCGATCCGGTCGCACAGTTCGCTGACGACGGCGATGTCGTGGGAGATGAACAGGGCGCCTGCGCGCGTCTCGTCGACCACCTCGCGCAGCACCCGCAGCACCTCGCGCTGGACGGTGACGTCGAGCGCGGTGGTGGGCTCGTCCGCGATGATCAGGCGGGGCGTGCCCATGAGGCCCATCGCGATGACGGCGCGCTGGCGCATACCGCCGGACAACTCGTGCGGGTACTGCCGGGCGACCTCGGCCGGCTGTTTGATGCGGACCGTGCCGAGGCGTTCGACGGCGCGGGCCCGTGCCTCGGTGCGCGTGACGCCGTCGTGCAGGGTGGCGACTTCGGCGAGCTGGCCGCCGACCCGCAAGGCCGGGTTGAGCGAGGAGGTGGGGTCCTGGAAGACCATCGCCAGGGACGAGCCGAGCAGCTTGCGGCGCTCCGCGTCCGTGAGGCCGTCCAGGTCCACCCCGGCCAGTCGCGTGCGGGCGCTGCCGGCAAGGCCGGGGTAGGGCACGATCTGCCCGATGGCGGCGGCGGTCATGCTCTTGCCGCTGCCCGATTCGCCGACGAGGCCGACGATCTCGCCCTCGCGGACGGTCAGCGACACCTGGCGTACGGGGGAGATGTCGCCGGGGAATGCGACGGTGAGGTCCCGTACCTCCAGGACGGCGTCCGGGACGGGCTCGTCCCGGGTGGGGGTCACCACGAGGGCGGCGGGCTTGCCGACGGGTTCGCTCGTGTGGGCGGCGGCCTTGGCGAAGGTGTCGCCGAGCAGCATGAAGCCGAGACCGGCGAGGGTGACGGCGAGCGCGGGCGCGACGACCACGGACGGGGTGACGTAGACGTGCCCGAAGGCTTCGTTGAGCAGGCGCCCCCAGTCGTACGAGGGTGCCTGGACGCCCATGCCCAGGAAGGACATCGCGGACAGGCCGAGGAGGGCGCCGCCCATCGCCTGGGCGGTGTTGAGGATGAGAGGTTCGGCGATGTTGGGGAGGATGTGCCGGGTGAGGATGCGGCGGCGGGGCACGCGCAGCATGCGGGCGGCCGCGATGTAGTCCGATCCCGCGACGGTCGCGGTCATGGTGTGGGTGAGCCGGGCGAAGGTCGGTGCGAGGGCCACGCCGATGCCGAGGACGGCGCCCTGTGCGCCGAGCCCGGCGACGACGGCGGTGAACATGGCGAGCAGCAGGGTGGGGAAGGCCACCAGGAGGTCGACCGCGGCGATGACCGCGCGGCCGGCCGGTCGCGGAAGGATCTGCGGCAGGGTGCCGAGGAGGATGCCTGTGACGGTGCCGATGAGGGTGGCGAGGAAGGCCAGGCCGAGGGTCAGCCGGGTGGCGACGAGGGTCCGGGCGAGCAGGTCCCGGCCGAGGGCGTCGGTGCCGAGCAGGTGCGCGGACGACGCTCCTTGGCTGATCTCCTGGGGGTTGATCTGGTCGGCGGCGTCCTGCCAGATCAGCGGTCCGACGATGGCGAGGAGGACCATGAGGGCGACGAGTACGGCGCCCAGCAGACCGACGGGGTTTCTCAGCAGGCGGCGCATCAGCCCTCCCGGCGGGTGGAGGCGGACGGGGTGGCCAGTGTCGACTTGGGGTCGAGGAGCCCGAGCAGGATGTCGACGAGGAAGTTGACGACGAGGACGAGCGCTCCGTAGACGAGGATCATGGCCTGCGCCACGGGATAGTCCTTCTGCGTGATGGCCTCGACGGTGCGCAGCCCGAGGCCGGGCCAGGCGAAGACGTTCTCGACCAGGACGCTGCCGGTGATGAGTCCGCTGAGCAGCAGGCCGCCCATGGTCAGGGTCGCGGTGAGGGCGTTGGGCAACAGGTGGACCGCGTACAGCCGCCATGCGGGCAGCCGTTTGGCGTGGGCCAGGCGCATGTAGTCGGTGTCCAGTTCGCGCAGGGTCTCCACCCGGGCCAGGCGGGCGATCATCGCCGCCGGAGCAATGGCGAGCGCCGTGACGGGCAGGACGAAGGAGGCGGGGCCGGTCAGACCGGCGGGCGGGAACAGGCCGAGTCCCAGGGCGAGGACGAGCAGCAGCGCCAGACCGTAGAGATACTCGGGGATGGCGACGGCCGCGCCGGTCAGCGTGGTGAAGGCGGTCTCGGTGCCGCGCCGACGTCCGTTGTGGGTGCGGACGGCGGCCCACAGGCCTAGCGGTACGGCCACGGCGAGGGCGACCAGAGTGGCGAGGACCGCGAGAGCCAGGGTGGCGGGGAGGCCCTCACCGATGATGTCGCCGACCGGCTGGGAGGAGAAGAACGACGTCCCGAGGTCGCCCGACGCAAGGTCGCGGACGTAGTGCATGAACTGGGTGAACAGCGGTTCTTCGAGGCCGAGTTCGCTCCGGCGCTGCGCGACGAGTTCCTTCGGTGCGGTCGGGCCGAGCATCTTGCGCAGCGGGTCGCCGGGGATCAGGTGGATCATCGAGAACGAGGCCACGACAAGAACGGCGAGCGAGCCGGCCAGACGGAGCAGCTGCCGGGCGAAGAAGCCTGGCGTGAGCCGGCGGTGGCGGCGCGGCGCAGCGGCGGCAGGCGCTTGGTGCGGGGCGAGCACGTCGGATGGGGTGGTCACTTCCGTCCTCCCGTCATACGGATCGACGTCGGGTCGAAGAGCCCCGCCGTGATGCGGAAGGTGGCGTTGTGGGCTGCGGTGGTGAGGGTCTTGTCGACGACGGGGACGAGATCGACGTTGTCGAACAGCGCACTCTCCGACCGCGCCCACAGGGCGCAGCCCGACGTTCCCGGAAGCTTGCTCGCCTCGGCGGTGAGTTCCTCGTACGTCGTGTTGGTGAGGTGGGCGAAGTTGCCGCCCTCGGGGGTGAAGGGGCCGGACAGCGAACCGATGAGCTGCGTGGGCAGGGTGACGCCGAGCGACACCCAGTCCACGTCCCAGTCCTGAGTGACCGCTTCCACCTCGTCGTAGGTGGCGTCCGACAGGGCCCGCAGCCGCACGTCGACGCCGACCTTCTTCCACGCATCGGCCAGGTATTCGGCCGCGGCGGCCATGCTCTCGCCCCCGAAGGTGCCGTAGATCATGCGGATGGTGAGCCTCTTTCCTTCCTTCGTCCGGAAGCCGTCGGGGCCTCGGCGCCAGCCGGCCGCGTGGAGCGCCGAGCCGGCCGCGATGGGGTCGAAGGCGGGCAGGTGGCCGGTGACCGTGTCACCGGGGCAGGGGTTCGGCTGCAGGACCAGACCGGTGGGCCGTTGTCCGGTGCCGCCGGTGGAGATCGCGCCGAGGGCGTGCAGGTCGACGGCCTGGAGAAGTGCCTTGCGGACCGCCGGGTCGTGGCCGGGGTGTCCCTTGCCCTGGTGGAAGAAGAACTCCTGGGTGCCGTTGGCCTGGACGGTGGTGGTCACGCCGGGGACGTTGGTCACCCGGGCACGATCGGGGCCGGCGAACTGCGCGGCGTTCAGTTGGTGGGAGAGCAGTAGGTTGGCCGCGGTCGACTCGTTGCTGACGACCTTGAGGACGACCGAGCCCGGCATGGCGGGATCGGATGCCGTTGCTCCGCCGGGTCCCCAGGCGTAGTCCGTGCGCCGGGTGAAGGTGTAACTCTGGTTCGGCCGGGCCGCCGTGAGCTGGAAGGGGCCCGATCCGGAGGTGCCGCTCTCGAGCAGGGAGCGGTCCTTCAGACCCTGGCCGCAGACCATGAACAGGTACCGGGTGCTCTGCAGGATGAGCGCGAACGGCTTGGGCGTGGCAAGGGTCACCGTACCCGCCTGGTCATCTGCCTTCGCGGTCAGGCCCTCGGGGACCACGACACCGATCGCGGGCGACTTGGTGGCCGGATCGGTGATGTGGTCGATGTTCGCGGCGATCGTGCTGGGCGTCACCGGGCTGCCGTCCCAGCAGGTGACGCCGCGGCGAAGGGTGAAGGTGACCGACGACGGCTTGACGTCCCATTTCTGGGCCAGGCCCGAGACGATGCGGCCGTCGGGGGCGATGTTCACCAGCGTGTCGTAGGCGAGCGACAGGGCGGTGTACGTGGTGCTGTTCTGAAACTGGGCCGGATCGAGCAGACCGGGATCGGTTTTGATCGCGAAGGTGAAGGCGTCGCCGCCGGTCGACCCGGCCTGCGCGACGCTGCCGCAGCCGGCCGTCAGCAGTGACACCGCGAGACAGGCGGATATCGCCTTGGCTCTTTTCATCGGGGGCTTCATAGGGGGCTCCTTGGAGCGGGAGAGTTGCCCCACAGTCGCGGCTCGTGGCCGGAAATGATTCAGTCGGGGCGACGAAAGCCGCGGGGCTCATTGGGTGGGGGATCCCAAGCCAAGCGACGGTCTCGGAGACGCGTCGGCCCCGGACCGCGGGCGATGCGGTCCGGGGCGTGACGTGTCCGTACGAAGGGGCGGCGTGCACGGGTGGCTCGGGGTGGCTTGGCTCGGCGTGGGTTCGTTCAGGTTCCGGCGCGGAGATGGTCGACGGCGGCCCGGGCGGCCCGGCCGATCGCACGGTCGGCGAGGGGTTGCCGCGTGGCTGCGGTCGACGTACGAAGGAAGACGCCCACGGCGTACCGCTTGCCGTCCGGGTACTCGATCACGCCGGCCTCGTTGCGTACGGCGAAGTCGGTGCCCGTCTTCCCGGCGAGCCGCACGCCCGGTTCGGGGAAGCCGGAGACGAGGCGGTGCTGCCAGACCTGTTGACTCATGATGTCCCGCACCTCGGCGCAGGCGCTCGCCGGCCCGGCCTCGTCGCGCCAGATGGCGGCGAGGAGAGCGGTCACCTCACGGGCCGTGCTCGACGGGCTGGTGCCGGGAGCGCAGGCCCGCAGGGCGAGGAGCCGTTCGTCGGGAACGCCCGCCAGCTGGTCGTCGAGGGAGCGGTCCGGATCGAGCCCGAGTTCCCGGCGGATGTCGTCGTCCAGGGCGGCGCAGGAGGAGAACCCGAAGTCGGGGAAGCCCAGCTCGTCCAGTGTCGCGCGGACCCGTTCGGTTCCGACGATGTCCAGGAGCAGGTCGGTGGCGGCGTTGTCGCTGATCGTCATCATCATGAAGGCGAGGTCGCGGGCACTCATCTCGACGTCGTGGGCGCAGCCGTCGGTGCCGCTGCCGCCGGCCCGGTAGGCGGAGGTGACGGTGTGGCGCCGTGCCGGGTCGAGCTCTCCTGCCGCTGCCTGCCGGGCGTACTCCAGGGCGATGGGGATCTTGAAGACGGAGGCCAGCACGACCAGGGTGTCGGCACCGTGACCGAACTCCTCCCCGGTGTCGAGGTCCCGGGCGTGGACGTGGCCTTCGACACCGGCCTCGGCGAAGGCGGACGCGAGCACGGAGTGCGCCTCCTCGGCTCCGGCCGACGGTGCTGCGGCTGTGGTCATGTCGTCTCCTCGGTCGGAAGGGCGGCCGGTGCCCGGCGCAGGTGGTCGACGGCGGTCCGTGCGGCGCGGCCGATCGCGGCGTCGGCGGCCGGGTTGCGGCCGCCGAGGGCGGGGGTGCGCAGGAAGACGGCGACGGCGTAGCGGCCGCCGTCGGGGTACTCGACGACGGCGGCTTCGTTGAGGACGCCCCACAGGGAGCCGTTCTTGGCCGCGACGCGGACGTCGTCGTCGAAGCCCGCGGCGAGGCGGTGGACGGACAGCTGATGGCTCATGAGTTGGCGTACTTCGGCGCAGGCTTCGGCGGGGCCGGCCCGGTCGCGCCAGATCGCGGTCAGCAGGGAGGTGATCTCCCGTGGCGTGCTGGACGCCGAACGCGTCGGGTCGAACATGGCGAGGCCCCTGATCCGGTCCTCGCTCACCTCGTCGAGCTGGGCGTCGATGTCGCCGTCCGGGTCGAGGCCGAGCTCCTCCCAGACCGGGTCCCACAGTTCGCGGTAGCGCCCGACGGGGAGGCGCGGGCAGCCGAGTTCGGCGGCGACGGCGCGTACCCGGTCCGTGCCGAGGATCTCCATGAGCTTGTCGGTGGCCGCGTTGTCGCTCATGGAGAGCATGAAGAAGGCGAGGTCGCGGGTGCTCATGGTGACGTCGTGCCGACAGCTGTCGGTGCCGATGCCGCCGCCCTCGCGGTTGGCGGCGGTGATGGTGTGGCGGGCGGCCCGGTCGAGGGCTCCGGCGGCGGCCTGGCGGGCGTAGGCGACCGCGACGGCGATCTTGCGGAGGGAGGCGACGACGACGGGGGCGTCGGCGCGGAAGGCGACCTCGCGGTCACCGCCTTCGCCGTCGCCGTCGATGTCGCGGGCGTGGACGAAGCCCTCGACTCCGGCCTCGTCGAAGATCGTCCGGAGAGCTGGGGTCGTCGCGTCTGCGGTGGATGGTGGTGTCATGGGGATCCGATCCTGCGGAGATCAGCCGGCCTTGGGGGTGGCACGGCCGCTGTAGTGGAGGTACGAGGAGCCGTCGGCGCGCTGCTCGAACACCACCGCGTCCCAGATCGAGTCGCCTTCGTCGCGGCCGACGAAGTTGGTCGCGTCGACGGCGACGAGGTCGAGGGTGCGGGACCGGGCGAGGCCGACGAGGACGCCGGTGGGTTCGGTGCGCAGGCGCAGCCCACCCTCGTGCGCGGTGACATGGATCCTGCTGCCGGCCCGCTCGTAAATGCCGCTGAAGGGTTCGACGTCGACGTCGACGGGCGGCTCGGGCGGCGCGATGGGCGCGGGGACGTCGATCGCGTGCAGGCCCCCAAGGAGTTCGGTGACGAGACGGTGCTGGAACTCGACGCTTCGGCCGCCGTTGATCAGCGCGGCGACGACCGTCCCTGGCTCGGGCAGGACCCAGAGCGCGGCGTGCTGGCCGATGGTGTCGCCGGTGTGGGAGACGACCTCATGGCCGTCCCACTCGTCCAGGCTCCAGCCGATGCCCCACTGCCGTCCGCCGGCGTGCGGGTTGGGCAGATCGACCTGAGCCTGCCGCAAGGCGGCAGGGTCGGCGAGGAGCGCTCCGGGGCTGAGGTGGGCACGGCCGAAAGCGACCACGTCGGCGGCCCGCGCGCAGATCAGGCCTGCGGGGCCGACGGACCGGGGCAGGCCCCACCGCGGCACCACGGCGCCGTGCTCGTCGTGGCCGACGGCCGCGCCGAAGCGCAGGACGTCCTCCGGCAGCGTCCGGGTGTGCGTGAGGCCGAGCGGGTCGCAGATCTGCTCGCGCAGGGCCTGGTCCCACACCTTTCCGGTGAGCTGCTCGACGACACGGCCGGCGATGACGAAGCCGGAGTTGCAGTACGAGTGGGAGTCCCCGACGGGGAAGGTCTGCTCCAGGTCGGCGCACGCCTCGACGTACCGGCGCAGGCAGTCGTCGCCGCGCCCGGTGTCCAGGAACAGGTCGCCGTCGATGCCCGAGGTGTGGGTGAGCAGGTGGCGGAGGGTGATCTCGTCCGTGGCGCGCGTATCGCCCACCCGGAACTCCGGCAGGATCTCCACGACGGGGGTGTCCAGCGTGACGCGGCCCTGTTCGACCAGGAGCATCAGCTGGGTCGCGGTCCACACCTTGGTGACCGAACCGATCTGGAACAGCGAGTCGGTGCGCACCGGCGCCCCGGTCGCGGTGTTGAGGACGCCGGTGGCGCACTCGTACAGGTCGCCGCCGTACCAGAAGGCCAGGCTCGCGCCAGGCACGTCGGAATCGGCGGCGAGCACCGCGAGGCGGCTCGTCCAGTGCTCGATGTCGGCCTTCACGCTCGCCCTCCGGGTGGCTCGATGTGTCTGGTTGCGGCTCGGTGAACTTGGCCGGAAGCGTACGCACCAAGGCGCCAGCAGAGTTCGTACTGAGATACGAACGTGCAGGTCGGAGCTTGTCCCGGCGGACGACTCGGGGGGCGATCGGCGTTCCTAGGGTGGCGTCCACCCGACGTACGAGGAGACGAGACGACGATGCCGCTGATCGACCGCGACGACTGCGCCCTGGTGATCATCGATGTGCAGACCGATTTCTACCCGCCCCACCGGCTCGACGTGGACCGGCAGCGGTTCCACGACATGGTGCGGCGCATCGCCTGGATCACGTCCGTGGCGGACCGCCTGGAGATCCCCGTCGTGGTGACCGAGGAGGACCCGGCGGCCAGCGGCCACACCGTGCCGGAGATCCGCGAGGCGCTGCCGGCCAAGGCGGTCACGCTGTCGAAGAACGCCTTCGCCGTGTGGGACAACCCCGACATCGCCGCCGCGATCGAGGCCACCGGACGCACGACGATGATCCTGGTCGGCATCGAGACGGACATCTGCGTGGCTCACTCGGCGATCCAGCTGCACCACGCGGGCAAGCGCGTGGTGGTCGTGGACGACGCCGCGTACTCCCCCGGTCAGGCCCACGAGCGAGGCCTGCGACGCCTGGCCGGCCGGGGCATCGAAACGCTGTCCACCAAGGAACTCTTCTACGACTGGGTGCGGACCATCCAGGACGCGGACGCCTTCCACGACACCCACGCGGACCTGACGGTCCCGCCGGGCGTGCGGCTCTGACCGAGCCGACGCTCAGTCGAGCCTGGCGGCGGGGCCCGGGCCTTCGGTCCCGGTCCCGCGGCCGTTCTGCGTCTGCCCCGGTCCCAGCAGCCGCAGCTGCAACATCGCGGCGAACCTGGCCGACGGGTCCTGCAGGTCGATCTCCCCGACCTCGGACACCCGGCGGATGCGATAGCGGAAGGTGTTGGGGTGGACGAACACGCTCGCGGAGGCGGTGATCACGTCGCCGAAGGCGTCCAGCCACGCCCGCAGGGTCTCGACCAGGTGGGCGTTGTGCTTGGCGTCGTACGCGACGAGGCGGGCGAGGGGCCCGGACAACTCGTCGCGGTTGGCGACGGCCAGGTCCCGCATCTCCAGGAGCAGAGCGTCGACGTACACGTCGGCGATCGAGGCGACACGCTTCCCGGTCCGGCCGGTGAACAGCACGCGCAGGGCCCGGTCGGCGTTGGCCCGGGACCGCGGGAGCGCTGCCGGTTCCTCGGCGACAGAGCCGATTCCGATGACGGCACCAGTGCGGTCGCCGGTGCGCTGGAGGAAGTTCGCCGCCACCTGCAGGGCGCGATCCCTGGCATGGGCGCTGTCGCCGGGGACGGGGAAGAGTGCGTACGCCACGTCACCGAGCAGCGCCACCGCGGAACGCGGCTGTACGGCGGTGAGGTGCACGGCCAGGGCGGCGGCCAGGCGCTGACGCTCGGCCGTGACGTGGGCGTGGTCCTCTCCCCGCTCGGGCGCGAGCCCCATGGCCATGACCAGGGTGGGTTCGTCGACGAGGCCGAGCCGGCCGAGCGCTTCGACCGCTCCGGCCCCGCCTTCGAGGGCGGTCGCGACGAGGTCGGCGCGCAGGCGGTTCTCGGCGTCCGTACCGGCCCGGAATCGGAGCATGTGGAGGGCGACGAGCTTCGCCGCCTCCAGGAACGCCTTCTCGCGCTCCGGAGTGAGGGGCTTGCGCAGCGCGGCCCATACGGAGCCGAGGAACTCGTCGCCGGCACGCACGGCGACGGCGACCCGGGGCAGTGCCGCCTCGTCGCCGAGGGTGGGCGCGGGCACGTGCACCAGGCCGTCGCTGCGGTACAGCTCCTTGAAGACGCCGTGCTCCTCGTGGTGGCGCAGATAGCGCTCGGGCACCTGGCGGGCGAGGATGCTCTCCACCCGCGGGGCGTCCGCCTCGTCCTGCCGTCCGGAGAAGGCGAGGATGCGGGAGCGCCGGTCCTCGATGGTGACGGGGGCGTCGAGGAGGGTGGCGATGGCGTTGGCCAGGGCGAAGAGGTCTCCGGACGGCACCCCGCCCAGGGTCTGCTCCTCACCCTCCCCCGCATTGCCCACGTCGCCTTCGGCGAGCAGGGTGCGCAGCATGGCCGCGAGCTGGGCCCAGGAGGCTCCGCGGGTCAGGGCGAGCAGAGCGACGCCGGTCTCGGTGACGACCGGCTCCAGCTCGTCGGCGTCCTCGACGGGGCCGCGGACGACGAGGGCGGTGGCTCCGAGCGCGGCGAGATACCGCAGCAGCCGCGCGGTCTCCTCCGCTCCGTTGACACCGACGCCGAGCACGATGGCGCGCTCCGGGTAGTGCTGCTCGTCGTACGGGTCGTGGATGCCGACGCCGCCGATCTCACCGGCCGCGTCGGGGTCGCCGTACAGCAGGTCCAAGAGCGTGTGGCCGAAGTCCTCGAGCACCCGGCTGAGGCTTCGGGCGGGGTGCGTCGACATGTGCCTGATCATCTCCGCAGGTTAGGACTCGCACAGCCCTGCGATGTGGTGCGTGCGGACGAGGGTACGTCAGCAGGTTCGTTCGCGGATACGAACTGCGCTTGTGGGTCGCCAGAGGCGGGCGACGGCGGCTTCGGCGAGGGCGTCGGTCGAGTCGACCAGCGGTAGCACGCGGGATGCCGCTGAGCTGATCAGCGGTATCTCGGTACAGGCGGCGACGACCGCCTGCGCGCCCCGCTCCTTGAGGCTCTCGGTCGCCGTGGCGATCCAGCGCTCGGGCCCGCCAGGATGTCCGCCGCCCTTGACCGCGCGGATCGCGGTGTCCACGTACTCCTTCTGTACGGCGTCGGGCACCTGGACCACGTCGAGCCCGAGCCGGGCGCCGGCCCGCTCGTACAGCCCGGTCAGCCGCGTCCCCCTCGTCGCCAGAACACCCACGCGCTCAAGCCCAGGCGTGCGGCGCGCCGCTGCCTCAAGGGCGGCCCTGATCATGTCGAGGACCTCGACGCCGGTGGCCCTGGACAGCTGCTCGACGTAGGCGTGCGCGGTGTTGCAGGGCACGGCGATGCAGCTGACTCCCGCGCGCTGGAGCCAGCGGGCACCCTCGACGAGGGCGGGAACGGGCGAAGGCCCTTCCCCGAGCAGCGCCGCCGTCCGGTCCGGGACGGCTGGATCCGCCCACATGAGGACGGGCAGATGCGCCTGGTCGGATCCCGCCGGGGTGCGTTCGACGAGCCGCCGGTAGAAGTCGGCCGTGGCAAGGGGGCCCATCCCGCCGAGGATGCCGAGGGTCGGGCGGGTGACGTGACGCATGCGGGGCAGCCTTTCCGTTCTTCCCGCCGTGCTGCGCGGGGTCTCGACGCGATCGTCGTCCGATCGGAACAGCGAAATGTCGTCGCCGACGCCAAAAGCTCCGGCCGGGATTGGTACGGGGCGCCGGAGCACCCCCGCGCCGGGCATCGGGTTCGGTCGAGCGGACGAAGCGACCACCCCAGAGCTGTGACGGAGACCGAACCCTCGCACCCGGGTGCCGATTTGACTGACCTCCGGCCCCGCCCCTGCCCGGCCGGGTTCGTTGATCGTCAACACGAAGGCCCACCATGCACACGTACGACCCTGCCCTCACCGACCTCGTCGTCGCCTCCCTGCGCGACCGGCTGCTGAACCGGCCCCCGCTCAACCACCCGGGCGAGGGGGACAAACTCGACAGGGTCCTGGCCGGGCTGATCGGCCCCGAGGGAAACGATCCGGCGGAGGTCCTGCGCCTGTGGACCGAGCAGCTCGCGCCGACCGTGATCGCGGTCGACAGTCCCCGCTTCCTGTCGTTCGTCCCCGCCGCCCCCACGCAGGCCGCCACCCTCTTCGACATGCTCGTCTCGTGCTCGTCGATCCAGGGCGTCTCCTGGCTCCTCGCCTCAGGCCCCATCACCGCCGAGAACCAGGTCCTGCGCCTGCTCGCGGACCTCGCCGGGATGCCGGCCGAAGCCGGCGGATGCTTCGTCTCCGGCGGCTCGGCCGGAAACCTCTCCGCCCTGGTGACCGCACGTGACACGGGCCGGCGCCGCCGGGGCCTCGGCCCGTACGACCGCGTCCGGTTCGCCGTGTCCGACCAGGCCCATTCGTCCATCGGCAACGCCCTGCGCATCATCGGCGTCGAGCCCATCACGGTGCCGACCGTGGACCACCGCCTGACCGGTCCCGCGCTGCGCGCGGCGCTCGTCGCCGACGCGGACCCGTCCGACGTCATCGGGGTGGTGGCGACGGCCGGCACGACCAACGCCGGCATCATCGACGACCTCGCGGGAATCGCCTCCGCGGCACGGGACTTCGGCCTGTGGTTCCACGTGGACGGCGCGTACGGGGGCGCCGGCCTCCTCGCCCCGAGCCTCCGGAAGCGCTACCGGGGCATCGAGCACGCCGACTCCCTCGTCATCGACCCCCACAAGTGGCTGTTCGCCCCCCTCGACTGCGCCGCCCTCCTCTACCGCGAGCCGCGCCTGGCGAGAGTGGCCCACACCCAGGACGCCTCCTACCTCGACGCCCTTCACACGGACGACGACGCCCAGTGGAACCCGAGTGACTACGCCCACCACCTGAGCCGCCGCGCCCGAGGCCTCCCCCTGTGGTTCTCCCTCGCCGTCCACGGCACCCGCGCCTACAGCGAGGCCATCGAGAAGGCCCTCACCCTGGCCCGCGCCACCGCCACCCTCATCCGCGACACCCCATACCTCGAACTCATCCGCGAACCAGAGCTGTCCGCCGTACTGTTCCGCCGCATCGGCTGGACCGCGGAGGACTACGCGGCCTGGTCCGCCCGCCTCCTCGCCGGCCAGACCGCCTTCGTCGCACCGACCGGCTGGGAGGGCGAGACCGTCGCACGGTTCGCCTTTCTGCACCCAGAGACCACTCTGGAGCTGGTCGAGGAGATCGTGGGCACCATGGCCTGAACAACCCCCGCCGCCAAGCGGCCGGGACAACCCCCGAGTGGGGCTGTCCCGGCCGGGGAGAATCGAGCGCGTAAAACGGCGTCTGGTTTCCGACACGAGGACGACCATGGCGCTGGCGATGCCGTCGGCGACCAGGGCCACCGCCGAGGCTGCACCCCGCGATCCCCCTGCACGCCTTCGTCGTGCTCGATCAGGGCTGGGACAACGTCCCACGCCGAGCAGAGGAGAAACCGTCTCCGCGCCAACGCCGACAGAGCCACCCGCACCGCCATGTCACCTGATGGCCTGCCAGCGAAGTCGGCAAAAGGTCGGCATTCAGCTGACCAGACCTGCTCGCATGCGAGCACACCTTGGAAGCACACTCGCCGACTGCGCGACCGGCAGGGGATGCGATACGCATCCCCTGAGCAGTCATGCCGGAAGCCGCGAGGAGGACCGGCATCCGTCCACCCCTGAATCGACTCCGAGGATGAAAGACCAGGTCAGCGCACCCTTCCCCGCGCCTTCAGCTGGGTCGCCGGGACCTCCGGGGCGTCCAGGCGGTCGCCGTCGTACCCCTTCACCTCGCCGAAGCGGTCGGAGGTCATCCACTCCTCGCGGGCCTTGCGGATCTCCTCGTCCGTGCGGCCCACGAAATTCCACCACATGACGATCTCCTCCTCGAAGGGTTCGCCGCCAAGGAGCATCAGGCCGGCGTCCGAGGACGCGCGGAGGGGGAGTTCGGTGCGGCCGCAGCCGAGGTAGAGCATCGAGCCGGGGTGGACCGGGACGCCGTCGACGTGGGCCTCGCCCGACATCGCCAGGACCGCGTACTCGAAGTCCGGGTCCAGCGGGAGGTTCGTCTCGGTGCCCGCCGTGAGGGCGAGGTCCGCTCCGACGAGCGGGGTGTACGTGGTGCCGGGCGAGGCGGCTCCGTCGAGTTCCCCGAGGATCACCGTGGCCGTGAGGCCCGGGGCGGTGACCCGGGGCAGGTCGGCGTGGTGCTGGAAGTGCGGCTCCACATGGCGGTGGGTGTCGGGGAGGGCGACCCAGAGCTGGGCGCCGTGCAGGAAGCGGGCGTGCGGCTTGGGGCTCTCCTCCGAGTGGGAGATGGCCCTCCCCGAGGTCATGAGGCCGAGTTCGCGCGGCCGGATGGTCTGGAGACTGCCGGTGGAGTCGCGGTGCAGGACCTCGCCGTCGTGGAGCCAGCTGACGGTCTGGAGTCCCATGTGCGGATGCGGCGGGACCTGCATCCCCGGCTCGTCGGCGATGTCGTCGGGGCCGTAGTGGTCGACGAAGGCCCAGGCCCCGACCATCCGCCGGCCCAGGTTGGGGAGCAGTCGCCTGACCTCGGTCGACTCTCCGAGCCGGACCCGTCGGGGGCTGAGGAGTTCCCGTACCGGCTCGGCGACGACGAAGCCGCGGCCGCCGCACACGGTCAGCGCGGCCTGGCGATCAAGATTGCTCATGCTCAACCTGTTCCTGTCCGGGTTTACGGGAGGCGTGGCGCCTCCGTGGAGACGAGATGATCTTAGTGGAATGTTCAACCATCTCGCCTTGTTGACCTGGTCGTCCACCTCCCAGGGTGGCAGATCAGGCACTCCGGAAAGGCTGAGGCAAGTGAGCGACACGTACTACGAGTTCGGAACGGCCGGAGAACGCTGGGACCGCGCCCGGTTCTTCTTCGACGCGAAGGAGTACGGAACCGCCGTCCGCATCCTGCGCGGCCTGGTCGCCGATCACCCCGAGCAGAACGCCCAGCGGCTCCTTCTCGCCCGGGCGTACTACCACTCCGCCCAGCTCTCCCGGGCCGAGACCGAGCTGAAGGCCGTCCTGGAGCGCGACCCGGTCGAGCACTACGCCCGGCTGATGCTCGGGCGCACGCTGGAGCGCCAGGGGCGCGCGGACGAGGCCGCGCCGCATCTGCGGATGGCCGCTGCCATGGCGGGCGAGACGCCTCCGTCCTGATCCGGCACCCGCCGCCATGGCTGGGGCGACGCCTCCGTCCTGACCCGACCCGCCGTCATGGCCGGCGAGACACCGCCGTCCTCACGCGTCCCTCATACCCCCGCACGGTATATTCGTCAGCCAGGAGGTCCTGGCTATGCGTCCACACCGAGCAGAACACGGCAGACGAGCGGAAGGCGCCCTGGCGCGTCTTCTGCTCGTCGTCGTGCTCGCGCTCGGCGTGTTCCTCATGCATGCCGTCGGCCATCCCGAGGGCTCGGGCGGCGGTACGGAGACCACTTCCGCGGTCGCCTCCGTCGGCGCCGGCCACGACGCGGGCACCGGCGCCCACGGCCACGAGGGCCCCGGCCCTCGGCACGAGCCGGGCACCGGGATGGACATGACCACCCTGTGCGTGGCCGTCCTGGCCGGCTGGCTGCTCACCGGACTCGTCCGGGCGGCCCTCGCTCGCCGCCCCGACTGGTCGGCACTCCTCCTGGCGCGGCTCACGCCCACCCTGGGGCCGCACGCTCCGCCGCCCCGGCCCCCCGACCTCACCCAGCTGTCCGTCCTGCGGATCTAGACCGTACGCACCGCCGCCTCGGGCGCCCCGCGCTGCCCGTGGACGGCTTCGGTCCGCCCTTTTCCGTCTGTACGAACAGCACACGAGGTATCACCCACATGCGCGCCTTCACCTCTCGCACCGCCCGGACGTCCGCCCTCGTCGGCATCGCCGTCGCGACCGGACTCGTCCTCTCCGCCTGCGGCACGGACAGCGGCACGAGCGGAACGGACCACGCCGGTTCGTCCGCCTCCGCTTCCGCTTCCGCCTCCCCCGCCCCTTCCGGCTCCTCCACGGATGCCGCCGCCCCCGGAGCCTTCAACGACGCGGACGTCATGTTCGCGCAGATGATGATCCCCCACCACGAGCAGGCCCTGGAGATGGCGAAGCTCGCCGAGGGCCGGGCCCAGGACCCGGAGGTCAAGAAGCTCGTCACCGCCATCGAGCAGGCCCAGGACCCGGAGATCCAGAAGATGAAGGCCTGGCTGAAGGGCTGGGGCAAGCCCGAGTCCGCCGGTCACGGCTCCGGCGGCGGACACGGCATGGCCGGGATGATGTCCGAGCAGGACATGAAGGATCTGGCCGCCGTCACGGGCAAGGCCTTCGACCGCAAGTTCGCCGAGCTGATGATCGCCCACCACAACGGCGCCGTCGACATGGCGAAGGACGAGCAGAAGAACGGCAGCAACGCCGCGGCGAAGGCCCTCGCCGACGACGTCGTACGGACCCAGTCCGCCGAGGTCGCCGCCCTGCGGAAGATCCTCGACCGGATCTGATCGGGGCGGGGTGGGGCGCGTCGGGTCGGTCCGCTCCCGACTCGGCACCGTACGAGGCGTGAGGCGGCCCGCCGCTCTCCTGGGCGGGCTGCCCCCGGCCGCGTGAGCCGCCCCCGGGCCCTCAGCGCTCCACCACGACCTCCCCGCCCACCACGACCGTCTCTGCCACCGTGCCCGGGATCTCGTCCGGCGCGACGCGGAGGATGTCGCGGGAGAGGACGACGAAATCGGCCAGCTTGCCGACCGTCAGCGAACCCCGTTCGTCCTCCAGGAAGTTGGCGTACGCCGAGCCCATCGTGTAGCCCTCGACGGCGGTGGCGACGTCGATCGTCTCGGCCGCCGTCCACGACTCCCCGCCGCCGGGCGGGCGGCGGGTGACGGCGGCGTGGATGCCGACCATGGGGTCCATCTCGGCGACGTTCCAGTCACTGGAGAGGGCGAGGACCGCGCCCGCCGCGCTCAGGCTCCGCAGCGGCCAGGCCTTGTGCCAGCGGTCGGGGCCGACGTTCTCGGCCCAGTCCTGACCGGGTCCGGCGATGTCCGGAGCGGCGTGCCGGGGCTGCATACAGGCGACGACGCCGAGTTCGGCGAAGCGCGGGGTGTCGGCCGGGTCGAGGCACTCGACGTGCACGATCTGGTGGCGCGCGTCGCGCGGCCCGTTGGCGGCACGGGCCCGCTCGACCGCATCCAGGACGGTACGGATCCCCCGGTCGCCGGTGGCGTGGACGAAGCACTGGAAGCCCCGCGCGTCGAGGCGGGTGAGCAGTCCGGCGAACTCCTCGGGCGGGTAGAAGGTGTCACCACGGTGGTGCGAGCAGCCCGCGTACGGTTCCAGAAGGGCTGCGGTACGGGGTTCGACGACGTCGTCGATGTACAGCTTGAGCGGGCCGACCCGCAGCCGGTCGTCCGTGAACTTCCCTGCCGCCGCGCGGAATTCGTCCAGCTCGGCGTCGGTCGTTCCCCTCGGGTGGAAGAGCGCGGCGACGATCCGCGAGCGGAGCCTGCCCTCCGCCCGCGCGCGCTCGAACAGGGCGAGGTCGTCGAGCGAGTTCTGGGGTTCGACGACGGTGGTGATGCCGAAGCCGATGGCGTCGTCGAGGCTCTTGGCGAGCCGGCCGTACTGCCGGTCCGGCGACGCCCAGGGGACGCCGAGCTCGCGCAGGGCGCGGTGGCCGTCGCGCGAGAGTCCCTTGATCGCGAAGTCCTTGACGAATCCCGTCGGTTCGCCGGTCGCCGGGTCGGTGACCGCCCTCCCGAAGGGGAGGTCGGTGTGGTCGCGGTCCACGCCGAGCCGCCGGAGTGCGGCGGTGTTCAGCCAGGCGGTGTGGACGTCGTAGCTGAGGACGAGGGCGGGGGTGTCGCCGGTGACCGGGTCGAGGTCGGCGGCGGTGGGCATACGTCCGCCGGGAATCGCGGAGTAGTCGAAGGCCTCGGCCTCGATCCACTCGGCCTCCGGATGCGCGGTGTGCCAGGCGCGGATACGGGCGTGGATCACGTCGAGGCTGCGGGCGCCGGCGAGCTGCACGCAGGCGTCGTCGGAGCCGAGGCGGACGTGGTTGTGGGCGTCGACGAAACCGGGGAGGACGAGCCGTCCACCGGCGTCGATGACCCGGGTGCCGGCGCCGGTCCAGGCCCCGGCCCCCGCGTCCGACCCGATCCAGACGATGCGCCCGGCACGGACGGCGAGCGCCTGCGCCTCGGGGAGTGCGGGGTCGACGGTGTGGATCCGGGCCCCGGTGAGGAGGAGGTCGGCGGGAGCGGAGTCGGGGATGGGTGCTGAGTCGTCGGTGCGGTCAAGGGTCGCGGCGCCTTCGGGGGGCGCAGTGCGGTCGGGGGTGCTGCTGTTCATGCGGGGTGGCTCCATGACGTACGTACGAGGGTGTCGGGGCGGGCGAGAGGCCGGTGACGGGGCGGCAGGGGCCCCGAGGCTGCCGGCCGGGGGTGAGGCGTGCGGGCGAAGGCGGGGCCTGGGAGGCAGAGGCAGGCCTGGGGGTCGGGGGTGGGTGGCGCGGGCGAAGACGGGGCCTGGCCGGAGGCAGGGCATGCGCCGGGCACAGGGCTTGCGCCGCACACAGGGCCCGTCCCCGAGGCCTCAGGCCCAGCGGCGAAAGCGCGGCCCTCCCGCCGCCTCACCCCCGTATCGGAGTCACCCGCCCGCGTGCCAGCGCCACGTACACCAGGGCCGAGACCCCCGCCCCCAGCACCGTGAGGTCCGCGCCGCCGAGTGGGGCGACGAGTGGGCCGGTCCAGAGCTCGGAGTCGCAGGTGAGCGCCGAGAAGACGAGGCCGGCGAGGAGCGCGGTCAGGCCGGCCGGGTGCCAGCCCGCGCGGTACCCGTACGCGCCGCCTGTCCGCGCGTGCAGCCCGGCGGAGTCGTAGGTGCAGCGTCGGAGCACCATGTCGGCGAGGAAGACCCCTCCCCAGGGGGCGAAGACGATGATCAGGAGGGAGAGGAAGGAGAGGAGCGAGGTGGTGAAGTCCGTGAGGAAGAGGGCGCCGAGGGATCCGGCGGCGGTCACGGCGGCGCTGATGAGGATGGCGCGGGCCCGGCTCCAGGGGATGCCGAGGACCTGGAGGTTCAGGCTCGACGAGTAGAGCGTGATGATCGAGTTGGTGACGGAGCCGCCGAGGACCAGGGCGAGGAAGAGCGGCTGGAACCAGCCGGGGAGCAGGCTCTCCGTGCCCGCGACGGCGTCCGTCATGTCGGTCTGGGTCGCGGCGGCCACGCCGGCGACGCCCAGGGCGACGGAGGAGACGAAGCCGCCGAGGGCTCCGCTCCAGGTGACGGCCTTGAGGGACGTGGTGCGGGGCAGATAGCGGGTGTAGTCGGCGGGCATCGGGAGGTACGAGAAGGGGCCCGCGAGCATGACGACGAAGGCGAGGCTCCAGGCGGAGGCGCCGGGCGCGGCGGCGGGGGCGGAGGTGTCGGCGCCCGGCAGCACGAGGACGAGCAGGGCGGCGAAGCCGGCGGCGAGGACGTACGCCATCCAGCGTTCGGCGAACTGGACGGTGGCGTGGCCCCAGAGGGCGACGGCGAAGGTCAGCGCGAGGGTGACTCCGAGGGCGAGGGCGCGGGAGGTGTGGCCGCCGTTCCAGCCGAGGTCGGCGAAGAAGGCTTCGAGGGCGAGGGTGCCCACCACGGTGTTGACGATGGTGTAGCCGATGCTGACGATCCAGTTGAGCAGCCCGGCGGGCCAGTTGCCGCGCGGGCCGAAGGCCGCGCGGGAGATGACGAGGGTGGCGGTGCCGGTGCGCACGCCGCTGAGTCCCGCCGCGCCGATGGCGAGGAAGGAGAGGCCGCCGAGCACGACGACGGTGGTGGCCTGCCAGAAGGAGAGCCCGAAGGCGACGGCGAGGGCGCCGTTGATGACGTACGTGAAGGTGAGGTTCGAGCCGAACCAGAGCCAGAAGACGTCCTTGGCGCTTCCGTGCCGTTCGGCGTCGGGGATGGGGTCGATCCCGTGCTCCTCGACCTGGAACACCTCGTCCCGGCCCCTGGTCACGGGCGCCGTCTCATGTCCGAGCACACCGCACTCCTGTCGTGGGTTCTTGAATGCCGTTCTAAGTCTTAGAACGGCATTCAAGATGTGCGATGAGTTCGGGCCACGTCAAGACCCGCGAAGGTTGCGGTTAGGGTCGACCCCGTACAGGCAGCACGCCCGTACGGACAGCGCGCACGACGGCGGAACGGCAGGACGGGGCAGCGGCGGTGGCAGGGGCGGCACGACGGCGGGACGGACACGTCACCCAGGAGCGGATGCTGGAGGAGGCCATGGCGGCGATCGCCGAGGACGGCCTCTCCTCCCTCACCATGTCGGCGCTCGCCGAGCGGCTCGGCACGAGCGGCGGCCACATCCTGTACTACTTCGGCAGCAAGGACCTGCTGCTGCTCGCCGCCCTGCGGTGGAGCGAGGCCGCGCTCGCCGAGGAGCGCCGCGCACTGCTCTCCCGGCGGATCACGGCCGAGCGCAAGCTCGACCGTTTTCTGCGGCTCTATCTGCCGCGCGGCCCGCGCGATCCGCGCTGGACCCTCTGGATCGAGCTCTGGGCCCGCACCCCCGGCAACGGCGCGCTCCGCGAGGCCCAGGAGGAACTCGACCGGGGCTGGCAGGAGGACCTGGAGGCGCTGCTCACGGCGGGCGTCGCGCGGCGGCGGTTCGCGCCGCTCGACGCGGGCGCCCGTGCCTCCGAACTCCTGGCCCTGCTCGACGGGTTGAGCACCCGGGTCGTACTCGGCCAGGAGTCGGGCCGCGATCCTCGGCCCGCTCTTGAGGCGGCCCGCTCGGCCGCCCGGGCGCTCGTCGCTCCGTACGCGTCCGGCGTCGACAACGCCGGTTCAAAACAAGCAGGTTGACGGGACATCAGCCCCGGTAGGCCTCCAGGAGTCGCAGCCACGCCTCGCTCAGCGTCGGGTACGAGGGAACGGCGTGCCACAGACGGGCGATCGGGACCTCGCCGACGACGGCGACCGTAGCCGAGTGGACGAGTTCGCCGATGCCCGGTCCGACGAAGGAGGCGCCGAGGACGACCTCGCGGTCGAGGTCGACGACCATCCGGGCGTGTCCCCGGTAGCCCTGGGCGTAGAGCCCGGCTCCGGCGACCTGCGCCATGTCGAGGTCCACGGCCCGCACCCGGTGCCCCGCCCGCTCGGCCTCGGCGAGGCTGAGGCCGACGGCCGCCGCCTCGGGGTCGCTGAACACCACCTGCGGTACGGCGGCGTGGTCGGCGGTCGCCGCGTGCGCGCCCCAGCTCCCGTCGTCGAGGGGCTCGGTGCCCCGCGACGCGCGGGCGGCGATGGCGGCGCCGGCGATCCGGGCCTGGTACTTGCCCTGATGGGTCAGGAGCGCCCGGTGGTTGACGTCTCCGACGGCGTACAGCCAGTCGCTGCCGGTGACCTTGAGGCTGTCGTCGACGTCGAGCCAGGAGCCCGGCTCGAGTCCGACCTTCTCCAGGCCGATGTCCTCGGTGCGCGGAGCCCTGCCGGTCGCGAAGAGGACCTCGTCGCCGTCGACGTGGTCGCCGCCCTCCAGGACCACGGTGACCGGTCCCGTACCCCCGTCGCGCACCACCGCGGTGACCGTGACGCCGGTACGGATGTCCGCGCCGCGCGTGGTGAGTGCCTTGGCCACGTGCTCGCCGACGAAGGGCTCCATGCGGGGCAGCAGGCCCCCGCCCCGTACGAGCATCGTCACCTTCGCGCCGAGGGCCTGCCAGGCGGTGGCCATCTCCACGCCCACCACTCCCCCGCCGACGACGACGAGCCGCTCGGGCACCCGGTCCCCGCTGGTCGCCTCACGGCTGGTCCAGGGCCGGGCCCCGGCGAGGCCGGGCAGTTCCGGGAGGACCGCTCGGCTGCCCGTGCAGACGGCGACCGCGTGCCGGGCGGCGAGCACATGGTGCTCGCCCTCGGGGCCCGTGACCCCGACCCGGCGGGGGCCGAGGAGACGCCCGTGGCCCCGGTAGACCCGTACGCCGATGGAGTCCAGCCAGTCCACCTGGCCCTCGTCCTTCCAGTGGCCGACGACCTCGTCCCGGTGGGCGAAGACCTCCAGGGCGTCCAGCGGGCCGTAGACCGACTCGCGCAGTCCCGCGACCTTTCGGGCGTCGGAGCGGGCGAGAGCGGGGCGCAGCAGCGCCTTGCTGGGCATGCAGGCCCAGTACGAGCACTCGCCGCCGATCAGCTCGCTCTCGACGATCGCGGCGCTGAGGCCCGCGGCCCGCACCCGGTCGACGACGTTCTCCCCCACCGGGCCCGCACCGAGCACCACCACGTCGTACGCGTGCTCGTCTTCCACCGTTCGTGTCATGGGTCCCAGTCTGGCGGCAGCGGTCCGGAATAGCGCGGCTCGATACGCCGTTGTGCCGGGCGAGTCCCCAGGGGACCGTGAGGACACCCGCCAGGAGACCCCGAAAGGTAGGAACATGAGCACCGTAGAGCTCACCAAGGACAACTTCGACGAGATCGTGAGCGGCAACGAATTCGTCCTGATCGATTTCTGGGCTTCCTGGTGCGGTCCCTGCCGTCAGTTCGGGCCGGTCTTCGAGGCGGCGTCGGAGCGTCACCAGGACCTGGTCTTCGCCAAGGTGGACACCGAGGCGCAGCAGGAGCTGGCCGCCGCGTTCGAGATCCGCTCGATCCCGACGCTGATGATCGTGCGCGACAACGTGGCCGTTTTCGCGCAGCCCGGCGCGCTGCCTGAGACCGCCCTCGAGGACGTCATCGGGCAGGCGCGCAACCTGGACATGGACGAGGTCCGCAAGTCCATCGAGGACACCAAGGCGAAGTGACCGGCCGGAAGTGACCCGCGAGGGGGTACGGGAGGTTCTCCCGTACCCCCTCGTGGTGTCGTGTGCCGGTCTCAGCCGCTCCGGGGCGGGACGGGCGCCGAGCGCCGTGGGCCGTGGGCTCGGCAGGGATACTCGGTCGGTGACGACCGCCCGCCGCGTGGATGCATGATCTCGGGGTCGAGTTCCGGCCATGTTCCGGCCGTTCGGCGGGACGGTCGAGGGAACGGTCGCGAAGGCCTCGTCGAACCTGAAGATCCGCAGGTCAGTCGCGTGCCGGGGGGCGTACGAGGGCGGTCAGGCCGTAGTCGAGCTCGCGGCCGTCGACGAGCAGTGCCTCGACCGTCCGCGTCTCCGGGTCGATGTCGGCCCTGACGCCGTGCCCTTCGTAGATCGGGTAGCCCGACTCGCCGTGCCGTCCGGTCGCCTCGACGACGGCCGAGCGGATGGCGCTGTCCATGACGGAGGCGTCGCCCCGGTCCTCAACGTGCGAGGGCACAAGCAGGATCTCGAAACGCTTCGGAACTGTGCTCATGAACCGACGCTAAGCGTTCAGCTGGACTCCCGCCGGACGACCCGCGAGGCCAGCAGGGCGCGGGTGAGGGGCGGCGCGTCCGGTTCCCGTACGGCCCGGTCGACGAGCTCGGCCAGCTCGCGTCCGAGCACCATGTCGATGCTGACGGTGCTGAGCCGGGGCCGCAGCAGCCGGCCGAGGAGCAGGTCGTCGGCGCCGATGACGGCGGTCTCCGTGGGCACGGCGACGCCCGCGTCCTGGAGCGCCCGCATCAGGAGCATCGCGTACTCGTCGTTGTAGGCGAAGACGCCGTCGAGCCCCAGCTCGCGCCAGCGCCCGGCGAGCGCGTTCGCCGACTCCTCCTCGTACCGCAGCGGCAGGGGTACGACGGTGGCGTCCGTGCCCTCGACGGCGCGCCGGGCGCCTTCGAGGCGGGGGCCGGAGAACATGGAGAGTCCCGGCTCCTCGGGCATGACGACGCCGATCCTGCGCCGGCCGGTCTCCAGGAGGTGCGCGGTGGCGACCTCGCCGACCCGTCCCTGGTCCATGACGAGGGCATGGGTGCCCTCGACGCCCTCGGTGCCGAGGGTGATGACGGCCCGCGCTCCGGAGCGCTTGAGGATCTCGACGCCCTGCCGGGTCAGCTGGATCTCACCGAGCGAGACCACCGCGACCGGCCGGAGCTCGGCCCAGGCGCGGGCGGCCTCCCCGGCCTCAAGACCGACGCTGCCGTACTGGACCACCGTGTAGTCGAGCCGCCGCAGCGCCCACTGGAACTCGTTGAAGAACTGGCTGTACAGCGGTCCGACGGGGACGTGGGAGGTCGGAAGCAGCACCATCCTGCTGTGGCCGGCGCGCAGGCTGCGGGCGGCGGCGTGCGGCACGTACCCCAGTTCCTCGGCCGCTTCGCGCACCCGGCGACGGGTGGGCTCGCTGATGCGGACGGCCGAGGTGTTGTTGAGGACGTACGAGACGGTCGCCCGGGAGACGCCCGCCAGACGGGCGACATCGGCGCTGGTCGGGACCGCGCGCGCGGCGGGGCGCTCGGGGGACTGTTCGGTTGGCTGGCTCATCGCCTCGGCATCTTTCCAGAACGATCCGGCACGGGGTCTGGCGGATGGCCGGAATCGAATGCTACACAGTGCCCACACGTGTCACTGACACGTGTAACCCCCTTGCTCGATCCGCCTCTCGCCCCTTCGTCGGGCGATCTCCCCAGGAGGGCACCGTGGCCCTTTCCTCCCCCGGCACCGGCTCGTCGGAAGTCGAACCGCCCGGCACCGGTGCGGCCCGCCCCCTCGCGGCCGCCCCGCCGACCCGTGGCCTGCTCGCGCTGCTCCTCGCCGGGAACACCGCGATGTACGCCCTGTACGTCGGCGTCCCCGGACTGCTCCTCGCCCTCCAGATCGAGGACATCGACCCGGCCGACAAGGTGGCGAACTTCGGCCTGGTATCGGGCATATCCGCGATCTTCGCCACCGTCTTCAACCCCGTCGCCGGCGCCCTCTCCGACCGCTCGGGCCGCCGCAACCCGTGGATCCTCGCCGGTGGACTCCTCGCCCTGCCCGTGATGCTGCTCCTCGGCAGCGTCCACACCATCCTGCTCGTCACCATCGCCTGGTGCCTGGGGCAGGCCGTCATGAACGTCTACCAGGCGGCCCTGACCTCCGTCGTGCCCGACCGGGTGCCCCTCGCCGCCCGGGGCAGGGCCTCGGCCGCCGTCGGCCTCGGGCTGCCCGTCGGCTCGACGATCGGCGCCCTCGTCGGCGCGGCCTTCTCCGAGGACTACCGCACCGGCTACCTCGTCTTCGGCGCGGTCGTCGCGGCCACCGCCGTGCTCTTCACGGCCTGCGCCCGCGAGCAGCGCATGCCGGCCAGGGCTCCGCTGCCGGTGAAGGCGCAACTCGCCGCCTTCGGCAGCGCGCTCAAGGACCATGACTTCCGCTGGGCGTTCATCGGCCGCGCCCTCCTGGTCCTCGGCTACTTCGCGGTGGCCGGGTTCCAGCTGTACATCCTCAAGGACCACACGGATCTGCCCGCCGGGCTGAGCGCCGAGAAGGCCGTGGCGGTCCTCGCGCCGCTCACCGCGGTCGCCATGGTGGTCTCCACCGTGCTCGGCGGCTGGCTCTCGGACCGGTTCGACCGGCGCAAGCTCTTCGTGGGCGCATCGGCCGCGCTGGCCGCCGTGGCGCTGCTCATCCCCGCCGTCTCGACGAGCTGGACGGCGATGCTGGCCTTCTCCGTCGTCAACGGCCTCGGCTTCGGCTGCTACATGGCCGTGGACACCGCCCTGGTGACCATGGTGCTGCCGAAGGCGGAGGACGCCGCCCGTGACATGGGGGTCCTCAACATCGCCAACGCGGGCCCGCAGATCGTCGCCCCCTTCGTGGCCTCGCTCGTCGTCTCACTGAGTGGCGGGTACACGGCGCTGTTCTTGATCGCCGCCGTACTGTCGGTACTCGGCGCGCTCGCCGTGCGCCCCATCCGCAGCGTGCGCTGACCCCGTCGGCGTCCGCGGAGCACCGTCGAGAAAGGCCGCGCACCGTGCTTCTGCACACGACCACCTGGGGATCCGGGGACCGGATCGCCCTGCTCGTCCACGGCATCATGTCCGACCACCGCACCTGGCGGCGGGTCGGACCGGCGCTCGCCCTGCGCGGCTACCGGGTGGTCGCGGTGGACCTGCGCGGGCACGGCCTGAGCGGGCGGGCGGCGGGACCCGGGCAGTACCGGCCGGAGGACTACGCCGAGGACCTCGTCGAAACCCTTCCGGCAGGTGCCGAGTTGGCCGTGGGGCACTCGCTCGGCGGGCTCGTCCTGACCCATGCCCTGGAACGGCTCAAGCCGACGCGCGCGGTCTACTCCGACCCCGCCTGGCATCTCGGGGCGGGCCCCGACGGCTACCGGCCCGAGCTCTTCGTCCGGGGCAAGTCGATGACCCGGGAGCAGATCCGCGGTTTCAACCCGCACTGGGCGGACGAGGACCTCGACACGGAGATGGCGTCGGTACGGCTCTGGGACGAGCGATCGGCGTACGGCCTGGCGGACTTCGTGGGGGCCGACCTCTGGCCGGCCCGCGCCACCGTCCCCTCCCTGGTCACCCTCGCCGACCCGAGCATGCTGATCTCCCCCGACGACGCCCGGATGCTGGCGGGCCGCGGATTCACCGTGCGTACGGTGGAGAAGTCGGGCCACACCATCCACCGGGACGACTTCGACGGGTTCATGTCCGCGCTCGACGGCTGGATCTGACGTACCGTTCAGGAATGGACGACGCGTCGATGGACTCCTCGATGGTGGGACTGCTCGGCCGGGTGACCGGGACCGTCGGGCCCGGTCTCGTCGGTGAGGTGATCGTCCGGATCCGGGGCGGTGCCGAGCACTTCCTCGCCCATCCGGCCACCCCGAAGGAGCGGATCGAGGTCGGAACGGTCGTGATGGTCATGGAACATCTCCCTCCGCGCACCGTCTATGTCACAGGCGCGTACGACAGTTGACGGAACCGTTGAGTGGCGCGCGTCACAGGCGCACACTCCCTTCACCGGATCCGCGTCGGATCCGGTGAAGGGGGACCTGACCCATGGGCATCGGCCTTCTGGCGGGCGTCGTCGTCGGCGCGTTCGCCGTTCTCATCGCTGTGTTCAAAATGATGTGGCGCGTCGCGGAACCCAACGAGGCGCTGATCATCTCCGGTTCCAACCACAAGAACGAGGGCCTCGGCGCGGGCATGGGGTTCCGCATCGTCACCGGACGCGGCACGCTCGTGCTGCCCGGTGTGCAGGCGGTGCGGAAGCTCTCGCTCGACCTCAACGAGACCCAGTTGTCCGTCGAGTGCGTCACCCACCAGGGCATTCCGCTCAAGGTCCGCGGTGTGGTGATCTTCAAGGTCGGTGACGACTTCGTGTCGATCGCCAACGCCGCGCGCCGCTTCCTCGACCAGCAGAAGCTCATGAGCGAGCGGGTGCACATCGTCTTCGCCGGTCATCTCCGCGCCATCGTCGGCGGGTTGACGGTCGAGGACATGATCCGTGACCGGGAGAAGCTGACCGGTCAGGCACGTTCGGCCTGCGGCACGGAGATGGAGAAGCTCGGTCTGATCGTCGACTCGCTGCAGATCCACGAGATCGAGGACCCGACCGGATACATCAAGAACCTGGCCGCGCCGCACGCGGCCGCCGTCCAGCGGGACGCGCGGATCGCGCAGGCCGAGGCGAACCGGCGGGCCACCGAGGCCGAGCAGCAGGCCGCGGCGCGCATGTCGGAGGCGACCCGCGACAGCGAGATCCTCCAGGCGGGCTACCAGGCCGAACGGGACCAGGCGTCCGCGCGGGCCCGGCAGGCAGGTCCGCTGGCCGAGGCGGCCTCCCTCCAGGAGGTCGTCGTCCAGGAGACCCGGGTGGCCGAGCTGGCGGGACACCGCAAGGAGCAGCAGCTCCAGGCGGAGGTCCGCAAGCCCGCCGACGCGCTGGCGTACGAGACCCGGACGCTGGCCGCCGCCGAGCGTGACGCCCGGATCTCGGCGGCCGAGGCGGAGGCGAAGGAGACGGAGCTGGCGAGCGCGGCCAGGGCCACGGCGACCCGGCTCACGGGTGAGGCCGAGGCGGCGGCGCAGCACGCGAAGGGCCTCGCGATCGCCGAGGCGACCCGGGCGAAGGGTCTGGCGGAGGCGGAGGCGATCAAGGCGCGTGCGGCGGCGCTCGCCGAGAACCAGGAGGCCGTGGTCGCGCAGCAGCTGGCCGAGAAGTGGCCGGAGATCGTCTCCGCGGGCGCGTCCGCGTTCGGGAACGTGGACCAGATGGTGCTCCTGAACGGCGCCGACGGCATGGCGGACGTGTTCGCCAAGGCGCTGACCATGGGCGGGACCGGGCTCGGACTGGCACGTCAGCTGCTCACCACGATGAACCCGGGCGCTCAGGAACGCCTCGGCGTGGTGCCGTCGCCCCGCGCGCCGGAGGAGAGCGTGGAGATCCCGGTCGGCGACGGGAAGTAGCGGCGCCGGGGCGGATACGGAGAGGGGCCCGCTGCCGTGAAGGAGCGGGCCGGGATACGGAGAGGGGCCCGCTGCCGGGAAAGGCGGCGGGCCCCACCGCGTACCCCCGTCGGTTCCCGCGGCGGGCCCCACCGCGTACCCCCGTCGGTTCCGCGCTCCGCTCGGCCCCGGCCTCAGTTGTGGCCGAACTTGCGTTCCTTGCGGTGGGACGTGTGCTCGACGAGGGACGTCGGGGGCGTCTCTCTCGTGGGAGTCTGCGCGGACTTCTCCTTCGCGGCCGCCTCGGCGCGGTGTTCATGGCCGCCTGTACGGGCTCCCCGGTTCGTCCGGGTCTGTTTCTTGCCCACGATCGTGCCTCCCGTGACGGGTGTCGGACTCCGGTCCGTATCCCCTCAGCGTGGCACGCGGGCAGAAGAGCCGCACGTCAGGGCGTATGCGCGAGGACCCGGGTGAAGGCAGCGAGCGTCGGGGTGCCGGAGGCGCGGTCCAGGATCGCGAAGACGGCCTCCTCGAAGTGGCCGGCGAAGCGGCCCTCGCCGGTGAGCAGTGCCTTGAACGCGCTCGCGACCTGCTCCGGGTCGTTCTGGAAGACCCCGCAGCCCCAGGCGCCGAGCACGAGCCGCCGGTAGCCCGCCGCGGCCGCCGTCTCCAGGACGCGCTCGGCCCGGTTCGCGAGGGCGGCGGGCAGCCGGTCGGCGAGTTCGGGGGTGCGGCGGCGGACGACTCCCGCGTTGGGCGCGGGCGAGGTGAGGAAGCCGACGGTGAAGGGCTCGTCGAGGAGGGTTCCCCGGTCGTCGCGGAAGACGGGCACCCGGGGCGAGTGGATGACCCGGTCGGTGTAGAAGGCGTCCCGTTCCTCGCGGTGGTGGGCGTAGTAGGCGGGGGCGCGAAGGAGCGTGGCGTGGAGGGCGGAGGAGCGGCAGAGCGCCTCCTCCTGGGCCTGGGCGCCGTTGAGGTAGCCGCCGCCGGGGTTGCGGGCGGAGGCGAAGTTGAGGACGGCCACCGGTCGGGTCGGGTCGGCCGTGGTCATCCTGCGGGCGGCGGCCAGGCTGCTCTCGCCGGTGACGTCGATGACGGGGGCGCGGTCGGTGTCGGGGGTGACCGGGACGGGCTCGGGGCCGTGGAGGCGGGTTCCGGCCAGGGCGGCGGTCAGGTCGTCGGTGAGGGAGACGGTCCGGCCGTCAGGGGCGCGGTAGCGGCCCGCGGCCACGATCTCCTCGGTCTGCCGCGCGATCGCGCGCAGTCGTGCACTCATGCCGCCAGGATGATCGTTTCCTCCCCGCCTCCACAACGACATTTTCCGGAACAGGAGAGGCCCGGCCCGTCGGGGGCGCTCTTGCACGCCGCTCGGCGGTGGCTTTAGGTGGAGACAGCGACTCTCCGGGACCAGTCCCGATGACCAGGAGGTGTACGGATGTCGTCGAGCGGCATACCGCGTGGCGGGCCCCCTCTCACCGAGCGGGAGGCGGAGGACCTGCTGCGATGTATCTGCTTCAAGACCGGCCCGCCCCGCACCGTGGGGGTGGAGCTGGAGTGGCTGGTGCACGAGCTGCGTGACCCCCGGCTTCCCGTATGGCCGCCGAGGCTCGCGGCGGCCATCGACACCGTGCGGTCCCTGCCGCTGGTGTCGTCCCTCACCTTCGAACCCGGCGGGCAGCTGGAGCTCAGCTCGCGCCCGGCCGGATCGCTCATGGAATGTCTCGACTCCCTCACCGCCGATCTGCGGGCGGTGCGGCCGGCGCTCGCCTCCCTCGGTCTGACCCTCAGCGGATACGGGGTGGACCCGTGGCACGCGCCGCGCGGCCGGGTGCTCCACGAGCCGCGGTACGACGCCATGGAGGCCGTGCTCGACCGGACGGGTCCGGCCGGACGGGCGATGATGTGCGAGTCGGCCTCGGTGCAGATCTGTCTGGACGCCGGCGTCGAGGAGCCGGGTCCGCTCGGCTACCACCGCAGGTGGCGGCTCGCGCATCTCGTGGGCGCCGTGCTCGTCGCCGCGTTCGCCAACTCCCCGCTGCACGGCGGCCGTCGCACCGGCTGGCGCTCGACGCGGCAGGCGCTGTGGACGGACCTCGACCCCCGGCGGGCGCTCGCGCCCCCGGCGGACGGTGAACCGCGGGCGGAGTGGGCGGCGCACGTCCTGGACACCCCGGTGATGTGCGTACGGACCGAGGAGGGGCCCTGGGTCATGCCGGAGGGGCTGACGTTCCGCGACTGGCTGCGCACGGGTCTGCCCCGGCCGGCCGACGCCGATGACCTGCGCTATCACATGACGACCCTCTTCCCGCCCGTGCGGCCGCGCGGTCATCTGGAGCTGCGGATGGTCGACGCGCAGCCCGGCCGGGACGGCTGGACGGTGCCGGTGGCCGTGACGACGGCGGTGTTCGACGACCCGGAGGCGGCGGAGACCGTGTACCGGGCGGTGAAGCCGCTCGCGGAGCGGGCCGGTGACGCTCCCGCCCCGCGCAATCCGCTCTGGCTCGCGGCGGCCCGCGACGGGCTCACCGATCCCGAGCTGCACGCCGCCGCCCGCGCCGTTTTCGCCGCCGCCCTGGAGGCGCTGCCCCGGCTCGGGGCGGGTGAGGAGGTACGGCGCTCGGTCGCCGCCTTCCACGAGCGGTACGTGATCCCCGGGAGCTGCCCGGCCGACGACTTCGAGGCGGTGACGTCATGACGACGACAGGGACGGGGCTCGATCCGGAGGCCCTGCGCCGGCGGGCGCTGGACGCCCTGACCGTCGCCCGGGCCCGGACGGCGCTGCTCACCTCCTGTGTCGAGGACGGTGAACTCCTGGCCCAGCACTCTCCGTTGATGTCCCCGCTGGTGTGGGATCTGGCGCACATCGGCAACCAGGAGGAGCAGTGGCTGTGGCGGGCGGTGGCGGGCAGGGAGGCGCTGCGGCCCGAGATCGACTCCGTCTACGACGCCTTCGAGCATCCGCGCGCCACCCGTCCTTCGCTGCCGCTGCTCGCGCCGGGAGAGGCCCGCGCCTACGCGGCGGACGTCAGGCTGCGTGTCCTCGACGTCCTGGAGACCACCTCCTTCGAGGGGCGGCCGCTGCTCGACGCCGCCTTCGCCTTCGGCATGGTCGCCCAGCACGAACAGCAGCACGACGAGACGATGCTGATCACCCATCAGCTGCGGAGGGGACCGGCCGCCCTGACCGCTCCCCCGCCGCCGCCCCGGACGGACGGCCCGCTGCCGCCCGACGTCCTCGTGCCCGGCGGCCCGTTCATGATGGGGACATCGGACGAGCCGTGGGCGCTCGACAACGAACGCCCGGCGCATGCCCGGCCGGTGCCCGCCTTCCACATCGACACCACACCGGTCACCAACGGCGCCTACCTGTCCTTCATGGCCGACGGCGGATACACGGACCGGCGCTGGTGGCGGCCCGAGGGCTGGGCGCAGATCAGGGAGCACGGCATCGTGGCGCCGCTGTTCTGGCGCCGGGACGGCGGGCAGTGGCTGCGCCGCCGGTTCGGCGTGACGGAGCCGGTCCCCGAGGAGGAGCCCGTCCTGCACGTGAGCTGGTACGAGGCGGACGCCTACGCGCGCTGGGCGGGGCGGCGGCTGCCGACCGAGGCCGAGTGGGAGAAGGCCGCCCGGTGGGACCCGGTCTCCGGGCGCTCGCGCCGCTATCCGTGGGGGGACGCCGACCCGGAGCCCGCGCACGCCAACCTCGGACAGCGGCACCTGCGGCCGGCGGCCGCGGGCAGCTACCCGGAAGGCGCGTCGCCGCTCGGCGTACGGCAGCTGATCGGGGACGTGTGGGAGTGGACGGCGAGCGACTTCCTGCCGTACCCGGGGTTCACGGCCTTTCCGTACAAGGAGTACTCGGAGGTGTTCTTCGGCCCGGAGCACAAGGTGCTGCGCGGCGGGTCGTTCGCCGTGGACCCCGTCGCCTGCCGGGGCACCTTCCGCAACTGGGACCTGCCGGTGCGACGCCAGATCTTCTCCGGATTCCGTACGGCGCGCAGTGCGGAGCTGGACTGATGTGCCGTCACATCGCCTACGTGGGCGAACCGGTGGCGCTCGGCGAGCTGATCGTCCGGCCCTCGCACGCCCTGCTCCGCCAGTCCTGGGAGCCCCGTACGCAGAGCAGCGGCGTGGTGAACGCCGACGGCTTCGGGGTGGGCTGGTACGCCGAGGGGGATCCGGAGCCGGCCAGGTACCGGCGCGCGGCGCCCATCTGGGGCGACCTGTCCTTCGCGGACCTCGCCCGGGTGGTGCGCTCCCGCGCGCTGCTCGCGGCGGTCCGCGGGGCCACCCGGCCGGGCGCCGACGGAGAGGCCGCGGCGGCTCCGTTCGCCGCGGGCCCCTGGCTGTTCAGCCACAACGGCGCCGTCGAGGGCTGGCCCGACTCCCTCACGGCGCTCGCCGGGGCGCTGCCGGCCGGTGAACTCCTCCGGATCGAGGCGCGCACCGATTCGGCGCTGCTCTGGGCGCTCGTGCTGCACCGGCTGCGGGCCGGTGACGCGCCGGGGGCCGCCCTGGCCGACACGGTGCGGGAGGCCGCCGCCGCGGCCCCCGCGTCCCGGCTGAACCTGCTGCTCACCGACGGTGTCCGGATCGCCGCGACCACCTGGGGGAACGGCCTCTGGTACCTGAAGGGTCACGACCGGGTGGTCGTGGCCTCCGAACCGTACGACGACGATCCCCGGTGGCGGGAGGTTCCGGAGCACACGCTCCTGACCGCGACCCGCGCCGACGTCACCCTCACCCCGCTCAAGGAGCCCTCCGCGTGAGCCCGTTCCAGCTGACCCGTACCCTCGCCCCCGACGCCACCGGTGCCGATCTGCGCGCCGACGTCCTGCACGGGCTGACCCGCTCCGCCAAGGAGCTGCCGCCGAAGTGGTTCTACGACGCCCGGGGCAGCGAACTCTTCGAGGAGATCACCCGGCTGCCCGAGTACTACCCCACGCGGGCCGAGCGGGAGATCCTGGAGGCGCGGGCCCCGGAGATCGCCGCGGCGACCGGGGCCAGGACCCTGGTGGAGCTGGGTTCCGGTTCCTCCGAGAAGACGCGGTTCCTGATCGACGCGCTGCTGCCCGGTCTCGAGGGCTATGTGCCCGTGGACGTGAGCGAGTCGGCGCTGACCGGGGCGGCAGAGTCGCTGCTCGCGGAGCGGCCGGAGCTGCGGGTGCACGCCCTCGTCGCGGACTTCACCCGGGGGCTCGCGCTGCCGGGGATGCCGGGGCCGCGTCTGGTGGCCTTCCTCGGCGGCACCCTCGGCAATCTGCTGCCGGGCGAGCGGCGGACCTTCCTGCGTTCGGTGCGGTCGATGCTCACGCCGGGCGACGCCCTGCTGCTCGGCACGGACCTGGTGAAGGACGAGTCGACGCTCGTGGCCGCCTACGACGACGCGGCCGGGGTGACGGCCGCGTTCAACAAGAACGTGCTGTCCGTGATCGACCGGGAGCTCGGCGCGGACTTCGACCCGGACGCGTTCGAGCACGTGGCGGTGTGGGACCGCGAGCGGGAGTGGATCGAGATGCGGCTGCGGGCCCGCCGCGCGCTCACCGTGAAGATCCCGGAACTGGACCTCGTGGTGCCCTTCGCGGCGGGCGAGGAGATGCGGACGGAGGTGTCGGCGAAGTTCCGTCAGGCGGGTGTCCGCGCGGAACTCGCGGAGGCGGGCCTCGACCTGGAGCGCTGGTGGACCGACAGCGGGGACAGGTTCGCGCTGTCACTGGCGACGGCTCGCTGAGTGACGGACGGAGCGACGGCTCGCTGAGCGGCCGCCGCGAGGGTACGGCGGTCCGGATGCCGGAGGCCCGGAAGGGGCTCCGGCATCCGGACGACGGCGGTGAGACGGCGGGTGGAGACGACCCGCCACAGGGAGGAACCGAGGGGGTCGTCCGCGACATAGGCGGCGGCGCCGGTGGGCCGGTAGTCGATCCGTACGGGCTGTACGGCGCATCCGGCGTCCAGGGCGGCCTGGAACGCGGCCGGCCGGAAGCGCCCGCCGGCCCGCCCGCACCAGGTGGAGCCCTCGGGGAAGACGATCACCCGGCCTCCGTCCGCGAGCACACCGGCCATGGTGCGCACGGTGCCGGGGAGGGCTCTGAGGCCGTCCCGGTCGATGAAGAGGGTGCCGCCGAGCGCGGCGACCGTGCCGAGGACGGGCCAGCGGCGCACCTCCGCCTTGGCAACCATCCTGCCCGGCAGGACGGCCGCGATGAGCGGGATGTCGAGCCAGGAGACATGGTTGGCGACGACGAGGAGCGGGCCGGCGGCGGGCGCTCCCTCGTACCGGACGCGTACCCCGAAGGCGCGGACGACCGCCCGCAGCCAGCGCCGGACGAGGGCGAGCCGGACGGCAGCCGGGAGGAGGCCGGTGAACGGGGCGAGCAGGACGCCGAGGAAAACGGCGCCGAGACCGGCGGCCAGGCGGACCGAGGCGAGGACGGCCCCGGCCCTGGCCTCGTCGGCGGGACGGGCGGGTTCGGGGTGGGCGGCGCAGTGGCCCGGGGTGCAGGGCGCCGTGGGGAGCCACGGCGAGAGGGCCGTGGTCCCGTTCACCGTGCCGGGGCGAGCGCGAGGAAGTGCTTGAGGTAGCGCGGATCGGTCCGGCGCAGCGAGAGCAGGACGTAGAGGTCGGCGACGCCGAAGTCGGGGTCGTACGCGGGGGCGCCGCAGACCCAGGCCCCGAGCCGGAGGTAGCCGCGGAGCAGCGGGGGGAGCTCGGTGCGGCCCTCGGGGCGGGTGATGCCGTCGGGGCTCCAGAGCTTGTGCGGGGTGACCCAGTACTCCTCGGGGGCGAGGTGCTTGGTCTTGACGGTGTCCCAGGTGGCGGCGGCGAGGGAGCCGCCGTCGGCGAGCGGGAGGGAGCAGCAGCCGGCGAGCCAGTTGTGGCCGGTGCGGGTCATGTAGCGGGCGAGGCCGGCCCAGATGAGGGCGATGACGGCGCCGTTGCGGTGGGCGGGGTGGACGCAGGAGCGGCCGACCTCCACCAGGTCGTGCCGGACGGGGGCGAGGCGGGTGAGGTCGAACTCGCTCTCGGAGTAGAGGCGTCCCGCGACGGCGGCCCGGTCGGGCGGCAGGATGCGGTAGGTGCCGACGATCTCGCCGGTGCTCTCCTCCCGTACGAGGAGGTGGTCGCAGTACGCGTCGAAGGCGTCGGTGTCGAGGCCGGGCTCGGGGCCGTCGAGCCGGGCGCCGAGCTCCCCGGCGAACACCTGGTGGCGCAGCCGCTGGGCGGCGCGCACGTCCTCCTGGTCGCGGGCGAGCCCGACGGCGTACCGGGGGGTGGGCTCCTCGGCGAGGGGGGCGGGCCGCTCGGCGGCGGCGGGCGGACGGCCGGGGCCCTGCGGCTGGGCCGGGACGGCGAGCGTGGGGGTCGGTGCGGACATGTCGGGCTCCTCCGGCGTACGGAAGGGGAAGGGGCGGTGCCGGGCCGTGTGAGCGGTGGCCCGGCTCCTTACTTCTTCCGTGACCGGCTGGATTCGACGTGACCGTCCGGGGGCTCGCGGGTGTGGAGGCGCTGAAATGCTATTCGGCGAGGGTCTCCGTGATCTCGTTGGAGGCCCGCCTGGCCGCCTTCAGCGGGTCCTCGCCCTGGAGGACGGCGGTCATGTACGGCTTGATGGGGTTGTCGGCCTCGACGTCCGCCCACTGCGGGGAGTTGGGGGTGGCCCGGCCGCGCGCGGCGCCCCTGGCCATGACGGCGGTGGCCTCCTGGCCCGCGACGACGGAGGCGAGCCCCTTCTTGTTGGGCACGTACCCCATGGCGCGGGCGAGCTCGGTCTGCCACTTCTCGCCGGCCAGCGCCTTGACGACGTCGAGGGCGGCCCCGCGCTGGGGCGCGTTCTCCGGGATGATGAGGTCGGAGCCGCCGGTGAAGACGGCACAGGGCTTGTCCGCCGTGGCGCCGGGTATCGGGAAGTAGCCGAGCTTGTCCTTGAGGCCCGGGTTGGCCTTGAGGATGGCGGCGACGGCGCTGGGCGAGGCGATGAGCTGGGCCACGTCCCCCTTGGCGAAGACGTCGGCCTGGGGCGGGTTCTGCTCGTCGGCGTCCTTGGGTCCTGAGCCGAGGGACTGGAGGTCCTTGTAGAAGGCCATGCCGCGCCGGGCCGCCGGGCTGTCGAGCGCGCCGGTCCACTCGCCGCCCTTGCCGGTGGCGAGTTCACCGCCTTCGTCCCAGATGAATCCGGCGAGGGTGTACCAGTCCTGTCCGGCGAGGTAGATGCCCTGCGAGCCCTCGCGGTTGAGCTTCTCGGTGTCGGCGAGCCACTCGGCGCGGGTGGCGGGCGGCTTGTCGATCCCGGCGTCCCGGAACAGGTCCTTGTTGTAGATGACGATCCGGTTCGCCGCGTACCAGGGGATGCCGTACTGGGAGCCGCCGATCCTGCCGGGCTCGGCGAGACCGGGCAGCCAGTCCTCGCTGCCGAGGTCGCGGACCGACTCCAGGGTGAGGTCGTAGAGCTTCTCGGTGTCGGCGTACTGGGCGACCTGGGTGTTCCCGACCTCGATGACGTCGGGGCCGCCGGGGCCCTGGATCGCCTCGGTGACCTTCTTGCCGATGCCGGTCCACTCCTGGACGGTGACCTGGAGTTCGACGCCGTCGTGCTCCTCCTCGTACGCCTCGGTGAAACGGTTGAGGAAGTCCTCGCTGGCGCTCTCCCGCATCAGCCAGATGTGGACGGTCTTCGTCCCGCCGTCGCCGCCCGGCAGCATCCCGCAGCCGGCGAGGGCGAGTGCGGTGGCGACTGCCAGGGGGCAGGCGAGAGGACGGTTCTTCACGTAGGTCACCTTCTGCGGTTCAGCACAGGGTCGTGCGCATGGGGGCTGACCCGGCATGGGGGGACCGAACGGGGTGTTCGCGCGGGTATGTGGCCTGGATTCTGGTCTGGACCAACGGGATGGTCAAGTCCTTGACCATCCCGTTCCCGCGTCCCGGACGTCCCCTCCGTTCCCCTACCGGCCGGTACACGGTTGTCGGTCATCTGTGGCCGTGTCGCGCCGCGCCGCGCCCTGGGGCACCGTGGAGGGAACGCACCGAGAGGAGTTCGGCCCCCATGTCGAATCACACGTACCGCGTCACCGAGATCGTCGGCACGTCCACCGAGGGCGTCGACGAGGCCATCCGCAACGGCATCGACCGCGCCTCGCAGACGCTGCGGGGCCTCGACTGGTTCGAGGTGACGCAGGTCCGCGGCCATATCGTCGACGGTTCGATCGAGCACTACCAGGTCGGCCTCAAGGTCGGATTCCGCCTGGAGGACGAGACCGCCTGACGGTCCGCCACGGCCTGTCGGACCACGTACGGCCGTACGGCGACGTACGGCCCGTCAGGCCCCCCCGGGCCGTACGCATCAGGTGCGGCCCTCCTTCTCCTGGGCCTCCCTCAGCGCCTGCGACGGGGTCGCCCACCGGGCGCGTACGACCCGGAAACCGGCCGTCTCCGCCGCGTCGCAGACCAGCGGGTCGTCGTCGACGAGCATCCTGATCACCCGGTCGGCGCCGAGCCGGCGCAGGATCTCCACCTTGGTCACCCGGGCGGGCCGGAAGTCGCGGTTGCGGCGCATGTGCACCGGCCCCTCCGGAAGCCCCTGCCCGGCCAGCCAGTCCAGGGTGTCCCGGCGGCAGCGCTCCGGCCGCCCGGTGAGGTACACGATGTCGCACTCCTCCGCCGCCTCGCGGCACAGCGCGGTCCCCTCGTCGAGCGGCGGATCGTCGGGCGCCGCCGCGAAGAAGGCGTCCCAGTCCTTCGGGCGCCGCTCCAGGAAGTGCTGGCGATGGGCGGTCGCGGCGAGCGTGTTGTCGAGGTCGAAGACGGCCAGAGGCCGGTTGTCGGCTGTCACGGGCCCAGCCTAGGAGCCGGCCCTTCGTTCACCCGGAGTGCCGTGTGCTGCCAGCCTGGTAGATGTCGGGGATGCCGTCGGCGTCCTCGTCGCGTTCCTCGTCCTCCCACAGCTGCTTGTAGACGCGGTTGCGGCGGCGCAGGAGGACGGCCGCGAGTGCGGCGGCGATGAGGGAGCCCACCAGGACGGCGGCCTTGATGTGTTCGGCGGTGGCCGGGTCGGGGAAGGCGAGTTCGCCGATGAGGAGGGCGACGGTGAATCCGATGCCGGCCAGGGTGGCGAGGCCGAAGACGTCGGCCCAGGCGAGGTCGGGGTTGAGCTCGGCGCGGGTGAAGCGCGCGGCCAGATAGGTGCCGAGGAAGATGCCGAGGATCTTGCCGACGACGAGGCCGATGACGACGCCGAGGGGTTCGGGGTCGGTGAAGACGTGGCCGAGCGCGCCGGCGGAGACGCCGACCCCGGCGGCGAAGAGGGCGAACAGCGGGACGGCGACGCCCGCGGAGACCGGGTGGAGCAGGTGGGAGACGCGGGCGGCCGGGGAGGCCTTCTCGCCCTTGTCGCGGGTGGCGCGCAGGATCAGGCCCATGGCGACGCCTGCGACGGTGGCGTGGACGCCGGAGTTGTACATCAGCGCCCAGGTCGCGATGGAGAGGGGCGCGTACCACCACCAGCCGCGCACCCGCAGGCGCTGGAGGACGTAGAAGACGAGGAGTCCGGCGAAGGCGCCGCCGAGGGCCCAGAAGTTGAGGTCCGAGGTGAAGAAGACGGCGATGATGAGGATGGCGCCGAGGTCGTCGACGACGGCGAGGGTCAGCAGGAACGCGCGCAGGGCCGCGGGCAGATGGGTGCTGAGGACGGCGAGGACCGCGAGTGCGAACGCGATGTCCGTGGCCATCGGTACGGCCCAGCCCTCCAGGCTCCCGCCGCCGACCGTGACGGTGAGCGCGTACAGGGCGGCGGGGACGGCCATGCCGCAGACGGCGGCGATGACGGGCAGCGCGGCGGTGGCGGGGGTGCGCAGCTCGCCGACGACGAACTCGCGTTTCAGCTCGATGCCGGCGACCAGGAAGAAGACCGCGAGCAGACCGTCGGCGGTCCAGTGGGCGACCGAGAGGTCCAGGCCGAGGGCGGGGATACCGAAGTGGAAGTCGCGTATCGACTCGTACGCTCCGCTCCACGGACTGTTCGCCCAGGCGAGCGCGATGACGGCGGCGGCGAGCAGGACGAGTCCGCCGACGGTCTCGGTGCGCAGGGCGTCGGCGACGGCCTGGCGTTCGGGCCAGGGCAGCAGGCCGAGAACAACCTTGCGGGGGCGTGACTCGGGCATGGGGGTGAGCCTCCGGGGCGGGTTGGCGGGTGGGCACACTGCCCCTCGGACGCCGACCAGACTTCCCGGCACACCAGCGTCAATCCTGACGCGTTCTTCACACCCTATCGGGAGCCGGGAGGCCTCGCCAGGGCGTCCCTCCGTCGTGGTGACGGGATGAAGGGCCCTGGCCTCACCAAGGCGCGGGGTGAGGACAGGGCCCTTCGGGAGCCGGGCCGCCGGGGGGGGGCGGTCAGACGGTGGTCTTCACCGGCTCCTGGTCGGGGTCGGTCTCGCCGTCGGTGTCGAGGCCGGCGTCGCGCTTCTTGACGAAGGCGAGGAAGGTGTTCAGCTCGCGCTTGACGACGGGGGCGAGGAGGTAGAGGCCGATGATGTTGATGACGGCCAGCATGAAGAGCACGGCGTCGGCCATGTCGATCAGCGTCTGGAGCGTGAGCAGGGAGCCCGCGACCGCGAAGACGGTGTAGAGGACCTTGAAGGTCAGCTCGCTGGTCCTGCTGCGGCCGAAGAGGTGGGTCCAGGCCTTCATGCAGTAGTAGCCCCAGGTCAGGACCGTGGAGATCGCGAACAGCATGACCGCGACGGTCAGGATGTACGGGAACCAGGGCATGACCGTGCCGAAGGCGTCGGAGGTGATGGTGACGCCGCCGATGGAGTCACCGCCGTTGCGGAGCTCGACATAGCTGGCGGGGTTGGCGATGACGATGGTCAGCGCGGTCATGGTGCAGATGACGACCGTGTCGATGAACGGCTCGAGGAGGGCGACCAGGCCCTCGCTCGCGGGGTGCTTGGTCTTCACCGCGGAGTGGGCGATCGGGGCGGAGCCCAGACCGGCCTCGTTGGAGAACGCGGCCCGCTTGAAGCCGATGATCAGCGCGCCCAGGACACCACCGGCGACGCCTTCGGGGTTGAAGGCGCCCTCGAAGATCGTGGAGATCGCGGAGGGCACGGCGCTCGCGTTGACGGCGATGACGACGAGGCAGGCGGCGATGTAGATGCCGGCCATCGCGGGCACGAGCCTGCTGGTGACGGAGGCGATGGAGCGGATGCCGCCGAGGAGCACGATGCCGACGAGCGCCGCGATCAGGATGCCGAAGAACAGGGCGCCGGCCGAGGAGCCCAGGGCGCCGTCCTCGCCGCCGGTGACGGAGACGAGCTGGGCGTAGGACTGGTTGACCTGGAAGAGGTTGCCGCCGAAGAGGCCGAAGAACAGGATCATGAAGGAGGCGAGGACCGCGAGGACCTTGCCGAGGGTCTTGCCGTTCTTGCCGAAGCGCTCGGCCAGGCCCTTGGGCAGGTAGTGCATCGGGCCGCCGGAGACGGTTCCGTCGGCGTGCACGGTCCGGTACTTCACACCGAGGGTGACCTCGACGAACTTGGTGGCCATGCCGAGCAGGCCGCAGAGGATCATCCAGAACGTGGCGCCCGGGCCGCCGATGGAGACGGCGACGGCCACACCCGCGATGTTGCCGAGTCCGACCGTGCCGGAGACGGCTGCGGTCAGCGCCTGGAAGTGGTTGACCTCGCCGGCCGACCCCTTCTCGTCGTACTTGCCGCGCACCACGTCCACGGCGAGCCGGAACTTGCGCAGCTGGACGAAGCCGAACCAGCCGGTGAAGACGAGACCGGCGACGACCAGCCAGGCCACGATCAGCGGCAGCTGGGTGCCGCCCACGGGCACGGAGTAGAAGACGACGTCGCCGAGCCATTTGGCTATCGGCTCGAAGAAACCGCTGACCGCCTTGTCGACGGACTGGGTGAGGGAATCGAGTGACACGGTGGGGACCTCGGAAGCGCAGGACCGGCGCGCGGGAGGCAGCGCCAGTGGGGGTGCGGTCTTTGAGCGAACGCCGTTGTCCGGTCGGCGACCCGAGCGATCGATGTCCGTGGACTCGGAGCGTGATCGTCTCGGTCGTGCTGCCGGTACGTGACCGGCGCTCCGCAGGACGGCGAGGGGTGGTGCCACCTGCGGAGTTGCGCATTCCTATCACGACTTGCCACCCACACCACGTGATGCACCTCACATCACGGACGGTGATCTTCCAGAATCCCAGGATCCGTGACGTGACCGTTATCCGGACAGGCGGGTCCGTTCACCGTGCACTTATTTCCGCTGGTCACGAGCTTGCGGCCCGTCACTCCTGTCCCCTGGCCCGCCGGTAGGCGGCGGTCACCTCGCTCCACCGCCCGGCCTGCTCCGGGGTGAGGGTGCCGCGGAGTCCGGCGAGCTTCAGGAGGTTGGCCTCGGCCTCGGTGGTGAGGGTCTGGGCCTCGGCGCTGTAGTGGTCGTCGATCACGGCAGCGAGTTCGGCCTCGTTCATGGCGGGCGAGATACGGGCCGCGATCTTGTTCATCGTGCGGTACGAGCCCTGGAGCCTGAACGGCGGTTCCGTGCGGGCCGCGGCGGCGGTGGCGGCCGAGGCGATGTACTCCTCGTTGACGGCGAGCACGGTCGCGCGGGCGGTGAGGAGGTGCCGCAGCACGGCGAGGACCTGGTCGAGCTCGGCCGGGGCGTAGGGGTGGGTGAGCCGGTCGCGGCGCGCGGTCGGGTCGCCGGCCGCGAGCCGGGCCAGGAGCCGCAGGTCGGCGCGGTCGCGGCCGGCGAGCGGGGCGAGGACCGGGTGGGACGTGAGGGCGTTCTCGACGAAGCTGAAGGCGAAGGCCTCCTCCTTGCCGGTCAGCACGTCACCGAGGTTCCACACGTCGGCCCGGTCGGCGAGCATGTCCGGCACCCGGAAGGCCTGCCCGGACTCGGTGTAGGGGTTGCCGGCCATGCAGACGGCGAAGCGCTTTCCGCGCAGGTCGTGCCCGTTCAGGGTCCTGGTGGCGTCGCAGAGGGGGATGAACCTCTGCAGGAACTCCGGTGAGGTGTGCTGGATGTCGTCGACGTACAGCAGGACGTTGCTGCCCGCCGCCAGGGCGAAGGCGATCTTCTCCAGTTCCCGGCGGGCGCTCGCGTCGGGGGCCTCGGCGGGATCGAGGGAGGTCGTCCGCTGCCCGAGAGCCGGCCCGTCGACCTTCACGAGGAGCAGGCCGAGGCGCTCGGCGACGTACTCGATCAGCGTGGTCTTGCCGTAACCGGGCGGGGAGAGGAGCAGCAGCAGACCGTGGGTGTCGCTGCGCTTGGCGTCCCCGGCCGCGCCGAGCTGCTTGGCGAGGTTGTCGCCGACCAGCGGGAGGTAGACCTCGTCGACGATCCGGCCGCGGACGAAGGAGGACATGACCCGCGGCCGGTACTCGTCCACGCGGAGCCGGGCGCGTTCGCCGGCGACGAGCCGCGCCCGGTGCTCCTGGTACGCGCGGAAGGCGGGCACCTCGGTGGCGGCGAAGGCGCGCGTCCTGGTCAGGAACTCGTCGAGCCGCAGCTCCAGGGCGCGTCCCCGCACCCGGGGGTGGCTGCCGAGGAGTCCGGTGACGGTCGCCGTGGTCGGGGCGGTGACCTCGTAGCGGTCGAGCTCGGGGCAGAGTTCGACGGCGACGGCCTCGGCGAGGACGCCCTCGTCGGGTCGCTCCCGGGACGCCGACGCGTAGGAGGTGAGCCAGGCCTCGACGAGCTGTCGCCTGGCTGCCTGCCCGGTGAGGGCGGCGAGGGCGTCGTCGTACGCGGAGATGCCGCCGACCGCGCGCCGGAACGTGTCCAGGAAGGTACGGGCCGCCTCCGAGGCGGCGAAGCCCTTGGCCGGGGAGGCCAGTTCGGCCGTCAGGTACGCGGCGACCGTCGCGTCCCCGGTCTCCTCGGCCAGGTCCGCCCGCAGGCCGTCGAGGGCCGACTCCGCGCCGAAGAGGTCACGGGCCCGGGACAGGGCGACGGCCCGGTGTGTCCACTGCTCGCGGGCATCGGCGGTGGTGGAGTGGGCCCAGAAGATCTGGGCCGCCGCCCGCGCCGCCCCCGGGAACCCGAGGAGTCCCGCTCCCCCGCTCAGCGCCAGGACCGCTTCCAGGATCAGCGCCGCGTCGTGGTCGTGGACGCCGCGCTCGTACCCCTCGTCGTAGGCGGACTCCGCCGCCCGCCGCGAGAGCGCGGACAGGTCGGCGCCCGCGAGGCCGTCCGGTCCGTGCTCGGTCAGCAGCCGCGCCGCCAGGTGTTCGGACCGGTAGACCTCCGGGGACTCGGAGGGCAGGGTCCGGTGCCAGTACGGTCGGGTCGCGGCGAACTCCGGGTCGGTGACCGGCGCGCGGTAGTCCGTCCCGGTCAGGGCGAGGGCGAGGGTGTCCCCGTACGGGACGAGGGTCAGCTCGGGGGCCTGGCGGTTGACGGCGAAGCGGTGTCGGCCGAGCCGCAGGGTGTCGCCGCCGTCGGAGTACAGCTCGGTGCGGTCCCGCAGCGCCCGGCCGGCCTCCTGGCGGGCGGCGCCGAGCCTGCTCCCCAGCTCCTCCGCCCGTACGTCGTCGCCGAGCTCCCGCAGTGCGGCGACGGTTCGCCGGATCTTGGCGACCATGGGGTCGGAGGCGAAGTACGTGTGCACCTCGTCCAGGTCGGTCAGGGTCGCGACCCGGCGGGCGATCGCGTCGAGGACCCGGCCCGCAGAGCCGGCGAGCTGCTCCGCGCGGCGGGCGCGGGCGTCCTGGAGGGACTGCCTGCGGGCGGTGAAGGCGTCGTGGATCTCGGTGCGCCGCTCGGCGATGTCGGCGAGGAAGCCTTCGTGTTCGGCGAAGCGCGACTCCAGGTTCTCCAGGTGGAGCAGGAGCCTGCCGAGCTGGTCGTCGCAGTGGTCGGGGGTGTCGGCGGCGGCCAACGCTCCGGTCACGGCCTGGCCGAGCAGGGCGGACTCGGCGGCGAACCCCGCCCGGCCCTCCTGGTCGAGGAGCTCGGCGCGGCGGGCGGTGAGGAGGGCGCGGACGCGGTTGAGCGCGCCCATGACGTCGGCGACACGGGCCAGGATCGAGGTGCGTACGGTGGCCTCGCCGATGTCGAGTCCCGCAACGATCTCGCTGAGGGTCCGCAGGCCCGCGCTGTGTCCGTCGAGACGGTCCGCGATCGGGCCCGTCCCCGCGACGGTGGTCACGGTCCCGGCCTCGTCCGCAAGGCGTTCCGCCTCGGCGTGGTGGGCGGCGAAGGCGTCCTCGCGCCGCAGGAAGGCGACGGCCCGCCGGGCGGCCGAGGCGATGTCGTCCTGGACGTCCGCCGCGAGGGCGTCGATGCGGTCCGTGTCGGCGTACCGCATCTCCTTCAGGGTCGACAAGTGGCCCTGCGCCTGGCGGAGTTCGGTGATGCGGGAGATCCACTCCTCGGCCGTGGCGGGTGCCTCGCCCCGGACGCGGCGGACCAGTCCGCCGATCCGCCGGGCGGACGCGTCGAGTGCCTCGGCGGCCTGCCGGGTGAGCGTCGTCACGGTCTCGAACTCGTCGAGGACCTGCGCGGCGGTGGCCCGGAGCCCGCTCAGGGGGGCGCTCAGGTCTCCGGCTTCCGGGTCGGCCAGCCAGTGGTGGACGTCGGCGGCGCGGCCACAGGCGGCGACGAGGCCCTCGTACACCTCGCGGGCGGGCGAAAGATCGGTGGCGCGGCGGGCGATCGACAGGCAGTCGGCGATCCCCCGGACGAGGTCCGCGTTGCCGATGCGGGCCAGCGGGCCGTCTCCCACGGCGGTCACATGCGTGTCGGAGACGTACGGCGTCCGCCACATCTGCACGGGGTGGTTCCGGCCGGGCTCGCTCGACTCGCCGCGCAGCACGGCCATCGTCCCGTCGTCGAGCAGCGCGTACCCGCGACAGCTGACCGGGTGGGCGATCTCCTTGCGGATCAGGTTGTACGGGAGGAGCAGACCGCGCCCCTCCGCCTGGGCGTGGAAGGCGAAGAGGAGGTCCTCTCCCCCCGGCGAGCGGACCGCCCGGTCGAGGACGAGGCCCGTCGTGTCGGTGTCGAAGGTCCTCACCGCACCGGAGGCCAGGCAGTAGCCGCCGGGGAAGACGATCCCCTCGTCCTCGGGCAGCCGCAGACACGCCTGACCGATGCCGTCAAGCCTGACCACGGTCCCGGTCAGCGCGTTGAACACGAGGTGGCGGTGGGCCTCCTCCTTGTACGGGCGGACGCGGATCAGGGTCAGGGCGCCGACGACGGCGTACGCGACCTCGGCGTCGGCAAGGGACTGCAGCGGCTCGTCGACCGGTTCTGCGTGGACCCCCTCGGGGGATTCGGTGTCGTTCTCCGTCTTGAGGGTCAGCGTCCCGCCGGCCGTGGAGACGAAGAGGCGGCCGTCGAGCGAGATGTGCGGATGGCGGCCCGGCACGTGGTCGTCGCGGGTCGTCTCCGTCCAGTCGACGTCGTGGGAGAGCGGGAGGACGTGGTCGCGCTCGCCCTGGGCGTCGAGGAAGCGCGTCGTGCCGGACACGTCGACGGACCAGCGCAGGACGCGGAGGTCGTCGGCCTGCTCCCCGGTCCGGAAGACGGCGAGGAGCCGGCCCTCCGTCCGGCGCAGCCGCTGCAGGCGCGCGCCCCGGAAGTAGCGGTGCAGCGCGGAGAACTCCCGTACGAAGCCGGGGTCGTCGAGGAGGCCGGGCACGGCCTCCCGGGGCAGCGGGTTCAGGTCCCGGTCGTAGAGGCCGAAGACATCGGCGACCGACGTTTCGGACGCCCCGGTGGAGGACGGGTGGGAGCCGAGGAGCAGGACGTCGTCGCCGACGGCCACGAGGTCCCGGGGCACGCGGGGATGCTCGGTGCGGAGGCGGCCGGTGCCCGTGAGGGCGAGTTCGCCGGAACCGAAGGCGGCGGTCCTGGCCTCGTCGAGGGCCTCGGCGCGCCCGGCCAGCTCGGCCGCCTGTGCGGCGAGCCGGTCGCGCAGCACCGCGTACGTGTCCTGGTCGATTCCGGCGCTCATCTCTCTTTTCCGCTCCTTGTGCCGTGGTGGACGCGGGTCCGGCGCCGACAACCCCCGTATGCCGGCTCCGGACCCGCTGTGACCGCTCCCCCAGGGGCGGTCAGTTCGTGACCGCGCCGTTCAGCGCGGTGGTCTCGGCCGGGGGCGCGGGGGCCGGGTGGGGTACGGGCGCGTCGAGCACGCCGGACTTCATGACCTTCGCGAGCAGCGCGGAGACGCTGAGGTTCTGGACGTCGGCGCTGGAGAGCGAGCCGAGCACCTTGGACAGGTCCTCGGTGAAGGTGCCCTCGCCGTTCAGCCAGGGGCCGGCCAGCGTCCGCGCGGTCACCGAGTGGTCCATGAAGCCGTCGACGGACTTGCCCAGGGCGATCGACTGCACGAGCCGGTCGAGGAAGACCGACTCCCCGCCGACGATGTTGATGTCGGCGTTCTCCAGGCCGGTGGCGAGCACGGTGGCCTGCGCCTCGGCGACGTGGCGCTGCACGTCGAGGCCCGCGAGACGGATCTCCTTCTCCGCCTCCAGACGGAGCCGGTACTCCTCGTGCGTACGGGACGCCTCGTCGAGCGCGGCCATCGCCGCCGCCTTCTCGGTCAGGCCCGCGGCCTCGGCCTTCAGCTTCTCGCCGATGGCGGTGGCCTCGGCGAGTGCCTGCTCCCGGGTTCCGGCGGCCACCGCGAGGGCCTTCTCGCGGGCGCCGGTGGCCTCGGCGCGCAGCCGGGCCTCGGTGGCCTCCGCCTCCGCGCGGCCGGCCTTCTCGATGACGTCGGCCTCCTTCTCCCGGACCTGCGCCGCCGCGAGTCCCTCGGCCGCGGCCTCGGCCTGGACGCCCTCGGCGAGCCGGATCTTGGCGCGGGCGTCCATGTCCGCGGCCTTGTGGCGGGCCTCGGCCAGGGTGAGTTCCTCGGCGGCGCGGTGCACGGCGGCCTGCTCGGCCGCCTCCGCGGCCTTGATGTCCTTGACCAGCCTCTCCTGTGCCTCGGCCTCGGCCGCGATGACGACGGACTGCCGGGTGCGCTCGGCCTCCTCGACCGTCCGCAGCCGCTTGATCGACTCCTCCTGCTCGGCGACCGTGCGGTCCACCGCGATCCGCTCGCGGATCACCTCGGCGATGTCCCGGCGCTCCGACTCGACCTCCTTCTCGGCGGAGATGCGGGTGAGTTCGGTCTCCCGGTCACGGGCGATGACCTCGAGCATCCGGTCCTTCTCGATGCGCTCGTTCTCGACGGCGATGACCCGCTCGCGGTTCTTCTGCGCCACCGCCACCTCGCGGGCCTGGTTCTCCCGCTGGATCCCGAGCTGCTCCTCCGTCCTGAGGAAGGCGCTCTGCGCCCGCAGCCGCTCCTCCTCCACGACCCGCGCGGTCTCGGCCTCCTCCCGGGCCCGTACGGTGTCGATCTCGCGCTTCTGCTTGATCTCCGCGTCGGCCTGGCGGCGCTCCAGCTCCAGGATGGCCTCGCGGGCGTCGACGTTCTGCCGGGTGATCTCCTTCTGCTCGTGCTGCCGGAACTCGTTCGTCCTGACGTTCTCCACGGCGGTCAGCTCGGTGATCTTCCGGATGCCCTGGGCGTCGAGGATGTTGCCGGGGTCGAGCTGGGCGAGCGGCGTCTGCTCCAGGTAGTCGATGGCGGCGTCCTCCAGGCTGTAGCCGTTGAGGTCGATGCCGATGATCTCGATGATCCGGAACCGCAGTTCCTCGCGCTTGGTGTACAGATCGGTGAAGTCGAGCTGCTTGCCGACCGTCTTGAGCGCCTCGGAGAACTTGGCGTTGAACAGCTCCTGCAGGGTCTCCTTGTCGCTGGCGCGGGCGGTGCCGATGGCCTGGGCGACCTTGATGACGTCCTCGACGGTCTTGTTGACGCGGACGAAGAACGAGATCCGGATGTCGGCGCGGATGTTGTCACGGCAGATCAGGCCGTCGCGGCCCGTCCGCGAGATCTCGATGGTCTTCACCGAGATGTCCATGACCTCGGCCTTGTGCAGGACGGGCAGCACGACCTGCCCGGTGAAGGTGACGTCGACCTTCCGCATCTTCGAGACGATCAGCGCCTTTCCCTGCTCCACCTTGCGGAACAGCCGGCTGATCACGAGGAGCAGGACGAGGGTGACGAGCAGGACAACGGCGACGAGCACGCCGATGCCCACGGTGAAGGCATCCATGAGAAACCCCGTGTCGATGGAGGAAGTGGGGAGCCGCGGCTTCGGGCGGCGCCATGGGGGGGCGAGCACCGGACGGCGGGTGCTGCCGGGAGGAACCGCCAACCGCGCCGTGTGGGCGTTCCCCTCACACGTCGAGATTTCCGTCTCCCGGCACCGGACCCACGTCCAGGCCCTTCCGGTGGCCATCGTGGTGCACCGGCGTTCTCGTTCGCATTGCCGTGACCCGGCAGCCTTTGACGTCTTCTTGATGCCGGTGCCGCGTCATGGCGGGTGACGTGCCCGTCCCGGCCGGCGCCTGACAGACTGGGACATCCCTCCTGGCCGGCCGAGCAGGAGACCAGCCCTCGATCAGGACAGAAGTGGACCGACGGATGTATGACCGCTCCCATGATCCGTACGTCCGTGTCCGCGGCGCCCGTGAGCACAATCTCGCCGGGGTGGACGTCGACATCCCCCGGGACGCGCTCGTCGTCTTCACGGGGGTCTCCGGTTCCGGCAAGTCGTCCCTCGCCTTCGGAACGATCTACGCGGAGGCCCAGCGGCGCTACTTCGAGTCGGTGGCCCCGTACGCGCGACGGCTGATCCACCAGGTGGGGGCGCCCGCGGTCGGGGAGATCACCGGGCTGCCGCCCGCGGTCTCCCTCGAACAGCGCAGGTCCTCGCCGAACGCCCGCTCCTCCGTGGGTACGGTGACCACCCTCTCCAACTCGCTGCGGATGCTGTTCTCCCGGGCGGGCGCCTACCCGGAGGGCGCCGGGCGGCTCGACTCCGACGCCTTCTCGCCCAACACGGCGGCGGGTGCCTGTCCCTCCTGCCACGGCCTCGGGCGGATCCACGAGACGAGCGAGGAACTGCTCGTACCGGACCCGGGGCTGTCGATCCGCCAGGGCGCCATCGCCGCCTGGCCGGGCGCCTGGCAGGGCAAGAACCTGCGGGACGTCCTCGACACGCTCGGGTACGACGTCGACCGGCCCTGGCGCGAACTCGACGCGAAGGACCGGGAGTGGATCCTCTTCACGGACGAGCAGCCGGTCGTCACCGTTCATCCGGTACGGGACGCCGACCGCATCCAGCGCCCCTACCAGGGCACCTACATGAGCGCCCGGCGCTACGTCCTGCGGACCTTCTCCGACTCGAAGAGCCCGACCCTGCGCACCAAGGCGGAACGCTTCCTCACCAGCGCCCCCTGCCCGGTCTGCGGCGGCGGGCGGCTGCGGCCCGAGGCGCTCGCGGTGACCTTCGCGGGCCGGACCATCGCCGACCTCGCCGCGCTGCCGCTGACGGCCCTCTCCGGAGTCCTCACCGAGGGGGCCGCGTCACCGGCGCACGGCACGGAGACCGCGCGCGTCCTCACCAGGGACCTCGCCGCACGGATCGCGACGGTGACCGAACTCGGCCTGGGCTATCTCAGCCTGGACCGCGCCACCCCCACGCTCTCCAACGGCGAGCTCCAGCGGCTGCGGCTCGCGACCCAGCTGCGCTCCGGGCTCTTCGGCGTCGTGTACGTCCTCGACGAGCCGTCCGCCGGTCTGCACCCGGCGGACACCGAGGCCCTGCTCGTCGTCCTCGGCCGGCTCAGGGCCGCCGGGAACTCCGTCTTCGTCGTCGAGCACCACCTCGATGTCATCCGGCACGCCGACTGGCTGGTGGACGTCGGTCCGCGTGCCGGTGTGCACGGCGGGCGGGTGCTGCACAGCGGCCCGCCGGAGGGCCTCGCGGACGTCGAGGCGTCGGCGACCAGGCGCTTCCTCTTCGACCGGGCGCCCGCGCCCGCGCGGGAGGTGCGCGAGCCGGCCGGGTGGCTGCGGACGGGACCGGTCAGCCGGCACAACCTGCGGGCGGTCGACGCGGCCTTCCCCCTCGGCGTCCTGACCGCCGTCACGGGCGTGTCCGGCTCCGGGAAGTCGACGCTCGTCGGCGCGCTCACCGAGGAACTTCCCGGTGTGGGGCGCATGGTGACGGTGGATCAGCGGCCGATCGGACGGACGCCCCGCTCCAACCTCGCGACGTACACCGGTCTGTTCGACGTCGTGCGCAAGCTGTTCACGGAGACCGAGGAGGCGCGGGCACGCGGCTACAAGGCGGGGCGTTTCTCCTTCAACGTGCCCGGCGGCCGCTGCGAGACCTGCCAGGGCGAGGGCTTCGTGTCGGTGGAGCTCCTCTTCCTGCCGAGCACGTACGCGCCGTGCCCCGACTGCCACGGCGCCCGCTACCACCCCGAGACCCTCCAGGTGCGGCTGCGGGGCCTCACCATCGCCGAGGTCCTCGACCTCACCGTCGAGTCCGCCGCCGCGTTCTTCGAGGACACCCCGGCCGCCGCCCGGAGCCTGCGCACCCTCCTCGACGTCGGCCTCGGCTACCTGCGGCTCGGGCAGCCCGCGACCGAGCTGTCCGGCGGCGAGGCCCAGCGCATCAAGCTCGCCTCCGAACTCCAGCGGCCGCACCGCTCCCCCACCCTGTACGTCCTCGACGAGCCGACGACGGGCCTGCACCCGGCCGATGTCGAGGTGCTGATGCGCCAGCTCCACGGCCTCGTGGACGCGGGGCACTCGGTGATCGTCGTCGAGCACGACATGGACGTCGTCGCGACCGCCGACTGGGTCGTCGACCTCGGTCCCGGCGGCGGGGACGAGGGCGGCCGGATCGTGGCCGCGGGGCCCCCGGACCGGGTGGCGCGCGCGGCGGACAGCCGCACCGCGCCGTATCTGGCCCGGGCCCTGGAACCCACTGGGCGGAGCTGAGGAGGCCCGGCGGGTGTCAGGCCGCCGTGTCGAACGTGTAGTGGCGGGTGTGGTCCAGCATGTCCGCCGGTGTCACGTCGTTCCAGGGGCGCATGGTGTCGCCGAGGTCGACGACGTTCGGGGTGCCCGCGGCCGGGAGGTACGTGGACCGGGGGTGGCGGGCCTGCCATTCCGCCCAGAGCTTGTCGATGAAGGCGTGGTGGAGCCAGAACACCGGGTCGTTCGGGGAGACCCCGGTGGCCATCTGGCCGCCGACCCACACGTGGACGCGGTTGTGGAGGTTCACTCCGCGCCAGCCCTCCAGGTGGTTGCGGAATCCGTCCGATGAGCTGTTCCACGGGGCCCGGTCGTAGGTCTCCATGGCGAGGACGGAGTCGACCTCGGCGCGGGTGGGGAGCCGGCGGCCGCCCGCGCCCAGGTCGCGCCGGAGGAAGTCCCGGCCGTCGACGCGGACGTTGATCGTCCAGCGGCCGCCGCCGCGGGCGAAGGGTCCGTCGGTCACCTGGCCGTCGCGGGCGCGGCCGGTGCCGCCCAGGAAGTCGGGTGCCCACAGCGAGGAGCCGGAGGTGCGGTCGGCCGTCCAGTCCCAGTAGGGCAGGGTGACGGTCGGGTCGACGGACCGCAGCGCCTCTTCGAACTCTATGAGGAAGCGCCGGTGCCAGGGCAGGAAGGACGGCGAGCGGTGGCCGACGCGGTCGCCGCTGTCCGTGTCGCTCATGATGAAGGCGTTGTGCGTGGTGACGAAGGTGTCGTAGCGCCCGGAGCGCTTGAGCTCCAGGAGGGCGTCGACGAAGCGCCGCTTCTCTTCGGCGGTGAGGGTGGCCTGGTTCTTGCGTACGGTCATGGTGGTGCGGGCTCCTGGATCGGTCAGGCGAGGGTGAGGGGTACGAGCGTGGCACCGCGGAGTTCGCGGACGGCCGCGCGGGCCACCGCCCGGGGCGTGGCGACGGGCTCGTAGTGGTTGATCACGCTGATCCAGGTGCCATCGGCGTTCTGCATCACGTGCAGTTCCTCGCCGTCGATCGTCACGGAGTAGCCGCCTCCGTGGTGTCCCCCGTGGTGACCGCCGCCGTGCGAGGGCCCGCCCTGGATGCGGCGGCCCTGGTAGACCTCGTCGAAGGAGGCGGGGAGCGGTGCGGCCGTCGGTGCGGCGCGGAGCGGTGTGTCAGACGCGTCGGCGGCGGCCGGGCGGGCCAGGGCGAGGCCCGCGGCGGCGCCTGCCGCGCCGGCCGCGACGCCGAGAGCCCGGCGGCGGGTGATGCTGGACATGAGAACCCCCAGATGGTCGGTACGACCGGGGGATTGGTCATATGCCCCCGGCGGAGTCCATCAGTACCGGGGGTGCGGGCGCGGCGGAAATCGCCGGGAGTCGGTTGGCTACGAAGCGGACAACCTGCCGCAAAAAGTACAGAGTTGAACGGAGTTGATCTTGCGGTCCGGGGGCGCGACGGCACCCCGGAGCGAAGATCTTACGGAGAAAGTGATCGTTTCGTGAACGATCTTTCGCTCCGGGGTGCGGTGTGTGGCGGAGCCCACGCCGTCAGACTGTCCTGATCAGGACTCAGCCGCGGGGCGCCCTGCGCCGGGCCCGCAGCCACTCCCTGTTCATGGCCGCGATCGACGGCAGCGGGATCCCCTTCGGGCAGGCCGTCGCGCACTCGCCCGTCAGGGTGCAGCCGCCGAAGCCCTCGGCGTCCATCTGGGCCACCATGTCCAGGACCCTGGTCTCGCGCTCGGGGGAGCCCTGGGGAAGGACGTTCAGGTGGTTGATCTTGGCGGAGGTGAAGAGCATCGCGGAGCCGTTGGGGCAGGCCGCCACGCACGCGCCGCAGCCGATGCACTCCGCGTGCTCGAAGGCCGAGTCCGCGTCCGCCTTCGGGACCGGGGTCGCGTGGGCCTCGGGCGCCGCGCCGGTCGGGGCGGTGATGTAGCCGCCGGCCTGGATGACCCGGTCGAAGGCGGAGCGGTCGACGACGAGGTCCTTGACCACGGGGAAGGCGGAGGCGCGCCAGGGTTCGACGTCGATGGTGTCGCCGTCGCGGAACGCGCGCATGTGGAGCTGACAGGTGGTCGTCCGCTCGGGCCCGTGCGCGTCGCCGTTGATGACGAGGCTGCACGCGCCGCAGATCCCCTCGCGGCAGTCGTGGTCGAAGGCCACGGGGTCCTCGCCGCGCAGGATGAGGTCCTCGTTGAGGGTGTCGAGCATCTCCAGGAAGGACATGTCGGCGGAGATGCCGTCGACGTCGTAGGTGGACATGGCGCCGGGGGCGTCGGCGTCGCGCTGGCGCCAGACGCGCAGGGTGAGCCTCATGCGTAGCTCCGCTGGGTGGGGTGGACGTACTCGAAGGTGAGGTCCTCCTTGTGGAGGACGGGGGCGGCGCCGTCGTTGAACTCCCAGGCCGCCGCGTACGTGAACTCCTCGTCACGGCGGGCCGCTTCGCCCTCGGGCGTCTGTGACTCCTCGCGGAAGTGGCCGCCGCAGGACTCGGCGCGGTGGAGGGCGTCGAGGCACATGAGCTCGGCGAGCTCCAGGTAGTCGACGACGCGGTTGGCCTTCTCCAGGGACTGGTTGAACTCCGCGCCCGTCCCGGGGACCTTGATCCGGTTCCAGAACTCCGCGCGGATCTCGGGGATCCGGGCGAGGGCGGTGCGGAGCCCGGCTTCCGTGCGGGCCATGCCGCAGTACTCCCACATGAGTGCGCCCAGTTCGCGGTGGAAGGAATCGGGGGTGCGGTCGCCGTCGACGGCGAGGAGGAGGTTCAGCCGGTCCTCGGTCTCGGCGAGCACCTCCCGTACGGCCGGGTGGTCATCGGTGACGGGCTCGGCGTGCGGGTGGCGGGCGAGGTAGTCGTTGATGGTGGCGGGGAGGACGAAGTAGCCGTCTGCGAGGCCCTGCATCAGCGCGGAGGCGCCGAGACGGTTGGCCCCGTGGTCGGAGAAGTTGGCCTCGCCGATGGCGAACAGGCCCGGCACGGTGGTCTGGAGGTCGTAGTCGACCCAGAGTCCGCCCATCGTGTAGTGCACGGCGGGGTAGATCCGCATGGGGACCTCGTACGGGTTCTCCGCGGTGATCCGCTCGTACATCTCGAAGAGGTTGCCGTACTTCTCCTCGACCGCCCCCCGGCCCATACGGCGGATCGCGTCGGCGAAGTCGAGGTAGACGCCCTGGCCGCCGGGGCCCACGCCGCGCCCCTCGTCGCAGACGTTCTTGGCGGCGCGGGAGGCGATGTCACGGGGGACGAGGTTGCCGAAGGAGGGGTAGATCCGCTCCAGGTAGTAGTCGCGCTCGTCCTCGGGGATGTCGGCGGCGGGGCGGGTGTCGCCCTTGGCCCTGGGGACCCAGATGCGTCCGTCGTTGCGGAGGGACTCGCTCATCAGGGTCAGCTTGGACTGGTGCTCGCCGGTGCGCGGGATGCAGGTGGGGTGGATCTGGGTGAAGCAGGGGTTGGCGAAGTACGCGCCGCGCCGGTGGGCCCGCCAGACGGCGGTGGCGTTGGAGTTCATCGCGTTGGTGGAGAGGTAGAAGACGTTGCCGTAGCCGCCGCTGGCGAGGACCACCGCGTCCGCGTAGTGGGTGGAGATCTCGCCCGTGATCAGATCGCGGGCGACGATGCCGCGGGCCCGCCCGTCGACGACGACGAGGTCGAGCATCTCCGTGCGGGCGTGCATCTCGACGTTCCCTGCGGCGATCTGCCGGGAGAGGGCCTGGTAGGCGCCGAGGAGGAGCTGCTGGCCGGTCTGGCCGCGGGCGTAGAACGTACGGGAGACCTGGACGCCTCCGAAGGAGCGGGTGTCGAGGAGCCCGCCGTACTCACGGGCGAAAGGGACGCCCTGGGCGACGCACTGGTCGATGATCTCGACGGAGATCTGGGCGAGGCGGTGGACGTTGGACTCGCGGGCCCGGAAGTCGCCGCCCTTGACGGTGTCGTAGAAGAGGCGGTGGACGGAGTCGCCGTCGTTGCGGTAGTTCTTCGCGGCGTTGATGCCGCCCTGGGCCGCGATGGAGTGGGCGCGGCGCGGGGAGTCCTGGAAGCAGAACTGGACGACGTGGTAGCCCTGTTCGGCGAGGGTGGCGCCGGCGGAGCCGCCGGCCAGTCCGGTGCCGACGACGATGATCCGGTGCTTGCGTCGGTTGGCGGGGTTGACGAGTCTGGCCTGGAAGCGGCGGGTGTCCCAGCGTTCGGCGATGGGCCCGGTGGGGGCCTTGGTGTCGGTGATCGGCCCACCGACGGTGTGGTCGAGGTAGCTCATGGTCAGCTCACCACTCCGGTCATGACGGCGACGGGGACGGAGACGAAGCCCGCGGTGAGCACGAGCGCGAGGGTGTTCGCGAGGCCCCTGAGGAGGCGCTCGCGGCGGGCATTGCCGACGCCGAGGGTCTGGGCGGCGCTCCAGAAGCCGTGGCGGACGTGGAGGCCGACGGCGAGCATGGCGACGATGTAGATGACGTTGCCGTACCAGGTGGAGAAGGTGTCGACGACGTTCTGGTAGGGCCTGCCCTCCTCGAAGCCGCCGGGATGGACGGTGCCGGTGGTGAGGTCGAGGACGTGCCAGACGATGAACAGGGCGAGGATGATCCCGCCCCAGCGCATCGTGCGGGTGGCGTAGGAGGAGCGCCCGCGGCGGTGGACGTACGCGGTCGGGCGGGCCTTCAGGTCGCGGCGGCTGAGCTGGTACGCGGAGACGGCGTGGGCGACGACGGCGGCGAGGAGCACGATCCGGACGAGCCAGAGGCCCCACTCGTGGTGGAGCACGGGGGCGCCCATGACCCGCAGCCAGTGGCCGTAGGTGTTGAACTCCTCGGGGCCGAAGAAGACCTTGAGGTTGCCGGCGACGTGCGCGACGAGGTAGCCGAGCATGAGCAGCCCGCTGACGGCCATGACCGTCTTCTTGCCGAGGGTCGATGACAGGAATCCGCGTGACGGTGTGGGGGACGGCGGGCGGCCCGTCGTCCGGTCCCTCGTGGGTGCCAGAGCCATGAGCATGACGCTAGGGCCGAAGAGCCCGAGAGGTCCAAGACATGGTCCGGCTGATCTCGATAGGTGGCACCTATGGATGGGGCTTACGCTGGACTCATGCAGTTCCAGCAGCTCCTCTACTTCGTCGCCGTGGCCGAGACCCGTCACTTCACCCGGGCCGCGGAGCGCGTCCATGTCTCGCAGCCCTCGCTCTCGCAGCAGATCAAGGCCCTGGAACAGGAGTTGGGCGCCGAGCTGTTCAGCCGCGCCCGGGGCAACATCACGCTCACCGACGCGGGCGAGGCCCTGCTGCCGCTCGCGCGCCGGATCCTCGCGGACACGGAGACGGCCCGGATCGAGGTGCAGGAGCTGGCCCAGCTCAAGCGGGGCCGGGTGCGGCTCGGCGCGACCCCGAGCCTGTGCACCGGGCTCCTTCCGGACGTGCTGCGGTCCTTCCACGACCTGCACCCGGGGATCGAGCTCCTGATCGAGGAGGGCGGCTCGCACGACCTCGTACGGGAGCTGGCGCGTGGGGCCCTCGACCTGGCGCTCGTGGTGCTGCCCCTGCCGACTCCGTCACCGGCCCTGACGACGGTGGAGCTGCTCCGCGAGGACCTGGTGGTCGTCTCGTCCGCCTCGGCCCCGGCGCCCCGCCGCCCGGTGCGGGTCACGGACCTCAGGGACCAGCCGCTCGTGATGTTCCGGCACGGCTACGACCTGCGGGAGCTGACGGTGGCGGCCTGCCGGGCCGAGGGCTTCGAGCCGACGTTCACGGTGGAGGGCGGCGAGCTGGACGCGGTCCTCGGTTTCGTACGGGCCGGGCTCGGGCTCGCGGTCGTCCCCGCGATGGTGGCGGCACGCGCGGGCCGGGACCTCCGGGTGACCGCCCTCGCCCGGCCGGGCCTGCGGCGGACCATCGCCCTGGCCCACCGGAGCGACGTGGCTCCCCCGAGGGCGGCCAGGGAACTCCAGCGGATGCTGCTGGCCTCGCGGCGGGGCGGCCCGGAGCGGGCGGGGGCCACGGTCTGACGTCGGAGTCACGGCCCGAAATCCGCGTGCGGCGGGCGGCGGCCGACTGCGAGCATGCCTCCATGGTCCACGCTCTCGAACACCTGGTCGTCCGGCACACCCACCGCCTGCCCTCCCCCGCCGGTCCTGCCGGGGACGGGGCCGCCGCCGTGCGCAGGTTCGACGCGGCCCTGATGACCGCCGGGTTCAAGCTCTCGGCCGAGCTGTTCGAGCGCCTGTCGGGATGCGCGCGGTCGACCGTCGTCGACACCGCCGTCCAGACCCTGGCCACGGTCCGCGAACTCGTCGGCGACCACGTGCGGCACAACGTCTACTTCGTCGACTTCCCGGACAACGTGCCTGACACGCTCGACTTCTGGATGGCGTGCGTGACCGAGGCGATCGAGGAAGGGGAAGCGCGCGCGGGGGCGGTCGACCGGCTGCGCGCGGGCGTCCTCGACCTGCTGACCCTCCCCTCGTACGGCCGCTACCCGCACACGTACGAGGAGATGCTCGCCGTCCACGACGAGCTGATCGCGGCGGCCGGTGACCGGCTGACGGTGCTGCACCTGGGCGGGGACGCGGACGCCGAGGTCACCTCGCTCTATCTGGCCCTGGCCGGCAGCACGACCCCGCTCGGCGTGGAGCATCTGCGTGACCTGGCCGTGCTCGCCGAGCACTGCGCGGACGGCCCCCAGCCCGAGACGATCACGGTCCGGGAGAACCGCGCCGTCGTCAACCGTGCCCGGCTGCCGACGGGAGCGGCCCCGCTGCTCGACACCGTGACCGACGTCCTGCGGCTGGCCTGCGCCCTCGCCGAGGGCGATGTCACCCTGCGGGAGCCCACCCGTTTCCGCGCGCTGTCCCGTCCGCACCGCCGCGCCCTGCTCGCGGGGCTCGACGCGCTCGTGGCCGCGTCCCCGGCCAAGCTGGCGGACGTGTCCGCGCACGCGGAGGCGTGGAAGCGGCTCGGGGAGCGCTTGCACCCCCACGAGTACCCGCAGTGGCCGCACGCCGCCGAGGTGTTCGCCGTCGCGCGGGGCGAGCGGAAGGCACCGTCGTTCGACAGCCGCGTGGAGGAGATGCTCGCGCGGGGCGATGTCGCGGGAGCGGCGGAGCTGCTGGCCTCGCACGCCCCGGGACGGCTGTTCCGCGCCCTGGACCGGCTCCTGCGCCGCGCGGCGGAGGGCAAGGAGCGGGACGTCGTCCTCGCGGCCGCCGAGCGGGCCGCGCCCGAGGTGTCGGGCCGGGTCGTCCTGTCGGTGCGCGAGCACGTCCAGAATCGCACGGGCGAGACCCGTGAGCGGCGCGTGTTCGTGAACCGGGAGGGCAAGGCCTGGGTCGCCGACGACACGCGCCCTTCGCTGCCGGACGCCGTCCGTGAGCGGCTCATCGAGGTGCTCGACGCGGAGACCCGGCGCCGGCTGCCGGACCCCGGACACCTCCTGATCGACCCCGAAGTCCTCGATGTGGCCCTGCCGTTGAGCGGCCGGGCCGCCTCGGCCGGGCTCGGCGTCCTGCCGCGCGGCTCCGTCTCACCGGTCGAGGGCGAGCTGCTGCGGTTCTTCACGTACTGGAGGGAGGCCGCGCGCACCACCGACCACGATCTGTCGGCGCTCGTCCTGGACGAGAACCACGCGACCGTCACCTGGCTTTCGTACACGGCGCTGACCGACGTCGAGGGCAAGCACTCCGGCGACATCACCGCAGCGCCTGACGGGGCTTCCGAGTTCATCGATCTACGGCTTGGGGCGGTGCGCGGCACCTTCGTCGTTCCGCAGGTGCACGTCTTCGCGGGCGAGGGCTTCGACGAGGCGGCGGAGTGCTTCTTCGGCTTCATGCTGCGCGAGTCCGCGCGGGGTGGCCGGCCGTTCGAGCCGAAGACCGTCCGGATGAAGTCGGATCTTCGGGGGCCCGGCCGGGTGGCGCTGCCGCTCGCGTTCCGGCGGGACGACGAGGGCCGCTGGCACGCCCACTGGCTGCATCTGTACCTGCGGGGCACACCGTCGGCGAACCGGGTCGAGGAGCACCGGGTGTCGATCGCGGTCCTGCTGCGCGGTCTGCTCGGGCGCACCCCGCTGACAGTACGTCACCTGGTGGCCTTGATGGCGGAGTCGGGGGCGCCGACGACGCTGTGGGACGGTCGTACGCTGCCGGACGCCCCGGTCACGTACATCGGCCTGGAGCGCCCGGAGGGCCTGGCGCCGGGCTCGCGCGTGCTCACCCCGGAAAATCTGCGCGACCTGCTGCCCGCCTGAGTGTTACGGTCGTTCCGGGGCGAGGCCATGGAGAGGCTTCCTTCTCATAACTCCCATGAAATAGCCTCTCCGCTTTCCTCCCCCGTACCTCTTCCCGGCCTCCCCGCTTCGCGCGGGGAGGCCGGTTTCGTACGTCCGGGACTCAGACCGCGTCCGCGAGGAGCAGCGAGTGGATGCGGTCCGGGGCGCCGGGGCGGGCGTAGTACCAGCCCTGGGCCGTGTCGCAGCCGAGCTCGCGGAGCTGGCGGGCCTGGGCCCCGGTCTCCACGCCCTCGACGGTGACGGCGAGTTCCAGGCTGTGCGCCAGGGAGACGATCCCTTCGACGATCTTGAGGTCGACCGGGTCAACGGGGTGCTGCTGCATGCCCCGGGTGAAGGAGCGGTCGAGCTTGAGGACGCTGACGGGCAGCCGGCGCAGGTTGGCCAGGTTCGAGTAGCCGGTGCCGAAGTCGTCGAGGGCGATGTCGACGCCCATCTCGGCGAGCTGCCGCAGCGGCTTGAGCAGGTCCTCGTCGGCGCCGATGAGCGCCGATTCGGTCACTTCGAGGCAGAGCGCGCCGGGATCCAGCCCCGACCGTTCCAGGACGTCGACGGTGTCGGCGACCAGGCGGGGGTGGTGGAGCTGGGTCGGGGAGAGGTTGACGTTGATCCGCAGCGGGCCGCCGTCGGCGTGCCGGGTCTGCCAGAAGCGGGCCTGGCGTACGGCCTCCTGGAGGACCCAGCGACCGAGGGGCACGATGAGGCCGGTGTCCTCGGCGAGCGGGATGAAGCGGTCGGGTCCGAGCACGCCGTGCTGCGGGTGGCACCACCGGACGAGCGCCTCCGCGCCGTGCACGCTGCCGTCGTCGAGGTGGACGAGCGGCTGGTATTCGATGAAGAACTCGCCGCGCTCCAGGGCGGTCGGCAGGGCCGTGGTGAGTCCGTGCCGGGTGATGGCGCGGGCGTCGGCCTCCGGGTCGGCGAGTTCGAAGCGGTTGCCGCCCGCCGACTTGGCCCGGTACATGGTGATGTCGGCGCTGCGCAGCACCTCGGCGGGGGTGCGCTCGCCCGCGGGGCCTTCGACGACGCCGAGGCTGCCGCGGACGGTGAGTTCGCGGCCATCGATGCGGAGGGGGGTGGCGAGGGCCGCGAGGATGCGGTCGGCGAGTTCGGTGACGTCCCGTTCCCCGCCGGCGCCGGTGGTGAGGGCGACGAACTCGTCGCCGCCGAGCCGGGCCACCATCTCGCCCGCGCCGGTGACACAGCTCTGGAGCCGGTCGGCGACCTCGACGAGCAGCCGGTCGCCGGTGGAGTGGCCGAGGCTGTCGTTGATGACCTTGAAGCCGTCGAGGTCGAGGTAGCAGAGGCCGAAGCGGGCGTTGTCGCCGGGCGCGAGGGCCTTCTCCAGACGTTCGAAGAACAGGGTCCGGTTGGGCAGCCCGGTGAGCGCGTCGTGGGTGGCCTCGTACCGCAGGCGCAGATGGAGCAGGCGCCGTTCGGTGGTGTCCTCCATGAGGGCCAGCTGGTACTGCGGGTTGCCCTCGGCGTCCCGGAGGAGGGAGACGGTGAGGTTGGTCCAGAGAACCGTTCCGTCACCGCGGTAGTACGGCTTCTCGACCCGGTAGTGCTCCCGGTCGCCACGGACCAGCTCGTCGTACAGCTTCCAGACGTGCGGGCCGTCCTCGGGGTGGGCCCACTCGCTGACGTTCCGGCTGCGGACCTGGCCCTCCATCCCGCCGAACATGCGGGTGAGGGTCTCGTTCACCTCCAGGACGTTGCCGTCGAGGTCGGCGATGCCGATCCCTATGGCGGCCCCGTCGAAGACCGCGCGGAAGCGGCTCTCGGTGGCGTGCAGGGCGATCTCGGCGGCGCTGCGGGCGTTGAGCGCGGAGCGGGCGATGGCCTCCTGCTCGGCGCGGGTCCGCTCGCGCAGCGCTCCCGCGTAGCCGGTGGCCATCGCGTGCTGGAGCCGGGCGCAGCGGGCCCTGAGCTCCTCCGCCGGGAGGTCCGACTCCGTACCGGTCCCGCAGTAGAGCACGAGGTACGAGTCGACGACGCCGAGGCTGCGGCCGAGCGCGTCCGGGTCGGTGCAGTGGGCGGCGACGAGGGCCGCGCCGGTGCGCTGGGCCGGGGCCGTGTCGAAGGGCCTGGCGTGCAGCGCGTCGCACAAGGTGCGGGCCAGCGGCAGCAGATGCCCCTCGAACTCGGTGCGGGTGAGGGAGGTGGCGGTCACCGGGAAGATCGCGCGGCTCCAGATGGTGACGAACCGCCTGAGTCTGTCCTCCGGGCCGTCGGCTTCGGCGACGGTGCCGGACGGCTGCGACGGGACCTTCACGCCTTGCGCCCCACCCCTGCGAAACCGGAGAAGGCGTAGGGATCCTCCTCCTCGACCGGGCTCTCCGGTCGCCAGTGGGGCATCGGGACGAGACCGGGCTCGACCAGTTCGGTGCCCTCGAAGAAGCGGGCGATCTCGCCGCGCGAACGCATCACCAGGGGGCTGCGGATGTTCCGGTAGACCCCGACGGTGCCGCCCGCCTGCTCCTCGGAGAGCGGGATGCCCTCGTACGAGGCGTGGGTGAGGACCACGAGGCTGCCGGGCGCGAGGGCTCCGAGCAGTTCCGTCACGGCCTCGTGCGGCCGGTCATCGTCCTCCAGGAAGTGGAGGACGGCGACGAGGAGCAGGGCCACGGGCCGGTCCAGGTCGAGGAGTCGGGTGACCTCGGGGCTGTACAGGATGTCGGCCGGCTTGCGCAGGTCGGCGGCGACGACCGCGGCGCCCTCGTCGCCCTCCAGGACGGCGCGGCTGTGGGCCACGGCGACCGGGTCGTGGTCGACGTAGACGACGCGGGCGGTGGGGTCGGCGGCCCGGGCGACCTCGTGCACGTTGCCGAAGGTGGGTATGCCGGAGCCGATGTCCAGGAACTGGGTGACGTCGTTGTCAACGGCGTGCCGGACGGCGCGCCGCATGAAGGCACGGTTCGCCTGCATGATCTTGGGCAGGCCAGGCATGAACTCCATGGCCCTGCGCGCCGCTTCCCGGTCCACTTCGAAATTGTGCGAGCCGCCCAGATAGAAGTCGTACATACGGGACACGCTCGGCACCGAAATGTCGATACCCGGCGGAGCCCAGGCGGGACGCTCCATCAATGTCTCCAACAAGTCGCCATGGGGGATGCGGCCATGTGTTCGCGGCCGGTGTTCGAGGTGAGGCTACTGATCGCCCGCCGGGAGAGCGAGTAGAAACGGAAATTCGCGGTCCGTTCTTGGTCACACGCCATTGGCACGTGCTCTCGGAACGAAGAGTTCACGCCTTCAGGCCGTGCATTTTCACGTGCATATGACTGTGCGTCGACTCTCGGGCCGACGACGGTTCTCTCCGGTGGACGCCCCGGTCCCGCCCCGTACCTAGGCCGTTGCCGCGGCCGGGCCCGGTCGCCGGTGAAGGATGCCCCGTCCGCCGCCCCCGGCGACAGGGCGACAACCGGACAGATATCGCCGAAGAGGCCGGAACGCACGGACTCGGCCGTCTTCCGGAATCGAACCGCGCGCCGATACCCGGGCATTGCTCCGCATCCGCCTCCGGTGCGGCGAAACGTCAAACCGGCGCCTCCGGAGATCCCCACCATCCGGCGAATCCCGCGTGATTCCGCCCCGGTACGGCGTGTCTGTGATCAAGCTCGACGGCGTGTCTCTGTACGGATCACTCCTCGCGCGGCCGCTGGCGGCCCTGGCACTGGTGTGGCTTCTCTCCACACCCGTACCCGCCGCCGCCGACTCCTGCGCCTACGCCACCACCGGCCCCGACGGGTCGAACACCTCGGTGGCGGTCATCGGGCCGGGCGCCTGTTCGCCCACGCCCAGCCCGCCGAAGCCACCCCCACCTTCGCCTTCACCGCGTCCCACGACGCCCGCGCCCCGGCCGACGCCCGAGCCGCCGCCCCCGCCGGCCCCGGCGCCGCCCCCGCCTCCCGTACGGACGACGGCGCCGCCACCCTCACCCCCGGCGTCCACCCCGGCCCCGCGCCCCGAACCGGCGTCCCCCGCACCGCCGACCGGTGAACGGCCTTTGGAGCGGACCCCGTCGGCCGCTCCCCCGCCCGCGCCCGCTCCCCCGCCCAGCGCGCGACCGCCGGCCGCGGGACCCGTCGCGCTCCCCCACTACCGCCGCACGTCGCGGCCCCAGCCGAAGAACAGCACGTCCGTCGTCACCATGACGCTGGTGATCATCGCCCCCGCGGTCCTCGCGACCGCCATCCTGCGCCCCCGCTCCCGCTGACCTTTTTCCGGAGTCACCCATGTCTGAATGGCTTGTTCTCACCCTTGCGATGGCCGCCGCCTGCGCCGTCGTACTCACGATCGTCGTCATCAACAACCGCCGGATCACCGAGGACGACGATCCCAGCGAGACACCGGACGTCATCGAGTACATGACGATGATGATCGGCGTGATCTACGCGATCGTCCTCGGTCTGGCCATCGCCGGCGTCTGGGAGGCCCGCGGGGCCGCCCAGGAGACCGTGCGGCAGGAGGCGCAGGCCATGCACGAGATCTCGGCCCGCGTCCAGGTGTACCCGGAGGACGTCCGCGCCCGAATCCGCGCCGACGTCGAGGCGTACGTCAGCTATGTCGTCAACGACGAGTGGACGTACATGGCCGAGGAGGGCGCGCTGAGCGAGGAGGGCACCGAGCTCCTCGAGCGGGTCCGCCGCAGCGTCACCGACTACCAGCCGGCCAACGACTTCGAGGGCCAGGCCTACCAGCCGCTCGTCGACCAGGTGGCGGTGGCCGACGACGCCCGGGGGGCACGCGGGCAGAACGCGGGGGCGACCATGCCGGGGGTGGTGTGGTTCGGCCTGATCATCGGAGCCCTTGTGACGGTCGGCCTGATCTTCACCCTGCAGATCCGCAGGACCGGGCGGGAACTGCTGCTCGCCGGGCTCTTCAGCGTGCTGATCGCGTTCCTGCTCTTCCTCATCTGGGACTTCGACGCGCCGTTCGGGCGGGGCATCTCGGCCACCGCCGCGCCGTTCACCGATCTGTTCCCGCAGCTCACACGGTGAGGCGAGGCGTCCGAATGGGCCGCACGGGGGACATCGGTGCCCCATTCGCACGCCTGGGATCGCGGCTGTGGTAGTGCGCTCCTAGCGTTTCGGTCATCGAGGAGCACGCAAGGTATTCGGCGGAAACCCCCTTCCGCGGCTGCCCCTCGGGACCCGGAGGATTCACCATGCGCGCGATACGTGCCGCGTCCACTGCCTTGCTGGGGGCGGCCGCCCTCGCCCTGGCCGCCCCCGCCGCCCTCGCGGCGGACGGTGCCCCCGCAAGCGACCCGCGGGCCCAGCGGGCCAAGGCACCGGGCGATTTCGTCGTGTCCCCCTCGATCGTCGCCCCCGGCGGCCGGGTGACACTCAGCGCCCCGGGCTGCGCCAGTACGGCGACGGCCTCGGCCGGCATCTTCGACACCGTCACCATCGCGCCGAACGCCGCGGCGACCGCCACCGTGGACTGGGACGCCCGGCGCGGCGCCGTGTACACGGTGTCGTTCAACTGCACCGGCGGCGTGCAGGACACCGTCGATCTGACGATCAGCGGCATCCCGTCCGCCAGCCCCACCATCGCCTCCACCGTGCTCACTCCCCCGCGCGGGGTCCAGGGCGGCGTGGGCGGCTCGGTGGGCGGGCTCGAACCGGTCGAACTGGCCGCCGGAGCGGCGCTCGTCCTGGCCGCCACCGCCGGCGGGGTGTACGTGGTCCGCCGCCGCTCGGCCGCGAACCGTCGCCACTGAGCGGCGGCCGTGGACCGGAGCGGTGCTCGCGTCCCCGGACGCCCGTCACCCCCGGGTCCCAACGAGGACTCGGGGGCGACGGGCGTGGCGGGCCGACCAGGAGGTTCGGCCGGTCAGACCCCCGCACCTGTCATGCGGCGACGACGGGCGATGAAGAGTCCGCCGCCGAGCGCGGCGGCGGCGACCAGGCTGCCGCCGACGGCCATCTCGGTGGAGCTGGGCGCGAGCGAGCCGCCGATGCCGCCCTGTGCGCCGCGGCCCGCGAGGACGCGGAACGGGTGGGTGACCACCCGGGAGTTGTCGCTGCACTTGACGGCGAGGTTGTAGCTGCCCGGAGTGGCGTTGTTGTGGACACGGGCGATGGCGCTGGAGAGCCCGTTGGAGTTGACCGAGAGGTTGGTCGTGGGGAAGGCGTTGGACGTGACCGTGCCACCGTGACCGCACCCCTTGGCGGTGATCGTGATCGTCGATCCCGCGTGGACGTCGAAGGGGTTGACCTGGACATTGCTCGGCCCGTTCGTGGCGACGGCGAGGGGGGCCGCGAGCCCGACCGCAGCGATTGCGGTGGCGGTCACCGCCAGAGTGCGTGCAGCACGCATGGTTGAACCTCCAGTGGAAGACGCCCCAAAGCGGTGCTCCGGGAGTTTCGACGAGTACGCCTTCCATGACGAACCATCACAAGTCGGGGCGAGCTGTGCATGTCGGCACTGGTCCACCCCGGTGAGGCGACACGCCGGGAAAACGACCTCCGGAGGCGGGGGAAGCGCAGGTCAGAGCCGTCTCAGCTGCTTATCTGACGAATACTCGGATGGGTCAGCCCTCTGTCACCCGCCTGTCGTCGCGGGCCACTGCCGATCCGCCCCTGGCGCGCTCCGTGATGCCCGCCTCCGAGGGCGGCCGCGCGCACCCCGTCGACCGTGCTCCGGCACCCGTCCGGCGGCGGCCTCCACCCGTTCGCACCGTCCGGCGCGACGGCCCGGCCGGCCGCCCTTACCGTTCTGACGACGCCACGAAGGGAGAACCATGCCCCCGAAGGACTTCCGCGTCTTCGAACGCAGGAGACGCCAACCCTGGGGCGTCCTGGCCCTCGCCATGCTGTCCGGGATCGCGATGATGCGCAACGGAGTGGACGTCGCGCTCGGGCCCCCGCAACCCGCCGCCGCGGCACGGCCGGTGGCCCGCCCCGTCACCCCGCCGCCGGCCTCGGCGACCGAGGGGCTCGAGCCGCTTCCCTTCGCCCCGGCCTCCCGGATCAAGATCCCCGCGATCCGGGTGGCGGCCCCGATCATGGACGTGGGCCTGGACCCCGACGGCTGGGTGGCGGCCCCTCCGCCCGAGGACGCCAACCTCGCCGGCTGGTACCAGAACGGCATCTCCCCCGGCCAGCGCGGCACCGCCGTGGTCGTCGGCCACGTCGACAACGCGCAGGGCCCCGCGGTCTTCTACGGCCTGGGGTCGCTGGAGAAGGGCCAGCACGTCGAGGTCGAGCGGTACGACGGCCGGGTGGCCGTCTTCGAGATCTACGGCGTCGAGGTGTACGCGAAGAACGACTTCCCCGGCGTACAGGTGTACGCCGACACCGGTGAGCCCGAACTGCGGGTCATCACCTGCGGCGGCGGCTACACGCGCGCGCGGGGCTACGACGGGAACGTCGTGGTGTACGCGCGCATGGTCGGCTCCCGCTGATACCTCGTCGGGACACGGCGAAGGGCCCCGGCACCGGGAGGTGCCGGGGCCCTTCGCCGTACCGCGGGGCTCAGCTCCGGGGGACGGTGATGTGGTAGCCGGCGTCGAGGAGTTCGGGGAGATAGCGGCGGAGCGCGGCGACGCTCTGCGCCCGGTCGCCACCGGCGTCGTGGGAGAGCACGACCGCCCCCGGGGCGGCGCCGTCGAGAACCCGGCGGACGATGGTGTCGGTGCCGGGTTCCTTCCAGTCCAGGGTGTCGACGGTCCAGGCGAGCGGCTCCATGCCGAGTTCGGCGCCGATCTCGAAGGAGTGCCGGTTCCAGGCCCCGTAGGGGGCGCGGTACCAGAGTGGGGCCGTGCCGAGGGTCCGCTCGACGACCTCGCTCGTGGAGCCCAGTTCGTCGCGGATGCGGGAGGGCCGCAGCTTGGGGATGAGGGGATGGGACCAGGAGTGGTTGCCGACGACGTGACCGTCCTCGGCCATCTCCCTGAGCAGGTCAGGGTGTTCGACGGCCATCTCGCCGCAGACGAAGAACATCGCCCGGCATTCGTACCGGCGCAGGGTCTTCAGGATGCCGGGGGTGTAGCGGGGGTCCGGTCCGTCGTCGAAGGACAGCACCATGGAGCGGCCGACCCCGGACATGCTGAGGAAGGGCCGCTGCCGCACCGGCGGCAGCCCGCGCCGGAAGGCGGGGGGCGCGTACGCGGTCATCGGCTGGAGCCGGTAGGCGCTGGGGCGGAGCCGGGGGGCCTGGGCCTGGGGCCCCGCGGCCGGGCCCGCCGCCGCGCCACCCGCCCCCGTCCGGCCCCCGGGCAGGGCCGGGGGCACGGCCCGTGCGGACCGCTCGGGGGCGGCGAGCCGGTCCACCGCGAGGACTCCGACGGTGGCGGTGGCCCCGAGGGCGGCGGCGAGCCGCAGCACCGCACGCCGCCCGCTGGTCATCTGATCCTTTTTCATGACCAATGGTTCGTATGGATGAGGGCCCGTGCGGTTCACCGACACCGGCCGCCCGTCCGAAAACACCCGATGAGCCGAAAGCCACCGCAGGGGCGGCTCGCACCGGGCGGCGGGCTACTTGCCCATCACCAGGCCGTCCTGGTCGGCGCCCCGGCTGAGCACCACCTGCCGGATCGTGTCGCGGATGCCGGCGCGGTGCGGGTCGTCGCCGTCGGCGGCGAGGTTGACCACCCGGCCCCGCGCGGTGTCGAACCACTGCGGGACGAACTCGGCCTTGGTCACCTCCCAGCGCCCGCCCGGGTTCCTGGGCGGGGCGAAGGTGAAGCGGCCGATGCTGCCCTGGTTGCCCCGGGGGTCGTAGGCGCCCTGGTGGTTGATCATGTCCCCGGCGATCTGGTCGCCCATCCCGTAGACGACCCAGGTGCCGTTGACCTTCTCGTACGCCTGCGGCACATGGGCGTGGGTGCCGATGATCAGGTCGATGTCGGGGCGGCCGCCCGTCTGCGAGGCGGTGAGGGCGCGGCCGAGGGAGAGCTGGCGCTCGTCGGGTGCGGTCTGCCACTCGGTGCCCCAGTGGACGCTGACGACGACCACGTCGGCGCCGGCCGCGCGGGCCGCGCGGGCGTCGGCGATCACCTTCCGCTCGTCGAGCAGCTGGACGGCCCAGGGCTGTCCCTCGGGCAGCGGGTAGCCGTTGGTGTCATAGGTGTAGGCGAGCTGGGCGACGGTCGCGCCGCCGGCCTTGAGCAGGGTCGGGGTCGCCGCCTCCGCCGCCGTACGGGCCGATCCCGCGTGCCGGACACCGGCCCGGTCCAGGGCGTCGAGGGTGCGGCCGAGGCCGGCCGCGCCGTCGTCGAGGGTGTGGTTGGAGGCGGTGGAGCAGGAGTCGTACCCGGTGGCCTTGAGCGCGGTGGCGACCTCGGGCGGCGACTTGAAGGCGGGGTAGCCGGTGTAGGGCCCGCCGTCCTTCCCGTACACGGTCTCCATGTGGCAGATGGCGAGGTCGGCCCCGGCGACGACGGACTTCGCCCCGGAGAACATGGGGGTGAAGTCATAGCCGTCTCCGCCGGCGTCCGCGGCCGCCCGGCGGATGATCGAGTCGTGCGGGAGGACGTCCCCGGAGGCGACGAGGGTGAATCCGGCGGGTGCGGAGGCCCCGCCGGGGGCGGCGGACGGGACGGCGGGCCGCACGTTCCCCGGTCGTCCTGCCGTGGCCTCGGGGGTGGCGGCCCCGCCGGCCGGGCCGCTTCCGTCGCCGCAGCCGGTCGCCGCCGCGAGCAGGACGGCGGCCAGCGCGACCGCCCCGGCCGGTCTGGTGCGTGAGGTCATGACGGCACTCCAGCCAACTCGTGTGATGAACATCTGTTCTGACGAATTGATCTCCTGGAAAAGCCGCAGTCAAGGGTCAAGGCCGCATCGGGGCAGGAACCCCGCTGAAACGGACGCAGCACCTCCGTTCGGACGTGCGTCCGACCGTTCGCCGTACCATTCGCCGCTCGGTGCGACCGTTCGTCGCACACCGGTGTCCGTTCCCTGTCCCTCGCCGCCCGGATGCGCTCGTATACGGCCGGACGACGAGCCGCGGAGAGGCGGGCAGCATGACGACGGCGACCACCGACGAACGGACCCTTGAGGAGCTGCAGCGGGACCACGGCCCCGCGCTGCTCTCCTTCCTGCTCGGCCTCACCTACGGGGACCGCCAGCGGGCCGAGGACCTCGCCCAGGAGACCCTGGTACGGGCCTGGCTCCACCCCGAGGCCTTCGACGGCCCCTACGAGTCGATGCGCCCCTGGCTCTTCACCGTGGCCCGCCGCCTCGCCATCGACGCCCGGCGCTCACGCCTCGCCCGGCCCGCCGAGATCGGCGACGGCGTCCTCGCGGTGACGCCCGACCCCGCCGACGCCACGGCCTCGGCCGAGGCCGCCCTCGACGTACGGGCGGCCGTCCGCGAACTGAGCCCGGAGCACCGCGCGGTGCTCGTCCGGCTGTACTTCCACGGCCTCACCGTCAACGAGGCCGCCGTGGAACTCGGCATCCCCGCCGGCACCGTCAAGTCGCGCTCCCACTACGCGCTGCGGCAGCTCGGCCGGTCCCTGCCCGGCTACCGGCCGCGCCGCTCGGCCGTTGCCCGGCCCCGTGCCGTGGCCCCACAATGACGCCGTGACGTTCACTCTCGCCGCCGCCGAAAAGGTCCTCGCCGACAACTTCGCCCCCTGGGTGCTCGACCTCGGGCTCACCGTCGAATCCGTCGAAGCCGACGGGGCCGTGCTCCGGCTCCCGTGGTCCGACCGGCTGGCCCGGGAGGGCGGTGGTCTCTCGGGCCAGGCCCTGATGGCCGCCGCCGACACGGCGACGGTGATCGCGGTCGCCGCCGCCCGGGGCGGCTTCGTGCCGATGACCACCGTCCAGCAGTCGATCAGCTTCCAGCGGGCGGTCCTCGGCTCCGACGTCCTGGTGCGGGCCCGGCTCACCAAGGCGGGCAAGCGGATGGCCTTCGCCGACATCACCATGACGGCCGAGGGCACGGAGGAGACCGCCGCCCACGCGACGGCGGTGTACGCGCTCCTCGGCTGAACCGTCCGGACGCGCCCCTCGGCCAACCGTCCGGACGCGCCCCTCTGGCCTCGTACGTCTCCTTTGACCCCAGGAATCCCACCGGCACCGATCCGGCCGGGAAACGTATCCGAAACCACACGGGCCAGTTGAGCAAAGCGGGACCCGCGGGCGCCCTTCGCGGAGGAAGCTCTCCCCGGGCCCCACACGTCCGGGTCCCCCATGTCCGGGAGAAGGTGGGAGCGTTGCTGCCCGAGAGCACGAACGGCGCCGGCGGCACGAGTGGCGGCGGCCTCGCCGTCCCGATGGCCTGGCTGTGCGCCGAGTACCTGGCCGACGAGGTGCTGCGGGCCGCCGCACTCGTGGCGCCCGGCTCACTGGAGTACCGCGCGGGCCTCCAGGCGCTCGCCCTCACCGTCCACCTCTCGGAGGGGCCGGAAGGACCGACGGGCGGCAGGGCCGACGGCCGGATCGACGCGTGGCTGCGCCACACGGCGTACGACCGGCCCTGGCCCCCCTGGGTCGAGGAGCGGCTTGCCGCCCGGCGCGCGTCCGGCGGCGAGGGCCCTGATCTGGCGCTCGCGGAGAGCGCCTGGAGGCGTCTCCGGGACACCTGGGTGCGCGCCGCGGACCTCGAGGGCCGGACGGGCGACGACCAGGAGTGTCCCGTCGACGAGGACGAGCAGATCTGGCTGCCCGCCTGGAAGCTGGGCCTGCCCCTGGCCCACCTCTCGCTGCACCTGCGCTGACGGGGAACCTGTCGACGTGGCGACCTGGGGCCGTCACGGCGCCGAACGGTGCACTCCCGGGCGGTACTTGGGGATGCGTACCGTCACCTTCATCCCGGCGCCGACGCCCGTCTCGATGACGAGCCCGTACTCCGTCCCGTACACCTGGCGCAGTCGCTCGTCCACGTTCGAGAGGCCGATGCCGGAGCCCGCCGGGTGCTCTCCGCGCAGGACCGCGCGCAGCAGCTCCGGGTCCATGCCGATGCCGTCGTCCTCGACGGTCACCACGGCCTCCGCGCCCGCGTCCCGGGCCGCGATGGTGACCCGGCAGCCCCGCTCCCGGTCCTGGAGGCCGTGCTTCACCGCGTTCTCCACCAGCGGCTGGAGGCAGAGGAACGGCAGGGTCACCGGCAGGACCTCGGGGGCGATCTGCAGCGTCACCTTGAGCCGGTCCCCGAAGCGCGCCCCCGCCAGGGCCAAGTACTGCTCGATGGAGCGCAGTTCGTCGGCGAGCTGGGCGAACTCGCCGTGCCTGCGGAAGGAGTAGCGGGTGAAGTCGGCGAACTCCAGGAGGAGTTCCCTGGCCCGCTCCGGGTCGGTGCGCACGAACGAGGCGATGGCCGCGAGGGAGTTGAAGATGAAGTGCGGGGAGATCTGGGCGCGCAGCGCGCGTATCTCGGCCTCCACGATCCGGGTGCGGGAGCGGTCGAGCTCGGCCAGTTCGAGCTGGACGGAGGCCCAGCGGGCCACCTCGGTCGCCGCCCGCACCAGGACGGCCGACTCCCGCGAACCGTAGGCGACGAGCGCGCCGAGCACACCGTCCTCCCCGGTGAGCGGGGCGATGACCGCCCAGCGCAGCGGGCAGGCCGGATCGTCGCAGCCGGTGGGCGCGGACCGGCTGCGGCCGGTCTCCAGGGTGTCGGCGGCCTGCGCCGGGACGTGTGCGCGGTGATGGTCCTCGCCCGGTCCGTCCCAGGCGAGGACGGCGCCCCGGTCGGTGAGACAGAGCGCCTCGGTGCCGAGCAGGGAGCGGAGCGTGCCGGCCGCCCTGCGGGCCGTCTCCTCGGTGAGTCCGGCGCGCAGCGGCGGGGCGGCGAGCGAGGCGGTGTGCAGCGTGTGGAAGGTGGCCCGCTCGACGGGTGTGCCGAGATCGGGATCGGCGGCGCCGCGGCCGCCGCGCCGGGCGGCGAACCGTCCCAGGACGAAGCCCGCGGCGAGCAGCACGACCCCGGTGGCGGCCAGGGCGGCGAGGGCGATGCCGGTCATCGGCGGGCCTCCTGGACGGGGAAGACAGAGGCGGCGGCGCTCATCGGCGTACCTCACGAGCGAGGGAGCTGCCCGTCATCGGCGGGTCTCCTGGGCGGGGACGGTGCCCGTGAACTCCTCCGGCAGGTGGAGGCGCGCGAGGAGCGCCGGAGTGCCGGGCGGGACGCGGCCGGGCGTCGCGAGCGAGACGAGGACCATGGTGAGGAAGCCGAGCGGGACGGACCAGACGGCCGGCCAGGCCATCAGGGTGTGCGGCCAGCCCTCGGGGGCGAGTCCGGCCCGGGTCGCCATCACGGCCGCGAGGGCGGATCCGCCGCCGAGCAGCAGTCCCGCCATGGCGCCGGGCGGGGTCAGCCGCCGCCACCAGATGCCGAGGACGAGCAGCGGACAGAAGGAGGAGGCGGAGACGGCGAAGGCGAGGCCGACGGCGTCGGCGACGGGCACCTTCGAGGCGACCACCCCGACGGCGAGCGGCACGGCGGTGGCGAGCAGGGTCGCGAGGCGGAAGTGCCGTACGCCCCGGGACGGCAGCACGTCCTGGGTGAGGACCCCGGCGACGGACATGGTGAGCCCGGAGGCCGTGGAGAGGAAGGCCGCGAAGGCGCCGCCGGCGAGGAGCGCCCCGAGGAGGTCGCCGAGGAGACCGCCGAGGATCCGGTCGGGCAGGACGAGCACGGCGGCGTCGGCGGAACCGGTGAGGGCGAGCTCGGGGGCGTAGATCCGGCCGAGGGCCCCGTACAGCGGCGGCAGCAGGTAGAAGGCGCCGACGAGCCCGAGCACGACGAGGGTGGTGCGGCGGGCGGCGCGGCCGTGCGGGCTGGTGTAGAAGCGGACGGCGACGTGCGGGAGCCCCATGGTGCCCAGGAAGGTCGCCAGGATCAGTCCGTACGTGGCGTACAGCTGGTGCCCGTCGCGTCCGCCGGCCAGCGGCTGGGACCAGCCGAGGGGGTCGGTGCCGCTGGCGACCCTCTCCGGCAGGGCCGCGCCGGGCTCGAAGGCGAGGGTGGTGCCGCCGAGGACGTGATGGGTGCCGGCGGGCAGGGTCATGGTCCGCTGCTCGTACGGGACGGAGTCGACGCTTCCGGTGACCGTGACGGTCAGCGGGGCGTCGAGGCCGATGCGTACGGTGTCGGCGACCGTGACGACGGTGTGGCCGCGGAGGACGGCGGGGGCGTCGAAGCGGGCCCTGGGCGCCCCGTCGCCGTACCAGGCGGCGAGCAGGAAGAGGACGGGGACGAGCAGGGCGGTGAGTTTCAGCCAGTACTGGAAGGCCTGGACGAAGGTGATGCTGCGCATGCCGCCGGCGGCGACGGTCCCCGTCACGACGAGGGCGACGAGCAGTCCGCCGACCCAGTCGGGTGCCCCGGTGAGGATCTCCAGGGTGAGGCCGGCGCCCTGGAGCTGCGGCAGCAGGTAGAGCCAGCCGATGCCGACGACGAAGAGGCTGGCGAGCCGGCGGGCCTGCGGTGATTCGAGGCGGGCCTCGGCGAAGTCGGAGAGGGTGTACGCCCCGGAGCGGCGCAGCGGGGCGGCGACGAGGACGAGCAGGACGAGGTAGCCGGCGGTGTAGCCGACCGGGTACCAGAGCATGGCGGGGCCCTGGACGAGGACGAGACCCGCGATGCCGAGGAAGGAGGCGGCGGAGAGGTACTCGCCGCTGATGGCGGCCGCGTTGAGGCCCGGCCCGACGGTGCGGGAGGCGACGTAGAAGTCGGAGGTGGTCCGGGATATCCGCAGGCCGAGGGCGCCGATGAGGACGGTGGCGGCCACGACCGCGGTGACGGCCGCGACGGCGTAGGTCTGGTTCACGCGGGCACCGCGCGGGGATCGCTCATGCGGACCTCACCGTTCGACGAGGCCGGTGAAGTCGCGCTCGTTGCGTTCGGCGCGGCGCACGTACCAGTGGGCGATCCCCCAGACGACGGGATACACGCCCACGCCGAGGGCGATCCACACGAAGGCCTCGGGCGCGGGCAGCGCGAGCAGCAGCGGCAGCGAGCCGACGAGCAGGGCGAGGGCCCCGAGCGCGGTGAGGGCGGCGCGCAGCTGGCTGCGCATCAGGGAGCGGACGTAGGTGTGGCCGAGAGTGGTCTGCTCGTCGATCTCCGAGCGGGCCGGAGGGTGGACGGGCCGCCGCCCGGCGGGGTTCGGCACGGCCCCTCCGCCGTGGGCGGAGGCATAGGTGACGGTCTCGCGGCGGGGCCTGCGCTGGGGGTCCCCCCGGCCGAGGGCGGGGGGAGGGTGGTGCTCGGACATCGGGGTCCGCTCCGCCTCTCTCGACGACTTCCGAAAGGTCCCGCGGGCCAAGAGGGTGCCTTGACCTGGGACGCGTGGAGTCTACGCAGCGCTTCCCGGCCGCGACAGAGGTACGGAGGGTCAGCCTCCGGCACGCCGCATCAGCAGGTCCCGCAGGTCGCGCGCGTGCCGGCGGCTGACCGCGAGATCGGCGTCCCCGACCCGGACGGAGGTGGCACCACCGTCGAGCCGGAGCTCGTCGATCCGGGCGAGGGCCACGAGATGGCTGCGGTGGATCCGGACGAAGCCCCGGGCCGCCCACCGCTCCTCGAGGGTGGAGAGCGGAATGCGGACGAGATGGCTGCCGTGGTCGGTGTGGAGGCGGGCGTAGTCGCCGTGGGCCTCCACGTACGCGATGTCGTCGACGGAGACGAAGCGGGTGACCCCGCCCAGCTCGACGGGGATCTGCTCGGCCGCGACGGGCGCGGCAGGGGCGGGCGCGGCGGTGGTGTGCACCAGGTCGTGGACCCGGCGGACGGCCTCGGCGAGCCGCTCGCGGCGGACGGGCTTGAGGACGTAGTCGACGGCCTTCAGGTCGAAGGCCTGGAGCGCGAAGCCCTCGTGGGCGGTGACGAAGACGACGAGCGGCGGCCGCGCGAAGCCGGCGAGCAGCCGGGCGACGTCGAGCCCGGTGAGGCCGGGCATGTGGATGTCGAGGAAGACGACGTCGACGGCCTCGTCGCCGTCGGGCCCGGTCTCCAGGGCGCGGCCGATCCTGCGGAGGGCGGCGGTGGCGTCGCCCGCTCCCTCGGCGCTCCGGACGCGGGGGTCGGCGCGCAGCAGGTAGAGGAGCTCCCCGAGGGCGGGTTCCTCGTCGTCGACGGCCAGTACGCGCAGCATGCGGCGGAGTGTAGTGCGCGCGGATCGGGGGGCCGGGTGGGGGCGTGCGGGGCCGCGTCGGGGGGGCAAGGAGCGGGCGGTCCGCTCGGCCTACTTGAGGAGCTTCGACAGGCGGCGGTCGGCGAGTGGCTTGCCGCCGGTCTGGCAGGTGGGGCAGTACTGGAGGGAGGAGTCGCTGAAGGAGACCTCGCGGATGGTGTCCCCGCACACCGGGCAGGCCTCGCCCGTACGCCCGTGGACGCGCAGGCCGCTCTTCTTCTCGGCCTTGAGCTTGCCTGCGGCGAGGCCGTGGGAGCGTTCGACGGCCTCGTGGAGAGTGGTCCGCATCGCCGTGTAGAGGGCGGTCGTCTCCTCCGGGGTGAGGTTCCGGACGGGCTTGAAGGGGGACATCCTCGCGACGTGGAGGATCTCGTCGCTGTACGCGTTGCCGATCCCGGCGATGAGGCTCTGGTCGCGCAGGGCGCTCTTGATCTGGCGGCGTTCGCCGGCGAGCAGTGCGGCGAACTCCTCGGGGCCGAAGTCCTCGGCGAGCGGGTCGGGGCCGAGCCGGGCGACGCCCGGCACCTCCTGGGGATCGTGGACCAGGTGGACGGCGAGGCGTTTGGTCGTGCCCGCCTCGGTGAGGTCGAAGCCGTCGCCGCCGGTGAGCGCGGTGCGCAGGGCGAGCGGGCCCTTGCCGGGCCGGGGCGGTCCCGTGGGCAGCGGATCCTGCCAGCGGAGCCAGCCCGCGCGGGCCAGGTGGAAGAGGAGGTGGAGCTCGCCCGCGGGTCCCGTGGCGGTGAGGTCGAGGAACTTCCCGTGCCGACCGACCGCGGTGACCTCGGCGCCCTCGACGGCGCTGAGGGGCGGGTCGTACGTCTTGAGGACGCTGATCGCGACGGGCGTCACGCGGGCGATCTCCTTGCCCACCAGGTGCGTGTCGAGGAACGCGCGCAGCGCTTCCACCTCGGGGAGTTCGGGCATGGTTCCACCCTGCCGCACCGGCGCCGGGGCCGCGCGCCGGTACGACCCGGGGCGTACCGATCGGTGGGCGCCGCTCGCCCGGAGGGGCGACCCGTTCGTCGCGCCCCGGCGGCGGGCACTGACGAGCCCGGTCTGATCGGCAGACACCCCCTAGGGTGAGTGACGTGCGTGTACTGCTCGTCGAGGACGACGAAGACCTCCGGTTCGGGGTGGCCGCCGCTCTGCGGGCCGCCGGGCTCGCCGTCGACGAGGCCGCCGACCTGCCGCGGGCCGACGAGGCCCTGTTCGTCACCGCGTACGACTGCGCGGTCTTCGACCGGATGCTGCCGTCCGGGGACGCCGCCGCCTATGTCGACGGGCTGCGGCGCGACGGCCGTGACGTGCCCGTCCTGTTCCTGACCGCGCGTGACACGGTCGCGGACCGGGTGGAGGGCTTCGCGAGCGGCGGCGACGACTACCTCGTCAAGCCGTTCGCCGTGCCCGAGCTGGTGGCGCGGGTGCGCAGCCTGTGCCGCCGCTCCGCCGTCGTACGCCCTCCGGTGCACCGCCTCGGCGACCTGGAGATCGACACCGCCCGCCGGCACGTCCGCCGGGCCGGCGTCCTGCTCACGCTCACCACCAGGGAGTTCGCGGTCCTCGAAGTCCTCGCGGCCCGTGCCGACCAGGCGGTCTCGCGCGCCGACCTGATCGAGAGCTGCTGGGACGAGATGGCCGAGCCGCAGTCCAACGTCCTGGAGGTACTCGTCTCCCAGCTCCGCCGCAAGCTCGGGGACCCGCCGCTGATCCACACGGTGCGCGGCGTCGGTTACCGGCTCGCGCCCGACGACGCGCGATGAGGCCGGCGCTCCCCCGCCGCGCGCCCGCGTCCTCGCTCACGCCGACGGCGCGGGTGCTGCGGCTGCGCCGGCGGATCAGTCTGCTGTTCGCGCTGACGAGCGCCGTCGGGCTGATCGCGATGGCCGCGTTCGCCGTGCGCAGCGACAGCGCGCGCTGGCGGGAGCAGCTCGACCACGTGATGGACGCGGACACCAGCTGGGCCCTCGGTCTCCTGGAGACCGACGAGAACGGGCGGCTCGCCACCGACGTCCTGGCGGACACCGTGGACACCGGCTGCCCACCGCTGACCGTGCTTCTCACGGTCCCCGACGAACCGGACGGCCTGACCGTGCGGCACGCACCGGCCGCGCCCTGTCTGACCGTCGGCGCCGACGTGCTCCTGGAGGCGGGGCGTGCCGCGGCGCGGGCGGGCGAAGCCCGGGGCTTCGACCGGCGCGCGACCGACGGTGCGCCCGTCCGGGTGTTCGCGCTGCCCTTCTACCCGCCGGAAGCGGCCGAGGACGAGGGGCCGCAGGGCGTCCTGGTGACCGTGGCCGACGCGGCGGCCCAGCGGGACGACCACCGGCGGCTCGTGTGGGGGGTGGCGAGCGGCTGCGCGGTGCTCGTGCTGCTCTCGGCGGCCGTCGGCCACGTCCTGTCGGGGCGCGCGGTTCGGCCCGCCCTCACCGCGCTCGGCCAGCAGGAGGCGTTTCTCGCGGACGCCGCTCACGACCTGCGGACCCCGGCCGCCTCGCTCCGGACGCTCGCGGAGACGGCGCTGCGCGGCGAGACGGACAGCACGGACGTCCACCGGCGCACGCTGCGCCTCGCGGAGGGCATGGGCCGACTGGTCGACGGGCTGCTCACCCGGGCCCGGCTCATGTCCGGTACGGCCGCGGTGGCGCGCCAGCCGCTGCGCCTGGACCAGGTGGTGGAGGCGGTCGTCGACGAGGCCCCGACCGAGGGCCATCACGTACGGGTGGAGGCCGAGGACACGGTCGTCGTCGCCGATCCGGACCTGGTGCGCCGGGCCGTCGGCAACCTCCTGGGCAACGCGCTCGCGCACGGCCACGCGCGGGGGGTTCCGGCGGACGTACGCGTCACGGTGACCCGGGACGGCACCGTGACGGTCGACGACGAGGGCCCCGGCCTGCCGCCGGAGGTCTCGGACGCACTGTTCGAACGGTTCCGGAGCGGGTCGGGCTCCACGGGTCTCGGCCTGTCCATCGCGTCCTGGGTCGCCCACGCCCACGGCGGCACGCTGACGGCGGGGAATTCGGAGCACGGAGGTGCCAGGTTCGTCCTGCGGCTGCCGACACCGGACGCGCGGGGGCGGGGGCCGTCGGACCGGTGAGGGGGCTCGGGCCCCGGGACCGGTCGGGGCGTCGCGGGCAGCCGGACCGGTGAGGTGCGGCGCCCTCACGGAACCCGCTCCCCTCGCCCTCCTCAGCGAATCCTCAGCATCCGCGCGTGATCCTTCCCTGGACCGACCACCCATGGGAGTACCTCGTGATCACCGCCCCCACCCGCCGCCGCCAGGCTCTCGTCCTCGCCCTCGCCGTGCTCGGCGCCGCCTCCCTCGCGGCCTGCACGGCCGGGTCCGGTGCGGACGGGAACCGGCCGCGCCCGGCCGCGTCCGTCGACCCCGCCGACCGTCCCGACCTGCGGCGCTTCTACGGCCAGAAGCTCGACTGGCGGCCCTGCGGCGACCACCGGTGCGCCGCGCTCACCGTTCCGATGGACTACGCCCGCCCCGGCGACGGCAGGACGTTCGTGCTGCCGGTGGCGAAGGCGGTCACCGCGACCCCGGGGAAGCGCGTGGGTTCGCTCGTCCTCAACCCCGGTGGCCCGGGCGAGCGCGGGGTCCGGCTCATCAAGGAGGGCGTGGCCGAGGACATGGGCCGGGGACTGCGCGAGCGGTTCGACATCGTGTCGTTCGACCCGCGCGGGGTCGGGGAGAGCAAGCCGGCCCTGACCTGCCTCACCGAGGAATCCGAGGAGTCCGCGGAATCCACCCGGTCCACCGAACCGGAACCGGCGGAAGGGGCCGAGGAGCAGCCCGCGACCGCACCGCTCCACCCCCGGACGGACGCCGAGCGCGCCGACGCCCTCGCCGACGCGCGGGTGACGGCCGCCGACTGCCGGAAGGCCAGTGGCCCGCTGCTCCCGCACGTCGGGACGGACGACGCGGCCCGGGACCTGGACGTGCTGCGGGCGGCGCTCGGCGAGCGGCGGCTGACGTACGTCGGCTGGTCGTACGGCACGAGTCTGGGCACCTCGTACGCCGAGCAGTTCCCGCGCCGCGTACGGGCGATGGTCCTGGACGGGGCGGTCGATCCGTCCCTCGACTGGCGGCAGCGCATGCTCGGCCAGGCCACCGGGTTCCGGGAAGCTGTGGAGGAGTACGCCGCATCCTGCGCCGCCACGATCGGTGACGGCTGCCCCGGGGCGACGCCCGAGGAGATACGGGCACTCATCGACCGCCTCCTCGAACGGACTCGGCGCGAACCGCTGCCGGTCGACGGCTCCGCGTCCGGTCTCGACGCGGCGGGCCTGGTCGCCGCGCTGAGCCTGTCCATGTACACGCCGGAGGACCAGTGGGAGGGCCTGTCCGAGGCGCTGATCGCGGCGGACCAGGGGGACGGGACGAAGCTGGCGGCCCTGGCGTCGGGCGAGGAGGAGCCCCCGGCGACCGACGCGGAGACGGACCCCGACGCCGACCCCGAGGCCGATCCTGAGTCCGACACCGATCCGGACGCCGACACCGAGACCGAGACCGACCCCGGCTCCGAGGAGTCCGGGTCCGGGAGCGACGTCCCCGAGGACAACTCCGACGCCGCTCTCATCGCGATCAACTGCCTCGACGTCCCCCACCCTCGCGACGCGCGGGCCTACTGGGACGCGCTCGCCCCCGCCGAGAAGGCCGCGGGCGTCTACGGCTCGACCGGTGTGACGAACGAGCTGGTCTGCCGGGACTGGCCCGCCGGTCCCGGGCGTCCGCACCGGGTGCACGCCCCGGGGGTGCCGCCCGTCCTCGTCGTGGGCACGACGGGCGACCCGGCGACGCCGTACGGGGAGGCGGTGAGCCTGGCGCGCCAGTTCCCCGACGGCATGCTGCTGTCGTTCGACGCGACCGGCCACACCGGGTACGGCCGTGACGCCTGCGTCGACGAGAAGGTCGAGGCGTATCTGATCGCGCTCACCAGGGTCCGGCCGGGAACCACGTGTACGGCGTGAGGGCCGGAGGCCCAGACGGGCACTGACGGGCACTGACCGGAGCTGTCAGGCGGGCTCCGGCGGATCGAGCAGGTCGAGTTCCGCCGTGAGCGCGGCGGCAAGGGCGTCGAGGTCGGGGACCGCCGCGCCGTCGGCGACGAGGCCGATGTGGACCTGGCCGCCGTACGGGGACATGGCGACGGCGAGGGACTGGCCGCGGGCCAGCGGGGCCATCGGGTAGAGCGCGCGCAGCGGGGCGCCGCCGAGGGAGAGCGCCGAGCGGGGCAGGGGCACCTGGGTGACCAGCAGGTCGAAGAGGAGCCGGGCCGCGCCGGCGGCGAGGGGGGCGCCGAAGCGGTGGGCGAGCGGGTGCAGCTGGTCGGCGAGGAGGGCGACGGCACCGGCGCCCCTGAAGGGCCCGGCGGCCTTGTTGCGGTCCATGGCGTGCCGGACGGCGGCCAGTCGGGCGGCCGGGTCGGCTTCGGTGACGGGCAGGTCGAGCAGGTAGCCGGAGAGGCTGTTGCCGGGGCCGGGCGGGGCGCCGGGGCGTCGGCGGGAGACGGGGACGAGGGCCCGCGGGTCGGCTTCGGGCAGGGGCAGGCCGCGTCCGTCGAACCAGCGGCGCAGGGCGCCGGCGACGACGGCGAGGAGGACGTCGTTGGCGGTGCCGCCCGTGCCGCGGCGGACCCGGTGGACGCGGTCGAGGGGCAGGCTCGCGGTGGCGATGCGCCGGGTTCCGCTGGATTCGGCGGCGAGCGCGGTGGTGGGACGCCCGTCGAGGCGGCCGGCGCGGGCGACGGAGGACCCGACGACCGAGGCGCCCACCTCGACGGCCCGGCCGAGGTCGCCGAGGCGGTCCCTGGCCATGCCGAGGAGCCGTCCGGGGCCGGGGAGCCAGGAGCGTGGCGGCAGGGGGCGGGGGCGGCGCGCGGGGCGGTGTCCCGCGGCGATCTCGTCGAAGATCCCGGCGCCGATGGCGACGGCCCGCATGCCGTCGGCGAGGGCGTGGTGGAGTTTGACGAGGACGGCGAAGGAGCCGTCGGGGGCGCCGCTGAGCAGGTACATCTCCCAGGGCGGCAGGCCGCGGGCGACGGGGCGTTCCATGAGTTCGGCGGCGAGCCGGGCGGTCTCGGCCGGGAAGTCGGCGCCGGGCAGGGAGATCTCGTGGACGTGGCGCTGTACGTCGAAGTCCGGGTCGGCGCTCCAGGCGGCGCCGCCGACGGGCAGCAGGACGTCGCGGACGCGCATGCGGAGCCGGGGGACGGCGGCGGCGCGGCGGGCGAGCAGGTCCAGGACGTCCAGGGGGTCACGGCCGGGCTCGCCGTCCGGGGGGACGGGGCCGAAGTGGGCGAGGGCCCCGAGGTGCAGGGGGTGGGCGGGGGATTCGAGGTGCCAGAAGGCCAGGTCAAGCGGTGCCAGTAGCTCGCTGCTCACGGTGTCCTCATGTCCTGCGCGGAGAGGCGGGAGAGCGAAGTCAATCGCGTACCGACAGTTACGGTCAAGTACGATCAGTTCACGCTCGGTTAACACGCTCGGTCAACATTCTCAGCTCTCCAGGGTGAACTCGCACCACACGCACTTGCCGCCGCCCCGCGACTCGACGCCCCAGACGTCGGAGAGCTGGTCGACGAGGAAAAGGCCCCGCCCGGACACGCCCGCCTCCCCCGCCTCCCGGCGCCGGGGCAGAGCACTGGACCGGTCCTCCACCTCCACCCGCAGCCGGCGGCCCGTCCCGGCGAGGACCCTCAGGGTCACGATCGCCCCTCCGTCGGTGTGCATCAGCGCGTTGGTCATGAGCTCGTCGGCGACCAGTTCGATCTCGTCCGCCCGCTCCCGCGCGCCCCAGGCGCGTACGGCGGCCCTGATCATGTGCCGGGCCGAGCTCAGCGCCTCGGGGTCGTTCTGGGCCACGTGCTGCCGGAACCGCCCGGCACCGTGAGCCGCCGCCGCCCCGTGGCGGCGCAGCAGCAGAATGGCGACGTCGTCCTCGCCGCCCCGGTCGGCGACGACCTCGCAGAGGTGGTCGGCGAGTTCCTGGAGGTCGGCGGGCCCGCGCCGGACGAGGGCGGAGAGCCATTCGAGGCCCTCGTCGAGGTCGGCGCCCGGCTTCTCGACCAGGCCGTCGGTGTAGAGCATGAGGGTCTGACCCGGGTCCAGTTCCAGGGTGGTCACCGGATAGTCGAGGCGCCCGAACTCCGCGGAGAGGCCGAGCGGCAGTCCGCCCTCCACCGGGAGTCTGTGGCTGCTGCCGTCGATCTCCCTGAGCAGCGGGTCGACATGGCCGGCGCGGACCACCTGGACGACCCCGGTGCCGAGGTCGACCTCGGCGTAGGTGCAGGTCGCGAAGCGTTCGGTGTCGAGCTCGTGCAGGAAGACGGAGGCGCGGGCCATCACCGTGGCCGGGGGGTGGCCCTCGGCGGCGTACGCGCGGAGCACGATCCGCAGCTGGCCCATGACGGCCGCCGCGTGGGTGTCATGGCCCTGTACGTCGCCGATGACGGCGCCGACGCGTCCGCCGGGCAGCGCGATGATGTCGTACCAGTCGCCGCCGATGTCCCGGCCGAGGCGGGCCGAGCGGTAGCGGACGGCGGTCTGGGCGCCGGGCACCTCGGGGATCCTGCGCGGCAGCATCGCCTGCTGGAGGCCCTCGGCGAGGTCGTGCTCCTGCTCGTAGAGCATGGCCCGCTGGAGGCTCTGGGCGATGCTGCTGCCGAGGGCGACGAGCAGGGTCCGCTCGTCCTCGCTGAAGCCGGTCCTGTCGCTGTAGAGCAGGCCGAGTGCGCCGATGGGCCGGGCTTGGGCGATGAGCGGCAGATAGGCGGCGGCGGTGATGCCGAGCCCGCTGATGTGGGGCCAGAGCACCGGGAAGGAGCGGGCGAAGTCCGCGGCGGAGTCGATGAACCGCGGGCGCAGGGTGCGGATCACCTCGCTCATCGGGTACGGCTCGTCCACCCGGGTGAAGCGGGTGCCCGGCACGAAGGCGCCGTCGGGTCCTTCGGCGACGAGATGGATGCGGCCGGCCTCGAGGAGGCCCATGACGAGGCTCGCGGCGCCGAAGTGTTCGAGCGCGTGCGAGTCGTTGAGCAGGTCGATGACGTCCTGCACGGTCCGCGCGTAGGCGAGGGCCGCTGTGGTGCCCTCGACGACGCCGGCACGCTTGCGGCGGCCCTCGTCGAGGCCGAGCCGTGCGGCGGACTCGGTGAGTTCGTGGGTGGCGTCGCGGACGACGCCGACGATGCGCACCGGGCGGCCGGTGTCGTCGCGGTGGACGAGTCCCTGGGTGTGGGTCCACTGGTGGCCGCCGTCGCGGCGGCGGATGCGGAAGTAGGCGCCGTACTGCTCGCTGCCGTCCTTGAGCGCCTGGGTGACGAGGGTGTCGAGGCGGCGGCCCTCGTCGGGCAGGACCCGCGAGCCGAGGGTCTCGGGGCGGTCGTCGTACTCGGCACGGTCCATGTCGAAGACGTCGAGGGCGGCCTCGTCCATGACCATCGTGCCGGCGACGAGGTCCCAGTCGAAGCCGCCCATCCGGAAGGCGGAGCCGTAGTCGGCGAGGATCCGGGCCCCGACGCCCCGCCCCTCCTCCGCGCGGCGGAGCCGCTCGACCGCCTCCCCGCCCCCGCTGACCGCGTTCATGGGGCCACGCTAGGCGCAGCCCCGCCCGTGCGCACCAGGTAGATCCGTTTCACCCTTCGAAGGTCTCCGGCTGCTCCGGGACCGGTCCGGCGGGGAACAGGTCCTCGGGCTGCGGTTCGCCGTCGGGCACGGCGGGCGGCTCGCCCGGGGGCTCGGCGTTCGGGTCGGGGAACGGCTCCGTGTCGGGGTCGGTGTACGGGTCGGGATAGGGCTGCGTGTCAGGGTCGGCGTACGGGTCCGGGTACGGCTCCGTGTCGGGGACCGGGTACGGGTCGGGGTCCGCGGGGCTGGGCCCGGTGTCCGTACCGTCGCTTCCCGAGGCGTCGGGGCTCTCGGGGGTCTCCGGGACCGGGGGGTCCGCCGGGGGGACGGGCGTCCCGGGCGGGGGCTCGGGGGAGGCGGGCGCCGGGGAGGTGCCGCGGTCCGGGGCGCTGGGGTCGGACGGCGTGGCGGGGTCGGGGGTGCCGGAGCCGGTCAGGCGGCATTCGTCGGGGTCGCAGGCCGGTTCCACGGCGGGCTTGCGGTCCTTGTCGCCGTGGGTTCCGGTGAGCCGTTCGATCCAGCTGCGGTCGGCGGCGTTCACGATGACCAGGCTGGTGACGACGGCGGTCGTCGGCCGGACGACGATCACGCGGTCGGGGTCGAAGCCGTCCCAGGGGTCGCCCTGGTGGACGGCGCCGGGGGCGGGGGCCGGGGCGCGGAGCGGGTTGCCGCAGGCGCAGCGGACGCGCGGGGAGCCGTACTGGTCGACGAGGACCGCCGTACCGGCCTGCAGGACGGCCTGGAAGGCGTCGGCCCGACGCTCGCGGTAGCCGTGGTTGGTGACCCGGGTGTCGGCGCGCAGGACGACCGGGGTGAGGCCGCGCAGCCAGCCGGCGACGTTGGTCTCGGGGATCCCGGCTGCCTCGGCGAAGGCGCGGGTCCTGTCCTGGTCGGCGGCGAGGTAGGAGACCTGCTGTTCGACGTCGCAGCTGCCCTCCGCGCGCGTGCCGCCGTAGAGCCCGGGGGTGGAGCCGGTGACCTCGCGGACCTGTTCGGCCGCGGGGTTCCGGTCGTGGTCACCGGGGGGCCGCGTCGCGGTGTGCCGGGCGGTGGACTTGGTGAAGGGGTCGGGCCCCTGCTCGGCGACGGCCTGGAGGAAGACGTCCTGCGTGTCCGCGGCGGCCGGCTGGGCACCCGCCCCGGCGCCCTCCCAGGCGGCGGAGCAGCCCGCGAGCAGCAGGGAGGCGGTGAGCGCCGCGAGCGCCGAGCGGGCGGCGGCGCGGGGGGTCGCGCGTGCCGAGCGTACGGCGGCGGCGCCAGGGGTCGCGCGTGCCGAGCGTACGGCGGCGGCGCCAGGGGTCGCGCGCGCCGAGCGTACGGCGGCGGCGCCAGGGGTCGCGCGCGCCGAGCGGACGGCTGCGCGGGCGGCGGCGCGGGCGGCGGCGCGGCGAATCGCGCGGGGAGCCGCCGGGGTCCGCCACGTACGGCAGGGGGCTGAGCGCACCTGGTTCTCCCGTTCTCTCTCCCCCGGGCCACGACGCCCGGTTCCGGCCAGTCCCTCATATCTGTCGCAGTACGCGGACCGCCGCAAGCGGAGGGCGGCCGACCGGGTCTCGGGGGTGCCTTGCCGATCGGGCCGGGCTCGCGAACCGATCGGACCGGGCCCGCGGCGCGTGGCACCGCACCTCGCCCCCCAATGACGCGACCAGCCACTTGAACGCGTTCAAGAAAGGCTCTACGCTCGGACTCGGCAGTTGAACACGTTCAAGTCGGGGTGGTGGCGCATGACCGCACTGTCGGTCCTGGTAGGCACGGTCGTGACGATCGGCATGCTCTGGGTGGTCCCCACCGGGCTCGCCCTCCTCGACGGACCCCGTCCCCCCGGATGGGACGCGATCCGGCGCGCCTGGCCCCTGTTCGCCGTCCCCGGAGCAGTCAGCCTCTGGCTCCCCCGCTCCGGCCTCGCCACCGCGCTCGCCGCCGTCTACGCGCTCGCCACGCTGGCACTCGCGCTCCAGGCCCCGGCCCGGCTGTTCCTGACCCGCTCGCTCAGGGCCGGGGAGGTGGCCGTCCTCACCGCCCTCGTCGCCCCGTCGGTCGCCGGTCTCGCGCTCGTCGCCGAGCGGGCCTCGTACCCGCTGTTCGGCTTCGACCTGGACATCCTGGCGCTGACCGTCCCGCACTTCCACTTCGCGGGCTTCGCCGCCGCCCTGGTCGCCGGCCTCCTCTGCCGCGTCTCCGACGCCCCCGCCGCCCGCTTCGCCGCGCTCAGCGTTCCCGCCGGCACCCTGCTCGTCCTGCTCGGCTACTTCGTCGACGACTGGGCCGAACTCGCGGGCGCGGTCGTCCTGACGGCCGGCATGACGGCGGTCGCCTTCCTAACCCTCCGCGAGCGCCGCGAGACCGCGACCGACCGCCTCACCCGCGCGCTCCTCGCCGTCTCCGCCCTCGTCCTCTTCGTCACCATGCTGCTCGCCCTGAGCTGGGCACTCGGCGAGGCGACCGGGCTGCCCCACCTCGACCTGACCTGGACCGCCGCGACCCACGGCCTGGGCAACGCCCTCGGCTTCACCGTCTGCGCCCTGCTCGCCCGCCGCCGACTCGCCGGCACCCCCGTACCACCCACCACCCCGACGGCCCGCCCGCGAACGGAGCTTCCGGCATGACCCGCCTCATGGACAGCCTGTCCCGGACCCCACGCCCCCGCCCGACCCTCACCTACCCCGAGGTCGGCGCCACCCGCACCCCGGAGGCGCTCCCCGAGGGCTACCACCACCTCCGGCACACCGAGACCGTCGGTCACGGCCGCGCCGCCTTCGAGACCGCGGGCGCCGCCGTCACCACCTGGCGGATGCACCGGGCCTCCGGAGCGCGCGTCCTCGCCGATCCCGGCCGCACCGAGCCCGGCGCCACGGTCGAGGTGTCGGCGGGCGTCGGCCCGCTCCGGATCGGCGTCCCCTGCTCGGTGATCTGGACGGCGTACGAGGAACACCGCACCGGCTTCGCGTACGGCACGCTCACCGGGCATCCGGAGTGTGGCGAGGAGTCCTTCGTGGTCGACCTGGAGCCGGACGGCACGGTCCGGTTCACGGTGACCGCGTTCAGCCGCCCCGCCACCTGGTACACCCGCCTCGGCGGCCCCGTGGTCCCGCTGCTCCAGCGCGCGTACGCGCGACACCTGGGCCGGGCGCTCCGGCGCCTCGTCAGGGAGTGATCGGGGGCCGATACTGGAGGTGATGGAGTGGTTCACCGCACCCGATTACTGGCTGAGCCGGATCGTCTTCCAGCGGGGGCTCGCCGGGATCTACTGCGTCGCCTTCCTGTCGGCGGCCCTCCAGTTCCGGGCGCTGATCGGAGAGCGCGGCATGCTCCCGATACCGGAGTACGTGCGCGTGACCCGGCCCCGCCACACGCCCTCGCTCTTCCACTGGCGCTACTCCGACCGTCTCTTCGCGACCGTCGCCTGGAGCGGGGTCGCGCTCTCCCTCGCGCTCGTGGCGGGCGCCGGTGACGCGGTGCCGCTGCCCGTGTCGATGCTGCTGTGGCTGCTGCTCTGGGGGCTGTACCTGTCGATCGTGAACGTGGGCCAGACCTGGTACTCCTTCGGCTGGGAGTCGCTGCTCCTGGAGACCGGATTCCTGGCGGTCTTCCTCGGCAACGACGACACGGAACCACCGATCCTCGTCCTGTTCCTGCTGTGGTGGCTGCTGTTCCGGGTCGAGTTCGGCGCCGGGCTCATCAAGATCCGCGGCGACCGCTGCTGGCGCGACCTGACCTGCCTCTACCACCACCACGAGACCCAGCCGATGCCCGGCCCGCTGAGCTGGTTCTTCCACCACCTCCCCCGCCCGCTGCACCGGGTGGAGGTCGCCGCCAACCATGTCGTCCAGCTGGTCGTGCCGTTCCTGCTCTTCACCCCGCAGCCGGTCGCCTCGATCGCGGCCGGTCTGATGATCGCGACACAGCTGTGGCTGGTGCTCTCGGGGAACTTCGCCTGGCTGAACTGGATCACCATCGTGATCGCCCTCTCCGCCGTGGACGCCTCCGCACTGACCGGCGACCACCCCCAACCGGATCCGCCGCTCTGGTACGTGGTCCTGGTCGTCGGGCTGACCGCGTTCGTCCTGGTACGGAGCTACCGCCCGGTGCGCAACCTGCTCTCCCGGCACCAGGCGATGAACCGCTCGTACGACCCGTACCACCTGGTCAACACGTACGGGGCCTTCGGCACCGTGGGCCGGGTCAGGGACGAGATCGTCGTCGAGGGCACCGACGAGCCGGTGCCGCACCCGGGCACGGTCTGGCGGGAGTACGGCTTCAAGGGCAAGCCGGGCGACCCGCGCCGGCTGCCCCGGCAGTTCGCCCCCTACCACCTGCGGCTCGACTGGCTGATGTGGTTCGCGGCGCTCAGCCCCGGGTACGCGCGCGCGTGGTTCGGGCCGTTCGTCGAGCGGCTGCTCGACGGCGACCGGGACACCCTGCGGCTGCTCGCCCACAACCCCTTCCCCGACACGCCGCCGACCTTCGTCCGCGCCCGGCTGTACCGCTACCGGTACACGACCTGGCGGGAGCTCCGCGAGACCGGGGACTGGTGGCACCGGACGCTCCTCCGCGAGTATCTGCCGCCGACCCGGCTGCGGAGACGGGCGGGCACACCGACCTGAGCGAGACCGGCCGCCCCACGGAGCAGCGGTGAGGACAGCGGAAAACCCCGGTGCCCCCGGCCGAAAACGGCGGGGGGCACCGGGGTGTGAAGCCAGGACTCAGTCGATGCCGGGCAGGATGTGGGGCTCGGCGAGGTCGTCCTCGTAGCCCGCGAGCCGGATCGGGGCCGCGTGGGCCCAGACTTCCAGACTCCCCAGCTCGCCGTTCTTGCGCGGCCGGTCGTTGCGTTCGGCCGGTCGCGGTTCCTGCTTCGTCAGTTCGGGTGTCACCGCGCACTCCTTTGTGTCGCGTACCTGTGGGACAAGTGCCGGTCGGTCGCGGTGGCGCCGTTCGTCGGGCAGGACCGCGGCCTTGGTGGCAGGCCAGTCCCTGATCGGCCGTGAGGACGGTGTGTCTCCTCGGTGGCCGACCGTGAACATCAGAGTAACCAAATGAGCGCGTCCGCGCTCTACCGGGCTCCGAAGTGTGACGCGATCGGGTGAAGAGGACCGAAAGAGCGCCCCACCGGACGGTGGGGCGCTCTTGTCAGGACGGCGCGAACCCGCGTGTCGGCGGTTCGGGAGACGGTCTCCTACCAGTTGGCGGGGGCGTAGTCCTTCAGGAAGCAGCCGTAGAGATCCTCGCCCTCCTCGCCGCGCACGATCGGGTCGTACACCCGGGCCGCGCCGTCGACCAGGTCGAGCGGGGCGTGGAAGCCCGCCTCGGCGAGGCGCAGCTTGTCGAAGTGCGGGCGCTCGTCGGTGATCCAGCCGGTGTCGACGGAGGTCATGAGGATGCCGTCGGTCTCGAACATCTCCTGGCCGCTGGTCCGCGTCACCATGTTCATCGCCGCCTTCGCGGCATTCGTGTTCGGGTGGCCCGCACCCTTGTAGCCGCGGCTGAAGACGCCTTCCATCGCGGAGACGTTCACGACGTAGGAGCGGCCGCTGGCGGCCTTCTTCGCCGCCTCGGCCATCGCCGGCCGCAACTTGCTGATGAGGATGAACGGCGCCGTGTAGTTGCACAGCTGGGTCTCGAGCAGCTCCACGGGGGAGATCTGCTCGATGCTCTGCACCCAGGTGTTGCTCTCGACGACGTCCGGCACCAGGCCGCCCGCGTCGATGGCGGTGCCGTCGAGGTGCCGGGCGATGCTGGCGTTCCCCGCGACGAGGGCGAGGTCGGCGACCTGCTGCGCGTCGAGGTCGCTCACACCGGCGGGCAGCGCGGACGACGAGCCGAGCTCGGCGACGGCGCCGGAGTTGAAGGCGCCGATGACGTGCCGCTCGGGAAGGTCCCCGGCCGGCAGCGGGGCCTTCTCGCCCTCGACGAGGGCGGCGTACGCGGACGGCAGCCGGCGCACGGTCTGCGTCGCGTTGTTGATGAGGATGTCCAGCGGCCCGTCCTCGGCCATGCGGTCGGCGAGGGCCACGGCCTGGGCCGGGTCGCGCAGGTCGATGCCGACGACCTCCAGACGGTGGATCCAGTCCCCGGAGTCCTCCATCGCCTTGAAGCGGCGGACGGCGTCCTTGGGGAAACGGGTCGTGATGGTGGTGTGGGCGCCGTCGCGCAGCAGCCGCAGCGCGATGTACATGCCGATCTTGGCCCGGCCGCCCGTGAGCAGCGCGCGCTTGCCGGTCAGGTCGGCGCTCGCTTCGCGCTTGGCCCGGTTCAGCGCCGCGCACGGCTGGCAGAGCTGGTGGTAGAAGTAGTCGACCTCGACGAACCGCGACTTGCACACGTAGCAGGAGCGCGGACGCTGGAGTATCCCGGCGATCCGGCCCTCCTCGGTGACCGAGGACGGGAGGATGCCCTCGGTCTCGTCGTCGATGCGCTGCGCGGAGCCGGTGGCGGTGGCCTCGGTGACCGCCTTGTCGTTGGCGGTCTTGGCGGCCCGGCGCTCCTGGCGACGGCGCTGCTTCACGGTCCGGTAGATCCCGGCGGTGGCGCGCCGGACACGGATCGCGTCCGGGTGGTCGACGTCGAGCTTGTCGAGCTCGTCGAGGACGCTGAGGCAGACGGCCAGGCGCTCGGGGTCGACGCCCGGCCCGTAGTCCTGGTTTTCTTCGGTCACCGTCATGGCCTTCGGGTTCCTCGTTCGCTCGTACGTCGCCGCTCGTGGGCTTTCAAAAGCCCAACTTTACGGAGCGGATGGCCGCGTATCCAAACCCGTTCGGGGGGCGTGGTCGAAGACACAGTCGCCGCACAGTCCGGCGCCGGGGCAGCGGTAGTACAGACAGCAACTGGTGCGGCGCAGCCGGGGGCCACGGACCGTACCGGCGAGGTCGGGGTGGTCGAGGAGTCCGGAGACCAGCGCAGCGGCCCGTTCGGCCACGTCCGGGCGGCCCCGGGCATGTGCCCAGCGGGTCAGCTCGCGCAGGGCGCCGGCGAGGGCGGAGCCCGCGTTGCCCCAGAGCAGGCGCGGGGAGACGCGGCCGTCGCGGCGCAGCGCCGCGTGGAGCGGCACCAGGTGGGCCTCCTGGACGGCCGCCCGGAGCTCGTCCACGGTGGCGGGTCGGGTCGCGCTTCCGGCCCACCACAGGTCGTCGGGCGCGGACAGCGTCCCGTCCCAGTACAGCTCGGCCGGGGCGAGGGCCGGGAAGCGGCCGTGGAGCGCGGCGGGCCCGAGGGCGGTCGACCAGAGCCGGGCGGCGAGCCCGAGGTGGGCGACGGACGCCCCGACGCGCCGCTCGGGGGCGCCGAGCGACGCGGTGACCCGGTCCACGCGCGCGTGGAGGGGGCCGTCCTCCCCCGCGTACAGGAGGGCGAGCGGGCGGTGCGCTCCGCCGCTATCCGGCGCGGAGGTCCGCAGGGCGAAGAAGCCGCCCACCGATCCGCTTCCGACGAGATCCACTGGGGTCCCCCTGGTTCTGTGCGCCGGTTCTGTATGCCGGTTCTGGGTGCCGGACCTTCACGACGGGCGCTTCCACCCGATCCCGGTGCGAGGATTTTCCGACCACCGTAGCGGCCCGCCCAGCCTCCCCGGCATAGTTCGAAAAGAACCCTTTACACCCGTTCTGACCTGCACCGGTGTACATCTCCGGGCGTACGCGGCGGCCTCGTACTGCGTCGGCGGTATGCCCGAAGACGTCCCCTGGTACGACGACGCGATCGGCCGGGAAGGGGGATCGTGGAAGCTATGAGTCCCCTCCTGCTGTCCGTCGTCCTGGCCCTGGTCTCGGCGGTCGCCTACGCGTCCGCGGCGATCGTGCAGGAGCGGGTCGCGGCCTCCGCCGCCGGGCCGCGGTACGCGCCGCTGCGCAGCCCCGCCTGGTGGGGGTCCGTCCTGCTCAACGGCGTCGGCGCGGCTCTGCACGTCGCGGCCCTCGCGTACGGACCGCTCAGCCTGGTCCAGCCGCTCGGCGCCCTCACCATCGTCTTCGCGCTGCCCATGGCGGCCCTCTTCGTCGGCCGGAGGGCCGGGCAGCGGGCCTGGCGGGGCGCCCTGATGGCCACGGTCGGTCTGGCCGGCCTGCTCAGCCTCACCAGCGGCGCCGAGACGCGGGCCCTGGCCGACGGGGACCGGTGGCTGCTCACGGCCTGCACCGTCGGTGTGGTGGCCGTTCTGTTCACGGCCGCGCACCTGGTGGGCAGGTCCGTGCTGCGCAGTGTGGTCCTGGCCGCCGCGGCGGGTGTCTCCTTCGGTATGGCCTCGGTCTTCACGAAGGCGGTGGCCGACGTGTGGACGACCGGCGCGCCGCTCGCCGAGTGGACCGGTCTGCTCGTGCTCTCGCTCTTCGCGGTGACCGGGCTGCTCCTGTCGCAGGCCTCGTACCGGGGCGCGGGGCTCGCGGCCCCGTTGGCGACCGTCACGGTGGTCAACCCGGTGGTGGCCGCCGCCGTGGGCCTGACCCTGTTCGGCGAGGGGTTCCGCTACGACGCGGCGGGCACCGTCGCCGCGGTGATCTGCGGCGCGGTCGCCGCGGGCGGCCTGGTCCAGCTCACGCTCGACCGGATGACCGTACCGGCCGAGCCGCCCTCGGTGTCCGGTCCGGCCCCCGCTCCGAAGACCGGGTCGGGGCCGGGCCGGGGGCCGTCGGGGTCAGAGGGTGACGCCCCGGGCCCTGAGGTAGGCCAGGGGGTCGATGTCGGAGCCGTACCCGGGACCCGTCCGCACCTCGAAGTGGAGATGCGGTCCCGAGCTGTTGCCGGTCGATCCTGACCGGCCGATGCGCTGGCCCGGCTGGACCCGCTGGCCCTCGCGGACGGTGAGCGCCGAGAGGTGGGCGTACTGGCTGTAGCGGCCGTCGTCGTGGCGGAGCACGATCTGGTAGCCGTACGCGCCGCCCCATCCGGCGGAGACGATCCGTCCGGCGGCCACGGCCTTGACGGAGGTGCCGGTGGGCACGGGGAAGTCGACGCCGGTGTGGTAGCCGCTGGACCAGGAGGAGCCCCGGGTGCCGTAGCGCGTGCCGATGCCGGCGGAGATGGGGGCGGAGTAGCGGTCCTCGGTGGCGGCGGGCGGCCGGGGCTTGGAGGACGGCCGGGAGACGGGCTTCGTCGCGGGCTTGCCGCTGGGCTTGGCGGCGGGTTTCGCGGCGGGCCTGGTGGTCGGCTTCGCGGCGGGCCGCGTGGTGGGCTTCGCGGCGGGTTTCGCGGCGGGGCCTGCTGAGGGCCGGGCCGTCGGCTTCGTCGCAGGCTTCGTCACCGGCTTCGTCGACGGATGGGCCGCGGGCCGGGTCCGGGGGTCCTGCGTGGCGGCCTTCGCGGGGGGCGTCGTGGCCGAGGGGGTCTTCGGGGAGGCGGTGGCCTGCTTCGGCACCGTCCTCACCGGTCCGGCCTCCTTGCCCGCCCCCTTGCCCGCCCCCTTCTCCGCTTCCGTCGTCCGCCCTTCGGTCTTCTTCGGGGCGGCGATGCGCAGCGTCAGGCGCTGACCGGGGTGGATGAGGTCGGGGTCGTCGCCGACGACGGGCCGGTTCGTCTCGTACAGCCGCTTCCAGCCGCCCTGGACCCGCTCGTCGCGGGCGATCTTCGACAGGGAGTCGCCGGGCGTCACCGTGTACATCTCGCGGATGGCGGGTACGGCGGTCGGGCCGATGTTCCTGGCCGGCTGCTCGGGTAAGGCGCGCAGACCCAGGGAGGCCGGCCTGACAGCGTTCCCGCCGCTCGGCGGCTTGGTCGACGTACCGCCGGGGGTGATGTCCGGTGCGTCCCCGCCGCGGGCGAGACCCGCGCGGGGCCCGCAGGAGGGCCAGGCGCCGGGCCCCTGGCCCTTCAGGACGCGTTCGGCGATCGCGATCTGCTGGTCCTTGGAGGCGAGGTCGGCGCGCGGCGCGTAATGCGTCCCGCCGTACCGCTCCCAGGTGGACTGGCTGAACTGGAGTCCGCCGAAGTAGCCGTTGCCGGTGTTGATGCGCCAGGTGGAGGTGGACTCGCAGGCCGCGACCTTCTCCCAGACGTCGAGCGAGGCGGCCTGCACGGCGCCCGCGCCGATGAGCGGCAGCGCCATTCCGGCGCTTCCCGCGGTGACGGTGAACGAGGCACGGTTGATCCGGCTCGGCTGGTGGCGGCGGTGACGTCCGCGTACGGCCATGGGCCCCCCTTGAACACAGCAGCAGCCGTCCAAGTTAGGGGTGGCGCACGCTCCGTGACAAGGGATACGCGGAAAGCTCAGGAGCCTTTCGTCACATGCGTGTTGACGCCGTCCGCAGTCCGGCGGGTCCGGGCTGGGGCTGAGGCTCCGGTTCCGGTACGGGTCCACCCGGCTCCGGTGCCGGAGGCACCGGCACCGGGTTCGGCGGGGGCACGGGCGGCGGGCCCGGAGGCGGAATGGGCGACGGGGGAACGGGGCCGGGGTACGGGGGGCGGGTCATGACGGGCCTCTCTGTCGACGGGTTCGTCCGTCTCCAGGGTGGCCCGGCGGGCCGTGCCACGCGCGCCGGGTCCCTCCCTCCGGGTCAGTGCCCTGCCGTCACGGCCCGCGCGGCGGCCACCGCCGCGGCCGCGGCGGCGAGCCCGGGACGGAGGCTGGCCAGGACGGGCCGCCGGGTGGTCATCCGCCCGACGGCGTCCGCCATGGACGCCTGGGCGAGCACGACGACACCGCCGTCGGTGTCGGGCGCGCGGTCGACGGCGCTCGCCACGGCGTCGAGGTAGCCGTCCCGGTCCCCGGCCTCGAACAGCTCCCAGGCCCCCTCGACCACGACGGTGGTGACGATCGAGGTGTCCGGTCCGGACTCCTCGGCGATGAGGGCGACGGTCGGCTCCAGGGTGGAGCGCAGGGCGGCCACCACGATGATCCGCCGGTGACGGGCGGCCTCGGCGGCCATCGGCCGGTCCACGCGGAGCACCGGTACGCCGAGGGCGCCCGCCTGCCGCTCGGCGACGCCGCCGATCGTGGAGCAGGTGCAGAGCACGGCGTCGGCGCCGTCCGCGACAGCGGCCGCGAGGGCGGCGGCCACCTGCTCGCCGACCGCCTCGGGCCCCGCGTCCCGGGCCCGTACGAGCAGCTCCTCGTCGACGAGGTGGCGCAGGACGAGCCCGGGGTGGTGCCGGTCCCGCAGCTCCTCGAAGACAGGGACGTGGACCGGCGAGGTGTGCAGCAGGGCCAGGGTGCCGGCCATGGTCACCACAGGTCCGGGGTGGCCTTCAGCTGGAGCTTGGCCGCGCGGACCACATCGGACGCCGGGACCGGGGCCTCGTCGGGGTGACGCTCTGCCCACTTGGCGGCGTACGGGCAGAGCGGCACGACGGGCACGCCCTCGCCGGCGGCGATCGCGTAGAACTCGCGCACGAGGGCTCCGGCGATGCCCTTCCCCTCGTGGCCCTCCTCGACGATCGTGTGCACCGCGACGAGCGCGTGCGGCTCGGCGTCGAGGGCGAAGTAGACGACGACCCCGACGAAGGTGTCGTCCTCGAACGCCTCCAGGCGCCCCTTCGCCCGCTCGTCGCGGATCTTCAGCTCGGCCATGCGGCGGCGGCTCCCTCGGCTCGGAATTCAGATCTGTACGGGCACGGCCGCCGGTGCGGGCACGGCGTGCGGCCCGCGCACGGTGTCGCTCCCGGGAACGGGCGCGGACGCGTCGGTCCCCAGCTCCACGATGCGGTTGTCCCCGTCGACGTGCACGACACGCGGCACGAACGCCCGGGCCTCGGCGTCCTCGACCTGCGCGTAGCTGATGAGGATCACAAGATCGCCGGGGTGCACCAGATGCGCGGCGGCGCCATTGATCCCGATGACACCGGAACCGCGCTCGCCCTCGATGACATAGGTCTCGAGGCGGGCGCCGTTGTCGATGTCGACGATGTGCACCAGCTCACCGGGCAGGAGGTCGGCGGCCTCCATCAGCTCGGCGTCGACGGTGACGGAGCCGACGTAGTGCAGATCCGCCTGGGTGACGGTCGCCCGGTGGATCTTGGACTTGAACAGAGTGCGCAGCACTGTGGACTCCTCGAAGACGGCTCCCTGCCTGCTTTCTGCAGGTCAAGGGCGGTCCCGAGTTTACACCGACGCCTCCGTTCGATGTTTGTGAGGAACATCGCCCCCGGTCAGGCGAGACGGCTTCCCGCCTGGGCTTTCGCGCCGTCGCCGACGTCTGTTAAGGCATCCTCCGGGAACGCCCGGCGACTCATGCTGACTAGATGCTGACTTGCCTGATGCTCCATCAGACAGGCGGGAGACCACTCTGCACACACGGACGACGTGCGTCCACGCACCGCTGACCTGTCGGGCACCGACATCGCTCCGGTTCAATGGAACACGGTCCCCTTGGCCATCAGCCGGCCGAGGCTCGACCGCTCCGGAAGTCGGCTCGCTATCTGTCGCCCGTCCGAGGCCTCTCGGCAGCGTGGAACTCGCGAGCGACGGCTTCCCGCCCAGCGGGCCCGCGAGCCGTAGGCGCGGTAGGAAACCGACCCCGGCCGGCGACGCACAGCCCCTTCGGCGCTGAGAGCGGAAGCGCCTATGGGCCCGGCTGCCGACATTGCTGTAAGCGAGCAGGGCTGAGCGCCTGGGACGCGAACGTCTATTCCATGATCCGACAGAACCCATCAGCACGCGGCCGGTCGCGACGCGATAAAACGGAACAGCAGGGTCTCCCCCGGGTGGTCGTCATGGAACCGGACGACAGCCGGCACCCACGCGAGCCGATTCTGGGGGAGAACCACGAACCAGGGCTCGTCGCTCGCCCTGAAGAGCGAGAATCGTCGCATGGTTCGCTCATACTCCCGCACTCCTTCCTCCGACCGCGAGGAGGCAGGGCGCTCGCGCGGTGAAGCAGCCGGGGCCAGGCACACCATCGCGATGCGGGCGGCCGGATACGAGCCGCTGGAGCCCTACCCCGGGAGCGGGAAGCCGTGGCGGTCCCGGCACCTGCCGTGCGGAAACATCGTCTCCCCGCGACCGGCGTATCTCAGCGTTGGACGGGTCGGGTGCACGGAGTGCGCGAAGGAGAGCCGCCGGGCGATCTTTCAGGAGCGCGCCGGCGGGGCCGTGCGGGCCGAGGCGGACATGCGGTCGGTCGGTCTGGAGCCGCTGGAGCCCTACCGCAACAGCCAGACGCCATGGAGCTGCCGATGCACCACGTGCGGGGCCGTCGGCACACCACGACTGTCCTCGGTCCGCAACCTGATCAAGGAGAAGGTCGCGTCGGGCTGCGCCACGTGCAACCGCAGGGCCCGTGGCCGACGGCAACGCGAGGCCAACGCCGAAAGAGCGGAGGCCATGATGCGCGCGGCAGGGTACGAGCCGCTGGAGCCGTACCTGTCCGCCGCCGCATCGTGGAGCTGCCGTCATGCGGCGTGCGGCGAGGTGGTCCGGGTGAAGGCGTCGAGCGTTCGCAGCGGCTACGACCCGTGTCCGGTGTGCCGGGCGGAGGGGTACAAGCAGCGGGCTGCTGCCCGCCGTACCGACCCGGCCGAGGCCACCGCCCTAATGCGGGGGCATGGCTTCGAACCTCTGGAGCCTTATCCCGGTGCTTCGGTGGGCTGGCACTGTCGCTGCACCACGTGCGGGAAGGAGTCGAAGCCCCTGTACTCCGGAGTCAAGGGCCGCGGGTACGGTTGCGGTCATTGCGCGGGAAGTGCACCGCTCGACCCCGCGGCGTGCGCGGCCGAGATGCGGGCGGCCGGGTTCGAGCCGCTGGAGCCTTACCCCGGGAGTGACAAGCGGTGGCTGTGCCGCTGCCCGGCGGGGCACAAAGTGCATCTCCGACTGACCGGTGTCCGAACCGGCAAGGGGTGCCGGATGTGCGCCACCCACGGCATCGACCTGGCCGGGCCGGCGAAGCTCTACGTGATCACCCACCGGAAGTGGAACGCGGTCAAGGTGGGCATCGGCGCCTGCACCGGCTACAACTCCCGTCTCTTGCAGCACGAGCGTCAGGGGTGGGAGCTGTACCGGGCCAGCGACTACACGACAGGCGCCGCCGCCTACGACGTCGAACAGGCCGTACTGGACCGTCTGCGCGGCGCCAAGCTGTGTCCGTTCCTCACCAAGGACGTCATGCCGAACGGATGGAGCGAGACCTGCTCCACCGACCGCGTCACCGCGGACGAGGTGTGGGCCATGGTCGAGGAGGAGACCCGCCGCACACCCGGCACCTACGATCCGAGGTCGGGTGCCCGGCCCCGGGCCGCTGTCCTGATCGACGCCGAGGCCGCCGCCGAGAAGATGCGCGCCCGCGGGTACGAGCCGCTCGTTCCCTACCCGGGCCGCACAAACGCCACCTGGCCCTCCCGGTGCACCACGTGCGGGCACAAGGGCCGGCCCCCCTTCAACGCCGTACTCAACGGGGGTCAGGGCTGCCGCATCTGCCGCACCAGAGCCGCGCAGGCCAAGCGTGCCGCGGCGAACGCACCAAAGGCAGAGGGGGTGATGCGGGCAGCCGGGTTCGAACCGCTGGAGCCCTACCGCACCAGTCAGACCCCCTGGCACTGCCGCTGCACCACATGCAGCCGCGAGAGCACCCCCACCTACTCCAACGTCAGCAACGGAGGAACCCGCTGCCGCTTCTGCTCCGCCAAGTCGTCGAACGCCGAGCGAGCCGCAGCCGAGATGCGAGCAGCCGGGTTCCAACCGCTGGTTCCCTACCCCGGCCGGACCACGGACCCATGGAACTGCCGCTGCTCCTGCGGGAACGAGGTCACGACGCGTCTGTCCTTCGTCCGGTCAGGAACGACGGGGTGCAAGAAGTGCCCCCGGGCCGACGGCCGAACTGATCCGGCAAACGCCGCTGCCGAGGCCCGCCGGGCCGGGTTCGAGCCCCTGGAAACCTACCCCGGCAAGACCACCGACCGGTGGCGCTGCCGTTGTGCGTGCGGGACCGAAGTCACGGTGGCCTTGACCAACATCAGGCGAGGCCGAACCAGGTGCGGGACATGCTCCAAAGACCACACCGACGGATCGGCACGTACCGCAGCACCCCCCTGAGGGCGCCTACTCCCCGCCAGGCATACGAATCACCGGTGTCTGGAGAAACCTGCCGCGCTACAAGAGGACGCGTGTTCACCGCCTTGCTCGCCCAGGCCGACGCCAAAGGCGACCCCGACTGGATCGTCTCGGTCGACTCCACGATCGTCCGGGCTCATCAGCACGCCGCCGGGGCCGTCAAAAGGGGCCCCTACCGGCGAACCGGACGACCATGCCCTTGGCCGGTCCCTCGGTGGACTAACCACCAGGATCCACCTCGCCGCGGACAGCCAATGCCAGCCACTGGCATTCGTCTGAACCCCAGGACAGGCCGGTGGCGCGCCCGCGTTTCCCAAGAGCCGGGGCGGCCGCCCACCGCCTTCGATCGCGACGCCTACGAACAGCGCAACACCGTCGAGCGGTGCACCAACAAGCTCAAGCAGTGGTGCGGCCTCCCCACCCGCTACGACAAGAGCGTCCATGTCGTCCATGGGCAGCGAAGGAACACCGGTCCGCGGGCGGGAGGTTCGGCGATCTGCACGGTCCGCGCCAGCGCGGGCTCGAGGTCGGCGGGCCGCTGCGGCTCGTACGCCCACTTCACGGCGGGCTGCGGCAGCAGGGCAGCCTACGGGTTGGTGAGCAGCGCCTCGGCCGTCATCATGGCCTGCACCTGCTGGCCATGGTGACGGCCATGGGGGTTGATTGGCGCGGGCGTCGAGGATGACGCCCATGGCGTTGCCGGCGCGGGCCCGGTGTGCAGGTTGACGAGCGCAGCACCCCCGGAGGCGAGCGCGAACCCGTCGGCATCCCGACGACGACGTCCTCCTGCAGCCCGAGCACGTACCGGAAGTCCTCGGGGAACTCCTTGAGCATGGGCAGCTCGGTGGACCCGGGATTCCCGAATACGGTGGCGACCGCGCTACTACAGCGCATCCAGGACTGACTCACGAACCGCATGCATGAGGATCCTCCACAGCAGGACAACAACTGTCAGTGATCGACCCACCGCACACCGTGGATCCTCACAAAAGTGGTGCGGTGCCGACCGGAACCTGCTAAAAGACCGTCTGTCTGCCAGGAGGCCCCCGGTCCTAGACGAACCTGCGTCCACCTCATGCCGCGCAGTTCCCTCGCCGGGATGAATGACTCCGGCCCTGGTTCGAGGGAGGCTCGAACCAGGGCCGGAGTATTCGTGTCGGCTTACATCACTGTCGTGACCACGGGTTGATGCCCAGCTCCTTCAGCCGCGCTTCCTCGCTCGTGTGAAGGAACCGCGGGTTCGGCAAGCCGGACAGACGGCCCACTCCGACAGGGCAGCGCTCAAACTCCGAACGAAGCAACCTGACGATGAACTCACTCATGGTGCAGTGGTACACCGACCAGGAGCCATTCCCGCGGGAGAAGACTGCCAGCGGCCACTCCTCGGGATCCGGGCCGTTGGCAATCCAGCCGAGAACGTCCGCTTCGCTGGTTTCGCCCCAGACCAGGACGTCTTCAAGGCGGTATTCATCCGCAGCCGCTGGATCCTCCCACTCGTTCGCCTCCGGGTACTCGAGGATCTGCTGGGGCAGCCTGTCCACCCGCCTCACGAGTGGGTCCGCCGTGCTGACGGGGATGGCGATCCACAGCATTTCCTCGATCGAGCCGTCGCCGAAGTTCGCAACGAATTCCATGTAGTCCTGCGGGAAAGACGTCCCGTATTCCTGCTCGACGGCCTTCCAGTCGACCGCGTCGCCGCCATCACCCACACGGGTCAGCAGGCCGGCCAGCTCCGTGGCGTGGTCAGTCACGCCCACCTCCTCAGTCATTCCATTCATCCATGCCACGGACCGGAACAGGGCCGCCCGGGTTCGACACACGCCCGAGGTTGTGCCACTTCTGGGTCTTCAGTCCGTAGAACTGGTTGGGTATCTCCTCATTGATGTAGATCCCGGGTGATCCGTCGGCATTCCAACCGGACGCCTGCATCTTAAAGGCGTAGGGGACGGTTCGAGGGCCGTCATACAAGGGCACCACCTTGTAGCTGACCACCTGGCCGGACATGACCGCCTTCTTCACCTTGCTCTCGTACGTCAGCATGTTTGGCGTCATCTGAGGTGCACGCTTGTCGATGGTCCAGGCGTTCGCCTGACGACTACAGGTGACCAGGTTCTCCTCTCGCGCATCACCGGTGAGGTCCTTGGCCAGAAGATGGCACGCGTTCACCCAGATCGCACTGGGCTCGTTGCCGAAGTCCGCCATGTAGTCCTTGGCCCACTGATGGCCCGGCGGGTCGAACTTCCGGTCAGTCGAGTTCTCGTCGGTCTTGTTGTTGACGAGGAAATGCTTGTCGAGGCAGGCTTCCACGCCGGTGGGCCGGTTGCCGTTGACGGTGTCGATCCGCCCCCACTCGCGCCAGCCGCTGCCGAACTTCCGGCAGTCCCGGCTCTGGTGTCCCTCCGGAGCCGTGGTCGGGCCCGGGTCGGTGCCCGGGGCGTCGTGCGTGTCCGGGGCCTGGTCAGGGTTGAGGACCGTGGCGGCGCCGCCCGCGAGCATCGCGAGGAGGTTGACGCCGCTGACGACCATGTCGACGGCCTCGGTGGCCGTCCAGATGGCCGTGCTCGGGTTCCAGTCCGGCTTGGGGATGTGCTTCGGCGCCGGCGGCGGGTTCTTGCCGGTGTACGGGTTCTGAGGGATCTTCGGCTTCGGAGGTGCCGTCGGCCGCTTCGGACGGGTCAGCGTGGAGGTGCCGCCACCGCGTCCGCCGCCCGAGTAGTTGTGGCCGCCACTGCCACGGCTACCACTGCTGCTGTCGTTGCTACGGCCATGACTGCCATTGCCGCCGGAGTACACGTAATCGCTGCGTGATCCCCGACCACCGCACTCACTGCGGTACCAGTACTTGTCGCAGTTGGTCCCTCCTCGGTAGCCGCCGCCACCTGAGGACTGATGTTGAGAGCTGTACTCGCCTGCCTTCTTGACGAGACCGAGGTACCGGTCCATCTCGGCGCGCATCTGGGCTGCGGTCGTGGTCGGCTGCGGCGGCGACCACTTGCCCGGCATCCAGGTGCCCATCGAGCCGCTGCCACCGCCCATTTCAACCTTGTGCCCGGTCGGGTCGGTCCCGTTCATGGGGCTCGCGTTGCCGTACGTGTATCGGTTCGCCTGGACCGAGGGGTCCGGGTCGAGCTGCCAGGTGTCACGGCTGGTGAAGCCGCCGGTGCCCGGCTGGTACCAGCGGGCGGCCATGTTGACCTCGCCGGTGGACGAGTCGGTCCAGCCGGACTGGTAGCCGACCGACGGGGTGGAGCCGCTGCTCGCGGTCACCTTGCTGGAGGCGTCGTAGGCGCGGGAGGAGGTGACCGCCGTGCCGTCGGGGGACAGGCTAGCGACCAGGTCCGTGTGGCCGTCGGTGACGGCCAGGCGCGCCGAGCCCGCAGTCCCGGTGGTGGCGCTGGCGAGCAGCGTGCCGCCGGGGGTGCGGCTGTAGGTGGACGTGCCGTCCTTGACCAGGTTGTTGGAACCGCCGTCGTAGCTGAAGGCGGTGCCGTTGTGGGTCATGACCCGGTCGAGCGAGTCGTACGTGAACGTGCTCGTGCCGTTGTTGACCGTCCGCTCGAAGGCGTCCGAGTTGATCGTGCGAGCGGGGCCCGCGGTGTCCGTGATGCCCTTGACCGTGCCGCGTGCGGAGTAGTCGAAGGTCTGGGTGCCCCAGGTCTGGATCCTGTTGCGGGAGTCGTACGTGCCGGCGGCGTCCCCTCTCTTGGTCAGGTTGCCGGCCTTGTCCCACTCGTAGGCGGTGGTGGTGCCTCCGCTGGTTTCGGAGGTCATGCGGCCGGCGAGGTCGTACGCGTACGTCCGCTCGCCCGCCCCGGCCGTACCAGTCGCGGTCTTCTTGACCAGCCGGTTGTCGAGGTCGTACTCGTAGGCCGTGCCCTGGACCCCGGCACCCGTTCCGGTCTTCGTGACACTGTCATCGGCCAGCCGGCCGAGGGCGTCGTACGTGTACGAGCGCTTCGCACCGATGGTGTACGTTCCGCCGGCGGCCGGGCGTGCGTACTCGTCGGCAGTCGGTCGCCCGGCCGCGTCGTAGTCCCTGCGCACCTGCGTGCCGGTGAGCGGGTCGGTCGTCGTGTCGAGACGGCCGCCGACGTCGTAGGTGAAGGCCGTCGTGCCCGCCGCGTCGGTGCGGGTGGTCATCTTGCCGTCCGCGTCGTACGCGTAGGACGAGGTGCCGCCCGGGCCGTCCGTGGTCAGGAGCTGGCCGCGGTCGTTGTAGGTGTAGGTGTTGCCCGCAAGCACTCCGTCGCCGCCGACGCCGGTCAGACGGCCGGCGAGGTCGTAGGAGAGCGAGCGGGGACGGGTGGCCACGGCGGTGCCGGAGCCGGTCTCGGCGGTGAGCCGGTCCAGGTCGTCGTACGTCTTCTGACGCTTGACGTTGCCGGGGAGCAACTCTGTGACGACTCGGGCTGCCGCGTCGTAGACGTTTGTCCACGTGCGGTTGCTCAGGCCCGGGTGGAGGGTCGTGCTCGGTTCGATCGTGGACTCGGGCAGCCCCCACGTGTTGAACGTGTAGTAGGTGGCCTTGCCGCGGCCGTCGGTCAGGCGCGTGCGGTGGCCCGCCGCGTCGTAGCCGAAGGTCGTCGTGATCGAGTCGGTGGCCGTGGCCGTGACGGGTTCGACCTGCTTGGTGAGCCGGCCGAGCGCGTCGTAGGTGTATGTGCTGCGCGCGCCGCCGGCCGCGACGGACGCGGTGACGTTGCCGTCGGCGTCGTACTCGGTGGTGGTCGTGCGCACGGCCGTCGTGCCCGTGCCGTAGTCGGTCACGGAGACCGGGCTGCCCGCGAGGTCGTACGCGGTGACGGTCTTGCGGCCGGTCGCGTCCTTGCTCTCGGTCTGACGGCCAAGGCCGTCGTAGACGGCGCGCGTGACGCCGCCGGCCGGGTCGGTGACCGTCAGGGCCTGGCCGGCCTTGTCGTAGGTCGCGCTGGCGACCCGCCCGCCCGGCGTGGTCGAGGAGACCTGGTTGCCCGCGTCGTCCCAAGTGAAGCGGGAGACGAGGTTCTGGAGGACGGGCTTGCGCTCGACCGTGGTGGCGGTGAGCTTGCGGCCCAGCTCGTCGTAGGTGGACGCGGTGCGTGCTCCTGTCGGGTCCGTCGCGGAGACCGGCAGACCGGTCGCGGTCCAGGTGTAGGTGGAGATGCCGCCGCCGGACAGGGCGGTGGAGGTGCCGTTGAGGGAGGCCGTGCCCGGGGCCGTCAGGCCCTGCGCGCCGGCGACCGCCGGGTCGGTCTTGCTGACCAGGTTGCCCATCTGGTCGTACCCGTAGTACGTGGCACGGCCCAGCGGGTCGGTGGTGGAGGCGACGTTGCCGAGCTTGTCGTACGTCGTGCGCGAGACGGCCGTGATGGCCGCGGTCGCACCCGGCGGGGTGTAGTCGGGCAGCGTGACCGCGACGGTACGGCCCAGCTTGTCGGTCTCCGTCTTGGTCACCAGACCGCGCGTGTCACGCGACTCGGTGGCCTCGCCGAAGGTGTTGTAGCCGACGAGGGACTTGGGGGTGACGGCCGCGGCCGCACCGCCGTTCTCCTCGGCCTGCACCTGCGGAGCCGTCGTCTCGACCAGGCGGCCCAGCTCGTCGAACCGCCCGGTGCTCGTGTTGCCGCGCGGGGTGGTCTGGGTGAGCGGGAGACCCCGCTGGTCGAAGGTCGCCGAGGAGACCCGGGTGGCGGTCCCGTCGGTCACGGTCTGCTTCTTGGGATTGCCCACCGCGTCGTACTCGGTGGTCGAGGTCACCTTCTTGCCGGTGCCGTCGATGGACTGGGTCGACTCGGTGAGCCGGTCCTCGGCGTCGTAGACGTAGGTGGAGACCCGGTTCAACCCGTTGGGGTCGAACACCGAGCGGGTGATGCGGCCCAGGGCGTCGACCGTGTTCACGGTCGTGGCCCCGCCGCTCGCGGTGGCCGAGACCGCGTTCCCCGCACCGTCGTAGACCGTCGATCCGAGGAGGATGTCCTTCTTGGAGCCGTCGGACTGGGTGACCTGCTTCGCCGTCGCCGAGGCCTGGAGGCCGTCGTCGTAGTAGGTGAAGACGGTCGTGGCGCCCATGGCGTCCGTCGTCGAGGCCAGGCGGCCCGCCGGGTCGTAGGCCTTCGAGCCCAGGACCAGGTCGCGGGTCTGGCCGGACGGGTCACCCGTCCAGTTCTTCAGCACCGACTCGGCGACCTGACCGCGCTTGGTGTACGTGGTCGTCACGACGTTGCCCGCGGGGTCCGTCACGCTGACCACGCGGCCGAGGGCGTCGTGGCTGTACGTCGACTCGTTGCCGGCCGCGTCCGTCACGCTGTCGTTCAGGCCACGGATGTTGTAGCGGTAGGTAGTGGTACGGGTGACGTCGCCGCCGGTGGTGTCCTCCGTGGATTCGGTGAGCAGGTGCCCGTCCGCGTCGTACGTGCGGCTGATGCGGGCGGTGTGGGTGACTCCGGTGATCTCGTTCTTCACGCCCGGGCCGGTCTCCGCGATGACGCGGGACATGGCGTTGTAGGCGTAGGTGGTGGTGACACCCGCCGGGTTGGCGTCGGAGACCTGGGTCTCGGTCGTCTTCCGGCCGATGCCGTCGTAGGTGTACGTCGTCACCGCGCCGGAAGGCGCCGTCGTCTTGGCCAGGTCACCGCTCGCGAAGTACGCGTAGGAGACGATCGCACCGCCGGTGGACTTCTTGGTGGCGACCAGGCCCGCCGGGGTGGTCCCGCCGCCCACCGCGGGCTCGGTGCCCGTGGTGTAGGTGGTGGTCGCGGTCCGGCCGTCGACCGAGGTGACCGTGTCGGTCAGGCCGAGCGCGGTGTACGAGGTCGTCGTCCGGTAGCGGTTGTCCGCCGCGCCGGAGGAGCGGCCGTCGCGGATCGCGATCTGCTTGCCGTTGCGCAGGTCCAGCGGGTCAGCGGGGTTGTAGTAGTACTCCGCGAAGGAGGTCCAACAGGAGTTGGCGTCCCGGCAGGTGGTCGTGGAGACGGTGTTGCCGCGCTCGTCGTGGCCGGTGATGGTCGCGTGACCGTTGGGGTCGGTGACCGTGTGCAGGAAGCCGCCGGTGTCGTACGCGTACGTGGTGACACCGCCGTCCGCGTTCGTCGTGGCCGTACGGCGCTGGCCGCGGACCGCGTCGAAGGTGCTGGACGTCTTCGCGCCCGTCGGGTCGGTGACCGTCACCGTCGAGGACAGCGAGGAGCCCGAGGCATAGGCGCGGGCGCCGTAGTGGCGGGCGACCTGGTCACCGGTGAGGGTCCGCGGGTAGACCGCGACCTCGTCGATCTGGCCGGTGAAGTACTGCACGCCGTCGCCAGGGGACGCGGGCCACCACGTGGTGTAGCCGGCGCCGATGTACGCGCGCTGGTTGGTCTCGTGTGTGACCGGCGTGGTGGTGGTCTGGGCGACCTGGGCGCCGTCGAGGTACAGCGTGTGGGTGGATCCCAGTGCCGTCACCACCGCGTGGTGCCACTCGTTGTCCGTGACCGTGTTCGGCGAGGTGTTGGTCGCGGCGACGCCGCGGGTGAAGTACTGGCCGTGCAGCTTGTTGTCCGAGCCGACGTACAGGACCGGCGCGTACGCGACGGCGTCCGGGAGCGGCTTCTCCTGGTCGCTGAAGAGCACGCCCGGCTTGGTGGTCTTGAACCACAGCTCGACCGACAGGTCGGTGTTCGGCAGGTGCCCGCCGGGAAGTTCGGCCCATCCTGCACCCGCGAACTCCGCCGCGGTGCGGTCGCCGGACCCGAACGCGCCGGGCTTGCCCGGCGTCGCCTTGGTGTAGGTGCCGTTGGCACCGACCGCGGCGATCTTGTTCACGACGGTCGTGCCTGCGGACTCGTCCAGCTGCCAGTAGCCGGCCGGGGCGTCCGCCATCACGACGCCCTCGTACTGGGCGCCGTTGCCGGAGACCAGACGGTTGCGGGCCTTGAAGTGGTCCGCCACGGTCTGGGCGTCCAGCTCCTTGGAGTAGAACGCGGCCTCGTCGAGCTGCCCGCTGAAGTAGCGGGTCTCCGCAGACTGCGAGTCCCAGGCCTCACTGGAGTAGCCACCGCCGAGGTAGGCGTGGTTCAGGGTCTCCGGCTTGACCGTGCCGGACTGCGAGCCCAGCTTCACGCCGTCGAGGTACAGCGACTGCCCGGTGGGGCCGCCGGTGAGCACCGTGTGGTGCCACTTGTTGTCGGTGACCTTCACGCCGCCCATGACCGGCCAGCCCGCTGAGGGACCGGTCCAGAAGTGGCCGCGCAGCTTGCCCTCCGCGTCGATGACCAGGCTCGGGTTCCACATCTGCGGAGTGGTACCCAGCTCGGTGTTCTGCAGCGCGAGCAGGACTCCGCTCGGCTTGTCCGTGCGGAACCACATCTCCACGGACAGGGAGGTGGCACCCGCGATCGACTCGCTCGGGACCGACACGGCGCCCTTGCTGCCGTCGAGGGTGATCGCGCCGTCGTCGCCGTCGAGGAACGCGCCGACGCCGTCGAGTGCGACGCCGTCACGGTAGGAGCCGTTGCCGCCGGCGGATATCTCGTCGGCCGCGGCAGCGCCGCTGCTGTCGCCGAAGCGCCAGTAGTTGACGGGCGAGGAGGCCAGCACCGCGTCGCTGTACGCCTGCGAGCCCGCGGAGTACCGCGGCTCGGAGATCTGCCAGACGCCGCCGTTCTCGTCCGTCACCTTCGTCGCGCGACCGGTGTCACCGTCGTACTCGACCTGAGCACTCACCCGGCCGGACGGCAGGGTGGACTTGGTCAGCTTCGACCCGCCCGTACGGGCGTCGAAGCGGGCCTTGATCGCTCCGGCGTCGAGGGCCCGGTGGTAGACCGCGACCTCGTCCATGAGGCCCTTGTAGTAGCGCGTGCCGTACGTGCCGGCGCCGTCCCACGACTGGTCGGTGAAGCCGCCGCCGAGGTAGGTGTACGTCTTGGTGGAGTGGCTGACGGGACCCGCGAGGGTGCCGATGGCCTGACCGTCGAGGTAGAGGGTCTGGCCGGTGCCGGTGCTGGTCAGCGCGGCGTGGTGCCAGGCGTTGTCGGTGACCGTGGCCGTGGAGGTGATCGGGACGAGACCCCCGTTGGCCTTCTCGAAGGCACCGCGCAGCTTGCCCGCCGAGTCGACGGCGAGCACGGGGTTGTAAACGTTGGGGTGCGTCGGACCCAGCGGGTCGTCCTGGAAGCCGACGAGGACCCCGTTCGGAGTGTCCGTCTTGAACCACAGCTCCACCGACAGCACGGTGGAGGGTGTCAAGGTGGATTCCGGCAGCTCCACGTAGGAGGTGGTGCCGTTGAAGGAGACGGCCTTGTTGCCGGTCGCGCCCAGCACGCCTGTGGACCCGAGGGTCACGTCGCGGTAGTGGCCGGCGCTCATGCCGGTGCGGGAGACCGCCTCACTGGCCGCGGACTCGCCCTCGGACTCGTTCAGCCGCCAGTAGCCGACCGGGTTGGCGTCCTGCACCATGCCCCGGTACTGCGAACCTGCCGTGTACTCGTACGTCGAACAGGCGGTGGTCGAATCGGGCGGGCAGACCTTGGTCAGCTGGTCGCCGGTGTACGTGTACGACCACTTGAGCGCCGGAGCGAGCGGGCCGACGGCGTCGGTGGACACCGAGGCGACGTGTGCGCCGCTCCAGGTGAACGTCAGCGCGCGCTTCGACAGGGCGTCGGTGGCCTTGGTCAGCTTGCCGGACGTGTACGTGAGGAGCTGCTCCCGGCCGTGGCCGTCCTTGATCTTGGTCAGGCGGCCCGTCGCGTCGAACGTGTGGATCGTGGCCGCCGCGTCGCGCAGCGTCCAACCGCCACCCGTGACGGCGGTGAGTACACCCACCGAACCGGCCGGGGCGCTGTACGTGCCGTCGCTGTTCTTGCCGAAGCGGACCTGGCTGCCGCTGTCGAGGGTGACGACGACGCTGCCGTCGGGCTCGGCGACGGCCCGCATGTCCCAGCGGGTCGCCCACCCTGTACCGAAGGCGTTGGCGGTGCGCGGGTCCTGCGAGTTGTACGTACGCGTGACCGCGAGCTCGGGGCCCGCGCTCGGTACAGCGGCATCCGTGGCGGCGGTGGCGTAGTTGCCGGCCCGCTCGCCGAACGTCCGGCCGCTGTCGGCGCCGCCCAGGTGGGAGGTGATGACCGGCTGCGGGACCTGCGTGGTCAGGATCGACGGCGCGGTGCGCGCCGACTGGTCCTTGCCGTCGTTCGCGTAGGCGTACCAGGCGTAGGTCTTGGCCCACTTCAGCCAGCCGGCCGGAACCGTCCAGCTCTCGGAGGCTGCGTGCGTGTTGCCGCGGCAGTTCTTCCGGACGTCCTTGCCTTCTACCTCACACACCTCGAACTGGTACGTCAGCGAGCTCGGGGACTTGTCCAGGTCGGTCGCCTTCGCCCAAAGCGTCGGGTTGAGGGTGTCGACGACCGTGCCACCGGGCGGGGCCGCGCCCGTCACGTACGGCGGGGCGTTGACCGCGTCGAAGCGCACGGTCGGGCCGGGGACGCCGTCGTCGACGAAGCTCCGCACGCCGTACTCGTCCATGGTCCACTGGATGGTGTACGTACCGGGTGCCAGCGGAGCGATCTTGGCGTCGACGGTGGCGGAGGCGCCGGGCGCGACGTCGTAGGGCATCGGCGTCCACCGGATCTTGCTCCAGTAGTCACCGCCGACCTTGTTGCCGTTGGCATCGAACAGGTCATAGCGCAGCTTGTAGTTGCTGCTCGCACCCCAGGTCTGCTGCCCCTGGTTGGTGACGGTGACCTTGAAGGCGCCCTCGCTGGTGGCCGTCGGCGGCTGGACGAAGCCGCCCAGGCCGTACGTGGCACCGTACTTCGACCACGTGACGTCAAGACTGGGCTTGCCGCCAGGGTAGTTGTCGGAGCCGAACTTCTTCCAGCTGTAGGAGTCGTTCGTGGCCGCCTTCACGGCCAGGCCGTAGTTGGCCTTGCGGCCGTGCGTCCAGTCGTCGACCAGCTTGCGGCCGGAATCGCCGAGCGGGATCGACTCCCACGCGGCGGCACCGCAGGGCCAGCTCGTCGAGCCGTCCGGGCGCCAGGCGTGCGCGAAGGACTTGGAGCCCAGGGCGCCGCCGGTGGCGGGACCGGGGTAGCTGTTGGTGCTGCTCTCGGACCAGTTCGAGGTGATCTCGTGGACCGTCACCGGCCGTGCGGTGCACGAGTACGAGAAGGTGTTGTAGAGGCTCAGGTTCGCATTGATGACGAATGCGTTCTTGAGGGTGGTGTCCAGGCCGCCGAACTTGAGGAACGAGGCTGCCTTGTGGCTGCCACCGTCGTACGTGCCGGCCTTGAGCTCGGTGGAACTGGAGAAGTTCTGGTTGTACGGCGCCTCGACGAACGTGCCGGAGGCCGCCTCCAGGCCGTTCACAGAGGGGTCGACCTTCACGGGGAAGACCCGCTCGGGATCCGACAGCCACTTCCGGTCCAGCTTCACTACCAGGACCTGGCGGGAGCCCTCGCGCACGATGTCATAGGTGACACCGGAGGAGATGACGCCCTCGTCGGAGTTCGGAGCCTTCTTCGAGTCCTCCATCCAGCCGGCCGGCATCCAGCCCTGCTGACGGCCCGTCCGGTCGTGGAAGACGACGCCGCCGTGCCCGTCGAGCTTCGCCGTCAGACCCTTCAGAGCCAGCGGGAAGCGCCATTCGGTCGGCGCGGCTTTGTCCTTGAGGATCAGCGTCTCCTTGACGGAGTCACTGCCGGCGATCAGTTCCACGTCCGTCGAGCGGCGGACCTCCGGATACGTGATTACGCTGCCGTCGACACGGCCCTGGGAACGGGCCGCGCCCTCGATCGAGTAGGCGATCGCGGTCGTGTCGTCGACACCGAGGCGCACAAAGGTTTCCGCGTCGGCGAACGCGGAGAAGTAGACCTTGTCCTCGGTGGATCGCGCCTGCCAGCCGCTCGTCGAGGCACTCCCGGCCTGCGCGCCCTCGGGCGCTGTGGTGAGCCGGGTGTCAATGGTCTTCCACGTGCCGTCGGCAGCACGGAAGTTGACCTTCTCGTTGAAGAACCGGGTCGTGTACGTGCCGTCCTTGTTCAGGAATGTGCGCCCACGCTCGGTCCGCTTGCCCGTGACCTCGGAACTGGCTTTGGCGTCGAAGCCCGTGGGCACGGCCCGGCGCGGAGCGGGCACCTTGCTGTAGGGAAGGGCCCCGGCCTGCTTGGCCCCATCGCCCAGCCGCAGCCGAGCCGCACCGGTGTCCGGCGCGAGTTCGCCGGGTGCTCGCAGCGCACCGACGTGACCGCCGGCCGCGACCGCGTCGGTGTCGTCGCCGGAGGCGTTGTGCCCGTGGCCGCGAGCCGACCCCCAGCCTTGCTCGGGTCTCTCGCCGGCACTTGGGCCGGATCTGGACTCGCTCCAGTGTTCGGCCGCCAGGGCAGCCTGCTCTGTGCCCGCGAGCACAGTCATGGTGATCGCCAAGGATATGGCGAATGGACGGGTGATACGCACCGTAAGTGTCCCCCAGAGATGATCAATGAGTTCAAGTTCTATCCGGACGCACAGGAGACCCACAAAGTTCGCCCGAAAGCGCGGGGCCGCCTCTGCGACCAGAAGGAGGGATATTCGATGACAGTCAGTCATATACGTGACAGACCAACACTCCGGACGCCCCGGGGAGGTGACCAGAATCACTCAGGGAAGCGTTTGGAGGGACGGATATTCAGCCTCGGCGAGCGGGGGGGATCGGGCCGCGAAAGCGCGCTCCATGCCTGCGGCGGCGGCCCTGCATCAGCCATTCCCGGCAGGACGTGTCACTCCTCCTGCGCGCGCACCAGGTTCAGGTCCTCACCCCACGCGTCCAGCACCGCACGGCGCCCGGCCCGTATCTGGGCATGAGCCCGCGCAACACGTTCTGACACAGGTCGGCGAGAGCCGCGGGCTTTCACCCCGCCCCGGTCGACTTTCGCGCGGAAGGTCACCAGGCGAGGGGACCGAGTCGGTCGGTGAAGGCCCTGGTCGGCCCGTCGGCCTCGATCTTCGCCAGCATGGTGATCGAGATGATCGAATCGGTGCCCTCGGCGACCGTCAGCGCGCCGGTGTGACGATCCATGTCGGTGGCAGCGAACTTGCGGTTGGCGACCTCACCGGGGGTGACGGCGTTACGTGAACCGAGGAAGACCCTGCACCCCTCTTCCCCGAGCCGTCGGGCAGCTTCGAGGCCAAGGCCCTTGTTTGCATCGGTGATCAGCACCGAGGGCCGCACCATACTTGTCATGCCGATATCGCTCTCCGCGTGAATCCTGCAGGTGAGAGGAAACAGCCCACTAATTCGGTGTCACCGTCGCCGCACCGGAACCTACGTCTCACTGACGGGCGAGGCTGGGCGTAGCGTGCACAACCTCTCAACACTGTGTGCAGGGTCCCGCCACAGGGCGGCCGCGCGATGTTCGGAGGGGATGTTCCGTATGCATCGCGGAAGGCCCGCCCAAAGGCATTGGCACTGGAGAAGCCCCAGCGGGCCGCGATGGCTTGCACCGGCTGGCTGCTCAACTCCGGGCGCTCGAGGTCGGCACGCGCACGTTCCAGCCGAACCTGGCGGATGCGGGCCGCCACGCTGACGGACTGTTCACGAAACAGGGAGCAGAGGGCGCGCAGAGAGATGTTATGCCGGTCGGCGATCGCCTGCGGCGTCAGGTCTGGGTCCCCGAGGTTGTTCTCGATGTAGCGCGTGACCCGTTGGAACATCTCCATGGCACGGGCCTCGGCCGGCGCCGCGCCGTAGGTGCCGAGCTGCTGTGCCGGGCATGCCGTCGCCAGGTCGAGGGCGATAGACCCCATAGCGGCAAGCTCCGAGGGCTGACAGGTCGGGCCCTGGGCGAGCAGGGTGCCCAGAAAACCGCTGAGTATCGCCCCTGTTCCCCGGTCGGCCCGGATGTGCTGAGCAACCAGACCGTCCACCTTGTCGTGCCGCAACGGCAGCACCGAACGGGGAATCTGCAGAATGACCGCCGCTGCCAGCCCGTCGACGCTGGCCCCTTCGCTCGGACGCGAGCTGTCCGTCAACACCAGGCCGTCGGCCACAACCGACTGATGCCCCCTCTGGGAAATCCGGAATGAGCCCCTCGTAACCAATGCCAGCTGCTAGTGCTCGGGATCCCCCTTACGCACATGAGCCTGCGTCCGGCGCGACAGGACCGGCGAGAGAGTGAATGCCGACAGCCGCACGGAACCGAGGTCCAGGAAAGCTGCCTCTGCGTGAAAGTCAGTCATCTGCGCAGGACTGAGGCTGACAGGCATGACTCCGTTCGACACCACGTCACAGAACCACTCGAATCCCTCCGCAGAGGACATGCCTCCATTTCGTGGTCCCACTGATTCCACGCAAATCCCCCACTCCCGCAGTGCGACAACCATTATCAGCCACAGCCTCGCAACCACGTAGTGGCGGGACGGCCAAGCCCCCTGTCAGGACGGACAGGACCGCGCCGCGTTTTCGTCAGGCAACAGATCTCGTCCGAGGGCAGGAACCCTAGGCGGATGCCATCCCCCGGCCCGCCGCAACGTGTGTGTTCGGGCTGTGGTGTCTTGCCGGGTCCCAGGCCCTTGGAGCGCCGAGCCCTGACTCAAGCCACGCCCGGCCCCCCAACCGATTGGCGAGCTGACTCTCCAGCTGCTGCACCCGGGAGGTTAGGCGGGCGGCGCACGATGGCGTTGGCGAGGTCGGCCTGCAACGACGCCCAGCTCACGGTCGGCCCGATCTCCGGCAGCGTGCTCACGGATCGGCTGCCGACTATGTGCAGGGCCTCCAGCAGATCGCAGTGGCGGTGGAGGAGAGTGCGGTCGACGCCGACGATCGACGAGGCGGCCGGGCTCGCCTCTCCGTGAAAGCCGCCCGGCACGGTTAGGGCAGGCGTGGAGTCCGTGTCGTCCGGCCAAGATCGGTCCGACGGCCCGTCTCCGCCACGGACGGCATCGTCCGCTTCTTCGCGAGCTGACGAGCCACGAAGCGAACCTTCCCCGCGGGAACCAGGCATCTGCGCCCAGGTCCCGTCACGGCGGTCGCGAGGTCAGCAAGCCGAGACACCTTCGCACCCAATGCTGACCGTTTGCTGACCGGAGCGGCCTCATCACGCCGCTGACCTGTACGAATACCCAGATGCTAGATCTTGGACTTGAAGAACGACGGGGTGGACGGGGACGACGGAGCCCTGGCCACCGTCTCCTCCGACGGCGGCACGGCCCTGACGGACACGGGCGCCCTCGTCCGCACCACGGGAAACGGCCACGAGCGCACCGCGCTGGAGAACTGCGCGTGCCGCACCGTCTTCAGCCCCGCCGGTGACCCCGTGACCGGCTCGGGGGCCGGCACCACGCTGTGGGACGGGCGGCTGCGCACGCCGCTCGGGCTGCTGCCCGGCGGCCTGTCCAAGGGGATGCCAGGCGTACCGGAGGAGACCACCGCCGTGGCCTTCCCGCCCGACGGCTCCGTCCTCGCCGCGGCCGGGTCACACGGCACCGTGCGGCTGTGGGACGTGGCCTCCCAGCAGCCGCTGGGCACCGCCTTGCCGGTGCGGGGGACGCCGTCCTGTCGCTCGCGTTCGGCGCGCGTCGAGCAGGCCGACGGCCGCGCCGGCGGCGAGGAGGACCGGCGCAGAACGCTTCGCGCTCGGGGGACGAGGGTGTGGTGGTTCCTGGTCATGCCCGGCGTCCTCGGGGCCGCCGGTGCCTTGCCGCCAGGTCAGGCAGGCGCCGGGTGCGGCGGGTGCCGCCGGGCGAGTCGCGCGGCGTCGGCCTGCTCGGTCCGGGCGGAAGTCAGGCGCGGGGCGATGCCTTCGATCTCGCCGAACCGCTGTTCGTTTCCGGCGGTGTGGGGTGGCCCCGCTGGGATCCGCCGCGTTCTCCGCCGATGAGATGCGGATGCCGTCCCCTCCGGGCAGAGTGGGGAAGGACCTGTTCGTACCGAGGTGCTCCCCTGTGGTCCCGCGTGCTGGAGACGGGACGGACTGATGCGAGGATCGTCGTGACGTCGGAGTGATCGATGTTCCGCAGACGGCCGGCCGACAACAGCGAGGACCTTCTGGTCCGGCTCGGGTCGCTGACCGCCAGGGCGCGGGAGTTGGCCGAGACGCAGCGTTCCCGTGTCGAGCTCGCCGTGGCCCTGCAGCGCGGCATGCTGCCCTCGGACCTGCCCAGTTTTCCGGGCGCCCGGCTGGCCGTCCGCTATGAGCCCGCCAACCACGGGCTCAACGTCGGCGGTGACTGGTACGACGCCTTCTCCCTGCCCGGCGGGCAGATCGGCATGTCCATCGGTGACGTGCAGGGGCACAACATCGAGGCCGCCGCCTTCATGGGACAGGTCCGCGTGGCACTGCGCGCGCTGGCCTCCGTCACCGGAGACCCGGGAGAGCTGCTCGGTCGCACCAACGACCTGCTGATCTCCCTGGGCGCCGACCTCTTCGCCACCTGCACCTTCCTGCGGCTCGACCCCGCTGCCGGCACCCTGGAGTGCGCCCGGGCCGGTCACATCCCCCACATCTGGGCCACCACCGACGGCCGCTCCGGCATCGACGACAGCGAGGGCGGGCCTCCGCTCGGTGTGCTCCGCGGCGTCGACTACCCGACCACGCGCCACCGGCTCACCGCCGACGGTGTCTTCGTCCTCCTGACCGACGGGGTGGTGGAGGGGCCCTCGCTCCACGTCGACGAGGGTCTGGACCGGGTGACGAGGCTCGCCGGGATCACCGCCGTCGCCGGGCTGGACGTCGACGCGCTCGCCACCGCCGTCATGAAGCTGGCGGCCACGGTGGGGCACGAGGACGACGCGGCCGTCCTGGTCGTCGGCCATGACGGCGGTCCGGCCCGGTCGGCGGCCGAGGAGCGGGGGGAGGGGGCTCGCCCCGGGCCGGGTCGGTCCTCGGACCGGCCCGGGCCGTAAGGAGGCGCCCGACACGCAGGGGTCCTTGCCCGGTCGTGGCGGCCCGGCCGGTGTCTGATGGCTGACGTGTTGGATACTCGGAGGCAGTTCCGGCCCTCTACGGAGGCGGCTCTGCTGTCGCTGGCCGTGACGGTCTGCTACTACGCGGCCGGACGACTCGGCCTGATGGGCCGCCTCGTCGTCGAAGGCGTGGTGGTCACCCCCATCTGGCCGCCCACCGGCGTCGCCGTCGCCGCCCTGCTGCTGCTCGGCGCGCGGGTCTGGCCCGGGATCGCCCTCGGCTCCTTCCTCGTCATCGCCTCCCTCACCGCTCCGGGGCCCACCACAGTGGTCACCGTGGTGAGCAACACCGTCGCGCCGCTCTGCGCCTTCCTGCTGCTGAGGCGGGCCGGCTTCCGGCGTGACATGGCGCGGCTGCGGGACGGACTCTCCCTGGTCTTCCTCGGCGGGTTCGGCGCCATGCTGATCAGCGCGACCGCGGGGGTCGGACTGCAGGTGGTGAAGGGCTCCCTGGACAAGAGCGAGTTCTGGCCCGTCTGGCTGGCCTGGTGGGTGGGCGACACGATGGGGGTGCTGCTCGTCGCCCCGCTCCTGCTCGTCCTCGCGGGGCCGGCCGGACGGTTCCGGCTACGGCGCTGGAAGGAGGCGGCCTTTCTGGGGCTGACGACCCTGGTCCTCATGCCCATGGCCGTGCTCAGCCCGATGAGCATGCTGTTCCTCGTCTTCCCCCTGCTGATCTGGGCAGCGCTCCGCTTCCAGCTCGCCGGAAGCATGCTGTGCGCGCTCTTCGCCTCCGTGCTCACCACCTTCGAGGCGACCTCCGGGCGGGGCGCGTTCCTCCACCTGACGGACGTCGAGATCATGGCCAAGCTCCAGGCGTTCAACGGTTCCGCCGCCCTGACCGCCCTGCTTCTCGCCTCCGTCATCACCGAGCAGCATGCGACCCGCCGGTCGGTGCGCCGCGCCTGCCAGGAACTGGCGGAGGTCCTGGAGCACCTCGCGGCGGGCGAGCCCTCGCCGGGTTCACCCGGCACCGCCGAAAGCCCGACAGCCCCACCCGGCGGGCACCGGGATCCGTGACCCCCGCGCCGGAGCCGGCGCAGGGATCAGGAGCCGCCGAGTGCCGGGAGAGCGGCCGGACCGCCGGGCCTATCGGCTCAGCCGCCGCTCTTGCGCCTGAACGATCGCTGGCTCGCGGCCGGGCCCTGCGCCGCGCGCACCTTCGACGCGTCCGGGTTGGCGGCGACATCGGCCGCGTCCGCCTGTGCACCGCGCTTGCGCGCCAGGGCTTCGCGGAACTTGCGCTTGAGGTCGTAGTTGCCGTCGCTGTCCGGTGCCAGAGGGGCCGTCTCGGGGACAGCCGGCTCCGAGCCTTCCGTGGACGCGGGCTCTGCGGTCATGGTGACCTCCTGGGGTCGGGGGTGGGAAGCACAGGTTGTCATGCTGGACGAGGAGTCCGTCAGAGCGGTCCGGACGGCGGTCTCCTGCGAAGGTGTCGTCCAGCCACACCCTCTTCTTCCAGAAGGTCGCCGTCATTCGCCGGCGACGTCCAGCAGGCGTCTCGTGCGGGCGCTCGCTCCGCTGAGCGAGAGGGGGATGCCGAGGCTCGCGCACATGCGGTGGGCGCGGGCGAGGGTGCTGAGGGTGGCCGGGGTGGGCTCGGCGGTCGGGACGACGATGACCACCCTGGTGGGCCGGTGCGCCTGGACGAGGGCCTGGATCTGGAGGGCGCCGGCTGCCCGGTTGGTGACGTCCAGGTCGCGGTGGAGCGTCACCCGCAGGACCTGGTGACGTACGGAATGGCTGATGAGCATGGTGTCCCTCCGCGCAGGACGAGGAAGACCCACGGCCGGATACGGTGTGGGCGGTTCGTCCGAGGATGGCACGGCGGACGGGCCCGACGGCGTTCACGTGGCGTCAGGCGCGCGGAGTGTCCACCGGACGGGGACACGGGGGCCCGCCGGGCTCCGTCCGTCCGCCTGGCGCGGTGCCGGGCGCAGGGGGCCCGCGTGATCGACACGGCACCCCTTAAGGTGAGGAGGGCCGGGCTGCACCGGTCGACATACCGAACACGACCCCCCTTCGACCGGCGACTCACCAGGCGGTGTTCATGACCCAGTTCGACCTGCCCCTCGACCAACTCCGCACGTACCGCAGCGCGTCGGTGGAGCCCGAGGACTTCGACGCCTTCTGGGCGAAGACCCTCGGCGAGGCTCGCACGCACGAGCTCGACGCGCGTTTCGACGCCGTCCCGACGGGCCTCTCCACCGTGGAGACGTACGACGTGACCTTCGCCGGGTTCGACGGGCAGCCGGTCAAGGGCTGGTTCGTGCTTCCGGCAGGTACGACCGAACCGCTCCCGGTCGTGGTGGAGTTCCTCGGGTACGGCGGCGGGCGCGGTCTTCCGCACACCCATCTGCTGTGGGCCTCCGCCGGGTTCGCTCACTTCGTGATGGACACGCGCGGGCAGGGCAGCGGCTGGGCCACCGGTGACACCTCCGACCCGGTGGGCAGCGCGCCCTCGTTCCCCGGCTTCATGACGCGCGGCGTCGAGGATCCGTACACCTACTACTACCGGCGGCTCTACACCGACGCGGTCCGTGCCGTGGAGGCCGCCCGCTCGCACCCGCTGGTGGACGCGAGCCGCACGGCGGTGACCGGGGTCAGCCAGGGCGGCGGGATCACGCTGGCCGTGGCGGGTCTCGTGCGGAACCTGGTCGCGGTGGTGCCGGACGTGCCGTTCCTCTGCGACTTCCCGCGTGCGACGACGGTCACGGACCGCGCCCCGTACCGCGAGATCGGCAACTACCTCAAGACGCACCGCGGCCGCGTCGAGCAGGTGCGCGAGACGCTCGCCTACTTCGACGGGGTCCACCTCGCGGCCCGCGCCACGGCCCCGGCCCTGTTCTCGACGGCCCTCGAGGACCTGACGTGCCCGCCGTCGACGGTGTTCGCCGCCTTCAACGCGTACGCCGAGGACGAGAAGGCGATCGAGGTGTACGACTTCAACGACCACGAGGGCGGCGGCGCCTTCCAGCAGGCGGCCCAGCTGCGGTGGCTGCCGGGGAAGCTGCGCGGCTGATCCGACGGGGTGTTCGGCCGCTCCGGGCCGGGGCGTACGGGGGCGCCGCTGGGGCCTGACCCGTGTCGGGCGTCCGGCGTGTGTACGAGCCCGGACCTGAGCCGTGTCGGCTGTTCGGCACGTGCGGGCCGGGGCTTGAGCCATGCCGGCTGTTCGGCGCGTGTGGGCGGGGCGTGACCATGCCGATTGTTCGGCGCGTGCGGGCCGGAGCCCGAGCCGTGCAGCGGGCTCGGGCTCCGGCAGGGGTGCACGGTGTCCGTGCACGGGCATGGTGCCCGCCTTCCGGCCGGACAGCACGCTCAGCGGTTTCAGTGCCAGTACTTCATGGTCGTACCTCCTCCCCCGTGTCTGGACGCAGGGTGACCTCGAAGCGGTCGAGACCGCGCAGGGTCAGGTTGCGCCGGTGGTCCGGTTCCGCGACTCCCCGTGCGTCGGGGTACTCCCTGGCCAGGGCCCCGAGGACCGATCCGGTGAGCCGGATCGCCATGGACGCGCCCAGACAGGCATGGGCCCCGCGGCCGAACCCGAGGTGCGGGTTCGGGGCGCGGTCGAGTCGCAGCTCTGCGGGGTGGTCGAAGCGGAGCGGGTCGTGGTTGGCCGCGCCCAGGAGGAGCGTGACCGGATCACCCGCTCTCATGGTGACGCCACCCAGTTCGGTGTCGGTGACGCAGACCCTGGCGTCCGCCTGGACCGGGGCGTCGTACCGGATGAGTTCGTCCACGGCGGTGGACGGTGTCTCCCGGAACGCGGCGAGCGCGCCGGGGGTGGTGAGGAGAGCGGCCGCCGCGTTGCCGAGGAGCCGGGAGGCGGATTCGTAGCCTGCGTGGAGGACGGCGCGCAGACTGTTGCGCAGAACCGTTTCTTCCACGCCGCTGTCCGTCGCGTGCTCCGCCACGTACGCGATGAGGCCTTCCTTCGGCGGATCGGCCAGCCACCCGCCCGCGTAGGCGGCGAGTTCGGCACGGGCGGCGACGGCCGGCTCGTGCTTCTCCGGCCAGAGGCCCGCGTCCATGCCGTCGACGACGGTACGGGACATGGGCACGAACCAGTCGAGCTCGGGGGCCGGGACGCCGAGGAAGGCTGTGACGAACCGGAGGGCGACCGGTTCCGCGAGCTCTCCGACCAGGTCGAACGAGGGACGCCGGGCCAACTCCGCGAGGAGATCCTCGATCTGCCCCTCCAGGCCGTCGTGCAGCGCCTGGCGGTCCTGCGCGCGGAAGCCGTCGAGCAGGAGGCGCCGGATGGCGGTGTGCTCCGGGGGGTCGAGGGTCTGCACGCTCAGCAGCGGGGCGGGGATGTCCTCCCCGGCGCGGCGCCAGTCGGAGGCGAAGCGGTGGCTGTCGGTGAGCACGGCGAGGCAGTCCGCGTGCCGGGTCAGGACCCAGGAGCCGAGCGGTTCGTGCCAGAAGACGGGAGTGGACCGGCGCATCCGGGCGTAGGCGGGGTAGGGGTTCCGCAGGGTCGACGGACTGGCCAGATCCAGAATCGGGTCCACGGCTGCCGCTTGCTCCACGAATCGTCTCCCCCTGCGCATGGGGCCTGCTTGAGGCCCTGACTGCCTTCAAGTTGAGCGGTACGCGACGCGTGACCACCGGTGGGTGGAGCGCCTCGCTGGTACGTATCCGGCGGTTCGCCGGTCCCTCGCCGTACATCATCCGAGCCGAGCGCCGGTGACGCTACCACGCCAACCGGGGTGGCTGGTATGACTACTTGCCAGAGATCTTTCACAAAGCTCCGGGGAGTTACGGAAGATGACCGGTCAAGAGCAGACAATCGTTCACGATGTCCCGGTAAACGTCGCTCAACAGCCCAACCCCTACCCCCTCTTCGAACGCATCCGTGAGCACGGCGTCGTCCAGCGCGTCCGGCTGAATCCCACCCTTGAAGTCTGGATGGTCACCGGGTACGACGAGGCCGTGGCCGCGCTCACCGACCCGCGCCTCAGCAGCAGCCCCGTGGGGGTCAGCGGTCTCGAGGAGGAGATGGCCCATCAGGAGCGCACCAACGTCCTGATGGCCAGCATGCTCGTGGCGAACGGCGAGGACCACACCCGGCTGCGCAACCTCGTCTCCAAGGCCTTCACCTTCCGCCGCGTGGAGCAGCTCGCGCCCCGCGTCCAGGCGCACACCGACGCCTTCCTCGACGCGATCGCGGCGCGCGGAACCGCCGATCTGGTCTCCGAGTTCGCCCTGCCGCTGCCCATGGCGGTGCTCAGCGAGCTCATCGGCATCCCGGCCGAGGGGCAGCCGGACTTCGCGCGTCTCGCGGTGGGTCTCATCATGCCGCCCAACACCCCGGAGCGGCTCGCCAAGGGAGCCCGGGCGCGCGCCGAACTCACCGAATTCTTCGAGCCGTTGATCGCCCGGCGCAAGGCCGACCCGAAGGACGATCTGCTGAGCGCGCTGTGCGCCGCCCAGGCCGAGGAGCGGATCAGCGACCGCGAGCTGACGGCCATGGCCATCCTGCTCACGCTCGCCGGGCACGAGACGACGGCGAGTCTCATCGCCAACGGCGTCCACGCGCTCCTGCGCCACCCCGACCAGTTCGCCGCGCTGCGCGACGACCCCTCGCTCCTGCCGGGCGCGATCGAGGAACTCCTGCGCTACGAGGGCCCGGTGAGCCGTGGCGTCGCCCGCTTCACCGTCGACGCGTACGAGATCGGCGGGGTCACCGTCCCGCCCGGCGAGATGATCATCATCGGGCTGGCCGCGGCCAACCGTGACCCGGCACGCTACGACCGTCCCGACATCCTCGACGTGGCGCGCCGCGAGGTTCCGCAACAGCTCGCTTTCGGCCACGGTGTGCACTTCTGTCTCGGTGCGCCGCTCGCCCGGGCGGAGGCCAGGATCGCCATCGGCACGCTGCTGCGCCGCTTCCCCGACCTCCGGCTCGCGGACCCCGACGCGGATCTGAGCCGGCGCGAGGGCATCCTGCGCGGCATGGCGACGCTGCCCGTGACCTTCACACCGGAGGGCTGACACCCCTCGGGGCCTCCCGGTCACGGTCGGAGGGGGTCAGGCGCGGCCGCGCAGGGCCGCCGCGTAGGCCTCGTCGGGGTCGAGGCGGCGCAGTTCCTCGGCGATCAGCTCGGCGGTGGTCCTGACCTTCAGGGCGAGGACCCGGCCGGGCTGGCCCGGGATCGCGAGCCTGGCCACCGGACCCTCGGGCCGGTCGATGCGGATCTCGCCGTCGTCGGTGCCCATGCGGACGGCCGTGACCACGGGGCCGTCGGTGACGATCCGGTCGACGGGGACGCCGAGCCTGACCTCGAACCAGCGGGCGAGGAGTTCGGCGCTGGGGTTCTCGGCCTCGCTCTCGACGGCGGCCGAGGTCACGGTCCCCGGGGCCTGGTCGAGCGCGGCGGCCAGCATCGAGCGCCAGGGGGTGAGCCGGGTCCAGGCGAGGTCCGTGTCACCGGGGGCGTAGGACGCGGCCCGCGCCTCCAGGGCGGAGAGCGGATCCTCGACCGCGTACATGTCGGTGATACGACGCTGCGCGAGCGCGCCCAGCGGATCCCGGGAAGGCACCTGGGGGGCGTCGACCGGCCACCAGACGACGACGGGCGCGTCCGGGAGGAGCAGCGGCAGGACCACGGAGTCGGCGCGGGCGACGAGTTCGCCGTGGAAGCGGAGCAGGACCGTCTCGCCCGAGCCGGCGTCGGTGCCGAGCCGGACTTCGGCGTCGAGCCGGCTCTCGTGCCGCTCGCGGGGCGAGCGGGCGTGGCGCTTGATGACCACGAGGGTGCGGGAGGGGTGTTCCCGGGAGGCGTCGTTGGCGGCCTTGACCGCGTCGTAGGCGTTCTCCTCGTCGGTGACGATGACGAGGGTGAGCACGGCTCCGACGGCGGGGGTGCCGACGGCCCTGCGGCCTCGCAGGATCGCCTTGTTGATCTTGCTGGAGTCGGTGTCCGTCAGATCGATCTTCATGCGCGGCGGTCGTCCCTTCCTCTGCGGCGAGCCTAGCCCTCTCCGACGACGGCCGCGTGCGGGGCCCCGCCGCAGGCCACTGAACGACGGTTGCGGGCGCGCCGAACGACCGTTGCGGGTCGGCCGAACGGCGTCTGCGGGGCCACCAAGTGACCGTCGTCGGCCCGTCGATGACCGCTGCGGGCCGTCGGCCGGGTCCGTTACGCCCGGACCGTTGAGCCCGGCCGTCACGCCTGACCCGTCATGTCCGACCCGTCGGCCCGGGCCCTTACTCCGGTCCCGCGTCCGGCTCGAAGTCGGTGGCGGCGGCCGCCTGCCCCTCCGCGCGGCGACCGACCACGGCCGCCGCGGCGAGCGCGGTGCCGAGGAAGGCGGCGGCCACCACCCAGGGACGGTCGAGGACGTGATCGGTGGCGTGGTCGACGGAGTACCGGCCGGCGCCCGTGACCCCGATCGCGGCGGCGACGAAGCCGAGGAACGCCGGGTACTCGTAGCCGCCGCCCTGGGCGAAGAAGCCGGCCGGGGCGTGGACGGCGACGGCTCCCGCCATGGCTCCGGCGGCCGCGGCGCCGGCCGCCGGGGTGGCGAGGCCGAGGGCCAGCAGCGCTCCGCCGCCCGCCTCGCCGAGACCCGCGGCGACGGCGCTCTGCCGGCCCGGTCGGAAGCCCATGGCCTCCATCGCCTGGGTCGTGCCCTCGATACCACCTCCGCCGAACCAGCCGAAGAGCTTCTGGGTGCCATGCGCGGCGAATACGGCTCCGGTGCCGACCCGCAGCACGAGGAGCCCGAGGTCGCGTCGATTGGGGTGGCCCATGTGTTTCTCCAGTGCGGGAGGACGGACACGTACGCCTCCACTGTCGTCGCCCTCACCTGTCCCCGCCCGCCGGAGCACGGGCCGCGTACTCCGCTCGGGTCACGTTCACGGCGGCCGCCCGCTGTCGGCCGAGCGAGATCCCGGCCTGCGCTGCGCCCGGATTCCGGGCGGGCGGCGGGCGTTGTTGACGCGTGCGCTACATTTTGCCGGTCCTTGACCACCGATCCCCCGTGATCGTGACTTTGCGGAGCCGGCACACCATGAGCGACATCGTCAACGGCCTCGGCCGGGCCGGCGCCTACGGCGCCCTCGGCGTGGTCCTGCTGATCCTCGGCATCGTGCTCGTGGACCTGCTGACCCCCGGGAAGCTCGGGCGCCAGATCTGGGAGGACCGCAACCGCAACGCGGCGATCCTGTTGAGCTCGGCGCTCCTCGGCATCGGCGGCATCGTCTTCACCTCGATCTGGACGACGTACGACGACTTCGGCAAGGGTCTCGTCTCGACGGCCGCCTTCGGGCTCCTCGGCCTGGTGATGATGGCCGTCGCGTTCCTGGTCGTGGACCTGGTCACGCCGGGGAAGCTGGGCGCCACCCTGGTCGACCCCGAGCCGCACCCGGCGGTCTGGGTGACCGCCTCCTGCAACATCGCGGTCTCGGCGATCGTCTCCGCCTCGATCGCCTGACCTCCGGCTTCCGGCTCAGGGCTTCGGGGGCTTCAGCTCCCGAGGGGCTCCACCTCCAGGAAGCGGCGCCCGCGCGGCCCCTTGTAGAGCAGGGCCTCCCAGCCGAGCCGCGCCAGGGCCGGGACACACGCGCCGAGGGCCGCCGCTTCCTCCTGGGCGGCGCCCGAGCCCGCCGGACCCAGCCACTCCACCACCGCCGTGCCGGGCCGGTCCCCCGTCCGGACCCGGTACCCGGTGGCGACCCGCGCCCCCGAGGCGTCCACGGACGAGGGGACGAGGCCGCCCGACTCCAGGGCGAGGGCCACGGCGCGGACCGGCTGCCGGCGCTCCCAGTCGGCGGGCACGGCCTTCGGGTCACCGCCCTGGCGCAGCGTCAGCCGTCTGATCTGGAGCAGCCCGTCGAGGGCGGCCCTGATCTCCCGGGACCGCTGCTCGGCCTCGGCCCGCGGTACCGGCGGGCCGTCACCGGTGGCCGCCTCGAAGATCCCCCCGGCCCCTGCCGTCACAGCAGCCGCCGGATGTCGCCGCGGACCCGGTAGAAGCCGCCCGCGGCGGGGTGCAGGGCGTCGACCACGTACCGCGCACCGGGCTCCCGGATCGCCCGGGGGAACTGCACGTTCCACCCGGAGTCGTAGCCCTGGGAGACGACTCGCACCCGGGTCCGTCCCGACTCGTTCACACATTCCACGACGATGGAACCGGCCGGGGCGTTCCTCACGGTGCTCACGGCGGTCACGGTCGTCGCCGGCTCGTACACCGGCAGGGCGGCGGCGAGCTTGATGTCCCGGGCGACCGGCACGGTGCCGCCCTGCGCGGCCGCGATCGCCGCCTCGCTCGCGTCCACGCACACCAGGGAACCGTCGGAGGTCGCCAGATAGAGCCGCTCGTCGCGGTACTGCATGGAGAGCGCCGAACCCCCTCCCGTACCGAGCTTCCACAGCCGGGTGCCGTCCTCCGCGAAGCAGTAGACGGAGGAGGACGAGTCGGCGGCGAAGACGAACCGGCCGCCGGGCGAGGTGGCGCAGGAGTACACCGGGCTGTCGCAGGCGTACACCGCCTCGACCCGGCCGTCCTTCTTCGCGAGCCGATGGACCTTCTTGCGTGCCGTGCCCGCGTAGACCGCGGTGTCCTCCTGCCAGCCGAAGAGGACGCCGCCGTCGGTGGCCGTGTGCCACAGCTCGCCGCCGCCGTCCGGTGCGTGGGCGGCGACGCCGCGCGTGTCCCCGTAGTACACGGCGTCGCCGTCGGCTCGGACCATCCAGGCGTGCTCGCCCTGGCCGCCGCGCGCCCACTGGTGCTCGTCCTCGTGGTCGATGACGGTGAGCCGGCCCGAGCGGTCGGCGACGTGCAGGACGCCCTCGTGGATGTCGAGCCAGAAGATGTCGACGTCGGTGGCGATGTCGTACGCGGCGAAGGGCAGCTTGGACGACAGGTCGTACACCTTGCCGTCGTCACAGCCCGCGTAGATCCAGAAGTCGTCCGCGACGAGGCACTTGACGCCGTCCGGGAGGCTGAACCGGGCCTGCACCTCGCCGGAGCGGTCGAGCGTGAACACGTCCCCCGCCTGGTTGCCCACCCAGCAGCGCTCCTCGTCGATGTGGATGCCGAAGGCGGCCGAGCCCGTACGGAAGCGCCAGAGCACCGGGGCGACGGCGCGCGCGGTGGACGGCGCGGAGGTCACCTCACGGCGCGTCACCGGGCGGGCGGCCCGCTGCCCGGGAACGGCCGGCGCGTATCCCTTGCGGACCTTCTCGCCCAGCTTCTTCGCCGCGGCGGCCTGCGCCCTCGCCTGCGTCGGGAACGTGGAGCGCTGGGTCTGGCCCGCCGTGCCGATGCGGCCGTAACGGACCGACACCGTCAGGTCGTCCACGGTCACTTCGTAGAACTTGTGGGCACCGCCGCCGTCCTGCGACAGCTCCAGATAGGTCGTCGTCGTCATGGTGAAAACGGTAGGGGCACCCACTGACAACGGCCTCCGTGAAACCATGGCCAGGGGACCTAAGTCCCGGGCATTCAGGACGTTCGTCGCGGCATACCGGACATTCACCCCTGTGACGATGGTGGACGAAGATCATCCGACTCACCGTCACCTCTGGACCGGCCGGAAGGCTCATGACCGAACGACTGAAACGGCCCCTGCCCGTCCGTGCGCGCCGTCCCCCGCCCACCGACCCCGGCCTCGTGGAGCGCCCGGGGCCCGCCGTCCCCGGCTGGGTGGCCGTCCTGACCGGCCTGACCGCTCTCGCCGGGACGGCGACGGCGCTGTGGCGGGCCCGGCCGCTCCGCGACGCCGCCCTGTTCCCCTGGGAGTGGGCCGCTCTCGCCGGGTGCGTCGTCGTCGCCGTCGTCTCCTTCGGCGGCCTGACCCGTGGCCGGACCGGCTCCGCGTGGGTGCTCTCGCTCTTCGGCCGCTACCGGGGCAGCGTGCGCCGCACGGGCCTCGTCTGGATCAGCCCCTTCGTCCTGCGCCGCCGGATGGACGTGCGCCTTCGGCACTGGCGCAGCGAGCCGATCGCCGTCGTCGACGCGGAGGGTTCGGCGCTGCGGGTGGTGGTCCTGGTCGTGTGGTCGGTACGGGACACGGCCCGCGCGCTGCTCGCCGTCGACGACCATCTCCGCTATCTGCGCGAGCAGGTGGAGGCGGCCGCCGCGCGGGTCCTCTCGCGGTTGCCCGCCGACGCCTTCCGGGGCGACGGACCGACCCTGCGGGACGCCGAGGCTGTGGGCGACGCACTCACGCGCGTGCTCGCGGCCGAGTGCCGGCCGGTCGGCATCGCCGTCTTCTCCGCGCAGCCGACGCGGATCGAGTACGCCCCCGAGGTCGCCGCCGCGATGCGACGGCGACAGATCGCCGTCCTCGACGCGAAGCACCGGGACTCGGTCCTCACGGGGGTGATCGACGCCGTGGACGACACCGTGACCCGGCTGACCTCTCGGGGGCTCGTCGAGCTCAACGACTTCGAACGCCAGGCCCTGATCAAGGACTTGACCGTGGCCTTCTGCACCCGGGGCGGCAGCCCCGCCGATCCGCATCAGGAGTGAGGAGAATCGTGGACCTCCCCGCGTTCACCGATGACATACCCCCGGACTGCCTCTGCGCGGGCTGCGCCAACGCCGCCCGTCGTACGGCCGCCGGCGCCACGCGCGCGGTGACGGCGCTGCACGGGGTGCGCCGCGCGGTCGTCGCGACCATCGGCGCCGCCGCCCTGGCGGGCGCGGGGGCGGGAACGGCCGCCGCCGAACCCGCACCGGCGCACGCCGGCTGGGACGGCTCGAAGTACTGGTTCCGGAACGCGGCGGGCGTGTGGCGCTGGACCAGCCACGCCTCGACGTACGAGCGGCGGACCGGTGCCTCGGCCACGCCCGGCGGGCCCGGCCGGACCGGTGAGCCGGTCTTCCGGGGGCGGCAGGGCTGGGACGCCCGGGACGACGTCTACTGGTACCGGCTCCGGGGGCGCTGGTACTGGACCAGCCACGCCTGGAAGTACGAGCAGAGGACGGGCCTCTCCGCGACCCCTTCCCAGCCGTCACGGCCGTCACAGCCGTCCCGACCGTCGCAGCGCGTCGAGCCGGCGGCGCCGTCCGGTTCCTCGCGCGGCTGGACGGCGCCGGTCTCCTCGTACGTCTTCACGGGGTACTACGGTCAGCCCGGCTCCTGGTCGAGGGGCTACCACACGGGGCAGGACTTCGCGGTGCCGACGGGCACGGCGGTCCGCTCGGTCGGTCCCGGCCGGGTGGTGACCGCGGGGTACGGACGCTCGTACGGCTACGAGGTGGTGATCCGTCACCCGGACGGGCGCTACACCCAGTACGCCCATCTCTCCCGGATCGACGTCTCTCCCGGGCAGAGCGTGTCGGCCGGGCAGCGGATCGCGCGGTCGGGGGCGACCGGGCGGGTGACGGGTCCGCATCTGCACTTCGAGGTGCGGACCACGCCGTACTTCGGATCGGACGTCGACCCGCTCGCCTATCTGCGGGGGCATGGCGTGGCCGTGTAGGCGGCGGGGCCCGGGAGGAGCCACGGGTCAGGCCGCGGGCCGGGGGCACCGTCGGTCGGGTCTCGGGCCCGGGAGGGCCGTCGGTCAGGCCTCGACCGGGTCCGGTGATGTCACTGGGCGGTTCTCCGCGGATGCCACCCGGCGGTTCTCCTTGAGGGTGATCCGGCCCTTGCGGATCGTGGCGAGGCGCGGTGCCCGGCGGGCGATGGCGCTGTCGTGCGTGACCATCACGAAGGTCAGACCGTGCTCCTTCCAGAGCCCTTCGAGCAGGTCGACGATCTCGTCGCGCATCGACTCGTCGAGGTTTCCGGTGGGTTCGTCCGCGAGGAGCACCTTCGGTCGCTTCACCAGCGCGCGGGCGATCGCGACCCGCTGCTGCTGGCCGCCGGAGAGCTCGGACGGCAGATGGCCGAGGCGTTCGCCGAGCCCGACCGACTCCAGCGCCTCCGCGGCCCGGCTCCGGCGCTCGGCGGGCCGGACGCCGAGCGGCACCAGCGCCGTCTCCACGTTCTCCTGCGCGGTGAGCGTGGGGATGAGGTTGAAGCTCTGGAAGACGAAGCCGATGTTCTGGCCGCGTACGGCCGTCAGCCTCCGCTCGGAGAGCGCGGCGAGGTCGGTGCCGTCGAGCAGGACCTGCCCGGAGGTGGGGCGGTCGAGGCCGCCCAGCATCTGGAGGAGGGTGGACTTGCCGCCGCCCGTGGGGCCCTGGATGACCAGCCGGTCACCCTGGTCGAGGGTGAGGTCGACCCCGGCGAGGGCGTCGACTCTCTCCTGCCCGCGCCGGTACTGCTTGGTGACGCCGATGAGTTCGTACACGGTGTGACTCCTGGGGTACGGGGGTGGATTCGGGCGGCTACGCGACGCGACGCGGGGCGTCTGCCGGGCGCAGCCGGGAGCGTCGGCTACGCGACGCGGCGCAGGGCGTCGGCAGGGCGCAGCCGGGAGGCCCGCCAGGCGCCGAAGGCACCCGCGACGAGGCCGCCGCCGAGGGCGAGGAGGACGGCGAGACCCACGGTGGTGAGGGAGACGGGGGCGGTGAGGGCGATGTCGACGGTCTTGCCGGCGGCAGTGCTGCCCGGCCCTCCGCCGAGCATCATGCCGCCGCGTCCGCCACCGCCGAACGCGCCTCCGCCTGCGCCGAGTTCGGCGGTCAGGGTGGGGCCCGCGACAGTGACGGCGTACGCCCCCGCCAGGCCGATCGCGATGCCGAGGGCGCCGCCGATGACACCGTTGACGAGGGCCTCGCCGACCACCTGGCGGGTGACCCGGCCGCTCGTCCAGCCGAGTGCCTTGAGCGTGCCGAACTCGCGGACGCGGCGGGTGACCGCGGAGGAGGTGAGGAGTCCGGCGACGAGGACGGCGGCGAGCAGCACGGCGTACGAGAGCCACCTGCCGACGTTCGCGGCGAGGCCGGCCGCGGTGTCGAGCGAGCCGGAGACCGTCTGGGCGAGGTCGGCGGAGGTGGTGACGGTGGTGCCGGAGACGTTCTTCTGGATCGCGGTCTTGACCGCGTCGATCCGGGTCGAGTCGGTCGCCTTCACGTAGATCGTGGTGATCTTCGCGGTGGATTCGGAGAGGGTCTGGGCCTGCTTCAGCGGCAGGTAGACCTGGGCGGCGGCCTGTCCGCGGTCCGCGGTCGCGATGCCGATGATCTCGAACGTGACGCCCTTGACGGTCAGTTCGTCGCCGGTCGCGAGCCCCTTCTCCTTCGCGTAGGCGCTGTCGACGACGGCGACCTTCGCGTCGGTCTCGGTGGCCTTGAACGTACGGCCCTGGGAGACCGTGGAGGTGGTGAGGGGGCCGAGGTCGGGTGCGGTGACGTCGGTGCCGTAGAGCGTGAAGGAGTCGACGTCGAAGGCCGCGCCGCCGCCGGTGACGGTGTCGCCGGGCCCGGAGCCGCCGCCGCCGGTTCCGGCTGTTCCGCCGCCGGTTCCGTTTCCGGCGCCCGGCTGGGCCGGCTGGGCCTGGCCGCGCTGGATCCTGCCCCGCTCGAACTCCCCGTTGATCTTCAGGTTGACGAGGCTGAGCCCGCCCACCGCCCGGTCGACGCCGGGCTGCCGGCCGACCGTGGCGACGGTGGAGTCCGCCAGGGTCTGGAAGCCCTGGACCATCAGCCGGTCGCTGCTCTGCTCCTCGCCGTCCTCCTTGCCCTGGAACTCGAACCGGGGCCGCTGCGCCGGCGCGCCGTCCTCGGGCCGTTCCCGCGCCTTGGTCACCGTCAGGTCGGTCCCCAGGCCGTAGAGGGACTCCAGGACCTTGCCCTGGGCCCGATTCATGCCTGAGGAGACGGAGTTGACGACGATGACAAGCGCGATCCCGAGCGCGAGCCCGGAGGCGACGACGAGCGCCGCCCTTCTGCGGCGGCGCAGTTCGCGCCGGAGATAGGTGAAGAACATGGGGGTGAAGCTAGGGGCGGCATGTGATGACGGGATAAGCCCCGCGTGAGAGCCGGATGAGAGCGCCGGCCCCTTGGGCGTCGGGGCCGTGGGGTGGCAGAGTCGGCGTCATGTCGCGGAGTGACGGTACGGAACGGATGGGCCCGGTGACGGCACTGCTCGACGCCACCGGGGTGTTCTTCAAGTCGGCGCGGGACGCCTTTCCCGGGGCCGTGGCGGCGGAGTGGGCGGAGGCCGCCGCGCTGGACCCGGAGGCGTTCGGGCCCGAGGACGCCTGGCGGCTGGCCTTCCGCTGCTTCGCCGTCGCCGACCCGGGCGGTACGGGCTGGACGCTCGTCGACGCGGGCGTGGGCCCCGCCGAGGGCCCCGGGGCGCCCTGGTGTCCCGTACCCGGCAGCCTGCCCGAGCTGCTCACGACGGCCGGGATCGACCGGGCCGACGTCCACACGGTGGTCCTGACGCATCTGCACGAGGACCACACCGGCTGGGCCGCGGAAGCCTCGGGGCAGCCCTTCTTCCCGCGTGCCCGGTACCTGGTCCAGCGCGCCGAGACCGCCGCGCTCGACCGGCGCGATCCCGTGTGGGACTGGGTGGTGGCGCCGCTCCGGGCCTCCGGGCAGCTGCACGAGGTCGACGGACGGCACCGGCTGCGCCCGGGCGTCACACTGCTGCCGACCCCCGGGCACACCCCCGGCCACCAGTCCGTCCTCGTCGAACGGGCCGACGGCCGGGACGTCCTGATCACCGGCGACCTCCTCGTACACGCCGTCCAGCTCGCCGCCCCGTCGGTGGCCTACGCCCACGAACGAGACCCGGCCACCGCCCGCACCTCCCGCGAGAGGCTGCTCGCCGACGCCGCCGACACGGGGGCGATGCTGGCGACGGCCCACCTGAGCCGCGCCTTCGTCGAGCCACGGACGGCGCGGTCCGGGCGCTGACGCCGCTGAACGGAGGGCGGTGCGCTCACCCGGGATGCCGGCGGGCGCGGTGGCCTCCTCCTGGTTCTCTTCGGGGGTGCGACACGGCTCGGGGTGTATCGCGGACGTATCGACATGCGCATACGTCACCGCAACAGACCTCCGGCTTCAGTAGAGGCACGGACCACCGCGCATCAGGGGTCGTTTCGTGGATCAGGAAGGGACGTGGTCATGGACTCGGATTCCGTACGTGGCGTCGACCGGCGGCGGTTGCTCGGATGGGGTGGGCTGGCGGCCGCCGGTGCGACGGCGGCCGCCACGCAACTGGCGGGTGTCCGCCCCGGCCACGCCGCCCCGGCCCCCACTGATCCTCATGCCGTCCCGCCGGACACACGGCCCGGCGGAGCCTACGACCGTTACGTGGCGAAGCTGGCCGCCGAGGACAGGTTCTCCGGCGTGGTGCTGCTGTCTCACCGGGGCCGGACGGTGCTGTCGCGCAGCTATGGCATGGCCGACAAGGAGAAGGGGATCCGCAACCACGAGGGCGTCGCGTTCAACCTCTCCTCGGCGGGCAAGCCATTCGGCGCGGTGGCCATCCTGCAGCTGGCACAGCGGGGCAAGGTGAGGCTTTCGGACACCGTGGGCACCTATCTGACGGGCTTCACCAAGGAGATCGCCGAGAGGGTGACCCTCCACCATCTGCTCTCCGGCACCTCCGGGCTGAACACCCCGGAGGAGGATCCGCAACGCGTCTTCCGGAGCCGTGAGGAGGTGCACGAGTTCTACGAGTGGTGGGCCAGGCAGTCGAAGCCGGTGGCCGCCCCCGGTACTCCCACCGACCACGCCGGAGCCGAGGTCGTCATCCCCGCGCTGATCGTGGAGGCCGTGACCGGCACGACGTACTGGGACTACGTCGAGGAACACATCTTCGGGCGTTGCGGCATGACCGGCACGGCGTTCTACACCAGGCCGCAGTGGCTCGCCGACAAGCACATCGCGCACTCGTACATGCGGCAGGCCGACGGCAGCCGGGTGGATGCCGTTCGCCATCTGGACATAGGCAGCCCGGACCCGCTTCAACTGGGCAAGAACCCGGCTCGCGGCTTCATCGATCCGCCCGGGGACGGCGGCTTCGCCACCGCACCGGACCTGGTCCGTTTCGCGCACGCGCTGGGCGACGGCACGGTACTCGACCGGCCCTACGCCGAGCTGTTCACCGGGGCCAAGATCCCCCTTGCCCCGCAAGGAGGCGGCCTGCGGGACGGCCGGACCACCCCCGCCGACGCGTCGTTCGGGACGTACATGATGCCGGTGAGTCTGATCAACGGCCAGTGGGTGAACGGGCGCGCCGGCGTCAACCCCGGCAGCTTCGCCAGTTGGAACATCTACCCGGACACCGGTTGGGTCGGTGTCGTCCTCGGCAACTACGACGACGTGCCGTTCCAGGAGATCATCCAGCGGGAGATGCGGGCCGTCATCGGCTGACGCTCTTCGGCCCGACGCCGTGGAAGGCCTCCAGGCCGAGACGGCCGCTTCGACAGCGAGGCGAAGCTCCTGACGGTGGTTCCGGCACCGACGTCGCCGACGTATACGGAGGGCCCGTCGGCCTGCAAGCACAGGGTGCGGCCAGTCGGACGGCAGGCGTCCCGTCAGACGCCCGTCTGCGTCGCGTATGCCAGAGGGTCCGCCAGGACGTCGTGGAGGATGAGGGCCGCCGCGCCGCGGGACGCGTCGGTGGCGGCGGAGGCCGGGCGGAGGCGGCCCGCGTCCGGGGGCCAGAGGCCGGAGACGACACGGGCCGCGAGCTCCTCCGCCAGGGCCGGGGCGAGCCACGGCATCAGGCGCGGGTAGATGCCGCCGAGGACCACGGCCTCGGGGTCGAGGAGGTTCACGGCGCCCGACAGGGCACGCCCGAGCATCCGGCCCGCCTCGGCGAGCGCGGCGAGGGCGCGCGGTTCCGCCGCCTCGGCGCGGCGCACCAGGTCGGGGACGCCGTCGGCGTCCGCCGAGGCGAGAAGCGCGGCCTGGCCGGCGTACTGCTCCAGACAGCCGCGCGAGCCGCAGCGGCAGCGCGGTCCTTCGGCGTCGACGACCATGTGGCCGATCTCGCCGGCGAAGCCATGGGCCCCGCGCAGGAGTTCGCCGTGGACGACGATCGCGCCGCCCACCCCGATCTCGCCCGTCAGGTGGAGGAAGGTGCGGAGGTCGCCGAGCCCGCCGGACCACAGCTCGGCGAGGGCCGCCATGTTGGCCTCGTTGTCGGAGGTCAGGGCGAGGCCGGCCGTGCCGGGGCGCAGCGCCGTGAGGGCTTCGCCGAAGAGGCGCTCCGCGTCGGCCTCGTACCAGCCGAGGTTGGGAGCCTGCCGGACCGTTCCGCCGGAGATGAGGCCCGGCAGGGCGAGTCCGGCGCCGGCCGGGGCGAGGTGGAGTCCGGCGGCCGTGTCCAGGACCTCGGCGGCGATACGGGCGGCCTGGGCCAGGACCTCGGGGGCGCCGGCCCCGCGGTTGTCGAGGCGTTCGGTGCGCCGGACCCGGTCGGTGCCGGTCAGGTCGACGACGCAGACCGTGACGTAGTCGACGTTGATCTCGACGCCGAGCCCGGCCGGTCCGGTGTCGGCGGGCTTCAGGACGGTGCCCGGCCGTCCCGCATGCCCGCTGAACGTCTTGCCCGACTCGACGAGGAAGCCGAGATCGAGGAGTTGCTCCACGAGCGAGGAGACGGCGGGACGGGTGAGGCCGACGCGGGCGGCGACCGCGGCCCGCGTGGTCTCTCCCGCGTCATGGACGGTCCGCAGGACGAGGCTCAGGTTGTGCCGGCGCACTCCCGACTTGTCGGCCTTGGGTTCCGTGGGCTGGTTCATCGTGAGCGAGAGCCTAACCGTCCGTTTCACTCACCTGGAAACGGCCGGCGCCAGGAGTCCCGCAGAGGCAGCGGTTCCGTCGGCCGGCGAAGCCCGGACGCCAAAACAGTTCAGTCACCGAACTCTTCTGCGCTAGGGTCCGGTCATGACGCTTCCGCGTGACTACCGCGGGCAGACCTGTGCCCTCGCCCGCTCGATGGAGATCGTCGGCGAGCGCTGGACGCTGCTGATCCTGCGCGACGCCTTCTACGGCGTCCGCAGGTTCGGCGAGTTCGCCGCCCACCTGGGCGTCCCCCGGGCCGTCCTCACCGACCGGCTCGCCGGCCTCACCGCGGCGGGGGTCCTCGATCGCCGCCCCGGGACCGGCACGGGCCGCCGCGAGGTGTACGGGCTCACGCCCAAGGGCGTGGCCCTGTGGCCGGCCGTACGCGCGCTCACCGCGTGGGGCGAGGAGTTCCACGCGGCGGACGGCGGCCCGCGCCGCGTCTTCCTGCACGCCGGGGACGAGGCGCCGCTCGACGCGGACGGACGCTGTACGGGCTGCGGGGCGGCCGTGCCCGTCGGGGACGTCCTGGTCGCCCCCGGCCCCGGGCTCGGCCCCCCGGCTCCCGACGACGACCCGGTGACCGCGGCTCTCGCCCGACCGCACCGGCTGCTCACCCCGCTCCTCACCACCGCGCCCACGGGGCGCCCCACGAGAGGTTCACACCCATGAAGATCCTGGTCGTCGGCGCCGGTGCCACCGGTGGTTACTTCGGCGCCCTGCTGGCCCGCGCCGGGCAGGACGTCACCTTCCTGGTCCGTCCCGCCCGGGCGGCCGCGCTGCGCGAACGCGGGCTGCGGGTCGTGGGCCGGGAGGAGGAGTGGATCCTCACGCCCCGGCTCGTCACGGCCGGAGCCCTCGACGCCCCGTACGACCTCGTCCTCCTGTCGGTGAAGTCGACAGGCCTTGAGGCGGCGATCGAGGACATCGCGCCGGCCGTCGGACCGGACACGGCGGTCGTGCCGCTACTCAACGGGCTCGCCCACATCGACGCCCTCAACGCCCGCTTCGGGGCGCGGGCCGTCCTCGGCGGCGTGGCCAAGGTGGTCACGACCCTCGACGACTCGGGGGACATCCGACGGCTCGCCCCGCTGGCCCATCTGGCCTTCGGCGAACAGGACGGCACCGTCTCCGCGCGCGTGGAGCGGATCCGGAAGGTCCTCGACGGGGCGGGGATCGACGCGCCGGTGCCGCCGGACGTCATCACGGCGATGTGGAACAAGTGGGTGTTCATCACGACGATCGGCGCCGTCACGAGCCTGATGCGCGGCACGGTCGGCGACGTGTACGACGTCCCGGGCGGTCCCGCCCTGGCCCCGGCGGTGCTCGACGAGGGGGCGGCGGTCGCCGCCGCGGCCGGACACCCCGTACCGGAGGCGGAGCGGGCGGCCACGCTGGCCGTGGTGTCCGCGTCCGGTTCACCGATGGTGCCGTCCCTCTACCGCGACCTGACGTCGGGCCGTCCCACCGAGGTCGAGCACCTCTTCGGCGACCTCACGGACCGGGCCCGCGCCTTGGGCGTCCCGACCCCGCTGCTCGACCTGGCGACCCTGCACCTCCGCGTCCACCAGCGACGCGTCACGACGGGGGTGGCTGCGGGGGTCTGAGGGGGCGACCGGGGCAGGACGGTGAGGCGGGGCGCGCCGAAGCCGATCGGGCCACGCGCAGCGGTCAACCAGGGGACAGCGCCCGCCCCTTGGACTTTCGTGTCGGTTCCTGGATCCTTGCCCGAGTCCATGGCGGGCTCCCGGCCTGATCGCGATCATGACGGGATGAACGTCGACAGCTCGCTTCCCCTCGCCATGGACTGGGTGACCGCCCCGTCCGCGTGGTCCCTCGCCGATGGTGTCCTGACCGTCGCGGCCGGTCCTCGGACGGACGTCTTCACGGACCCGGTCGGCGGTGCCGTGCGGCGGGACGCCGCCGTGGCGCTGACCGATCCGCCGGAAGGCGACTGGCAGTTCTCGGCCCGGCTCCGGGTCGGATTCCGGTCCGCCTGGGACGCGGGGGCCCTCGTCGTCTGGGCCGACGACGACCACTGGGCCAAGCTCACCTTCGAGCAGGCCCATGACGGGACTCCGAGCGTCTACTCGGTCGTGACCCGCGGACGGTCCGACGACGCGCTCGCGGGCCCGGTCGCCGGGGACGCGCTGTGGCTGCGCGTCAGCCGGACCGGCGAGGGCTTCGTCTTCCACGTCTCCGACGACGGCGCGTCCTGGCGCCTTGTACGGCAGTTCGCCCTCGACGGCTCCCGCGCCGCCCGGGTCGGTGTCGTGGCCCAGTCACCGGTCGGCGAGGGGTGCCGTGTCGACTTCGACGACATCCGCCTCACGCCCACGACCCTGGCCCACCTCTTCGACGGCCGGTGAACGAACACCCGTCCGCGCGTCCCTCTCAGCGCCGCCCCCGCCGGTACGCGTCGCTCGCCGTGAGGGGGTTGTTGTGGACCGCGATCGTGGAGAACGACACCCGGTCGTTGCGGGCCTGGCGCAGGGCCTCCTGTTCCAGGAGGAGGCCCTCCGCCGTGTCCGTCCGGGTGCGGCCGCGGCGCATCAGCGTCACCGCCATCAGCGCCCCGGCACCGCCGAGCACGCCGAACAGAATCAGTAGAGCGATCATGTGCGCCTCCCCCGTCGTTTCCGTCAGGCTAGTCCACCGCCCTTGACCGGTACAGGAGTTGCCGGACGCCTCACGACACCGCGGGGCCGCTGAGCAAGGCGGGCGCGGCGGCCGAGAGGGTTCCCGCGACGCGGTCCCAGGTCGCGTCGTCGCGGGTGAGCGGCGGCAGGACCTCGCCCTCTCCCGTACCCCAGGCGGTGGCCAGGGCCACCGGGTCGGTGCCCGTCACCGCGCCGGCCGCGAGGGCCGCCGCGCCGAGGGCGACGAGTTCCTCGGCGGCGGGGACGACGAGGGGGCGGCCGGAGAGCCTGCGGACGGTCTCCGTCCAGGCCGCGCCGCGCGCGCCGCCCCCGATCAGGCGCAGCGGACGGTCCCGTACGGCGGGTTCCGCCGGGTCGAGGCCGCAGGCGCCGAGGAGACGGTCGAGGGCGCGCAGCACGGTGAAGGCCGCGCCTTCGTAGGCGGCGCCCAGGATCGCCCGGGGGTCGGTGCCGTGGCGGAGGCCGGTGACGAGTCCGGAGGCGTGCGGCAGGTCGGGGGTCCGTTCGCCGTCCAGGTAGGGCAGGACGACGACGCCGTCGCCGGGCCGGGCGTCCTCGCGGTCGAGGCCGAGCAAGGTGGCGAACCGGTCCACGGCGAGGGTGCAGTTGAGGGTGCAGCCGAGCGGGAGGCGGGTGCCGTCGGTGGCGGCGAAGCCGGCGAGCGCGGGGTCGGCGGGCCGGCCGCGGGTGGCGGCGAAGACGGTTCCCGAGGTGCCGAGGCTGACGACCGGGTGGTCGAGGAGTCCGGCGCCGCCGAGGCCGAGGCCGACGGCGGCGGCCATGTTGTCGCCGGTTCCCGCGGCGACGGCGACGGTACGGGGCAGCCCGAGGGCCTCGGCGGCGGCCGCGGTGAGGGTGCCGGCGCGGGTGGCGCCGCCGGGGGCGACGGTGGGCAGCAGGGCGCTGTCCAGGGCGATGAGGTCCAGGACGTCGGGGTCGTAGGCGCCGTCCCCCGGCCGGTACCAGCAGGTGCCCGAGGCGTCGCCCGGGTCGGTCACGGCGAGTCCGCAGAGGCGTTCGGTGAGGAAGTCGTGCGGGAGGCGGACGCCGGTGGCGGCCGCGGCGCTCTCCGGTTCGTGCTCGTGGAGCCACTGCCATTTGGCGGCGGTCATCGAGGCGACGGGGGCCGAGCCGGTGCGGTCGGCCCAGGCCGCGGGGCCGCCGAGGCGGGCGGCGAGGGCGGCCGCCTGAGGGGCGGAGCGGGTGTCGTTCCAGAGCAGCGCGGGCCGCAGGGGGCGCCCGTCGGCGCCGAGGGTGACGAGGCCGTGCTGCTGTCCGGCAACCGCGATGCCCGTGACGGAGGCGGCGGGGACGCCCGCGTCCCGTACCGCCGCGCGGACGGCGGTGACGAGGGCGGTCCACCACTCCTCGGGGTCGGTCTCGCGGGCCCCGGCGAAGCCGGTGACGGTGTGCGGGGCGCGGCCGGTGGCGAGGAGTTCGCCGGTGTCCGCGTCGACGGCCACGGCCTTGGTGGACTGCGTGGAGCTGTCCACGCCGATCACGACGGAGCGGCTGGTGGGCACGCCCTCACCTCATTTCTGTACGGATTCGGACAACTGGGATCAGAAGGTGTCGTGCGGGGTCATAAGGGGTCGGTTCACGGTCCGGGGCTGGCGCCGGAGTGCGTCCGTCCCGTATTAGTTATCTCAGAAAACAAATCCCGAGAGAAGGACACAACCATGCCGGATCTCTTCTCCCCCGTCCCCGAGGACCGGTTCACCTTCGGCCTGTGGACCGTCGGCTGGCAGGGCCGCGACCCCTTCGGCGAGGCGACCCGCCCCGCCCTCGACCCCGTCGAGACGGTGGAACGGCTCGCCGCGCTCGGCGCGTACGGCGTGACGTTCCACGACGACGACCTCATCCCCTTCGGCACCCCGGACGCCGAGCGCGACGCGATCGTCAAGCGCTTCCGGGCGGCCCTCGACCGCACCGGGCTCGCGGTGCCGATGGCCACCACCAACCTCTTCACGCACCCCGTCTTCAAGGACGGCGCCTTCACCGCCAACGACCGGGACGTGCGCCGCTTCGCCCTGCGCAAGACCCTCCGCAACATCGATCTCGCGGTCGAGCTCGGCGCCACCGTGTACGTCGCCTGGGGCGGCCGCGAGGGCGCGGAGTCCGGCGCCGCCAAGGACGTCCGGGTCGCGCTCGACCGGATGAAGGAGGCCTTCGACCTCCTCGGCCAGTACGTCACCGAGCAGGGCTACGACCTGCGCTTCGCCATCGAGCCGAAGCCGAACGAGCCGCGCGGCGACATCCTGCTGCCCACCATCGGGCACGCCCTGGCCTTCATCGAGCGCCTGGAGCGGCCGGAGCTCGTGGGCGTGAACCCGGAGACGGGTCACGAGCAGATGGCCGGTCTCAACTTCCCGCACGGCATCGCCCAGGCCCTGTGGGCGGGGAAGCTCTTCCACATCGACCTCAACGGTCAGTCCGGCATCAAGTACGACCAGGACTTCCGCTTCGGGGCGGGCGATCTGCGCCAGGCGTTCTGGCTGGTCGACCTCCTGGAGACGGCCGGGTACGAGGGTCCGCGCCACTTCGACTTCAAGCCGGTGCGGACGGACGGCTTCGACGGCGTGTGGGAGTCCGCGAAGAACTGCATGCGCAACTACCTGATCCTCAAGGAGCGCACGGCGGCCTTCCGCGCCGATCCCGACGTCGTCGCGGCGCTCGCCGCCTCCCGGCTCCCCGAGCTCGCCGTCCCCACGGCGGCGGACGGCCTCGCCGCGCTGCTCGCCGACCCCACGGCGTACGAGAGCTTCGACGCGGACGCGGCGGCGGCGCGCTCGATGGCCTTCGAGCAGCTGGACCAGCTGGCCCTGGAGCATCTGCTCGGCGTGCGCTGATCGCCCGCGTACCACCAAGGACCTGTCCGGAAAGTCCCGCCTTGCCTCCGGGCAGCGCTGCTTTCCGGACGGACCCTAGTGCCCGGCGAGCGTCGAGCGGCGGACGACCAGTTCCGGCTGGAGCACGACGTGCTCGTGCCGGTGGTCGGCCGCCTGCTCGCCGGTCTCCTCCAGGAGCAGTTCGGCCGCCTTCGCCCCGAGCGTGAGCGCCGGTTGCCGTACGGAGGTCAGCGGTACGGTCGCGGCCGCCGCGAACTCGATGTCGTCGTAGCCGACGATGGCCATGTCCTCCGGGACCCGGACCCCCGCCGCGTACAGCGCCTGGAGCACGCCGAGGGCCAGCAGGTCGTTGGCGCAGAAGACGGCGGTCGGACGGTCGGGGAGGCCGAGCAGCCGGGAGCCGGCATCCCGCCCCGAGGTCACGTCGAGGCGCTCGGCCGGGATGTCCCGGAGCGCCGAGGCGGGCAGTCCCGCCTCGGCGAGCGCGAGGAGGGCGCCCTCGCGCCGGTCGCGGACCTGCTGGAGGTGGGTGGGTCCGCTGACGTACGCGAAGGACCGGTGTCCCGTGGCGACGAGGTGCCGGATCGCCAGGGAGCCTCCGACGACGTCGTCGACGGAGACGGAGCAGCCGGCGCCGTCGCCCCCCACCCGGTCGACGAGCACGGACGGGATGCCGTGCCGCTGGAACTCCCGCAGGTTCGCCCCGCTGGGGTCGGCGGGGGTGACGAGGACGCCCCGGACGCGCTGTTCGGCGAAGAGGGAGAGGTAGTCGGCCTCGTCCCGGGGGTTCTGGTCGCTGTTGCAGACCATGACGCGCAGGCCGGCCGCACGCGCGGTGCGCTCGGCGCCGCGGGCGATGTCGACGAAGAAGGGGTTGCCCATGTCGAGGACGAGCAGCGCCATGATCCGGCTGCGGCCGGCCCGCAGCTGGCGGGCGGACTCGCTGCGTACGTAACCGAGGCGGGCGATGACCCGTCGTACGTGCTGGAGCGTCGCGGGCGAGACCCGGTCCGGCTGGTTGATCACGTTGGAGACGGTGCCGACGGAGACTCCGGCCTCCCGGGCCACGTCCTTGATGCCGACGTTCCCGACACTCCCCGCGCTTCCGGCGCTACCGGCACCGCCCACGTTCCCGGCGCTTCCGGGCCCTCCGCCGCTCCCGCCGTCGCCGGCCTTCCCGCCGTTCCGGGCTGTGCGCGCGGTGTCCGTCATCCGTCCCACCTGGTCCGTCCTGCCCCTGCCGCCCCGTCTGGGCGGGCTCCCGCCCCGCGTTTCATCCTATGCGGCCGCGCCGCGCCGGGCCGTCGGCCCGGATGCCCTCAGGCGAGGTGGAAGACCTCGGTCAGGGGGCGCATGGCGGCGTCGGGTGCCTGCCCGTCGAGCTCCTCGAAGAACTCCGCCATCTCGGCCTGCCAGCGGGCGTTGACCTCGGTGGCCTCCATCGCGGCCCGCGCCCGGTCGAAGTCGGGTGTCTCCAGATAGCCGACGAGGAGCCCGTCCTCGCGGAGGAACAGGGAGTAGTTGTGCCAGCCGGCGGCGGAGAGCGCCGCGAGCATGCCGTCCCAGACCTGCGTGTGGCGCTCCCGGTACTCCTCCACGCGCTCGGCCCTGACCTTGAGCAGGAAGCAGATCCGCCGCATGCACGCCCTCCGGTTATCCCGATCCGATCACTGAAATGTTTCATTTCCTGCGGGCAGGACGCTAGGGCCTTCACGAGATCACGGTCAAGAGTCTTGACGCCATCACGGACGATGGCTAGCTTCCACCGAAGACTGAATCGATTCATTTCAAGGCTCCGAGGTGAATATGCCCGACATCGCCGCCGTGAAGGCCGCACTCGCCGCGCAGCGGATCGAGACGCCCTCCTGGGGTTACGGAAACTCCGGCACCCGGTTCAAGGTGTTCGCACGGGAGGGTGTGCCGCGGACGCCGTACGAGAAGCTGGACGACGCCGCCGAGGTGCACGCGTTCACGGGCGTCGCCCCCAAGGTGTCGCTCCACATCCCGTGGGACCGGGTCGAGGACTACGCGGCCCTCGCGGCCCACGCCGAGGAGCGCGGCCTGGAGCTCGGCGCGATCAACTCCAACACCTTCCAGGACGACGACTACCGGCTCGGCAGCGTCTGCCACCCGGACGCGAAGGTCCGCCGCAAGGCCGTCGACCACCTCCTGGAGTGCGTCGGCATCATGGAGGCCACCGGTTCGGCCGATCTGAAGCTGTGGTTCGCCGACGGCACCAACTACCCCGGCCAGGACGACATCGTCGCCCGGCAGGACCGGCTGGCCGAAGCGCTCGCGGAGGTGTACGGACGCCTCGGCGACGGCCGGCGTCTGCTCCTCGAGTACAAGTTCTTCGAGCCCGCCTTCTACACCACCGACGTGCCCGACTGGGGAACCGCGTACGCCCACTGCCTCAAGCTCGGCCCGAAGGCCCAGGTCGTCGTGGACACCGGCCACCACGCCCCCGGCACCAACATCGAGTTCATCGTGGCGCTCCTGCTGAAGGAGGGGAAGCTCGGCGGCTTCGACTTCAACTCGCGCTTCTACGCCGACGACGACCTGATGGTCGGCTCGGCCGACCCCTTCCAGCTGTTCCGGATCATGCACGAGGTCTCCCGGAACGGCGGGCTGCGGCCCGAGACGAACGTGGCCTTCATGCTCGACCAGTGCCACAACATCGAGGCGAAGATCCCGGCCGTCATCCGCTCGGTGATGAACGTCCAGGAGGCCACCGCCAAGGCGCTGCTCGTCGACGGCGACGCCCTCGACGCCGCGCGGCAGGACGGTGACGTGCTCGGCGCCAACGCCGTCCTGATGGACGCGTACAACACCGACGTACGGCCCCTGCTGCGCGAACTGCGCGAGGAGCGGGGCCTCGACCCGGACCCGGTCGCCGCCTATCTCCGCTCCGGCCGGCAGGAGCGGATCGCCGCCGAACGCGTCGGCGGCCGCCAGGCCGGCTGGGGCGCCTGAACCCCGTTCCCCCGACCCCCTGACCCGTCCCCTTAAGGAATCCGTCACGTGACCACCTCCCGTCGCACGCCGCCTCCCGAAGTGCTCGCTCTCCTGGAACGCGCCCACCGGCTGGGCGCCGACCCCCGCACCACCAACTACGCGGGCGGCAACGCCTCCGCCAAGGCGTCCGTCGCCGACCCCGTGACCGGACGCCCGGCCGACCTGATGTGGGTCAAGGGCTCCGGCGGCGACCTGGGCACGCTCACCGAGGACGGGCTCGCGGTGCTCCGCCTCGACCGGCTGCGCGCGCTCGTCGACGTCTATCCGGGGGTGGAGCGCGAGGACGAGATGGTCGCCGCGTTCGACCACTGTCTGTACGGGAAGGGGGGCGCGGCCCCGTCCATCGACACCGCCATGCACGGCCTGGTGGACGCCGCCCACGTCGACCACCTGCACCCGGACGCCGGGATCGCGCTCGCCTGCGCCGCCGACGGGGAGAAGCTGACCGCCGACTGCTTCGGCGACAGCGTGGTCTGGGTGCCGTGGCGGCGGCCCGGCTTCCAGCTGGGTCTGGACATCGCCGCGGTCAAGGAGGCGAACCCGGGGGCGATCGGCTGTGTCCTCGGCGGGCACGGGATCACCGCCTGGGGCGACACCTCGGAGGAGTGCGAGCGCAACGCGCTGCACATCATCAGGACCGCCGAGTCCTTCCTCGTCGAGCGGGGCCGGCCCGAGCCCTTCGGGCCGGTGGTCGAGGGGTACGAGCCGCTCCCGGAGGACGCGCGCCGGGAGCGGGCCGCCGCCCTCGCCCCGTACGTCCGGGGTCTCGCGTCCCAGGACCACCCGCAGGTCGGTCACTTCACCGACTCCGGCGCGGTGCTCGACTTCCTGGCCCGCGCCGAACACCCGCGGCTCGCCGCCCTGGGGACGTCCTGCCCCGACCACTTCCTGCGGACCAAGGTCAGGCCGCTCGTCCTCGACCTGCCCGCCGACGTGCCGCTCGACCGTGCGGTCGCCCGGCTGCGGGAGCTGCACACCGCGTACCGCGAGGAGTACGCGGCCTACTACGCGCGGCACGCCACCGAGGACTCCCCGGCGATGCGGGGCGCCGACCCGGCGATCGTGCTCGTGCCCGGGGTCGGCATGTTCTCCTTCGGCCGGGACAAGCAGACCGCGCGCGTGGCCGGCGAGTTCTACGTCAACGCGATCAACGTGATGCGGGGGGCCGAGGCGGTCTCCTCGTACGCGCCGATCGAGGAGTCGGAGAAGTTCCGGATCGAGTACTGGGAGCTCGAGGAGGCCAAGCTGCGGCGGATGCCGAAGCCGCGACCCCTCGCCACCAGGGTGGCCCTGGTGACGGGCGCGGGCAGCGGCATCGGGCGGGCCATCGCGCACCGGCTCGCCGCCGAGGGGGCCTGTGTGGTCGTCGCCGATCTGAACGCGGCGAGCGCGGAGGCGGTCGCGGAGGAGCTCGGCGGCTCCGACCGTGCGGTGGCCGTGACGATGGACGTCACGTCGGAGGAGGCGATCACCGAGGCGTTCCGGGCGGCGCTGCTCGCCTTCGGCGGGGTCGACCTGGTCGTCAACAACGCGGGGATCTCCATCTCCAAGCCGCTCCTGGAGACCACGGCGCGGGACTGGGACCTCCAGCACGACATCATGGCCCGGGGCTCCTTCCTGGTCTCCCGGGAGGCGGCGCGGCTCATGATCGGGCAGGCGCTCGGCGGGGACATCGTCTACATCGCTTCCAAGAACGCGGTGTTCGCCGGTCCGAACAACATCGCCTACTCCGCGACCAAGGCCGACCAGGCCCATCAGGTACGCCTGCTCGCCGCCGAGTTGGGTGAGCACGGCATCCGGGTCAACGGCGTCAACCCGGACGGGGTGGTGCGCGGCTCCGGGATCTTCGCCGGCGGCTGGGGCGCGCAGCGGGCGGCGACGTACGGCATCGCGGAGGAGGAACTCGGCGCGTTCTACGCGGGGCGGACGCTGCTCAAGCGGGAGGTGCTGCCGGAGCACGTGGCCAACGCGGTCTTCGCGCTGACCGGCGGCGATCTGAGCCACACCACGGGGCTGCACGTGCCGGTGGACGCGGGTGTGGCCGCGGCCTTCCTCCGGTGAGCGGGCGTTCCTCCCCCTCCGAGGTCCCGGATCGCGGGCGCTTCTCCGAGACCCGGGATCGCGGGCACTCGTCCCGGCGCGGCCCGGATCGCGGGCGCCGGCCGCTGGATGTCTTCGCGGCGGCGGATCTGGGGGCGACGAGCGGTCGGGTGATGCTGGGCCGGGTCGGCCCCGGCCGCCTCGAACTCACCGAGGCCCACCGCTTCCCGAACACCCCGGTGCGACTGCCGGACGGGCTCCGCTGGGACGTCCTCGCGCTCTTCCAGGGCGTCCTGGACGGGCTGCGCGTCGCCGCGCGCTCCGGCGGTGTCGCCTCCGTGGGCATCGACTCCTGGGCGGTGGACTACGGGCTCCTCGACGCGGACGGCGTGCTGCTCGGCGCGCCGTTCCACTACCGCGACGGGCGCACGGAGGGCGTCGCCGAGAAGGTCCGGGAGCGGGTGGGGGCTGCGGAGCTCTACCGCGTCACCGGTCTGCAGCACCTGCCGTTCAACACGGTCTTCCAGCTCGCCTCGGCCGCCGGGAGTGCCCAACTGGGTGCCGCGCGGACGCTGTTGCTGATGCCGGACCTGCTCGTCCACTGGCTGACCGGGACGATCGGCGCCGAGGAGACGAACGCCTCCACCACGGGCCTCTTCGACGCGCGGGCGGGCGGCTGGTCCTCCGGGCTGCTCGACCGGCTCGCGATCGACCCCGGTCTGCTGCCGCCGCTGCGGGCCCCCGGCGACCCGGCGGGTGTGCTCCTTCCGCACGTCGCCGAGTACACCGGGCTCGACGCGGGGACGCCGGTGACGACGGTCGCCTCGCACGACACCGCGTCGGCGGTGGTGGCCCTCCCCGCCGTGGACCGGGACTTCGCCTATCTGTCCTGCGGTACGTGGTCGCTCGCCGGTCTCGAGCTGGAGTCCCCGGTACTGACGGAGGAGGCCAGGGCGGCCGGCTTCACCAACGAGCGCGGGATCGACGGCACCGTCCGCTTCCTGCGCAACATCATGGGCCTGTGGCTCCTGGAGGAGTGCCGCCGCACCTGGGAGCGGCAGGGGCGGCCGGCCGGGTTCGACGAGCTGCTCGCGGCGGCCGCGCGCGCGGAGCCGTTCGCGTCCTTCGTCGACCCGGACGCGCCGGAGTTCCTGGCCCCCGGCGATGTGCCGGAGCGGATACGGGCGTACTGCCGCCGCACCGGGCAGCCCGTGCCCGAGGAGCCGGGGGCGGTGGTCCGCTGTGTCCTGGAGAGTCTGGCGCTCGCCCACCGGAGGGCCCTGCGGCAGGCGGCCGCGCTCGCGGGCCGGGAGATCGGCCGGGTCCATCTGGTGGGCGGCGGAGCGCGGAACGCGCTGCTCTGCCAGCTGACGGCGGACGCCACCGGGCTTCCCGTCGTCGCGGGCCCCGTCGAGGCCACGGCTCTCGGGAACGTCCTCGTCCAGGCCCGCGCCGCCGGGCTCGTCGGCGACCTCTCCTCGATGCGGCGGCTCGTCGCGGGCACCCAGCCCCTGCGACACTACGTACCCCGCGAGGATCACCGCTCCGGCGCCGCCTGGGACGCGGCCGCCGCCCGACTCGAACCGTCTCCGAGGAACCCGTGATGCGTGTCGCCCTCTTCGTCACCTGCGTCAACGACGCCGTCTTCCCCGCGACGGGGGTGGCCACCGTCCGGGTCCTCGAACGGCTCGGCGTGGAGGTCGACTTCCCCGCGGCGCAGACCTGCTGCGGGCAGCCCCAGTTCAACACCGGCTACCGGGCGGAGACGGCGCCCCTCGTACGGCGCACGGTCCGGGCCTTCGAGGGGTACGACCATGTGGTCACCCCCTCCGGTTCGTGCGCGGCGATGGTGCGCCACCACTACGCGTCGTTCGGCGCGGAGGCGGCGGGTCTGGGGCCGCGGGTGTACGAGCTGACGGAGTTCCTGGTGGACGTGCTCGGCGTGACGGACGTCGGCGCGTACTTCCCGCACCGGGTGACGTACCACCCGTCCTGTCACGGGCTGCGGCTCCTCGGTCTCGGGGAGCGGCCGCGGCGGCTCCTGGAGGCGGTGAAGGGCCTGGAGCTCGTGGAGCTGCCGGGTGCGGAGGAGTGCTGCGGCTTCGGCGGCACGTTCGCGGTGAAGAACCCGGACGTGTCGGCGGCGATGGGCGCCGACAAGATCACGAACGCGCTGTCCACGGGGGCCGAGATCCTGTGCGGCGCGGACAACTCCTGCCTGCTGCACGTGGGAGGCATGCTGAGCCGCCGGGGCGCGCCGCTGCGCGCGGTACACCTGGCGGACATCCTGGCGAGCACGGAAGAGGAACCCTGGTCGTGAGCGGAACCTTTGTGGGCATGCCGGCCTTTCCCGAGGCGGCGCGGACGGCCGTCGGCGACACGACGCTCCGGGCGAACCTGCGGCACGCGACCCACACCATCCGGGACAAGCGGGCGCGTGCGGTGGCCGAGCTGGACGACTGGGCCGAGCTGCGCGAGGCGGGGAAGGCGATCAAGGACCGGACGCTCCGTCAGCTCGACACGTACCTCCTCCAGTTGGAGGAGGCGGTGACGGCGGCGGGCGGCACCGTGCACTGGGCGGCGGACGCGACGGAGGCGAACCGGATCGTCACCGACCTCGTGCGGGCCACCGGTGAGACGGAGGTCGTGAAGGTCAAGTCGATGGCGACGCAGGAGATCGGCCTGAACGAGCATCTGGAGGCCGAGGGGATCTCCGCGTACGAGACGGATCTCGCGGAGCTGATCGTGCAGCTCGGCGAGGACCGCCCGTCGCACATCCTGGTGCCCGCCATCCACCGCAACCGAGGCGAGATCCGCGACATCTTCCGCGACAGGATGGCGAGTTGGGGCCGTCCGGCGCCGGAGGGTCTGAGCGACACCCCGGCCGAGCTCGCCGAGGCGGCCCGGCTGCACCTGCGGGAGAAGTTCCTGCGCGCCAAGGTCGGCGTGTCGGGGGCGAACTTCATGGTCGCCGAGACCGGGACCCTCGTCGTCGTCGAGTCCGAGGGCAACGGGCGCATGTGCCTGACGCTGCCCGAGACCCTCATCTCCGTCGTGGGCATCGAGAAGGTCGTGCCGACCTGGCGGGACCTGGAGGTCTTCCTCCAGACCCTCCCCCGCTCCTCGACGGCCGAGCGGATGAACCCGTACACGAGCACCTGGACCGGCACCACCGACGAGGACGGGCCGCGCGCCTTCCACCTCGTGCTCCTCGACAACGGGCGCACCGACGCCCTCGCCGACGAGGTGGGCCGGCAGGCGCTGCGCTGCATCCGCTGCTCGGCCTGTCTCAACGTCTGCCCGGTGTACGAGCGGGCCGGCGGGCACGCGTACGGCTCGGTCTACCCCGGCCCCATCGGCGCCATCCTCACCCCCCAACTGCGGGGCACGGTCAGTGAGATCGACGCCTCCCTGCCGTACGCCTCCTCGCTGTGCGGTGCCTGTTACGAGGTGTGTCCGGTGGCCATCGACATCCCCGAGGTCCTGGTGCATCTGCGCGGACGGATCGCCGAGGAGGGCGGGAAGGGGCACCGTCTGGAGCGGGCGGCGATCAAGGCGTCCACCTGGGTCCTCGACCGTCCGGCCGCGCTCGCGGCGGGCGAGCGGCTGGCGTCGGCCACGCGGGCGCTGCACCCGAAGCGGCTGCCGGGGCCCGGCGCCCGCCAGTGGTCCGAGCACCGGAACCTGCCCGAACTGCCCGCCGAACCGTTCCGCGACTGGTGGAAGAAGAACCGCACATGACACCGCAGCCCTCCGGCCGTGACCGGATCCTCGCCCGGGTCCGGGCCGCCGTCGCGGACGCGCCGGAAGCCCCGGACGTCGCCCGCGCCTACCGGTCGCGCCACAGCACGGCCGACGCCGACGGCCTGCTCGACCTCCTGCACGAGAACCTCGCCGACTACCGCGCCCATGTCCACCGGACGGCGCCCGACGGTCTGCCCGGCCTGCTCGCCCGGCTCCTCGCCGAGCGCGGCGCCCGTAGTGTCGTCGTACCGCCCGGCCTGCCCGAGGGATGGCTCGCCGCGACCGGGGCGGAGCCGCTGACCGACACGCCGCGCCTGACCCCGTACGAACTGGACGCCGCCGACGCCGTGGTGACGGGTTGCGCCCTCGCGATCGCCGAGACCGGCACGATCGTCCTGGACGGCGGCCCGGGGCAGGGCCGTCGCGCCCTCACCCTCGTCCCCGATCTGCACGTCTGTGTCGTCGGGGCGCCGGAGCAGGTGGTGGCCTCGGTGCCGGAGGCGCTGCCCCGGCTCGACCCGGGTCGCCCGCTCACCTGGATCTCCGGCCCGTCGGCGACGAGCGACATCGAGCTCGACCGGGTCGAGGGCGTCCACGGGCCCCGGACGCTCGTCGTCGTCCTGGTGACCGGCGGCTGACACGACGGAGGAGCGGCCGGTCCCCGAGGGGGCCGACCGCTCCTCTTCCGTGACGACTCGCGGTGGCCGGTCGCTACGCGGATTCCCTGCGGACGAGTTCCGTCGGCAGGATCACCGCGGACGGCTCCTCGCCCGCGATCCGGGCGAGCAGCATCCGCACCATCTCGGAGCTGATCCGGTCCCACGGCTGCCGGATGGTGGTGAGCGAGGGCCGGGAGGACAGGGCCGCCGGGGAGTCGTCGAAGCCGCCCACGGCGATGTCCTCGGGCACGCTCCGGTCCGCGCGGGCGAGGGTGTTGAGGACGCCCTGTGCCATCAGGTCGGAGGCGACGAACACGGCGTCGATGTCCGGGGCGCGGTCGAGGAGGGCGCGGGCCGCGTCCTCGCCGCTGGCCCGGCTGTAGTCGCCCGTGGCGATCAGCGTCTCGTCGACCGGAAGGCCGCACTCGGCGAGCGTCTCGCGGTAGCCGGCGAGGCGTTCCACTCCGCCGGGGGTGTCGAGCGGTCCGGTGACGGTGGCGATCCGGCGGCGGCCCGAGGCGTACAGATGGCGGACCATGTCGCGGGCGCCGTCGCGGTCGTCGGCCGCGACGTAGCCGATCTTGGCGGACTGGCCGAGCGGCTTGCCGCAGGCGACGACGGGGACGCCGGCCTCCTCGAGCCGGGCCACCACGGGGTCGCCGGAGTGGCTGGAGACGAGGAGGACGCCGTCGACGTGGCCGGCCTCGATGTAGCGGAGGTTGCGGCGGCGCTCGTCCTCGGTGCCCGCGATCATCAGGAGCAGGGGGATGTCCTGGGCCGCGAGCGCCTGGGTGCAGGCGCGGAGCAGCACGTTGAAGTTGGGGTCCTCGAAGAAGCGCTCCTGCGGTTCGGTGAGGAGGAAGGCGACGGAGTCGGACTTGCCGGTGATCAGCGAGCGGGCGTGCCGGTTGACGACATAGCCCGTTCTTCGGATCGCGGCGTCGACGGCCGCCTTCGCCGTCGGGCTGACGTAGTGGCCGCCGTTGAGGACACGGGAGACGGTGCCGCGCGATACCCCGGCCTCGCGGGCCACGTCGTGGATGGTCGCCGGGCGGCGCCTGCTCGCTGCTGTGCTCATTCTGTGTGTTTCCCCTTATCCCCTGTGCTCAGGACTTTACGGCGCCGGAGAGCAGGTCGAGGCTCCAGAAGCGCTGGATGACGAGGAACAGGGCGATGAGCGGGACGATGGCGAGGAGCGCGCCGGTGATCACGAGGTTGTAGAGCGAGGGCTGGCTCGCGCCCTGCTTGAGGAGGGTGAACAGGCCGACGGTCATGGGGAACTTCTCGTCGTCGCCGAGCATGATGAACGGCAGCAGGAAGTTGTTCCAGATGGCGACGAACTGGAAGAGGAAGATCGTCACCAGGCCGGGGGACATCATCGGTACGGCGATGCGCAGGAAGATCCGCCACTCTCCGGCACCGTCCATGCGGCCCGCCTCGACGAGCTCCATGGGGATGGCGGCCTGGGCGTAGATGCGGCCGAGGTAGACGCCGTACGGGGAGAGGATCAGCGGCAGCAGCACGGAGGCGTACGTGTCCGTGAGGTCGGCCTCGGCCATGAGGAGGTACTGCGGGATGGCGAGGATGACCGGGGGCATGAGGACGCCGGTGAGCATGATGTTGAAGAAGGCCTCGCGCCCGCGGAAGCGGTAGACGGCGAGGGCGTATCCGGCGAACGCGGAGACGACGGTGGACAGGACGGCGCCGAGTCCCGCGTAGAGGACCGAGTTGCCCATCCAGCGCCAGTAGATGCCCTCGCGGTAGGCGGTGAGGTCGGAGACGTTGTCGCCGAGGCCGGTGCCGGGGAGGAAGGTGAAGGTGGAGAAGAGGTCGGAGGCCGGTTTGGTGGCGGCGACCAGGACCCAGGCGACCGGCAGGAGGCAGTAGAGCGCGCCCAGGACGAGGGCGGCGGTGGGCAGCAGGGCGGTGCGGCGCGGGGCGGGAGGGCCCTGCGGGACGCCGGGGGTGGTGCCGGCGGCCGGGGCGCCCCTGCGGACGGTCGGGGAGGCGAGCCCGGTCATCGGGTTGCTCCTTGTGTGGTGCGGCGGTTGGAGATCCTGAGGAGGGCGAAGGAGAGCGCGAAGGTGGCCAGGGCGAGCACGACGGCGGTGGCCGACGCGGCGTAGATGTTCCCTCCGGTGAAGGCGTCGCTGTAGACCTTCATGAGGGGGCTCCAGGTGCTCGGGATGCCGTTGGTGAGCGGCTTGAGCGTCATGGGTTCGTTGAAGACCTGGAGGGTCGCGATGATCGAGAAGAAGAAGGTGAGCACCAGGGAGGGGACCACCATCGGGATCTTGACGCGGAGCGCGATCTGGAGCTCGGAGCAGCCGTCGAGCTTGGCCGCCTCGTACACCTCGGCGGGCAGGGAACGCAGCGCGGTGTAGATGACGATCATGTTGAAGCCGGTGCCGCCCCAGACGGCGATGTTGGACATCGCGAGGTAGAGCGGTCCGCCGTCCATGAGGTCGGGCTGCGGCAGGCCGGCCTTCTCCAGGAGGAAGTGGAAGGGGCTGACGTCCGGGAGGTAGAGGAAGCCCCAGAGGACGGCCGCGATGACGCCGGGCACCGCGTACGGGAGGAAGATCGCGAGCCGGGCGAAGGAGCGGGCGCGGACGCGCTCGGAGTCGAGCAGGAGCGCGAAGAACAGGGCGAGGCCGAGCATCACGGGAACGACGATCGCGCCGTAGCCGAGGACGCGCAGCGAGCTGCCGAGGAGCTCGGAGTCGGTGAGCGCGGAGGTGTAGTTCTCCAGGCCGGCCCAGACCTCGGTCTTGGCGCCCTTGCCGAGGCCGAGTCCCTTGATCTGGACCTTGTGGAAGCTGAGCCAGAGGGCGTAGCCGATGGGCAGGGCGAAGAAGAGGACGAAGAGGACGCCGGCGGGGAGGAGGAAGCCGTACGGGGCCGTCTTGACCCCGTACGACCTGCGTGCGCCCTTGGGGGGCTGCGTCACTTGGCGACCTCGAAGCCCTGCTTCGCCAGGTCGGCGACGGTGGCCGTCTGGACCTTGCCGAGTGCGGTGTCGAAGCCGGACTTGGCCTTGGCGGCCTTGCCGAACTCGTCCTTGAAGGAGGTGTAGGCGACGTTCACGTTGGGGCCCCAGGCGGCCGGCGCGGTGGTCTTCGCCATCTCGGCGGCGCGGGTGTAGAAGTCGGCCTGGTTCGGGAAGAACGCCGGCGGCTTGGCGAGGGCGCCGCTGGTCTGGGCGGCGGTGGCCGCCGGGTAGATGCCGCTCTCCCGCACCAGGGCCTCCAGGGCCTTGGGGTCGGTGTTCAGCCAGGTGGCGAACTGCGCGGCGGCCTCCTTGTGCGGGGAGTCCGTGGTGACGGCCGTGGAGGAGCCGCCCCAGCTGCCGGTGGCGGTCTCGCCCTTGTTCCACTGCGGGAGCGGGGCCACGGCCCACTTGCCCTTGGTGTCGGGGGCGGCGGTGGTCAGGGTGCCGGGGGCCCACACGGCGCTGACCCAGCCGATCTGCTCGCCGGTGTTGAGGGCCTTGTTCCAGGCGGGGGTGTACATCGGCTGGTTGTCGACGGCGCCCTCGGCGACCAGGCCGCCCCAGAAGTCGGTGACCTTCTTGGTGGCGGCGTCGTCGATGCCGACCTTCCAGGTGTCGCCCTCGAAGGTCCACCACTTGGCGCCGGCCTGCTGGGAGAGGCCGGCGAAGAGGCCGGCGTCGTTGGCGGAGAAGGTGGTCAGGGACTTCTTCGGGTCCTTCTTCTTCACGGCGCGGGCGGTCTCGGCGAACTCGGCCCAGGTGGTGGGGACGGTCAGGCCGTACTGCTTGAACAGGTCCTCGCGGTAGAAGAACATCAGCGGGCCGGAGTCCTGGGGCAGCGCGTAGACGGCCTCGCTCCCGAAGGTGGTCTGCTGCCAGATGCCGGGGGCGAACTTGTCCTTGACGCCGGCGACGTGGGGGGCGATGTCCGCGAGGGCGTCGTTGGAGACCAGGGTGGGCAGCGCCTGGTATTCGGCCTGGACGAGGTCCGGTCCCTTGTGCGCCTTGGCGGCGGTGATGATCTTGGTGACCAGGTCGTCGCCGGAGGCCTGCTTCTGCACCGTCACCTGGATCTCGGGGTGCTCGGCGTTCCAGAGGGCGGCGACCTTGTCCATGCCGGGCGCCCAGGCCCAGTAGGTGAGCTTGACGGGGCCGGATCCGGCGCCCGCCTTGTCGCCGGAGTCGGATCCACAGGCGGTGAGAGCGGTGGCGCCGAGGAGGACGGCGGTGGCGGCGGCGAGGCTGCGGCGCATCGTGTGGGGCATGGGGTACTTCTCCCTGACCGAAAGGGGCCCCTCCCTCGAACGGAGAGGCCGGCCATGCATCTGTGAGCGTTCACAGTAGAGAAACGTTCCGGACACTTGTCAATGGTTGTTCCTGTGCGGTTATGTTGCGTTGCCACATCGAGATCAGGTGTGTGCACGTTCCCAACCGAACAAAGCTTTCATCGTTCGAGGTTTCAGGAGAGACTCATGTCGCAGACCACTCCCGAGGGCCTGCACCGGCTCGCGTTCGGCGGGGACTACAACCCCGAACAATGGCCGGAAAGCGTCTGGCAGGAGGACGTCCGGCTCATGCGGGAGGCCGGCGTCACCATGGTGAGCGTCGGGATCTTCTCCTGGGCCCTCCTCGAACCGGAACCGGGCCGCTACGACTTCGGCTGGCTCGACCGGCTCCTCGACCTGCTCCACGAGCACGGCGTCCGGGTCGACCTGGGCACGCCGACCGTGGCGCCGCCCGCCTGGTTCTACCGCGCCCACCCGGAGGCCCTGCCCGTCACCGCCGACGGGGTCCGCCACTCCTACGGCTCACGCGGGGCGATCTGCCACAGCTCCGCCGCCTACCGCACGGCCGCCGCCGGCATCACCACCGAACTGGCCCGCCGCTACGGCAGCCACCCCGCGCTCGCCCTCTGGCACGTCCACAACGAGTACGGCGTCCCGGTCAGCGCCTGCTACTGCGACGGCTGCGCCGCCCATTTCCGCCGCTGGCTGGACCGCGCGTACGGCTCGGTGGAGGCGGTGAACGAGGCCTGGGGCACCGCCTTCTGGGGCCAGCGGTACGGCTCGTACGAGGAGATCGACCCGCCGAGGACCACCCCGACCGTCGGCAACCCGGCGCAGCAGCTCGACTACCGCCGCTTCGCCGACGCCACCCTCCGCGAGAACTTCCGGATGGAACGGGACATCCTGCACGACCTGGCCCCCGGCATCCCGGTCACCACCAACTTCATGACCGCCCTCAGCCAGTGCGACTCCCTCGACTACTGGGCCTGGGCGCGCGAGGTCGACCTCGTCACCAACGACCACTACCTCATCACCGACGGCCGCCGCACCCACGTCAACCTCGCCATGGCCGCCGACCTCACCCGCTCCGTCGCCGGCGGCGCGCCCTGGCTGCTCCTCGAGCACTCCACGTCCGGGGTGAACTGGCAGGCCCGCAACCCGGCCAAGCGGCCCGGCGAGATGGCCCGCAACTCCCTCGCGCACGTCGCCCGCGGCTCCGAGGGCGCCATGTTCTTCCAGTGGCGCCAGTCCCGGCGCGGCGCCGAGAAGTTCCACTCCTCGATGGTCCCGCACGGCGGCACCGACACCCGGATCTGGCGCGAGGTCGTCGCCCTCGGCGCCGACCTGGACGCGCTGGCCGAGGTGCGCGGCACCCGGACCGTCCCCGACGTCGCCGTGCTCTGGGACTGGCACTCCTGGTGGGCGCAGAGCCTTGAATGGCGGCCGAACGAGGCCCATGACGCCCGCGAGCGCGCCGACAGCTTCTACGAGACCCTCTACGACCGGCACCTCACCGTCGACTTCGCCCACCCCGAGGCCGACCTCTCGGCCTACCCGCTGGTCGTCGTGCCCGCGCTGTACCTCATGACCGAGGCCGCCGGGCAGAACCTCCGCGAGTACGTCGAGAACGGCGGCACCCTCGTCGTCTCGTACTTCTCCGGGATCGTCGACGAGCACGACGCCGTCCACCCCGGGGCCTACCCCGGCACCCTGCGCGACGTCCTCGGCCTCACCGTGGAGGAGTGGTCGCCGCTCCTCGACGACGAGCGCGTACGGATCGAGGGACCTGACGGCGCCGCGCTCACCGGCGACGTGTGGACGGAGTTCGTCCGGCCGCGGGGCGCCGAGACCGTGTGGACGTACGCGGACGGGCCGGCCGCCGGCGGGCCCGCGGTCACCCGGCACCGGCTCGGCCGGGGCACCGCCTGGTACGTCTCCACCCGCCTCGACGCGGCCTCGCTCGACACGATCGTCGCGGCCGCCTCCGAGGACGCCGGGGTCTCCCCGCGCGCCGCGCTCCCGCGTGACGTGGAGGTCGTGCGCCGCGCCGGGGAGAGCGCGGAGTACCTCTTCGTGCTCAACCACTCCGGCGAGGACGCCGTGGTGCCGCTGGACGGCACCGGAACGGAACTCCTCGCCGACGGCGCCCCGGCGGTCGGCAGGATCACCGTCCCGGCCGGCGCCGTCAGGGTCGTACGCCTCGACGCCTGACCGCACCACCCCTCCCCCGGCCCGACGCCGGGGCCCTGATCTCCCCGGGGGCGGCCCGCACCCGCTGCGCCGCCCCCGGGTGAGCCGTACCACCCCCCGTAAGGAAACGCACCACTCACCTGTCCGCCACCGTCGAAGGGACTCGACGATGCACCCCGCTCCCCTCAGAAGCCGTGTCCGTCTGCGCGCCGCGGCCGTCGCCGCCGCGCTCGGCGCCCTGCTCCTGGCCCCGCTGCCCGCCGCACAGCAGGCAGAGGCCGCCGCCACCCTCACCAACGCCGGGTTCGAGAGCGACGCCGCCGGGACCGCCACCCCGGCCGGCTGGTCCACCTACTCGGCCGCCGGCCAGAACGCCGCCTCGTTCACCGAGGCCGGGGGCCACAGCGGCGGCTACCGCCTGAGCCACTGGTCGGCCTCCGCGTACAAGGTGGAGACGTACCAGTACCTCACCGGACTCGCCGACGGCACGTACACGCTCAGCGCCTGGGTCCGCTCGGGCGGCGGCCAGAACGCCGCCTACCTGGCCCTGCGCAACTGCGGCTCCGCGGAGCAGCGCACGGACCTGCCGGTGACGACCAGCTCCTGGATACGGATCGTCACCCCGGTCACCGTGACCGGCGGCGCCTGCACGATCAGCGTCAACTCCGACGCAAAGGCGGGCAACTGGCTGAACGTGGACGACCTGACGTTCACCTCCGGTACGACCGGCCTCGCCGTCAAGGGCGTCGACCTGTCCACCCTCAAGAAGAGCGAGGACCTCGGCGGCACCTACCGCACGAGCGCGGGGACGACGGGCGACCCGGTCGCCATCCTGAAGAACGCGGGTGCGAACTACGGCCGCCTCAAGGTGTGGGTGAACCCCGCCGACGGCTACAACGACAAGGCCCGGGTCCTCGCCACGGCGAAGCGCATCAAAGCCCAGGGCATGAAGCTGCTCGTCGACTTCCACTACTCCGACATCTGGGCCGACCCGGGCGCCCAGACGAAGCCCGCCGCCTGGCAGGGCCACTCGTACACGCAGCTGAGGACGGACGTCTACAACCACACGTACGACGTCCTGAACGCCCTGAAGGCGCAGGGCACCACGGCCGACATGGTGCAGATCGGCAACGAGATCAACACCGGCATGCTGTGGCCCGAGGGCTCGACGTCCCACTGGTCCCAGCTGGCGGGGCTGCTCAACTCCGGGATCTCGGCCGCCAAGACGGTCTCGTCGACCACCCAGATCGCCCTGCACCTCGCGCACGGCGGCGACAACGCCCTGTACCGCACCTGGTTCGACAACGCCAGGGCACAGGGCGTGAGTTACGACGTGATCGCGCTGTCCTTCTACGGCTACTGGCACGGCGCCCTCGCCTCCCTGCAGACGAACATGGACGACATCTCGGCCCGTTACGGCAAGAAGGTCCTCGTCGTGGAGACCGCGTACCCGTTCCGCCTCGACAGCGAGGACTCCCACGAGAACATCATCGACCTGTCCTCGGAGCTGGTCGCCGGCTACCCGGCGAGCCCTGCCGGTCAGTCGGCCTGGCTGCGGGACATCATGAACGTCGTGGAGGCGGTCCCGAGCGGCCGCGGCCTCGGCGTCGTCTACTGGGAGCCGGCCTGGACCGCCGTCACCGGCAACGGCTGGGACCCGGCCGACCCCTCCTCCGGCAACGGCTGGGAGAACCAGGCCCTGTTCGACTACGACAGCAGGCTGCTGCCGGCGGCGAGCTGGCTCGCCCACCGCTGATCGGCACCCGCTGATCCGCACACCGCTGATCCACACCCCATGAGGAAGGGGCGGGCTCGCATCCGAGCCCGCCCCTTCCGGTTGTCCCGGCTACCACTCGGCGAGCGAGCCGTCGTCGCGGCGCCAGGCCGGGTTGCGCCACCGGTGCCCGGCCTCGGCCGCGCGCTCGACCGCCTTCGCGTCGACCTCGATCCCGAGGCCCGGCCCGGTGGGCAGGCCCACGTGCCCGTCCTCGTACCGGAAGACCGACGGGTCGACCAGATAGTCGAGCAGATCGGAGCCGGTGTTGTAGTGGATGCCGAGGCTCTGCTCCTGGATCAGCAGGTTCGGCGCGGCGAAGCCGACCTGAAGGCAGGAGGCGAGCGCGATCGGGCCGAGCGGGCAGTGCGGGGCGAGGGAGACGTCGTACGCCTCCGCCATCGCGGCGATCCTGCGCACCTCGGAGATGCCGCCGGCGTGCGAGAGGTCCGGCTGCGCGACCGCGATGCCCTGGGCGAGGACCTGCTTGAAGTCCCAGCGGGAGTAGAGGCGTTCGCCGGTCGCGATCGGGATGGAGGTGGAGCGGACGATGTCGCCGATGTGGTCGCTCATCTCCGGGACGACCGGCTCCTCCACGAAGAACGGCAGATACGGCTCCAGGAGCGGCAGGACCCGGCGGGCCATCGGGGCGGTGAGCCGTCCGTGGAAGTCGATGGCGATGTCGAACTCGTCGCCGACGGCCTCGCGGATCGAGGCGACGCGGTCCACGATGGCCTGCGTGGCGGCGGGGGTGTCGATGAGCCGCAGCTGCGCCGAGGCGTTCATCTTGATCGCGGTGAAGCCCTCGTTCTTACGGGCCAGGGCCTCCGAGGCGACCTCGTCGGGGCGGTCGCCGCCGATCCAGCTGTAGACGCGGGCGCGGTCGCGGACGTTCCCGCCGAGCAGCTGCCAGACGGGGACGCCGAGGGCCTTGCCCGTGATGTCCCACAGGGCCTGGTCGATGCCGGCGACGGCGCTGGAGAGGACCGGGCCGCCGCGGTAGAAGCCGCCCTTGGTGAGGACCTGCCAGTGGTCCTCGATCTTCATCGGGTCCTGGCCGACCAGATAGTCGGAGAGCTCCTCGACGGCGGCGGCCACGGTGTGCGCGCGGCCCTCGACGACGGGTTCGCCCCAGCCCGTGATGCCCTCGTCGGTGTCGACGCGCAGGAAGCACCAGCGCGGGGCGACCAGGTAGGTGCGCAGGGAGGTGATCTTCACTTGGATTCCTTCTTCACGGTCCAGCCGCCGTCGACGACCAGGTTGGTTCCGGTGATGTACGCGGCGTCGGCGGAGGCGAGGAAGGCGACGGCCGAGGCCACCTCCTCGGGGCGGCCGAGCCGGGCGAGGGCCGTGGCGTCGGCGGAGAGCCGGCGTCCCTCCTCGTCGACGTCGTTCCAGACGTCGGTGAGGATGGGGCCCGGCAGGACGGAGTTGAAGCGCACGTCGGGCCCGTACTCGACGGCCAGCTGACGGACCAGGGCGCACATGCCGCCCTTCGCGGCGGCGTACGCGGCGTAACCGGGAAGGCCGAAGTCGGCGTGCACGCTGGAGGTGGCGACGAGGCTGCCGCGCTCGGCGCGCAGGTCGTCGAGGAAGGTGCGGGTGGCGAGGTACAGGGCCCGCAGGTTGATGGCCATCTCCCGGTCCCAGGTGGCGACGGGGAGTTCGTGGGCGGCGGCGGAGGTGTGGGTGAAGGCGTTGCTGTGGAGGATGCTCACCGGGCCGAAGCGGGCGTGGGTCTCGGCGCGCAGGGCGGTCCAGTCCTCCTCGGACGCCACGTCGCAGCGGACGTAGGCGGCTCGGCCGCCGTCGGCGCGGATCGCGGCGGCGACGGCCTCGCCCGCGTCGCCCGCGATGTCGGAGACGATCACGGACGCGCCCTCGGCGGCGAGCCGGGCGGCGCTGGCCGCCCCGATGCCGGAGGCCGCTCCCGTGACGACGGCGGTCTGTCCGGAGAAACGGTTCATGGTGTGGGTTCCTGGTGTTTCCGAATGCGGGTACGGGGGCGCGGCGCCGTCAGCGCGTGATGTCCTGGGCCGCGAGCAGGCCCAGTTCGGCGCGGCGCGGGAGGCCCTCCCAGTCGCCGGGGACGGAGACCGCGAAGGCCCCGCAGAGCGCGGCGAGGCGGAGGCGCTCCTCCACCGGGGAGCCGTCGAGGACGGCGGAGAGATAGCCGGAGACGAAGGCGTCGCCCGCGCCGACGGGGTCGACGGCGGTGACGGGGACGGCGGGCCTGACGTGCGGGGCGCCGTCGCCGGTGGCCACGAGGGCTCCCCGCGCGCCGAGTTTGAGCACGGCCTGCCCCGGCCCGAGGAGGGTCAGGGCGCGGGCCATCCGCTCGGGCTCGTCCTCGGGCACGAAGAGGGAGGCCTCCTCGGGACCCGCGAAGACGATGTCGGCGGACGGAAGGAGGCCGGCAAGCGCCTCGGCGGCCTCGGCGCGGCTCCAGAGGCGTTCGCGGTGGTTGACGTCGAGGGAGACGGTGACCCCGGCGGCGCGGGCGAGCGCGACGGCGTGGGTGACGGCGGCGCGGGCGGTGTCGCTCAACGCCGGGGTGATGCCGGTGACATGGAGGACCCGTGCCCCGGTGATCTGCTTCTCGTCGAGGTCCTCGGGGGCGAGCCGGGAGCCGGCGAGACCGGCGCGGTAGTAGCTGACGCGGAGCCGGTCGGCGGTGCGCCGCTCACGGAGCATGAGGCCCGTGGGCGCGGCCGGGTCCGTACGGGCGGCGGAGACGTCGACGCCCTCGGCGCGGAGTCCCGCGAGGACCATCGCACCGGCCGCGTCGTCGCCGAGCCGGCCGGTCCAGGCGGCCCGGTGGCCGAGGCGGCTGACACCGATGGCGACGGTCGCCTCGGCACCGGCCCAGCCGAGGCGGAGGGCCGCGCCCGTGGCGAGCGGACCGGGTTCGGTGGCGGCGACGACGGCCATGGCCTCGCCGAGGGTGACGAGAGCCGCGGGAGTTCCGGACGTCGTCGGGGAGGTCGGCTCGGACGTCATCGGGCCGGATGTCGGGCCGGCCGTGACCGGGCCGGAGGCCATCGGCTCGGACGTCCTCGGCTCGGACGTCATCGGCGTATCCCGTCGAGGAAGGCGGCGGCGCGCTCGGTGAGCGCGGCGAGGGAGCCGCCCTCACAGGCGTCCCCGACGAGGGGGCCCCCGATGCCGAGCGCGGTGGCGCCTGCGGCGAGGTAGGCGGGCGCGTCGGCGGCACCGATGCCGCCGGTCGGCACGAGGGGGACGTGGGGCAGCGGGGCGCGGACGGCACGGAGGTACTCCGGTCCCCCGGTGGCGGCGGGGAAGAGCTTCACCATGGTGGCGCCCGCCCGCCAGGCGGTGAGGATCTCGGTGGGGGTGTACGCGCCGGGCAGCACGGGGACGCCGAGCCGGACGGCCTCCGCGATGACCTCGGTGGAGGTGGTCGGGGTGATGAGGTAGGTGGCCCCGGCCTCGACGGCCGCCTGGGCCTCGGCGGGCGTGGTGACCGTACCGGCGCCGAGGGCGAGTCCGGGCGGGGCGTCGGCGGCGTACTCGCGCAGGGCGTCGAGCACGCCGGGGGTGGTGAGGGTGAACTCGGCGGCGCGGACCCCGCACGCCAGGAGGGTGTCGGTGACTTCGGCGAAACGGGTCGCGGAGGTGGAGCGGAGGATCGCGATGACGGGCGCGGCGTCGAGGGCGGCACGGAGGCCGTCGGCAGCACCGGCGTCGAGGGCGGCTCGGGGGCCGTCGTCGGGGCCGGCTGTCTGGTGCGGGGCGGTCATGGCGTGTCGCGGCTTCTTCCTTGGTGCGGGGCGTGTGCGGCGGTACGGGTCAGCGGTCCGCGTACGGAAGTTGGGGGCGTCCGGCGGTACGGGGCAGCGGCGCGCGTGCGGAGGCGGGCGAGCGTGCGGCGGTACGGGTCAGCGGTCCGCGTACGGAAGTTGGGGGCTTCCGGCTGTGCGGGTCAGCGGTCCGCGTACGGGGGCTGGGGCAGGCCCGTGGCGCCCGGGCGGCAGGCGAACAGGCGGCCGGCTTCCGGTTCCGCCCGTCGGCGTTCCTCGTCGAGGCCCTCCGTCGCCGTCGTGATCACCAGGACGTCGAGGCCGGGCCCGGCGAAGGCACAGCTCGTCACGTGCGAGGCGGGGACCTCCACGCGCGCGTGGAGGGTGCCTTCGGGGGTGAACGCGAGGACTTCGCCGCCTCCCCAGACGGCGACCCAGACCCGTCCCTCGCTGTCGACGGTGAGGCCGTCCGGCACGCCCCGGTCGAGGACCGCGAAGGGGCGGCGGTCGCTCAGGGTGCCGTTCGCCGCGTCGTAGGCGAAGACGTCGACCCGGCCGGTGGGGCTGTCGGCGTAGTAGAGGCGGGTGCCGTCCGGGCTCCAGCCGAGGCCGTTGGAGATGGTGACGGAGTCGATGAGGGTGACGAGGCCGTCGCCGTCGAGGCGGTAGAGGGCGCCCGCGCCGGGGCTCTCGTCGTACGCCATCGTCCCGGCGAGGAGCCGGCCCGCGGGGTCGACCGCGGCGTCGTTCATCCGGCGCGACAGGCCGTCGTCGGGCAGGACGGGCGCGGCGAGTTCGACGGCCTCGGTGACCGGCCGGTCCTGCTCCAGGCGCAGGAAGGAGGTGCCGGCCGCGGCGAGCAGGGCTCCGGAGGCGCAGGGCAGGGCGGCGCCGACCGGCCGGTCGAACCGGAGCGTGGCGACGGGGGCGAGGTCCGGTCGGCCGTCGTCGTCGGTGAGCGCGGCCCGGTGGACAAGGCCCTCGGGGATGTCCACCCAGAGCAGTTCCTGGCGCCGGGTGTCCCAGACGGGACCTTCCGTCAAGCGTCCGGGCAGGGGGGAGCAGGGCACGGCCCTGAGCTGCTGCATCTGGCCTCCTCGGTCGGCGGGTGGAGCGGCACGACTACGGGTTCGTCTAACGGTTGTAAATATCCCGTCCACTCCTTCTTCCAACCCTTTGAATAAGATCGCGGTACGGGGACCCACCCGGGCCGTACCAGCGGAGGACAGCAGCCATGATCAAGCGGACGTCGCAGGACATTCGCCGTCTCAACCGCTTCGAGGTCCTGCGGCGCTTCTACGCGGGGTCCGGCGCCGTCAGCCGCCAGGATCTCGCGGCGGCGACCGGTCTCTCCTTCGCCACCGTCGCCAACCTGACCTCCGAACTCCTGGAGGCCGGTGTCCTCGCCGAGGCGGGCCACGAGGACTCCAGTGGCGGGCGGCCCCGCGCGCGGCTCGCGGTCAACGCCGACCGGGGCGCGCTCATCGGCGTCGACATCGCCGAGACCTCCGTCCACGCCGAACTCTTCGACCTGGCCCTGGAGGTCCGGCACTCCGTCGCACGCCCGCTCCCCCCGGGTGACGTCCGGCCCGCCGACGTCGTCGAAGAGCTCGCCGCCTGCGTCGAGGAACTGCTGCGCGTCTCCGGGGTGCCCCGCGCGCGCGTGCTCGGCGTGGGCGTCAGCGTCCCGGGCATGGTGGAGCACGAGGGCGGGGTCTCCTCCTTCTCGCCCTACTGGTCCTGGCACGAGGTACCGCTGCGCGCCCTGCTCGACGAACGCCTCGGGCTGCCCCTCCGGCTCGACAACCCGCTGCGGGCCAGCACCGTCGCCGAGCTGTGGTTCGGTGCGGGGCGGGAGGCGGACGACCTGGTCGTGCTCACCCTGCGGGCCGGTGTCGGCGCCGGGATCGCGATCGGCGGCCAGCTCTACCGGGGGTTCACCAACAGCGCGGGAGAGTGGGGCCACACCTGCCTCGCGATCGACGGCCGGCTCTGCACCTGCGGCAACCGGGGCTGTGTGGAGGCGTACGTCAGCACCCGGGGGATCGCGCGGACCTGGCGCGAACTCGCCCCCGGCGACGAGCGGGCGACGGGTCCCGACGACGCGGAAACGGTCGCCGCGCTCGCGCACGCGGCGGCGGACGGGGACCCGGCGGCCGCCGAGGCCGTCGAGCGGACGGGGCGCCATCTGGGCGCGGCGGTGGCGAACCTGGTCAATCTGCTCAACCCCCGGGTCCTCGTCCTCGGCAACCAGGTCGTCGACCTGCTCGGCGAGCGCCTGCTGAGCGCCACGTACGAGGCGGTCACCCGGCACGCGCTTCCGCTGCCGCACGGGGCGGCGACCCTGCGGCGCAGCGCGGTCCCCCACAACGCGGTCACCCGGGGCGCGGCGGCCTTCGCCCTGGAGGGCTTCCTCGACGACCGGGAGGTCTTCGGCCCGGTCAGCCGAACGCGCCGCCCCCGGGAGCGGAAAGGGGACGGCGTACGCGCCGGGGCCACCGATGCGGAAGCCTGACCTCGCCCACGACGACGCGGCCGCGGCGGCCGCCGGCACCCTCTCCGCCACAACCACCCCGACCCCGACCCGCGCCTCAGCGCATCACACGGTGGCCGAGCCGCTCCGACAGTTGGTCCGCGCCCTTCACCGCGAGGGCCGTGAGTTCGTTCTCCCGCTCCTCCGTCCAGCGGTGTGCCGGTACGGAGACGGAGAGCGCCGCGACGACCCGGCCGGAGCGGTCGCGGACCGGTGCGGCGACGCAGCTGACGTCGGGGTTGGACTCCTGCTGCTCGACGGCGACCCCGAGGATCCGGATCTCCGCGAGCGCGGCGCGCAGGGCGTCCGGGTCCGTGAGGCTGTGGGGTGTCATGCCGGTGAGCTCGCGGCCTTCGAAACGCTCGTCGAGCTCCGCCTCGGGCAGTGTGGCGAGCAGCATCTTGCCGACGGCGGTGCAGTGGGCGGGCAGCCGTCGGCCGGCCGCGGAGACCATCCGTACCGCGTGGGTGGAGTCGACCTTGGCGATGTAGATGACGTCGGTGTCCTCGAGGACGGCCACATGGACGGTCTCGCCGCACGTGTCGACGACCTCGCGGGCGACCTGGTGACCCTCGGCCGCGAGGTCGAGCTGCTCGGCGTACCTGCTGCCGAGCTGGTACGTGCGGACACCGAGGCGGTAGCGGCCGGGCTGCTCCGGGACCGGGACCAGGTAGCTGCGCGCGGTCAGGGTGCTGACCAGCTCGTGCGTGGTCGTGCGCGGCAGCTGGAGTCTGCGGGTGATCTCGGGGGCGGACAGCGTCCCGTCGCCCTCCAGGAAGAGCTCCAGTATGTCGAATGCCCTGGTCACCGCCGGAACGAGTCGTCCCATGGATCCCCCACCTCGCCTCTGCCCGTTCGAAATTCCGTACCTCGACCGAAATCGCGAACAGAGACTAGCGGCGCGGCCGAGGGCGGGCAACGGTTCCGACAGAGCCCGGGTGAACGCACTCCCATTGACACCCCGGCGGGCCGCTGCCTACGGTCGCGCCGATGCACCGAACGTGATTCGGTATCCCGAACAACTCGTCCGCGCCCACCGGGAGCAACCACCGTGCGCATCACGGGAATCACCACTCATGTCGTCGGCACGCCCTGGCGCAATCTCACCTACGTCCTGGTCCACACGGACGAGGGTCTTACCGGGGTCGGCGAGACCCGGATGCTGGGGCACACCGACGCACTCGTCGGTTACCTGCGCGAGGCGGAGGCCAACCACATCACCGGCTCGGACCCGTTCGCGGTCGAGGATCTCGTACGGCGCATGAAGTACGGCGACTTCGGGCGCGCGGGCGAGATCGTCATGTCCGGCATCGCGGTCGTGGAGATGGCCTGCTGGGACATCAAGGGCAAGGCGCTCGGCGTGCCCGTCTGGCAGCTGCTCGGCGGACAGGTGACCGACCGGGTCAAGGCGTACGCCAACGGCTGGTACACCACCGAGCGCACCCCGGAGGCCTACCACGCGGCGGCCCGCGAGGTCGTGGCGCGCGGCTACCGGGCGCTGAAGATCGACCCCTTCGGCAACGGCCACTACGAGCTCGACCACGAACGGAGCCGGTACGCGGTCTCCCTGATCGAGGCCGTGCGGGACGCGATCGGCCCCGACACGGAGCTGATGGTGGAGATGCACGGACGCTTCTCCCCCGCCACGGCGGTACGGCTCGCCCGTGAGCTGGCCCCGTTCCGGCCCGCCTGGTTGGAGGAGCCGGTGCCGCCGGAGAACCTCAAGGCCCTCGCGAAGGTGGCCGGCAAGGTGGACCTGCCGATCGCCACCGGCGAACGGATCCACGACCGGATCGAGTTCCGCGAACTCTTCGAGTCACAGGCCGCCGACATCATCCAGCCGGACGTCGGCCACATCGGCGGCATCCTGGAGGCCCGCAAGCTCGCCGCCACCGCCGAGACCCACTACGTCCTCGTCGCCCCGCACAACGTCGGCGGCCCGGTCCTCACCGCCGCCACCCTCCAACTCGCCGCCTGCACACCCAACTTCAAGATCCTGGAACACTTCAACGACTTCGCCGACGCGGAGATCAAGAAGATCGTGCGCGGCGCTCCCGAGGTCGACCCGGAGACCGGCTGCTTCACCGTCTCCCACGCCCCCGGACTCGGCGTCGAACTCGACACCGACGCCGCCGCCGAATTCCCCCAGCAGCAGGCCCGGTTCGACCTGTGGGCCGAGGGCTGGGAGAAGAGGCAGCCGAAGTGAGCGCCGGGCTCCCGGCCGTGAGCCGCGCGGTCCTCGTCGAACGGCCGGGCACCCACCGGCTGATCGAGCGGGAGATCCCGGTGCCCGGTCCGGGCGAGGTACGGGTGCGGGTCGCCGCCGCCGGGATCTGCATGAGCGACCGCGAGCTGTACGAGGGCCGCCGGGCCCCCGGCTACGTCAGCTATCCGGTGGTGCCCGGCCACGAGTGGTCCGGCACCGTGGACGCGGTCGGCGCCGGGGTCGACCCCGCGCTCCTCGGCAGGCCGTGCGTCGGCGAGGGCTTCCGGTCCTGCGGCCGGTGCGAGCGCTGCCGGTACGGCGAGACCAGTCTGTGCACGGCCGGGTACGCCGAGACCGGGTTCACCGAACCGGGCGCGTTCGCCGACCACCTCCTCGTACCGGCGAGGCTGCTGCACCCCCTGCCGGACGGGACGGACCTCCGGGCCGCGGCCCTGCTCGAACCGGCCGCCGTGGTGGCCGCGGCGGTACGGGCCGGGCAGCCCCGCCCCGGTGAGCGGATCGCCGTGGTCGGCGCCGGGACGCTCGGACTGCTCGCCGCCCAGTGGCTCGCGGCCTCCTCCCCCGCCGAACTCGCCGTCGTGGACCCGCGCGCCGAGCGGGCGGCCAAGGCCCTGGAGTTCGGCGCGAGCCGGGCGCTCACCCCGGGCGAGGCGGAGGGCGAGACCGGGCGCTTCGACCTCGTCGTGGAGACCGCGGGGGCGCCCACCACGGCCGCCTCCTCCTGTCTCCTCGCCCGCCGGGGCGGACGGGTGGTGCTCACCGGCATGTTCACGGCGGGGGCCACCGGGATCGACCCCGTCCATCTGTCCGTCAGCCAGCTGGAGGTCCGCAGCGTCTTCGGCGCCTCCTCCGCCGCCTGGGCCGACGCGGTGCGCGCCTTCTCCCTGGGGCTGCTCGACCCGGCCCCGCTGGTCACCCACGAGTTCCCGCTCGCACGGTTCGGCGAGGCGCTCGCCCTGGTGGGCGGCGGCGACCCGGACACGGGCAAGGTCCTCCTGCGTCCCTGAGCAACTCCGCTTCCTGTCTCCGTACGTACTACGGGAACGCCTCGACGTCGAAGCGCTTCGATCTTCTTGGGTCGTCTCTCTGGACAGGTCAACACGGTCGCGTTACGGTCTCGCTGAGCCGCCGCAGCAGTGGTTCGACAGCTTTCGACGGGAGTCGTCGAAGCGATTCACCTCAGTCACGGCCCGCGGGGAGAACGGATGGTCACGCTTGCCGAGGTCGCCCGGCACGCCGGAGTGTCGGCCAGCACGGTGAGCTATGTCCTCAGCGGCAAGCGGCCCATCTCGGATCCCACCCGGCAGCGGGTGCGGGCCAGCATCGACCAGCTCGGCTACCAGCCGCACGCGGGCGCACGCGCCCTCGCGAGCAGCCGTTCGCGGATCATCGCGCTCATGGTGCCGCTGCGCACCGACATGTACGTACCCGTGATGCTGGAGATCGCGGTCGCCGTCGCCACCGCCGCCCGCGCCCACGGCTACGACGTGCTGCTCCTCACCGGTGAGGAGGGCCCATCGGCGCTGCGCCGGGTCACCGGCAGCGGTCTCGCCGAGGCGGTGATCCTGATGGACGTCCAGCTCGACGACGAGCGGCTGCCGGTGCTCCGCGCCGCCGGGCCGCCGGCCGTCCTGGTCGGCATGCCCGCCGATCCCACGGGCCTCAACTGCGTCGACCTGGACTTCGCGGCGGCCGGAGCGTTGTGCGTGGAGCATCTGGCGGGTCTCGGGCACCGGGAGATCGCGGTGATCGGTGAGGCCCCCGGTGTCTACGCGCGGCACACCGGCTTCGCCGAGCGGACCCTGCGGGGGCTCCGCGACCGGGCCTCCGAGCTCGGCGTCAGCCTGCTGCACCGGCCGTGCGAGGGCGGGCACGACGCCGTGGCGGGCGTGCTCGCCCGGATCTTCGACGAGCGGCCGGGGGTGAGCGCGTTCGTCGTGCAGAACGAGACGGCGGTCGAGCCGCTGCTCGCGCTGCTGCGGCGCACGGGCCGTGCCGTACCGGAGGACGTGTCGGTGGTCGCGGTCTGCGCCGACCAGATCGCCGTGCAGGCCTCGGTGGCGCTCAGCTCGGTGGCGATCCCGGCGCAGGAGCTGGGTCGGCGGGCGGTGGAGCGGCTCATCGCGCGCCTGACCCGGCCGGAGGGGGCGGCGGACGCCGTGGGGGTCGAACTCCTCACGCCCGAACTGACCGTACGAGACAGCTCGGGCCCGCCCGCCCCACGCGAACCGAGGAACTGACCGCACGCGCCCCACCACGACGGTGCTCAGGATCCGACGGTCCGTTCCTCCCCGGCGCGCAGGATGAGACGGCTCGCCCCCGCCGGGGTCCTGAGGTCGATCTCCGCGTCCCGGTCCGGGCGGAGGACCGCCTCGTACGCGCCCGGTGACCAGCTGAGGTCCAGGCGGGCGCCGAACCGGGTCCGTACGCCCGTGAGCCGGCCGCGCGGATACCGGGCCGGCGGCGCGGGCAGCAGGACGAGCCGGCCGGGCGTGGACTGCACGAGGGCCTCGACGAGGAGGGCGGGCAGGGCATGGGCGGCGTCGGCGTTGTAGACGTCGCGGGCCGGGTAGTGCGCGCTCATCAGGGAGTCGTGGAAGTAGTCGCCCGTCAGGACGCGGTCGAGGGCGGCGCCGGTGCGGGCCGCGTCCCGCAGCCGGGCGGCGACGAGACCGTGGTGGAGGTGCCCGTGGGCCGAGTCGTTCTCGCTGCCCCGGAGTTCGAGGGCGCGCCGGGCGGCCCGGGCGAGGACGGGGGTGTCGTACGGGTTGATCTCGTCGAGCGGCCAGACGGGGTACAGGTGGCTGAGGTGCCGGTGGTCGTAGCGGTCGCCGAGTCCGGGCCAGGCCCACTCGGCGAGCGCCCCCTCCTCGTTGACCCGGTACTCCGGGAGTCGGTCGGCGAGCGCCCGCAGGCGGTCGGCGTCCCGTGCCGGCGCGCGGTCGGCGGCCGCCCGCAGGGCGTGCCGGGCGGCGGCGATGTCCATGGTGGCGTTGACGGCTCCCCAGCTCCCGCCGCGCGGACGGTTCTCCGGGGAGTAGGAGGGGACGACGGCGATCCGTCCGTCGGGTCCTGTGCGGGTGAGGAAGTCCTCGTAGAAGAGGGCGAGTTCGGCGAGGGCGGCCGAGGTCATCGGGTCCCGTCCGCCGTTCGTCTCCTCGTCGTCGAGGAGCGGCTTGAGGAGCCAGTCGGCGCCGGCGGTCCACAGGTGGAGGGGGTACTCGCGGCTGAAGTGGTACGTGTGCCCCGAGACGCCGTCCGTGTGGGAGGGGGCGACGATGCCCCGGGTGCCGAAGATCGCCCTGGCGTTCGCCCGCCAGTCGTCCCGCTGTCCGTGCACCAGGGAGGCGTGGGCCGCCGTCACCTCGGGGAGGTCGGCGGCGACGGAGGACGCGGTCTGGAGGTTGAGGTTGGCGTTGGTGGTGAACGCCCCCGCCCAGGCCGTGTTCCAGTCGCCGGTCCAGAGCCCGGTGAGGCGGGGCGGATGCGTACCGGAGGAGGAGAGCAGGTGGTAGCGGCCGGCCGCGAAGAGGCGTTCCAGGAGGGCGGGGCTTCCGGGGCGGCGCAGGAGGGCGGAGCCGGGGAGGGCCCGCTCGGTCTCGTCGGCGCCGAGGTCGAGGGTGACGCGCCGGTAGGCGGTGGTGTGCAGGCCGGTGTGGCGGGCGAGCAGCCGGGCGTGATGCGCCGCGGGATCCGCGGAGGTCCGGCCGCCGGTCAGGGCCCGCAGGGCCTCGGTCTCCCGGGCCGTGCCGACGGATCCGGCGTGGCTCCACACCCGGGTGAGGAGCAGCAGCTGCCCGGCGCCCTCGACGCGGACGCCGCCGGCCGTGACCGTGGTGCGGCCGCCGTCGGTGAGCAGCAGCGTGAGGCCGGTGTAGCCGAGCGGGCTTTCGGGGTAGCGGGCGCGCAGGGTGAGGACGGTCTCCCCGCGTGCGGTGGTGACGCCGCGTCCCGCGCCGAGGCCGGCGGGGACGCCTGGCAGCCGGTGGTCGAGGTCGATCTCGACGGCGGGGCCCGGAGAGGTGACGTACTGGACGAGGACGTCGTCCGCGCGGGAGACGAAGACCTCGCTGCGCCGTTCCCCGCTCACGCAGGCGACGACCCCGGTGGTGAAGTCGACGGACCGCCGCACGGGGACGTCCGGGGTGCCGTGTGTGCTCCGTACGCGGGTCAGGAAGCCGGGGTGGAAGGGCCGCACCCAGCGCAGCGGCTGCCCGTCCGTGAACCGTTCGGCCGCTGTCATGGCCCCCGTGAGCAGGGCGTCCTGGAGGGCGGGGAGCGCGGCGGCGAGCCGGGGCGGCGCGGTGGCGCCGGGCGGGTTGTTCGGCCGTACGAGGGTGTGGTGGGTGACGATCACCCGGTCGTCCACGGGGTCGCCGTGGACGAGGGCGCCGTGGCGGCCGTTCCCGGTGAGGAAGGCGTCCTCCCAGCGGGCCGCGGGCGCGGGTTCCCAGGTGCCGTGGATCACGGAAGCTCCCCGGCCGCGGCGTCCGGTACCGGCCCGGTGTCCTCGAGGACCGCGACGCCGTACCGCTCCAGCTTCACCGCCCCCTCGACCGTGGTGCGGGTGAGCAGCTCGTGGTGGCGGCCGGGCAGGGGCACGGTGACCGGGTCGCGGCCGTGGTGGAGGAGGAAGAGGAGGTCGCCGCGGCGGACGGCTTCGACGCCCTCGGGCAGGTCGTCGAGGACGGGCCGGGCGCCGGCCTCGTGGGCCGCGGCGGCGAGGAGGGCGCGGAGGCCCTCGGGTTCGGGGAGGGTGGAGACGTACCAGGCGCGGCCGTTGCGGAGGACGGCGGGCAGGCCGTCGAGTTCGCCTCCCCGGTAGGCGGCGACGGTCTCGGCGCCGGGGGCGGGGGTGAGCTCCTCGGACCAGAGGGTGCCCCGGAAGGCGGGCCGGCCGGCGGTGTCGGCGCCGTCCGTGGCGGGGCCGCAGTCCACGTGCTCGCCCTCGTCGAGGGGCCACCACTCCTGGAGGAGGTCGATGCCGAGGAGGTCGCGGAGCCTGGCGTCCATGCCGCCGGGGCGGACGCGGTCGTCCTGGTCGGCGATGCCGGTGAGGAAGCCGCAGACGAGGGTGCCGCCGCCGCGCACGTAGGCGAGGAGGTTCTCGATGGCGGTGTCGTCGAGGAGGTAGAGGTGCGGGACGACGACGAGACGGTGGCCGCCGAGGTCGTGGTGGGGGTGGGCGAAGGAGACGGGGAGGTGGGCGTCCCAGAGGGCGCGGTGCCAGGCGCGGACGATCTCGGCGTGGTCGAGCCGGGTGGAGAGCGCCCCGTCCTGGGCGCCGGCCCACCAGGAGTCCCAGTCGTGCAGGACGGCGATGTCGGTGGTGACGCGACTGCCGGCGACGCGGGGGCCGAGCCGGGCGAGGTCCTCGCCGACGCGTACGGTCTCCTGGAAGACGCGGCCCCGCTCTCCCGTGTGGCCGAGCATGCCCGAGTGGAACTTCTCCGTGCCCTGCCGGGACTGGCGCCACTGGAAGTAGCAGACGGCGTCGGCGCCGTGGGCGACGGCCTGGAGGGCCCAGAGGCGGTTGAGGCCGTACGGCTTGGGGTGGTTGACGCCCCGCCAGTTGACCGCTCCGGCGGCCTGTTCCATGACCATCCAGGGCCGGCCGCCGCCCTGGGAGCGGGTCAGGTCGCCGATCATCGCGTTGTACTGGCCCGCGGCCGGGTCCCGCGGGTCGGGGTAGACGTCGACGGAGACGAGGTCCTCCTCCGCCGCCCACGCCCAGCCGTCCTGACCGGACCAGAACGGCATGAAGTTGGTGGTCACGGGGAGGTGCGGGGTGTGGCGGCGGACGATGTCACGCTCGGCGCGGTAGCACTCGAGGAGCTGGTCCGAGGTGTAGCGCCGGAAGTCGAGGACGTGTGCCGGGTTCTTCATGTAGTGGGCGTGGCGGGGTGGCAGGACTTCGGCCCAGTCGCCGTACCGCTGGCTCCAGAAGTCGGTGCCCCAGGCGGTGTTGAGGGCGTCGAGGGTGCCGTAGCGGTCCTGGAGCCAGCGGCGGAAGGTGCGGGCGGCCTCGTCGCCCCAGTCGTGGGTGCAGTACTCGTTGTTGATGTGCCACATGGTGAGGGCCGGGTGGTGGGCGTAGCGGGCGGCGAGGTCCTCGGTGATCGCCGCCGCGTACCGTCGGTAGACCTCGCTGGAGTGGGAGAAGTGCTGGCGCGAGCCCCACCACTCGGTCCTGCCGTCCTCGTCGCGGGGCAGCGTCTCGGGGTGGAGCCGTCCCATCCACGGCGGTGGTGAGGAGGTGGGGGTGGCGAGGACGACACCGATGCCGTTCTCGTGCGTGAGGTCCATGAGCCGGTCGAGCCAGCCGAACTCGCGGGCTCCGGGCGTCGGTTCGATGCGGGACCAGGAGAAGATCCCGAGGGTGACGGAGTCGACGCCGGCGCGGCGCATGAGCCGGACGTCCTCGGCCCAGGTCTCCTCGGGCCACTGCTCGGGGTTCCAGTCGCCGCCGTACAGGATCCGGGGCGGGCGGCCGGGCGGGCGGGTCACGTCGTCGAGGCTCGGCATCGGAATCTCCGTAGGGGGTGGGAGTGCTTCGGACGGGGCTGCCCGGCGGCGCTCAGCCCTTGACGGCGCCGGTGAGCATGCCCTTCCTGAAGTGCTTCTGGACGAAGGGCGAGAGGACGGCGACCGGCAGCAGGGCGAGGACCATGACGGCCATCTGCACGGCGAGCCCGGAGAGGTTCCCGGCCTTGACGGCCTGGCCGAGGCCGACGGGGATCTCCTGCTTCTGGGCGAGCTGGATGAGGACGTTCTGCAGCGGCATCATGTTCTGGTCGCTGAGGTAGATGGAGGCGTTGAACCAGGCGCTCCAGTAGCCGACCGCGTAGAAGAGGGTGATGACGGCGATCACCGCCCGGGAGAGCGGCATCACGATCTGCCAGAGGATCCGCAGCTCTCCGGCGCCGTCGATGCGGGCGCTGTCGACGAGTTCGGGTGAGACGCCCATGAAGAAGCCGCGCAGGACGAGGATGTTGAAGACGCTGATGGCGCTGGGGAGGATCAGCGCGAGATAGCTGTCGGTGAGGCCGAGGGTCTGCACGAGCAGGTACGTGGGGATCAGGCCGGCGCCGAAGAACATGGTGGCCATCAGGGTGAGCAGGATGAAGCGGTGACCGAGGGAGCCGGGCCGGGAGAGGCCGTACGCGCAGAGGATGGAGACGGCCATGGAGAAGAGGGTGCCGGTCAGGGTGACGAGGACGCTGACGACGGCGGCGCGGGTGACCTGTCCGCCGCTGAGGAGCTCCTGGTAGGCGATGAAGGTGATGTCCTTCGGGACGACCACGAGACCGCCGGTCTCGGTGATCGTCTTCTTGGAGGAGAGGCTGGTCACCACCACGATCCACAGCGGGAAGAGGACGGCGAGGCAGGCGAGGACCAGGACCGTGCCCTTGGCCGCGAGTCCGGCCCTGCCGGGCGGCTCCTCCCAGACGGGGCGGGCGGGCGCCGCCCACCACGCGGTGCGGTCCTTGCTCACTTCCGGTACACCCCCTGCTCGCCCATGAGGTGGGCGGCCTTGTTCGCCGAGAGCACGAGCACCAGGCCGACGACTCCCTTGATCAGTCCCGCGGCGGCCGCGTAGCTGAAGTCCTGGCTGCGCAGTCCTGTCCACCACACGAAGGTGTCGAGGACCTCGGCGGCCCCCGGTCCGACGGCGTCGCGCTGGAGCAGCAGCTGTTCGAAGCCGACGGTCAGGGCGTCGCCCACGCGGAGGACGAGCAGCAGGGCGATGACGGGCCGCAGGGCGGGCAGGGTGACGTGCCACATGCGGCGCCACCGGTTCGCCCCGTCCATGGCGGCGGCCTCGTAGAGGTCCTGGTTGACGGCGGCGAGCGCGGCGAGGAAGACGATGACGCCCCAGCCCGCGTCCTTCCAGATGCCCTCGGCGGTGACGAGGAACTTGAAGATCTCCGGGTCGGTCATGAGGTCGAAGCCCTCGTGGCCGTGCTGCCGGAGGGTCTGGGCGATGATGCCGGCGCCGCCGAGGATCTGCTGGAAGACGGTGATGACGAGGACCCAGGAGAAGAAGTGCGGCAGGTACAGGACGGCCTGGACGACCGCCCTGACCCGGGGGCGGAGCACGCTGTTGACGAGCAGGGCGAGCGCGATGGGCACCGGGAAGAAGAGCACCAGCTGGAGCACGAAGAGGACGAGGGTGTTCTCGACGGCGTGCCAGAACCCCGGGTCGGAGAAGACCCGTTCGAACTGGGCGATGCCGACCCAGGGGCTCTCCAGGATGGCGGTGACGCCGTTGGTGGAGACGTACGGGTCGTAGTCCTGGAAGGCGACCACGTTCCCGAGGATCGGGATGTAGTTGAAGACGACGACGAGGAGGAGGGCCGGGACGGTCATGAGGAGGAGGGTCCGGTCGCGCCGGAGCCGCCGGCCGAGCGGGACGCGCCCGTCCGTACGGCTCCGGTCCCGGCGGCGGTCGCCGCGCGGGGGCCGGCCGGCGGTGGCCCGCCCGGCCGGGTCCGCCTTCCTGGTGTCGAGCGTGCTCACCGTCAGCTCGCCGCGGAGCCGTTGGCGTCGAGGAGCTTCCGGTACCAGTCGCGCAGCTCGTCGCCGCCCTTCGTCTTCCACTCGGAGACGGCCTGCTGCATGTCGGAGACCTTCTTGCGGCCGCGGACGATGTCCTTCTCCAGCTGCTCGAAGTCGTTCATGAGGCCGGTCCAGCGGGAGGGCTCGATGACCGTCATGCCGTAGAAGGAGGACTTGGAGGTGACGGCGCCCATGCGCTGCTGCCACTCGATCATGGCCCGGGTGACGTCGGGGGTGTCGGGGTGGGCGATGTAGGGGGCGGGGCTGGCGACGAACAGGAAGGAGCTGCTGACCTCCTGGTTGCCCTTGTCGGTCTTGACGGGCAGGCCGTCCTTGACCGTGTGGTGGACGCCCTCGACTCCGTAGTCGGTGAGCATCCGCTCCTTGGTGCCGTAGGGGGCGGCGGTGAAGTCGGCGACGGCGAGGGCGTCCTCGATCACGGCCTTGGAGCTGCCCTTGCGGACGAAGGCCCAGATGTTGGCGGGGTTGGTGGCCCACAGCTTCGGGAGTCCGCCGGCGTGGCCGGGGATGTCCATGGCGGCCATGGCGAACTCCGGGTTCTGGGCGGTCTGTTCGGAGGTCTTGGCGTACCAGTGGGAGAGGTCGTTGTTGTAGATGAGGACCTGTCCCGCGGTGAAGCGGTTGCCGGTGTCACCCTGGTTCTGGGTCTTCTCGTCGGGGTGGACGACCCCGGCGTCGTAGAGCTTGCGGGTCCACTCGATGGCTTCGAGGTACTCGGGGGTCTCGATGCGGTTGATCATCCTGCCGTCGACCAGGTGCCAGCCGAGTGCCTTGTCGCTGCCGGGGAGGACGCCGAACATGTTGTAGGCGGTCCAGGTCAGGTCGCCGCAGGCCCACACCTTCGCCCTGGCGCTGGTGATCTCCTTGGCGAGGGCGAGGAACTCGTCCGCGCTCCTGGGCAGCTGCCAGCCCTTCGCGTCGAAGAGGTCCTTGCGGTAGAAGGGCGCGATGTTGGTGACGTAGGAGGCCGGCATGGGCAGGCCGCGCAGCCGGCCGCCGAAGAGGGAGCGCTGCCAGGCGTCGGTGGGGATGGCCGCGAGGTTCGGGTAGGCCTTGACCTTGTCGCCGGAGAGGTACGGGCCGAGGTCCTCGAACTTGGCGTTGATCGCGCTCGGGATCTTGCCGCCGAGGTTCCAGCCGGGGACGACGACCACGTCGGGTATCTCGCTGGAGGCGAGGACGGCGCCGAGCTTCTGGTCGTAGACGTTGCCGTCCTGGTTCTGCCAGGTGGCGCGGACGCCGATGGCCTCGTTCATGGCCTTGTAGTACGGGTTGTCGGGGGCGGGCGGGGGTCCCCAGAAGGGGGCCATGATCGTGAGGGCGCCGCCCTTGCCCCGCTTGGCGTCGACGGAGGTCTTCAGTTCGGCGCTCGGGATGGCGCGGGTGAAACCGGCCGCCGAGCCGTTCTTCGGGGCGATGTCGGGGGCGACGACGGTGCTGGCGACGAAGGCGGGGAGGAGCTTCGCCGCATCCTTGCCGGTGGTGGTGCCGTCCTTCTTCCCGGTGTCCGTCCCACCGCCGCCGCAGGCCGCGAGCAGGGGCGCGCCACCGGCCACCGCGGCGGCGGCGACGGCGGTGGAGGCGAGGAAGCCCCTCCGGCTCTGCCCGGAGTCGCTCCGGCCCGGGGTGGATCTCGGGGAGCCCGTGGAGACGGCGTTCGGCGTCATTGCGTCAACCCTTCATGGCACGCGCCAGGACATACGGCGACCGTCGAGGTGCCGGCCGGCTGCGGTGGTGGAGGTGGTGCGGGCGGGGCGGAACCCCGGGCGCCGTCGACGGTTCGAGTCGAAGCGCTTCGATATTGCTGCGAGGTTAAGTGAACGTCACGGGCGCGGCAAGAGTCGTTCCCAAGAATCTCGGGGTTCCCACGACCGTTCCACCCGCGCCAAGCACCTTTCCCCGAAGGGGAAATGATCGCCGCGCACGCCTTGACACCCGTTCCTTCCGGCCGGAGCATCGAAGCGCTTCGAAATCCTCGTCCTGACGACACACTCCTCTGCCAAGGGACTCGCACGTGACCGCACACCGGCCGCCCTTCCGTGACCCGGCCCTTCCCGTCTCCCGGCGCGTCGACGACCTGCTCGACCGGCTCACCGCCGACGAACGCCTCGCCCTGCTGCACCAGTTCACGCCCGCCGTCGACCGTCTCGGCCTCGACGCCTTCCGCACCGGCCAGGAGGCCCTGCACGGCGTCGCCTGGCTGGGCCCGGCGACGGTGTTCCCGCAGTCCGTGGGCCTGGGCGCGACCTGGCACCCGGAGCTTGTGCGCCGGGTGGGCGAGGCGGTCTCCCGCGAGGTGCGGGCGATGCGCGCCAAGGACGACCGGGCGGGCCTGAACGTCTGGGCGCCCACGGTGAACCTGCTCCGCAACCCGCTGTGGGGGCGCGGCGAGGAGGGGTACGCGGAGGACCCCGCCCTGACCTCCGCGATCGCCACCGCGTACACCAGGGGACTGCGCGGCGACCATCCCGTGTACTGGCGCACGGCGCCGGTCCTCAAGCACTGGCTCGCGCACAACAACGAGACGGCCCGTGACACCTCCTCGGCCTCCGTACGGCCCCGGGTGCTGCACGAGTACGACCTGCGGGCCTTCCGCGGCGCCGTCGAGGCGGGCGCGGTGGCCGGGGTGATGCCGGCGTACAACCTGGTCAACGGGCGTCCGAACCACCTCTCGCCGTACCTGGAGGACGAGCTGCGGGCCTGGACGGACCAGGAGCTGTTCGTCTGCTCGGACGCGGGCGCGCCGTCCAACCTCGCGGACTCCCAGGGGTACTTCGCCACGCACGAGGAGGCTCTGGCGGCGTCGCTGCGGGCCGGGGTCGACTCCTTCACCGACCACGGCACGGACGCCTCGATCGTCCTGGAGCGGCTGCGCGGGGCGCTCGACCGCGGTCTGATCGGCCCGGAGGACGTGGACCGGGCGGTGCGGCGGCAGCTCACGGTGCGGTGTCTGCTCGGCGAGTTCGACCCCGACTCCGGCCCGTACGGGGACGAGGACCGGTTCGACACTCCCGAGCACCGGGAGCTGGCCCTGGAGGCGGCGGAGGCGGCGGTCGTCCTGCTCAGGAACGAGCCCCTGGGCGAGGAGGGGCCGCTGCTGCCGCTCGGGCGGCCGGAGCGGATCGCCGTGGTGGGGCTGCTCGGTGACGCCTGCAAGCTGGACTGGTACAGCGGTGCGCTCCTTCACCGGTCCTCGCCGCTCGACGGGCTGCGGGAGCGGTTCGGCGCGGACCGGGTGACCTTCGCCGAGGGGGTGGACCGGATCCGGCTGCGTACCGCCTCCGGCGCGCTGCTGCGGGTGCCGGAGAGCGGGGCGGCCGGCCCGGTACGGGGTGTGGAGGGCGCGCTCGACCCGGCGCTCATCACCGGCCGCACCGACCTTTCGCCGCTCACGGCCGACGCCGAGGGCTCGGAACTGGCCCTGATCGACTGGGGCGACGGGGTGCTGACCCTGCGCGCCCCCGACGGCCGGTATCTGTCGGTCGCCGAGGACGGGTTCGTCCGCGCCTCGGCGGACGAGCCGGGCGGCTGGGTCGTCCAGGAGACCTTCCGGTTGGAAGGCACGGGGAACCACGGTGGCGAAGCGGACCACGGTGAAGGGCACCTCCTCCGGCACCTGGGAACGGGTGGCTACGTCTCTGTCGCCGCCGACGGCGTGAAGGTTGCCGCCGACCGCGCATCCGCCGACGTGTTCTCGGTCGAGACCGTCGAGCGGGGCGAGGACGCGGTCGCGCGGGCCGCCGCCGGGGCGGACGTCGTGGTCGTCGTCGCCGGGAACGACCCGCACGTCAACGGCCGCGAGACCGAGGACCGTACGACGCTCGCCCTGCCCGCCCACCAGGACCGGCTGTGGCGCGCCGCGCACGCGGCGAACCCGCGGACCGTCCTCGTCCTGGTCTCCTCCTACCCGTACGCGGTGCCGGAGGCCGCCGCCACGCTCCCGGCCCTGCTGTGGACCGCGCACGGCGGGCAGGCGGCGGGCACGGCGCTGGCCCGGGTCCTGGCCGGTGACGTCTCCCCGGCGGGTCGGCTCCCGCAGACCTGGTACGCGTCCGACGCGGACCTGCCCGATCTCTTCGACTACGACGTGATCGGGGGACGGCAGACGTATCTGTACTTCGACGGGACGCCGCTCTTCCCGTTCGGCCACGGTCTGACGTACACCACCGTCCGGTACGAGGGGCTGACGGCGGCGGTCGACGGCGAGGAGGTACGGATCTCCTGCACCGTCACCAACACCGGCACCGTCGCCTCCGACGAGGTCGTCCAGGTGTACGCGCGCGCGGTGGCGCCCTCCGTGCCGCGCCCGCACCGCGAACTCGTCGCCCACGAGCGGATCCACCTGACGCCGGGCGCCTCGGCGTCGCTCGCCTTCACGGTGCCGCTGTCGGCGCTCGCGTACTGGGACGTGGCGCACGGGCGGTGGACGGTGGAGCCGGGGACGTACGAGTTCCGGGCCGGGCCGTCCAGCGCGGAGGCGCACCGTACCGTCCGGATCGAACTGACCGGCACCGCGCCCGGCCCCCGGCCCGTCCTGGAGGCCGGCCTGGAGGCCGCCGACTACGACGAGCAGTCGGGCACGGTGATCGTGGACCGTACGAAGGTCTCCGGCGACGCGGTCGCCCCGGCGGCCCCGGACACGCCCGGCACCCTGCTCTACCGCGCGTGCGACTTCGGCGACGGCGTCACGGAGGTCGCGGTGACGGCCTCGGGGACGGGTGAGGTGACATTCTCCGGGGCCGACGGGACGACCGTCCTCGCCCGCGTCACGGTGGGGCCGACGGACGGCCCCTACGCCTACACCACCGCGGGGGCGGCCTGTCACGTCCGGGACGTGACGGACCTCCGCGTCGAGCTGCGCGGGCAGGTGCGCCTCGCGCACGTCGCCTTCTCCGGCTGAGGGTCCGGAGAAGCGCGACGACGGGGTGTCCCGCCGGTCTTCTGGCGACGCGGCGGGACACCTCAGGGCCCGGCACCGAAGCCTTCCGGTGCCGGGCCCTGATCACGTGCGGGATAGGCTCGCCGGGTCCATGACGCCGGGGAGGGCTCCACATGTTCGACAAGACGTCCGTACGACGCGCCGCGCTGGTCGCCGTCACTCTGGCTGCCCTGACCGTCTCCTGCGGTACGACCCCTGAGCCCGACCGTCCGGCGGCGGGCGCGGGGGCGGCGGCCACGACCGGGGCGCCCGAGGCGACGGCCACCACGACCGAGCCCACCACCGCGCCCGAGGCGCCCGCCACCACGACCGGCGAGCTCGCCCCCGCCCCCGGAGAGAAGGTCCGTGACGCCTTCGCCACCCTGCAGGCCACCCTCTACGACTCCTGCTCGACCGACTGCTCCTACTTCCTCGGCCGCGTCCACAAGGAACTCCAGGAACTGGACTGGGCGATGAAGGCCGACCCCAAGGGACCCGGACACTTCCCCGAGCCGATCCAGAAGATGACCGAGCTCAACAAGGCACTGGCCGGGGACAGTTCCTACGAGAACCTGAAGAAGCACGAGAAGCTGCTCATCGGCACGCGCGACTTCATCAACACGTGGATGCAGGGCCACCCGGACGACTACCGCTGACCCGGCCGGCCGCCCTCAGAGTCCGGGCCGCCGCACCTTGACCGACTCGACGAACGCGGTGAAGGCGGCGGCGGAAACGGAGAAGACGGGCCCGGCCGGGACCTTCGAGTCACGGACGGGGACGACTCCGAGCGCGGGTACGAGGTTGTGGGCGACCTCCACGCAGGTACCGCCGTTGTCGCTGTAGGAAGACTTGAACCAGCGGGGGGACTCGGTCGTCACAGCATGCCCTTTCGTACTTCCTTGATCATGGCCACGGTGTCCGCCTGGGAGAGCGATTCCGCCGCGAGTTGATGGTAGACCCTGAGCATGGACGACACGGCTCCGTTCTCCCGCTCCAAGTGGCCCTGGGCCTGCGATTCCGCATAGGAGAGCACGGATCGGTCGGGCAGGGTCAGGAGGTTCACGGGAAGGTTGAGAGAGCGCCTCTCCCCTATGGCGAACGGGGCCACCTGGAGGACCGTGCAGGGGCTTGCCGCCAACTCCACGACTCGGTCGAGTTGGGCAGCCATGATGTCGGGGCCACCGACCAAGCGGCGGATACAGCTCTCGTCCATCACGACGAAGAGCATCGGCGGTGGCTGCTGTTCCAGAACCTGTTGGCGCTCGGCCAAGAACGCCACGCGCTCGGCGGCCTGCTCTGCCGTGATGGTTCCGCGCAAGACGGAGCTGGCCGCGAGAACCTCTGCGTACTCGGGTGTCTGCAGGAGTCCCGGGATGATCCCGATGTCGAACACGCGGATCTCAGCGGCCCGCCGCTCCTGATGCACGTACTCCGGGAAGCCCTCCAGAAGCACACCATGCCGCAGCTTCTGCCACTCACGCTCGCACGACTGATCGGATTCAGCCAGGCCGAACGCTTCGTCAAGAGTTCTCGAAAACCCGAGAGTTGAAGATCTACGACCAGTTTCGACGGCAGAAACGTGCTTGCTGGAGTACCCCGTCCGCTTGGCCAGCTCCTCCTGCGTCCAGCCCCGCTCCTCCCGCAACCTGCGTAAACGCGCCCCATACGCGGCCTCCGGACCACTGTCCGGGTCCAGCACCTTGCGGTTGACCACGACTCTTCCTCCATAACTCGTACGTTGAAGGCATATCGACTGTAGGTCACGCTGATGCCTCCCGGTAGTGGATTCGCTACAGAGAGGAATGACCATGCCCGCAAGCGACTGTCCAGGCCCGGTCCCCGACCTCGGGACGTACATGGCGGCAGACACACCCGAGGGGAAGCCCCGCCTCGGGAAGGTGACCGCCTGGGACGGCGAGTTCGTCCACCTGCAACGGCCCGGCGGGGGGACCGCGTGGACGGCGGCACCGGCCGAGCTGCGCCGGCCGACCGAGGGCGAGCGCGCGCTGATCCGCGTGCTCACCACCCCGGTCACGGCGGCGCCCCGCGCACGGCAGACCTTTCCGGAGCCTCCGGTGGTCCTCTCTGTGGATCCCCTGCCGCCCGCCGTGCCGGCTCCGGGCTGCGCGACGTGCGCGATCGCGGCCGAGCGGGAGCGGTACTCCCTCCGGACGCACGACCATTCGGCGGCGGCAGACTTCCGGGTCGAGATCCGGAACCACCCGCACGACGAGCCGAGGCCGGCACTCCGGGAGCGGCCGTGACCACGGCGGCGGTGACCGTCACGCCGGTCTACCGCATGGGCGGGCACCCCGGACCGGAGTCCGAACTCACCATGACCGCGCGCTGCATGGACGGCGGGTGCGCATGGGAGTCGGAGCCGACACCGCGGCCCTGGAGCGGCGCGGCCTGTTGCGCGTCGCACACCGCGGCCACGGGGCACACCGTCTTCGCCGTCCGCCTGGAGTACATCGCGCTGGTGACCACCGAGGCAGCGGGCGAGGAAGGCAGTGGCTGACACGGCCGCCGACGCCACCTCGCCGATCGGGGCGCATCGCCGGCCTCCTCTGCATCGGCCTCACCGGCCGAGGGACCGGCGGGACCGACCCGGGAGCCCGGCACCGGACCTTTCGGTGCCGAGCTCCCGGATCACGCCTCCCCGGAGGGGCGGGCTCAGACCGTCCAGACGCCGTCCCGCATGAGGTGGCGGCCGGCGAGTTCGGGCTCCTCGTGCCATGCCTCCACGGCGGTCGGCCGGACCCGGAACCATACGTACGCGGGGGCCGAACCGCGCGGGTCCCAGCCGCACTTGGCGGCGAAGCCCTCGATCGCCTTCGTCGGTACGTCCGCGACGGCGAGGGTCGTCACCTCGCCGTCGAGCAGCACCACGTCCCGGGTGTCCCCGAGCGCGAGCCGCGTCCGTCCTCCGGTGCTGAGGTTGCGCCCGGTGGGGTTGGTGAGCCGGGTGCAGAGCCAGATGTCCGCGCCGTCCCAGTGGAAGGCCAGCGGTACGAGATACGGCGTCCCGTCGGCGGCCGCCGAGGACACCCAGATGTCCACCTCCTTGCCGAGGCGGTCGAGCACGTCGTTCTTGCGCTGCGCGGTACTGCGCAGTATCCGATCCTTCGCCATGTCTCCGACCCTACGTGTCACTCGCCCCGGGGTCCCCGGCTTCGGCTGCAGGGGCCGCGGCGAAGCGCCGGGCCGCTCGCCCTACCAGGACGTCTCCCACGGGGCGTGACCTGGCGCGATCACGATTCCTCCACACATCCCCCTTAGAACTGACGTGCGATCATAAGGCTCCTCTCGCATCAATCTCCAGAGAGATCCGAAAGAAGGAAAGTCATATGACGCGCCTACGTGCGCTCATCGTCGCCCTGCTCGCGGCGACGATGCTGGGTGGCCTCGTCACCCCGGCGTCCGCGGACACCGTCTCACCGAAGTCCGCCTCGGCACTGCGCTTCCTCAGCTACAACATCTGCGGGGGCAACGACGACCTCAACACTCCCTGTGGCACGGCCGCCCAGAGGGACGCGGTGCAGGTGCGCGTCGACCTCGTCAAGAAGCACGTGACCGCATGGGACCCGGACATCCTGTTCCTCCAGGAGGTGTGCAGGTCCCAGTACGACGAGCTCCTCAAGGTGCTCAAGCCCCTGGGCTACGGCGGCGGCTCCTTCGCCGAACTGATCTCCCTCGAACAGGACGGGACGAACGACCTGTGCAGGTCGAACGGTGAGACGGCCTTCAACAAGGAGTACCCCCTCGGCAATGCGGTCATCGCGAAGGGACCAGTGACGGCCCTGGACGATCTCAATCTGACGACCGGGACCGAGGCGCCCGACAAGACCTGGCGGTCCTCGTGCATCGAGGCCCAGCTCCAGGGCCGGAAGACGCGGGCATGCTCCGTGCACCTGTCCTCGTACAACGACACCATTCGGATCAAGCAGGCCGAGAAGCTCGCCGGCTTCGTCCAGCCGTGGATCGATGCGGACATTCCGGTCGTCCTCGGCGGTGACTTCAACGCCCAGCACTGGGCTCTGGATGAGAACAGGGCGTGGTACACCGATCCACGCCTCAGCCCCATGACCTCGTTGCTGAACCCCTTCTACAGCCACTCGGGCGGCACCGGTCAGTTCCTGGAGACGGACGAGACCGATCCCCAGAACGTCACACCCGAGTGCCAGACCCTGAACCCGCCGGCCGGCCACTGCCGCTCGGGAGAGGCCACGGTCCTCAGGGACAGCGACCCCCTCACCGAGTCCAAGTACGACTACATCTTCGTGAGCAAGGCACACTTCAAGAACGTCGTCGCCGACGCGCTGCCCCGCGAGTCCCTCTCCGACCACTACCCCTACCGCGGCGCCGCCACCTGGACGCATTGCAACAACCCCGCCGACGGCTATGGCGACATGCTGCGCCGTGGCGCCGACGGCAGCCTGTACCGCCACTTCGGGGGCCACTCGACCCATGTGCTCAAGGCCCTGTACTGCAAGGTCGGCGCGGGCTGGAACGCCGACTGGAGCGGCATGCGCCACCTCGCGCGAGCGGGTGACGTGGACGGTGACGGCGCCGAGGACCTCTACGCCGTCGACAGTTCCGGAGGCCTCCGCTTCTTCCCCGGCGACCCGACCGAGACGTTCTTCCGCTGGCCCCGCACCGTCGACCCAGGCTTCGGAACCGTCGACAAGATGGCCGTGAGCGCGGACATGGACGGCGACGGCACCCGCGACATGGTGACCCGGCTGACCGACGGCACGCTCCAGCGCAGGGCGATCCAGGCCGACGGCACCGTGGGCAGCCCGGTCACCATCCCGGGTGACGTCCCGTGGAAGGACTACGACACCGTCCTGGCGCCCGGTGACCTCACCGGCGACGGAGTGCCCGACCTCCTCGCCCGGACCCCCGCCGGTGATCTGTACCTCTACGAGACCGGTCCCGGCGCGACGCCGAAGCCCCGGGTCAGGATCGGCTGGAGCTGGAACCAGTACGACGGCATCTCGGCGCCCGGCGACGTCGACGGTGACGGCAAGGCCGACCTCCTGGCCCGCGACACCGCCGGAAACGTCTACTTCTACGCCGGTCTCGGCTCGCTCAACGGCACCGCCGCCTTTGCCGACCGCTTCCTGAGCGGCTGGGGCTACACGCCCGGCGAAACCCTGTTCTAGTCGGGCGCCACAACACGCCCCCCGGGGCCCTCCGGCATCGTCCGGAGGGCCCCTTCCTCATGCGTCGAGACTTCCCGTCAGCGGCTCGATTCCGTACGGCAGGTCCGTACCCGCGGCCGTCGCGCGGGGACCCGTCTCCGTATGACTGACGGTGTACGTGGCGGCCGGGGCGCCGCCGTGGTCCGGGACCGTGACCGTGGTCGTCGTGTCGGGTGCGCCGCCCGGGGCGACGAGCAGCGTGAGGCCGTCGAGCCAGTCGCCGTCCGGGCGCGTGGCGTCGGCGCCCAGGGGGAGGACGGCGCCGGGGCGGACGTACAGCGGGAGGCTGTCGAGCGCGTGGGTCTCGTGGCGCCAGCAGGGGCCGGTCACCGTCTCGCCGGTGAGGAGGTGGGTCCACTCCCCCGCCGGGACGTACACCCCGACCTCGCCGCCGGGCGTCAGGACGGGGGCGACGAGCAGGTCGGGGCCGAGCATGTACTGCCGGTCCAGGGTCCGGCAGGCCGGGTCGCCGGGGAACTCCAGGAGCATGGGCCGCATGACGGGGACGCCGGTCGTGTGGGCCTCGACGGCCACCCCGTACAGGTAGGGCATGAGGCGGTGCTTGAGGCGCGTGAAGCGGCGGGCGACCTCGACGGCCTCCTCGCCGAACTGCCACGGCACGCGGTACGAGTCGCTGCCGTGGAGTCTGCTGTGCGAGGAGAGCAGCCCGAAGGCGAGCCAGCGGGTGAAGACCTCCGGCTCGGGCGTGCCCTCGAAGCCGCCGATGTCATGGCTCCAGAAGCCGAAGCCGCTCAGGGAGAGCGAGAGGCCGCCGCGCAGGGACTCGGCCATGGCCTCGAAGGAGGCCCAGCAGTCGCCGCCCCAGTGGACGGGGAACTGCTGGCCGCCGGCGGTGGCGGAGCGGGCGAAGAGGACGGCCTCGCCGGTGCCGCGTTCCTTCTCCAGGAGGTCGAAGACGGTCCGGTTGTACAGCTGGGCGTAGTAGTTGTGCATGCGCTCGGGGTCCGAGCCGTCGTGCCAGACGACGTCGGTGGGGACGCGCTCGCCGAAGTCGGTCTTGAAGCAGTCGACGCCCTGTGCGAGCAGGGGCCGCAGCTTGTCCTGGAACCAGGTCCTGGCCTCGGGGTTCGTGAAGTCGACGAGGGCCATGCCGGGCTGCCACAGGTCCCACTGCCACACGTCGCCGTTGGGTCTGCGGACCAGGAGGCCCCGGGCGGCGGCCTCCGCGAAGAGCTCCGACTTCTGGGCGATGTACGGGTTGATCCACATCCCGACGCGCAGCCCCCGCGCCTTGAGCCGGGCCAGCATGCCCTCGGGGTCGGGGAAGGTCTCGGGGTCCCAGCGGAAGTCCGACCACTGGTACTCGCGCATCCAGAAGCAGTCGAAGTGGAAGACGGAGAGCGGGATGTCCCGTTCGGCCATGCCGTCGACGAAGGAGGTGACGGTGGCCTCGTCGTACGGGGTGGTGAAGGAGGTGGTGAGCCAGAGGCCGAAGGACCACGGCGGGGGCAGGGCGGGCCGTCCGGTGAGGGCGGTGTAGCGGGCGAGCACCTCCTTGGGGGTGGGGCCGGCGACGACCAGGTACTCGAGGGTCTGGTCCTCGACGCTGAACTGGACCTGTCCGACGGCCTCGGAGCCGACCTCGAAGGAGACGCGTCCGGGGTGGTTGACGAAGACGCCGTAGCCGCGTGAGGAGAGGTAGAACGGGATGTTCTTGTAGGCCTGTTCGCTGCTGGTGCCGCCGTCGGCCTGCCAGATGTCGACGCTCTGGCCGTTCTTCACGAAGGGGGTGAAGCGTTCGCCGAGGCCGTAGATCTGCTCGCCGACGCCGAGTGCGAGCTGGACGGCCATGTGGTGGGCGCCGTCGGGGGTGGTGACGAAGGCGGTGCCCTTGCGGCCGGCCTCGGTGAGCGTACGTCCTCCGGCGTCCTGGAACTCCAGGGTCCAGGGAGCCGAGCGGTCAAGACGGAGCCGGAGCGGCCCGGAGGCCAGCTCGACGACGGGCCCGTCGGTGCGGACCGTGCCCGCGCCCGTTCCCGAGCCGTCGAGCGTGAAGTCGGGGCCCCGGTGGACCGTGCCGGCGTGGTGGGTGACGCGGACGCCGATGACGCCTTCGGCGGGGGCGTGGCACTCCACGGTCAGGAGGGCCGAGTTCAGGGTGTCGCCGCGGGTCTCGACCCTCTTGACGGAGGCGTGGGCGGTGAAGCGGTCGGCTTCCTGGCGCAGATCGCGGACTTCGGTGGCGTACGAGGCGTGGACACCCTCGCGCATCAGCCAGAAGCCGTCGGTGAACTTCATGCTGGTCCTTGGGGGATGGGGTGGGAGGGGCGGCAGGGGCCCCGAATAGTTATCCCAGAAAACAAAACGGTGAACCAGCCCCTCTCTCCAGGAGCCCGAGCATAGAAAACGCTTGCGCGAAGCATTGACGAAACACGAACGCCCCCATAGCTTCATGCCCGTTGCACTTCGTACGTCATATATGAGACGCGATACATGAGATCTGAGAGCGCCCCATGTCCTTCGCCCCCAGTCCCATCCCCTCCCGCACCCAGTACGTCCTGGAAGCGATCAAGCACGACATCCTCACCGGCGGACTCAGACCCGGCCAGGCGCTCGTGGAGACCGAACTCGCCGCGCGCTTCGGGGTCTCGAAGACCCCCGTCCGCGAGGCGCTCAAGACCCTCGCGGGCAGCGGACTCGTGGTGATGAGCCAGTACAAGGGCGTCACGGTCCGGATGGTCGACGCGGACATGGCCCGCGCCGTCTACGACGTACGACTGCTCCTGGAGCCGGAGGCGGTCCGCCGCGCCGTCGCCTCCCGCGCCCCGCTCGACGCGGCCGACGAGGCCCTGCGCCGGGCGGCCGCGGCCGAGGACCCGGCCGAACGGTCCCTGGCCAACCGCGACTTCCACCGCGCGCTCTACCTGCCCTGCGGCAACCCGCTGCTCGGCCGGATGCTCGACGAGGTCCGCGACCAGGCCGCGCTCGTCTCGACGGTCGCCTGGGCCGCCGTCCCCTCCTGGGAGCGCGAGGCGGCGGAGCACGAGCAGATCCTGCGGCTGGCCACCGCGGGCGACGTCGACGGGGCGGGCCGGGCCGTACACGACCACATCGCCTCGTTCGTCGAGCGCGCCTTCCCCCACTCCCCCCTGGACAGCGAATGAGCGGGCAGCAGCACGTGAGCATCGAATTCGACACCCTGAGGACCGCCCTCGCCGACGTCGTGGCCATCCCGGTCACCCCGTTCGCCGAGGACGGCACCGTGGACACCGCCACCCACCGGGCGCTGCTGCGCCGGCTCCTCGACGGCGGGGTCAGCACCCTCACCCCGAACGGCAACACCGGGGAGTTCTACGCCCTCACCCCCGAGGAGCGCCGCTCCCTCACCGAGGTGACCGTCGAGGAGGCCGGCGACCGGGCCGCGATCCTGGTCGGCGTCGGCCACGACGTGCCGACGGCGGTCGAGGCCGCCCGGCACGCCCGCGCCGCCGGCGCCGGGATGGTGATGGTCCACCAGCCCGTCCACCCGTACGTCTCCGAGAGCGGCTGGGTCGACTACCACCGGGCCATCGCCGAGGCCGTCCCCGAGCTCGGCGTCGTCCCCTACATCCGCAACCCGCTCCTGAGCGGTGCCCGGCTCGCCGAGCTCGGCGCCGCCTGTCCCAACGTCATCGGCGTGAAGTACGCGGTCCCCGACGCGGCCCGGTTCGCCGGCTTCGCCAGGGACGCGGGCCTCGACCGGTTCGTGTGGGTGGCGGGCCTCGCCGAGCCGTACGCCCCCGCGTACTTCGCGAGCGGCGCGACCGGCTTCACCTCCGGCCTGGTCAACGTCTCCCCCGCGGTCTCCCTGGAGATGCTGGGCGCCCTGCGGGCCGGCGACTACCCGGCCGCCATGAAGGTGTGGGAGCGGATCCGCCGCTTCGAGGAGCTGCGCGCGGCGAACGGCAGCGCCGACAACGTGACCGTGGTCAAGGAGGCCCTCGCCTCGCTCGGCCTGTGCCGCCGCGCCGTCCGCCCGCCGAGCCGGGAACTCCCGGAGGGCGAGCGTGCCGAGGTCGCCGCGATAGCCGCCGGCTGGTCGGCATGAGCACGCACACCCCCGAGGACCGGCCTTCGATGCGGCCCGAGGAGCTCCGCAGCCACCAGTGGTACGGCACGGACGGGCTGCGCTCGTTCAGTCACCGCGCCCGCACCCGGCAGCTCGGCTATCTCCCCGAGGAGCACCTCGGCAAGCCGGTCATCGCGATCCTCAACACCTGGTCGGACATCAACCCCTGCCACGTCCATCTGCGGGACCGCGCGCAGGCCGTGAAGCGGGGCGTGTGGCAGGCCGGCGGCTTCCCGCTCGAGTTCCCGGTCTCCACCCTCTCGGAGACCTTCCAGAAGCCGACCCCCATGCTCTACCGCAACCTCCTCGCCCTGGAGACGGAGGAGCTGCTGCGCTCCTACCCGGTGGACGGGGCCGTGCTCATGGGCGGCTGCGACAAGACGACCCCGGCGCTCCTGATGGGCGCGGCCTCGGTCGACCTGCCGACGGTCTTCGTACCGGCCGGTCCGATGCTCCCGGGGCACTGGCGGGGCGAGACCCTCGGTTCCGGTACGGACATGTGGAAGTACTGGGACGAGAAGCGGGCCGGGCTCATCGGCGACTGCGAGATGGCGGAGCTGGAGAGCGGTCTCGCCCGCTCCCCCGGCCACTGCATGACGATGGGCACGGCGTCCACGCTGACCGCCGCCGCCGAGACCCTGGGCGTGACCGTGCCGGGTGCCTCCTCGGTGCCCGCGGTGGACTCGGGTCACGACCGGATGGCCGCCGCGTCGGGGCTGCGCATCGTGGAGCTCGTCCGTCAGGACCTGCGGCTCTCGCGGCTGCTGACCCGGGAGGCGTACGAGGACGCGGTGGCCGCGGTGCTCGCGCTCGGCGGTTCGACCAACGCGGTGATCCATCTGATCGCGATGGCGGGGCGTTCGGGGGTGAAGCTGACGCTCGACGACTTCGACCGGATCGCGCGGACGGTTCCGGTCCTCGCGAACCTGCGTCCGGGCGGGCAGTACCTGATGGAGGACTTCCACTTCGCCGGCGGCATGACGGGCTTCCTCTCGCGGCTCACCGACGTGCTGCACCTGGACCGGCCCACCGTCTCCCACGCCACCCTGCGGGAGCAGCTCGACGGGGCGCTCGTCCACGACGACGAGGTGATCCGCGTCCGGTCGAGGCCGCTGGCCGCCGAGGGCGGGGTCGCGGTGCTGCGCGGCAACCTCTGCCCGGACGGCGCGGTCATCAAGCACATCGCGGCCGAGCCGCGGCTGCTGAAGCACACCGGTCCCGCGATCGTCTTCGACGACTACCGCTCGATGCAGCGGACCATCGACGATCCGGCGCTCGGCATCACCGCCGAGCACGTCCTCGTGCTGCGCGGCGCCGGCCCCAAGGGCGGTCCTGGAATGCCGGAGTACGGCATGCTGCCCATCCCCCGGTACCTCCTGGAGCAGGGCGTCCGGGACATGGTGCGGATCTCCGACGCCCGGATGAGCGGGACGAGCTACGGGGCCTGTGTGCTGCACGTGGCGCCCGAGTCCCATGTCGGCGGACCCCTTGCCCTCGTCCGTACGGGCGATACGATCACCCTCGACGTCGCGGCACGCTCCCTCCATCTGCACGTCACGGACGAGGAGCTGGACAGCCGGCGGTCCGTGTGGACACCGCCGCCGGCCCGGTACGAGCGCGGCTACGGCGCGCTGTACATGGAGCAGATCTCCCAGGCCGACACCGGCTGCGACTTCGAGTTCCTGGCCAGGCCGGGGACCACCCCCGATCCGTACGCGGGCTGAGACCCGCCCCCGCACTCCAGCGGTAACCGCCCCATCAGCCCCACCCGACCCACCTTGTCCGAAATCTCGAACGTCGTTCGCGAAGCGCTTCACCGAGAACGGAGCCGCCGTCATGGCCTCAGCTGTGACCCCACCGCCCCAAGCCGTCACGGCACGGGGGCGCCGCCGCACGGGAGCGGCCCCCCGCCGACTTCCGTACCTGCTGATCGCCCCCGCCGGACTGCTGATGCTGGGCTTCATCGCCTACCCGGTGATCAGCGTCTTCTATTACAGCCTCCAGCACTACAACCCCACGAAGCCCTGGCGGAACGGCTTCGCCGGCCTGGAGAACTTCACCCGGATCTTCACGGACGACCCGCACTTCTGGGGGACCCTGAGCTTCAGCCTCAAGTGGGTCGTCGTCGAGGTGACGCTCCAGCTCCTCTTCGGTCTCGCGCTCGCCCTCATCGTGAACCAGACCTTCGTCGGCCGCGCCCTGGGCCGGGCCCTCGTCTTCTCCCCCTGGGCCGTCTCCGGCGTGCTCACCTCCGCGATCTGGGTGCTGCTCTACAACTCCCAGACCGGTATCAGCCGTTACCTGGCGGACATGGGCATCGGCACGTACGGCACGTCCTGGCTCTCCGACACCGCCACCGTGTTCCCCGCGGCGATCATCGCCGACCTCTGGCGCGGAGTGCCGTTCTTCGCCATCCTCATCCTCGCCGACCTCCAGTCCGTACCGAAGGACCTGTACGAGGCGGCCGAGGTCGACGGGGCGGGCAGGATCCGCCAGTTCGTCCACATCACCCTGCCCCACATCCGGGACGCGATCGTCCTCTCCACGCTGCTCCGCGCGGTCTGGGAGTTCAACAACGTCGACCTCCTCTACACGCTGACCGGCGGCGGCCCCGCGGGCGAGACGACCACCCTGCCGCTGTACATCGCCCACACCAGCGTCGACGCCCACAACTTCGGATACGCCTCCGCCCTCACCACGGTGGCGTTCGTGATCCTTCTCTTCTGCTCCATGGTCTATCTGCGCCTGAGCAAGTTCGGAGGCGACGGCAAGTGACAGCCGAGTCCACCCTCAGCCCGGCCCCGGCCGCCCCGGCCGCGCAGGCGGCACCGCCGCCCGACCGGACCCCACCCGCAGCCGGCCGCACCAGGCACCGCGCCTGGGACGAGGTGCCCCGCTGGCAGATCTATCTGCCCCTCGGGATCTACCTCCTCTTCACCCTGATCCCCTTCTACTGGATCCTGCTCTTCGCCGTCCGGCCCGCCGGCTCCACCTCGCTCCTGCCCTGGCCGATGACGACCGCGCACTTCGAGAAGGTGTGGAACGAGCGCAGCTTCGGGATCTTCTTCCAGAACAGCCTGCTCATCGGCGTGGCGGTGCTCATCAGCACCACCGTCGTCGCCCTCGCCGGTGGATACGCGCTCGCCCGCTTCGACTTCAGGATCAAAAAGGGCTTCATGCTGGCCCTGCTCTGCTCGCAGTTCGTGCCGGGCGCCCTGCTCCTCGTCCCGCTGTTCCAGATCTTCGCCGAGCTGAAGATGATCAACTCCCTCGGCAGCGTCATCATCGCCGAGACCGTCTTCCAGCTCCCGCTGTCGATGATCCTCATCAGCGGCTTCATCAGGAACGTGCCGTACTCCCTTGAGGAGGCGGCCTGGGTCGACGGCTGCAACCGCTTCTCCGCCTTCCGGATCGTCGTCCTGCCGCTGCTCCGGCCCGGTCTGGTCGCCGTCGGCTCCTTCGCCTTCGTGCACGCCTGGAACCACTTCCTGTTCGCCCTGATGTTCCTCAGCAGTCAGGACAAGCAGACGATCCCGGTCGGTCTCAACACCCTCATGGGCGCCGACAGCGTCGACCTCGGGGCACTCGCCGCGGGCGGGGTCATCGCCGCGGTCCCCGTCGTCATCGTCTTCGGCTTCATCCAGAAGTGGCTGGTCACCGGGTTCAGCGCCGGGGCGGTGAAGGGATGAGCCTCCCCCACACGAACAAGGAAGACATGAACGACGTCACCAGCCGGGCCCCGCTGCCGGTCGTCCTCGCGGGCGCCCGCGGCCACGGCCGCAGCCACCTCCTCAACATCCGCCGCCTCGAAGAGCGGGGGCTCGTCCGGCTCGCCGGGGTCTGCGAACTGCGCCCGCTCGACGCGGCCGAGCTCGACGGCATCGGAGACCCGGAGCAGTCCGCAGACTTCGAGGCGCTGCTCGCCTCGACCGGCGCCCGGATCGCGGTCCTCAGCACCCCCATCCAGACCCACACCGACATGACCCTCGCCGCGGCCCGGCACGGGGCGCACATCCTCCTGGAGAAGCCGCCCGCCCCGTCGTTCGCGGAGTTCCGCAGGATGGCCGACGGGGTCGAGGCGGCCGGCGTGGCCTGCCAGATCGGTTTCCAGTCGCTCGGCTCCCACGCGGTGCCCGCGATCCGCCGCCTTGTCGAGGAGGGCGCGATCGGCGAACTCCTCGGTGTCGGCGCGGCCGGGGCCTGGGTCCGCGACGAGGCCTACTTCCGGCGCGCCCCCTGGGCGGGGCACCGGAAGCTCGGCGGGGCCGACGTCGTCGACGGGGCGCTCACCAACCCGCTGGCGCACGCCGTCGCCACCGCGCTCGCGCTCTCCGGCTCCACCCGGGCCCAGGACGTCGAGCACATCGAGACCGAGCTGCTGCACGCGAACGCCATCGAGTCCGACGACACCTCGGCCGTACGGGTCGTGACCTCCGCCGGCACCCAGGTCACCGTCGCGGCGACGCTGTGCGCCGAGAAGTCCTCGGAGCCGTATGTGATCGTGCACGGCAGCCAGGGCCGGATCACCTTCTGGTACCGGCAGGACCGGGTCCTCGTGCAGCGTGCCGGACACGGCCCGGTGGAGACCGAGTACGGGCGCACCGACCTCCTGGAGAACCTGGTCGCGCACGTCACCGACGGCGAGCCGCTGTGGGTGCCGCCCGCGGAGACCGGCGCGTTCATGCGGGTCGTCGAGGCGGTACGGACGGCTCCCGACCCGGCGGGGATCCCCGAGGGGCAGTGGCACACCGAGCCGGGCGAGAGCGCGCCGCGCCGGGTCGTCGACGGCGTCGACGCCCTGGTGGACGCCAGTGCCGACACGCTCCGGCTGTTCTCCGAACTCGGCGCCTCCTGGGCGCCGGCGATCCGGGCGGAGGTCCGATGACCCAGGAGTCCCCGACGGTCCTGCGCTGCGCGGGCCGCGCCGTCGCCCAGTACCTCACCCGGCCCGAGCTGGCCCTCGACCACTCCCCCCGGCCCTACCTCCACCCCGTCACCACCCTGGGCGGGCGGCCGGTGACCGAGACGGTGCCGGAGGACCACCCGCACCACCTGGGGGCGGGCGTCGCCGTGCCCGATGTCGAGGGACACAACTTCTGGGGCGGACGCACCTTCGTCCGCGACCGGGGCTCCGTCGCGCTCGACAACCACGGGGTGCAGCGGCACGACGGCTTCAAGCTCTGCGACCCGGACGGATTCGTGGAGGAGCTGAGCTGGACGGCGGGCGGCGAGCGGCTCCTGCGGGAGCACCGGACGGTGGCGGCCACCGCGCTCACCGACTCCGCCTGGGCGCTCGACCTCACGTTCTCCCTCACCAACGTGTCGGGGCGGGATCTTTCGGTCGGCAGTCCCGCGACGAACGGCCGGCCGGGTGCCGCGTACGGCGGCTTCTTCTGGCGCGCGCCGAAGGAGGCGACGGCTCCGGCGGTGTTCGGGGCGGACGCCGACGGCGAGGAGGCGGTGCACGGGGTGCGCTCCGACTGGGTGGCGCTCGCCGGCGAGGGGTGGACCCTGGTGTTCGCCGGGGCGACCGCGCGGACCCGTGAGGACCCGTGGTTCGTCCGCGCCGCCGAGTACCCGGGCGTCGGCTCCTCCCTGGCCCACGGCGAACGGCTCGCGGTGGCGGACGGGGAGACCTTCGTACGGCGGGTGGTGACCGTCGTCGCCGACGGCCGCCTCGACCGGGACGCGGCCGCGGCCCTGGTCCGCAAGGCGGTGGCGTCATGAGCGCGGCGACCGTCACCGGGGACCTCGGCGACGGCACGTACCGCAACCCGGTCCTCGCCGCCGACTGGTCGGACCCGGACGTCCTGCGGGTCGGCGAGGACTACTACCTGACCGCGTCCAGTTTCGGCCGTGCCCCCGGCCTGCCGCTGCTGCACTCCCGGGACCTCGTCAACTGGACGCTCGTCGGCCACGCCCTGGAACGGCTCGAACCGGCCGCCGCGTTCACCGAGCCCCGGCACGACCGGGGGGTGTGGGCGCCCTCGTTCCGGCACCACGACGGACGGTTCTGGATCTTCTGGGGCGACCCCGACCACGGGATCTTCCAGGTCAACGCCCCTTCCGTACGCGGTCCGTGGACGGCGCCGCACCTGGTCAAGTCGGGGCTCGGGCTCATCGACGCCTGCCCGCTGTGGGACGAGGAGTCGGGCGAGGCGTACCTCGTGCACGCCTTCGCCAAGTCCCGTGCCGGCTTCAACAACCGGCTCGTCGGGCACCGGATGAGCCCGGACGGCTCGAAGGTGCTCGACGAGGGCCGGGTCCTCGTCGACGCCGACCTGATACCGGGCTGGTTCACCCTGGAGGGCCCGAAGCTGTACCGGCACGACGGCTGGTTCTGGATCCTCGCCCCGGCCGGCGGGGTGGCCACCGGCTGGCAGGGCGCGTTCCGTTCGCGGTCGTTCCTCGGCCCGTACGAGGAGCGGACCGTCCTGGCGCAGGGCGACACCGACGTCAACGGGCCGCACCAGGGCGGCTGGGTGCGCACCCAGCGCGGCGAGGACTGGTTCCTGCACTTCCAGCAGTCGGGCGCGCACGGCAGGATCGTCCACCTCCAGCCGATGCGCTGGGACGCGGACGGCTGGCCGGTTCTCGGCGACGACGGCTCCCCGGTCCGTGTCCACCGGAAGCCGGACCTGCCGGAGCAGCCGCCCGCGCGGCCCGCCGTCGACGACACGTTTCCCGGCGGGCGGTTCGGCCGCCAGTGGCAGTGGACCGCCAACCCGGGTGAGGGCTGGGCCAGTCAGCACACCGGCGACGGACTGCGCCTCGGCTGCGTCCGTACGGACCGCGTCGACGATCTGCGGGGCGTGCCGCACGTCCTCACCCAGCGGCTGCCCGCCGGGGCCCTCGTGGTCGAGGTCGGGCTGCGGCTCGACTCCACGGCGGCCGGGTCCCGCGCGGGGCTCGTCGTCCTCGGCGACGCGTATGCGTGGATCGGTCTCGAACGCGCCCCGGACGGCACCGTCCGGCTCGTGCACCGCTTCGCGCCGGCCAACGCGGACCGCGAACGGGACGCGGCGCACCCGGTGCCCGTCTCCGGCGACCGGGTCCGCCTGCGGATCGAGGTGACGGCGGACGCGCGCTGCCGCTTCTCGTACACCACCGACGACGCGGAAGACTCCGGCGACGCCGAGGACCCGATCCGTCTCGGGCCCGAGTTCGCCGCCACGCCCTGGCGCTGGGTCGGCGCGCTGCTCGGCCTGTTCGCCGGGGCGCCCGCGGAAGCGGAACACGCCGGGACGGCCGTGTTCTCCGCCTTCCGCGTCACCACCCCATGAGCTCCCCCACGTCCCCATCCCCCGTCACACCCCGCAACACCCCGAGAGAAGAGAGCCGACGATGACCATCTTCCCCGGCGGACGGCGCAGAGCCGCCCTCGCCCTCGCCCTGTCCGGTGTCCTCGCCCTGACCGCCACCGCCTGCGGTGACGACGGCAGCGGCGCGGGCGGCGACAAGGGCACCGAGGGATCGGGCAAGGGAAAGATCACCTTCTGGGACAACAACGGCGGTGTCCGCACCGACGTCTGGAAGGAGATCATCGCGGACTTCGAGAAGGCGAACCCCGACATCGACGTCGAGTACGTCGGGATCGCCTCCAAGGAGGTCCAGTCCAAGTACGACACCGCGATCCAGGGCGACGGCCTGCCGGACGTGGGCGGCGTCGGGGCCGCGATGCTCGCGGGGATCGCCGCGCAGAACGCCCTGGAGCCGCTCGACGCCCGGATCGAGGGCAGCTCCCTCAAGGGCAAGCTCAACGCCGGCATGGTCGAGAGCGTGAAGTCGGCCGGCGGCCAGGGCAAGCTGTTCACCGTCCCGACCTCGGCGAGCAACGGCGTGCTCTACTACCGCACCGACCTGTTCAAGGCGGCCGGCCTGCCCGAGCCCACCACCTGGTCGAAGTTCTACACGGCGGCCGAGAAGCTGACCCAGCAGGACAAGAACCGTTTCGGCTACACGATCCGCGGCGGTGCGGGCTCCATCGCGCAGGCCCTGGACGCCATGTACGGCCAGAGCGGCATCACCAGCTTCTGGGACGGCGACAAGACCACCGTCAACGACCCGAAGAACGTGGCCGCGCTCGAGAAGTACGCCGCTCTGTTCAAGAAGACCACCCCGGCCGCCGACGTCAACAACGACTTCACCAAGATGGTCGCCCAGTGGGACAGCGGCGAGATCGGCATGCTGAACCACAACCTGGGCTCCTACCAGGACCATGTGAAGGCGCTCGGCACGGACAAGTTCCGGGGCATCCCCAACCCGACCCTGGACGACGGCACCCGGGTCCAGGTCTCCAACCCGGTCGACGGGCTCGGGCTCTTCTCCTCCAGCAAGAACAAGGCCGCCGCCTGGAAGTTCATCGAGTTCGCCGCCTCGCACGCCTCGAACAGCAAGTGGAACAAGTCGGCCGGCGCCATCCCGGCCAACACCGAGGCCGCGAAGGACCCGTGGATCCAGGAGGCCGAGCCGACCAGGCTCGCCGCCGAGGTCCTGTTCAGCGGCAGGACGACCATCGTCCAGCTGCCGTACTACCTGACCGACTGGAACAACATCTCCAAGTCCGACAACGAGGCGGGCTTCCAGAAGGTCCTGCTCGGCAAGACCTCCGCCAAGGAGTTCCTCGACGACCTCGCCGAGCAGCTGAACAAGGCGCAGGCCGAGTGGAAGCAGCAGAACCCGTGAGCGTAGGCCGCCGCGCGGTGGTCACGGCCGGGGCGGGCCTCGCGCTCGCCCTGGCCGGGGCATCCCCGGCCCGTTCCCAAGGACGTCCCCCCATGCGCACCCTCTTCATCGCGGGCGACTCGACGGCCGCCCAGAAGTACGCCGACGCCGCGCCCGAGACCGGCTGGGGCATGGCCCTCCCCTTCTTCCTGCACCGGGGCGTCCGGGTCGCCAACCACGCCGTCAACGGGCGCAGCACCAAGAGCTTCCTCGACGAGGGGCGGCTCGACGCGATCCTCACGGCGCTCCGCCCCGGCGACCTGCTCCTGATCCAGTTCGGCCACAACGACGCGAAGGTCGCCGACCCCGCCCGCTACACCGAGCCGTGGACGACCTACCAGGACAACCTGCGGGTCTTCGTCGAGGCCGCGCGGTCCCGCGGCTCCCTCCCGGTGCTCGCCACCTCCGTGGAGCGGCGGAAGTTCGGCGCCGACGGCACCGCGCTGCGCACCCACGGCGCCTACCCGGCGGCGATGCGCGAGGTGGCCGGCGCCTCCGACGTGCCGCTCCTCGACATCGAGGCGCTGTCGCTCGCGCTGTGGCAGCGGCTCGGCCCCGAGGCGACCAAGACGTACTTCAACTGGACGGCGACCGAGCAGGACAACACCCACTTCAATCCGCCGGGCGCCGTCGAGGTGGCCCGTCTGGTCGCCGCCGAGCTGCTCCGCACCCATGTCCTCGCACCGCGTGAGACGCGCCGCCTGGACGACGAGATCCCCACCGACCTGATCACCTGGCCCGATGCCGAGGAGAGCCGTCCATGAACCGACGCAAGCAACTGGGAGTGGTGGCCGCGACCGCGCTCGCCCTGACGGTCACCGCCCCCGCGGCCGTCGCGCACTCCGGTCACCGGCCCGGCGCCGACCCGGCCCGCGCGGCCCTGCCGGCCGGTGACGGCTGGGCGTCCTCCGGGACCGGCACCACCGGCGGCGCGGCCGCCGACGCCTCCCGGGTGTTCACCGTCACCACCTGGGAGGAGTTCCGGGCCGCGCTCGCCGTGCCCGGCACCGAACCGAGGATCGTCAAGGTGGTGGGCACGCTGAACGCGACCGCCGCCGGCTGCGCCGCCTTCGAGGCCCCGGGGTACGACTTCGCCCGATACCTCGCCGACTACGACCCGGCCGTCTGGGGGTACGAGGACGAGGTCAAGGGCCCCCAGGAGGACCTGCGCGCGGCCTCCGCCACCGCCCAGGGCCAGGCGATCAAGGTCAAGGTGCCCGCGAACACCACGATCGTGGGCGTCGGCCGGCACGCCGCGATCACCGGCGGCAGCCTCCAGGTGACGGGCGTGGACAACGTCATCGTCCGGAACCTCACCCTGGAGAGCCCGCTCGACTGCTTCCCGCAGTGGGACCCGACGGACGGCGCGACCGGCGCCTGGAACTCCGAGTACGACAGCCTCGTCGTGTACGGCTCCACCCATGTGTGGATCGACCACAACACGTTCACCGACGGCGCCCACCCGGACAGTTCGCTGCCCTCGTACTACGGCGAGGTGTACCAGCAGCACGACGGCGAACTGGACGTCGTGCGGGGCGCGGACCTCGTCACGGTCTCCTGGAACGTCTTCACCGACCACGACAAGACCCTGATGATCGGCAACAGCGACAGCGCGGGCGCCACCGACCGGGGCAAGCTGCGGGTCACCCTCCACCACAACCTCTTCAAGAACGTGATCGAGCGGGCGCCCCGGGTCCGGTTCGGCCAGGTCGACGCGTACAACAACCACTTCGTCGTGCCGTCCTCGGGCTACGTGTACAGCCTGGGCATCGGGCAGGAGTCCCAGCTCGTCGCGGAGAAGAACGCGTTCACGCTCGCCGCGGGCGTGCCCGCCGGGAAGATCCTGAAGAAGTGGAAGGACGCCCCGGTCACGACCACGGGCAACTACGTCAACGGCGCCCCGACGGACCTGCTCGCCGTCCACAACGAGCAGTTCCCCGAGGAGCTGCTGCGGGCCGACGCCGGCTGGACCCCCGTCCTGCGCACCCGCGTCGACCACCCGAGGGCCGTCCCCGCGGTCGTCGGCCACCACGCGGGCGCCGGCCGTTCTCGCTGAGTTCCCGTCCTTCAGGAGGACCCGCATGCCCTCGCACCCCACCGGAGCCGTCCCCGGACGCCGCTCCCTGCTCCTGGGCGCCGCCGGAGCCGCGCTCGCCCTGACGCTGCCCGCCGCACCCGCGTCGGCCGCACCGCGCGGAGGCCCCTTCGGCCGGTTCGGTTCGCCCGCCGAACGGCTCACCGCCCGGACGCTGTACGTACACCCCGGCGGCCTCGGCGACCACACCACGGTCCAGGCGGCGGTCACCGCCGCGGACGGCCCCGGCTGGACGCTCGTGCTCGCCCCCGGCACGTACCGGGAGACGGTCGTCGTCGGTCCTTCCCGTACCGGCATGACATGGATCGGCGCGAGCGGGGACCCCCGCGACGTCGTCGTGGTGTACGCCAACGCCGCCGGCACGCCCCGGCCGGAGGGCGGCACCTACGGCACCTCCGGTTCGGCGACCACCACCGTCCATGCGGAGGGTTTCAACGCGCAGGGGGTCACCTTCGCCAATGACTTCCTCCGCACCGACCTGCCCGGGAATCCCGGCACCCAGGCGGTCGCCCTCAAGGTGACGGGTGACAGGTCGGCCTTCTTCCACTGCCGTTTCCTCGGCCACCAGGACACCCTGTACGCCGACTCCACGGCCCTCTCGGCCTTCGCCCGCCAGTACTTCGCGCACTGTTACGTGGAGGGTGACGTCGACTTCGTCTTCGGCCGGGGCACCGCCGTGTTCGAGCACTGTCACTTCCGGACGCTGTTCCGCCCGGACCTTGCGTCGGCGCCGCACGGCTTCGTCTTCGCCCCGTCCACGGCCCGTGCGAACCCGTACGGTTTCCTCGCCGCCCGCTGCCGGGTCACCAGCTCGGCACCGGACGGCTTCTACAAGCTGGCCCGGCCGTGGGTGCCGAGTTCCGACCTCACCGCCTGGCCGTCCCTCGTCGTCCGGGACAGCGTCCTCGGCGCGGGTGTCGACGCCGTCACCCCGTACGCGAACATGCGCGAGGCCTTCCCGTGGCAGGCGCAGCGCTTCTCCGAGCACCGCAACTCCGGGCAGGGCGCCCGGATCACCGTCCCGGAGAACCGTCCCCAGCTCACGGCCGCCGAAGCGGCGTCCGTGACCCCGGCGGCGTACCTCGGCGGCTGGGTTCCCCGGCGGCCCTGCCCCTGACGTCGGGAACACCTCCACCGGGCCTCCTCGCGGGGTCCGGTGGTCTCCCGTTCACGGTGCCAGGAGGGGGAAGCGGGCCTCCGTCCACAGGGCGCGGAGGGAGGCGGGCTCGGCCTCGTCGCCGGGGGCGTCGGCGGTGCGCCATGTCCTGGCGTGGGTGGCGGAGCCGTCGGCCGCCGGCCAGCCCGGGTCCCCGGTGGCGGCGAAGTCGGCCCACGCGCGCACCATGCGGCGCGCGAGCTCGTGGTCCTCGCCGGTGGGGGCGCCGCCGATGAGGAAGGCGAGCTCCTCCTTGTCGACGTTGCCGAAGGCGAAGGGGATGTCCGCGCAGTGCCAGGCGCGCACGGGCCCGTCGGGACCGGTGCGCCGGCGGTCGAAGCGCGACAGGAACGCCCGGCCGCCCGCGCGCGCGTGGAGCTCGGTGAGCCGGTGGGCGTACTCCCCGAAGAGGAGGTCGCCGAAGACGGCGAGGTAGACGTCGAGCACCGGGGCCTCGGGCAGCGCGGCGCGGTAGCCGGCCACAAGACCGTCGGGGAGGTCGAAGTCGGCGGCGAAGCGCTCGAGTTGCTCCTCGGTGGTGACCTTCGCGCTGCTGCCGACGGCGTCGAGCAGCCAGTACTCCTCCGTGGTGTGGCAGACGAGCAGGTCGATCCCCCGACCCAGCCCCTCGGCCGCTCCGGTGAGGGGGTCGACGGGCAGGACGTCCCCGTCGAGGACGGGCGCGTAGAGCACCGGGTCGTAGTACCGGGACCCGGAGGAGGGGTCCCGCCGACAGCCGTCGACCACCTGGTCGGAGGCGCGGACCAGGGCCTCGGGAGTCGCCGACACCAGGCCCTCCGGTGTGCCCGGGCAGCCCGCGGCGGCGGCCACCTCGCGGGTCGTCGAGGCGGCGACGCCGAGCGGGTGGCAGGGGCTGGCCGGGCTGTGGGCGATGGCCCGGTGGAAGAGGCCGCGGGCGCGGTCCATCACCATGAGGCAGGCGACCGAGGCGGCCCCGGAGGACTGTCCGGCGACCGTGACGTTCCCCGGGTCGCCGCCGAACGCGGCGATGTTGTCGCGGACCCAGCGCAGCGCGGCGACCTGGTCGAGCAGGCCCCGGTTGTCCGGATGGTCGGCTCCGCCGCCGGGGACGTGACCGAAGCCCTCGAAGCCGAGACGGTAGTTGAGGGTGACCACGACCAGACCGGCGCGGGCGAGCGCGACGCCGTCGAAGTCGGGCTGCGCCGAGGAACCGAAGGTGTAGGCGCCGCCGTGGATCCAGACCAGGACGGGCAGGGCGCCGCCGTCCGGAACCGGCGTCCAGACGTTGACGGTGAGGATGTCCTCGTCTCCCGGCGACCACACGGGCGCCCCGGGCAGCTCCGCCGACTGCGGGGCGACGGGGCCGAAGGCCGTACAGTCCCGCACTCCCGTCCACGCGGAGGCCGGGGCGGGCTCCCGGAGGCGGTGGGCGCCGAACGGCGGGGCCGCGTAGGGGATGCCGAGTGCGGCGACGACGTCGGTGGAGGCCCGGAAGCCCCGCACCGCGCCGTGGGTCGTCTTGAAGATGTCCATGGAGGCAGCTTGGCAGCGCGGCCCCCGGCGGCACCAACACCAAGATCATGGCGATTGACACACCGGTGATGTCAATGCGTGCCCGTGCCGGTGATCAGGGTGGATCAGGGCGGATCAGGGCAGCAGGTCGATGCAGTCGATCGCCGTGCCGGCACTGAGGAAGCCGGTGCCGGTGGATCCACTGACGACGTTCAGCCGGAGCACGTTGTACTGACCGGGATCGGTCTTCCAGGCGCTCGCCGGGACGACGTAGGTGAAGGTGTGGTTGTTGCCCCGGTAGGAGCCGGTGGTCAGCGAGCGGGTCGAGGGCTGGTCGGGCGGCAGGGGGATGGCGGAGACCCATTCGTTGACGGTCACCCGGGGACGGCCGTTGAGGAGAGCCGTGGTGACCCCGATCCGCAGGGTGTGCGCGGCGGCGGCCTGGGCGGCGGTGAGCCGGAAGTACACGAGGAGGCCGTCGTTGACGTCCTTCCACAGGTAGCAGGGGAAGGAGGCGGTCACGTCGCCGTTGCCGAGGACGACGTTCCCGGTCCAGGGCGCGGCCCGGACGTCGGCGGGGTGGGCGACCGTCATGAGGGCGGCGTTCTTGAACCCGCCGGGGGTGCCGTCCCAGTCGCCGATCCGCCAGAGCGCGGGCGCGGTGCTCGGGTCGTTGGCGAGGGTGATCGTGTGGAGCGCGGTGGCGGTGCCGGCGGTCACGGTCACCGTGCCGGTGTGGACGGCGAGTTCCCCCTTGTACACGGTGAGGGTGTACGTGCCGGGGAGCATGCCCCGGCAGGAGAAGGCGCCGGTTCCGGCGGCGGCACGGGCCCAGTACTGGGCGTCGGCGTTGGCGAAGCCGACGGTGTACGCGTGCCCCGCGGCCATGCCCTGGAGACCGACGCCCGCGACCCGTCCCCGGCCCGCGGCGCCGACCCAGCCGCGGATGCCCAGGCCGTCGACCCAGCCGGTGTCGTGGTTCGCGGCGAAGAGGGCGGGGTCGGGGGTGCCGCCGTCGGTGAAGGCGAGCATGTACGGGCCCTGGAGGCCGAAGCGCATGGGCTCGGTCTGGGACTGGTTGTAGTGGAGGATCTCGTACAGGCCGACGCCGAGTTCGTTGGAGTGCCGGAGCAGGGAGCGGTAGAAGGGGCCGCCGGAGGCCTTCTCGTGGTTGGAGCGGACCATCCAGAGGCCGACGGAGCCGTTGCTGTACCCGATGTGGTCGTAGTCCATGACGCGGACGCCGGAGTAGTGCTTGGACCGGGTCTGTCCGTCGGCGCGCCGCCAGACGTCCCCTGCCTCGATGACGGTGTCGGCGCCCTCGACCCAGGAGTCGGGGCCCTCGTTCGGGAAGATGCCGGGCTTGAGGCGGGCGATGAAGCGGGTGGCCGTGAAGGACGTGTCGGCCTTGTCGGTCCACAGGTAGACGTTGTTCCGTCCGGAGCGCGCCGCCAGGTAGTGGCGGAGGGTGCCGTGGACGACGGTGACGAGGACGGTGGAACCGGTCTGCGCCAGGGTGACGGTCGAGGCGCCGAGCCCGGACTCGACGTGCGAGTGCTTGCCGCCGTACCCCTCGTACTCCTTGCCCTTGTAGACGAGGGAGGTGAGGTCGCCGGTCGACTTGGAGACCTTGAAGACCAGGCCGGCGCCGGTGTCGACGACGTAGTGGGCGCCGTCGTCGCTCCAGCCGAAGCCGGCGGCCGCGGCGGTGCCGGACGCGAGGCCGGCGGTGACGGCGGCCGTGCCGGCGACGGCGGCCCCGAGGAGGGTGCGGCGGCGCAGGGGCTGTGCGGAGGTGTCGTACGAGCTCATCGGCGTGCGGCTCCTTCGGTACGGGTGTGGGGGAGGTAGCACTAGGTCGCCGCCGGAGGCGTGGGGGGTTGCCGGATGGCTCGAAACGTTTCAAGAGGCTTGTTTGTTAGCGCCGTTGACTCATCCGAGGGGCACTCCTACCGTTCGGGACAGCCCCCGGGGAAAGCGTTTGCTATCGCCGCCCGCCGGTCACTTCGCCGAGGCCGCCCCGAAGTCGCCCCGCAGGGTGGACCGGCCGCCGTCGCCGCCCGTGAGGACCACGGTGTACGTGTCGGCCGAGGCGTCCCGTACCCCTTCGGCGTGGTTGTACTGGCCCGCGAAGACATGGGGGCCCGGCGGGACCGTACGGCCCGGCTTGAGGATCCACCGGTAGACCAGGGCCCCGGGCTCCTGGTCCACCGTCACCGTGAAGTCCTCGGCCGGGCGGGTGCGCCAGTGGCCCGTGCTCACCACACCGGCGGTACGGGCGATCCGCAGCTCCACGGTGAGCCCGGTGACCGGCGTGTCCGTCGTCAGGGCGAGGTCGCTCTGGGCCCACCAGCGGTTGCTGCCGGGGTCGAGCGTGGCGGCGACCCGCGCCGCCGGGCCGGGCGCGGGCACCGTGGCGGCGGGCCCCGCGGGCCGGTCGCCCAGGCGGGTCGCCGCGAGACCGCCGAGGCCGACGGCACCGGCGACGGCCGCGGTCACGGCCGCGACCGCCGTCCACCGCCGGCCGTTCCAGCGGCTCGCCGGCCGGACCGGGCGGGCCGCCGGGGGCGCGGCCAGGCCGCGCTCCACGCGGGCCAGGATGCGGGCGTGGTCGGGCCGGTGCGCGAGCGCCGCCTCCCGCAGCTCGCGGCGGACCCGAGTCTCGTCCATCAGTGCCTCCCCGCGGCGAGTTCGGTGGCGGCCCGGGGGCCGAGCAGCCGCTGGAGCTCCGCCATGCCCTTGGCGGTCTGGCTCTTCACCGTACCGACAGAGACGCCGAGCGCGAGGGCGGTGTCGCGTTCGGAGAGGTCGAAGGCGTGCCGGAGGACGACGCAGGCGCGCTTGCGGAACGGCAGGGCGCGCAGCGCCGTCCGCACGTCGACGACGGCCGGCACGTCCGGGTCCTCGACGTGGTCCGGACGCCGGTCCCAGAAGGCGGCGACGCGGCGGCGCTCACGGACGGTGCCCCGGATCCGGGTGCGGACGAGGTTGGCGACGACGCCCCTGGCGTAGGCGGCGGGGTGGTCGGCGGCGCGGACCCGGTCCCAGCGGTGCCAGAGGGCGAGCATGGCGTCGGCGGCGAGGTCGTCGGCGGCGTCGGTCTCGCCGGTCAGCAGATGGGCGAGCCGGGCGAGTTCGGCGTAGTGGCGCTCGAAGAACACCCGGAACTCCGTCGCGCTGTCGCCGGCTTCAGTGTCCGCCGTGACCACGACGGTCCTCGGAGGGGGAGACGGGGAGGGATGCCGGAGCGGCGGGCGAGCCCGGTTCGCCGGGTGAGGCGGGGCCCGTGCTCGCGCGCTCGGTCAGCCGGGGCGGGATGAGTTCCGTGCCCCGGGGGTGCTCCCCCGAGAGCCGCTGGACGAGCCGCTCGACGGCGAGCCGCCCCATCTCCTGGGCGGGTACGGAGACGGCGGTGAGCGGTACGGAGGCGTGGACGGCGACCTGGTCGGGGCAGATGGCGACGACCGAGACGTCCTCGGGAACGGCGCGGCCCTGGTGGCGCAGGAGCGCGAGCAGCGGTTCGACGGCGGCCTCGTTCTGGACCACGAGGCCCGTGGTGCCGGGGCGTTCCTCGAAGACGCGGGTGACGGCGGCGGCGACGGCCGCGTAGGTGCCGTCGACGGGCCGGTGGAGCAGCCCGACGCCGTGGGCGGCCGCGGCGGCGCGCAGTCCGGTGAGGGTGCGGGCGGCGAAGCCCGTACCCCGCTCGTACACGGCGGGCGGTTCGCCGAGCACGGCGACGCGGGTGTGGCCGAGGCCGGCGAGGTGCTCGACGCAGCGGGCACCGGCGGCCTCGAAGTCGAGGTCGACGCAGTCGAGTCCGGCGGTGTCGGCGTCCTCGGCCGACGCGGCGGGGAGTCCGATGAGGACGGCGGGCCGCTCGGCCTCCCGGAGGCAGGGGAGCCGGGGGTCGTCGATCCCGACGTCCATGACGATCATGGCATCGGCGATGGCGCTGCCCTCGACGCGGCGGACGGCCTCGGGGCCCTCCTCTCCGGTGAGCAGCAGGACGTCGTAGCCGTGGGAGCGGGCCGTGGTGGTGACGGCCATCGCGATCTCCATCATGACCGGCACGTAGAGGCCGGTGCGGAGCGGCATCATGAGGGCGAGGATGTCGGTCCTGCTGCTCGCGAGCGCGCGGGCGCCGGCGTGCGGCCGGTAGCCGAGGGTGTCGATGCTGTGCTGGATCCGCTCGCGGGTGGGGGCGGAGATGGAGCGCTTGCCGCTGAGCACGTAGCTGACGGTGCTGGCCGACACCCCGGCGTGGCGGGCGACATCGGCGAGGGTGACCACGTGCGCGCTCCTGGGCAGTTCCGGGCGTCCGGCGCCCGTAGGTGATTCGGACCCCGACCCTAAGCGGCCGCTCGGCGGGCTGTCCAGGCGGGGCACGGGCCCGCGCGTCAGACCGTGCCGTGGAACATGGCTCAGGTCGTGGCTCGGGCCGTGTCTCGGGCCGCGTCTCAGGCCATGTCTCAGGCCGTGGCTCAGGTCATGTTGAAGTACGGCAGGGGGCCGGCGGGCTGGTCGGCCGTCACCCTGCGGATGACGGCGACCGCGAGGATCGCGCACAGGATGTCGAGGCTCTGGTCGACCGGGTTGCGGTAGTCCGTCTGGCCGAGGACCAGGAGGTGGAAGGCGACCGAGAGGGGGCCGTCGCAGAGCCAGACGCACCACCAGGCGTTGATCAGCCAGGCGTCCCGTGGCGGGCCGCCGGCCCGGCGGATGTCCAGGGTGATGCGGCGCGGCAGCCACCACATGGCGAGCGGGATGATCCAGGCGCCGAGGGCGAAGCCCGGGCTGTACTTGTGGCTGCCGGGGGCGAGGACCTCGGCGTTGCAGCGGACGCGGTGGAACCAGACCAGGAACGAGATCCAGCACGCCACCTGGAGCACGGCGGGGAGCGGGACCATGTCCTCGGCGAGCCAGGGCGAGTCCTCGCCCCCGGTCGCGATGACGTAGACGTCGGTGATGGCCTGGGTCGCGATCAGCGACTGGACGATGAGCGCCGGTCCGGCCGGGTTGCGGAATCTGTAGCGGGGCCCGCGCACGGCCGCGGGCCCGACGGGCACGTTGTAGGCGTCCATGGACGCTCCCCCCGGAGTGTGGTGCCGCCGCCGTGGTCCGGCCACGGCGGGTGATGATCTTCGGCATCGTAGAGGCGCTCCCGTCCGCTGGCCAGGGGGTGACGGGGCCGCGTCGCACGGGGTGGCGCCGCGGCCCCGGTTGTCCGACTCCGCGTCGGATCAGGTGTCAGCGGAAGAGCGGGGCGGGGAGGATGCCCCGGGTCCGCAGTTCGCCGGCGACGAGGGCCGCGTACTCCGTGGCCCCTCGGACCGAGGTGTGGGTGTTGTCCCGCTTCTCGGCCGTCAGGTAGAGCGCCTTGGACGCCTCGGGCCCCAGCTCCTCGACCCGCGCCCTGGTGAGGGCGGTGAGGTCGATCAGCGGCGTACCGAGAGAGCCCGCGAGCGCGCGGATCTCGGCGGGGTGGTCGACGCCGAGGCCGTTGACGAGGAGGGCGGTGCCGTTGTTCAGGGTGCCGTCGGCGTTGAACCAGCGACGGACGATCGGGGTGACGAGGACCGGTTCGCCACCCTGGGCGCGTACCCGCTCGACGAGGGTCGTCAGGTTGGCACGGTAGGTGGCCGCGTCCGTCTGCTTGTCGTTGTGGGCGAGCTGGATCAGGACGGGGTCGCCGGGACTGATCGCGGCCTCGACCCGGTCGAACAGGGCCGGGTTCGCCAGGAAGGTGACGGTGCTCTCGCCGGAGTCGGCGTGGTTGGCGACGGCGATCCCCCGCTTCAGGTGCGCGGGCAGCATCTGCCCCCAGCCGCTGTACGGGTCCCCCGGCTGGTCGCACACCGTGGAGTCGCCGACGAGGAAGAGCCGGTGGGCCCGGGGGGCGGGGGTGATCCGGAGCGAGGTCACGCGCGGTGCGGCACCGCCGAGGACCAGATCGAGACCCGGGTTTCCGGCCGCCCCGGTGGGCTCGCCCTCCGGGTCGCGGACGTCCACGGTGAAGGAGCGCCGGAGCCGCTCCCCCGCCCCGGTGGCGGTCTCGGCGAGCAGGGCGCGCCGGGTCTCGCCGGTGACGGCGGTGGCGCCGGCGGTGTCCCCGCCGAGGGTGAGGGTGACGTCGTACGTGCCCGGTGCCACGTCGAAGTGGCAGGCGAGGGCCCCGGTGGCCGTGGCGGTGCAGTGGTCGAGGCCCTGGCCGTAGGGGCCGCCGTTTGAGCCGTCGGCGTGGGCGGCGGGTGCGACGGCGAGGGCGCCGAGCAGGGTCGCCGCGGCGGTGAGGAGTGCGGTCCTTCTCATCGTGGGCCTTCCTGGGGTCACTTGGGGAGGTGGTCGCCGACGAGGGCGAGGTTCTGGATGGCGGCCAGGCCGTACAGGGCCGTGGTGTTGGTGCTGATCCAGAGGTGCTCGTAGCCGGGTTCGAGGGCGTCGGAGCCCTGGACGGGGGTCTTGTCCCAGACCATGGCAGCTGTATAGCCGTCGCTCTTGTCGAACTTGGCCCAGGCGCGCTGGGCGAGCTTGGTGTCGTTCAGCTGGGCCGCCGCGTACGCGTCCTGGCGGGAGTGGCCCTGGAAGAGGAGGAGGGTGCCGAAGTTCTTGCCGTAGCGGGCGGCCTGTTCGGTCTTGGAGGCGTTGAAGTAGCGGCAGTAGTCGAGCCAGGCCTCCTTGAACTCCGGCAGGTCGATGAGGTCGATGAGCTCGGCGCACATCTCGACCAGGCCGAACATGGCGGAGAGGTGGGAGACGCCGACGACGGGTTCGGTCGCGACGGCGAAGCGGCCGGTGTCGAGGTCGTAGAGACCGGTGCCCTGCACGAAACCGTTGGGCTGCGCGGCGATGGTCTCCATGGTGGAGCGGAGCCGGGTCTCGGCCTTGGCGGCCTTCGGGCCGCCGCGCTCCCACTCGGTGAGCCACGCGGCGGCGAGGCCGCTCCAGTCGGTGCCGAAGCCGATGGAGAGGGCGTGGCGGTCGGGGGTGTAGGGCTCGGTGCGGATCTTGCGGATGGGGTCGAGCACGAGGAACGTCTCGTCGGAGTCGACGAGGTCGTGCATGAGGTCGCCGACGCGTTCGTCAGCGGTGAGGAAGTAGTAGGGGCGCCGGTAGACGGCGGTGGAGATGCGCTGCTGCTTGGCGCTGTCGGCGAAGTGCTGGACGCCGTGGCGGGTGCCGAGGCCGGCCCACTGGCCGAGGTGGTAGACGTCGACCTCGCCGGTGTGGCGGGTCATGGCCTCGGCGAAGCGGAAGACGTCGGCGCGGCCCGAGCGCAGATAGGCGTACCAGAGCCACAGGTCGGGCGAGAGCTCGGAGTTGTCCCAGGCGTAGCCGCCGACGTCGTACCGCCACTGGTGCCGGTCCTCGTCGTAGGTGTGCATGATGTCGCCGTAGTCCCAGAAGCCGTACCAACGGCGCTGCTCCGCCTGGTCCTTGTAGTACGTGAAGAGGTAGTCGAGGTGGTCCTCGATCTTCGCCTTCGCGGGGGTGGAGCGGTCGACGGGCGAGAACAGTCCGCCGAACACCTTGGCGCGGACGAGGTCCTCGGGGCTGACGGCGAGCTGCGGGGGTGTGCGGACGGCGGCGGACTGGGCGACGAGGGCGTCGGCGGTGGGGGTGGCGGCGTTGGCCCAGAACATCAGCTCGCTGGTACGGGCGATGCCGTAGGGGGTGCCGAAGCCGGGTTCGTAGTCCTCGTAGGTGATGTTGAGGCCCTCGAGCTGTTCGGGGTGGCTGTCCTGGCCCATGCCGTCGTGCCAGAAGCGCAGGTCCATGGGCTGGGCCTCGGGCGACCAGAGCCAGAGGGTGACCTCGGCCTCGTCGCCCGCCGCGCCCCGGATGTCCAGCTGGGCGGGGTGCTTCTGCCAGAAGTCCCGGAGGCCGAAGGAGAGTCCGCCGGTGACACCGCCGACGTAACCGAAGCCGCTGGCGCGGCGGCCGCCGCCGGCCGGGATCCAGCCGTGGCCCGGCTTGGTGCGCTTGCGGAGGGCGAAGCCGTCGGCGGAGAGCTGGGAGAGGGTGTAGTCGCCCCAGGTGGGGACGTACTGCATACGTGTGGTGACGCGCTGGTCCCAGGTCGCCGGGTCGGGCAGCTTCTCGCCCTTGACCTGGGCGGTGCGGACGGCGGCGCCGGGGTCGCGGCGCAGTCCCGTGATGCCCTGGACGGCCTCGGTGAGGAATCCGGCGCCCTCTCCGGCGATCCGGACGTGCCGGTCGTAGGCGGCGTCGCGCATGGGGACGGTGAAGCGGACGCCGAGGCCGCGGATGAAGTCTTTGTTCTGGTCGCCGTCGTAGGTGATGGTGTGGACCATGCGGAAGGACTCGGAGCCCGCGTAGAAGTAGAGGCGGACCGAGAACGGCAGCCAGCTGCGGCTGCCCTTGCGGTGCTTGCCGTCGACGCGGACCACGGCCCGGACGGGGCCGGTCTGTTCGACGACGGCGCCGGAGATCTCGCCGTCGAACCGCTCCCATTTGGCGTTGCCCTGGTCGCCGTCGTCGAGGTCGCTCTGGCGGAGCAGCACGAGTCGGCCGTCGGTGGCGATCTTCACGCCGTCGCGGGTGACGGACTCGACGAGCTTCCCGCCGTCCTTGGAGACGACGGCCCGGACGGTGCCGGTGTCGATCGTGATCCGGCGGCCGGTCTCGGTGACGGAGACGGTCTTCGCGGCGGTGGCGGGCGTGCCGGGTGCGAGGGTGAAGCGCTCGGCGCCCGCGGCCTCGGGTCCGACGGCGTGCGCGGTCCACTTGAGGGAGCCGTCGGGCCATCGGGCGGTGGTCCAGGTCTGCACGGGGACGGATCCGCCGTCGGCGGTGGTGAGCGCGAAGGCCTGGTCGCCCGGGTGCGCGCCCTTGGGCCAGGCGGCACCGAAGGTCGATCCCGCGGCGGCGCCGAGCCCGCCGGGCTCCAGCCAGGTGACGGTCGCGGGCCGCCCTTCCCCGGCCGCCTCGGCGGCCGGGGCGGCCTGCGCCTGCTCGCGCCCGAGGACCCAACTGAACTGCGCGGCGGCTCCGGCCACGGCGGCGGCCTTGAGGAGGGAGCGGCGAGGTATCGAGGACACGGGAACTCCTTTCATGGGCATGCCGACGGCATGCCTGCGGAAGCGGGGGGATGGGGGGGCCTCGGTGGGCGCGACCATGAGGCCACTGGGCGGCGGACCTGGGGGGGGACCCGGACCCACCACCGTGTGGGCATTCGTCCCGCAGGGCGGGACGGGTGGGCACACGGGACGGCGCCCTTCGGCGGGCGCCTCCGCCCCTGTGCCTGGACCCGCACCGACTTGTGCGGCGCACACCGGGTGCGGGTACAGGCGCGGAAGCCTAGGCCCGGCAAGGGGCGCCGTCCGTTGTGCCCACCCGTTCCGCCCCAGCGGAACAGATGCCCACAACGGGGGGGCGGCGCCCACAGCCCCGGGAGGGTGGATCAGGTCGCCGTCGGTACCGCCAGGCGGCGTTCTGCCGCCAGCGTCGAGGCGACGAGGATGCCAAGGGCCGGCAGGGCCAGTGGTGCGGAGAACCACGCCGACGCGGCGATCACCGCCAGGCCGCAGACGACGAGGAGGGAGCCCGCCGGGTCGCGCAGCGCGCGGCGGGCGGCGGGGCCGAGGAGGTGCCGCCAGCGCAGGTCCGGGCGCCAGGCCGTGGCCGCCCGCAGGAGGGTGACCGTCAGCCAGAGCGCCGCGAGGATCGCGAGGGCCCCCGCGGCCCGCCCGCCGGGCACGGACAGCGCCCGTACGAGCGCGAGGTCGGCGCCCACCAGGGCGAGCACGGCCCCGTAGGCGAGGCCCGCCGACCAGCCCCCGCCCCGCAGGGCCCCGCGCAGGTCCGCGGCGAAGAAGCGCAGGCCGGCCTCCTCGTCGCCGGTCCAGCGCCGCAGGTGCGACGCGCCGGCGGCGAGCGCCGCCGGAAGCGTCACCAGGGGCAGTGCGGCGACGGCGATCCACACCCCCACCAGGAGGCACTCCGCGAAGACCCCGAACCGGGCGAGGAACCGCGTCCTCATCTCGCCGGCCACCCCCTCAGCCCTTCAGACCCGACGTGGCCATGCCGTCGATGAGGTACCGCTGGAAGGCGAGGAAGAAGGCCACGACCGGGAGGAGCGCCACGAGCGACATCGCGATCATGCCGCCGTAGTTGGCGACGCCGTCCTGGTCGACGAACATCTTCAGACCGAGCGAGACCGTGTACTTCTCGGGTTCGTTGAGGTAGATCATCGGACCCATGAAGTCGTTCCACGCGTTGATGAAGGTGAAGATGGCGCTGGTGATGAGGGCCGGCCTGCACAGCGGCAGCACGATCGACCAGTAGGTCCGCAGGTGCCCGCAGCCGTCGAGCCGGGCGGCCTCGTCCAGCTCCCTCGGCAGCCCGCGCATGAACTGGAGCATCAGGAAGACGAAGAAGGCGTCCGTCGCCAGGTACTTGCCGAGCAGCAACGGCGTGTACGTGTTGATGAGTTCGAGCTTCTGGAACAGCACGTACTGCGGGATGAGCAGCACGTGGTACGGCAGCAGCAGCGTGCCGATCATCAGGGTGAAGAGCAGTCCGCGGCCCGCGAAGCCGATCTTGGCGAAGGCGTACGCGGCGAGCGAGCTGGACGCGACCACACCGACGACCGAACCGAGGGCGAGGAAGAGGGAGTTGCCGAAGAACGTGGAGATGGGGATGTCGGCGATGCCGTCGGCGAGCCGCCGGTAGTTGTCGGTGATGGGGTCGCCGGGGAAGAGGGTGAGGCTGCCGACGATCTCGTCGTTCGGCTTGAAGGAGCCGCCGATCACCCACACCACGGGGTAGAGGATGACCGCGAGCACGGCCAGGGCTCCGAGGTGCCAGGCGACCGAACCCGCCGTGCGCGGCCTTCCGAGCCGGATGCCGGTGCGCGTGCCGGTGCGTGCGAGGCTCATCGGCCCCCCTCCTCGTAGTGCACCCAGCGCCGCTGGGACCAGAAAAGCACCGCCGTGACCAGGCCGACGGCGAGCAGCAGCATCCAGGCCATCGCCGAGGCGAGACCCATCCGGCTGTTCTCGAAGCCCTGGATGTAGAGGTAGCAGGTGTAGACGAGCGTGCCGTCGGCCGGCCCGCAGGCGTTGCCCTGGCTGCCGATGATGTAGGCGGAGCCGAAGATCTGGAAGGAGTGGATGGTCTCCAGGAGGACGTTGAAGAAGAGCACCGGGGAGATCATCGGCAGCGTGATGCTCCAGAACCTCCGCCACGGGCTCGCCCCGTCGACCTGTGCCGCCTCGTACAGCTCGCGCGGCACCTGCTTGAGGCCGGCCAGGAAGATGACCATCGGGGCGCCGAACTGCCAGACGGTCAGCGCGACCAGGGCGTAGATGATGCGGTCGGGGTCGCCGATCCAGCCGCCGGGGTCGAGGCCGACGAGCTGCTGGGCGCGGTCGACGGGGGCGCCGTCGGAGAAGATCGCGCGCCAGACGATGGCGATGGAGACGCTGGCGCCGATGAGCGAGGGCGCGTAGAAGGCGGCCCGGTAGAAGCCCTGTCCGCGCCGGCTCTGGTTGAGCAGCAGGGCGACGCCGAGCGCGGCGGCCAGTTTCAGCGGGGTGCCGATGACCACGTACCAGCTGGTCACCTCGACGGAGGTGCGCCAGCGGGGGTCGCCGAACATCTCGGTGAAGTTGTCGAACCCGATCCACTTCGGGGCGTCGAAGAGGTTGTAGTCGGTGAAGGCGAAGTAGAGCGAGGCGATCATGGGTCCTGCGGTGAGCAGCAGGAATCCCGCGATCCAGGGGGACATGAAGAGGTAGCCGGCGAGGTTCTCGCGGCGGGCCCGATTCCGTTCGGCGCCGGCGGGCTTCCGGCGCGGGCGTCCCCCGCCGGACGCGGCGTCCGCGGGTGCGGTCGCCACGTCCGGCCGGGTCGCCGGCGCGGGGTTCGGTGCGGAGGTCACGGCGGCGTCCATCAGGAGGAGAGCGCCGTCTTCGCCTCGGTGAAGTACTGCTTCACCGCGTCCGCGACCGGCCGCTTGCCCAGGGACATCTCCTCGGCGAGCCGCATGAAGGCGGCCTCGCACACGTCGGCGCCGGCCGGGTGCGGTGTGATGGGCTCGAGGACGCGGGTCTCGACGAGCTGCTTCTCGTACGCGGCGATCTGCTTGCCGACCTCGTCCGCGGGGACGTACGCCTGGAACTGGGCCTCGGTGGCCGGGACGCCCCGGTCGAATCCCATGATCTTCCCGACCTCGGGGTCGTGGACCATGAAGTCGATGAACTGGGCGACCTCCTTGGGGTGCTTGGTGCGCCGGGAGCCGCTGAGCATGAGGGAGCCGAGGTACTGGCCGGTCTTGCGGCCGTCCGTGGTGGGGATGGGGGCGAGGCCGTACTGGCTCTTGCCCTCGGAGGTGTAGCGGACGGCGAAGTTGTCCCAGGTGAACTCGGCGGCGGCGAGTTCGGCGGTGACCGCCGACTTGGGCTTGACCGGGATGGTCTTCTTCGGGTCGGCGTAGACGCCGGACTTCACGCGCGCGGAGGCCTTGGTCCACCAGTCCGTCAGATCGGCCTCGGTGAAGCCGAGGCCGGAGGTGGTGAAGAAGGCCTTGCCGTGCTGCCGCAGGTAGAGGTCGTACAGGTACATGATCCCGTACGGGCCGGAGTCGCCGGCCCGGCCCTGGGTCTCGTGGATCCTGGCGAGGGCCGCGTGGTAATCGTCCCAGGTCCAGCCCGGCTTCGGGGCGACGCCGGCCTTGGTGAGGACGGTCTGGTCGACGACGAGGGCCATCGAGTTGCTGCCGACGGGTATGCCGAGCAGCTTGCCGTCGACCTCGCCGAACTTCTCCAGGCCGGCCCGGAAGCCGTCGAGGCGGAGGTTCCCGGCCGCGGCCTGCTCGCGCAGGTCGAGGAGGACGTTCTTCGCGTCGTACTTGCGCAGGAAGCCGATGGCGTTCTGGAAGACGTCGGGCGTGTTGCCGCCGGAGGCCTGGGTGTTGAACTTCTTCCAGAAGTCGGCGTAGGGCTGGAAGTCGGTCTTGATCTTGATCTTCGGGAACTTCTTCTCGAAGAGCGCGATCGACTGGTTGATCCGCTTGGCCCGGTCCTCCGAGCCCCACCAGCTGTACCGAATGGTGACGGTGCCGTCTCCGGAGCCCGAGCCGGTGCCACAGCCCGCCGCAGTCAGACCGAGAGCCGCGAGCGAGCCGCCCGCGACCTTCAGCATGCTCCGACGGTCAACAGTGCCTTGAGTACGCACAGTTCGTCCTCCGCGCGTTAATGGAACGTTTCAGGAAAGCGCTTGCTGGGACAAAGTAGGGTTGCCCGCCAGCCACGTCAACGCTTCGGACAGGATCTTTCGAAGCGCTTCGAGCTGTGAACCACCCCCACCCTTGTGAAAGGATTCAATATGAACCGCTCAAGCCCGTCCCGCCCACGTGTCGGGGCGCGGGCGGCGGGCGTGACGGTTTCGGCGCGTGACAGGCGAATCCCCCTCCTCCGACACATCCGGTCCATCCGGTACATCCGATTCGTCGGCGCGTTCGATATCTCGACCAGCGGTCGTGTCTCCGAACGAGAACGTAGGAGCGTCGTCGTCGGCCGTCAATGGATCAGGCCTCCGCGAAGTACCCCCGGGCATGCCCGAAGGCCGGGCGGGCCCCTTGGGGGGTCCACCCGGCCTTCGTCGTACGCGGAGCCTCTCTCCGTGCGGGGCGGCTGCTATTCGAGCAGCTCCGCGTACGAGCCCATGGCCAGGGCGATGTCCGCCTGGGCCCAGAACCGGTGGTAGGTGAAGACGGGGGCCGCGCCGCCCGCCAGATAGGCCTCGATCTTCGGCCAGGCGGGGTCGTCCTGGTAGAAGGAGCGGATCGAGGCGAAGGTGGAAGAGCTGTTCACCGCGTCGCCGTTCGGCATGGCTCCGGTCCAGGCGTTCGGAACGTAGACCGGGTCGTCGAAGCGGTTGTAGTCGGCGCGGGTCTCCTCGACCGCGACGCCCAGCGGGTCCTGGTGGTGGGCCCACATGCCGTCGAGCAGCGCCTTGGCGACCCGCTTGGCCTCCGCGTGGCCGGACTTGGCCGCGTAGTAGGTGAGGGTCTTGGCGTAGGCGGCGGCGACGCCGACGTCGTTCGTGTAGTCGGCGACGGTGACGTGCAGGCCGGCGTTGGCGCCGGGGTTCGCCGCGTTCCAGGTGTCCGGAGCGCCGGACCACTGGAGGGTGGAGGGGATGCGGTAGGTGCCGTCCGGGTTGATCGTGGTCTTCGACAGGGCCCAGGAGACCCACTTGTCGAGGACGGTCTTCGCGGCTGCGTCACCGGTCTGCTGGTAGTACTCGGCGACCCGCTCCATCGACCAGGCCTGGAAGCCGAACCACTGGTTCGACGCCGGGTCGTGGTAGACGGGCTTCTCGTCGTAGTACATGCCGTGGAAGGTGGGGGTGCCGGCCGGCGGGGTGGCGTAGCGGCCCTGCCAGCTGTTGGTGGCGCCGCCCGCGATGGCGCCCTCGTCGGACTGGAGCCAGCGGTAGAACTCCAGCTGCCGGTCGAGGCTGTTCGCCCAGTCGGCCTGGCCCGTCGCCGACTTGGGCTTGAGCGGGGCGTACTCGCTGAGCGCGTAGGCGGCCAGCGGGTTCTGGTAGCCGCCGTGGGCGTGGCTGGATCCGATGCGCCAGGACCAGCCGGCCGAGGTGTCGGTGGCGCCGCCCCAGGCGTAGTACCAGGACATCAGGTAGTGGGCGCTGTTCTTGCCGGTGCCGGCCGGGCAGGCCGTCGGGCCGACGCAGTTGCCGACCTTCTTGAAGTACTTGTCGAACATGGCGTACCGCAGGTAGTCACCCATCTTGGCGGCCTTGCCGACGGTGCCGGCGACCTGGGTGCCCTTGCCCTGCTGCTTGGCCCAGAGGTCGGCCCAGTAGGCGGCCTGGACGGCGCGGGCGTCGGCGTCGGGGGCGTTGGTGAACTTCCACTGCTTGGCGTAGGAGGCGTCGCCCGTGAACAGGTCCAGGTAGCCGTTCCTGCCGCCGTACGTGAAGTTGTCGCACGTCGGGTGGGTGACGGTCTCCCAGACGGACTCCTGCGGGCCGCGCTGGAAGGTGTTGATGTACGAGGGGCCGGTCGCCGTCGGTCCCGCGGAGCACTTCCCGGGCTCGTTGCCGAAGCCGTAGACGTTGTCGACGTCCTGGATCCAGTGCATGCCGTAGATGTCGTCGGTGCCGTAGGCGCTCTTGAGTTCCGCGGCGATCGGGTCGGAGCCGGAGGTCACACCGGAGTCGAGCCGGGCCGGGTACTGCGAGGGCAGGTCCCACTCAGGGGCGTACGTCGCCGGCTTGGAGGGGTTGTACGAGCCGGTGGTCGGGGTGTCGGCGTGGGTGGGGATCATGAACTTCTCCATGATGTCCCAGGCGCCGTTGAACTTGGTCCAGTCGCCGGTGATCTTGCCGTACATGGCCTGGAGCCAGATGAGGTAGCTGTACGCCTCCGAGGTCGTCTCGTGCCCGTGGTCGGGGGCCTCGACGATCAGGGTCTCGACGGAGTGGTACGGGATGCCCTCGGGTGAGAAGTAGCCGTTGGCCGGGTTGGTGATCTTCCCGTGGAGGTCGAGGAAGCGGGCGTCGTACGTGGAGTCCGCGGCCAGCTGGGCGACGGTGACCTCGGCCTTGGCGTGGCCGGGGGCGGTCGCGGTGAAGACGGCGGAGCCGGTGCCGGTGGCCGCGGCGGCGACGGTCACCTTCTGGGCGGTGTTCCAGTTCGCCGGGGTGAAGGTGAGCGCGGCCGGGGTCGCGGTGAGGTTGGTGTTGCCCGAGGTACGGGCGACGCTCACCGTGACGTTCGCGGTCGGGGCGGTGGAGAGCTTCAGGTCGAAGGTGCCGGTGGCGCCCTGGCGCACCCCGAGCTGGCTCGGGGAGGCGACGAGCGCGGGGCCCGCGGCGACGGTGATGCCGACGGGCGCCGACTCGGCGGAGGTGCCGAGGCTGTCGTACGCCTTGGCGTAGAGGGAGTGGGCGCCGGTGGCGAGACCGGCCGCGCTGTGGGTGAAGGGCGCGGTGGTGTCGGTGCCGAGGAGCGTGGTGTCGCTGTAGAACTCCACCTTGCTCACGGTGGCGCCGTCGGCCGCCGCGGCGGTGGCGGCGAGCGGCACCGCGTCGCCCTGGGAGTAGGTCGCCCCGGCGGTGGGGCTGGTCAGGACGGCGACGGGCGGCTGGTGGGCACCCGTGCAGGGGGTGCCGTTGACCGCGAAGGCGGACGGGGCGGCGTTGGCCCCGCTGTAGGTGAACTGGGCGCCGGTGGTGACGGCCGCGCCGGCGGCGACGGTGCCGTTCCAGGAGGCGTTGGTCACGGTGACGTTCTTGCCGGACTGCGACCAGACGCCGCTCCAGCCGTTGGTGAGCTTCTGGTCGCCGGCGTAGGAGTACGTCAGCGTCCAGCCGTTCAGGGCCTCGGTGGCCCGGTTGGTGAGCGTGAGTTCGGCGGTGAAGCCCGAACCCCAGTCGTTCGCCTTGTAGTCGACGCTGCACTGGACCGCGGCCGCCTGGGCCGTGGTGGCGCCCACGGCCGTCAGGCCGAGGGGAAGGGAGAGCGCCGCGGCGAGTGCGGTCAGCTGCAGACGTGGTCTCGATGGTGCTCGTAGGCGTGGCATGCGGGTGGTTCTCCTCGCGGCTCGGGAGGCGGGGGAGCGAAGAGCGAACGTGCATGGAGACAAGCTCTGAACCAGTGGGAGCGCTCCCACTGTGCAGTTGGGACGCAACGGCGTCAAGATGCGCGAAGAGTCGAAGGCGAATGGCGAGGGAATTTACCCAACCCCTCTTTTGCTTGGCGTCTGTTGACGCTACGGTCTGCCCGACCAGTGGGAGCGAATCCGTCCGGTCGGCACACCGTCAGGGGTGTGCCCTCGCTGCGAGGACTCGCTCATGCGACATCCCCCACGTCTGTCCGCGCTGCTCTCCGGAGTGGCGCTCACGATGGCGAGCACCGCGTTCGCCCTCATGGGTACGGCCTCAGGAGCCGCGGCCGCACCCGACTGCACGGTGGAGTACTCGGTCGTCGGCCAGTGGGCCGGCGGCTACCAGGGTGCCGTCACCGTCACCAACAACAGTGCCGCGCTGAACGGCTGGAGCCTCGGCTTCGGCTTCCCGGCCGGCCAGGTCGTGAGTCAGGGCTGGGGCGGCAAGTGGACCCAGTCCGGGACGAACGTCACGGTCGTGAACGAGAGCTGGAACGGCGCGCTCGGTACGGGCGCGAAGATCTCGGCCGGCTTCATCGCCTCCTGGTCGGGCGCCAACACGGCGCCCACCGCGTTCACGCTCAACGGCACGCCCTGCTCCACGGACGGGACCACCCCGACGCCGACCCCGACCGGCCCGACGACGCCCCCGACCACTCCACCCACCACTCCTCCGACCACCCCGCCCACCACTCCCCCGACGACTCCGCCGACCCTTCCCCCGCCGACCCCGGTCTCCGGCGCGCCCGAACTGGGCGTCGTCGGCAACAAGTTCGTCGACCAGAACGGCGCGGTCCGACGCCTCCTCGGCGTCAACCGCTCCGGCGGCGAGTTCATGTGCGTCCAGGGCTACGGCATCTGGGACGGTCCTGTCGACGACGCCTCGGTCAAGCCGATCGCCGACTGGAAGGCCAACACGGTCCGCATCCCCCTCAACGAGGAGTGCTGGCTCGGCCTGGACAACATCAAGCCCGAGTACCGCGGCGCGAACTACGTCAACGCGGTCAAGGACCTGGTGACCAGGGTCCTCGCCCACGGCATGACCCCGGTCCTCGAGCTGCACTGGACGTACGGCCAGTACACCGGCAACTCCTCGGGCTGCTCCGACGTGCACGCCACCTGCCAGAAGCCGATGCCGAACGCCCAGTACACCCCGGGGTTCTGGACCTCGGTGGCGAACACGTTCAAGAACGACAAGCGGGTCGTCTTCGACCTGTTCAACGAGCCCTATCCGGACCGGGCGACCTCCACCGCGGCGCAGGCCTGGTCCTGCTGGCGCGACGGAGGCAGCTGCCCCGGCATCGGCTACGAGGTCGCCGGCATGCAGGACCTGCTTGACGCCGTCCGCGCCACGGGGGCGAGGAACCTCGTCCTCGTCCCGGGCATCGCGTACTCCAACGACCTGAGCCAGTGGCTCACGCACCGCCCCACGGATTCGGCGGCGAATCTCGCCGCCGCCTGGCACGTCTACAACTTCAACACCTGCTCCACCGAGACGTGCTGGAACGACACCCTCGCCCCGGTAGCCGCCCAGGTACCTCTGCTGGCGGGCGAGATCGGTGAGAACACCTGCGGACACGCGTTCATCGACCGCGTCATGAAGTGGTTCGACGACCGCGGCCTCTCGTACCTGGGCTGGACCTGGAACACCTGGAACTGCAACTCGGGTCCCGCGCTGATCAGTTCGTACGACGGCACCCCCACCGCATTCGGCATCGGGCTGCGCGACCACCTGCGCACCCTCACCCCCTGAGAGGATCCCCACCCGCATGAGCCGCACCCGCAGCACAAGCCGCACCGCCCTCCTGGCGGCGCTCGGCCTCATCACGGCCACCGGCGCCACCGCCACCGTCTTCGGCACCGCCACCGCCGGCGCCGCCGCCCCCGGCTGCAAGGTCGACTACCAGGTCACCAACCAGTGGAGCACCGGCTTCGGCGCCAACGTGACCGTCACCAACACCGGTGACCCGGTCTCCGCGTGGACCCTCGAGTGGTCCTACGCCGGCAACCAGCAGGTCACCCAGGGCTGGAACGCCACCATCACCCAGTCCGGCGCCGCCGTCACCGCCAAGAACGTCTCGTACAACGGGGCCCTGGCCAGCGGGGGTTCGACCTCCTTCGGCTTCAACGGCACGTACAGCGGCACCAACGCCGTGCCCGCGACCTTCAAGCTGAACGGTGTCGTCTGCAACGGCGCCACGCAGCCGACGGATCCCCCGACCACCCCGCCCACCACTCCCCCGACCACGCCTCCGACGACCCCTCCGCCGGCCGGCACCAAGGTCGACAACCCGTACGCCGGCGCCAAGGTGTACGTGAACCCCGACTGGTCCGCGAAGGCCGCCGCCGAGCCGGGCGGCACCAAGATCTCCAACCAGCCCACCGGCGTCTGGATGGACCGGATCGCCGCCATCAACGGCACCCCCGGCGCCAGGGGCCTGCGCGCCCACCTCGACGAGGCGCTGGTCCAGAAGGGCTCCGGCGAACTCGTCGTCCAGCTGGTCATCTACAACCTGCCCGGCCGCGACTGCGCCGCGCTCGCCTCCAACGGCGAGCTCGGCCCGACGGAGATCGGCCGCTACAAGACCGAGTACATCGACCCGATCGCCGCGATCCTCGCCGACCCCAAGTACGCGGGCCTGCGGATCGTCACCACGGTCGAGATCGACTCGCTGCCCAACCTGGTCACCAACGTCTCGGGCCGCCCGACGGCCACCCCCAACTGTGACGTCATGAAGGCCAACGGCAACTACATCACCGGCGTCGGCTACGCCCTCAACAAGCTCGGCTCGATCGGCAACGTCTACAACTACGTCGACGCCGGTCACCACGGCTGGCTGGGCTGGGACAGCAACTTCGGCCCCTCCGCCGAGCTGTTCAAGCAGGCCGCCACGGCCGAGGGCTCCACGGTCGACAAGGTGCACGGCTTCATCGTCAACACCGCCAACTACAGCGCCCTGAAGGAGGACCACTTCAAGATCTCGGACTCCGTCAACGGCACCTCCGTGCGCACGTCGAAGTGGATCGACTGGAACCAGTACACCGACGAGCTGTCGTACGCCCAGGCGATGCGCGACAAGCTGGTCTCGATCGGCTTCAACAGCAACCTCGGCATGCTGATCGACACCTCCCGCAACGGCTGGGGCGGCACCCAGCGGCCCACCGGCCCGGGGGCGCTGACCAGCGTCGACACGTACGTCAACGGAGGCAAGTACGACCGCCGCATCCACCTCGGCAACTGGTGCAACCAGTCCGGTGCCGGTCTCGGCGAACGGCCCCAGGCGGCGCCCGCCGCGGGCATCGACGCGTACGTCTGGATGAAGCCCCCGGGCGAGTCCGACGGCGCCTCCAAGGAGATCCCGAACACCGAGGGCAAGGGCTTCGACCGGATGTGCGACCCGACGTACACGGGCAACGCCCGTAACGGGAACAGCATGTCGGGCGCGCTGCCGGACTCCCCGCTCGCGGGCGCCTGGTTCTCGGCTCAGTTCCAGGAGCTCCTGAAGAACGCCCACCCGGCGCTGTAAGGGAACACGGGCCCTGGGCCCCCACGGTGCCGCATCCGTCCGGCGGGACGGGTGCGGCACCTCGGCGTGCCCGGAGTGAACGCCATTGGTCCGACAAATGGCGGCCTTCCGGAGCGGTTGACGCGCGTCGACCGGAGCCAGCAGTCTGCTCGTGGCAGGTTCACATCAACGCCCGATGGAGGCCCGCACGATGCACGGACGCGCTCTCGGTTCACTTCTCCCCAGACTCCTGCTCGCCTTCGCCCTCCTGGTCACCGGCATGGCGGGCGTGGTCGCCACCGCCGGGACCGCCCGGGCCGACGGCTGCTACACCTGGTCCCGCACCCTGTCCCAGGGCGCCACCGGCGCCGATGTGACCCAGCTGCAGATCCGCGTGGCCGGCTACCCCGGATACGGAGGCGTGCTCGCGATCGACGGATCCTACGGACCCGCGACCGTCGCCGCGGTCAAGCGCTTCCAGACCGCGTACGGCCTCGCCGCCGACGGCGTCGCGGGGCCCGCGACCTTCTCGAAGATCTACGGGCTCCAGGACGACGACTGCACCCCGATCCACTTCTCCTACGCCGAACTGAACGACTGCAACACCACCTGGTCGGGAGGCGCGGTGACCGCGGCCACCGCCAAGTCCAACGCCCTGCGCACCATGTGGAAGCTGGAGGCGCTCCGGCACGCCCTCGGCGACGAGCCCATCCGGGTCACCAGCGGCTTCCGCAGCCACGCCTGCAACGACGCGGTCGGCGGTGCCTCGTCGAGCCGCCACCTGTACGGCGACGCCGCCGACCTCGGCGCAGGCCCGCACTCGCTGTGCCGGCTCGCCCAGCAGGCCCGCAGCCACGGCTTCAACGGCATCCTCGGCCCCGGCTACCCGGGCCACGCCGACCACACCCACCTCGACCACCGATCCACCCGCTACTGGTCGGCCTCCAGCTGCGGCATCTGACCACGCCACCGGGAGGAGCGCGGGCACGCCGAGGCGGGCCCGCGTCGCTCCTCCCTCGCGGGCCCCCACCGATCCGCGGCGGCGCCGACTCGCACCCGACCGACACCCGCCCGCCCAGCGCCGGCAGCACCGCTCAGCAGGACCCCCGACGGCGCAGCGCCGCCCGCCCGGCTGACCACGACACCCGAGTGCCGACCGCCCCGCTGACCACGACACCCGCCCGCCCCACGCCGACCGCCCCGCTCAGCAGGACTCCCGTACCACCAGCTCCGTCGGCAGGACATGGCGGCCCGCGCCGTCCGGTGTCCCCGCGATCTCCTGGAGCAGCATCCGCGCCATCGTGCGGCCCATCTCCTCGATGGGCTGCCGCACGCTCGTCAACGGCGGGTCCATCAGCCGCGCGATCGGCGAGTCGTCGACCCCCACCAGGGCCACGTCCTCCGGCACCCGCCGGCCCGCCTCCCGCAGCGCCCCGCGCGCGCCCGCCGCCATCACGTCGGAGGCGGCGAACACGGCGTCCAGGTCCGGACTGCGCTCAAGCAGCAGCCGCATGGCCCGCCGGCCGCCCTCCTCGGTGAAGTCGCCCGTCGAGACCAGCGCCTCGTCGGGCGCGAGTCCGGCCTCCGCGAGGCCCGCCCGGTAGCCGCCGAGCCGGGCACGTGCCACGTACATGTCGAGCGGTCCGGTGACGGTCGCGATCCTGCTCCGTCCGCGCGCCACAAGCCGGGCGACGGCGGCGCGCCCGGCGCCGATGTTGTCGGAGTCGACGTACGGCACGGGCTCGGCCTCCGCGCGGCGGCCGTTCATGACGACGGGGAGGCCGAGTTCCCTGATGCGGTCGGGCAGCGGGTCGTCGCCGTGGACCGAGGCGAGCAGGACACCGTCGACGCGCTGGGCGGCGAGGTACTGCTCGAAGCGCTGCCGCTCCTGTTCGCTGCGGACCAGGGTGAGCAGCAACTGCTTGTCCGCCTCGGCGAGTTCCGCGCTGACTCCGCGGATGAGGTCGAGGAAGTACGGCTCGGCGAAGAGCCGGGCCTCGACCTCGGGGATGACGAGGGCGATCGCGTCCGTACGGCTGCCGGCCAGGGCGCGGGCGGCCTGGTTGGGGACGTAGCCGAGTTCGGCGACGGCTCTGGCGACGGCCGTTCTGGTCTGCTCGCTCACCCGGGGGGAGCCGTTGATGACCCGGGAGACCGTGCCCCGGCCGACTCCTGCCCTGGCGGCCACCTGCTCCAGGGTGGGTCTGCCGCTCTGCCGTCCGCTCACAACTCCCGAACTCCCCTCGTAGGAAACGTGCAGCTCACCATGGCCCGCAGGAAACGGAACGAACGATGGGAGCGCTCCCACAATAGTCCCCTCCCGCGCCCTCGCGCCACGACCGTGCGTTCAGGAGGTGATACGACCGTCCGCGCCTCGGGCCGCGAAACCCCCGGAAAACCATCCGGTAACGAATCCGCGTTCATGTCTTGACACCCGTACCCGCCAGGCAGCAACCTTCCGGCAACGACGTGGGAGCGCTCCCATCCGGGACGCGTACAGCCTTCATCAGGTCCTGGCGGGCGCCGCCGAGCCGCGATCAGCCGGCCGGGCCTCTTGGCGCACAACGAGCACCACCTTGGACGAGGAGAGTGGAATGCGCACTTCCAGCAGCAGACGCGGACGCCGTGCGGCGATCGCGGCGGTCGCCGTCGTCGTGACCGGCACGACCCTGCTCACCGGTTGCGGCAGCGACGACGACAACGGCAAGGGCGGCACCGGCACCAAGGCCGGCGAGAAGATCACGCTGCGGATCGGGACCTTCGGTTCCTTCGGCTACGACAACAAGACCGGCGCCAAGCTCTACGCCGAGTACGAGCGGCTCCACCCGAACATCAAGATCGAAGAGTCGAACGTCTCCGACGGCCAGAAGTACTGGGACACCCTGAAGCTGCGCCTCTCCCAGAACAGCGGTGTCGCCGACATCCAGGCCGTCGAGGTCGGCTACATCGCCGAGGCGACCGGCACGGCCATGGCCGGCAAGTGGGTCGACCTGGGCAAGGAGGGCGGCGCCAAGGCCGAGAACTTCCTCGACTGGAAGGTCAAGCAGGCGACGACCGCCGACGGCAAGCTCATCGCCCTCGGCACCGACATCGGCCCCATGGCCATCTGCTACAACAAGGACCTCTTCGCCAAGGCCAAGCTGCCCACCGAGCGCGACGCCGTCGCCAAGCTCTGGGCCGGCGACTGGGCCAAGTTCATCGCGACCGGCGAGAAGTACAAGGCGGCCGCGCCCGCGGGCACCTCCTTCCACGACTCGGCGAGCGGCCTCTTCAACGCGGTCGTCTCCAGCGACCCGGTGCAGTACGCCAACACGAGCGGCGAGCTCGACTGGGAGAACAGCCCCGGCGTGAAGAAGGCCTGGGACACCGCCGTCGCCGCGGCCCAGGGCGGCCTCACCGCCAAGCTGCGCCAGTTCGACGAGAAGGGCACCTGGAACGCGGCCTTCAAGAACTCGAAGTTCGCCACCGTCGCCTGCCCCAGCTGGATGACCGGCATCATCAAGGACCAGGCGGGACCGGCCAACCAGGGCAAGTGGGACATCGCCGCGCCTCCGGTCGCCGGCAACTGGGGCGGCTCCTTCCTCGCCGTGCCGAAGGCCGGGAAGCACACCAAGGAGGCCGCCGAGCTCGCCGCCTGGCTGACCGCCCCCGAGCAGCACGCCAAGGTCTTCGCGGTCAACGGCAACATCCCCTCGTCCAAGGACACGCTCGCCTCCTCGGCGGTCCAGGAGGCGAAGCTGCCGTACTTCGGTGACACCCCGGTCGGCAAGATCTTCTCCAGCGCGGCGGCCGGCATCACCCCCGCCGTGATCAGCCGTTACGACGGCCAGGTGAAGACCTTCCTCACCGACAACGGCATCCTCGACATCGAGCAGCGCGGCACCGACCCGGCCAAGGCCTGGGAGAACGTCAAGAAGCTGGTCGACGACAAGATCGACCAGTAGCGGGGGCCGTGCCGGTCCGCCACCCACGGGCGGCGGACCGGCACCGTCCGCACCACCGCACGCATCGACCTGGAAGGACGCCCCCGTGGCCACCTCCGTTCGGGCGAAGCCGGACGGCTCCCCGCCGCCCGCCGCACCGCCCTCCTCCCCCGGCCCGCGTGGCCGCCGTTCCGCCCGGGGCGGCTGGCGCAGCACGCTCTACCGCTGGGACCTCAAGGCGATCCCGTACGTCTTCATCGCCCCCTTCTTCCTCACGTTCGCCGCCTTCGGGCTCTTCCCGCTGATCTACACCGGCTGGCTCTCGCTCAACCGGGTCGAACTCGGCGGTGACCCGACGTGGAAGGGTCTGGAGAACTACACCGACCTGGCGACCAGCGAGTTCTTCTGGAACGCGCTCTTCAACACGTTCACCATCGGGATCATCTCGACCGTTCCCCAGCTGCTCATGGCCCTGGGCCTGGCGCACCTGCTCAACTACAAGCTCCGCGGCCGAGGCTTCTTCCGGGTCGCGATCCTCGCCCCGTACGCCACCTCGATCGCGGCGGCGACGCTGGTCTTCGCCCAGCTGTTCAACACCGACTACGGGATGATCAACAGCGTCCTGGGCTGGGTCGGGTTCGATCCGGTGAACTGGGAGTCGTCCAAGTGGCCGGCGCAGATCGCCATCTCGGTGATCGTCACCTGGCGCTGGACCGGCTACAACGCCCTGATCTACCTGGCCGCCATGCAGGCCGTGCCGCAGGACCTGTACGAGGCGGCCTCGCTGGACGGGGCCTCGCGCTGGCGCCAGTTCATCAGCGTCACCATCCCCTCGATCCGGCCGACCATCCTCTTCACGATCATCGTCTCCACCATCGGCGCCACCCAGCTCTTCGGTGAGCCGATGCTCTTCGGCGGCAGTGTCGGCATCAGCGGCGGCAGCGGCAACCAGTTCCAGACGCTGAGCCTCCTGATGTACGAGAAGGGGTGGGTGACCGGCGCGCTGGGGCAGGCCTCGGCGATCGCCTGGGTCATGCTGTTGATCCTGCTCCTCATCGGCGGCGTCCAGGCGCTCGTCTCCCGCCACAACCGCAAGAAGCTGGGGGGCTGACCCGATGGCCCGCACACTCGACACGACGCCGTCCCCGGCGAAGGCCCCGGCGAAGGCCCCCGCGGAGGCCCCGGCGGCCCGGTCGCGGCTCCGCCTCCGCCCGTCGGCCGGGAAGCAGCACCACGCGGGACCGCTGACCTACGTCCTGCTCGCCGTGGCCGCGTTCGTCTCGCTCTTCCCGCTGTACTGGAACCTGGTCGCCGCCTCGCACACCGGCGAGCGGGTCGTGGAGGCCCCGGCGCCGCTCCTTCCCGGCAAGCGCCTCCTGGACAACCTGACCTTCGCCTGGAACCAGGTCGACATGGGTGAGGCGCTGATCAACACCACGATCGTGGCGAGCCTGGTCGCGCTGTCCACCGTGCTCTTCTCCACGCTCGCCGGCTTCGCCTTCGCCAAACTGCCCTTCCGGGGCCGGGGCATGCTGCTCTCCCTGGTCGTCGCCACGATGACGATCCCGCCGCAGCTCAGCGTCATCCCGCTCTACCAGATCATCACCGACCTCGGCTGGTTCGACCAGCTCCAGTCGGTCGTCCTGCCCTCGCTCGTCGCCGCCTTCGGTGTGTTCTTCATGCGCCAGTTCCTGGTGGAGGCCCTGCCGATGGAGCTGGTGGAGGCGGCCCGGATGGACGGGGCGCACAGCCTCCGGATCATCTGGCACGTGGTGTTCCCGATCGCCCGGCCGGCCATGGCCGTGCTCGGCATGCTGGTCTTCGTCCAGTCGTGGAACGACTTCTTCTGGCCGTTCATCGCCCTCACCACGGACGGCAACCCCACCCTCCAGGTGGCGCTCGCCGGACTCGGAGCGGGCAACCACACGGTGGACCACGCCATCGTGCTGACCGGCGCCCTGATATCCACCGTGCCGCTGCTGCTCGTCTTCGCCTTCCTCGGCAAGCACATCGTGGGCGGCATCACGGCCGGCGCCGTCAAGAGCTGACGACCCGTCCCCCTCCGTTTCGCACACATCGCACGCCACGACCTTGGGAGCGCTCTCCTATGACCGCGTCCGAAACCCGGCCGCTCACCGCCACCCGCTCGTTCCCCGCCGACTTCCTCTGGGGCGCGGCCACCGCCGCGTACCAGATCGAGGGAGCGGCGGCGGAGGACGGCCGTACCCCGTCCATCTGGGACACCTTCTCGCACACCCCCGGCAAGGTCTTCGAGGGCCACACCGGCGACGTCGCCGTGGACCATTACCACCGGTTCCGCGAGGACGTCGGTATCATGTCCGAACTCGGCCTGAACGCCTACCGCTTCTCCGTCTCCTGGTCCCGGGTGCAGCCCACCGGCCGGGGACCGGCCGTCCAGAAGGGACTCGACTTCTACCGGGCGCTCGTCGACGAGCTGCTCGCCGCCGGCATCGAGCCGTCCCTGACCCTCTACCACTGGGACCTGCCGCAGGAGCTGGAGGACGCGGGCGGCTGGCCCGAGCGGGCGACCGCCGAGCGGTTCGCCGAGTACGCGGGGATCGTCGCCGACGCGGTCGGTGACCGGGTCAAGCGGTGGACCACGCTCAACGAGCCGTGGTGCAGCGCCTTCCTCGGATACGGCTCCGGGGTCCACGCCCCCGGCCGCACGGACGCGGTCGCCTCCCTGCGGGCCGCGCACCACCTCAACCTGGGCCACGGTCTCGCGGTCCAGGCGCTGCGGGCCGCGATGCCGGCCGACCGTCAGATCTCGGTCTCGCTCAACCTGCACGAGGTGCGCCCGCTGACCGGTTCGGCGGCGGACGCGGAGGCGGCCCGCCGGATCGACGCGGTGGGCAACCGGATCTGGCTGGGCCCGATGCTGGAGGGCGCCTACCCCGAGGACCTGCTCACCGACACGGCGCACCTCACGGACTGGTCCTTCGTCCGGGAGGGTGACACGGCCGCGGCGCACCAGCCGCTGGACCTGCTCGCGATCAACTACTACGCGCCGACCATCGTCTCCGAGGTGCCGGAGGGGGCCGAGAAGCCCCAGGACGACGGTCACGGCAACAGCGCGTTCTCGCCGTGGCCGGGCGCCGACTCGGTCGCCTTCCACCGGGGGCCGGGCGAGCCGACCGCGATGGGCTGGGCGGTCGACCCGAGCGCCCTGTACGACCTGCTGACCCGGGTGTCCGACGCATATCCCCAACTCCCGCTGGTCATCAGCGAGAACGGGGCGGCGTACGAGGACGTGGTCTCCCCGGACGGCTCGGTGCACGACCCGGAGCGCGCCGCCTATGTGCACGCGCATCTGGAGGCGGTGCACCGGGCGATGAGCGACGGCGTGGACGTACGCGGCTACTTCCTCTGGTCGCTGCTCGACAACTTCGAGTGGGCGTACGGCTACGCGAAGCGGTTCGGGGCCGTCCGGGTGGACTACGACACCCTGGAGCGGACCCCGAAGTCCAGCGCCCGCTGGTACGCGAAGGTGGCGCGCACGGGTGAGCTGCACACCCCCTGAGGTCGCACGACGAGGAAGGCCGTGCCGGGTTCGCCGGCACGGCCTTCCGTCATGGGGTGGGCGCCGGTCAGATGTCGACGACCCGGTAGCCGATGACGTACACGCCGCCGGAGCCCTCGACGGTGCGCCACTGGGTCTCGGCGCCGACCTCGCTGCCCGTGACGAGCGTGGCACCGAGCTTGTCGTCGCCGCCGAACGTGTCGAGGTCCCACAGGGTCATCGTGCGGGCCTGCTCCTTGCCGAGGATGAGGGCCGCGTTGCCGTTGCCGTCGGCCATGGAGCGGACGTAACCGCTGCCCATGGTCTGGTACTTGATGCCGTTGCCGGGCCAGACCTTGACGGCGTTGCCGTTGGCGTCGGTGATCTTGAGGTACGCCTCGTCGTGGTCGCCCTCGCTGTTCTTCTGGCAGTGCAGCTCGACCAGTTCGATCCGCACGTAGTCGATCGGCTCGGCCTGGGCGGTGCCGGCGAAGGCGGCGACGCTGCCGAGTCCGAGAAGGGCGGTGGCGGCGGCTCGGACGAATCGGTTCTTGCGCATGTGGTCCCCCCACACATCGGGTCACTCGCGTGACGGTGGTTCCGGTCCGCCCCTGTTCGGCGGGGCCGGTGTGCCGTTCCCCTCGGCACGTCCCCTACTGTGCCGGTCCGCCGCGCCGGGTTCTACGCGCGTTCCGCTGGACGGAACAGCACCGGTCGGCTTCGGTTTCAGGGGACGAGGACGGCCGCCGGGACCGTGCCCCGCGGGCCGCCGCTCCGGGCGAGCGCGCGGCTGATCGCGGCCCCCGCCTCGGCGACGCCCCGGGCGAGCGCGTCGAGCGGCCGGCCGGCCGGAACCATGCCGGCGAGGGCCGCGACCGTACGCCCGTCCGGGGTGCGGACCGGCAGCGAGGCGCAGCAGACCCCGTCCATCACGTCCTCCCGGTCGAGGACGGGCCCGCCGCGGAGCGGCCCGCGCAGGGCCTTCCCGGCGGCGGTGTCGAGCCGGAACGCGATGCCGTCCCGTACGGGGAGGAGCGGTTCGAGGTCGCCCGGCACCGAGCCGACCGTGATCGCCATGTCCTCGCGCAGCACGGTGAGGACCACGCTGGCACCGGTGGCGGCCCTGAGGCGCTGGAGCGGCAGCCGGGCGGCGGGCCGCAGCCCGGGGTGCGGCTCCCAGGCCTGGCCGATGCGGTACAGCTGGGGGCCCACCCGGTAGCGGTTGCCCTTCCGTTCGACGGCGCCGAGCGTGACCAGCTGGTCGAGCAGCCGGTGGACGCTGCCCTTGGGTACGCCGCAGGTCAGCGCCAGTTCGGTGACGCCGGCCTCGTCACCGCTCCGGCGCAGCGCGTCGAGCAGCGCGAACGCCCCTTCCAGGACGCCACGGCCGCGCGCCCGCGTCGCCGTGTCGCCGCCGTCTCCCCGGCCGAGATCGGCTCTGCCCGTTCCACGTCCCTCACCGGTGTCCATGAGTCCCCCCGACTCCGCGGGCCCGGCCGTGACCCCGATGGCTCGGCTCCGGGCACGCCCCCACCATGCCGCGTACCGGACCGTTCCGGCGAAGGGCTTGCGTCGTCCGTCGTGTCGCGGGCAACCAGCCCTAGAGTCTCCGGACATGAGAGACCCTCAGCCGCCCGCCTCCCGGTCCCGTCGGCGCAGGACCACCGGGCTCGTCGCCCTCGCCCTGACCACCGCCGTCGCCGGCCTCGCGACCGCCTTCGCCGCCGCCCCGCCCTCCCGGTCCGCGCCCCGCCCCGGGCCGGAGGTCACGACCGCGGCGAGCCCGTGGATGCGTGTGCCCGGCGCGCCGCCGACGGTGATCGCCCACCGGGGCGCCTCCTCGGCCGCCCCCGAGAACACGCTGGTCTCCGGTGAGGTGGCCCGGCGGGGCGGGGCCGTGTGGATCGAGAACGACGTCCAGCCCAGCGAGGACGGCGTGCCGTACGTCCTCCACGACGCGACCGTCGACCGGACGACCGACGGCACGGGCCCGATCCGTTCCCTGACCTCCGCCGAGCTGGACGCCCTGGACGCGGGCTCCTGGTTCGCCCCCGCCTACGCCGGGGCGCGCGTCCCGACCCTGGCCGACCAGTTGGCGGACCTCAGGAAGCGCGGCGGGAAGCTGCTCCTCGAGATCAAGGGCCGGCACGGCCACGCCGAGGTGGAGCGGATCGTGCAGGAGGTCCGCCGGCAGGACATGGCCGACCGGGTCTTCGTCCAGAGCTTCGACATCCCGTCGCTGCGGTACGCCCGTGAGCTCGCTCCCGAACTGCCGCTCGGTCTGCTGCGGGACACCCTGGACGCGGACCCGGTCGCGCTCGCCGAGGAGCTGGACCTCGCGGCGTACAACGTCTCGGACGCCGCGCTGTCCACCCGTCCCGGGCTGGTCTCCGAGCTGCACGCCGCCGGCCTGGCCGTCTTCGTGTGGACGGTCGACCGGCCGGCCCGCTGGAAGGTCCTGGACGCGCTCGGTGTGGACGGCATCATCACCAACCGTCCGACCGAGCTGGGCGGCTGGTGGGCGGGCCGTACGGCCTGATCGGCCGTCGGCCCGGCGCGTACCGTGGCCGCTACGGCGTGACCTTGAGGTCGTCGACGAAGGCCCGGACCATGATCGCGTGGGTGTAGACGACGGTCCCGGGCTTGATGAGGCCGCCCTCGCCGTCGCTGCCCTTCACCTGGACGGTGCGCTCGCCCAGGAAGGTGAGCGTCTCGCGGTCGAAGATCCATTCGGTGCGCTGTCCGCCGGTCTCGTCGAGCCGCGCGACCGCGACTCCCTCGCGGCCGGCGGCGTCGGTGGCGCGGTCCACCGCGACGACCCCGGGGATCTTCGCGGCGGCCCGGTAGAGCGCCGCCGTGAGCCGGGGGGTCGGCCAGCTCTCACCAAGGAGGTCCCCGATGGTGGTGAAGGCCTGCTGGTCCCTGCCGTTGCCCTGTCCCTCGGTCTCCTCGTAGATCTTCCGCAGCAGCGCGTCGGGGTCGGTGGGGAGGGTGGCGAGGTAGTCGTGCGAGGGGGCGCCCAGGTGCGGCTTCGGCACCTGGCCGGTCTCGTCGGTGCCCGCCAGGGTGATGCCCTCGGGGCCGGTGGTGCCGGGCTCGATCAGCCAGCCCTTGAGGCCGTCGGGGGACCGCCAGGACTGCCGGGTGTGCAGGGGCCTGCTGACGAGGCTGCTGACGCCGTCGACGGTCCGCACGTACGTGGTCGCGGTCCGCGACTCGATGTAGACGTACTGGTCCGCGCGGCCCTTCGGGGCGTCCGCCCCGGCCGCGGCCAGCGAGATCCGGTCGAGGAGGCGGGGCGCGCCGTGGGCGTCGACGGCGCCGATCGTGGTGGTGAGGGCGGGTCCGGTGGCGAGCTCGTGGGGGCTCCGGTCACCGCCGCCGGGGGTGAGGGCGAGGACGCCGACGGCGAGGGCGCCGGCGAGGACGGTCGCGGCGGGCAGGAGGATCGCCTTCCGCAGGAAGGGGTTGCGCGGGGCGGCGGCGCGGCGGTCGTCGTGGATCCGGCTCATCAGGCGCTCCTTGTGGAACTGGTGGCGGCCCGGAGGAAGGTCGTGCTCCTCGGTCGCCGGGAGGTCTCCTGTGTCGAGCCGGTTCGCCGTGGCGGGCTGGTTCGGGGCGGGGTTCATCGGATTCCTTCCTGCGCGGGCCGGACCGCGTTCGTGCGATCACCTGTTGTCTGTCGGGGGCGGGGGGCGGGTTCCCGTTTCTCCGGGGTCGGTTCGCGCAGCCCTGGGGGAAGGTCGCGTCTCTCCGTGCCCGGGGCGCGCGGTTCCAGGGCGAGTTCGGCCTCGGTGCCGGTGCGGAGTTTGGCGCGGGCGCGGGAGAGCCGGGAGCGGACGGTGCCGACGGGGACGCGCAGGGCTCTGGCGACGTCGGTGTAGGCGAGGCCTTCCCAGAGGCAGAGCACGAGGATCTCGCGTTCGGTGCGGCGGAGCGTGCCGAGGGCCCGCAGCGTGGCCGCGATGCGGCGCCGGTCGTCGAGCCGTCCCGCGACCTCGGACGCGTGGTCGGCTACGGAGGCCTCGGCGGGTCCCGCGGCGGCGTACGCGGCGGCGGCCGCCCGGTAGCGGCGGTTGCCGCGGCAGTGGTTGCGGGCGACGTTGGTGGCGACGCCGAGCAGCCAGGGGCGGAGCGATCCGCCTTCGGGGTCCACCTTCAGCCGCAGCCGCCAGGCCTCCAGGAAGGTCGCCGCCATGACGTCCTCGGCGACCGACCAGTCGCCGGTCAGCCGGAAGGCGTGGTTGTAGACGCTGCGGGCGTAGGAGTCGAAGAGTGCGGCGAAGGCCGAGGGGTCTCCGTCCCGGATCCGTGCGCGGGTGTCTGTGTTCACGTCTCTCGTCTGTCCGGGCCCGGTGCCGGGTTCCCGTGACGCGCGTCACTCCGGGAGGTGAGTTCCTCCAGGAGTTCGGGGTTGACCACGCGCAGGATCGTCGCGACGTGCCCGGGGTCGGCCGCCGCCCACAACACCTCGCGGGCCGCCCGGTACTTGGCGGCGAGCCGGTCCCGGTGCTCGGGCGGCAGCGCGGCGGCGCGGTCCCGGCGGCTGTTGTGCGCGTTGTCGGCGATCTTCACGAGGGTGGCGTCGGGGTCGTCCGTGATCCGGCGGATCTTCTCCTCGTAGGGCGTGCCGGGCCGGTTGGTGACGGCTTCGACGATGTCGACGACCCGGTCGGGGATGCCGGTGGCGCGGAGCCGCTCCGCCGTCCAGGGGGTGTCCTCGATGACGTCGTGGAGCAGGCCGGCCATGACGAGGTGCGGGCCGAACGGTTCGAGTCCCGCGGCGACCGCGCGGACGTGTGCGACGTAGGGGACACCGATCTTGTCGGTATGTCCGGCGTGCGCCAGGACGGCGAGTTCGTCCACCTCGGCGAGTGTCTTCATCGCCCCATCATCGCGGGGCGGGGACGGCCGGTCGTGCCGCTCCCCCGTACCCGGTCGCGCGGGCGGCCGGTCAGGTCAGCAGGTGGTTGGGGTGGGAGGAGCGGCGGGCCGCCGCGAGGAGTGCGTGCATGCGGGGTCCGGCCTGGTCGATGTCGGTGACGGGGGTGGGGAAGGGCAGCCGGACGTCCTGGTGGCCCGTGGGGTGTTCGAGCCGCAGGGTGATGCCGTAGCGGTCGAGGGCGACGGGGAGGGCGCGGACCATGTCCCGGTCGGGGCGGGGCCGGACGAGGCGGAGGAGCAGGGGGACGAGTTCGCCGTGGCCGTCGACGAGGTGGGTGAGCATCGATGCCTCGCAGGTGGCCATGGGGTCGATGTCCGTCGCGTGGAGCTCTTCGAGGGTGACGAAGGTGCGGCCCTCGGCGTCCTCGAGGAGGGCCTGGCCGAACTCCATGCAGATGCTCGCGCTCGATTCCGGCTCGTAGGGGGTGGCCAGGAGTCCCGTCAGGGTGACGCGGGCGCGCAGCCGTTCGCGGACGGGGGTGGGGGCGATGTCGGTGAACTCCAGGCGTACGGGGATGCGTGCGGCCTGTCCGGCGTGGCTCTCCTCGGACGGGTCGTGCAGGTGGATGTGGCCCATCGGTCCGGTCCCGTCGAGGAGATGCACCTCCTGGTGGACCCCGTCGGAGACGACGGTCATCGAGTGGGCGGCTGCCAGGACCGACCGCACGCGCTCGGCGGGGGTGGGCCGCGTGGTGCGGGGGCTGAAGGGACGCATCCGAGTTCTCCCGGGACAGGTGACGGAGACACTGCTCCTGAGGACAGCCGCCTCGGCGACCGTTACTTAGGTAAGCCTAAGCTAACTCACTGTCGGCGGCCATGGAAGGGCCCCACCTCCCGACACGGCCCCTGACGGTCCATGTGATGATCTGCTCTTCATCGAGCGGATCCCCTGTGGATCCCGGGGAGAGAACATGGCATACACGGACGCCAACGGCGTCGATCTGTCCGGCGTCACCGGCAGGCTCATCCAGACCGTCGACCTGGTGAAGAGCCCCGCCCCCCAGGCGATCGCCACCGACACCGTCAACGGGCACGTCTTCGTGCTCCAGGTGGAGAGCTCGGCCACCGCCCCCGAGGGCAACATGTACCTCAACCGCATCGACCGCCGGACCGGCACGGTCACCGGCTCGATGCAGCTGAAGGGCTTCGGACACGGGCTCTCGATGGGCGCCGAGCCGGTGGGCGCCGACACCTACCTCTGGACCGAGGTCGGCCCGCTGCACGTCACCTCGGACGGCACCACCTTCGGCAAGGCCGTCACCCGGTTCCGGTTCGTCGACGGCTCGGTCCTGGACGGAGCCCTCATCCCGCAGGAGCGGAAGTTCACGCCGCCCGGCAGCACCTCGGGAGTCGGACCGTCGCTCGACCCGGTGAACAACCTGCTGTACGTCATGTACCACAAGGACGGAAAGCGGCACTTCACCCGGTACGACCCCGCCGCGGCCGCCGCCGGCTCCTGGGTCCCGGTCGGCACCACCTTCGTCATGCCGGCCGGAGAGGACGTCACGCCCGCCGTGCCCTCGCCCTACCCGCTGCGCAAGACCCTCGTCTCCCAGGGCTTCACCGTGCTCGGCGACGTCCTCTACTCGTACCAGTGGGCGCCGTACGACAAGGAGAACAACCCGACGACGGTCCCCAGCGAGTTCCCCGGCATCGCCTTCCTCACCTCGTACTCGTGGACGACCGGCGCGCGCCTCGACCGGCAGGTGGTCACCAACGCCGACGGCCTCACCCGGCGCGAACCCGAGGGCGTCGCCGTCGAGGTCGACCCCGCCACCGCCGAGACCCGGCTGCTGTTCGGCTTCAGCAACACCGTCCCCGGCACCACGGGTTCGCGTGACGTCACGATCGGCTGGTACCCGACGAAGCCCGCGGTCGACGGGGTCAAGGTGCTCGCGGACTGGGAGGACCTCACCCTCGCCGCCGGTGTCACCCCGGGCGCCCAGCCCCCGCGCGGACGGCTGATCGCCCTCGCCGGCACCACCTACCTCCAGCTGCGCGGCACCCTCACCTGCTCCCCCGGCCTGACCGCGGACAGCAGGATCGCGACCCTGCCGCACCGGCTGCGCCCGACTCATCTCACCCGCCAGAACGTGCCCCGCAACAACAACACCGGCCGCTGCGTGTGCCGGATCGAGGCCGACGTCCACGGCGCTCTCTGGGCGTACGGCGCCACCAGCGACAACGCCACCACCTGGATCGACCTCGACGGCGTCTCGGTCGCCTGGCGATGAACCACCGCCGCACCGCGACCGGCCGCACGGACCGCCTCGCGTCCACCGCGCCCCTCCCCCCGACCGACCGCCCCACCCGATCCGGAGGATCGAGCATGACCCAGCACACGACCAGCCGCCGCTCCCTGCTCACCGCCGCCCTCGCCGCCCCCGCCGTCGCCGTCGGCGCCCCGCTCCTGACGGCCACCCCGGCCGCCGCCGTGGACCCCGTGGACGGCTGCCAGACCGTCGTCGACTGGACGGCGATCACCCTGGACCCGACCGTGACGGCCGTCGCGGGGGCGCCGGCGGAGGCCCGGGTGATACGGCTCGCGGGGACGGAGTTCCTCCAGCTGCGCGGCACGGTCACCTGCGACTTCAGCACCGACGGCCGGCTCGGCACGCTGCCCGCCACCATCGTCCCGCCGAAGCTGACCCGCGGCGTCTGCCCCCGCAACAACAGCCAGGGCATCAACGCCGTCCGCATCGAGGCCAACACCGCCGGCTACGTCAACGTCTACGGCCCCCAGTCGACGAACAAGGTCACCTGGATCCAGCTGGACAACTTCTCGTCCGTCCTGCGCTGAGACCGGTAGAACGCTCCCCCGGCGGGTAGTTCGCCCCGTGACACCCGGGAAAGGGGAGCGGCATGCGGGAAGAGGGTTCCGAGCGGAGACCGCTGTCGGCGGCGGAACTGTTCGACGGTCTGGGAATCGCGTACGAGCGGGCCTTCGGACACCTGCCGGCCCAGCTGGCGGCGGTCGACTGGCTCACGTCCCGCCTGGACGCGGGAGCCCGTGTGCTCGACGTCGGCAGCGGCACCGGACGGCCGGTCGCCGACCTCCTCGTCCGGTCGGGGTGCGCCGTGACGGGCATCGACGTGTCCGGGACGATGGTCGAGCTGGCCCGGGAGCAGGTGCCCCGGGCCCGGTTCGAGCGGGGCGACGTCCGTGACTTCGACGCTCCTGCGGGGAGCTTCGACGCGGTGTGCGCCTTCTTCCCGCTCCTGATGATGAGCCGGGCGGAGGCCGGCGCCGCCCTGGAGCGGATGGCGGGCTGGCTGGCGCCCGGGGGGTATCTGGTGAGCGCCACCGTGCCCGCCGACGTCGACGGCGTGGACATCGAGTGGATGGGCCGGCCGGTCAGGGTCTCCAGCTTCCCGGCCGGCGAGTACCTGCGCAGGCTCCGGGAGGAGTGCGGTCTCGACGTCCTCCACCACGAGGTGTCGGTCTTCCGCCCGGAGGACGAGCGGGCGGCCCCGGAGGAGCACCTCTTCTGCTACGCCCGCCGCCCCGTCGGACCGAGCTGACCCGCGCCCCGGGTCACGGCGTGTCGCCGGACCAGTCGAAGCGGCCCGCGTCACCCGGGCGCGGCTCGTAGAGGGAGCGGCCGCCGGCGCCGTAGCGGCCGAGCTCCGTCTCCAGGACCGCGCCGGCGGCCCGCTCCTCCGCCGTCCGGTCGGTGACGTCGAGCAGCAGGCCGTCGAGCGGCCCGCCCACCAGTTCGGCGTAGACCCGGCCCGGGCGGGGGCCCGGCCTGGGGTCGTCGTGGTCCTGGCCGTAGACCCGGCCTCTCAGCAGCTCCTCGTCCCTGTCCATGAGCCCCAGCCTCCCAGCCGCCACTGACAACGCCGCCGGGCGTGCCCACCACATGGATCGCCGCAGGTCGAGGAGAAGAAGGTCACAGTCGTACACCCTCCTTCTCCTTTGGTGATCTCCCCTAGCATCCGAGCATGACGGTCCTGCCTGACGACGGGCTCTCCCTGGCGTCCGAATTCCCTGACGCGCCACACGAACAGTGGCAACACCTCGTGGCGGGTGTCCTGCGCAAGTCGGGCAAGGAGGTCTCCGGCGACGCCGCCGAGGACGCCCTGTCCACGCTCCTGGAGGACGGCCTCGACACCCGTCCGCTGTACACGGCTCGCGACGCGGCGCCGGACGCGGGCCTGCCCGGCTTCGCGCCGTTCGTCCGCGGCGGCCGCGCCGAGGGCAACACCCTCGGCGGCTGGGACGTGCGCCAGCGCCATCTCGCCCCCGACAACGAGTCCGTCCTCTCCGACCTGGAGAACGGCGTCACCTCCCTCTGGCTCGGTGTCGGCGGCGCCGGCATCCCGGTCGCCTCCCTGGCCACGGTCCTCGACGGCGTCTACCTCGACCTCGCGCCCGTCGTCCTCGACGCGGGCGACGAGACGGAGGCGGCGGCCGAGCGGCTCCTCCGGCTGTACGAGGAGCGGGGCGTCGCCGCGGACGCCGCCCGGGGCAACCTGGGCGCCGACCCCCTGGGCCACGAGGCCCGTACCGGACGACCGTCGTACGACCTCGCGTCCGTCGCCGGTCTCGCACGCCGCTGCGCCGACGCGTACCCGGGCCTGCGGACCCTGACCGTGGACGCCCTGCCGTACCACGAGGCCGGCGGCTCGGCCGCGCAGGAGCTGGGCTGCTCGCTCGCGACGGGCGTGGCCTATCTGCGCGGTCTCACCGAGGCCGGACTGAGCGTCGCCGAGGCCTGCGCGCAGCTGGAGTTCCGCTACGCGGCCACCGCCGACCAGTTCCTGACGATCGCCAAGCTCCGCGCGGCGCGCCGGCTGTGGGCCCGGGTGGCCGAGGTCTGCGGCGCCCGGGAGGCGGGTGCGCAGCGCCAGCACGCGGTGACCTCGCCGGTGATGATGACGCGCCGCGACCCGTGGGTGAACATGCTGCGCACCACGGTGGCGACGCTCGCCGCCGGGGTGGGCGGGGCCGACAGCGTGACCGTGCTGCCGTTCGACGAGGCGCTCGGTCTGCCGGACGCGTTCGCGCGCCGGATCGCCCGCAACACCTCCACCGTCCTCATCGAGGAGTCGCACCTCTCCCGGGTCATCGACCCGGCGGGCGGTTCCTGGTACGTGGAGCGGCTCACCGACGAACTGGCGCACGCGGCCTGGGAGTTCTTCCAGGGTATCGAGCGGGTGGGCGGCCAGGAGGCCGCGCTGCGGGCCGGGACGATCGGCGAACGCCTCGCCGAGACCTGGGCCGCGCGCAGCGCGAAGCTCGCCACCCGCCGCGAACCGATCACCGGCGTCAGCGAGTTCCCGAACCTCGCGGAGAAGCCCGTGGACCGCGCGCCCGCGCCCGAGCGGCCGGCCGGCGGTCTGCCCCGGGTCCGGCGCGACGAGGCCTTCGAGGCGCTGCGCGCCCGCTCCGACGCCCACCTCGCGGCGACCGGCGCCCGGCCCCGGGTGTATCTGGCGGCGCTCGGCCCGGCGGCCGCGCACTCGGCCCGGGTCACCTTCGCCGCGAACCTCTTCCAGGCGGGCGGCATCGAGCCGGTCACCGAGGGCACGTTCGAGGAGAGCGGCGCCCGCGAGGTCTGTCTCTGCTCCAGCGACGCCCTGTACGAGGAGCGGGCCGCGACGGCGGCGGCGGAGCTGCGCGCCTCGGGCGCCGAGCACGTCCTCCTCGCCGGCCGCCCGGGGGCCCACCCCGGTGTCGACACGTACCTCTTCGCGGGCTGTGACGCCGTCGCCCTGCTCTCCACCGCCCTCGACCGCATGGGAGTGTCCTGATGTCCATCCCCGACTTCTCCGGGATCGAGCTCGGGGCGCCGACCGCCGACGGCGGCCCCGACGCGTGGCGTACGGCGGTCGAGAAGGCGGCGGGCGGCGACGACCTGCTCTGGGAGACCCCGGAGGGCATCGGCGTCAAGCCGCTGTACACCGGGCAGGACCTGGAGGGCCTGGACTTCCTGGGCACGTACCCCGGCGTCGCCCCGTACCTCCGCGGCCCGTACCCCACGATGTACGTCAACCAGCCGTGGACGATCCGGCAGTACGCGGGCTTCTCCACGGCCGAGGAGTCGAACGCCTTCTACCGGCGCAACCTCGCCGCCGGGCAGAAGGGTCTGTCGGTCGCCTTCGACCTGCCGACCCACCGCGGCTACGACAGCGACCACCCGCGCGTCACCGGTGACGTCGGCATGGCCGGTGTGGCCATCGACTCGATCTACGACATGCGGCAGTTGTTCGACGGCATCCCGCTGGACCGGATGACGGTGTCGATGACCATGAACGGCGCCGTGCTCCCCGTACTGGCGCTGTACATCGTGGCGGCCGAGGAGCAGGGCGTACCGCCCGAGAAGCTGGCCGGGACCATCCAGAACGACATCCTCAAGGAGTTCATGGTCCGCAACACGTACATCTACCCGCCCGGGCCGTCGATGCGGATCATCTCCGACATCTTCGCCTACACCTCGCAGCGGATGCCGCGCTACAACTCCATCTCCATCTCCGGGTACCACATCCAGGAGGCGGGGGCCACGGCCGACCTGGAGCTGGCGTACACCCTCGCCGACGGCGTGGAGTACATCCGGGCGGGCCGGGAGGCCGGGCTCGACGTGGACGCGTTCGCGCCGCGCCTGTCGTTCTTCTGGGCGATCGGCATGAACTTCTTCATGGAGATCGCGAAGCTGCGCGCGGCCCGGCTGCTCTGGGCCAAGCTGGTCAAGCAGTTCGACCCGCAGAACCCCAAGTCGCTGTCCCTGCGGACGCATTCGCAGACCTCCGGCTGGTCGCTCACCGCGCAGGACGTGTTCAACAACGTCACCCGCACCTGCGTCGAGGCGATGGCGGCCACCCAGGGCCACACCCAGTCGCTGCACACCAACGCCCTCGACGAGGCGCTCGCCCTGCCCACCGACTTCTCCGCGCGGATCGCCCGCAACACCCAGCTGCTCCTCCAGCAGGAGTCGGGCACCTGCCGGACCATCGACCCGTGGGGCGGCAGCGCGTACGTCGAGAAGCTCACCCACGACCTCGCCCGGCGCGCCTGGAAGCACATCCAGGAGGTCGAGCAGGCCGGCGGCATGGCGAAGGCGATCGACGCCGGCATCCCCAAGCTGCGCGTGGAGGAGGCCGCGGCCCGTACCCAGGCCCGGATCGACTCCGGACGGCAGCCGGTCATCGGCGTCAACAAATACCGGGTGGAGACCGACGAGCGGATCGACGTCCGGTCCGTCGACAACTCCTCCGTCCGCGCCCAGCAGATCGCCAAGCTGAAGCGGCTGCGCGAGGAGCGCGACGAGCAGGCCTGCCAGGACGCGCTCGCCGCGCTCACCCGGGCGGCCGGCGGCGACGGCAACCTCCTCGAACTCGCGGTGGACGCGGCCCGCGCGATGGCCACGGTGGGCGAGATCTCCGACGCCCTGGAGAAGGTGTACGGACGGCACGCCGGGCAGATCCGTACGATCTCCGGTGTGTACCGCAACGAAGCCGGCGAGTCCCCCTCCGTGGAGCGCACCCGGGCCCTGGTCGACGCCTTCGGCGAGGCCGAGGGGCGCCGGCCGCGCATCCTGGTCGCCAAGATGGGCCAGGACGGCCACGACCGCGGCCAGAAGGTCATCGCCACCGCCTTCGCCGACCTGGGCTTCGACGTCGACGTCGGCCCGCTGTTCCAGACCCCTGCCGAGGTGGCCCGCCAGGCCGTCGAGGCGGACGTGCACATCGTCGGGGTCTCGTCGCTGGCCGCGGGACACCTCACGCTCGTACCGGCGCTGCGGGAGGAACTGGCCGCGGAGGGCCGCGAGGACATCATGATCGTGGTCGGCGGGGTGATTCCTCCGCAGGACGTGGCGACGCTCCTGGAGATGGGCGCGGCGGCCGTGTTCCCGCCCGGGACGGTGATCCCGGACGCGGCCCACGACCTGGTGACGCGTCTGTCGGCCGGCCTCGGGCACGAGCGGTGATCGATCTCGACACGTACGTACGGGGTGTGCGGGAGGGGAAGCGGGCGCTTGTCGCCCGCGCGATCACCCTCGTCGAGTCGACCCGCCCGCAGCACCGGGCTCTCGCCCAGGAGCTCCTGACGGAACTCCTTCCGCACAGCGGGAACGCCGTGCGGATCGGGATCAGCGGAGTGCCCGGTGTCGGCAAGTCGACGTTCATCGACGCGTTCGGGACGATGCTCACCGGGCTCGGCCACCGGGTCGCGGTGCTCGCCGTCGACCCGTCGTCGAACCGCACCGGCGGCTCCATCCTCGGCGACAAGACCCGGATGGAACGCCTCGCCGTCGACCCGGCCGCGTTCGTCCGCCCCTCCCCCACCGCCGGCACGCTCGGCGGCGTCGCGAAGGCGACCCGCGAGTCGATCGTCGTGATGGAGGCCGCCGGATACGACGTGGTGCTCGTCGAGACGGTCGGCGTCGGCCAGTCCGAGACCGCCGTCGCCGACATGGTCGACTCCTTCCTGCTGCTCACCCTGGCCCGCACCGGCGACCAGCTCCAGGGCATCAAGAAGGGCGTCCTGGAGCTCGCCGACGTCGTCGCCGTCAACAAGGCCGACGGCCCGCACGAGCGTGACGCCCGCGCCGCGGCCCGCGAACTCGCGGGCGCGCTGCGGCTCATGCACGGCGTCGACTCCTTCTGGACGCCGCCCGTCCTCAGCTGCAGCGCCCGGGAGTCGGCCGGCCTCGACGAGGTCTGGGAGCGCCTCCGGCAGCACCGGACCCTCCTCGACTCGACCGGCCGCCTCACGGCCAAGCGCCAGGACCAGCAGGTGGACTGGACCTGGACCATGGTCCGCGACGAGCTGCTGCGCCGCCTCCACACGGACCCGGCGGTCCGGGACCTCGCGCCCGCCCTGGAACGGCGAGTCCGCGCGGGGGAACTCACGGCGACGCTGGCCGCCGAACGCGTCCTCGACGCCTTCGGCGAGCGCCGGGACTGACGACTCCTCCTGTTTCAGGGGGCCTTCCCTTTCGGGAAGGCCCCCTTTTCACGCTCCCCCGCATACCCACTTTTTTGTACGTACTTGTCGGGGCGCGCGCCCCGGGCGAAGCTGGAGGCGGCCCGGAGGAAGGGAGCGGGACAGGGCCTCAGGAAGCGGTCGGCACGGCCGTGAGCCGGTCCAGGCGGCGGTGCCCCCAGTCGGACAACGGGGCGAGCGCCTCGGACAGTTCGAGTCCGAAGCCGGTCAGGGAGTAGACGGTCTTCGGCGGCAGCACGTCGTACACCTCGCGGTGCACGAGACCGTCCTCCTCCATCTCGCGCAAGGCCTGGGTCAGCACCTTCTCGCTGATCTCGGGCAGCTTCCGGCGTATTTCGCCGGGGCGGTGCGGGCCGGTCTCCAGCAGCCACAGCAGGGCCGTCTTCCACTTGCCCTCGATGACCACGATCGCGGCGCTCACTCCGCAGACGTTGGTGTCCTGGGCCCGGGCGCGATTCATCCGCGTCCTTCTCCTTCTCCTCCGGCGTTTCTTACCTTCACCTTTCTACAAGGGAGTTCACCCATGTCTTCTTCCGCCCTGCCTTCTTCCGGTGCCTCCTCGGCCGGGCCGCGTGCCGTCACGGTTCTCGGTCTCGGGCCGATGGGACGGGCCCTTGCCGCCGCGTTCGTGGCGGCGGGCGTACGGACCACCGTGTGGAACCGCACCCCGGGCCGGGACGGGGAACTCGTCGCCGCGGGTGCCGTGCCGGCCGCGAGCGCCGAGGAGGCGGTCGCGGCGAGCCCGCTCACCGTGGTCTGCCTGGTCAACTACGACGCCACCGACTCCGTCCTGCGAGAGGAGGCCGTGACGCGTGCGCTCAAGGGGCGGACCGTGGTGAACCTCAGCGCCGACACCCCCGAGCGGGCCAGGGACACCGGCCGCTGGGCCGATGAGCACGGCATCGGCTATCTCGACGGCGCGATCATGACCCCCGCCGCGACCATCGGGACGCCCGCCGGCGTCTTCCTGCACAGCGGCCCGGAGCCGCTCTACCGCGAGCACCGGTCGGTGCTCGACGCCCTGGGCGGCACCCACACCCACCTCGGGGAGGAGGTCAGCCGGGCGGCGGCGTACGACATCGCGCTGCTCGACATCTTCTGGACGGCGATGACGGGGTACGTCCACGCGATGGCGCTGGCCCGCGCCGAGGGCATCACCCCGACCGAGCTCGCGCCCTTCGCGCAGGGCATCGGCGCGATCCTGCCGCCGCTGTTCGGGGACCTGGCCGAGGACGTGGAGAGCGGTACGTACTCCGGTGAGGGCAACCCGCTCACCTCCGCGGTGTCGACGATGGCGCACATCGTGCACGCCTCGGAGGCGCACGGCATCGACGCGGGGGTCATGCGGGCCGCGGAGGGCCTGGCGCGCCGCACGGTGGCCCTCGGCCACGGCGCGGAGGGCTTCACGCGGGTCGCCGAGGTCCTCGGGCGCCGCTGAGGCACGCCCGGACGGGGACGGCTCCCTCGGATGCCGTGCCCGGCGGGGCGTGATGTGCTGGCTTGTAGGGGGAGTGGCCCCATCGGGGCGGCGCCGACGGTACCGCCCCGCCTCACAAGGAGTGATCCGCCATGGCGGTCTTCGTCCACAGCGTCCTCCCGGATGTCACAGCGGACCAGTACGACACCCTCAACGCCAAGCTCCAGGAGACTCCCGAGATCTTCGACGGCTGCATGTCCCACGCGTGCGTCGAGACCGACGGTGGTCTGGAGATCTTCGACCTCTGGGAGTCCGAGCAGCAGATGAACGCGTTCGTGGAGCGCATGATGCCGGTCGCTACCGGCCTCGGCTGGCCCATGACGGGAGACCGGCCCAGGATCATGCCGGTGCACAACCAGTGGGTCCCCGGCGCGGGCCGCTGACGGCCCCGGCGTCCCACGGCTCACGTCCGCGCGAGGAAGGCCGGCCGGAGCGAGGCGTCCACCGGGTCGTAGTACCGGTGGAAGACCGGGGTGGCGGAGCCGGACACCGGAGGGACGATCCAGCTCCAGTCGGCGGGCGTGGACCTGCCGTGGCGGCTCTCCTGGTCGATGTGCCGGAGGAAGCGCCGGGACTCCGTGTGGTGGTCGGCGATCGTCACCCCCGCCTCCTGGAAGGAGTGCAGCACCGCCACGTTGAGCTCCACGAGCGCCCGGTCCCGCCAGAGGGTGCGCTCGGTGGAACGGTCGAGCCCGAGCCGGTCGGCCACCACCGGGAGGAGGTCGTACCGCTCGGTGTCGGCGAGGTTCCTCGCGCCTATCTCCGTGCCCATGTACCAGCCGTTGAACGGCGCCGCCGGATACCGTACGCCGCCGATCTCGAGCGTCATGTCGCTGATCGCGGGCACGGTGTACCACCGCAGCCCGAGCTCCGCGAACCACGCGTGCCCGGGGTGGGTCAGCGGCACCTCGCGTACGGCGTCGTCCGGCAGTTCGTACCACCGCGGCCTCCCTCCGGGGTGCTCCCGCACCATCAGGGGAAGGACCTGGAAGGGCCCTTCGTCGCGCTTCCATCCCAGGTCACGGGCGTGCGCGGTCAGGGCGGCGCTGCGCGGATCGCCGCACCGGCGGCCTTCGGGCGTGCGGTGTCCCGCGTACCGGACCAGCTGGTCGTTGACGATCCGGGGCGCGGGGCGGCCCGGCCGGTCGGGGGCGAAGACGGTGATCACCGGGCGGATCCTGCCGCCGTTGCCGGCCAGCCGCAGATGCTCGAAGCAGGCGTCGGCGACGGCGTCGGCGGAGGTGACGTGACGGAGGTCGCGCACGACGAGGCTGCGCCAGTAGAGCCTGCCGATGCAGCGGGCCGCGTTGCGCCAGGCGACCCGCGCGCCGAAGGCGAGCTCGGCCGGTGTGTGCTCGTAGGTTCCGGTGCGGTCGATCTCGGCGAGTACCTCGCGGACCCGGCTCTCCCGTTCTCCGGCGCCGGGCTGCTCGTCGTGGAACTGCCTGATGAATCGTTCCGCCTGCTGCCGGTCGGTGAGCTGCGGCGGAGGGGCGGGATACCCGGGGGCCGGGACGGCCGGCTCTCCGGACGCGTAGGGGCAGGTGCCCGTGCTGGGGACAGACTTCCGGCGGCGGCTGCGACTGAAGATCAAGGTGTTCCTCCCGGCGTCCATGACTACCGTAGGAACACGCGTGGGCGCGGAGGGTAGGTGAATTCCCGTCCCCGGATGTGCCTTGGCTGGTAGCCTGCCCCGCCCGCCGGGACAGGGCGCTGTCCGACCTCCGCCGTAGGGTGAGAACCGCACGCGACGGGCAGGAGGCGGACGTGGCCGGGACGACGACACCCACCGGGACGACGGTGGCCGAGGTGATGGCCGAGCTGGCCGGACTCGAGGATCCGAAGGCACGCGCGGTGAACGAGCGACACGGCGACGACCACGGTGTGAACCTCGGCAGGCTGCGCGCGCTCGCGAAGCGGCTGAAGACGCAGCAGGACCTCGCGCGCGGGCTCTGGGAGACGGGTGACACCGCGGCGAGACTCCTGGCGCTCCTGATCTGCCGCCCGAAGGCGTTCGGGCGGGACGAGCTCGACACCATGGTGCGCGAGGCGCGCGCCCCCAAGGTGCACGACTGGCTCGTGAACTACGTGGTCAAGAAGAGTCCGCACGCCGAGGAGCTGCGCCTGGCGTGGTCCGCCGATCCGGATCCGGTGGTCGCGAGCGCCGGGTGGGCGCTGACCACCGAGCGCGTGGCGAAGAAGCCCGAAGGCCTCGACCTCGAAGGACTGCTCGACGTCATCGAGGCGGAGATGAAGGACGCCCCGGACCGTCTGCAGTGGGCGATGAACCACTGCCTGGCCCAGATCGGCATCGGACACCCCGGGCACCGCGCCCGTGCCCTCGACATCGGTGAGCGTCTGGAGGTGCTCAAGGACTATCCGACGTCACCGGGGTGCACGTCTCCCTTCGCGCCCGTCTGGATCACCGAGATGGTGCGCCGGCAGCAGACCCCGTGACCGTACGGGCCGGGTCTCAGCGGCCGAAGGTGTCGATGTTCTCGACGAGCCAGCGCCCGTCGCGGCGCACGACGTCCACGGCGAACATCGCGCCCGCGTAGACCCCCTGGTCCTGGGCCTTCGGCTGCTGTTTCGCACCGCCGGCCCTGCCGGTCCCCGCCGTGCTCACGCTGCTCTGGTCGGCGTAGACCAGGACCCGGGCGCGGTCGCCGTCGATCCGCTCGACGGCGCTGTCGGTGACCGTCGTGGTGATCACCGTCTTCTGCCGCGCGGCCTGGGCGAGCACCCCGCCGAGCAGCGCCCGGTGCTGGGCGACGGCCTTGCCCGTGAGGAGGGTCTTCCCTGCCCGCTCGAAGGGGCCCGTGTCGGCGTGGTCGTACGAGAAGAGGGCGGCGACGGCGGCCGAGGTCTGCCCCTTGATCTCGCTGGTACGGGCGAGGTCGGTGAGGGCCGTGTTGCCGCGGGCGGGGTCGTCGCGGAGCTCTCCGGCCCTGCTGTACGCCCATCCGGCGAAGCCGCCGAGAAGGAGCGTCAGGACGCACAGGACGACGAGGGGCACGAGGTGACGCGGCCGCGCCCGCTCCTCGGCCGCCTGACCGGAGGACGACGCGCTCCGGGTGGCGTCGTCGGCGCGGCCTGTGGTCTCGGCAGCGGCCTCCCGCCCTGGTGTTCCGGCCGTTCCCCGCGCGGGCGCCGCCGCCGGCCGCTGCCGGGTCCGTGGGCCGGCCTCGGCCCTCACGCCCGTCGGCTGCTCGGCGAGGGCCAGGCGGCGGCGCTGGCGGTTGAGGTGATGGCGGGGCGTCGGCATCGTGCGTGTCCTTTCGGGGTGCGGGTGGCTCTCGCGGTGGGGGTGCCCCGACGGTCGGGCCGGATCGGCGTCACGAGCCCGGTCCGATCGGCACGGCACCCCCGGGGGCCGGTCAGCCGGCCGCCGTGCCGCCCACGGGGGCCTGCCCCAGTCCGCTGAGCTTCCAGTGGCCGTCGGTGCGGGTGAGTTCGCCGAGCATGCGGCTGTCCTTCTCGGTGCTCTTGCTGTCGGAGGTCGTGACGGTGATCCGCAGGGCGACCAGCACCCGGGCCCGCCCGGCCCGGTCGTCGAGCTCCGTGACGGCGCCGGAGAGCACCCGGGCCTTGGTCACCGTCTTCGCGGACCGCACCTGCGTGGTGAACTCCTCGCGGCCCTCCACGAGTTGCTTGTTCAGGTCGCCGGTCGTCGAGGACTCCCAGAGGTCAAGGCCCTGCTCCACACGCCGGTGGTCGAGCGTGTTGAGGTTCTGCACGGCCTGCTCCCCGGCCGCGAGCGCCCGGTCGCGCTGCACGGCGTACGCGGCGGAGTCGTCGTGGGCCGCGGCGTACCAGTCACGGCCGGCCCAGGCCGCGAACCCGCCCGCGACGAGGGTGAGCGCGAGGGCCCCGGCCAGGGCGGGCCGGATGCCCGCCGGGGTGCGGACCGCGCGTGTCATGGGGTGCTCCCGTCTCCCGCTCATCGTCAGCGGGCCTTGATGTCGACGATCAGCCACCGGTCGCCCTCGAACCTCGCGGTGACGGTCAGCTGGGCCGCGGCGGACGTGGCGGCGGCCTTGTCCCGCCGCGAGGTCTGGTCGAGGAACACGAGGAGGCGTGCGCTGTCCCCGTCGAGTTCGATCACCCCGGTGCGGACGGCCTGGGTGGTGAGGGTGATGCGCTGCTCGGCCAGACGCGCGCGGACCTGGGCGAACAGGTCGCTGTACTGGCGGCCGGCGCGTCCGGCGAGCACGGTGCGGGCGGAGCGTTCGGCGGCGTCGGCCCTGGCGGGGGCGTAGGAGAAGACCCGGGCGAGTCCTTCGCCGACGTCGCCGCTGACGCGGGTGGTGGCCCCGGTGTCGGTGAGCGCGAGGTTACGCGCGGAGGGAGTCGAACGGAGCTGGTGGGCGCCGTAGAAGAAGCCGCTCCCGGCGAGGAGCGGGGCGACGACGGCGACGACGAGGCCGGCCCTCCGCCAGGAGGCGGTCGAACGCCGACCGGCCTGGCCCGAGTCCCCCGGCCCGTCCCCGCCCGAGGCCTCGGGACCGTCCGCGTCCGTGGACGCCGACCCAAGACCGCCCGAGGCCTCGGGACCGTCCGCGTCCGAGGCCTCCGGCCCGGGAAGGTTCGTGACCTCCGGACCGCTGTTCTCGTCCGTGGCCGTCTTGCGTGGCACTCGCAGCGCCCTCAGCACTCGTGTCACTCCTCCTCGCTCTCCTCGGCTCCGGCGACGGGCACCGCGCTCAGTGCCGACACCCGCCATGTGTCCTCGCCGGTGCGCGTCAGGACGGCCTCCAGGCGCTTGCGGTCGGTGGTCGCGCTTCCCGCGCCGCGTGGGGTGACGTCGACGCGGACGGTCGCGATGAGCTTCGCCGTACCGGCTCTCGCGTCGAGCGCGGTGAGGGCCGCCTCGGTGACCGTGGCGCGCGCCGAGGCGCCCACCGAGGGCTCGGTGCGCCCGAGTTCGGTGCGGAGCGCGCCCGTGGCGGCGTCGCGCCAGGCCCGGATGCCCGCTTCGGCGCGCTCGCGGGTCGAGGCGTCGAGCGTGTTCAGGACGGTGATGCCGTGCCGGCCCTCGGCGAGCGCGGTGTCCCGTTCGCGGCTGAAGGCGAGCTCCTGGTCGGTGCGGGCCTGTGCGTAGGTCCACGCGCCGGTCCCGCAGAAGCCGAGGGCGGCGACGAGGGCGCCGGCGCCGAGGACCCCGGCCCGCCTCATCGCGTACTCCCGGTGTCCAGGCCGAGGAGGCCGGCCATGTCCGTCGGTCCGCCGGACTGGCCGGGCAGCGCGAGCGCGCCGGGCAGCGCCGCCCGTGTGTCCGCCGCGGGGCGCGCGCTGCCCGAGGGCAGGGAGCCGGGCTTGGCGGGGACGGGCACGCGGCCGCCCTTCGGCGCCTGGGCCGAGCCGCGCACGTTGACCCCGGCCGCCGCGGAACCGGTGCAGGAGGCGCCGGTGTTGAGGGCGGGCGCGGTCCCGAGGTCGAGTCCGTTGCGGTAGCGGGTACCGCCGTATCCGGAGGTGCAGGGCAGCGGTTTGAAGAAGGTGACGGCGAGGCCGATGTTCAGGCGTCCTCCGTGGACGGCGGTGGCTCCGGCCGACACGGCCGCCGGGAGCCTCACGAGCAGTTCCTCCGTGCCGCGCTGCCGGGTGACGGCGATCTCGGAGGTGGTGAGGAGGTTGGCGAGGACGACGCTGAGGCTCGGGTCGAGGTCGCGCAGGAGGCCGCTGATCTGGCCGCTCGCGTCGGGGGTGACGGCGAGGAGGCGGCGCAGGTCGGCGTCGGAGCCCTTGAGGGTGGCGGCGAGGTCGCGCGCGCCGGTGGCGAAGTCCCTGATGGCGCGGCTCTCCTCGGCCTGGGTGCGCAGGACGACCTCGCCGTCCTCGATGAGCCGGGTGGTGGCCGGCAGTGATCGGTCGGCGGCCTCGACGAAGGCGCTGCCGTTGTCGAGGAGGACCTGGAGGTCGTCGCCGTGTCCTTCGAAGGCCTTGCCGAGTTCGTCGACGACGGTGCGCAGGGACTCCAGGGGCACGGAGCGGGTGAGGTCGTTCATGCCGGCGAGCACGTCGGTGACGGGCGCGGGCACCTGGGTGTCGGACTGTTCGATGCGGGCTCCGTCGGCGAGGAAGGGGCCGTCGTCGCTCTCGGGGCGCAGGTCGATGTACTGCTCGCCGACGGCGGAGAGTCCGGCGACGACGGCCCGCGCGTCGGCGGGGATGCGGGGGGCCGACTTCTTGATGCGCAGCTCGGCCACGACGCCTTCGGCGGTGAGGCCGATGTCTCCGACGCGGCCCACGGAGACGCCCCGGTAGGTGACGTCGGAGTGGGTGAACAGGCCGCCGGTGCGGGCGAGATGGACGCGGACGGTGTAGTGGTCGGCGACGCCGGCGTAGCGGCCGAGGTCGGCGTAGCGGACGCCGACGAAGCCGAGGACGAGCACGGCGATGACGAGGAACGCGAGGTTCTTCAGCCGTACGGTGCGGGTGATCACCGGTTCTCGCCTCCGTCCTTGGGTGGGGTGGCGGACTCCGGCCGGCTGCCCGTCGGGACCGGTGGCAGGGGCAGGGGTGTCTCCGGGCTCTGCGCGGTGCCGTTCGTTCCCGGTCGCCGCTGGGAGGCCGGGGCCGAAGGGGAGGGCGTGGGCGCGGGCTTGGGGATCAGCGGCGGGATCACCTCGGTCCCGGGGGCGGCGGCGAGGTGCAGATAGGTGTTGAGGTAGTCGCCCTTGACACCCCGCATCACCTCGTCGGTGAAGGGGTACGTCAGGAGGACCTGGAGCGATTCGGGCAGGTCGGCGCCGGCGTCCGCGAGTGCCTTCAGGGTCGGTGCGAGGGCCTTGAGGTCGGCGACCATGTCCTTCTTGCTCGCGTCGATGGTGGAGACGGCGACTCCGGACAGGGTGTCGAGGGCGCGCAGCATGGTGAGCAGGGAGCCTCGCTGGTTCTCCAGGGTCTTCAGGCCGGGTGAGAGGCCGGTGAGGACCGTGTCGACGTCCTTCTTGCGGCCGGCGAGGGTGGCGGAGAGCCGGTTGACGCCGTCGAGGGCGCGGGTGATGTCGCCGCGGTGCGCGTCCAGGTTCGTCACCAGGGTGTTCACCCGTCTCAGCATCGAGCGGACCTCGGGTTCGCGGCCGCCGAGTGCCGCGTTGAGTTCCCTGGTGATGGTCTTGAGCTGGTTGACGCCGCCGCCGTTGAGGAGCAGGGACAGCGCGCCGAACACCTCCTCGACCTCGGTGTTGCGGCTGGTGCGGGCCAGGGGGATGACGCTGCCGTCGGTGAGCCGTCCGCCGTCGTCCTTCCGCGGGGCGACGAGCTGGATGTACTTCTCGCCGAGGAGGCTGGACTGTTCCAGGCGGGCGCTCGCGTCGGCGGGGAGCCGGACGTCGCCGTTGATGGCGAGGGTGACGCGGGCGGTCCAGGTGTCGGTGCCGAGTTCGATGCGGGTGACGCGGCCGACGGCGACGTCGTTGACCTTGACCGCGGACTGGGGCACGAGGCTGAGGACGTCGTCGAGTTCGGCGGTGACGGTGTAGGGGTGGGAGCCGAGGTCGGCGCCGCCGGGCAGGGGCAGGTCCTCGATGCCGTCGAACCGGACGGGGTGCGCGGGGAGCGCTCCGAGGACGACGGCGAGACCGAGGCCGAGGGCGATCACTCCGGCGGCTCCGGCGCCGGCGGCCTTGCGGGAGGGCAGGGTGCCGCGTCTCACCGCTCCCCCTCTCCGGTGCTCGCCGCGGAGCCGCCGGTGGCCGCTGGGCTCCCGGTCGCCGCGGAGCCGCCGGTGGCGGGCAGCGGGAGGAGGGGGCCGCCCATGCTGATCTCGTTGAGGTTGGCGCGGCCGTCGATGGTACGGGTGTCCGGGTCGTACGCGTTGACGAGGTTGCCGGCCGCGAGCGGGGCGACGTCGAGCGCTTCGGCGAGGGAGGCGCGCTGGTCGACGAGGGTCTGGGTGAGGGGGACGAGCCGGTCGACGTTCTTCTTCAGTTCGCCGCGGTTGTCCTTGATGAACGTCTTGACCTGGGCGAGGGCCGTGCCGAGTTCCTTGAGGGCGCCGGCGAGGTCGTCCTTGTTCTCGGCGAAGTAGCCGACGACCTCGTCGAGGCGTTCCTGCGCGGTGCGGACGTCGCCGTCCTTGTTCTTGAGCATGGTGGTGAAGGTCTGGAGCTGGCGGAGGGTGGTGAAGAGGTTCTCGCTGCTGCCGTCGAGGGTCTTGGCGGCCTTGCCGAACTGTTCGATGGAGGTGCCGATGGCGGTGCCGTTGCCCTTGAGGTTCTTCGCGCCGGTGTCGAGGAGTTCGGACAGGGCTCCGGCGGAGTTGGCGCCGTCCGGGCCGAGCGCCTTGCTCAGTTCGGTGAGGGAGGCGTACAGCTGGTCGATCTCGACGGGGGTGCGGTTGCGGGAGGCGGGCAGCTGGGCGCCGTCGGCGAGGGTGGGTCCTGTGCTGTACGCGGGGCTGAGCTGGACGTACCGGTCGGCGACGATGCTGGGGGCGACGACGAGGGCCCGGGCGTCCGCGGGGACGCGTACGCCCTCGTCGAGGCGGAGGCCGACGCGTACCCGGGTGCCCTGTGGCTCCACGGACTCCACCTCTCCGACCCGTACGCCGAGGACGCGGAGGTCGGATCCGGCGTAGATGCCGACCGCCCGGTCGAACCAGGCGGTGACGCGGGTGCCGTCGTCGTCGAGGACGCGTACGGCGACGAGACCGCTGGCGGCGAGCACCGCGAGGGCGAGTCCGGCGACGAGGGGTCTTCTGGTCCTGGTCATCATTCACCGCTCCCCTTGGCCGTCGCCGTCTGTTTCGGCGGCAGGCATCCGGTCGTGGGCTGCGAGGCCTCGGGCAGATAGGTGCGGGGCACCACGCCGCACAGGTAGCTGTCGAACCAGCGGCCGTTGCCGAGGGTGTTGCCGACGAGCCGGTAGTACGGGCCGATGAGCGCGAGCGTTCTGTCGAGTTGGCCGCTGTTCTTCTCCAGGACGCCGGTGACGCGGCTGAGGGCCTTCAGGGTGGGGCCGAGCTGCCGGTCGTTGTCGCCGACGAGGCCGCTGAGCTCGGTGCCGAGGGCCCGGCTGCCCTTGAGGAGGGCGCGGATGGCGTCGCGGCGCTTCCTGAGCTCGCCGAGCAGCGAGCCGCCGTCCTCGATGAGCGTCTCGAAGCTGGACTTCTGGGTCTCCAGGGTCTTGGTGAACTTCTTGCTGTTCCGCAGGAGCCGGTCGAGTTCGGTGTCGCGTGTGGAGACGGACCGGGAGAGTTCGGACAGGCCGGTGGCGGCGTTGCGCACGTGCGGCGGTGAGTTCTTGAAGGTGGCGGACATCGTCTCGAAGCTCTCCGCGAGTTTCTCGGTGTCGAGGGCGTCGACGGTGCCGCTGAGGTCCTGGAAGGCCTGTGTCACGTCGTACGGGGAGGTCGTGCGGGTCCCCGGGATGCGGGTTCCGGGGTCCTGCGGCGCGGAGCCCAGCGGGTCGAGCGCCAGGTACTTCTCGCCGAGGAGGGTCTTGATGGCGATGGCGGCGGTCGACCGGTCGCCGACCCAGGCGTCGCCGACCTCGAAGGTCACCTTGACCTTGGGGCCGTCGAGGGCGACCTCGGTGACCTTGCCGACCTTGACCCCGGCGATCCGCACCTCGTCGCCGGTGTCGAGTCCGGCGGCTTCGGAGAAGTCGGCGCTGTAGGCCGTGTCGCCGCCGACGAGGGGGAGCCGTTCCACGTTGTAGGCGAGGGCGGCGAGGAGGGCGAGGACGAGGAGTCCGACGACGGCGACGGCGATCGGGTCGCGTTCCTTGACCGGCCCCAGCCGGGGGCGGGGGCTCATCCGCGGCACCTCGGTTCGGTGACGGCGATGCCGGTCGGCGGCTTGGAGCCGTCGGAGGTTCCCACACCGCTCACGCGCGCCTCGCAGAGGTAGAGGTTGAACCACGATCCGTACGAGGAGAGCCGGGCCAGGGCGGTCATCTTGGCGGGGGTGTTGGCGAGGAACCGCTCGATGGCGGGGGTGTGCTCGCCGAGGGTGCCCGAGAGCCGGCCGAGTTCGCTGATGTCCTTCTTGAGGGGGGCGCGTCCGTCGTGGAAGAGCCCGGCGGTCGTCGTGGTGAGGTCGCCGATGGCCTGGACGGCCTCGCCGAGGGGTTTGCGGTCGGTGTTGAAGCCGGTGACGAGTTTCCTGAGGGTGACGACGAGGTCGTCGAAGGCGGCCTCGCGGTCGTTGAGGGTGGTGAGGACGGTGTTGAGGTGGGTGACGACCTGGCCGATGACCTCGTCCTTGGCGGCCACGGTCTTCGTGAGGGAGCCGATGTGGCGCAGGAGGCTGTCGACGGTTCCGCTCTCGCCCTGGAGGACCTGGACGAGGGAGCCGGCGAGCTCGTTGACGTCGCCCGGCGAGAGTCCCTCGAAGAGGGGCTTGAACCCGTTGAACAGCAGGGTGAGGTCGAGTGCGGGTGTGGTGCGGTCGAGCGGGATGGTGTCCCCGGCCCGGAGGGTGCCGGTCACGTCGCCGCTGCCGCGGTCGAGGGAGACGTACCGCTGCCCGACCATGTTGAGGTACTTCACGGCGGCGGTGGCCGACCGGGGCAGGGAGCGGTCCTCGCGGACCGAGAAGGTGACCTGGGCGGTGCGCCGTTCGACGACGCGTACGTCGGTCACCTCGCCCACCTTCACTCCCGCGATGCGCACGGAGTCGCCGGTGACGAGCCCGGTGACGTCGGTGAACAGCGCCTTGTACGTGCGGGTGGCGGAGCCGACACCGGTGTTGGCGATGCTGAAGCCGAGGACGGTGGTGGCGAGCGCGGTGACGAGGACGAACGCGAGGGACTTCAGGAGGGTCCCGGTGAGGCCGCGTCGGCGGGTGTGGGTGTTCGTCATCGGAGGGTCACCTCCGCGCCGCGGAACGCGGGTCCCGCGAGGAGGCTGCTCCAGTCCGGGAGGTCGCCGGGCCGCTGCTTCGCGGCGGGGGCGAGGAGTTCGTTGACGAGGTCGTTCTCCTGCGGGGAGTTGGCGGGGCCGAGCTGCTGGTCGGCGGCGGCGGACGCCCGTGCGGCGGGGGCGGCCGGGACGCCGAGGTAGGGCACGGGGTAGCAGCGGGGCCCGCCGCCGGATCCGTACGAGGGTGTGTCGCGGCCGGGGACGTAGGCGCCGCGCGAGGGCACGGTGGTCACGTCGACGTGGAGTCCGGGCCGGTCGGTGCCCTTGCCGAGTGCCTTGTCCATGGCGGGCACGAACTGGGCGAGGGTGCGCAGAGTGCAGGGAAAGGACGGGGAGTACTCGGCGAGCAGTTCCACGGTGGGTCTGCTGGTGGCGCTGAGCCGGATGATGTTGTCCTTGTTCTGTCGGAGGAAGGCGGTCAGGTCCTGGGCCGTCCGGGTGGTGGTCCCGAGGGTGCCGGCAAGCTCGCCCTCCTTCTCCGCGAGGGTGCCGCTGGTCGTGGTGAAGTCGGTGAGCGCCGTGACGATGTCGGGGGCGACGTCCGCGTAGAGGTGGCTGACCTTCACGAGTTCTTTCAGGTCGCGGGTGAGGGCGGGCAGCTGGGGGTTGAACTTCCGCAGGTGCGCGTCGAGTCGGGCGAGGGTGTCGCCGAGCTTGTCGCCGCGTCCTTCGAGGGCCTGGGAGACGGCCGACAGGGTGGCGGACAGTTTCTGCGGCTGGACGGCGGTGAGCAGGGGCAGGACGTTGTCGAGGACCTGCTGGAGTTCGACGGCGTTGCTCGACCGGTCCTCGGGGATGACGTCGCCGGGGCCGAGCGGTCGCGCGGAGGGGTTCCCGGGCGGTACGAGGGCGACGAACCGTTCGCCGAAGAGCGTCGTGGGCAGCATCTGCGCGCGGACGTCGGAGGGGACGTGGCGCAGGGTCCCGGGCCGCATGGCGAGGGTGAGCCGGGCTCCGCCGTCGGTGGCGTCGATGGCGCGGACCTCGCCGATGACGACGCCGCGGAGTTTCACCTCTGCGCCGAGGTGCATCTCGTTGCCGATGCTGCCGGTCTCGACGACGACCGGGTCGGAGTCGGTGAAGCGCTTGTCGTAGACGGCGACCGCCAGCCACGCGAGCAGGGCGGGTACGAGCAGGAAGACGACGCCGGCGAACCGGCGGCGCAGTGTCTCGGCCGTGGAGTCGCTCATCTCACCCCGCCACCTTCACGGTTGTGGTCGCGCCCCAGAGGGCCAGCGACAGGAAGAAGTCGGTGACGCTGATCAGCACGATCGCGTTGCGTACGGAACGGCCGACGGCGATGCCGACGCCGGCGGGGCCGCCGGAGGCACGGAAGCCGTAATAGCAGTGGGCGATGATCACCATCACGCTGAAGATCAGCACTTTGAGCACCGAGAGGAGGACGTCCGTCGGTGACAAGAAGAGGTTGAAGTAGTGGTCGTACGTCCCCTGGGACTGGCCGTTGAACAGGACGGTCACATAGCGGGAGGCCAGATAGGAGGAGAGCAGGCCGATCGCGTACAGCGGGACGATGGCGACGACGCCCGCGATGATGCGGGTGGTGACCAGGTACGGCATGGAGCGGATGCCCATGCCTTCGAGGGCGTCGACCTCCTCGTTGATGCGCATGGCGCCGAGCTGGGCGGTGAATCCGGCGCCGACGGTCGCGGAGAGGGCGAGTCCGGCGACGAGCGGGGCGATCTCCCGGGTGTTGAAGTAGGCGGAGACGAATCCGGTGAACGCGGCGGTGCCGATCTGTTCGAGGGCCGCGTGCCCCTGGAGGCCGACGACGGTTCCGGTGAACAGCGTCATCGCGATCATGACGCCGATGGTGCCGCCGATGACGCCGAGGCCGCCGGAGCCGAACGCGACCTCGGCGAGCAGCCGTTGCACCTCCTTGAGGTAGCGGCGCAGCGTCCGGGGGATCCAGAGGAGGGCCCTGACGTAGAAGAGGAGTTGGTCGCCGGAGCGGTCGAGCCAGACGAACGGGGAGGCCATCGGTCAGCCCCCCTTCGGCGGGACGATCTGGAGGTAGATCCCCGTCATCACCATGTTCACGAAGAACAGCAGCATGAAGGTGATGACGACGGACTGGTTGACGGCGTCGCCGACGCCCTTGGGGCCGCCGCGGGGGTTGAGTCCGCGGTAGGCGGCGACGATGCCGGCGATGAACCCGAAGATCAGGGCCTTGAGTTCGCTGATGTAGAGGTCGGGCAGCTGGGCGAGGGCGGAGAAGCTGGAGAGGTAGGCGCCGGGGGTGCCGCCCTGGAGGACGATGTTGAAGAAGTAGCCGCCGAGGGTGCCGACGACGGAGACCATCCCGTTGAGGAGCACGGCGACCGCCATGGTGGCGAGGACGCGCGGGACGACAAGCCGCTGGACGGGCGAGACGCCCATGACCTCCATCGCGTCGAGCTCCTCCCGGATCTTGCGGGAGCCGAGGTCGGCGCAGATGGCGGAGCCGGCGGCGCCGGCGATCAGGAGGGCGACGATGAGCGGGCTCGCCTGCTGGATGACGGCGAGGACGCTGGCACCTCCGGTGAACGACTGGGCGCCCAACTGCTGGGTGAGCGAGCCGACCTGGAGGGCGATCACGGCGCCGAAGGGGATGGAGACGAGGGCGGCCGGGAGGATGGTGACGCTCGCGATGAACCAGAACTGTTCGAGGAACTCCCGGAACTGGAAGGGCCGCCGGAAGACGGCCCGGCTCACCTCGGCGGTGAGCGCGAAGAGACGGCCGGTCTGCCGCAGCGCGCCGGTGATCACGAGCCGCTCCCGGTGGCGCGCCGGGCGTTTCCCGCGGCGGGCTTGGCGCTCCCGGAGGCCGGCACGGTCAGGATGGTCACGAGACGCTCCCCGGGGCCGGCATGGACAGGGTGGGCGCCGCGGCGCTCCGCGCGTAGGTGTCGCGGATGGCGGCGCGGGCGGCGGGCGGCAGGCTGTCGAGCATGCCGAGGACCCGTTCACGGCGTCGCGCGACGGCCGCGCGGGGCGGCAGACCGGGCGAGGGTTCCAGCTGCGGGACGATGACGGGGGGTCCGGGCGGCCGGTGGTGGGCGGCGTCGACGAGCTCGGCGGCGAGGAGGGCGGCGTCCTTCTCCTCCGACATGCCGATGGGGCCTTCGCGGCGCCCGGCGAGGAACTGGGTGACGACCGGTTCCTCGCTGGTGAGGAGCACCTCGCGGGGGCCGAAGGTGACGAGGTTGCGCCGGAAGAACATCCCCATGTTGTCGGGGACGGTGGCGGCGATGTCCAGGTTGTGGGTGACGATCAGCATCGTCGCGTCGATCCTCGCGTTGAGGTCGATGAGGAGCTGGGACAGATAGGCGGTGCGTACGGGGTCGAGGCCGGAGTCCGGTTCGTCGCAGAGGACGATCTGCGGGTCGAGCACGAGCGCGCGGGCCAGGCCGGCGCGCTTGCGCATGCCTCCGCTGATCTCGCCCGGCAGTTTGCCCTCCGCGCCGAGGAGGCCCACGAGTTCGATGCGCTCCATCACGATGCGCCGGATCTCGGACTCCCGCTTGCGGGTGTGTTCGCGCAGCGGGAAGGCGATGTTGTCGAAGAGGGTCATGGAGCCGAAGAGGGCGCCGTCCTGGAACATGAGGCCGAAGAGCTTCCGGGTCTCGTAGATGTCGCGTTCGGGGCTGCTGACCATGTCGACCCCGTTGATGAGGACGCGGCCCTGCTGGGGTTTGAGCAGCCCGATGAGCGATTTCAGGAAGACCGTCTTCCCGGTGCCGGAAGGGCCGAGCATCACGCTCACCTCTCCGGCCGGCAAGGTGAGTGTCACGTCCTGCCAGATGTTCTGCTTGCCAAAGGACATGGTCAGACCCTCAACGACTACTTCGATTCCCATCCCACCTCCAGCAAGCGTGCGCCGCGGGCGCACGGTAAGTCGGTGCGGATCACCCGGACAATAGCCGGGCGGCAAAATCCTTGATCCGCTCCCGTATTTGTCACCGCGGAGACAAGGCGTGGCTCGTCGTTTGTCTCCGCCGAGACAGGTCGGGCCCGGGGAACTGCGCCGACCTGCGGCTGGTCGCCGCCCCCGGAACGCTACGGCCGAGTAACCTTCCTCGGCAATACCGGAATCCGAGTTTTCCCGGGACGTGACCGAACGCCGGAATACTTGTCAGACGGGCAACAGTTTTCCCTCGCCTTTTGTCACCGGCGAGAGCAGGTGACATCCCGCCGGCCGTCGCGGGCGTCGAATGCGGGCCACCTTCCACAGTTCGCCTGATCGATCATAATTGTCGACATTGCGCACCCCGGAACCAAGCGGGTCGCTGACACCGCTCACCCGCCTGACAGGCAATTCGGCCTCTTCAAAGAATCATGAACTGCGCCATTGTTCAGCTAAGTTTCCCGCAAGTAACGTCAGGTTTCGCGGCCGAGAATCACCGGGCCGCGGGCCGCTCGACCCCCACCGCGGCCACCCTCTGCCGGTCAATCCCCAAGGAGAGTCCCAGAGCTATGAAGAAGCCCATGAGAAACGTCGCCGTCGTCGCCGGTGCCGCCACGGCCGCGTTCGCCCTCGCCGTCAGCCCCGCCTCCGCGGTGGCCTCGACGGTCTGGACCGTCACCCCGTCGCCCGCCAACTTCGCCGCGACGAACAGCGGGAACGTCGTCCTGAGCGTCAACGGCATCGCCATGACGTGTACGAAGTCGAACGCCTCGGGCACGATGCAGAGCGCCAACGGCAACCCGGCGACCGTCGGCTCCATCAGCGCCATCGCCTTCGGCGCCAGCGGCGCACCCTGCACCAGCGTCCTGGGCAACGTGACCACCGTCGCGACCACCCCGTGGACCGTGGTGGCGCAGGACTACACCGCCTCGACCGGCGTCACCAAGGGCTACGTCGGCAACGTCGACGCCAAGGTGACCGTCGGCGCCTGCGTCTTCCGCGTGACGGGCAAGGCGTCCGGCACGTACACCAACTCGACGGGCGCGCTCGCCGTCAACAGCCTCGCCGGTGAGCTCACGGTCGTCTCGTCGACCAACTGCGGCTCCGCCGTACCGGTCGGCGCCAAGCCGACCTTCAAGGGCACCTACCTCGTCAAGGTGGCGGGAACCACCACCATCCCGAAGATCGTCGGCTCCAACCCGTAACACGCGGGAACCCGCGTCCGCCCGGCCGGTGACCCCGGCCGGGCGGACGCGGGCCTGTCCGTACCCCGACCGCACCCCTTTCGCGCCCGCGCGCGCACGACCCGAGCGGAGCACCAGATGAGAGGCCAGCGAGCCGCCCTGCGACCCTCCCGCGCCCAGGCACGCGGCGCGGCGATCGCCGCACTCATGGCACTCGCCCCCCTGCTCCCCGCGGCGGCCGTCGCCCTGGGCTCGTACGACATCGACACCGAACTCCCCTATCGCTGCGCCCTGCCCTCGGGCGAACAGCCCGCGACGGTACGGATCAAGGCGACCGTCCCCGACCGCGCGGCCGTCGGCGAGGCGGTCCAGCCCTCCGACGTCAGCACGACGGTGGAACTCCCGGCAGCGGCAGCGGCCGACCTCAGCTCGCTCCAGGCCGCCACCGCACGGGCGGAGACGGTGCTCACGGTCGGCGCGGGTCAGAACGGGCAGCGCACGGAGGCCGGTTGGCGCGGAACCGCGCAGCCCGTCCCCGTACCCGCCGAAGGCTCCCTCACCCTCACGACGACCGGCGCCGTCCCCGCCCTGACGACCGACAGCGCCGGCGAACTCACCCTTACGGCGGAGGCGTTGCGCATCGACCTCGCCCTGGCCACGGCCGACGGCGCCGCCACGACGCCCCCGTCCGTCGCCGTCACCTGCGTCCCCGGCGAAGGCCCGGAGGGCGGCCACGTGCTGGCCACGGTCCCGATCGGCGCCGGGGCCACCGGAGACCCGAGCGCGCCCCCCGCGCCGTCGGCCGACCCCTCGTCGTCCACTCCCCCGGCACCCTCCCCGTCCTCCGGCCCACCGCTGCCCTCACCCCCGACGGACCGGGAGACGCCCCCGGACGGACCGCGGACGCCCCCGAAGGACCCGGAGTCCGGTCCACGGCCGGACCGGGGCCCCAGGACCGCCGAGGCGGACGCGCCCGACGCCGCCCCCGGGGAACGCCCGGCCGCGCCGCCCTGCGTCAAGAAGGAACCGACCTCCACGTCGCTGACCGCGTACATCACCGGCTACGCCAACGTGGGGAAGCTGAAGGGCGCCTCGCTCATCCCGGTGTCCTGCGTCCTCATCGAGCAGGGCAGTCCGGAGATCGTCTTCCCGCCGGAGGGACCCCCGCACTTCCTCCAGACGTCGGACGCCGCCCTCGACCACCAGGGGCGCAAGGAGACCCCGCCCTTCACGTCCACCTTCCTGACCTTCGACTTCATGCCCGCCACGGCGACGATGGTCCTGGAGCAGGCGGGGCCCATGACGGTCTCGTCGGACATGACCCTCTCCTTCCCCGACAACACCGCGGAGACATACGTCCGCGCCCCCCTGGTCCTGCGCGTCCTGGACGTCCGGGTCAACGGCACCCTCCTGGACGTCGGCCCCTCCTGCCGCACGGAGAAACCGCTCCGCTCTCCCGAGCCCGACCCCGCGAAGTACCCCGGAGACCACCTGGTGCTCCTCGGCGAGGGACAGCTCATCAACGGCAGCGACGCCGTCGGCTACCTCCTCACCAGCGGTGGCCCGCTCACCGGCGAGGTGACCATCCCCGCCTTCAAGAACTGCGGCGCCGGCGGCGAGAACCTCGACCGGCTCCTCACCGCTTCCATCTCGGGCCCCGGCAACCACATCAAGCAGATCCAGGGCCAGACCTGCGCCGTGATGGTGGAAGTACCCACCGAGGGCCAGTGCACCGAAGACCGGCAGCCGTACGTGGTCCCCAGGCCGGAGCGCTGAGCCGACGGTTCCCGCCCCCTCGTTCCACCCCGACCACACCTCGTTCCTCCTCCCGTCAACGGAAGGCTCCGCCATGCCCCTCGTCTCCTCCCGCACCCGCCTGGCCACCCTCTCCGCCCTCACCGCGCTCGGCGCCTTCGCCTCCCTGGGCACCGCGACCGCGGCCGCACCCGAACTGGACGGCAGCTGGGCGCCGTTCACCCGCTGTCCCGTCGACGCGCCGGCGATGCTCGCCGCCGACGGTCTCGACAAGGCGCCGCAGTGCGTCTCCTCCTCCTCCGCCAGCGGCTCCATCAAGCTGGGCAACACGACCGTGGTCACCGGCAGGACCGACCTCCAGATCGGCGTCGTCCAGAACGCCGACGGCACCAGCACGGTCGTCGCACCCCCCGCGGGATCGCTCATCGCCGACTCCGCCACCGTCCCCGGCGGCCTCCTCGGTCTGATGTGCCCGAGCGACATCCCGTTCATCACCGACATCTGCCGGCAGCTGTCCGACGCCCGGCTCAACAAGATCACCGCCACCGTGGAATCGGTCGGCACCCCCTCGGAGTTCGACCAGATCGCGGGCGTGCTCACCGACATGCCGATCGTCAAGATCCCGGTCCGCATCCACCTGCAGAACCCGTTCCTCGGCAGCAACTGCTACATCGGGACCAGGTCCAACCCGATCATGCTGCGCCCGAGCAACGCCACGTCCCCCTCCTTCGCGGTCGAACGCTTCAACGGTGACGGCTCCCCGAACGAGGAGGGCGACATGAGCCGCCTCAACCTCCTCGGCTCCACCCAGGTCGACAAGACCTTCGCCGTCCCCGGCGCCAGCGGCTGCGGCCTCGGACTCCTCGGCCTGATCGACGGCGCGGTCAACCTCAAGACCGGGCTGCCCTCCGCCGCCGGGAAGAACAGCCTCACCCTCAACAACACCCAGACGTATCTGACGGGCCTGTACGCGCCGGGCGTCGTCGCCCCCGACGCCGGAAAGGTCATGTCCCAGAACTGGCACTCCGCGGTCAAGTAACGGCCATCGAAGGGCGATTCCCGGCCGACTCCACGGCGCACGCCCTCCCCGGGCGCCAACTCTTGCGCAAGTTGTGTACAGCACCGAGCAGTTGATTTAGCTTCGGCAGTCCCCGCAGGTACGCACCTGACGGCCGTGGCGGCGCCCCGCACATCAGGCAGGGCGCCGCCACAGCCGTCCCCCCACCGGTCGCGCAGAAGAGCAAGGGATCGGTCCATGCCCGCAATCGCACACTCACCGAGCACCGGTGAACCGCTCGACCCGCTCCCCCGCGAGTTCGCCGACCTGATGAGGCCGGAGATCCCCGGCCTCATCAAGGAGATAGGCGTGGAGATCCAGCGGGCCTACCCCGTGTACGCCCACCTCTTCAACGGACCCCACTCGGACGCCATCCGCCAGGGCGTCGAGCAGGCCCTGGCCGCCTTCGTGGAACGGGTCGCGGTGCCGGGGACGCACTCGGCCCTCCGGGACGAACTCCTGCGCAAGTTCGGCCGGGTCGAGGCCTACGAGGGCCGCGACCTCGACACCCTGCAGGGCGCCTACCGCCTCGGCGCGCGCATCGCACTCCGCCGGGCCAAGAGCATCGGCCGCACGTACAACCTCTCCCCCACCCTCATCCTGGCCTTCGCGGACGCCCTCTTCGCCTACGTCGACGAGCTCGAAGCCCTCTCCCGCGAGGGCTACGTCATGGCCCAGGCCCGCACGGTGACCGACGTGGCGGCGCTGCGCAGACAGCTGCTCCACCTCGTCGTCGCCGGCCCGCCGCTGCCCCGGGCGACCATCGCCGAACTGTGCCGGGAGGCCTCCTGGCAGCTCCCCGCCGCATGCACCCTGGTCGCCCTCCGCCCGCCGGTCGCCGAACTCGTCCAGGCCGGTCTCGACCGGGACGTCCTCGCCGACCTCAGCCTCCCCCAGCCGCATCTGCTCATCCCCGGCCCGCTCACCGCCGAACGCCTCGCGATGCTCGGCTCCGCCCTGGCCGGCACGCCCGCCGTCGTCGGCCTCACCGTGCCGCCGGGGCAGGCGGCCCACTCCATCCGCTGGGCCCGGCGCGTCCTCGAACTCATCGACGAGGGCGTCGTGCCGGACGCCCCCGTCGTGCACTGCGAGGAGCATCTGACAACGTTATGGCTGTTGTCCGACCCCGCCCTCGTGGCCCAGCTCGCCACCCGCGAACTCGCCCCGCTGGACGGCCTGTCCGGCACCCGACGCGACCGGCTGATCGAGACCCTGCGCGTCCACGTCTCGACCCGGGCCCCCGCCGAGCAGGTCGGCGAGATGCTCGGCGTACACGCCCAGACGGTCCGCTACCGGCTGCGGAACCTGGACAGCCACTTCGGTGACCGCCTCCTCGACCCGGACCGTCGCTTCGCCCTGGAAGCGGCCCTGCGCTCCCTCCACCTCTCCGGCCGAAGACACGCCGACTGACCGGATCCGACGGGGCCTGCTCCCCCTCGGCCGGATCCGCCCGGACGGGTCGGGCCCGTGACCGGCCAAAGGTCCGGGCCTTTTCCGGCAATCCATGGCACCGCCAGGGCGGTTACTCTAATTTTGATCTCCTCAGCCTATCCAGGGGGATCACCGCATGACCGACGACGAGATCGCGCACCTCCGCACCGAGCGGCCACCCGCGCGCGTCGCCGCTGCCGCCGCCCGAACCGGCCCGGACGAGTGGACCGACACGGTGTGCCGCCGTCCGAGCCCGCACCTGAGGGGCTGACCTCTCCGCCATGGAACAGCTGACGGGGCAGGACCCCACGCACATCGGCCCCTACCGCCTGATAGCCCGCCTCGGCGAGGGCGGAATGGGCCTGGTCTATCTGGGCCGATCCGATCTCGGCCGTACGGTCGCGGTGAAGGTCGTCCAGGCCGAGCACGCCCAACACCCCGAGTTCCGCAGGCGTTTCGCGCGCGAGGTCGCCGCGGCCAGGCGGGTGGGCGGCGACTGGACGGCTGCCGTCCTGGACGCCGACACCGAGGCGGCCGTGCCCTGGGTCGCGACCCAGTACATCCCCGGCCCCGACCTGACCACCGTGGTCGGCAAGGACTTCGGCCCCCTGCCCGAGCACTCGGTCCACACGCTCGCCGACCGTCTCGCCCTCGCCCTGCAGACCGTCCACGAGGCGGGCCTGATCCACCGCGACCTCAAGCCGTCGAACGTGCTGGTGACCGTCGACGGCCCTCGGGTCATCGACTTCGGAATCGCCCGCGCACTCGACAGCATCGGCGGGGACAGCCTGCTCACCCGCACGGGCATGCTGATCGGCTCCCCCGGCTTCATGTCTCCGGAGCAGGTCCGGGGCCGCGAACTCACCCCTGCGAGCGATGTGTTCTGCCTGGGCGCGGTACTCGTCTACGCCGCCACCGGACGCCTGCTCTTCGGCGCCACGGACACCGGCCTCAACGCGCATCTGTTCCGGATCGCGGAGGAGGAGGCGGACCTCACCGGCGTACCGGATTCGCTCGTCGATCTCGTGCGCGCGTGTCTGGACAAGGACCCGGCGAAGCGGCCCACGCCCGCGCAGGTCAGGGAGCGCACGGTCACGGACCGGGCCGAGGAGTGGCTGCCCGGGTCGGTCCTCGCCCATCTGGGGCGAAGAGCGGCGCAGTTGCTGGACTTCACCCCGGAGGTGCGGGGCGCGCGGCCGGACCCACGGGTCCAGTCCGCTTCCCCCGCCGCTCAGGCCCAGCCGACCTCGTACCCCCTGCCGCCGTCCACGCCACCGCCCACCTACGCCTCGAACCCCTACGATCCGACGGCCCCGGCGGGATTCGGACCGCCGACGCCCCCGCTGCCCGGCGCCTGGTCCGCAGCCGCGCCCCTCGGCCCGGCGGACGAGGGCGGGGGACCCCACGTCACGCGCTGGTGGGGCCTCGCGATGGCCGTGCTCGCGCAACTGCTCGTGGTGCTCGACGTGACGACCACGGCCCGGATGCTGCCTCAGATCGCCGCCGACGTGGCTGTGAGCTCCTCGGTCCTGCAGTGGGTGTACTTCGGCTACGCCCTGGCATTCGGCGCGCTGCTGCTCGTCGGCGGGCACCTCGCGGACCTCATCGGCCGCAAGGCGACGCTGCTCATCGGCCTGACCGGTTTCGCGGTGGCCACCGCCGTCGCCGCCCTGTCCGCCGGGCCCGCCATGCTGGTCTCGAGCCAGGTCCTCAAGGGTGCCTTCGCCGCCTTGATCGCCCCGGCCTCCTTCGGTCTGGTCGCGGCTCAGTTCACCGAGCCGAAGGCACGCCGGAAGGCGATCGGGATCTACGGCCTGATGGGTCTCGGCGGTTCCGTGCTCCCCCTGTTCCTCGCGGTGCCGCTCGCCCATCTGATGGACTGGCGTATGTCCCTGTTCCTCACGGTCCTGCTGGCCGTCTTCGTCCTCATCGGCACCGCGGCCCTGGTCCGCGACCGGTCCGGCGGCCGGGCTCCCGCCCGTTTCGACGCGCTCGGCGCGCTGCTGAGCACCTGCGGCGTCGCCGTCCTCCTCTACGGCTTCACCGAGTCCGGGGCGTCCGGATGGGGAGCTCCCCTCCCTCTCCTCGCTCTCCTCTGTGGCGTCCTCCTGATCGCGGCCTTCGCCGTGCGGCAGCGGGAGGCCTCGACGAGCGCGATCCTGCCGACGTACCCGGCGAGGACCCGCGACGGTCTCGGCGCGTCGCTCACCCTGTTCCTGATGGGGCTCGCCCTGACGGCCGTGATTCCGCCCCTCGACCATTTCCTGAACGCCGACGTCGGAACGGTGTCCACGGTCGTGGCCGTCGTGCTGTTGACCGTCTCGTTCCTCATGGGCTCCTTGCTGATCTCCGCCCGGCTGCTGCCCCGCGTCGGGCCGCGCGCCCTGCTGGTGCCGGGTCTGCTCGTCGCGGCGGTCGGGCTGCTCGTCCAGCCGGTCATGGGCGGCTCCGTCCTCAGCACCTTCCTCGCCATGGTCTGCCTCGGCCTCGGGCTCGGAGTGGCCGGCACGGTGCTCTACTCGACCGTCATGGAGGGCATCGCCGCGCGGGACTCCGGCGGCCGGGCCGGCCTCGTCATGGTGAACCAGCACGTGGGCGCCGAGTTCGGTTTCGTGCTGCTCGGCGGAGCACTCGGGCACTTCTATCTGGACCCCGCGCTGCAGTACGCGGCGGCCGGGGTCCTGCTGGTCGGGGCGCTGGTCGGAGGGGTGATGGTCAGGGTGAGGCCCTCGGAGGGCGCGGCGGGCTGAGGAACCACCGGACGCACGGTGGGCGGGTGCGTGCGTGGAGGCCGGTCGGGATGAGAGCCTCTCGTATGCGCGCATTTGAGCTGGTTGAGCCGTATCCGTCGGTATCCGCGGATGACGACGCCGTCACAGCCGCCCGCCTGTTCGTCGAGCACCGGCTGCCCGCTCTGCTCGTCCTCGACAGGGATCAGCGGCCGTACGCGATCGTGCCGGGCTCGCAGCTGCTCAAGGTCATGGTGCCGGAGTTCGTGGTGCAGGACCCCACGCTCGCCGGCGCGCTGCGGGGCGGGGACGCCGAGTCGTTCACCGAGCAGCTGCGTGGGCTGACGGTGGCTCAGTGGCTGCCGCCGCACCGCACCATGCCCACGGTGGTCGGCCCGGACGCGACCGCGCTGGAGATCGCCGCGGTGATGGCCCGTACGCATACACCCCTTGTGGCGGTGGTGATGGCCGACGGCGACGGCATCCGCACGGCGGGCGCGATCACGGCGGCCCGGCTGATGGAGCACTTCCTCACCGTCCCGTGAGCCGTCGGGGAGAGGGCGGCCGCTGCCCTCTGCGGGGGCTGCTGTTTCACGCCAACCGACTTCGGTTTTCAGGCTCTCTTCGGATGGAAACGTTCAGTTCACCCAGCGAACCACTTTGCCGAGCTATGGTGATTCTTGACCGGCCTTTGACCATTCGTTGATGAACGCATGAGGTAGTGAACAGACGGTCCGTCACACCTCAACCCCCCAGCGCTCTCGACGGAGTGAGCCCTCATCGGCCGGCCTTCTGTCCTGTAGGCCCGACGCGCCCCCACGCGCGCCAGGAGGAGTCACCGCGACCATGCAACCCCTCATCGACAACGCCCGCACCTTCGGACAGCGCCCTGAGGAGTTCGTCAGACTGGCCGAGGGCCCATCGCCCGAGGTCCTGTTCATCACCTGCTCCGACTCCCGGGTCGTGGTCTGCGACCACTCCCACTGCGGCGCCATCGGCGCCCTCGTGCGCGGTGACGATCTGACCGCCGTACCGGCCGTACGCGAACACCGCCCGGACACCGACGCGTTCGAGGCGCTGTGAGCGGGGCCGCGCACGGGAGGGCGCCGGGCACCGCGAAGGCCCGGTTTCCCCATCTGCGTCAGGACTTCGCGGCGTCGCTCGTCGTGTTCCTCGTCGCCCTGCCCCTGTGCGTGGGCGTCGCCGTCGCCTCCGGCGTCCCGGCGGAACTCGGACTCGTCACGGGCATCGTGGGAGGCCTCGTCACCGGACTCCTGCCGGGCAGCAGCCTTCAGGTGTCGGGCCCGGCCGCCGGCATGACCGTGCTGGTCTTCGAGGCGGTCCGCGCGTACGGGCTGCCCGCGCTCGGTCTGATCGTCCTGGCCGCGGGGCTGCTCCAGCTGGCCATGGGCGCCCTGAGGCTGGGGCGGTGGTTCCGGGCGATATCGGTCGCCGTGGTCGAGGGCATGCTGGCCGGTATCGGCCTGGTGATCGTCGCCGGTCAGTTGTACGCGGCGGCCGGCCTGCAGGCGCCGGCCTCCGGCATCGACAAGATCCTCGGGCTGCCGGGGGCCACCGTCGACGCGCTGGCCGGCACCGAGGCGCTGGTCTCGGTGGCGGTCGGAGCGGGCACCGTCGCCGTGCTCGTGCTGTGGAAGAGGCTGCCCAAGGCTGCCCGTACGGTGCCGGGCGCGCTGGCCGCGGTGATCCTGGCGACGGTGGTCACGCTCGTGTTCGGACTGCCCGTCGCCCGTGTCGAGGTACACGGCCTGCTTGACGCCGTCCAGTTGCCCGGTGCGGACGCCTTCGGCGCGCTCGCGGGACCGGCCGTCATCGGGACGGTCCTCGCCTTCACGCTGATCGCCTCGGCCGAGAGCCTGTTCAGCGCCGCGGCGGTGGACCGGCTGCACGACGGTCCGCGCACCGAGTACGACAAGGAGCTCATGGCGCAGGGCGCGGGCAACGCGGTGTGCGGTGTGCTCGGTGCCCTGCCGATGACGGCGGTCATCGTGCGCAGTTCCGCCAACGTGGCGGCGGGAGCGAGGACCAAGACGTCCCGGGTGCTGCACGGCGCCTGGCTGCTGCTGTTCGCCGCGCTGCTGCCCTGGGCGCTGGCCCTGATCCCGCTGCCCGCCCTCGCGGGCATCCTGGTGCACGCGGGCTGGAAGCTCATCCCCTTCCGCCAGCTGGTGTCACTGTGGCGGGCGCACCGGGGCGAGGCGCTGATCCTCGTGGTCACGGCCGTCTCGATCGTCGCGGTGAACATGTTCGAGGGCGTCCTGATCGGTCTGGCGCTTTCGGTGGTCAAGACCGCCTGGGAGTCCTCGCACGTCCATCTGGAGGTCGTCGACAAGGGTGCCGGGCCGATCCGGGCGTATCTCTCCGGCAACGCGACCTTCCTGCGGCTGCCCAAGATGCTCGACAGTCTGGAGGCACTGCCGCAGGACCGGCCGGTCGAGCTGGACCTGTCCGGTCTCCACCACCTCGACCACGCCTGCCGTTCGGCCTTGGAGAGCTGGGCCGAACGGCACAGCGCGGTCGGTACGGAACCCGTGAAGGTGACGGCGAGCATCTGACCCGGGGGCTCCCCCGGGCGGTGCGCCGTGAGGTGCACCGCCCGGGTGGCGTTCCTGTCGCGCTGCTCAGAGGGCGGCGACGATGTCCTCGACCCGGGCCTTCGCGTCGCCGAAGAGCATCGCGGTGTTCTCCCGGAAGAACAGCGGGTTCTGCACGCCGGCGTATCCGGAGGCCATCGAGCGCTTGAACACAATGACCTTGTCGGCCTCCCAGACGGTGAGCACCGGCATGCCGGCGAGCGGGCTGCCGGGGTCCTCGGCTCCCGCCGGGTTGACGGTGTCGTTGGCCCCGATCACGAGGACGACGTCGGTCCGGGCGAAGTCCTCGTTGATCTCGTCCATCTCGAGCACGATGTCGTACGGCACCTTGGCCTCGGCGAGGAGCACGTTCATGTGACCGGGCAGGCGGCCGGCGACGGGGTGGATGCCGAACCGTACGTCGACGCCCTTCGCGCGCAGCTTCGAGGTGAGCTCCGCGACCGGGTACTGCGCCTGGGCGACGGCCATGCCGTACCCGGGCGTGATGACCACGGACCGGGCCGCGTCCAGGAGTTCGGCGACGCTCTGCGCGGTGGTCTCCTGGTACTCGCCGTAGTCGACGTCCGTGCCCGCCGGCGCCTCGATGCCGAAGCCGCCGGCGATCACGGAGAGGAACGAGCGGTTCATCGCCTTGCACATGATGTAGGACAGATAGGCACCCGAGGAGCCGACGAGCGCACCGGTGATGATCAGCAGGTCGTTGCCGAGGAGGAAGCCGGAGGCCGCCGCCGCCCAGCCGGAGTAGCTGTTGAGCATCGAGACGACGACCGGCATGTCGCCGCCGCCGATCGAGGCCACCAGGTGCCAGCCGAGGGCCAGCGCCAGGACCGTCACGGTGATCAGCAGCCACAGCTCCGGCGTGATCACGAACCACACCGTGAGGGCGAGGAACAGGACGAGCGAGCCGAGGTTCAGGGCGTTCTTGCCCGGCAGCACCAAGGGCTTGGAGTCGATCTTCGCGGCGAGCTTCAGATATGCCACGACGGACCCGGTGAAGGTCACCGCGCCGATGAACAGGCCGATGAACACCTCCGCGTGGTGGATGTCCAGGGTGCCGAGCACGTCCAGGGTCCTGGCCTCGTGGCCGTCGGGGTCGTACTCGACGTTCAGGAAGCCGTTCCAGCTGACCAGTACGGCGGCCAGACCGACGAAGGAGTGCAGCAGCGCGATCAGTTCGGGCATTCCGGTCATCTCGACGCCGCGGGCCCGCTGCAGGCCGATCAGCGCGCCGATCAGCATCGCGACGGCCATCAGGCCGAGGCCGGCCCCGCTGACGTCGCCGTCCAGCGCGAGCACGACCGTCGCGACGAGCGCGACACCCATCCCGAGCATGCCGAACGCGTTGCCGAGCCGTGCCGACTCGTGCTTGGAGAGTCCCGCCAGGGCAAGGATGAACAGCAGCGCGGCGACGAGGTAGGCCGCCTGTGCGGCAAGGGTCGCAGACATGTCAGCTCCGGTTGAACATGGCGAGCATGCGACGCGTCACCGCGAAGCCGCCGAAGACATTGATACTGGCAAGGAGGATGGCGACGGACGAGAGCGCCGTGACGGCCGTGCTCGTGTGCCCGATCTGCAGGAGCGCGCCGACGACGATGATCCCGGAGATCGCGTTCGTCACCGACATCAGCGGGGTGTGCAGCGCGTGGTGCACGTGCCCGATCACGTAGTAGCCGATCACGATCGCGAGCACGAAGACCGTCACGTGGGGCAGCAGCGCCGCGGGGGCGAACGCGGCGGTGAGGAACAGCGCGAGGGCGCCGAGCGCCACGCCGCCGAACCTCTGCTTCGCCGTCGCCGGAGCCTTCTTCGGCCTCGCCTGCTCCGTCGCCGCCGCCGCGGACGCGGGGGCCGGGGCCGCGGAGACCTGGACCGGCGGGGGCGGCCACGCCGACTCGCCCCCGCGTACGACGGTGATCGAGCGCTGCACCGGGTCGTCCCAGTCGAGGACCAGCGAGCCGTCCTTGCCCGGTGTCATCAGCTTCAGCAGGTTCACCAGGTTCGTGCCGTACAACTGCGAGGCCTGCGCGGAGAGTCGGCCCGCCAGGTCGGTGTAACCGATGATCGTCACACCGTTGTCCGTGACGGTCTTCTCGCCCTTCACGGTGCCCTCGACGTTGCCGCCGTTGGCGGCCGCCATGTCGACGATCACCGAACCCGGCTTCATGCTCGCCACCATCTCCGCGGTGATCAGCGTCGGCGCGGGGCGGCCCGGGATCAGCGCGGTGGTGATGACGATGTCGACCTCGCGGCACTGCGCGGCGTACAGCTCGACCTCGCGCGCCTTGTAGTCCTCGCCCATCTCCTTGGCGTAGCCGGTCTTCGAGACCTCGACCTCCGCGGACTCGATCGACAGGTACTCGCCGCCCAGCGAGCGGACCTGCTCGGCCACCTCCGGCCGCGGGTCGGTCGCCCGTACGATCGCGCCGAGCGAGCCGGACGCGCCGATCGCCGCGAGACCGGCGACGCCGGCACCCGCGACGAGCACCTTCGCCGGCGGCACCTTGCCCGCCGCGGTCACCTGACCGGTGAAGAAGCGCCCGAACTCGTGCGCGGCCTCGACGACGGCCCGGTAGCCCGCGATGTTCGCCATGGACGACAGCACGTCCATGGACTGGGCCCGGCTGATGCGGGGCACGGCGTCCATCGAAAGCGCCGTGAAGGGACGCCGGCCCAGCTCCTCGACCATCGCCGGGTCGAAGGCCGGCGCGAACAGGGCGATCACCGTCGCCTCGGGGCGTACGCGGTCCAACTGCGACGGGGACGGGGCGTTGACCCCGAGCACCACGTCCGCGGCCTCCGCCTCGCCGACGGTCGCGCCGGCGGCCTCATAGGCACTGTCGGTGAAACCGGCCGCGACCCCCGCGCCCGGGGCGACGACCACGTCGTACCCCAGCCCGCGGATCTGTTCGATCGTGGCCGGCGTCGCCGCGACGCGATTCTCACCTGCCCGCGCTTCCTTGAGGACTCCGACAATCACGAGTGTTCTCCGTTCGCTGTTCCGGCTGTCAACGGCGTGTTCTCAGAAAGGTGCGTCCACGATGATCCGGAGCACGACGCACAGCTTGGCCGTCGAGGGCTCTCCTTGAACAGCTCCCACCGGTGAGGCACACGCAACACTCGACACGGCCGGGATCCCGTGCTTCACGGGACGTCGTCGCCCGAGCACGTCGCTGAACCTGGTGAACAGGGGTTAGTCCGGTCAGTTCACCGGAGCCGCGCCGCGGCGGGCGTTCCGTCGGCTTCCGTTGACCAGGTCGTTGAAGCGGTCGACGGCCCAGACGGCCCGCAGCGCCAGAGCATTCATCATCACGGGGCGGGGGAAGGCGGGCTTCTTCGCCCAGAGCGCCTCCAGGTCCTCGTGCTGTTCCCCGTCCACGATCAGGTCGGCGATGAGGGAACCGATGTACGGCGCCTGGGCCAGGCCGTGGCCGTTGCAGGCGAGCGAGTAGAAGACGTCGTCGCCGATCGAGCCGGCGACCGGGAGGAACGACGAGGTGATCGCGACCCATCCGCCCCAGGCGCGCGCGGCCGCGACGTCGGCGAGTGCGGGGAAGCGCCTTTCGAAGGCGCGTGCGAGGTCGGCGACGACGGCCTCGTCCGCCTTCCTCGAGGGCAGCGGGTGGTTCTTCCGCGGCTGGAGCCGACGGACGCCGAACACGATGGTGCCGCGTGAGGTCAGCCGGTAGTTCTCCATGATGTTGTGCTGGGTCGCCAACCCCGACCGGCTGGTCCACTCCAGCGCGGCCAGGCGCGCGGGGTCGATCGGCTCGGTCTCCACCTCGTTGACCCAGATCGGCGAGGAGAGCCGCTTCGGAGCGATGGAGAGCTCGCCTCCGAAGGCGTTCGTCGCGAGCACGACCTTGTTCGCGCGTACCTCACCGCCGGCTGTCCTGATGGTGACGCCACCGGCGTCCCGCGTCACGTCGGTGACGCGCGTCCGCTCGTAGACCCGGACGCCCGACGCGAGGACGGCGCGGCGGATGCCCAGGCTGAACTTGCCGGGGTTCAGCATCCCGCCGACGGACTCGCGCATACCGCCGAGGAATCCGCGGGGGATCCCGAGCTCGGCGCTCGTGCCCAGCTCGACCTTCGCGCCGGCCTTCTGCAGGAGCTTAGTCACACGACGCACCCGGCCCATCTGCCCCCGGGACACGGCGACACAGACATTGCCGGTCGGCTCGTAGTCGCAGTCGAGATCCAGTCGTTCGATCAGGCGCTCGAGGAAATGTGCGGAGTTCTCGGCGAACCGGACAACGCCGGGAAACCGCTTGGGATAGAACATGTTCAGGAGCTGGATGTCGCCCCCCGGGGCCCCCGCCACCTGCCCCGCGTTGCGCGACGCGGAGCCGTACCCGCAGAACTCGGCCTCAAGCAGCACCACGTCCTGTCCGCGCTCGGCCAGCCGCAGGGCCGTCGACATGCCCGCCAGGCCGCCGCCGACGACCGCCACCTCACAGGTGACGTCCTCTCGCAGGGCGGACCGGACATCGCTCGGCGGGTCGACCCACCCGGTGAAGGTGGTGTATTCCACGTCGTCCGTCTTCATCTCAGTGTTCCTTGTGTCGCGTGTACGGGGCGGGGGCGCTGTTCCGGCTCTGCTCGGCCTCAGCTGAGCTCGCGCTTGAGGATCTTTCCGGTGCCGGTCATCGGCAGGCTCGGCACGAGCTCGACGACGCGGGGGTACTTGTAGGAGGCCATCTGCTCCTTGCCCCAGGCGACGAGCTCCTCGGCGGTGACGGCGGAGTCCTTCTCGGGGATCACGAACGCCTTGATCTCCTCGCCGTGGCTGTGGTGCGGGACGCCGATGACCGCGGCCAGGCTCACCGCGGGATGGGTGAGCAGGACCTCCTCGATCTCGCGGGGGTAGACGTTGAAACCGCCGCGGATGATGAGGTCCTTCACGCGGTCGACGATGTAGTAGAAGCCGTCCTCGTCGCGTCGGGCGAGGTCTCCGGTGCGGAACCATCCGTCGTGGATCGCCTCGGCCGTCGCCTCCGGGCGGTTGTAGTAGCCCTTCATGACGTTGTGGCCCCTGACCGCGATCTCGCCGACCTCGCCGGCCCCGGTGACCTCCGTCCCGTCCGGCCGGATCAGCTTGAGCTCCACACCCCAGATCGGGACGCCGATCGAACCGGGCCGGGAGGCGAGCCGGGGGTCGCTGAACGTGGCGACGGGCGAGGTCTCGGACAGTCCGTACCCTTCGAGCACGGTGATGCCGAGGCGCTCCTTGACCTTGCTGATGATCTCGACCGGCAGGGCCGCCCCGCCGGAGATCCCGATCCGCAGGTTCGTGGCGATCCGGTCGACGTCGATGTCGTCGGTGAGGGCGGCAAGGAGGCCCCACCACATGGTGGGAACACCGGCGAAGAAGGTGATGACCTCGCGGTTCATCAGCTCGACCACGTCACGGGCGGCGAAGCGCGGCACGAGGTGGAGGGTCGCGGCGACCGAGAAGCCCGCGTGCATCTGCACCGTCGCGCCGAAGGTGTGGAACAGCGGAAGGGACACCAGATGGCTGTCGGCGGCCGGTTCGCTGCGGAACAGCCGGTTGCAGGCCATCACGTTCATCATCGTGTTGGCATGGGAGAGTTCGGCGCCCTTGGGCCGGCCGGTCGTCCCCGAGGTGTACAGGATGATCGCGGTGTCGGTCGGCTCCCTGACCACCGGCTCGAACGCGGTGCTCATGCCGGCGAGCGCCTGGCCGAGCGTCTCGGTACCGGCGATCGGACTGGGGGCGTCCGGGTCGGCGGTGATGACGAAGAAGTGCTCCACCGCCTCGACCTCGCGGTAGCCGGCATGGCCCTCCGCGGCCATGGCCAGCTCCGGAGTCCCCTCGAAGCAGAAGTACGCCGAGACGTCCGCGTCGTCCAGGTGGTAGGCGATCTCGCGACCCTTGAGCAGGACGTTGAGCGGCACCACGACCGCCCCGGCCTTCAGGGCGCCGTAGTAGACGATGGGGAAGGAGGGGAGGTTGGGACAGCTCAGCGCGACCTTGTCGCCGGGTCGGACTCCCCGGGAGACCAGCAGGTTGGCGACCTGGTTGGCCGCCGCGTCGACCTGACGGTAGGTCAGTCGCTGGGAGCCGAGTACGAGCGCCTCCCGGTCCGGGTACGTGCGGGCGGAGTCTTCGAGGAGGATCGAGAGGTTCAGCATGGGGGTTCTCCAGCGGCGGTGGGTTCGTTCATGGGGCGGCGCGTCTCACAGCGGAAGGTCCGGCGAGTCGACACCGACCACCCGGTCCCCGCAGAACACGCGCACCGATTCGGCCGGGCCGTGGCCTCCGATGCCGGCCGGCCCCCAGAAGCTCTGCGCGGAACCGTCGCCGAGGTCCGCGACCTTCGCGCCGTTGACGCGCACCTCGCCGGACAGCACCCGCGAGCCGACCTCGATCGCACGCTCGGTGTCGCCGCCGAAGACATAGGCGTCGAGACCCGAGGGGTGGGCGTTCGCGATGCGCAGCGCCTCCTCGTCGGAGTCGACGGCGTGCACGGAGACGACGGGACCGAACAGCTCCGCGGTGGCCTTCGCCGGGTCGGCCCCGGCGGCGACGGTCGGCGAGAGGAAGAATCCGTCGAGATCCGGCAGCCGGGCCGGCTGGTGGACGGTGGCTCCCAGGGCGCGCAGTCCTTCGATCCGGCTCTCCAGCGTCGCGAAGTGCGGTGCGTTCGAGATCGGGCCGAGCTCGGTGCTCTCGTCGAGCGAGTGGCCGGCCACGACCTTGGAGATGCGCTCGGTCAGCGCCTCGACCAGCGGCCCCACCAGACTCCGGTGGGCGAGCACCTTGCCCGGCCCCTCGCACCACTGCCCGTTGAGTTTGGTCATTCCCTCGAAGATGCCGTCGGCGGCGACCTCGACGTCGGCGTCGTCCAGGACGAGCGCGGGGTTGTTGCCGCCGAGCTCCAGCTGGAGGACCTTGAAGTCCTCGGCGCCGGCGCGGGCGATCGCACGGCCGGCGACGGGACCGCCGGTGAACGAGACGATCCTGACGCGCGGGTCACCGGTCAGCGCGGCGCCCACCTCGCCGCGGCCGTGCACGAGCTGGAGGGCACCGGCGGGCAGTCCGGCCCCGACGAAGCACTCGACGATGATCTGGGCGCTGCCCGGAGCGTGCTCCGAGGGCTTCAGAATCACCGGGCAGCCCGCCGCGACGGCGCTCACGACCTTCGCCGCGGGGATGAAGCTCGGCCCGTTCCACGGGGTGAGGATCGCTGCCGGTCCCCACGGGACCTTGTACAGGCGGACGTCACGGCCGCCCGCCGCGAGGGCTCGTACGCGGGGGATGTCCCGCAGCTCCGCCGCCGTCGCCCGGATCCTGGCGGGCAGGAAGGCCGCCACCTTCCGCGTGACGCCGATCGGCACGCCGCTGGTCAGGGCGTCCGTGCGGGCGATGTCCTCGGCGCGGGTCTCGACGAGCGCGGCGACGCGTTCGAGCATGTCCGCGCGCTCTCGACGGGCCTCGTCGTCCCACCGGCCGGCGCTGTACACGCGCTCGGCGTGCCGCAACGCCCGCTCGACGTCCCCGGGTCCGGTCGTGACCATGGGGTGCACCCGTTCCCGGGTGTTGGGGTCGACGTTCCATGCGTCCCGGACCGTCTCGCAGTCGCTCCAGGCGTCCGCGATGTAGTTCACCGGCCGGGGGATCTTCGTCTCGCCGCTCGACATGTGCGTCACCTCTGCATCCGTGTTCATCAGGCCTTCAGGTCGACGACGACGCGGGTCACGTCGCCGGATCGCATCGCCTTGAAGCCCTCGTTGATCTCGCCGAACGGGATGACCTGCGTGACCATCTCGTCGAGCAGCAGCCGCCCCTGCTGGTACAGGCGCGCGAGCTGGGTGATGTCCTGGCGCACCTGACCGGAGCCCATGTACGAGCCGATGAGGCGCTTCTCTCCGAAGAAGAAGTCCGAGGCGGGCAGCGTGAGTTCGGTGCCCGCCGGGGCGATGCCCACCAGGCACGCGGTGCCCGTCGCCCGCAGTACGGACAGGGCCGTGGCTGCGGTACGGGCCGAGCCGACGGCCTCGAAGGCGTAGTCGACCCCGTCGCCCAGCAGGTTCCGTACCTCCGCGGCGACGTCCTCGGCACGCCCGTTCACGACGTGGGTCGCGCCGTAGCCGCGCGCGGCCTTCAGCCGTGCCTCGTCCAGGTCGATCGCGACGATCGCGGAGGCTCCCGCGAGCCTGGCGCCCTGGATGATGGCCGACCCGACGCCGCCGCAGCCGATCACCGCGACCGTGCTCCCCGGACGTACTTGGGCACCGCGGAAGACGGCGCCGACGCCGGTGATGACGCAGCACGCCAGGAGGCATCCCACGTGCAGGGGCACCGCGTCGTCCAGCTTCACCAGCGCGTTCTCCCGCATGAGGGTGTGCCGCGAGAACGCGCCGACGTCGCCGAGCCGCTCGACCGGCCGGCCGTCCGGCAGCCGGAAGGCGGGCCGCGGGCGACGCCGGATCTCCTCGACGCGCAGGCACTGCGTCGACCGGCCGGCCTCGCAGTGGACGCACCGGCCGCACGACGGCGTCAGCGCCCCGACCACGCGGTCGCCCGGGCGCAGCCCGGTCACCGCGGAACCGATCGCCTCGACCACGCCGGCCACCTCGTGGCCCACCACCACCGGCAGTGCGGTCGGCACCGTTCCGGTCATGTAGTGCAGGTCGCTGTGGCAGAGACCCACGTGGGAGACGGCGACGCGCACCTCGTCGGGCTCGGGATCGTCCACCTGGATCGCCGTCATCTCGAGCGGCTCGTTCACCGCGGTGAGCACCGCGGCCTCTGTGTCGATCACGTTCGGTTCTCCTCTGTCGTTCGTGTCGTTGACGTGCGGCATCGCCCCGTCCCGGAGTTATGCGCGGGCGCCCTTCGCGGCCCAGAAGCCTTCGACGCCGGCGCTGAACACGCCGCTCTCCCAGGCCTTCCGCGCGGCGACGTCCTCGCGGGCGAAGGCCTGCTCGATCTCCTCGGGCCGCGGGCGCAGGAGCGCGAGGTGAAGCGCCGTCGTATTGCTCTCCGGCGTCCATGCGTGGACCAGGTCGACGGCCCGGCCGACGAGTTCGTCCGGCGCGACGATCTCGTCCAGGAGGCCGATCCGCAGGGCCTCCTCGGAGCCGATCCGCGGCGAGCCGAGGACCATGCGCATCGCGTGGTTCCGTACGAGACGGGTCAGCAGCAGGCTCGACGCGTTCGAGATGGTGATGCCCCGGCCGTTCTCCGGCTGGTAGAACTCCGTCGCCGGGGTTCCGATCCGCGCGTCGCAGCAGAGGGTGATCTCCGAGGCGCCGCCCACCGCGAGACCGTTGACCGCCGCGATGACGGGGACGCGGGTCTCCACGACGGCCCGGGTGATGTCGTGGAAGCTCTCGAACGCCTCGCGGACCTCTTCGTACGAGGTCGGCACGGCCGTGAGGTCCTCACCCGAGGAGAAGGCCCGGCCCTCGCCGGTGAGCACGATCCCGCGCACGTTCCCGCCGGAGCCGTACTCCCGGATGACGCTCGCGAGCCGCAGCCGCGTGGCGACGTCCAGGGCGTTCAGCTTCTCCGGCCGGCGCAGCGTCAGCACCGCCACGTCGCGGACGACCTCGACACCGAGGAAGTCCGGGGACGGAACGGCGGCGGGCACGTCCGCGGTCCCGCGCCGGGCGCCGAGGTCGTGGGTGACGCCGGGCTCGGCCGCGGCGCGCTCCTTGAGCGCCGGCTTGGACACGCGCTCGGACGGTGTACGGGGGAAGTCGGCGACGAACTCGACGTAGCGCGGGATCTTGAAGCGGGCGAGCTGCCGACCGGCCCGCTCGATGATCCGCGCCGCGGTCGTCCGGTCGGCCGGCACCCCGGCGGCGAGCTGGACGAAGGCCTTGACCTCTTCGCCGAACGTCTCGTCGGGTTCGGCGACGACCGCGCAGGCCACGACCGTGTCGTCACGTTCGAGAACGGCCTCGACCTCGGCGCTCGCGATGTTCTCACCACCGCGCCGCACCATGTCCTTGATCCGCCCGACCAGGTGGACCCCGCCGCTGTCCGGTCGGCGGACGACGACGTCGCCGGTGTGCAGCCAGCCGTCCCGCAGCACCCGGGCGGTGTCCTCCGGACGGTTCCAGTAGCCGAGCATCATCGGCTTCCCCGAGACGATCAGCTCACCGGGCTCGCCCTCGGGCACGTCGGCGCCCTGCGGATCGACCACCCGGACCCGCTTCGTCGGCACCGGAAGCCCCAGGCTCCCGCTCCCCACGGCGGTCACGTCGCCGACGGGGCTGAACAGGTCGACGCCGGACTCCGTCATGCCGTAGATCTCCCGCCACGGCGCGCCCCAGCGCTGCTCGAGGTCGGCGTGGATCGCGGCCGGGACGCCCGAACAGAGGACCAGACGCACGTCGTTGTCGAGGTCGTCGGGGCTCGGCGGCTGCTTGAAGAGCAGCGTCGGCATGGACCCGAGGACGTAGAAGAAGGTCGCGCGATGGCGGCGGACGTCGGCGAAGAAGCCCGAAGCGGAGAACCGCGGCAGCACCACCAGCGGGGCCCCGATCGTCAGGGCGAGCGCGGTGTTCCACTGCGGGTCCATGTAGGAGAACGGCTGAGCGGTGAGCAGGACGTCATCGGAGCCGAGGCCGGTCACCGCGGCGCAGGTCCAGCCGATGCGCACCCAGTAGTCGTGGGTGAGCATGCACGCCTTGGGGAAACCGGTGGTGCCGGACGTGTACTGCAGGTTCGCCAGCTTCTCGGAGGTGACGCGCACCTTCGGCGCGGTCGCCGGGAAGGCCGCGGACCCGTCCTCGGCCACGTCGACGATGCGCAGGTCCGCCAAGTCGCCCTCGGTGGCGGCGACTTCCTTCAGGAGACCGGCCCGCTCGTGGTCGGTGAACACGACCCGGGCCCCCGAGTCCCGCAGGAGGAACGTGAGATCCGCCTGCTTGTACGAGGAGTTGACCGGTACGGCCACGGCGCCGGCCTTCAGTGCGGCCAGCCACACGACCGGCCAGTGCACGATGTTCGGAAGCATGATCGCGACGCGGTCGCCGGCCCGGACGCCGTCGACGTCGATCAGCCGATGCGCCAGCCTGGAGGTCCAGGCGTCGATCTCGGCGAAGGTCCAGGACGCGTCGCCGAAGCGCAGGAACTCCCGGTCCGGCGAGCGCCGCGCGCGCTGGGACAGCAGTCCGGTCAGCGTCGCGGTGGGCGGGGCCTCCCCCATCCGCTCGGGCCTGACGGCCGGTCGCGGCCGGTGCGGGGCCACTTCTCCCCCTCGCTGAGGTGTTTCTTTCACGACCACGACTGCTTCCTCCGCATGGGACGTCTTCTTTCTCGGTTCTCTGCCTCGATCGCGGGCGGGCTTGCCTCGCCGCGCCCCGATCGCGGCTGTTCAGGCTCCGGCGACGCGGCTCTGTTCGCTCCGCTCCGGCTCCGCGTCGGCCGACTCGTTGTGGGCGTGCAGGGCGCGGTAGGCGACGTAGTACATGCACATCTGGAATCCCCAGGTGCTCAGCGCGGCGGTGTAGAAGAGGGTGTGCGCCTCGTCGTCGCCCGGGATGGGGAAGAAGTCGTAGGTCGCGGCGATGACGAACGCGGCAGCGGTCGCGAGAGCCGCCCCGATGGCCGGTCCCTTCGCGCCGATCGCCCAGAGCCGCTTGGAGAAGTAGACGAGGAAGAGCGTGGTCAGCACGTTGACGAGGACGTAGAAGACGGCCAGGCCCAGACCCAGCTGTTCACCGAACAGCTGCAGGAAGAGCCCGACGGCGGCCGCGAACGCGAACACCCCGACGTCGGTCGCCTTGGACGGCTTGTACCGGTGCGTCGCCCCCATCAGGCCCATGACGAGGATCAGCGTGATGCCGACCGACCGGGAGAACGCGTCGAGGAAATGCGCCGCGGTGTACATGGGGCTCTCGTCGTCGGCGCCCAGGAGCGCGTAGACGAAGAAGTTCGACCCGGAGGTGGCGACGATGATCCATTCGAGGCCGAGCAGGTAGTTCCCGTAATTGCGGATGAACTTCCAGCCGAAGGTGAATCCGGCGGCGATCATGAAGAGATCGGCGAGCAGGAAGAACAGTTCCTTGAGTGCCATGTGTTGTCCTCGGTTCCTGAGCGACGTCAGATCGTGGTGGGCAGGCCGGCGTCGATCGAGGTGCAGTCGTCCCGCTTGAGCAGGTCCGCGGGGTCGGACATCTGGCCGGCGACTTCGGCCCAGGCGAGGCAGTGCTCCGACGACCAGTCGATCCAGATGAGCGCGGAGCCCGCCTTCATCTCGGTGGGGACCGCCTCCTCGCGACGCGGGGCGCGGTGGTCGTCCCAGAGGTGGGAGCCCGGAATCACCAGCGTCCCGCCGTTCTCCGCGGTGATCCGCGCGAGTGATGGGTTCGACATGGTTCTTCCCTCCGGTGGAGAGCGGCGAGGGCGGAACGCCTTCGCGAGGGGTGAGGTTTATGCTGCGCCATCTTGGTCGTCCGATCAAGTCATCTGACCAACTATTTGCGCGCAAGGCCACGGCCAGGGCCGATGCGGACAATCCGCCTGTTAGCCTGGTCGTTGACTTGATCGATCGTCCAACTTCTGCAGGGGGAACCAGTGGCACGCGTACCGGCGGCCGAGCGGCGCAATGACCTGGTGAACGCGGCCATCCAAGTGATCGCGAGCCACGGCGTCGACGGTGCGACGACCCGGCGGATCGCCGAGCAGGCCAACGCACCCCTTGCGACGCTGCACTACTGCTTCCAGTCCAAGGAGCTGCTGTTCGCGGCCGTCTTCGAGAAGCTCTCGGAGCGGTACCGCGAGGTCCTGGTCGCGAACGACGTGCACGGCGACGTGGCCACGACGGCGCGTGCGATCCTCCGCGGACTCATGGACTGGTATCTCGAGTCCTCGGACTTCGCCTCCGCGACCGTCGAGCTGATCAGCTGGGCGCAACGCACGAAGGAGCACCCGGCCGAGGCCGTGTACAGCGAGGCGTTCAAGGTCATGGGCTCGATCCTCGAGAGGGCGGCCTCCGGACAGGACATCGCACCCGAGACGATCGACCGGATCGGCTACGTGGTCGGCACCCTGTCGGACGGCTTCGTCATGAACTGGCTGACGCACGCCGACCGCGCCAAGGCCGCCGGGCAGGCGGAGGTCGTCATCGACGTCCTCGACGCGTGGCTGGCCACGCAGCTCCCCTGATCACGAGCATCTCCGCGAGCAGCGGCGCCGAGTCCGCCCCGCATCGGCGGGCAGCGAACGACGGACGGTGACCGGCGGACCCGAGTGCGTCGGCCGCCGGCCGCGTCCGGACGCACTCGGATCCCCCTCGTCACAGGCGTTTCACGGATTCCTCGACGATCCACGTCATCGTCGGGTCGTCGCTCTCCATCCACTCCGGATGCCACTGGACACCCAGCACCGGTGCGTCCGGGAGCTCCACCGCCTCGACCACACCGTCGGACGTCCGCCCCGTCACGACGAGTCCCGCGCCGCAGCGGTCGACGGCCTGGTGGTGCCACGAGTTGGTGACGGCCCGCGCTCCGAAGAGTCCCGCCACGATCGAGCCGGGCTCGAAGGCCACGAGGTGATCGGCCGTGCCGTCGGTGAGCGCGGCCTCCTGCGACAGATGCCGCACCTCACCGGGCGGCAGGTCGGCGACGAGCGTGCCGCCGAGCGCCACGTTGAGGACCTGCATGCCCCGGCACACGGCGAGCACCGGTATCCCCCGGTCGAGCGCGGCGCGTACGAGGGCGAGCTCGTGCGCGTCCCGCTCGGGGTCGTGGACCATGGGGTCCGTCCGCGGGTCGACGTCGCGGACCACGGACGTGTCCCCGCCCCAGCACGCCGGATGCAGGTCCTGCCCGCCGGTGATGACGACGCCGGCCAGCCAGTGACAGACCGCCTCCGGATCCGTCTCGTACGAGAGGTTCACCGGGAGACCGCCGGCCCGTGCGATCCGGATCCCGTAGTCGGACATGTAGCTGTCGACGCAGCGATCGCCGTACCGGCGGTCCGCGCCCCGGATCAGGTCCAGCCGGATCCGCCGGCCGGTGACGCCGATCAGCGGCCGCACGGCGGCCGCCTCGATGCCCTGCGCGCTCACGGCAGTTCGAAGTATCGGCTGGACTCCCACGGGGAGAGTTCGGCGAACGGGTCACCGCCCGCGGTGTGGAACTGCATCCACTCCCACCGGCGCGATCCGACCCAGTAGTCCACGAATTCGGATCCCAGGAGGTCACGGAGGAGCGGATCCGCCTCGAGCGCGGCGGCGGCCTTCGTGATGGTGTCCGGCAGGCGTGTGAGGATCCCGGGCGGCATGCACCAGGCCATGTCGGTGACCGGCTCCGGCGGTTCGATCTTGCGCTCCAGGCCCGCGATCACCCCGGCGAGGACGCCGGCGAGCGCGAGGTACAGGTTCGCGTCCGCGCCCGGGACCCGGTACTCCAGGCGGGAGTACGAGGGGTGTCCGCAGACCGCCCGTACCGCGGTGGTCTTGTTGCTGATGCCCCAGCTGACGGTGACCGGCGGGCCGCTGAGATCCACCAGGCGCCGGTACGAGGTGATCTGCGGGAGCACGATCGAGCAGTTGCCCTCCAGCGTCGCGAGCAGACCGCCGACGGCGTGGAGCATCGTCTCCGACGGTCCGTCCTCCGCGAAGAACGCGTTGACGCCGTCGCGCTGGAGAGACAGGTTGATGTGCGAGGCCTGTCCGTAGCCCGCGGTGGGCTTGGCCATGAAGGTGACCGTGTGCCCGAGGTCGAACGCGACCTCGCGCATGATCTGGCGGGTCCGCGCCCAGGCGTCGCAGACCGTGATCGGGTCGCCGGGCGCCAGGTTGATCTCGATCTGGCCGGCGGCGTCCTCGTCGCTCCAGGCCTCCCACGCGATGCCGACCGCGTCGAGCCGGTCGGCGACGGCGTTCATGTACCCGGTCCAGTCCTTGGACTTCGCGAGGTGATAGGCCGTGCCCGCGCTCCCGCCGAGGGGCGTCAGGTCGCGGTATCCGCGGGCGCGCGCCTCCTGGATGGACTCCTCGAAGACGGTCGCCTCGATCTCGACGGCGACGGTCGCGGTGAAGCCGAGCGCGGCGAGGCGGGCGGTCATCTTCCGCGTGAGGTTGCGGGGACAGAGGGGGACCGGCGTGCCGTCCTTCAGCCAGTAGTCGCCGATCACGGCGTCGAGACCCGGCTCCCACTCGACCTTGGTCGACATGTCGGGGCGGAAGTAGACGTCGTCGAGATGCCCGCGCCAGTCGGGGAAGACGCATCCCAGGGCCGGGGCGTTGCCGAGGTCGAGTCCGAAGAGGAGGTCGGCGAAGGCGAACCCCGAGTTCACGCCCGAGGCGAACTTCTTCGGCGCCAGGGTCTTGCCGAGGAACGAGCCGTCATGGTTCGTCGCCTCAAGCCGGACGGCCCGGGTTCCGGCATCGCGGGCGTCAACTCCCGCGCCGGCCTTGGTGAGTTCAGACATCGTAACGAACCTTCCAGGATGCGCCGACCATGACGGACAGCTGGGAGAAGGTGCCCTGAACCCCGAGCACACCTGTGGACAGGACGGCGAGGAGGTCGTCGGCTCCGGAGAACACGCCGGCGAGCGTCTCGGGGGCTCCGGCGATCAGGTAGTGCGTCGCACCCTCGCCGAGCACGACCTGCTCCAGGCCGTCGGGGCCCTCCGTGACCGCGACGAGCACGTCCGGGATCCCCGGCACGGAGCGCGCGGCGGTCCAGAAGTGCTCGGCGGCCGCCTGCCAGTCCGGCACCGGCGGCGACAGCGCGAGCAGCGCGTCCGCGGCGAGTTCGGCGTCGCCCGAGGGGGCTTCGGCGGGCGCGAACCGGGCGTTCAGGTCGACGGTGAGCGCCGCGTCGGGTTCGGCGGCGGCTCCGCTCGCCACCTCGACGACGCCGTCGGCGAAGGTGATCGTCGCCGCCTGCGGCGTGTCGTGGGACCGGATCGCCACCGTGGCGGCCGGCTTCCGCAGCACCGGGAGCGCGTGGCCCGCACGGGCGGAATCCCGCAGGGTGCGGCCGATCAGCCGAACGAGGGGAGTCGCGTCGTCCTCGATCCGTACGTCGATCTGTAGGGCCGCCGCATCGGACACCGCAGGAACCGTCGTGGTTTCGGTCATCCTCCAGTCCTTTCGCCTTGGGGAGATCGCGCGTGCCACGCATCGGCCGCTTCGGATCTCCTATGGGGGTGATCGACATGGTCAATTGACTCGATCAGATGACTAGGATGGTGGAGCACGGGTTACCCCATGTCAATGACTTCGGAGAGGTCCCACCGTGAACGAAGCGCAACCGTCGTACTGGGATCAGCTGGACGCCGACGCCCGGTTCGTCGCGCAGGTCATCGCCGAAACCCTCACGACACCGGTACGCGAACTGGGCGCGAAGGCGGCACGGAGACTCCTGGCGAGCTCACCGCCGGAGCAGCCCCTCACCCCCCTCGACCGGGTCGAACACCTGACCCTGCCCACCCGGTCCGGCGAGCTCCGCGCCCGCCTCTACCATCCGGACGGGTCGTCGGCGTCGGAAGGCACACGACCGGCGCTGATGTACCTGCACGGTGGCGGATTCGTCCTCGGCACCCTCGACGGAGTCGACGAGGTCTGCCGCGCGACAGCCGCCCGGTCCGGGTGGGTGGTGTTCTCCCTGGAGTACCGGCTCGCGCCGGAGAACCCCTATCCGGCCGCGCTCGACGACTGTTTCGACGCGTTCGCCTGGCTGCGCCGGTCGGCTGCCGGGTTCGGCATCGATCGGGACATGATCGCCGTAGGAGGAGATTCCGCGGGCGGCAATCTGGCCGCCGCGCTCTGCCTCAAGCTCCGGGACCTCGGGCGCACCCAGCCCGTCTCGCAGGTGCTCGTCTACCCCGCCGTCGACGACGCGTTCGCCACCCCGTCCTGGACGGAGTTCGCCGACGCGCCGCTGCTGACCAGTGCGGACGCCCGCTGGCTCTGGGAGCAGTACATCGGGCCCGACCACACGGGCGAGGTCGACCACCTCGCGGCCCCGATGCGCGCGGCGTCCCTGCGCGGTCTCCCGCCGGCGCTCGTGCTCACCGCCGAGGTCGATCCGCTGCGCGACGACGCCGAGGCGTACGCCGAGAGGCTGCGGCAGGACGGCGTCGAGGTCACCCTGACCCGCTGCGCCGGCGTGTTCCACGGCTTCTTCACCGAAGTGGGCGTGTTCGCCAGGACGGACGAGGCGATCGCCCAGGTGGTGCGCCACCTGCGGGACCTCGCCGCGCCACTGGTGAAGGACACCCGGCTGCGGCGCCCCGGCGACGCGTAACTCGATTGCGATTCGACTATTGACGGCCGATCGCGCCGCTGATTAGCCTGCCTAGGTCATACGACTGAGTCAAATGACCAACTCGTCCTCTCGGCGTACCGAGGGTGCACGGCCCCCGCCGCAGCCCTGACGGCCGCCACCCGCGTTTCGACTACCCGAAGGCACATGCATGACTGACAAGACCCCAGCCCCAGCCCCCGTCGTCGACGTCCTCTGTGTCGGCGCGGGATTCTCCGGCCTCTACGCCGCCTACAAGGTCGCCGAGAAGGGCTGGACCTTCGCCGGCTTCGAGGCCGCGCCCACCGTCGGCGGCACGTGGTACTGGAACACGTACCCCGGTGCCCGGTGCGACGTCGAGAGCGTCTACTACTCGTACTCGTTCAGCGAGGAGCTCCAGCAGGAGTGGACGTGGAGCGAGCGCTTCGCCCCGCAGGCCGAGATCCTCAGCTACATCAACCACGTCGCCGACCGCTTCGACCTGCGCCGGCACTTCAGCTTCGACACCCGGGTGACCTCGGCGACCTGGCTCCCGGACGAGCGGCTCTGGGAGGTGGCCCTCGACTCCGGCGAGACCCGGCGGGGCCGCTACCTGCTCGCCGGCTCGGGAGGCCTCTCGACGCCCAAGGCCTTCGACGTGCCGGGACTCGAGAACTTCACCGGGACCACGGTCTCGACGAGCCGGTGGGACATCCCGCTGAGCGATCTGGCGGGCAGGCGCGTCGCCGTGATCGGCACCGGATCGTCCGCGGTGCAGTGCATTCCGCTCATCGCCGAGGTCGCCGAGCACCTCACCGTGTTCCAGCGCACCCCCAACTACGTGTTCCCGGCCCGGAACGCCCCGCTGGCGGCGGATGTCGTCGACGAGATCAAGAGCAACTACGCGGCGATCCGCGAGGAATGCCGCCACTCGCTCGGCGGAATCCCGGACCGCGTCCCCGACGCCGCGGCGTTCGACGTCTCCGACGAGGAGCGGCGCGAGCGCTATGAGAAGGCCTATGAGCGCAGTGGATTCAACGGCGTCGGCGGCGAGTTCTCCGATCTGCTGACCGACGCGCGGGCCAACGAGACCGCGGCGGAGTTCGTACGCGAGAAGATCCGCCAGATCGTCAAGGACCCCGGGACCGCCGCCGTCCTCGAGCCCCGCTTCCACGCGCTCGGCGCCAAGCGGAGCTGCTTCGGCACCGACTACTACGAGACGTTCAACCGCCCGAACGTCTCGGCGGTCTCGCTGCGCGACGAACCGATCGAGACCATGACGAGCGACAGCATCGTCACGACGGCCGGCTCCTACGAGGTCGACGCCATCGTCCTCGCGATCGGATTCGACGCCTTCACCGGCCCGCTGTACGCGCTCAACATCTCCGTCCCGGAGTCCGGCAGGCTCCAGGACGCGTGGAGCGACGGAGTCCGGACGTACCTGGGCATCATGACCGCCGGGTTCCCGAACTTCTTCATGATCGGCGGACCGCAGAGCCCGGCCCTCGCGAGCAATGTCGTGGTCACCATCGAGCAGGCCGTCGACTGGATCACCGATCTCATCGGACACGCGAAGGCCGGGGGCGCCGGCGTCATCGCGCCGACGGCCGAAGCCCAGGACGACTGGGTGAGGATCACCGAGCTCACGGTCGGCCAGACGCTGTACGCGACCACCGACTCCTGGTACCGGGGTTCGAACGTGACCGGCAAGCCGTCGACCTTCCTCGGCTACGTGGGCGGAGTCGGCAAGTACCGCAGGATGTGCGCCAAACTCGCCAAGCACGGCTACCCGGGCGTCGAGTTCGACGGTGTGGCCGTCGCCCGCCGCATCGCCCGCATCGACAGGGAGACGGCATGAAGGTCGTGCACCAGCGCTACGTCGCCCACTCCGAGGCGCACTACGCGGGGAACCTGGTCGACGGGGCCTTCGGTCTGAAGCTGTTCGGAGACGCCGGAACGCACCTGGCGATCACCGTCGACGGCCACGAGAGCCTGTTCGCCGGGTACGCGTCGGTCGAGTTCCTCGCCCCGGTCCGCGGCGGCGACGTCGTCGAAGCCGAGGCGCGCCTGGTGTCGAAGGGGACCCGTAGCCGGACCGTCGAGTTCGAACTCCGCGTCATCTGCCGCACGGTCGACGACACCGGCCGGGCCGAAGTGCTGGCGGAGCCCGTCGTCGCCACCCGGGCACGAGGAACGGCCGTCGTGCCGGCCGACGCAGGGACGACGGCACGCTGACCGTCGGGGGGCCGTGCACGCGACGCGTGCACGGCCTTTTCGGTGGGCGCTGTTCTCCTTCCCCGGGAGGGAGTTCGGCCCGGTCGGCCCGCGGTGGTGCGGGACGACCGGGCCGACGCCCCGGTGGGGGGGGGGGGGGGGGGGGGGGGGGGCGGGGGGGGGGGGGGGGGGGGCCCCCCCCCCCCCCCCCCCCCCCGGGGGGGCCCCCCCCCCCCCCCCCCGCCACCGGGGCTCGCTACTTCTGGGCGTGCGCGCCCAGGAGGCCCACCACGTTGAGGAACACGTACGTGCCGAAGACGTAGAAGAAGACCCGCCATGCGACGCCCTTCGCCTTCCACCTCTCGTTCGCCCGGCCCGTGCCGGCGTCCTTGCCGCTCACGCCAGTTCCCCTTTCGGTTTGTCGAGGGTGCTGCCGAGCCATCCGAGCAGGAAGGCCGCCGGGACCGAGACCAGCCCCGGGGTGTGGAACGGGTACCAGTCGAAGGCCGCGTCCGGCCACAGCGCGTACGCGGTCCCGGAGACGGCCGGGGAGAACAAGGTGAGGACGGTGCAGAGCGCCAGTCCCCCGTACACGGACCACAGCAGCCCCCGACGGTTGAACCCCGGCCAGAAGAAGGAGTAGGTCAGGACGGGAAAGACGCACGTCGCCGCGACGCTCAGCGAGAAGATGACCAGGAACTCGACGGGATAGCGGTGGACGGAGGCGGACAGCGCCACCCCTCCGAGACACAGGACGGCGACGCCGATACGAAGGGCCAAGACCTCGCCCGTGGCGCTCAGAGGGCGCTTGGTCCGGGCGAGGACGTCGTGCGTGAGGGAGACCGCGGCCGAGAAGGTCACGCTCGTCACGGCCGTAAGCACCGCGAGGAAGGCCACGCAGGCCACGACGGTGATGAGGAGCACGCGTACCGTCGATCCCTGGCCGAGGACACCGGAGGCGAGGAGGATCGGGGCCGCCTGACCGTTCGCGTCGACCGCGCCGATGCTCTCGCCGCCGACCACGGCCGCCGCCGCGAATCCGGTCGTGATCAGCAGGAGGTAGAAGGCCCCCGTCAGTCCCACGGCGATGCTCGTGGACCGTCGGGCCGACGGCCCGCTCCGCGACGCGGCGACCCGCAGGATCAGATGCGGCATCATCGCCATGCCGAGGATCACGATCAGGTGGTCGCTGATCGTGTTCAGCGGACCCAGACCCGCCGCGTGCGCCCAGAGTCCCCGGCTCAGGTATCCGTCCGGCACCGCGCTCCGCTCCACGGCGGCGTCGAGCAGGCCGCCGGGGCTCCACGAGAACTTCCGCAGGGCGAGCAGGGTGATCACCGCGAGCGTCACCAGCGTGACGGGCACCTTGACGACCTGGACGAAGCTGGTGCCCCTCAGGTCCGCCACCGCGGCGAAGCAGGCCACGAGGCAGCCCATCAGCACCGTGCAGGCCACCTGGGCCGTTTCGCTCGACATGCCGATCAGGAGCGCCGCGCTGATGCCGGCGGCCCGCAGCTGGACGATGAGCAGCGGGAACGTGATGACGAGCGTCACCACGGCCGCCGCCGTGCGCGGTCCCTGGCCCGGGGCCCGCAGGGAGAAGAGGCCGCCGAGCGTGTAATGACCGCTCTCGCGGATCTTCCGGGCGAGGAGGAGCAGGAGCCCGAGCGCGATGACGCTGTCGATGGCGGAGGCGAGCCCGTCGTATCCGAAGAGGGCGATCGCTCCGGAGGCCGCGAACAGGGTGATGACGGTGATGTACTCGCCCGCCAGGGCGAAGCCGTTGAAGGCCGGCGAGAGGGACCGGTCGGCGGTGTAGAGCCTTTCCGGACGTTCGTCCGGGCTCGCGAGGGTGAAGGTCCACAGCAGGCAGAGCCCGATGAAGATCAGAAACGCGCTGATCACGGGCGTCCGGGCGGCCGGGCCGACCGGATCGAGTACGCCCGCGCTCAGGAGGAGCGGAGTCGTCACCGGCTCACCATCCCGGCTCTCGGACGACACCGGGCGGCGGGGAGGCCGGTGGCCACTCACCGGAACCGCACAGTCGCGTGGACCGGGCCTCGTACCACCACGCGCTGCCGACGAAGACACCGAGTTGCAAGAGGCCCCACACGACACCGAGCGTGAGGCGTCCGTACACCTGGATACCGGTGAGCGCGGTGGAGCAGGACAGCACGACGCCGATGCCGAGGGGCACCGCGTTGACGACCAGGAACGCCCGCCCGACCTGCCGATCGGGACGGGGCGCGGGCGGTCGGGCGGCCGGAGTGGGGACGGGAGGGGAGTGCACGGAGCCTCCGGGGTGGTGGGGTGATGGGTGAGGTTAGGGCATGCGAAGGGGCCGGCCGCCGCGCCCGGGAGCACGGGGCGCGGCAGCACGGCACAGGGAAGGGCACAGAGGTGGGGCGGCGGCTGCCGAGGGCGAACCGCCGGTGGTCCTCAGCCGCTCTCGGTGGCGGCGATCCACTCGTCGTAGAACGGCGGCATGCCGGACGCCGGCCGCATGAAGCGCGGGGAGCGCTTCTCACGGAAGGCCGAGACTCCCTCGGCTCCGTCGCCGATGCTGGAGTAGAACATCGCCAGGGACTCCACCCGATGGGCGTCCTGCGGCCGCTCCAGGTTCGCGTTGCGGACCGTCATCTGCCGCGTCAGCGCGGTCGCCACGCGCGAACGGCCCAGCGTCCAGCGGTCCGCAAGCGCGCGAGCCTCCTTCACGAGGCGGTCGGGTTCGTGGACCGCGTTCGCCAGGCCGACGGCTTCAGCGGCCTCCGCGTCGAGGATCTCCGCGGAGTACAGCAGGTCCAGCGCCTTGGGCAGACCGACCAGGCGGGGCAGGAACCAGGTCGAGGCGGCCTCGGGCGTGATGCCCAGCCGGCCGAAGACGAGGCCGAACCGCGCGTTCGTCGACATCAGCCGCGCGTCCATCGCGAGCGTCATGGTCGCCCCGATCCCGACGGCGGGACCGTTGATCGCCGCGATCACGGGCTTCCGGCACGCGTGGATCGCCAGCGTGACCCTGCCGCCGGTGTCTCTGACCCGGCGGATGTCCGGGCTGTCCAGATCGCTCATGTCGGCGAGCGTGGGCGTACGGGACTCGTCGAGCCCGAACACGTTGCCGTCCGAGCCGAGGTCCATGCCGGCGCAGAACGCCTTGCCCGCACCGGTGACGATGACGGCCCGTACGTCGTCGTTCTCGTTCACCTCGGTGAACGTCCGCTCGAGCTCCCCGGCCATCGTCGGCGTGAAGGCGTTCAGACGGTCCGGCCGGTCGAGGGTGACGGTGAGGACGCCGTCGTCGACGCGGTGATGGAGGGTGGTCCAGGTCATCAGGGGGTGCTCCTGCTTCGTACGGCGGGCGGCGCGGCCGGGTTCATCCGCGGAGGTCGGCGAGCCGGCCGATGATCTTCTCGGCGTCGGCCACGATGCCGCTGACGATCTCCTCGCAGGTGGCCACGGACTCGATGAGCCCCTGCGCCTGACCGGCCCACCACAGGCCGTCGTCCATCTGCCCCTGTTCGAGCACGCGGGTACGGCCCCGGACGCCGGAGGCCAGTTCGGCGACGTCCTCGAAGACCGCGCCGGGGCGCTTCGACCGGGTGACGATCTCCTCGGAGATCGCGTTGCGCGCGACCCGGCCGGTGTTCCCGAACTCGCGGAAGACCAGCTGCGTGGCCCGTTCGTCGTTGGCCACGATCTGGTCCTTCACGTTCCGGTGCACCGGCGCCTCCGCACTGGCGACGAACCGGGTGCCCATGTTCACGGCGCAGGCCCCGAGGGCGAGGGCGGCGGCGAGACCGCTGCCGTTCGCGAAGCCACCGCTGGCGATCACGGGGATGTCCAGACGACGCACGGCGGCCGGGATGAGCACAAGGCCGGGGATGTCCTCCTCGCCGGGGTGTCCCGCGCACTCGAAGCCGTCGACGCTGACCGCGTCGACGCCGATGCTCTGCGCCTTGAGCGCGTGCCGCACGGCCACCGCCTTGTGGATCACCTTGACTCCCGCGGCCTTGAACGCGGTCACATGCTCGGCCGGGTTGCTGCCGGCCGTCTCCACGACCCGTACGCCGCTCTCGATGATCGCCGCCCGGTACTCCGCGTACGGCACCGGCTTGAGGGTGGGCAGGATGGTGAGGTTGACGCCGAACGGCCGGTCGGTCATCTCGCGGCACCGCGCGATCTCCCGCGCCAGCGCCTCCGGGGTGGGCTGGGTCAGCGCCGTCAGGAAGCCGAGGGCTCCCGCCTCGGCCACCGCGGAGATGAGGTCCGCGGTGCCCACGCCGGTCATGCCGCCGCAGACGATCGGATGGTCCACTCCGAACAACTCGGTGAAGGAAGTCGAAATCATGAGTGAGGCCGGCCAGGGCCCTCTCCGTTCTCCTGCTGTCGCCGGACGCGAGCCCCACGGCGACCTCCATGTCGCCGGCGGCTTGGCGGGCCGAGAGCGAGATTCGATTTCGAATCGAGTTTGAGTTTAGAGTCGACCTGTGAGCAACTGTCAAGGCCCCGAGGGGGAGACGCACACTCCCGCGCCGGGGCCGTCGGCGCTGACGCCGGCTTCCGCCCCCGCTCGGCCGCTCCCGTCCGGACAGGCGGGCGACCGGGTCCTTGGATACGTTTCACTCATGGAGAAGGACGTCTCCGCGTTCCTCAGCCGCCTGGCCCGTGAGCTGAGGCCACGCTCGGAGCAATGGGCCGGCATCCTCATGGAGCGCATGCGTGGGGAGCTCCCGGAACTGTGGCGGCACGAGGATCTTGCACAGGCCGCGCCGCGGGAGACCGCGGAGCACGTCACGGCCTTCCTCGACGCCCTGGAGCGCGACCGCGACGTGACGCGGGCCGAGGTGCCTCCCACCGCCCTGGAACTCGCTCGCCGGTTCGCCGAGGACGGCGTACCGATCAGCAAGCTGCTCCGCTCCTACCGCCTCGCACACGTCGTCCTGCTCGAGCTGCTGCAGGGGGAGGCCGTCCGGCTCGCCGACGACCAGGGGCTGGCCAACGCCGCGACCCGGCGGCTGATCTCCACGGCGTTCGAGTACATCGACCGCAGCTCGGAGGAGGTGGTCACCGCCTACCAGGAGGTACGCGACCGGCGGATGCGGCGCAGGCTCGTCCTGACCGACGAGGCGAGCAGGCGGATCGGGACCACGCTCGACACCACCCGTACCGCCCAGGAGCTGGCGGAGGTCGGCGTCGACCACTTCGCCGACCTCGTCACCGTCGACCTCCTCGACTCCGTCCTCCTCGGCCCCGCCCCGGGCGACGGGGAGCCACAGCCGCCCACGGACGCACCGGTGCTGCGGCGCCTCGCCCAGCGTTCCGTACGGGACGACTCCGCGGACTCCCCCGTCGGCACGGGCCGTTCGCACACCTACCCGGCGGACTCGGCACCTGCGGAGGCACTGGCCTCGGGGCGGCCCATGCTGCTCCGGGTCACGGCGACGGACGCCCCCGCGCCGCCCGCCCCGCCCGACGACGGCATCCACTCGGTCCTGCTGCTGCCCCTGCACGCACGGGGGGCCACCCTGGGCCTGGCCCAGTTCGCGCGCGACCGCACCGCCGCGCCGTTCGACGACGACGATCTCCTGCTGGCCCAGGAGATCGCGGCCAGGGCGGCGGTGTACATCGACAACGCCCGCCGGTACACCCAGGAACACGCCACCGCACTCACCCTCCAGCGCAGCCTGCTGCCACAGGGCCCGGTGGAACAGTCCGCCGTCGACACCGCCGCACGCTACCTCCCCAGCGGGTCCCGGGCGGGCGTGGGCGGCGACTGGTACGACGTGATCCCGCTCTCCGGCGCCCGCGTCGCCCTCGTCGTGGGCGATGTCGTCGGCCGCGGCCTGCACGCGGCCGCGACCATGGGCCGCCTGCGGACCGCCGTCCGCGCCTTCGCCGACATCGACCTGATGCCCGACGAACTGCTCACCCACCTCGACGACGTGGTCATCCGCCTCCAGAGGGAGGAGGCCGGCGAGGACGTCGAGATCAGCGCCACCTGCCTGTACGCGGTCTACGACCCCGCAACCCGGCTCTGCTCCCTCGCCAGCGCCGGGCACGTACCGCCGACCGTGGCGACTCCTCCGGCCGCTTCCGGGACGGTCGACCTCGCGGAGCTGCCGATCGGTCCGCCGCTGGGGCTCGGCGGACTTCCGTTCGAGACCGCCCAGTGGGAACTGCCGGAGGGCAGCCTGCTCGCGCTCCACACCGACGGCCTCATCCAGGGCCGTGCGCGCGACGTGGGCGCCTCGCTGGAGCTGCTCGGCGACACCCTCGCACAGGCGTCACGGTCCTCGATGTCGCCGGACGAGATCTGCGACCGACTGCTGACCGCCCTGCTCCCGGGGCGCCCCGCCGACGACGTGGCGCTCCTGGTCGCGCGCACCCGGGCGCTCGATCCCAGCCACGTCGCCACGCTGCACCTCCCGTCCGACCCGGCAGCGGTCTCCGGCGCCCGCCGCTTCACGGCCGAGACCCTGACCGCCTGGGGCGCGGAGGAGCTCTCCTTCACCACGGAACTGATGGTCAGCGAACTGGTGACGAACGCGATCCGCTACGGCAAGCCCCCGGTCCACCTGCGGCTCATCCTCGACTCCACCTTGACCTGCGAGGTCTTCGACACCAACAGCACCTCACCCCACCTGCGCCGCGCCCGGATCTTCGACGAGGGCGGACGCGGCCTGCTGCTCGTCGCCCAGCTGGCCGAACGCTGGGGCACGCGGCACGGCCGCGAGGGCAAGGTCATCTGGGCGGAGCAGGCACTCGCGTAGCGGCGCGTGTCGCCGCCGTACTCGGCAGGTCCGGGGCCTGCCTATACGGCGTAGGTCTCCAGATACGCGGTGACGAGGCGGCGCGCTTCGGCGATTGTGGCGTCGTCACCGGCCGGCGAGCGCCGGAACGCGATGTCGAAGAGCCCCGTGCCCACTTCGAAGGCGAGAAGCAGGGCGAGCAGGGGCGTACCGGAGGAGAGGAGGCCCCGCTCGACGAGATGGCGCCAGAACCGCTCCGCCTGCACCTCGTCGAAGGCGCGGACGAGTTCGCCGAGCGAGGTGTGACGTCCCACGAACCAGAGCTCGGTGCAGCTCCGATGGCGGCGGAGGTAGTCGGCGACCAGGTCGATCATGATGTCGACCGCCTCGCGCAGCGTCTGGGCCCTGGGCTCGGCCAGGGCCGCCTCGAAGAGCCTGTCGAGCTCGCTCAGGTGCCGCTGCAGCAGCTCGGCGTCGACCTGGTGCCGGTCGGCGAAGTAGTGGTACATGGAGGCGATCGGGATGCCGGCGCGGTCACCGGTCGCCTTCAGGGTGGCGGCCTCGTACCCCTGCTCGGCGAGCAGGGCCTGGGCGGCGTCGAGGATGGCCTTTCTGCGCTCCATCCCGCGACGCTGCGCGCCTGAGCGAGCCGGTGTCTGGGTTGTCGCATTTCTATCGAACACGATTCGAGATCGTATCAGCCGAGGGCCCGAGCTTCCTGCTGAAACGTATTGACGGGCGACGAACACCCCATAAACTCGAATACGAATCGAGATCGGATCCGTGTTCCGACCGCAAGGAGAGACCATGGCCGAGAGACGCGCGGGACAGACCGACACCGGCGACGCACCCGGCTTCCTGAGCGAGCCGGAGATCATCACCCGCCACGCCGCCCGCAGCGGGCGCGACCTCCGCGGCCTCGGCTTCCCCCTCGGCCTCGCGGCCTTCAAGCTCGCCGCGATCCTCGAAGGCATCCACTTCCGCCACCTGGGCGGGCAGACCGTCAGACCCGGCTTCGACCGCATCGGCGAGGCAATCCCTCCCCTGCTCGACGCCGAACTCGCCGCACTCAAGGAACACTGATCATGCACTTCGCCTTCGACCCCCGCACCGAACTGCTCCGGGAGAACCTGCTCGATCTGATGTGGAGTCATGTCTACGCCGCCGAGCCGGTGTTCCGGGAGCAGCTCGGGGCTCTCGACGACCGCTGGGCCTGGGACTCGGTCCGGGTGCTCGGCGACCTCCGGGCCGAGGCCCGCCGGCGTGGCCTCTGGAACCTCTTCCTCCCCGGTGAGGAGGGCGGCGGACTGACCAACCTGCAGTACGCGCCTCTGGCCGAGATCACCGGCCGCTCACCGGAACTCGCGCCCGCCGTCCTCAACTGCGCGGCGCCGGACACCGGCACCATGGCGGTGCTCTCCCAGTTCGGCACCGAGGCCCAGCGCAAGGAGTGGCTGGAGCCACTGCTCGTCGGCGAGATCCGCTCCGCGCACGCGATGACGGAACCCGATGCCGCCTCGTCCGACGCCACGAACACCGCCACGTCGATCGTGCGCGACGGCGACGCGTACGTGATCAACGGCCGCGAGCAGTGGATCACCGGAGCGATGAACCCCAACGCCCGGGTGTTCCTCGTCATGGGCAGGACCGACCCCGACGCGGACCGGCACCGAGGGCACTCGATGATCCTCGTACCGCGGGACACCCCCGGGCTCGGGATCAGGCGCACCATGGAGGTCTTCGGGTACGACGGCCACGAGCACGGCGGCCACGCGGAGTTGGAGTTCCACGACGTACGGGTCCCGGCCTCCCGGCTCATCGGGGAGGAGGGCGACGGGTTCGCGATCGCCCAGGCCCGGTCGGGCCCGGGGCGGATCCACCAGTGCATGCGCTCCCTCGGCGTCGCCGAGCGGGCCATCGAGCTGATGTGCGCCCACGCCGAGGAGCGAGTGGCCCTCGGCAGGCCGCTCTCCCGTCAGGGCGTGATCCGCGACTGGATCGCGGAGTCGCGGGTTCGGATCGAGCAACTGCGCCTCCTGGTGCTCAAGACGGCCTGGCTGTTGGACACCGTCGGCGGCAAGGGCGCCCATGCCGAGATCCAGGCCATCAGGATCGCCACGCCCCGGACGGTCCAGTGGATCCTCGACAAGGCGATCCAGACGCACGGCGCGGCCGGCCTCTCCCCCGACTTCCCGCTCGCCCGCGCCTACGCCGGCCTCCGCTCAGGGCGCTGCGCCGACGGCCCCGACGAGGCGCACAAGAACGCCCTCGCCCACGCCGAACTCGGCCGAAGGGCCGCGACGGGCGACTGCCGACCGGCACGCGTACGTGTGTGACCAGCACTTTCGCAAGCGGCTGCGCGGCCGGTGCGGGAAATCGGCTCGCGAGCTCATGGGGCGGATGGCAGGGTGCGGCGCCTGGCACCCCGACAGTGGGAACCGGAGCGCTCGCCGCGCTCAAGCACCACAGCACGTTCCGTACTCCGTACGCACACGAAGGAGTTCGACCTTGCTCAGTACCGGATACGCGGAAACGGTGTACGGCGGCGGAGTCACCGTCATCGTCGGCGCGGAGCGAGGCGCCTACCCGTACGCCCACTCGCTGCTCGTACGCGGCACCGCCGAGACCTTGGTCATCGACCCGTCGCTGTCGCTCCTCGGAACGGCACCACCCGCGGACGTGGTCCTCGTGAGTCACGCTCACGAGGACCACATCGCGGCTCTGGGTGAGTACGAGACGCCGGTCCACGTCCACACGAACGACCTGGCCTCGCTGCGATCCCGCGCGGCCATGGTCGCGGCCTACGGCTTCCCTCCGGACACCGCCGAGCACACCGACCTCATGCTGCGCGACCACTTCCACGTCCGGGACCGCCCCGATGCCACGGGTTTCGAGGACGGCACCGTCTTCGACCTCGGCGGCCGCACGGTGACCGTCGTGCACCTGCCCGGCCACACGGCGGGCCACTGCGGTTTCCTGATCGAGCCGGACGGATTCCTCTTCGTGGCGGACATCGACCTGACGTCGTTCGGCCCCTACTACGGGGACGTCGGCAGCAGCCTCACCGACTTCGAGGCGTCCATGCGCCGCTGCCGGGAGATCGACGCCCGCTGGTACGGCACGGCCCATCAGAAGGGCGTGGTCGAGGGCGCCGCCGCGTTCTCCGCACGCCTCGACGCCTTCGCCGGCGTGCCGGCGCGGCGCGACGCGACCCTCCTGGCGTTCCTCACCGAACCACGGACCGTCGACGAGATCGCCGATCGCCGACTGGTCTACCGCCCCGACGTCAAGGGCCCCCACGTGCTGCCCGTCGAGCGCCGGACCGCGGTGCAGCACCTGAACCGGCTGACGGGCGCGGGCCGGGTCGCGGAGGTCGAACCGGGACGGTTCCGCGCGACGTAGCGCGACGAACGTACGGACAGCCGTCCTCTCGATGGACGAGAGGACGGCTCCTGGCCGGCTCCAGGCCGGAAGGGTCAGCGCCCCAGGCTCGAGAGAACCGCCTTGGCCGCGTTCTCGCCCGATGTCGCCGCGTCAGCGAGCGACGGCATGTCGAGCTGGTAGTCGCCGACCAGGTGGATCGGCCCGAGGGGATCGCGCAGCGTCGGCAGCGACTCGCGTCCCCGGGGCGCCCAGAACGGCACCACGCGGTGGTGGCGTCGTACGATCCCGTCCCCGAGCTTGCCTTCAAGCTGGGGGTAGACCGAGAGCAGGTCCTGGGAGAACCGAGCGACGATCTCTTCGTCGGAGAGCTCGAACAAGGCGTCGGCCGAGGCGCCACCGGCGAAGCATGCCAGCGCACCGCCCGGCTTCCGGGGGCCGGCTTTGCGCAGGGCGGCAGCGTGGTTGAACATCGCTTGGAAGGAGAGCTGCGGCGTGGATACGCCGAGGAGTCCGTCCCAGGGCTGAGGCCCCTCCTCTTCGGTGAAGAAGCCGACGATCACGTACCGGCCGTAGCGGATGTCGGCGAACGCTTCACGGTGTGCCTGCGGAAGTTCGGGCAGGATGCGCAGGGCGACGTCGCTGGGAACCGAGACGATGGCGCGTTTCGCGGCTATCCGCACGGGGCGGCCCGCGTCGAGGTAGTACACGACGACCCCGTCTCCGCTCCTCTCCACGGACCGGACGGTCGACCTGAGCCGAAGGCGTTCGCCGAGGTCCGCGGCGAGAACGTCGGTCAAGGTCTGATTGCCGCCGACGGGCAGGGCGAAGTTCGGCACCTTCGCCGGGTCCGCGAGGGCGAGTCCGATCGACACCACGAGCTGGGTCGCCGCCGTCTCCTCCGGCTCACACCCCATCCACTGCCCCGACCAGGACCGGACGACGGCCCGGGTCAACTCGGAGCGGACACCGCGCAGGAGGTCCGACGCGAGACGCCTGTCGAGCTTGGCGCGCACCTTCTTCGCCAGGCGGCTGTCCGACTCGAGGAACGGGACGGCGGAGAGGATGCGAGCCCCGACGATCGCCATGCCGACCCGGTCCATGAGAGTCATCCGCGTACGGAACATGAGGGCGGCCACATTGGACGTGTCGACCAGTCCCCCGTTGAGAACGAGCGCCACGCTCGTGTCGGCGAGGGATCCCATCTCGATGCCGTGCCGGTGAAGAGCGTCGATCAGCGGCCCGGTCCCCTCGGTGAACTGGGTCCCGACGTTGATCCAGTAGTCCCCCTTCCGAACCGTCTCGACGCGCCCGCCGGGCCGTTCATCCGCCTCGAGCACAACGACGTCGGCCTTGCCGGCGAGGGTCGTGGCCGCCATCAGACCCGACATTCCCGCGCCGATGACGACGACGTCGCAGGTCTCCTCATCCACACCTTGCACTGCGGCCATGACTGGGGACTCCTTCTGCCTGTCTGCCATCGTTCTCCCCCGTCTCCACGCGTGCGAAGGGGAGCGTCGCAGCCTGCGCGGGAGGATTACTGAAACTCGACTCGACTTCGAGAATACATCAGAGGCCGCACCATGGAGCGGTTCGGGGGCCCACGAATCGTCGACAGCCACCACGCTGGTGGGACTCGGGGCCGGCACTCCGGCTCGCGGGGCGGGGCGACCGGATCGCCCCGGGGACACGGCACCGCCGCAGACGGTGCGGCCATGCGATCAGCGGCAACGATTTCGACCGCGTTGTCGACGCGCTTCGACAGCGACAGGGCGGGATCGCGTCACGGGGCCGGTCGGTTTCCAGCCGGAAAGCAGAACTCACGGGGCGGCCACCTCAACATGCAGCGCTGGGCGGGAAGTTGGGGACGCATATCGACGCTGCCATCCCTCATCACAGGGAGTCAATGCCCCGAACCGAAGAAAGTTTCTTTCTGTTGCACCTCTTGTTTCGAACGAAACACCTCGTTAACTTCCACCTTCAGCGAAGCGCTTCGACAGTTCCGGCGCCACCGAGGGCGAAAGGGCAACCCCCATGACTCAAGAGCTCAACCGCAGAAGGTTCGTCGGCGCGGCAGCGTCGGTCGCCGCGGTCGCCGCGGCGGGTCCCCTGCTGTCGGCCTGCGGTGGCGGGGGCGAGCGGAACACCGGCGGCAACTCCAGATCCGGTCTGAAGGCGGCCCTGCCGGCCTACGTACCGCGCGACGCCGTCAAGCCCGACATCTCCCCCGTCCAGGGCAGCGAGGGCGCGGTGACGGACCCGGGCTTCCTGCGCTACCCGTCCGACCGCGCCACGACCGTCGACGGGGTGCCGGGCAAGGGAGGCAAGTACACCGCGGTCACTCCGCTGTGGGGCACGGTGCCGTCGCCGGGCAACTCGTTCTACCAGGCCATGAACGAGGCGCTCGGCGTCGAACTGACCATGAAGCCGGCCGACGGCAACAACTACGCCACCATCGTGCCGACCATGACGGCGGCCGAGCGGCTGCCCGACTGGATCCAGCTGCCGGCCTGGTGGAACAACAACCTCAACGTGGGGCAGCTGGTCGGGTCACAGCTCGCCGATCTCACCCCGTACCTGTCCGGAGACAAGATCAAGGAGTACCCGAACCTTGCCGCTCTCCCGACCGGAGCCTGGCAGGCCGGCGCCTGGCGCGACAAGCTCTACGGCATACCCTGCTCGTCCAGCCGCTTCGTGGTCGCCGGCACCACGTTCTTCCGGCGGGACATCCTGGACGCCAAGGGCATCACGGCCGACCAGGTCACGTCCGCGGCCGATCTGATGAGCCTGGGCAAGGAGTTGACCGACGCCAAGCGCGGCGTGTGGGCCTTCGACGACGTGTGGACGTATCTCTTCTCCTTCTGGGACGTGCCCCCGAAGTGGAGGGTCGAGGACGGCAAGCTGGTCAACGCTTTCGAGACGCCCCAGTTCCTGGAGGCTCTCGACTGGCACCACAAGCTCGCCACGTCCGGCTGTATGCACCCGGACGCGCTCGCCGGCGACAACGCGGGCGGCGTCACCCGCTTCTACTCCGGCAAGGTGCTCATCCAGGGCGGCGGTACCGGCGCCTGGTCGCTGGCCGATCACGAGGCCGGGCGGGCGGCCGACAAGAACTACCGGCGCGGCGCGTTCGACATCTTCGCCGCCGACGGCAGGAGCACCCCGCGCACCTTCATGGGTGCCTCCACCAGCCTGCTCGGCTACCTCAACGCCAGGCTGGAGCCCGCGCAGATCAGGGAACTGCTCGCAGTCGCCGACTATCTTGCCGCGCCGTACGGTTCACGCGAGTACACCCTCACGAACTTCGGTGTCGAGGGTGTGCACCACACGCTGAAGGACGGCGTGCCGACGGCCACCACCGAGGGCAGGAAGTCCACCCAGGTGCCGACGTACCCCTTCCTCGCCTCGCCGACCGCCGTGATCAGCAGCATGGGCGCCGACGACGTCACCCGGGACTACGCCGCCTGGCAGGCCACCAACGTCAAGCGCCTGTACAAGCCGACCTTCTGGAACATGAACATCGCGATGCCGCAGCAGATGGCCACGGCCACCGCGGCGCAGTCCGTCAACGACACGGTCAGGGACTGCTACTTCGGCAAGAAGACGGTCAAGGACGTCCAGGCCGCGATCTCGAGCTGGCAGTCGGGCAGCGGAGACCGGCTCAAGCGCTGGATGACCGAGAACGTCCTGGAGAAGTACGGGACCGGCCAGTGAGCACCACCGACGCGCTGCCGACCGCCGAGCGGCATCGGGCCCAGGCGCCTCAGGCCGGGCCGCCCGAGCCACGGCAGCCGCAGCGGCTCACCCGGCGGATGAGGCTGCGCCGCGACCGCTCGCTGCTCATCATGACGGTCCCCGCGGTCGTCCTGCTTCTGGTCTTCGCCTACGCACCGCTGGTCGGCCTCGTCACCGCCTTCCAGTACTACGACCCTCTGACCGGCATCCGGAACAGCGAGTGGGCCGGGCTCGGCCAGTTCCAACAGCTCCTGAACGACCAGCGGTTCTGGGGTGCGCTGCAGAACACGCTCTATCTCAGCTTCGTCCAGCTGATCCTGTTCTTCCCCGTGCCGATCGCGCTGGCGCTGCTCCTCAACACGCTGCTCAGCGAGCGGATCCGCAACGTCATCCAGTCGATCGTCTACCTGCCCCACTTCTTCTCGTGGGTCCTCGCCATCACGATCTTCCAGCAGATGCTGGGCGGCGCCGGCGTGCTCAACCAGTTCCTGCGCACCCACGACATCGGCACGTGGGACATCATGACCGACCCCGACACGTTCGCCCTTCTGGTCACCTCGCAGGCGATCTGGAAGGAAGCGGGCTGGGGGATCATCGTCTTCCTCGCCGCGCTCGCCGCGATCAACACCGATCTGTACGAGGCGGCCGCCGCCGACGGCGCGGGCCGGTGGCGGCGCACTTGGCACATCACGCTGCCGGGGCTGCGCGGAGTCATCGTCCTGATGCTGGTGCTGCGCCTGGGCAACGCCCTCACCGTCGGTTTCGAGCAGTTCCTGATCCAGCGCAACGCGGTCGGCCATGAAACGGCCGACGTGCTCGACACCTTCTCCTTCTACTACGGCATCGCCACCGGCAACTACGGCTACGGCGCGGCGGCCGGCCTCTTCAAGAGCGTGATCTCCCTGCTGCTCATCTGGGGCGCCAACCGCCTGGCCCACGCTTTCGGCGAGGACGGGTTGTACCGGAAATGACCAACATCTTCACGATCAAGGCGGCGCGGGCGCCGTGGGAGGAACCGCCGACCGCGCTCGGACAGACGGCCAAGGGCCTGACCCTGACCGCCGTGGTGGGCGCGGTGCTGATCCCGCTGTGGATCATCGTCGTGACCAGCCTGTCGACCTCGGGCGCCATCAACCGGGCCGGCGGCCTGGTCCTGTGGCCGGACGGCCTGACCCTGCGGGCGTACAAGGAGATGCTGGGCGAGCCGACGGTCCGCACGGCGCTCCTGGTGAGCCTCGGCATCACCGCGGTGGGCACCGTGGTGTCGATGGTGGTCTCGGTGCTGTGCGCGTACGGCCTGTCCCGTCCGCGTTCGTACGGGCACCGGGCCGTGCTCTGGCTGCTGATCGTCACGATGTTCGTCAGCGGCGGCCTGATCCCCACCTTCCTGGTCGTCACAGGGCTCGGCGGCTACGGCCAGTTCTGGGCGCTGATCCTGCCGAGCGCGGTCTCCGTCTTCAACATCCTCGTCCTGCGCGCCTTCTACTCGTCGACCTCGTCCGAGCTGATCGACGCGGCGCGCATGGACGGCGCGGGCGACTGGCGGATCCTGTGGTCCGTCGTGCTGCCCACCTCGCGCGCCGTGACCGCGGTGATCGCCCTGTTCTACGGCGTGGGCTACTGGAACTCCTTCTTCAACGTCATGTTGTACATGCCGACGGACAGCGAGAAGTGGCCGCTGCAGTACGTGCTCCTCACCTACGTGAACCGGGGCATCGGGCTGCCGGGCCAGACCAACGGGGGCTTCGGCGACATCCACGCGCAGACCGCCCCGCTCTCGCTGCAGATGGCGGTGGTCGTCCTCACGCTGGTGCCGCTGCTGATCGTCTACCCGTTCCTGCAGAAGCACTTCCGTACGGGTGTCCTCACCGGCGCCGTCAAGGGCTGACCGGCAGCCCCGTCCGCACCCCGAACCTCCGAGGAAAGGCCCCATGGTGTCCGATCAGCCCGTCGTCCCGGGTTTCCACCCCGATCCCAGCGTCTGCCGCGTGGGCGACGACTACTACCTCGTCTGCTCCAGCTTCGAGTACTTCCCCGGCATCCCGCTCTTCCACAGCCGCGACCTGCTGCACTGGACCCGGATCGGCAACGTCCTCGACCGGCCGGAACAGCTGCGTCTGCCCCTCGGCATGCCGTCCTCCGGGGGGATCTACGCACCGACGCTGCGCCACCACGACGGCCGCTTCTTTCTGATCGTCACCAACTGCTCCGAGGGCGGCGGCAATCTGCTGGTCACCACGACCGACCCGGCCGGCCCCTGGTCCGATCCCGTGTGGCTTCCCGGCGTCCCCGGCATCGACCCGGACCTGGCCTGGGACGAGGACGGCACCTGCTGGTGCACCTTCGCCGGGGTGGGGCAGGTCGCGATCGACCCGTACACAGGGCGCACGCTCGGTGCGGAGCGCAGGCTGTGGTCCGGGGCGCCGGGCGCCAAGGCCCCCGAAGCGCCGCACCTCTACCGCGTCGGCGCGTACTGGTACCTGCTCATCGCGGAGGGCGGCACCGAGCGCGGGCACGGCGTCTCCATCGCCCGTGGGCCCGGCCCGAGCGGCCCCTTCGAGCCCTGCCCGCACAACCCTCTCCTGACCCACCGCGGCACGGACCACGCCGTGCAGAACACCGGTCACGGAGACCTGGTGCAGGCCGCGGACGGCTCGTGGTGGATGGTGTTCCTCGGCGTCCGGCCGCACGGCGGCACCCCGGGCTGGCACGTGATGGGCCGCGAGACGTTCCTCGCACCGGTCACCTGGACCGACGACGGCTGGCCCGTGGTCGGTGAGATCGTCTCCCCCGCCGACACCGGCAGCGCCGCCGACGCACCGTTCCGCGACGACTTCGACCTCCCCGAGCTCCACCCGTCCTGGATCTCCGTGCGCGACCGGTCCCCCGAGCACTGCACGACCAAGGAGCGCCCGGGCCGGCTGACACTGCGGGCCCGCGGTACGTCCCTCGACGAACCGGACGCCGTCTTCATCGGCCGCCGCCAACAGCACGTCACCTGCCGGGCCTCCGCGTCGATCGACGCGACACAGGGCGCCGGCGGCCTCGCCGTACGCCTCGACGAGCGGCACCACTACAGCATCGAGGCGGACGGTACCCAGGTACGGGTCATCTCCCGGGTCGGCTCGGTCCGCGCCGTCGTGGCCACGCTGCCGGTGCCCGCGGGGCCGACCGTTCTGTCCGTACGCCTCACGCCGCCGCCCGAGCCGCACGACGCGCGCACCGGACCCGACGTCGTCACCCTCGGCGTGGAGCAGCCGGACGGCGCCTTCGCCGTACTCGCCACGCTCGACGGCCGCTATCTGTCGACGGAGGTGGCCGGCGGATTCACGGGCCGCGTCATCGGCCTGTACGCGGCCCGAGGCACCGTCCACGCCGACTGGTTCGCGTACGAACCGGCAGTCCGAGCGAGCCCGGCGACCTGAGCCCGCCCGTGACCCCCTGGATTTCCGCCTGTACGCACGTCCCGCAGGCGGGGCACCCCCACACCATCCCGAAACCGAAAGGGACCCGAGGGACATGACCCACGCGTACCAAGCCGCCAGGCGACTCCCGAGTCGCCTGGCGAGCATACTGCTCGCCCTTGTCGCCACCGCCGGCCTACTGCTCGGCGCCGGGCTCACCGCTCCGGCGGCCGACGCCGCCCCGCTGGCGCCGCGCGTGCCCGCGAACGCCACGTCCGCCATGGAAACAGTCGCCGCGATGCAGCCCAGCTGGAACCTGGGCAACACCCTGGACGCCTTCCCGAACGAGTCCTCCTGGGGCAACCCGCTCACCACCAGGGCGCACTTCGCGAAGGTCCGTTCGGAGGGCTTCCGCAGCGTCCGTATCCCGGTCACCTGGACCGACCGCCAGTCCCCCACCGCCCCGTACGCCGTCGACGCCACGTACATGGACCGGGTGGAGGAGGTCACCGACCTCGCGCTGGCCGAGGGTCTCCACGTGGTGCTCAACGTGCACCACGACTCCTGGCAGTGGGTCGACCGGATGGCCACCGACCATGACGGCGTGATGGCCCGCTTCGACTCCCTGTGGACGCAGATCTCGTCGACGTTCAAGGACAAGCCGCGCACCCTGCTCTTCGAGAGCATCAACGAGCCCGAGTTCGAGAACGCCACGGCCGCGCAGAAGGCCACGTTCCTGAACGAGCTGAACACCTCGTTCCACAAGATCGTCCGCGGCTCGGGCGGGCAGAACACCGACCGCCTGCTCGTGCTGCCCACGATCTACTGCACGCCCGACCAGCCGCTCATGGACACGCTCTACAACACCATCACGTCCCTCGACGACCCCAACCTGGTCGCCACCGTGCACTACTACAGCTGGTTCCCGTTCAGCGTGAACATCGCCGGCGGCACCCACTACGACGAGGCCGCGCGGAAGGACCTCGACGGCGCCTTCCAGCGCATGCGCGACACCTTCGTCGCGCGCGGCATCCCCGTCTACCTCGGTGAGTACGGGCTGCTCAGCTGGCCGGACCACCACCACCCCTCCCGTGTGGAGCGGGGCGAGGCCCTGAAGTACTTCGAGCACCTCGGTCACGCGGCACGCCAGAGCGGCGTGACCACCGCCCTGTGGGACCCCTTCGCCTATCTGAATCGCGAGACCTTCCAGTGGCGGGACCAGGAGCTCTTCGACCTGATCAGGACGAGCTGGACCACCCGCTCGGGCTCGACGTCCTTCGACCGCCTCTTCGTCCCCAAGTCCGGCCAGATCACGGACCAGTCGCTCACACTGAACCGCAACGGCCTGGCGTTCCGCGGCCTTTGGCAGGGTGACCGGCAGCTCGTCGCGGGCCGGGACTACGCGGTCTCCGGTGACAGGCTCACCCTGAAGGCCGCCGCACTGACCCGCCTGGTCGGAGACCGTTCGTACGGTGACAACGCCACGCTGCAGGCCAGGTTCTCGCAGGGCCGGCCCTGGAAGCTCCATGTCACGACGTACGACGTCCCGCAGCAGACCGGCACGTCGGGCACCACCTCCGCGCTCACCATTCCCACCCGGTTCCGCGGGGACCAGCTCGCCACCATGGCAGCCACGTACGCCGACGGCACCAACGCCGGGCCCACCGACTGGACGGAGTTCCAGGAGTTCAACATCTCCTTCACCCCCGACTACGCGGGCGACACCATCACCCTCACCGACAAGTTCCTCACCTCGCTGCGTGACAACGCCCCGGTGAAGCTGACGTTCCACTTCTACAGCGGAGCGAAGATCACCTACCAGGTCGTCAAGTCCGGTACGTCGGTGACCGGCTCGACCGTCTGATCCCGCGTCCCGTCGTCCCGGCTGCCGGGTCCTACGTCCGCTCCCGGCAGCCGGGACCCCTTCACGAGGACTTCCCTTCCATGACGAGGACTTCCATGACCACACTGCCCCCGCGCGTCCTGTTCGGCGCCGCCTACTACCACGAGTACCAGCCGTACGAGCGGCTGAAGACCGACCTCGATCTGATGGCTCAGGCGAAGTTCACCGTCATCCGGGTCGGCGAGTCGGTGTGGTCCACCTGGGAGCCCGAGAACGGCCGGTTCGAGCTCGACTGGCTGCGGCCCGTCCTCGACGGCGCCCACGAGCGCGGCATCTCCGTCGTCCTCGGAACTCCCACCTACGCGGTGCCGCCGTGGCTGGCCCGGCAGTATCCGGAGATCGCCGCCGAGGACGCCTCCGGGAAGCCTGCCGGGTGGGGTGCCCGCCAGGAAGTCGACATCACGCATCCGGCGTTCCGCTTCCACGCCGAGCGGGTCATCCGCGCGATCGCCGCCCGCTACGCCTCGCACCCCGCGGTCATCGGCTTCCAGGTCGACAACGAACCGGGCCTGCGGCTGCCGCACAACCACGGCGTGTTCCAGCGGTTCGTGGACGATCTGCGCCGGCGGTACGGCGACGTGGAGACCCTCAACCGCGAGTGGGGCCTGGTGTACTGGTCGCATCGGCTGTCCACCTGGGCCGACCTGTGGAAGCCCGAAGGCAACGCGCAGCCGCAGTACGACCTGGCCTGGCAGGCGTTCCAGGCGCGACAGACCACCGAGTTCATCGCCTGGCAGGCCGGCATCGTGCGCGCGTACGCCCGGCCGGAGCAGTTCGTCACCACCTGCCTCGCCTACGGTTCCCCGGGTCTTGAGGACGACGCGATGACCGACGCCCTGGACGTCACCGCGGGCAACCCGTACTACGACATGCAGGACAGTCTCACGATGCCCGAGCCGCCGCGCGAGAAGCTGCCGCGGCAGTGGATGGCGTACGGGGCGTGGGCCCTGCACCACGGCGCCGACCGGATCTACTCCTCGCGCCAGGAGCCGTTCCTGATCACCGAGACCAACGCCCAAGCCATCGGCGGATCGTCCGACAACCGGCCCGCCTTCGACGGGCAGTGGCGGCAGGCCGCCTGGGCACTGGTCGCGCGCGGGGCCCGCATGATCGAGTACTGGCACTGGCACACGCTGCACTTCGGCGCCGAGACCTACTGGGGCGGGATCCTCCCGCACAGCGGACGACCGGGGCGCGCCTACCGCGAACTCGCCCGTCTGGGGGCCGAGTTCGAGCGGGCCGGCGACCTCGTGGCCGGCATCACCCCGGACGCCGACATCGCCCTGGTGTACTCCGCGCCGAGCAAGTGGCTGATGCGCGGGCACCCGCCGCTGGCCGGAGCCGACGGCGGCCCGGACGCGTATGCGTACGAGGGGATCTTCGAACCGTTCTACCGGGGCGCGTTCGAGGCGGGACGGCAGGTGCGGATCCTGCACGCCCGCCAGCTGCACGATCGGGACGGTGAACGCCCGGGCCTCGCACCGGAGTCGGCCGCCGTACGGCACCCCGTCCTCATCGCGCCGGGCCTGTACGTGGCGGACGACGGGATGCTCGACTGGCTCGCCGCGTACGCCGAAGCCGGCGGCCATCTCGTGCTCGGTCCGCGTACCGGCTACGGCGACCACGAGGCGCGGGCCCGCCACGAGGTGACGCCCGGGCGGCTCGTCGAGGCCGCGGGCGTGCGCTACGACGAGTTCAGCAATCTGCACGCCGACCTGCCGCTGCGCACCGCACCCGGCAGCCCCCTCGCGCTGGGCACCGACGCGGTGGCCACCCGCTGGGTCGAGGGGCTGGCCGTCGAGGACGCCGACGTCCTGGCCACGTACGACCATCCGCACTTCGGGCGCTGGCCGGCCGTCACCACCCGCCGCCACGGTGCGGGCCGCGTCACCTGCGTCGGCACGGTGCCAGGCCGCGATCTGGCCCGCGCGCTCGCCACGTGGCTCGCACCCACCCCGCGCAGCGGCTGGCGGGATCTGCCCGGGTCGGTCACGGTCTCGACCGGCACCTCCCCCGACGGCCGCCGCGTCCACGTGGTCCACAACTGGAGCTGGGAGCCCGCGACCGTCCCGGCACCCGTGCGGCTGACCGACGCCCTCGACGGCGGCGTGCTCCCGGCCGGCACCGCCGTGGAGCTCCGGGCGTGGGACGTCCGCGTCCTCGCCGCCGAACCGGACGCCCCCTCGGGCGAGCGGCCCGGGAGCGCGTGAGCCCGCTCGGGCTCCGATGCCAGAATGGCGCCGTACGGGCGAGCGCGCACAGGGGCGGGCGACAGGCCCGTCCCATGAACGAGGAAAGGCAGCCGTGGCGGACAAGAGCGAGGATGCGGCGAAGGACAGCAAGGAGGCCACGTCGGGGGGCGGGCTCCCGTCGGTGACCATCGCGTACATCGCGGAGTCGGCCGGCGTCTCGGTCCCCACCGTGTCCAAGGTGCTCAACGGCCGCTCGGGGGTGTCCGACGAGACCCGGGCCCGGGTCGAGAAACTGATCAACAAGTACGGGTACCGCAAGCCTCCGGGAAGCCGCCGCCAGAAGATCGTGGAGCTGGTCTTCCGCGAGCTGGAGAGCATGTGGGGCGTGGAGATCCTGCGCGGCGTGGAAGAGGTGGCCAGCAGGAACCGGATCGGCGTGATGGTCTCCAAGTTCGGCCTGCACGACTCGAAGGCCGCGATGGACGAGACCGCGGGGCGGCGCCCACAGTGCGTCCTGTCGGTGTCCTGGCTCTCCGAGGCGGAGCGCGACCGGCTCGCGGCGAACAGCATCCCCTACGTCGTCTTCGACCCGATCGACGACGTCCCCGACGGTGTCCCGTACGTCGCCGCCACGCACTTCAGGGGCGGACAGTCCGCGGCACGCCACCTGATCGGCCTCGGCCACCGGCGCATCGCCATGATCAGCGGCCCCGATCACGCGTTCTGCCTGGCTCGGATGGCCGGTTACCGCTCGGCGCTGGAGACGGCCGGGCTACCGGTGGACCCGGAGCTGATCGTCCGTGTGCAGCTCACCCGGGAGGACGGGCACGCCGCGGCGCGCGCGCTGCTGGGCCGCCCCGACCGGCCGACCGCGATCTTCACCGCGAACGACATGCAGGCGTTCGGCGTCTACCAGGCGGCGCGCGAGGCCGGTCTACGCATCCCGGAGGACCTGAGCGTGGTCGGCTACGACGACGTCCCGGTCACGGCCTGGGTGGACCCGCCCCTGACGACCGTGCACCAGCCACTGACCGAAATGGCCGCGGCGGCGACGGAGTTGGCCTTGACCCTCGGCCGGGGCGAGAAAATCCCTCAGCTCGGCCTGGAGATCGCCACCCACCTCGTGGTCCGCGAGAGCACGGCTCCGCCGCCGCAGGACTGAGCCTCCGGGGACGGGAGCAGCGTCCCGTCCCCGGAGGGCACGTATCAGCGGGTGGCGAAGGAGTGGACCGTCGTCGAGCGGTAGGTCTGTGGCCTTCCACCCAGCCGTTCCGCGCCTCCCGAGACGAACGCCGAGGCCGTTCCCACAGCCGCTGCCGCCACCTCGGCCGCCCCTTCGCCGACGTCGGCGAGCCGATCCACCAGACCTCGATGGCGTCGAGGGCCGCCTCTCACCTGGCCCGACAGTTCGACGACGCTCCGGGGTCCGCGTCCGGGACATCGACACCGACAACTGGATCTGTACCGTCCACCGGCAGACCACCCCCGCCCGTGGCGGGCTCGTAGACAAGGCCACCAAGGGAAAGCGCGCCCGCAAGGTGCCTCTCATCGAAAGAAGTCCGCCCGATGGTCGCCCAGCGCCTGCTGGCGGCCGGTGACAGCCCGGACGCCCGGGTCTTCTTCGGTCCTCGCGGCGGACGCATCTCCACCGCCGTCCTGCGTGACGCCACGCACCGGGACGACGTCGTGACCGAGCTCGGCTTCGAACACCTTCGACGACACGACCTGCGCCACACCGGGCTCACGTGGCTCGCAGACGCCGGGGTCCCCCTGCACGTCCTGCGCAAGATCGCCGGGCACGGCTCGCTGACGACCACCCAGCGCTACCTACACCCCGACGCAGACCAGATCACCGCGGCCGGCGCCGCGCTCTCCGCGCACCTCATGGTGCTCCGTGCACCTCGTTCGCTGCCACTCCCGGCAGTCGCCGCCGTCTGACCGGCACCGACCCCCGGAGTTCTCGTCGTCGACGAAGTCGGCTACCAGCCCCTCGAACGCGCTGAGGCCAACCTGGTGTTCCAGGTCATCTCCAAGCGCTACGAGAAGGGATCGATCATCCTGACATCGAACAAGACCTTGGCGCACCTGGTACGACGAGGACCACCTGTCGCTGCAGGCCATCGCCGACCGCGAAGGAACCAGCCTCGCCACCGTGCGGCCGGCTCTGTTCAAGAACGCTGTCCTGCTTCGGGCCGCCGGGTCCTATCCAGGTCACCCGAGGAGGAAGTGACTCTCCGGAAGCGGACAGCTTCACGTCTGGTTCTGCTCCCTTGCGGAGGTGGCAGGGGGTATGCGCACTGGGGCGTGGCGCATACCCGTCGCCGACGAGGTGGGGATCAGCCGCGGAGGGCAGAGGCGAAGAGGGCGGGGAGGTCCTGCCATCGGGGGTGGGCGGCGAACTCGGTGAGGAGGCGGCCGGTGCGGGCGGCGGTGGTGTTGGTGACGAACCACGGGGGCTTGGGGGAGATGGACGCGTCGCCGTTGAGGACGGAGCGTGGTGCGGGGCGGAAGGGGCCGGTGACGACGGTGCGTTCGGTGTGGTCCAGGAGGAGGGCGTTGTGGACGATGCCGATGCCGCTCTGGACGTCGTCGAGGGTGTGGCCGGGGTAGGCGCCCCAGGTGGCGCGGGGTGTGGCGTAGCCGACGCCGGTCCAGGCGTTGACCCCGATGGTTCCGTAGCGCAGGTCGGCGATCGCGGCGCGGAGGCGGTGGCCGAGGGCTTTGACGGTGTCGGGGTGGGCGATGAGGTTGGCGCCGAGGGTTCCGTGGAGGCGGTCGTTGGCGGCGGTGACGGCGGCGCCCAGGAACCGTGAGCCGGTGCCAGGGAGTTCGGAGACGCCGAGGACCGGTCCGAAGTACTCGGTCGTGAAGGCGGACTCGTCGGCGTCGGTGAGGTCCAGGCCGGTGAGGAGGGTGCGTTCCGGGGTGCCGCCGGGCTTCTCCGCGTGGCCGGGGTGCAGCTCGCGGGCGGATTGGACGCGGGCTTCGCAGCCGGGGTACCAGGCCGGACGGGCCGGTGCGATGGCGAGGGCCCTGCGCAGGGCGGTGAGGAAGGCGTTCTTCTGGGGCCAGTCGGAGCTGAGGATGAGGATCTGGCCGGCGATGCAGTTGCAGCCGCTGTTGTGCAGGCGCATGGTGGCGACGTGTTCGGCCTGGTAGCGCAGGTCCGCGTCGGACCACGCTCCGGGGAGGACGATGATCGGGGCTACGCCGCCGAGTTCGCTGGTCATGGGCTTGGACAGTTTCGGTGTGCCGGCGGCTTTGGCGGCTGTCGCCGTCTCGCCGGTGCCCCAGACCACGGCGTCGTGGGTGGCTTCGCTGCCGGTCATGTGGACGGCCGTGATACCGGGGTGCTCCGCCAGCGCTCCTCCGACCTCGGGTCCGCCTGTGACGATCTCGACCAGGCCCCGGTCGATGAGCGGCTTGAAGGCTGCGCGGTAGACGTCGGCGAGGGGGTCGGTGGTGGGGTTGAGCTTGAGGACGGCGGTGCGGTTCTCGGCGTACAGCTGGTACAGCACGTCCAGGGGCGGGATGGAGAAGATGTTGCCGGCGCCCAAGACCAGGGCCACACCCCTGGTTCGTCGCGGGGTGCGCTGGGTGAGGCCGGCCGTGGCGCGCAGCTGTTCCTCGGTGGTGCCGGGGGTCGTCCAGACCTCGGCGTGGAAGCCGTTCATGAGCAGCTTGTCGTAGGTGTCGTACGGGAGGACCTGGACGGCGAGCCGGCCGCCCGGGGCCCGGGTGATGCGGGTGCCGGCGAGAATGTCACCTCCCGCGTCCAGGCGTCGCAGGGTCTCCTGGAGGGCCTGGAGGTAGGTGAGCAGCGCGTACGGTCCGCTCATCCACTCCTCTCCGACGAGCGGCGAGGCGGGGTTCAGCTGCTTGATCCCGGCCGCGGTGCGGACCCACTGGTCCGCCACGGCCGCGGTGGCCGCTGCCACGTCGCGGAGCAGCTCGCGCCGTTCGGCGAGGGAGGTGTCGGCCCAGGCTCGCTCGCCGGTGGCGAGTCGTAGGACGAGGGCGTCGAGGTCGGAGAGGGTGGTAGGCGCGGTGGTCATGGTGGGGGCCTCGCTCACGTGTCGGGGGTCAGGAGAGCTTGGGGAGGATCTCGTCGGCGACGCGGTGGCCGGATTCGGCGGCTCCGTCGATGTAGCCGGCCCAGCGGGTGGCGGTCTCGGTGCCGGCCCAGTGCAGGGGGCCGACGGGGCGGCGCAGGGCGGGGCCGAAGCGGGTGAGGGTGCCGGGCACGGTGAAGGCTCCGTAACAGCCGCGGCTGTACTCCTCCTCCGCCCAGTCGCGTTCGATGTAGGCGAGGGGGTTGCGGGCCTGGGGCCCGAAGTAGCCGACGAGGTCGTTGATCACCTGCGCGCGGCGCTCGTCGGGGTCCATGCGTGAGCCGGTGTCGGCGTGACGGCCTTCGAGGAAGCCGACGAGGACGCCGCACGAGCCGTCGTGAGGGGTGTTGTCGAGGACGGTGCCGAAGGGGCGGTGGGTGCTGTTGGCCTGGCCGCTGAGGCCGGCGTGGCGCCAGAAGGGCTCCTCGTAGGCGACGTTGACCTTGATGACCCGGCCCATGGGCATCCGCTGGACGAGCTGGTCGCGGTCCCCGGGCAGGCCCGGGGTGTAGCGGATGCGGGCGGCGAGCGGCGGGGGGACGGCGATGACGGCCCGCCTGGCGCGGACGGTGAGCCCGCTGCGGGTGGTGACGCGGACACCGGAGGCCGCCGCGGGCTGCCAGTCGATGTCGGTGACGGGCGCTTCCAGGACGACCCGGTCGCCGAGCTCCTCGGCCAGTTCGAGGGCGATGCGCTGCATCCCGCCGACGACGCGGTCCTGCTGGGCCCCGCCGGCGACGTTGATCAGCGGGTCGAGGCCGCCCGCGGCGCCGACGTAGAAGGCGGCCCAGAGCGCGGACATGTCCTCGGGCTCGATGGAGAAGACCGCCTCGGTGATCAGCCGGAAGAAGTCCCGGCCGCCGGCGGTGCGCGCGGTCCTGCGCAGCCAGGTGTCGAACGTCTGCCGGTCCAGCTCCTCGGCCCCGGGCGCCCGCCACGGGTCGGTCGCGGCGACCCGGCGGGCGACCCGGTCCAGGCGGTACTGGGCCTGTCCGATGTCGGCGAGGACCAGCGGGTTCAGCTTGGGGATCCGGCCGGTGTACTGGCAGCGCGTGGCGCCGAACTCCCAGATGTGCTCGCCGTCGCCGTACGTGGGGTAGGTCCGCAGGCCCAGTTCCCTGACCAGCTCCATGGCGTGGTGCTGGGTGGGGCCCACCCACTGCCCGCCCACCTCGATGGGGGCGCCGCCGGGCAGCTCGCCGTTGAGGAGCCGGCCGCCGACGCGGTCGCGGGCCTCCAGGACCAGTACGTCCGCTCCGCTCCGTACGAGGTCGCGTGCGGCCACCAGGCCCGCCACCCCGGCTCCGACGATCACGACGTCCACTGACTTCTCCATCACGCCCACCATTCATGCATAGTGCATCTGACATACACAACGTATGTGATATCCATGGCGTATGGAAACCCTGCGCGAGAAATACGCCGAGAACACGCGCCGTACCCTGCTGGACACGGGGCTGCGGCTCTTCACCGAGCGGGAGTACGCGAGCGTCTCCGCGGAGGAGCTGGTGCGCACCGCCGGGCTGACGCGGGGTGCGCTGTACCACCACTTCGACGGCAAGCCCGGGCTCTTCGAGGCCGTCTTCGAAGACCTGGAACGGCAGGCCACCGAGCGCATCCAAGCGGCGATCGCTCCCGTGGCCGATCCGCGCGAGCGCGCCTACCGGGGGGTAGACGCGTTCCTCGATGTCTGCGCTGATAACGCCTACCGGCACATCGTGCTCCAGCAGGGGCCCGTCGCCCTGGGCTGGCAGCGGTGGCGCGAGCTGGACCAGCTCCATCTCGGCGGCCTGGTCCTGGACGTCGTGAACGCTGCTCTCGACGCCGGCCGCCTGCGGCCCCACCCGGCCCACCTGGTGGCCCGGGCCTTCTACGGCGCGCTCACCGAGCTGTCGATCGCGATCACGGAGACCGACGAGCCGGAGCAGGCCCGCGCCCAGGCGGCCGCCCTCGTCCGCGATCTCATCGGCGGAGTGGTGACCGACAGCGCCCCGCCTTCGGCGTGACCTGTCACACCCCCGCCAAGGGACGCCCTGGAGCGGGCTCATCCCTCGCAGGCGGGGAGCACAGCGGGCTCGGGACACTCCGGCGAGGGCGGGCGGCCCCCTGGGACCGGAGGCCGACTTGGTCGAACGACTGAGTCGATATAGTCGTCTGTGTGGCTCATGTTTCCGCGGCCGAGCGCCGGCCCCAGCTGATCAATGCGGCCATCGCCCTCATGACGCGGGAAGGGGTAGCCGCCGGCAGCACGCGTGCCATCGCTGCGGAGCTGGGCGTGTCCCAGATGACGGTCCACTACACCTTCGGTTCGAAGGAGGACCTGTACCGGGCGGTTCTGGAGCAGCTCACCGGCGACCTGGTCGGGCGGGTCGAGCGTGCGGTTCCGCAGGACGCGGGCTTCGAGAAGACGATCGCGGTCCTGGCCGGCGCTCTTTGGCGCACGGTCGAGGAGGAGACGAGTGACTACCAGCTGCTCATGGAGCTGTCCATGCTCGCTCTGCGCACCCCCGGCCTGGCCGAGGCGCGCAGGGCGCACTTCCGGCAGGTCAACGAGGTGACCGAACGTATCCTGACCGAGACCGCGTCCCGCACCGGATACACCCTCGCCCGGCCCGCGGACCTGGTCGCCCGGTTCTTCCTCTCCGGCTTCGACGGCCTGACGATGCAGCGCCTCTACGTCCCGGAGGAGCCCATGGAGAACACGGGCCTGCGGGCCCTGGTCGCCGCGACCGTTGCCCTGGCCGGCGGCAGGCTCGACCTCGCGGACGTCCCCACCGGCTGACGGCCACGGGCGCTCGTGGCCCGTGGCCCCAGGCCGTGTCCGAGGCGCCGGGTCAGCCGGCCCAGACGTCCTCGACGTAGTGGCCGGACTCGACGAGGCTGATGAGCCAGCCGGCCGCCTGTCCCTCGTCGGCGCCGGTCCGCTCGCGGTAGACGGCCATGAACGCCTCGCGCACCGCGGGCGCCATCCGGCGCCCGTCGCCGCAGACGTAGACCCTGCCGCCGGCTTCCAGCACGGCCCAGACCTCGTCGGCTTCCCGGGCGATGCGCTCCTGCACGAAGCGGGCACCGTCGACGGGCGCGTGCATGAAGGTCGGGCGCATGCTGACGGCGCCGGCGGCCTCGGCGGCTTCGAACTCCTCGCGGTGGAGGTAGTCGACGTCGGGGTGGTCGCAGCCGAAGTAGCAGAGCAGGGTGCCGGTGGTCCCGGCGTGGTGCCGGTCGAGGACCGCGCCGCGGAAGGGCGCGAGGCCGGTGCCCGCGCTGACCAGGATCACCGGCACGGCGGGGTCATCGGGGAGGCGGAACGACTCGCTGCACGGCAGCACCCGGGCCTGGACGGTGTCCCCGGCGTTCACGCGCTGGACGTAGTGCGAGGCGATGCCGCGGAAGGTGCCCTCACCGGAGCGGTGGGGCGCGGCGAGCAGCGACACCATCAGGTCCACCTTGCCCGGGGACGCCTCGGCGGAGGACGAGATGGAGTAGTGACGGGGCCGCAGGACCGGCAGCAGCTCCAGGAAGAGCTCGAAGGGCAGTTCGCAGGCGCGGTGCTCCTCAAGGAGGTCCAGGAGGCTGCGGCCCTGTGAGGTCACCCGCTCCCGGAAGGGCCGCCCGCTCGGACCGCACCTGGTGCTCGACCGACTCCACCGACTGTCCGAGGAAGCCGGTGTCCCGGGTCACGGTCCATGACCTGCGACATCTCGCCGCCACGATCACCATCACCGCGGGCGTCCCGCTCACCGTGGTCTCCAAGACGCTGCGGCACTCCACCCTGTCGACCACCGCGAACCTCTACAGCCACCTCACCCAACAAGCCGCGCACCAGGCCGTCGACACCATCGACCACGTCCTCAGCGGCGCCCAGCAGAAGGCCGACCGTACGGACCGGCCCGCGTGGCTGCGCCCACCGCGCGACCACCTCCACCGCCTCCGCGAGGTCGTCGGCCGGCTCCACTCCCCCGCACCGCCCGCCTCCAGCGCTGCAGCCAATCAATCCCAGCCCGGGCGTGCGACCACACTGCGACCACCACGCCCCCGAACGCACGAAAGGCCGCCCTCTCATGGATGAGAGAACGGCCTCCGACCTGCGTTTCCGCACAGTCGGGACGACAGGATTTGAACCTGCGACCCCTTGACCCCCAGTCAAGTGCGCTACCAAGCTGCGCCACGTCCCGTTGCGCGTCTTCGCGGGGTTTCTCCCGCGTCGGCGTGCAGGGAAAACATTACCTCACTCCGGAGGGTGGGATGACGCACGGGCTGTCACCGGGTCCGGGGTGGTGGTGTCCGCGCCGCAGGTGGCGGCCAGGGACGTCGCCTCGGCGAGGGCCGCGGCGGAGCCCGTCGCGTGGGCGAGGTCCTGGCGGGCGCGGGCCTCCTCGTAGCGGGAGGGGGAGGCGGCCAGGTGTGCGACGGCCTGGGTGAGGAGGCGCCGGGACTCGTCGGGCTCGGCGAAGAGGGCCAGGCAGCGGAGCGCTTCGCCCAGGACGGTCGGGGTGCCGAGGCGTTCGGCGTGGGCGTAGGCCTCGGTGGCGATGCGGGCCGCCCGGTCCGGGTCGGTGCCGGCGAGGGCGCGGGCCAGTTCGAAGGGCCAGGGCGCCCAGAGGCCGTGGTGCCGGCCGCGCCCGGCCAGCGACTCGGCCGCCGCTTCGAGGGTGGCCACCGCTTCCTCGCGCCTGCCCTCGGCGAGCAGCAGCCGGCCGAGGACGCTGGGGCCGTCGGGCAGGACGATGGCGCCCGGCCACGGCGGCCCGAAGGCGTACTGCTCGGCGACGCTCCGCGCCTCGGCCGTACGGCCCCGGGCGACCAGGGTGTCGATGAGGAGGCAGGCCGTGTCCCAGTGGACGGGGAGCCCGGTGCCGACCCGGTCCGCGAGCCTGAGCCCCTCCTCCAGGTGGTGCTGCCCCCGGGGCAGGTTTCCGCGGCGCCGGTGGACCAGGCCGAGGAGGGTGTGGGCGAAGGCGAGGTGGGCGCCGCTCCAGCCGGAGATCTCGAAGGCCCGGACCGCTTCGCCGAACAGGGCCTGGGCGCGGTCGGGACGGTCGGAGAACGCGTACGCGATGCCCGTGAGCGCCGGGATCTCGAAGCCCCAGGTGGTGTCGGTCCAGCCGAGGCCTCGGGCGGGTGCTCCGTCGACGAGGGTGCGGTCGCAGAGCCGTACGACGTCGTCGGCGGGCTCGCCGCGCATCATCCCGTCGAAGGCCCGTACGGCCACGAGGGCCCGCTCGGAGTTGTCGGAGCAGGTGAAGTGCTCGGTGAGCTCGGCGAGGCGGCGGGAGCGGCCGATGCCGTCCTTCTCCTCGGCCTGGAACCCCTCGAACATGAAGTGCGCGGCCTGGAGGCGTCGGCGGCCGATACCGGACGGTGTCCGGGCCGCGGCGGCGCCCGCGGTCCTCGCGGCCTCCTGGAGCTGGTTGTCGTGGGCGAGGGCCTGGGCGAGCCGGTGGGTCGCGTCGATGCGGAGGGCGTCGTCGAGACCGGGCAGGTCGAGCGCGGAGCGCAGATGCCGGACGGTGGCGGCGGGTGCCGTGAGCAGGGACGCGCAGCCGAGTTCGTAGAGGACCCTGGCGTACGTCTCCGGCCGGGGCGGTTCGGCGAGGGCGCGCGCCAGACACCGGCGGGCCGCCTCCGGCGCTCCGACGGCGAGGTGCTCGACGGCGGCGGCCCGCAGCTGGCTGACGACGTCCTCGTCGTCGTCCGGGTGCACTTCGAGGAGGTGCCGTGAGACGGCGGCGGGGCCGAGTCCGGCCGCGGTGAGCGCCCAGGCGGCGCGCCCGTGCAGGGCGGTCCGGAAGGCCGTCGGTACCGATCCGTAGACGGCGGTCGCGATGAGGGGGTGCGAGAACTCCAGACGGTCCGCGGCGGAGGCCGTGACCGCCGGCCTCGTCTGCACGATCCTGGCGTGGCGGAGCCGGTCGGTGTGCTCGGCCACCTCGGCCGGGCGCATGCCCGTGAGCTCGGCGAGGAGCTTCGGCGTGCTGTCCGAGTCGAGGACGGCGATGGCCCAGGCGAGGCGGGTGGGACCGGAGCCGAGCTCCTCCAGGCGGGAGACGAGGCCTCCGCCGCGCGCGGCGGCGCCGAGGTCGCGGAGCTGTCCGGCCGAACCGGCGACGGGTTCGAGCATCCGGTCGCGGACCTTGGCGAGCAGCTCGACGGTCTCGTACGGGTTCCCGGAGGTGACGGTCCACAGTTCGTGGCAGAACGGCTCGTCGACGTTGCCGCCGAGCGTGTCACGGGCCAGCGCGGCGGTGGCGGCGGGCGTCAGGGCGTGGAGGCCGAGCGTCAGGACGGCGCGGTCGCCGAGCTCGGCGAGGGTGGTGGGTACGCCGGGGCCGCCCGGTTCGGACGGCAGGGGGCGGTGGGCGAGGACGACGAGGGCGGGCAGCCTACGGTCCGGGCGGATCCGGGTGAAGGTGTCGAGCCAGGCGAGGGATTCGGCGTCGGCCCATTGCGCGTCGTCCACGAGCAGCACCGGCGGCCGGTCCCCCAGCCGTTCCGCGAGGCGGTTCAGGAGCCTGGCGAGTCCGTCCCGTACGCCCTGGGGGTCGGCGGGCGCGGCCGAGGGCGAGGGCGGCGGTGCGAGCCCGAGCGCGGGGGCGAGCAGGTCGTAGTGGTCGCCGAAGAGGTGGCGGACGTCCTCGGCGCCGAAACCGTCCAGGGCGGGCTGGAGCAGCTGGCGGGTCAGGTGGAAGGGGACCGAGGTGAGGGTCTCGCCGCCTCGGGCGGTCAGGACGGTGCACCGGTCCTGAGCGGTGCGGCGTATCTCGGCGAGCAGCGCGGTCTTGCCGATTCCGGGCTCTCCGCGGTAGACGAGGATGCCGCCGTGCGCGGGTCCGCCCGCCACGGCCGAGGCGACGAGTTCGTCGACGGCGTGGACGGCGGCGGCGAGCTCCGGACCGCGTTCGAGCAGCCCGTCGTGGCGCGTGGCGACGGAGGCCGCGGCACGCGCGGGCCCTTCGGGGGTCTCCAAGGGCCTGACGGGTGGCGACTGTTCGGATTCCGACGGCACCGGTGACTCACTCCCCACACGAGCAACTGCCTTGACGTGACCCGCGCGACCCACGCGGACCAGTGATTCACTGGATCGTTGAGCCTAGCGCCCCTGATCGTCCAAGGGGTGACAATGGGCGGGTGAAACGGACGGCGAATGACGGTGGCAGGGACCGTGACGACGAGGGACGGGCCCGCAGCGCGCGTCCACGGGACGGTCTCGGCCGACCGCTGCCGTACGGGGCGGAGGGGGTGCCCCGGCAGCCCGAGGGTGTCGTGCGCGGCCCCGCCGAGACGCTGCGTGAGGCGCAGCGGCTGCTCGACGCCGGAATGCCCTTCCACGCCCATGAGGTCTTCGAGGACGCCTGGAAGTCCGGCCCCGAGTCGGAACGGGAGCTGTGGCAGGGTCTCGCGCAGCTCGCCGTGGGTCTGACGCACGCCGCCCGGGGCAACGCGGCGGGCGGGGCGCGGCTGTTGCGCCGTGGCGCCGACCGCCTGGCGGGTCCCGGCAGTCCGGCGGCCGGCGCCGCGTACGGCATCGACACGGGCGGCCTTGTGGCGTGGGCCCGGGAGTTGGCCGACCGTACGGATCCCGCACGTGCGGGGGAGGTGGCCCCTACAGCGGTCGACGCGGCCGGCGAGGCGCCCCGGTTGTGCCGGGACGTCCCCTAGGGGCGGAGGGTCATGTCTGGGAGCCCAGTGCGCGTCGCAGCACCGAGGTGTGGCCGGCGTCCGGGTCCTTGGCGGCCGTGAGGAGGGTGACCGTGCTCCCGGCCGCGAGGTCACGGAGCCGGTCGAGGGCCGCGGCGGCTTCGGGGGCGGCGAGTTCGGCCTCGTACCGCCGGCAGAACTCCTCGTACTCCCCCTCCGGCCCGTGGTACCAGCGGCGGAGTTCGGTCGACGGGGTGAGGGCCTTGGGCCATTCGTCGATGTGGGCGTCCGTCCTGGCGAGTCCGCGCGGCCAGAGCCGGTCGACGAGGACCCGGATGCCGTCGTCGGGCGACGGGGTCTCGTAGATCCGGCGGACGCGGACGTCGTGGCTGCTCGCGGGCATGGCTCCAGGGTGCCGGAGGGGCCGGGAAGTGTCCTGTCGACGCTGCTCCTGGCGGGGGCTGCCTGGCGCCAGGCTGTCCGGCGGGTGGTCCCGGGTCGTTCGGCGGCGGGCTGCGGGCGGCCCGCGGGGCTCAGACCTTGGCGTGCAGCGCCGGGAGGAGGACCGCGTCCACGAAGGTCCGCATCGTCGAGGCGTCCGTGAAGCGATCCTCGAAGAGCCGCTCGATGCGGAGCATGCCCAGGAAGCAGGGGGCGACGAATCCGATCGCCGGGTTGTCGGCCTCGATCTCACCGCGCTCGACCGCGCGCGCCACCACCGCGTCGATCGCCGCGACCTCGGGGGCGATGACGGTCTCGCGCAGCGCGGCGCGCAGGTCGGGGTGCTGGATGAAGGCCTGGGCGACGGCCTCCATGAGCTCGGCGTCGCGTTCGTGGTGGGAGGCGGCGATACGGGCCGCCTCGCGCAGGTCCCCGGCGAGGGTGCCGGTGTCGATGCCGGTGAACACGGTGCAGCGCCGCCGGGCCAGCGCCGCCGTGACGAGCTGCGGTTTGGTGCCCCACTGGCGGTAGAGGGTGGCCTTGCCGCACTTGGTGCGGGCCGCGACGCCCTCCATGGTCACCGAGTCGTAGCCGCCCTCGCGCAGGAGGCAGAGGACGGCGTCGTACAGCTCCGTCTCGCGCTCCGGCGTGATCTTGCTGCGGCGGGCTGCGGCGGTCGCGGCCTCTGTGGACATCGAACCCTCCCGGACACCTGTGGCTGCACATACGAGAGTAGGGGGTGCACAATCGAGACGCAAACGTATCGAGACGGTTGCGTCTCGATGAAATCGGATCTAGGCTTCCTCCGTTTCTGCCGATTTGACTGATTGCTGATGAGCGAAGGGCCGCGCGATGGCTGCCGGGATACGCGGGATACGAGGACCTCGTCCTGCAGGACCGGGGCTGACGCCTACCCCCGGCCCCGCCGGGCGCGTCGGGCATGTCGGGAGCGCCGGACGCGTCGAGGGCAACGGGGGCACGCCGGAGGAGGGCGCGGGCGACGAGCCCTCCGGCGAATCCGCCAGACCGCCGCTCCTGCGCGAGCTCGCGCTCGTGACCGCGCTCTTCCTCGTCTACAAGTTCGGCCGGCTCTTCGCCAACGGCCACGAGACCCGCGCCTTCCGGAACGCCGACCTCGTCTGGGACGCCGAGCGCGCGGTCCACCTGCCCGGCGAGGGAACGATCCAGCAGCTGCTCCTGCACGGCGAACCGCTCATCCGGGCGGCGAACACCTACTACGCGGCCGTGCACTTCCCGGCCACGCTCGCCTTCCTCGTCTGGCTCTACTGGCGTCGCCCCGCCCACTACGTGTGGTCGCGCCGTGTGCTCGCGCTCCTCACCGCCGCCGCGCTCGCCCTGCACCTGCTGATGCCGCTCGCGCCGCCGCGCATGCTCGCCGCCAGCGGGCTCGTCGACACGGCCCGGGTCTACGGGCCCTCCGTGTACGGGGCCACCCCGGAGGCGGACTCCATGGCGAACCAGTTCGCGGCCATGCCGTCACTGCACTTCGGCTGGGCCCTGATGGTCGCGATCGGCCTGATCGCCGCCACCCGGTCCCGCCGACGGGTCCTGTGGCTCCTCCATCCGCTGATCACGCTGCTCGTCATCGTCGGCACCGCCAACCACTACTGGTTCGACGCGCTCGCCGCCGCCGCGCTCCTCGGCCTCGCCCTGCTCGCGGTCCGCGCGCCGGGCCACCGGACGGCGCCCCCACCCGCACCCCGCACGCTCGGGACCACCCCTCTCCCGGCCGGAGCCCTCCGATGAACCCCGCCGCCGGCACCGTGATCGCGGTGCTCCTCTCGCTCTTCTCCGCGGCCGGATACGCGCTCGCCGCCGTCTCCCAGTCCCGGCTCGCCGCCGCCTCCCCCGTCCAGGACGGGCGCGGGGCGCTGCGCTCCCTGCTCGCCCGCGGGCAATGGTGGTCGGCGGTCGGCCTGAACGCCGCCGGAGCCCTCGCCCACGTGGCCGCCCTGCACTACGGTCCGCTGACCCTGGTGCAGCCGCTCGGCGCGCTGACGCTCGTGGCGGCGCTGCCGCTGGGCGCGTACTACGCACGGCGCCGGGTCACCCGTACGGAGTGGCGCGGGGCTCTCTTGACCCTCGGCGGCCTCGTCGGACTGGTCGCCGTGACCGGTCCCGCGGCTCCCGGCGAGGCGCTCAGCCTGCGCGAGTCCCTGGTCGTCGCCGCGGCGACGGTGCTCCTGATCTCCGCGCTCGCCTCCGGCCGGCTGCGCGGGCGCGCGCCCGGCGGCGCGCAGGGGGCGGGGCCGGACGCGGCGGGAGAACGGGCCGCTCGCGGACTCGGTCACGCCACGGCCTCCGGTATCGCCTCGGGCGTCGCCTCCGCGCTCACCCAGACGCTGACGGCCGCGTTCGCGCGCGAGCTGCCGGGCGGCACGCCGGCCTGGTGGCAGACCACACTGCTCGCGCTCCTCATATCGGGCTTCGCGACGGGCGGACTCCTGCTCTCGCAGACCGCCTACCGGGGCGGCCTCGCCGCGCCCCTCGCCGTGGTCAACCTCGCCAACCCGGCGGCGGCGGCCGTGATCGGGGTGGCACTGCTCGGCGAGACGTTCCGCGCGGGCGCGTGGGGCTGGCTGGTCGCCGCCGCCGCGTCGCTGGTCGCGGCCCGGGGCGTGGTCCTCCTGACGAAGGGATCCCCCGAACCGGCTCCGCCCCAGGAAGCCGGGCGGGCGGGCCGCACGCGCGCGCGTGAGGTCGGGACCGGGGAGAGGCGGGCGGCGCCGACGCGCAGCGAGGTCACCGTCGGGGAGTGGGCGGCAAGGGGCACGGTCGGTGTCGGCGTCGTCGCCGAGTCCGGTGCCCTCACCCCGGCTCGCGTCGAGCCGGCCGCGCCCAGCCGGTCCGCGGCCGCCGCCACCGAACAGGCCGTCACCGGCCTTCCCCTCTTCGGTCCGGCCGGGCCTAAGGCCGAGGCGGTACACGCGCCCGTAGCGGGGTGAGGGCGGCGGAGCCCGGAGCTCCGGGACGGCCGAGCACCAATATTCGTCACCTTGACGACAACCCACCTCACCGCCTATCGTCAATGTGACGACAAGGGGGTACTCCACCATGGCAGACATCACCCGGCGAGCCGGCTGGCGTCATCTGCGTTCCGCGCCCACCGCGCACATCCGCCACCAGCGCCGCGGGCGACTCGTGCATGACGGGGAGGGGCTGAGTTTCTGGTTCCGGCCGCTCACCGCCGCCCTCTCCGAGGTTCCGGTGAACGACCGCGAACTGGCGATGGCCTTCCACGCCCGTACCGTCGACTTCCAGGACGTCAGCGTCCAGTCCACCGTCACGTACCGGATCGGGGACCCCGCGGTCGCGGCCACGCGGCTCGACTTCTCCATCGACCCCGACACGGGCGCGTGGCGCGGCGCGCCGCTGGAGCAGATCGCCACCCTCCTCACCGAGACGGCCCAGCAGCACGCCCTCGACGTCCTCGCACGCACCTCGCTCGCCGAGGCGCTGGTCGACGGCGTGGCGGCGGTACGGGACCGGGTCACCGCCGGGCTCGGGGCCGAGCCCCGACTGCCGGCCACCGGCATCGAGGTCGTCGCGGTCCGGGTGGTGGCGATCCGCCCCGAACCCGAGGTGGAGCGGGCCCTGCGCACCCCCGCACGCGAGCAGATCCAGCAGGAGGCCGACCGGGCCACGTACGAGCGCCGCGCCGTCGCCGTCGAACGCGAACGCGCCATCGCCGAGAACGAGCTCGCCAGCAAGATCGAGCTGGCCCGGCAGGAGGAGCGGCTCGTCGAGCAGCGCGGCACCAACGCGCGCCGCGAGGCCGAGGAGAACGCCGCCGCCGACGCGGTACGGGCCGAGGCCGAGGCCGTACGGAAGGTCCGCCTCGCACGCGCCGAGGCCGAGGCGGCGCGCGAGGTCGGCGAGGCGCGCGCCGGAGCGCAGTCCGGCTGGCTGCGGGCGCACGCGGAGGTCGATCCCGCCACCCTGCACGCTCTCGCGGTGACGACGGCGGCCGAGAACCTGCCCCGGATCGAGCACCTGACGCTCTCGCCCGACGTGGTGACCGGGCTGCTCGCCAAGCTGGGCGAGGGTGGGGCACGGTCGTGAGCCTCGCGCCGCGCGCGGTGCTCGTGCACCGGACCACGGAGTACGAGGAGCTGCTCGCCCGGCACGGCACGCACGGCCAGGCCGCGTTCTTCCTCGCCGCGCGCGGCCGCTCGATCGAGGCCGTGCGCGAGCGCCACGAGCGCACCCGCCGGGCGCTCGCCGAGGTGGCGGGCGCGGTGCCGCTGACATGGCGGCAGACCCGGGTGGAGCGCGCCGATCTGGACAGGTTCCTGTTCTGTCCCGAGGACGTGGTCGTCGTGGTCGGGCAGGACGGCCTGGTCGCCAACGCGGCGAAGTACCTCACCGGTCAGCCCGTCATCGGGATCGACGCCGACCCCGGGCGCAACGCCGGCGTCCTGGTCCGCCACCGCGCGGACCGGGCGCGCCGGCTGCTGCCGTACGCGGCGGGTGCCGGGGCGACGGTCGACGAGCTGACGATGGTCGAGGCCGTCACGGACGACTCCCAGCGGCTGCTCGCCCTGAACGAGATCTACGTCGGCCCCCGCGGCCACCAGACGGCCCGCTACACGCTCGGCCTGGACGCGACGGAGGCGCCGCCCGAACCCCAGGCCTCGTCGGGAGTGCTGGTCGGCACCGGCACCGGTGCCACGGGCTGGCTGCGGTCCCTGTGGGAGCAGCGGTCCAGCGCGCTCGCGCTGCCCGCACCCGCCGATGCCCGGCTCGCCTGGTTCGTCCGCGAGGCCTGGCCGTCGCCGACGACCGGCACGACCCGGGTGGAGGGCCTCCTCGACCCGGGCGAGGGGCTGCGTCTCACCGTCGAGTCGGACCGTCTCGTGGCGTTCGGCGACGGTGTCGAATCGGACGCTCTGGAACTGACATGGGGCCAGACCGTCCGTCTCTCGCTCGCCGGCCCCCGCCTGCGCCTCGTCCACTGAGAGGCGCCGACGCGGCCGCGGGGCGCCATCGGGCGGCCTGGGCGGAGGGGGCGAACCACCGGCTGCCCCGCGGCCGGAATCGATCGGCCGTCAACGGGCCCGGCCCCGGGCGGCGCTATGCTCGGCGCGCTTTGTCTGGATTTCCGTGCGCCCGGACACCCGCCCGCCCGCTCCCGGCTGTTGAAGGATTCCCCGTGGCCTCCGCCTCCTCCGGCTCGCTGTCCATCTCCCGCGCCACGGCGGCAGAGTGGGAACTCGTGCGTTCCTGGGCCGCGGAGGAAGGGTGGAATCCAGGACATTCCGACGCCCGGGCCTTCTTCGCGCAGGACCCCCGGGGCTTCTTCCTGGGGCGGATCGGCGGGGAGCCCGTATCCGCCGTCTCCGTCGTCACCTACGACGACGCGTACGCCTTCCTCGGCTTCTATCTCGTACGCCCGGAACTTCGCGGCCACGGTCACGGCGTGGCCACCTGGCAGGCCGCGCTCGCCCACGCCGGCGGCCGGTCCGTCGGGCTCGACGGGGTGCCCGCACAGCAGGACAACTACCGGCGCTCGGGCTTCTCCACGGCGTACCGCACGGCGCGATACGTGGGCGAAGTCCCGGCCACCGACGGCCCGGTGGCCGGCGTGGTGGCCGCCTGGCGGGTCGATCCGGCCGCCGTCGCCGCGTACGACAGCACCTGCCACCACGCCGACCGGCCCCGGTTCCTCGCCGCCTGGCTGGTGACTCCCGGCCATCGTGCGCTGGTCCGGGTCGTCGACGGACGGGTGACCGGATATGGGGTGGTTCGCCCGGCCCAGGACGAGGCCCGGGTGGGACCGCTGTTCGCCGACACCCCGGCCGACGCGGCCGCCCTGCTCGACGCGCTCGCCGCCGAGGCGCGGGACTTCGGCTCGGCCCGGATCGCGGTCGACATGCCGGAGTCGAACCCGGCGGCGGCGCGGCTGGCCGAGGAACGGGGTCTCCGGCCGACGTTCGAGACGGCCAGGATGTACACGGGTCCGGTCCGCCCGGTGGCACACGAGCGCGTCTACGGCGTCACGACGCTCGAACTCGGCTGAGATCCCGACCCGCGCCCGACGATCCCGAACCCTCGCCCCGGCGAGGACCGACGACGACCCCGTAGCCCCTCGCCCCAGCCCCGACCCGACGACGCCCCAGCGGTCCTCGCCGCCCCGTCAGGACATCCCCGCAGGACAACCGGCGTCCCCTCCCCTCGCCGACCCCCCGCCGCGCCCTGAGGGGTGACAAGGGTTTTCCCCGTATCGGGTTCACCCTCCCGTTCCCTACTGTCCTCCGCACCGGCAGATACCATCCCCCGAACGCACCCTGACAGGTGCATGAGGAGGGTGGTGTCCGCCGGGGGCGGCCTTGACCCGGGCCGTCGCGCCGGTGGCGGCGCACGGGCTCCCCAAGCCCAGGGACCGACGGACAGCGACCCCACTTCGCCCCGTGTGTCCCGCGCCGCCGCCACTGCTCCGCAGTTACGTCGTACTCGAAAGGGCCACACCTTGAACGGTTCCAGGCGGAGAGTCATATCCGTGGTCGCGAGCGCCGCGATCCTCGGCGCCGCTGCCACCACCGGGGCGTTCGCCGCCGCCCCGGGCGCTGCCACCCCGAAGCCGGCTCCGGCTTCGCAGACGATGCGGGCGCTCCCCAGCGCCCCGGTCGAGAAGGTCATCGTCACCTACAAGAGCCAGGCCGCCGAGGCGGGCTCCAACACCGCCGCGAAGAGCGACACGGCCGAGAAGGCCGCGAAGACGGGCGAGAAGCTCTCCTTCGAGCGCCGCCTCGCCGGCGGTGGCGCCCTGGTCGACCTGGGCGACAGCGCCAGCAAGCAGGACGTCACGGAGGTCATGGACGCCTTCCGCGCCGACCCGTCGGTCGCCTCGGTCGAGCCCGACATCCGCGCCTACGCGATGGCTGTCACGCCGAACGACACCGACTACGCCAAGCAGTGGGACCTCTTCGAGCCCACCGGCGGCATGAACGTTCCCGCAGCCTGGGACAAGACGACCGGCTCCGGCGTGACGGTCGCCGTCATCGACACCGGCTACGCCGCCCACTCGGACCTGGCGACCAACGTCGTCGCCGGTTACGACTTCATCTCGACCTCCGCCGACGCCCGCGACGGCAACGGCCGCGACGCGGACGCCAAGGACGAGGGCGACTGGAACGCCACCGACGGCGAGTGCGGCACCGGCTCGCGCGCCTCGAACTCCTCCTGGCACGGCACCCACGTGGCCGGCACCATCGGCGCCGTCACGAACAACACCAAGGGCATCGCGGGCATCGCGTACAACGCGAAGATCCAGCCCGTGCGGGTGCTCGGCAAGTGCGGCGGCTCGTCCGCCGACATCGCCGACGCCATCACCTGGGCCTCCGGCGGCACCGTGCCGGGCGTCCCGGCCAACGCGAACCCGGCCAGGGTCATCAACCTGAGCCTGGGCGGCGCCAGCGCCACCTGCCCGAGCGTCTACCAGACCGCGATCAACGGCGCCGTCTCGCGCGGTACCACCGTCGTCGTCGCCGCGGGCAACAGCAACGCCAACGCCTCCGGCTTCACCCCCGCGAACTGCTCGAACGTCATCAACGTGGCGTCGACCAGCCGTGAGGGCAACCGGTCGTACTACTCCAACTTCGGCACCATCGTGGACGTGGCCGCACCCGGCGGCGAGACCCGCCGCGCCACCGACACCCCCGGTACCGTCACCACCCCCGAGAACGGCATCTACTCCACGCTGAACTCGGGCTCGACGACCCAGTCGGTCGAGAACTACAAGCCCTACCAGGGCACCTCGATGGCGGCGCCGCACATCGCCGGCCTCGCCGCGCTGCTCAAGTCGGCCAAGAGCACCCTCACCCCGGCCGAGATCGAGTCCGCGATCAAGACCAACGCCCGCCCGCTGCCCGGCACCTGCTCCGGCGGCTGCGGCACCGGTATCGCGGACACCGCGAAGACCGTGGACGCCGTCACCGGCACCACCACGCCGCCGACCGGCACGGTCTTCTCCAACGCGACGAACGTGACGATCTCCGACAACACCACCGTGTCGTCCTCGATCGCCGTCACCGGCCGCACCGGCAACGCCCCCGCCGCCCTCAAGGTCGACGTGGACATCAAGCACACCTGGCGCGGGGACCTGGTCATCGACCTGATCGCCCCCGACGGCACGGTGCGCAACCTGAAGGCGTCCTCCTCCTCGGACAGCGCCGACAACGTCCTGACCACGTACACGGTCGACGCGTCGAGCGAGGTCGCCAACGGCACCTGGAAGCTTCAGGTCCGCGATGTGGCCTCGGGTGACACCGGCTACATCGACTCCTGGAGCCTCACCTTCTAAGGCACCACCGCTCCACCCCTGAGACACCCCCCACAACAGCATCATTGCTGGTCAGCGGCGCGCTCGTGGTCTACACCACGGGCGCGTCCTGGCGTTCGGACACACCGCTCCGGCGGGGTGCCCTGTCCGTATGCCGGACAAGGGGCCTGGACTCCGCCCCCTGGCTCCGTATTCTCTGCGCACGGGGCTCTTGGGCCGGGGGCCCGAGCGGCGGAGGTGATGGACAGTGACGACAGCTCCGTACCTCGCTCTGCGTCCTGCGGGCGTGGGGGGCAGCAACCCGGCGCCGGTGGGCCGTGAGGAACTCCTCGGCCGGCTCGAACGCGTCCTGCACACCCGGGGCCGCGCCCTGCTCACCGGACCCGCCGGAGTCGGCAAGACCGAGCTCGCCCTCGCCGAGGCGACCCGCGCCGAGGCGCGCGGCGAGACCGTGCTGTGGCTGGCGACCCTGCCGTCCGACCGTGAGATACCCGGGGCCTCCGCCGCCGCACTCGTGGCCTCCGTCGCGGCCACCGTGGCCTGGCCGGATCTCGACACCCCCCGGCCCGAGGCCTGCGGCGTCTTCGACGAACTGCCCGGACCCCAGCGCACCGCCATCGCGATGCTCTGCCGCGAGGCACCGCTCGACGCGGGCGGCTGGGACCCGATCGCGCTCCGGCTCGGCATCGCCCAGATCCTGCGCACGCTGACCTGCCGGGGCCCCGTCCTCCTCGTCGTCGACGGGGTGCAGCACATCGACGCGGACAGCGCGGACCTGCTGCGCTTCGCCCTCCACCTGGCGCCGCCCGCGCTGCGGGTGGTTGCCGTCGAGACCCCGGAGCCGTACGGCGAGTCCAAGGAGGCCCACCGCCCCGACGACCCGCACGCCGCCCACCTCTGGGTGCCGTCCGAGGCGGACGTGCTGCTCGTGCCCCCGCTGCACGCCGACGAGATCGCCGAACTCCTCATCCACCACCGGCTCCCCTCCCGGATGGCCGGCCGCATCCACCGCGCCAGCGGCGGCAATCCCCGGCTCGCCCTCGCCGTGGGCCGCTCGCTCGCGGACGCGCGGACGCCCGTGCACCACGCGGAGGCGCTGACGCTCTCCGGGCGGGCCCGCGACCTCGCCCGCCAGCTCCTGGGCGCCGCGCCCCTCGCCGTACGCGAGACGCTGCTGCTCGCCGCCCTCGCGCTGCGCCCCTCGTCGACGCTGGTACGGCGGGCCGGGCGCCCCAACGCCGAGGCGGACCTCGCCGCGGCCGAACGGGCGGGGCTCGTGTCGCTCTCCGAGGACGGCTCGGTGACGTTCACCGCCGGGCTGCTCCCCTCCACCCTGGTGCACGACGCGTGTTGGGCCGAACGCAGCGCGGGGCACGCGGCGCTCGCGGAGGTCGTGGACGACCCCGTCGAGGCGGTACGCCACCGGGCCCTCGCCACCGACAGCCCGGACGAGGACCTCGCCGCCGAGGTCGCGGCCGCCGCCGATCTGGCCCGGCGGCGCGGCAACAGCGCCCTCGCCGCCGAACTCGCCCTGCTCGCCGCCGAGTCGACGCCCGGACGGCACGGCACCCGGCGGATCGCCCGGCTCGTCGACGCCGCCGAGGAGGCCGCCCGCGCGGCCCGCGCCGACCTCGCGATGCGGGCCGCCACCGATCTGCTCGCCCGGGACGCCAAGCCCTCCGACCGGGTCAGGGCGCGGCTCGCCGTACTCGACACGGCCGGCCAGGGGCTGACCGGGCTCGACGAGATGTACGTCCACGCCATGGAGGACTCGGAGGGCGACACCGCCCTGCGAGCCGCCGTCCAGCTGCGCCTCGCCGTCAAGTACGTCCTCGCGGACGGCGACCCGCAGCGCTCCCGTACCGCGGCCGTCGAATCGGCCGCGCTCGCCGCCTCCATGGGCGATCCGCGCACGGCGGCGCAGGCCCTGACCGTGCAGGCACGGATGGAGCGGGCCCTCGGCTCGCCGGACGCCGAGGCTGTGCTCGCGCAGGCCCGCGCCCTGGAGCTGGCCGAGCGCCCGCTCGGGATCCGCAACGCCGCCCAGATCCTGACGATCCGTCACGCCCTCTTCGACGACCGGCTCACGGACGCCCGCGACGAACTGAACGCCCTGCTGCCGCTCGTCCAGCGGCGCGGCTCGGTCGAGGACGCCATCGAGCTGTACGGCACGCTCGCCCAGATCGAGGCGCGGATCGGCCCCTGCTCCGCGGCCCTCGCACACGCTGGGCAGTCCCTCGCGCTCACCCTGGAGGCAGGCCTCTCCCCCGGCCCCGCCTGGTACGCGCTCGCGCTCGCGGAGACGGCGGGCGGCAGTTTCGCGCGGGCGGCGAGCTACGCCCGGCGCAGCGTCCAGGCCTCCGAGGAGGAGGGCGACCGCGTCTTCCTCTCCCGCAGCCGGTACGCGCTCGGCCGGGTCCAGCTCATCAACGGCGATGTCGCCGCCGCCCTGGAGACGCTGCGGCGGGTCCAGGCCGACGAACGCGCCCAGTCGACCGTGGACCCGTCGATGCTGCGCTGGCACGAGGAGCTGGCCGAGGCGCTGATCGCCCACGACGCGGGCGACGAGGGCCTGGCGCTCCTCGACGAGGTACGGCCGGTGGCGTCCCGGCTCGGACGGTCCACGGTCCTGCTGGGCTGCGACCGGGCGTACGCCCTGTGGCTCGCGGCGGAGGGACGGACGGACGAGGCCGCGGAGCTGCTCACCCGCACGGCCGAGGCCTTCGGGCGGGCCGGGCTTCCCCTGGAGCGGGGCCGGGCGCTGATCGCGCTCGCCCGGGTGGAGCGCCGCAGACGGCGCCGTTCGGCGGCGCAGGGCGCGCTGCACGCGGCGGCCTCGGTGTTCGAGCGGGCCGGGGCGGCTCCCTGGCTGGCCCTGGCGAGCGAGGCCCCCGCGGGCGCGGCGGGCGAGAACGCCGGGGGCGGCTCCGGGGGCGAGGAGGCTCCGGCCGCGCTCTCCACGCTGACGGAGGCGGAACTGCGCCTCGCCCGTCTGGTGGGCCAGGGCGCCAGCAACCAGGAGGCGGCGGCGAAGCTGTACCTGAGCGTGAAGACGGTCGAGGCGAGGCTGACCCGCATCTACCAGAAACTCGACGTCCGCTCACGGGCGCAACTGGCAACCGCGCTCAGGCCGTGAACGGCGGTGGTAAGGGCGGGAGTTCGGGCGGTGCCGAATCCACTCCGCCCGCTTCCCCGCCCGTACGGGAGGCTTGCGCGGAAGGCTCGTACGTGCGACTCGTGCGGCGGCTCGCGCGGAAGGCTCGTACCGCCGCCGTACGAGCCTCCGCGCCCGCGCTCAGACCGCGGCCGCGCCGAACCACTCGGTCAGGCGGGCGGACAGCTCCCGCTGGTCCTCGCCGACCCACACGACGTGACCGTCCGGCCGCAGCAGCACCGCGGGCACGTCCAGTTCCTCGCTGACGTCGACGACGTGGTCGACCCGGTCCGCCCAGCCCTCCGCCGAGAGCCGGCCGGTCTGGTCGAGCAGCAGTCCCCGGCCGCCGCGCATCAGCTCGTAGAGACGTCCCCGCTTCAGTCCGACGTCCCGCATGCGCAGGCCGAGCAGTTCGTGGCCCTCGCCCAGGTCGTAGCGGACGTCGACCGCGGTGATCATGCCCGTCATGTACCGGTTGACCTCCTCGAAGTCCATCAGCTTCGAGAACAGCGCGCGCAGGGCCGTCGCGCCCGGGTCGGTTCCGAGCAGCGTCATCTGCGCCCGGGTGTTGTCCACGACGCGGGCGCCCGCCGGGTGCCGCTCGGTGTGGTAGGTGTCGAGCAGGTGCTCCGGCGCCCAGCCGTTCACCTCCGCCGCCAGCTTCCAGCCGAGGTTGAAGGCGTCCTGGATACCGAGGTTGAGGCCCTGGCCGCCGGTGGGCGGGTGGATGTGCGCGGCGTCGCCTGCCAGGAACACCCGGTCGACCCGGTAGCGCTCGGCCTGCCGGGTGGCGTCGCCGAACCGGGAGAGCCAGCGCGGTGAGTGCACGCCGAAGTCGGTGCCGGCGAAGGCCCGCAGCTGCTTCCTGAACTCGTCGAGGGTCGGCGCGGTCGCACGGTCCTCCGCCACCCCGTCGGCGGGGACGACGATCCGGAACACCCCGTTCTCCCCGGGGGTCACGCCGAACCGCAGCTGGGTCTTACGGACCTCCTCGACGACGGCGGCGATCGTCGCCGGGTCCTCGGTCACCTCCATGTCGCCGAGCAGCGTCTCCACCGTGGCGGGCTCGCCGGGGAAGTCGACGCCGATCAGCTTGCGCACCGCGCTGCGGCCGCCGTCGCACCCGACGAGGTAGCGCGAGCGGAGCCGGGTCCCGTCCGCGAGCTCGACGGTCACCCCGTCCTCGTCCTGGCTCAGCCCGACCACCTCGCGGCCGCGCCGGATCTCGGTGCCGAGTTCGAGGGCACGCTCGTTGAGCAGCCGCTCGGTCACCGGCTGCGGCGTGGCGACGCCGTACGGGTGAGCGGTGTCCAGGCGCTCGGGCCACGGCTTCATGATGCCGCCGAAGAGGCCGCCCACCTGGAACTTCTCACTGGCCGCGAGGAACCGGTCGAGCATCCCGCGCTGGTCCATCATCTCCACGCTGCGCGCGTGGAGGCCCTGCCCACGGGACTCGTCGGTCGGCTCGTCCCTCTTCTCAAGGACGACCACACGCACGTCGTGCAGCCGCAACTCGGCTGCGAGCATCAGGCCGGTCGGTCCGCCGCCGACCACGATCACGTCACACATTCACTGCCCCGTTCGAAGAACTGCCAGAGTCACTGGCCACGAGCGGAGATTCTGCAGCAGGACGGGGGTCTTGCCGCAAGGCCCCGTGTGCGCTATACCTTGAGAGTGGCAAGGAGCGGTCGACTCTCCTTGCCTTTCTTGTTTCCCGGATCTCCTCAGATCGTGAACGGGCGCTGGTTCAGGAAGTCCGCGTCCGGCGTTCCCGTCAGATGGAGGTTCGGCCTCTGGGTCGGGGGCAGCCGGCGCTGGATCGCCCGGTGGAAGTCGCGGTAGCCGCCCCGGAAGACGCCGTCGTCCCACACCCGGAGCAGCGCCTCGGTGAACGCTCCGTTGACGTCGCCGTCCAGGGCCACCTGGTCGTCCTGGCAGGCCGACACGAGGAGCGCGTCGGGGGCCGCGCCGTCGGCCGGCGCGTCCTTCGCCAGTGACCGCCTGAGCTCCTCGTAGAAGTCCCGGTCACGGTCGTACAGCTGCAGCTGCCGGGGCTCGGGCAGGTAGCGGGCCCTGACGACGGCCGCCTCGCCGGGGACCTCGATGCTGCTGCCGCTGTGGCAGCAGTCGAAGAGGGCGACGAGCCGTACGCCGTCGGCGAAGGCGCGGAAGGCCCGCTGGACCTCGTCGTCGAGGAACTGGCGGTCGTAGAGCACCAGGGTCTCGTCGAGCGCGTCCGGCTCGTCGTCGGAGCCGGTGGCGGGCAGCCGGCCGCCGTGCCCCGAGTAGGTGAAGAGCAGGATGTCGCCGGGGCCGAGTCGTGCGGCGGCCTCGGCGAGCACGGCGGTGACCTGGGCGACGGTGCCGTCGGGGGTGAGCAGGACGGTGCTCTCGAACCCGGCGGCGCGGGCGAGCCGTGCCATGTCGTGGGCGTCGTTCTCGCAGGCGACCAGGGTGCCGTCCCAGCCGTCGTAGCGGGCGGGGTCGACCCGGTTGAGTCCGACGTGGAGGGCGAGTCCGGTGGCCATGGGATGCCTCCTGACGGGAAGCGGAGGGGACGTGGGGGCGTCTGATCGAGTGGCCTGTGGTCCGGCGCCGAGCGCGACCCTCTCCACGCGGTACTTACATCGTATGAACCCTTCGGATCTCCCGCCCCCTCCGGGCGCGGGCGGCGCCCGCCGTGACCTGCTCGCCGACCGTGCCGGCTACGACGAGGGCTTCCTCGGCCCGGTCGTCCCGCTGCCGCTCCCGGCGCGGGAGGCGGTCCGGACGGTCATCCTGCCGTACACCCACTTCACCGTGGTCTTCCGGCCCGACCGCCGACTCGCGGCCGCGACGGCGGTCTGCGTCGAGGGCCGGGAGCTCGTGGAGGACGTACCGCGGGACGACGTCTGGGAGTTCGACCCCCGGCTGCCCGAGGAGCTGCAGGCGGGCGACGAGATCTACCGGAACAACAGCCTCGACCGCGGGCATCTGGTGCGCCGGCTCGACCCGGTCTGGGGGCCGACGGCCGTGGCGGTCCGCGCGAACCGGGACACGTTCCACTTCACCAACGCCGCACCGCAGGCGGACCTCTTCAACCAGGGCAAGCAGCTCTGGCAGGGCGTGGAGAACCACCTCCTCGACCATGCCGCCGTGTTCGACCGGCGCCTCGCGGTCCTCACGGGCCCGGTGCTGCACGACTCCGATCCGCCGTACCGGGGGATCCAGGTGCCGATGCGCTTCTGGAAGGTGGCCGCGTTCCTCCAGGACGGGGTGCTCGCCGCCGCCGCGTACGTCCTCGACCAGAGCCCCGACCTCAGCCGGGACGCGGATCGGGCGCTCCTCGGTGCGACGCCCGGCGCGCCGCCGCCGCTGGGCCCGTTCCGTACGTACCAGGTGCCCGTCTCGGACGTCGCGGAGATCACCGAGCTGGAGTTCGGGCCGCTGCCGGACGTGGACGTGATGCCGGCGACGCGGGCGCCGGAGGAGCGCTGGCGGCGCCTCGAGTCGTACGAGGACATGGTCCTGCACCCCTGACGGCCGAGCCGCCGCATCCCTGCCCCGCCGGCCCCCCGCACCGCTCCACGGCCGCGATTGCGGCCCTTCCTGGCCGGTGGAACGATGGGAGGGATCGGTCGTCCCGTCCGATCCGTCATGTCACGTCCCGGCGCCGGAGCGACCGGCGCTGCGCGAAGAGCGCCGGGCAGGTGCGGTATGCCGCTCACCGAGACCGAATGGGGGCTGGTCGCCGGCTGGGTGCGGGACCATCTCCTCGACTCCCCCGAACCGTGCGAACGCCTCCTCGCCGCAGGCCTCCCCGCCGACTTCGTCGAGGATCTGCCCCTCACCCCGGATCGCGAACGGAACGCGTCGATCGTGGTCGCGGCCGCCCGCCGGGACGTCGCCCACCAGCGTCGTCTGCTCTCCGTCCTGGCCGGTCTCGACGCGCTGTCCGCCATCGACGAGCCGCACGCCTTCGAACAGGGTGCGGAGGCCCGGAACCTGCTCACTCGGCTGCGGGACGACGAGCGGCTGCTGCGCTCACCGCGTGATCCGCTCGACAGTCTGCTCCTGAAGCACGGTACGGCGGTGTTCCTCGACCGCTCCGAGCTGCGCGAGAAGCTCCGGAGCTTCCTCGCCGACCCGGAGCGGACGGTGCTGATCGTCGACGGTCCCCCGGACAGCGGCCGCTCCTACACGTACGAGCTGATCCGTCACCTCGGCCAGCACCGCGGCTTCCGTCCGGTACGGGTGACCCTGTCCCGTACGTCGACGGCGGCGCGGCTGATGGAGCGGCTCGCGGCCTTCGTCGCGGGTCCGGAGGCAGACGGGTTTCCGTTGAATCCCACACGGTTGAACGATCCACTGCCTTCCTTCGAGGACGCCGCCCACCGGATCATCGCCCGCGCGACCGCCGCCGAGGACCGCTTCTGGCTGGTCCTGGACGACTGCGACCGGCTCGACCCGCAGTCGGACGTGTGGGACGTCATCGGTGTCCTGGCGCGGGCGATCTACGAGCACACGCCGGTACGGACGGAGTCCGTGCCCCGTCTCGTCCTCCTCGGCTACGAGCCGACGATGCGTCAGCTCCCGTACGAGATACGCAAGAACGAGTGCCGGGACACCACACGTCTCGCCGACGAGGGTGATCTCCGCCATTTCTTCCGGGAGTTCTTCGGCGAGACGGCCGACCTCGGCCAGGAGGAGACCGTCCGCGAGCTGACGGAGACGGCGGTGGAGGAAGTGCTGCGGGTCGTCAGTTCGCCTGCGGGCGAGGACAGTTACATGCGGCGGCTCTGCACGGCCGTGGAGGACGTCGTACGGCTCCACCGGGCCCTGCCGCCGACGTCGGCGCCGCCGGGCGAGGCCGCCCGTCTGCTGCGTGACGCCCTGCGCACGAGCCTCTCCGCCCCGGCCGTCGCGCTGCCCGACCCGCGCCGCTCGTACCGCGAGGCCGCTTGCCTGCTCCTGGAGTTCGACCCGGCACTGCTCCGCCTGCCCGGCGAGGAGCACTCCACCGGCCGGGCCGTCCTGGAGCTCGTCGACGACTGCGTCGCCCTGCCGTCGCCCGGCGCCGCGGTCTGGACGCTCAAGCCGGAGGTCCGTGACGCGACGCTCGCGGGGCTCGCGGGCCCCGCTGCCGCGCTGAGCGCCCTGCGGGCCAACATCGGGCTGCGCCCCGAGGGCCCGGGCCCCGAGCGCACCGCCCTTGCCCTGCTCTCCGGCACCGGCCTTCCCCACAGCCGTCCCACGCCGTCCCCGCCCCCGGCGGAAGACGACGACGACGTCGAGGAGCTGTCCGACACGCTTCAGGCCGTGCTCTGGCTGAGCCGCGTACCGGGCGTGACCGGGCTGCCCTCGGTCGACGAGGTCCAGCACCGCCTGGAGGAGGCCCGGCTGCTCCAGCCGATGCGCCGGCTGATCCGGGGAACCTTCCACGGCCGGACCGCCGAACTCGACGCGCTGCACGCCTACCTCGCCCTGCCCGAGGAGCCGGCGGAGCCGCCGGTGATCCTCCACGGCGTCGGCGGGATCGGCAAGAGCACCCTGCTCGCCAAGTTCCTCGTCGACGCCCTGGCCGCGGCCCCCGACGGATTCCCCTTCGCCTACATCGACTTCGCCCGTCCCACGCTCTCCGTCCACGAACCCGCCACCGTGATCGCGGAGACGGCCCGGCAGCTCGCCGTCCGGCACCCCGGTCTCCGGACCTCCTTCGAGGCCCTCGCCGACGAGTGCGAGCGGACGGCGGCGGCCCAGCGCGGCGAACGCAACGAACTCGACGAGCTCCAGCAGCTGGCGGGCACCCGGGCCACCCTCGCCCGCGACTACTCGTCCGACTTCCACGCCCGTGCCAGCGCCCGCGAGCAGGAACTCTCCCACCGGCTCGCGTCCCTGGTCTCCGACGCGGTCCGGCCCGCGCCGGGCGGCACGGCACCGCCGTTCCTCATCGTCATCGACTCGTTCGAGGAGGCCCAGTACCGGGGCTCCCCCGTCATCACCCGGATGTGGGCCATCTGGACCGCGCTGCGGGCCGCCTACTCGCGCCTGCGGTTCATCATCTCCGGGCGGGCGCTCGTCGACCATCCGGCCCGGCTCCTCACCCCGCGCACCATGGAGCTGACCGAGCTCGACCACCCGGCGTCCGTGGACCTCCTGATGTCGTCCGGGGTGCTCGACGAGACGCTCGCGGAGGACCTCGCGGACCGGATCGGCGGCCATCCGCTGAGCCTCAAGCTGGCGGCGCGGACAGCCGTCACCATGGGCGCGGAATCCGCCTCGCTCGGCGGGCTGCTGCGCGGACTCCCCTCCCGGCGGCGGTACTTCGACCGCCAGGTGGACCAGATGCTCATCCAGGGCACGCTGTACGACCGCATCCTCAAGCACATCGCGGACGACGACGTCCGGGCGCTCGTCCAGGCCGGCCTCGCGCTCCGCTTCATCACCCCCGACCTGGTCAAGGAGGTGCTCGCGGGACCGGCGGGACTCCGCGTGGAGACGGCGGCGGAGGCCCGCCGCCTCTACGGGCTGCTGACCTCCCGGGTCGACCTGATGGAGTCGGCCGGGCCGGACGCCATCCGGCACCGGGCCGATCTGCGGGCCATCATGCTGCGCCTCTCGGACAGCGCGCGGACCGATCTGATGCGGGCCGTGGACCGCGGCGCCGTCGCGTACTACGCGGTCCGCGAGGGCGCCGGGAACCGTGCCGAGGAGATCTACCACCGGCTCCGGCTCGGCGAGAACCCCCGTACGGTGGAGGGCCGCTGGGAGCCGGGCGTCGCCTCCTACCTCGGCGGGTCGACGCACCTGGAGATGGCGCACCGCTCGGCGGCGTTCCTCCTCGGCAGGATCGGCGGCCACGTCCCCGACCAGATCATGACCGAGGCGGACCAGGAGGACTGGGAGCGGATCGCCGCCCGTGAGGTCGAGGACCTGCTCACCCAGGGATACGTGGACGCCGCCGCGCAGCGCCTCGGGGAGCGGCGCCCGTGGACGCCGTGCAGCAGGCTGCACGCGCTGCTCGCCGAGACCCTCGCCCGGTCCGGGCGGACGGCGGAGGCGCGCGCGAGCGCGGAGCGTGCCGTGGACGGGGCGGCGGAGGCGGGCTGTGCGGAGACCCAGCTCGAACTGCTCCAGCTGTCCGCGCGGCTCGCGCAGGACACGGGCGACTTCCCGGCCGCGGACCGGGACCTCCAGGAGGCGGAGGAGATCGCGGCGGGTCTCGGGCTGCGGTACGAGTCCCTGGGCGTGCTCGTCGCCCGCTCCCGGCTCGCGGCGCTCGCGGACGTCGACGCCGCTCCGGCGCGGGAGCGGCTCGCCAGGACGCTGCGCGGGATGCCCGACGCCGACCTGGCGAGGCAGCCGTCCCTGGCCCGTACGGCGGCGGCCGCTGCCTGCCCGTCGGACCCTCAACTCCTTGAGCACACCCTGCGGTTGGTCGGGCTTCCGGCGGACGAGGAGACGGTGGTGACGGAGCTCGCCCGCTGGATCGACAGCACGCTCACCGACGAGCCGCGTCTGCGCGAGCCGCTGACCCGCATCCTGGCGTCGGCGGCCGGGGAGGCGTACCCGCCGGCCGCCGACGAGACGTACGGGGCGGCCCGGCCGGACCGTGACCGGATCGAGCGGGACCTGCGGGAGGCGCGGCGGCGCGGCACCCTGGACAGCGTCGCCCGGCAGGCGCTGACGCTCCGGGACGGCAGCGGTGACCTGCTGCTTGGCGTCGCCTCGGCGATGGACGCGGGTCCGCTGCCGCGCGGCAGCGCGCGGGGGACGCCCTCGCACGGCCCGGCGACCGGGGACGAGCCGGGCCTCTGGGCGGGCTCGCGCCCCCGCCGCGGTGGTACGGGGCTGTGGACGCGTCCTCCGCCGAACGCCGCCGGAGCCGCGCTCCGCGAGGAGCCGTTCCTGCCGCAGCCGGAACTCGTCCGCGTCCGCAACGCCGCCATGGAGGCGGGCCTCGCCGACCGGGCGCTGCGTCCCGCCCTGCTCAAGGGGGTCCCCGGCTACTTCGCGGCCACGCTCGAACCCCTGGACGACCCCCGGGAACAGCTGCACGCCGACCTGAACGCGATGAACCAGGTGGAGCGGCTCATCGACGGCCTGGTGCCGCTGGAGATCTGGCTGCACAACGCGATCGAGAAGACCCACGAGCCGGGCCCGCGCGCCGTCCTCCAGGGAGCGCTCGACGCCGTGGCCCGCGCGATCACCGGCGAGGCGGAGCTTCCGCCGGAGATGATGCCCGGGGAGATGAAGGAGGAGATCATCCTCCAGGACGACACCGTGCCGTACGAGTTCCTGCACGGCGGCATCCGGGCGGGCGCCTCCGTCGCCCTGCTGAGGATCCCCCCGTACGAGTCGGGCGCCCCGCTCCTCCCGTCCTATCCGCACGGCGGGACGGGCTGGATGATCGCACCCGACCTGCTGATCACCAACCACCATGTGGTGATGGCCCGTTCGCACGACCCGGGTGTCCGTCCGTACGTCAGCGACGAGGACCTGCGGCTCCAGGCGCTCATGTCCCGCTCCCGCTTCGACTTCGTCGAGAACACGGCGGCGGCGCCGGAGGCGACGGCCGGTGAGCTCGCCGCCTGGGACGCGGCGCTCGACTACGCCATCGTGCGGCTCACCCCCGACCAGGAGCGTCGCCCGACACTCAGGATCGCCACCCGGCCGCTGCTCGTCCGGGAACGGCAGCGCGTCCCGGTCAACATCATCCAGCACCCCGGCGGTCTGCCGAAGCGGGTGGCGCTGCGCAACAACCTGGTCTACCGGGCGGACGAGCACGACATCCTCTACTTCACCGACACCCGCGGCGGCTCCTCGGGCTCGCCGGTCTGCCTCGACGACTGGACGGTGGTGGGGCTGCACCGCGGGACCCGGAAGGTGGACGAGGTCGAGTTCCAGGGCGCCAGGACACGGTTCGTGAACGTCGGCACCCAGATGAGCGGCATCCTGGCCCATCTCCGGGAGTTTCGGCGGGAGTTGTACGAGGAGGTCATGGCGGCCCAGTCGGGCAGGCCGGGGCCCGCGCACGCGACGAACGGAAGGCCGAGGTGAGTGACGATGCCGAACGGACCACGGAGCGTGTCTCCGGTCGCGACCGCGACGGAGCAGATCTTCGGCGATCTGCGGGAGGTCGCCGCGCGGGTGCGCGGGGCCCTGGAGGCGGAGATCGCCGAGTCCACGTTCGAGCTCCCCGCCGATGTGGCACCGGCGGCCGAGATCTCCCGCTTCGCCCGTGAGGAACGGGCCCGGGTCCTGGAGGCCGGGGTCAGCGGTCTGGAGAAGCTGGCCGCGCACCGGGAGGACGAGCTCGACGGGGACGAGGCCTTCGGGGTGGAGGCGATCGTCCTCCTGGAAGGCCGCCCGGCGATCCTGGTCCAGCGCCAGGACTTCGCCCCGCAGCGCGACGAGTGGGCGGTCCTCGACGGCCAGCGGCCGTCCATCCGCGAGTCGCTGGCGCGCGTCGGACGGGTGGAGGTCACCGGGCACCCGCGCCTCGACTGGGTCGGCACGGGCTTTCTCGTCGGCCCGCGCACGGTGATGACGAACCGTCATGTGGCGGTGGAGTTCAGCCGCCTCCAGGGCGACGGGGCCCCGTGGGCCTTCGAGTACGGCATGTCGGCGCGGATCGACCCGGCGGAGGAGCTGCCGGCCGAAGGCGAGCCGGCCGGGGCCACCGCACCGTACGAGGTCACGGAGATCATCGGCATCCACGAGGAGGTCGACATGGCCCTGCTGCGGGTCGAGCCCTCGGCCGACGGCGGACTGCCGACCCCGCTCGCCGTCGCCGCGGACGCGCCGGCGAGCCTCCCCGGCCGCCCGGTGTACGTGGTGGGCTACCCGGCCTGGGACGGCCGGCGCAACGAGCCGGAGTCGATGCGCCGGATCTTCATGGACGTGTACAACGTGAAGCGGCTGCAGCCGGGCGTGGCGACCGAGTTCACCCCGGGCGGTCTGGTGATGAAGCACGACTGTTCGACGCTCGGCGGCAACAGCGGCTCCCCCGTCTTCGACCTGACCGACCACCGTGTCCTCGGCCTCCACTTCGGCGGCCGCTACCGCACGGGGAACTTCGCCGTCCCGCTCTGGGAGCTGGTGGACGATCCGCTGCTCGCCGCGGCGGAGGTCCACTGGGTCTGACGTCCACCCGTACGGTCACGCCTCCCCGGGGCCTGTGAGGAGGGTGGCGAACTCGCCCCGGGCGGTGGTCCCGTCGGGCAGCAGCCACGCGGCGGTGACCCGGCCGGCGGCGCCGTCGGGTGCCGTGCCCGTACCGACGCGGAGGACCCGCCGCATCCGCAGCGTCAGCGGTGCGGGCACGCCGGGGACCCGCACCTCCAGGTCGGTGTGGTCCGCGCCTTCCGTGACCCGTACGAGCTCCACGTCGGCCGCCTCCGCCGGGGCGGGTGAGACGGCGACGGTGGTGTCGACGGCGTCCGTCTCCGACTGGGCCTGGGCCTGGGCCCGGCCGGTGAGGAGCGCGTACAGCTGGGAGACGAACACCGGGTCGTGGGCGGCGTCGTGGACCCAGCGCTTGCCGAGGACGCCGTGCTCCATGGTGCCGATCAGGGCGTCCTCGGCGCCCGCCAGGGGCCCGGAGCGGTACGTCATGGGCGCGAGGTAGGTGACGGCCGTGTCGCCCTCGCCGTCGGTCACCACCATGAGTTCGATGCCGACCTCGCCCGCCGGGTCGTCGAGCCGGAAGCCCCCGGCCTTCCCGGGGCGCGCCTCGGCACCGGTGTGCCACGGCCGGGTGGGGAGCCACTCCGTGAGCAGTTCCAGCTTGGTGGGCCGAAGAGTGGTGTGGTGGATGACGGCCATCGTGCGGGCTTCCTCTCCTGGCGTGATCAAGACCTCGGCAACGTAACAGACCGGTCCTGAGGGCCACCCGTGCGAGCCGGTCCTGCCCGGCCCAGCCTGAAGAAGGAGTGTTGCCCCCGGCCGGCAGGGGCCCCGCGTCGTGACCCCGGACCACGTCTTCGACATCCCGCTCACGGCGGCCGCACCGAGACCGAGCACGAACTGACGGCACACGGCCGCAGGGTGACGACACGACTGATAACGTCAGAAATGCCATATATCGTCCGGTACGCAGTCGTGCCGTCGCACAACGGGAGCAGGAATGACCGGTGGACCCGAGCCCATCAGCGCCGTCGGCCGCGAGGCCCTGGAGCGGGAGCTCGACGAGCTGCGGACGGAACGCGAGGCCGTCGCCGTCACCCTGCGGGACGGCGGCGGGGACGAGACGGGCGACCGGGCCGACCAGGCCGACGAACTGCGGCGCGGCACCCAGCTGACCCGCCTGGACGCCCGCATCGACGAGATCCGCGGACGCCTGCGCGAGGCGGACGCCGCCGGGGCTCCCCGTACCGACGGGGTCGGCGTGGGGAGCACCGTGACGGTGCGGTTCGAGGACGGCACGGAGGCGACCGTCCAGATCGGCGAGGTCGCCGCGGTGCTCGACCGGACGATGGTGACCGCCGACAGCCCGCTCGGCAGCGCGCTCCTCGGCCACGGTCCGGGCGACACGGTCACGTACACGACACCCGACGGCCCGGCGACCGCGGTCGTGGTCTCCGTCGGGGACGCCCCCTAGCTCACGCCTCCAGTACGACGACCGCCTCGTCGGTGTACGTCCGGAAGGTCAGGGTCTCCTGGAAGTACAGGTGGACACTGTCCGCGTCGTGCCCCGTGTAGCCGATCGCCAGGTCCTGGCCGAGGAGGAGTTCGAAGTCACCGCCACGGGTGGACAGGACGAAACCGCCGCTGAGGGCCGGCGCCCAGATCGGGGTGCCGTCGATCATGCGCCCGAGGTGCGCCGCGATCGGGTAGCCGTGGTCGGAGGTCTCGCTGACCGCCCGGTACTCCTCCGCGCCGAGCAGCAGGGCGTACGGGCCGTCGACCCCGGCGAGGCGCAGCGCGGTCAGCGCCCGGCTGACGGCGTCGGGATAGTCGCGCGGCTCGGCGGGCAGCCGTACCACCGGGTTCGAGGACCGGGCGCGCAGTCCGTCGACGCCCGCCGCCCCGTACCCGTCGAAGATCGTCCGGTCCTCGACGAACGCCATCGCGCGTGCCGCGTCCTTGACGGGCTGCCAGTCGGAGTCCTTCGAGCCGCGCTCGACGTCGTCGACGGCCGCCCGGTCCACGGTGAACGGCACCCTGAGCTCCACGAGCGGCTTCACCTCGCGCAGGCGCGCCGTGACGCCCGGCGCGGGCGGGTTCATGGCGGTGAGGTGCCCCGTGCCGACGGCGGCGAGTGCCGGACCCGCCGGGTCGGGGACGTCGACGACGCGGCGGCCCGCGACGTTGCGCCGGAAGGTGCGGCGGGCCTCCTCCTCGATCTCGGCCCAGGCCGCCGGGGTGATCGGGGCGAGTTCGCGGTGCAGGTTGCCCGTGTCGGATCCGTGGTGCGGGTCGCTCATGGCGTCGGGGGTCGTCATGGGGCTCAGGCTCCTTTCAGGCCGCCGATGCCCAGGGACTCTCCCGGGCGGGCGGCGGCGGACGGCGGCGCGGCGGGCAGGTCGTCGAGGAAGTCGGCGCTCGGCACGAAGAAGAGGCCGCCGGTGACGGCCCGGGAGAAGTCGAGGATGCGGTCGGTGTTGCCCGGCGGATCCCCGAGGAACATGTTGCGGAGCATCAGCTCGGTCACGGCCGGCGTGCGCGCGTAGCCGATGAAGTAGGTGCCGAGCTCCCCGGCGCCGACCCGTCCGAACGGCATGTTGGCGCGGACGATCTGGCGGGTGACGCCGTTCTCGTCGACGACGGTGTTGAGCGCGACGTGCGAGTCGGCCGGTTTGACGTCGTCGGGCATCTCGACGTTGGCCGCCTTGCTGCGGCCGATGACCCGCTCCTGCTGTTCGACGGTGAGCGCGTCCCAGGCCGCCATGTCGTGGAGGTACTTCTGCACGATGACGTAGCTGCCCCCGCGGAACTCGGGGTCCTCGTCCCCGATGTGGACCGCCTCCGCGCCCACCGCGCCCCCGGGGCTCTCGCTGCCGTCGACGAAGCCGAGGAGGTCGCGCTCGTCGAAGTAGGCGAAGCCGTGCACCTCGTCGACGACGGTCACCGCACCGGCGAGCCGTTCCACGATCAGCCGGGCCAGTTCGAAGCAGAGGTCCATGCGCCGGGCCCGCAGATGGAACAGCAGGTCGCCCGGGGTGGCCGGGGCGCGGTGGCGGGGGCCGCGCAGGGGGACGAAGGGGTGGAGTTCACGGGGGCGCGGCCCGTCGACGAGCCGGTCCCACAGCTCGGAGCCGATACCGGCGACGCAGCTCAGGTGGTCGTCGGGATACCGGAAGGACACCGAACGGGACAGGCCCGTCAGATCCTGCAGCGCCGCCGCCACGACGGCCTCGCCGCCGGAGTTGACGGTGGCCACCAGGAACACGGCGGCCCGCTCGGGCGTCGCGACGACGGGCTGGACGACGACCATGGGACTCCCGTAGGACAATCATCATCATGTATCAACAAGAGGGATGTAAGGGGCAGCGTCAGCCTAGGCGGGCGTGATCGGATGCGCAGCCCGGCACTCCGGCGCCCCGGTGTTCCCGCGCTCCCGCGCCCCGGCGCCCCGGTGCTCCGCTCCTCCACCCGCGTGGCAGAGTCTCGGGGTACGACCACATCAGAACCGTGACGACCACATCAGAACCGTGACGACCACGGCACACCGTCGGGGCGGCGCTCCGAGGAGAGGAGCGGACCATGGGGCGAGTGACCGTACGGCGGCGCGTCCTGCGCGTACGGGAGGGGGAATCCTCCTACCGCCCGGACACCCTGGCCGCCGAGGAACCCATGGAGATCCGGGTGGGCGGCCGGCCCCTGACCGTCACCATGCGCACCCCGGGCGACGACTTCGACCTCGCCGCCGGGTTCCTGGTCAGCGAGGGGGTCGTCCACAGCGCCCAGGACGTCACGGGAATCCGCTACTGCGCGGGCGCCACGGCCGACGGCGGCAACACCTACAACGTCGTCGACGTCGCCCTCGCCGCCGGTGTGGCCGCCCCCGACGCCTCCCTGGAACGCAACTTCTACACCACGTCCTCCTGCGGCCTCTGCGGCAAGGCCAGCCTCGACGCGGTCCGCACCACCGCCGCCTGGACGGTCACCGAAGACCCCCTGCGCGTCGGGACCGACATACTGGCCGCCCTCCCCGACAAGCTCCGGGCCGCCCAGCGGGTCTTCGACACCACCGGTGGTCTCCACGCCGCCGGACTCTTCACCTCCGACGGCGAACTGCTCTGTCTGCGCGAGGACGTCGGCCGCCACAACGCCGTCGACAAGGTCATCGGCCACGCCCTCCGGGAAGGCCTCCTCCCCCTGCGGGGCACCGTCCTCATGGTCAGCGGCCGCGCCTCCTTCGAACTCGTCCAGAAGGCCGTCATGGCCGGCATCCCGCTGCTCGCCGCCGTCTCCGCCCCCTCCTCGCTGGCCGTGGACCTCGCGGCCGACACCGGGCTCACCCTCGTCGGCTTCCTCCGCGGCACCTCCATGAACGTCTACACCGGCGACGAACGCCTGGACGACGAGGCGTCGACACGCCCGCCCGCCCCGTACGGGCCGTAATCCCCGCCACGGCGGCGCTCGCGCCGACGATGAGTCCATGACGTCCGCGATCCCCCCGAACACCCCGGACCCGCGGGTCCGTGCCGGTGCCCTCGCCCGGCGGCCCAAGCTGTGGCTCGTACCGACCGTCCTGAGCGCGCTGGTCGCCGTGGGCCTCTCCCTGCTCTACATGGGCGGCATCCTCAATCCGACGGACAACCTGCACAGGCTCCCCGTCGCACTGGTCGACCAGGACCGGGGCGACCCGCTGCCCGGTCAGCGCGAGAACCTGGGGAAGCAGATCACCGACGCGATCGTCGCCACCGGTTCGTCCGGGACGACCGTCGACTGGCGGCGGCTCGATCGAGCGCGGGCGCAGGACGCGCTGGCGTCCGGTGAGGTCTTCGGCGCCCTGGTCGTCCCGGAGGACTTCACCGCGTCCGTCGCGGCCCTCTCCACGAACCGGGCGACGGCCCGGCCGACCCTCACCGTGCTGACCAACCCCGGCGTCGGCAGTCTGGGCTCGTCGCTGACCGCCCAGATCAACCAGAACGCGGCCCGTCAGGCCTCCCTGACCATCGGAAGGCAGCTCGCGGCCACCGCCACCACACCGACGACCCGGCTGCTCCTGACCGACCCGGTGGCCGTCACCACCCAGGTCGGCCATCCGATCGGCCGGCACAGCGGCCTGGGCCTGACCGCCTTCTACTACACGCTGCTGCTCGTCCTCGGCGGTTTCATCGGGGGCAACCTGGTCAACAGCGGCGTCGACACCGCGCTCGGCTACGCGGACAGCGAGATCGGCCCCTGGCACTCCCGCCACCCGACGGTGCCCATCAGCCGCACCCAGACGCTCGTCCTGAAGATGCTCATGACCGCGGGCATCTCGGTCCTCACCACCACGCTCGTCATGGTGGCCACGGTCTCCGTCCTCGGGATGGACGCCTCGCACCTGCCGATGCTGTGGATCTTCTCGTTCTGCGCGACGGTCGCCGTCGGTCTGGGCGTCCAGGCCATCAACGCGGCCTTCGGCGGCATCGGCCAGCTCGTGTCGATGTTCGTCTTCATCGCGCTCGCCCTCCCGTCCTCAGGAGCCACCGTCCCCCTGGAGGCCACGCCCGGCTTCTACCGCTTCCTGGGCGTCTTCGAGCCGATGCACCAGCTCAGCGCGGGTGTGCGGTCCATCCTGTACTTCGATGCCCGCGCGGACGCCGGCCTGGCCCGCGGCTGGATCATGATCGCGGTGGGAACGGCCGCCGCCCTGGCGTTCGGTTTCGCCATGACCCACTACTACGACCGCAGAGGCCTGCGCCGCCTCACCCCCCAGCCCGCCTGAGCGGTACGGAAGCGGGGCGGCGGGCCCGGCGGACCGGCTACCGCCAGTCGTCCCAGGGCGGCGGCTCCTCCATCCCGTCCATGTCGTAGGGCGGCTCCTCGTCGTACGGCGCCTCGGCCTCCCGAGCGGCAGGCACCGAGCCCTGGCCGGCGACCTCCGGGGAGGCCGCGGCGGCCGGCACGGGATCGTGCGAGGCGGCGGGATCGGGCGAGGCTCCGGCTCCCGACTCCGCCAGGGCGCCGAGGACACCCTCGGCGTACTTGGTGAGCTTGGCCTCGCCGACACCGCCGATGGTGCCGAGCTCCTCGACCGTGCCCGGCAGCCGCGTCGCGATCTCCCGCAGCGTGGCGTCGTGGAAGACGACGTACGCCGGGACGCCCTGCTCGCGGGCCGTCGCGGCCCGCCAGGCGCGGAGGGCCTCGAAGACCGGAACGGCGGCCGCGGGCAGGTCGACCGGCACCCGGGCGCCCTTGCCCGAGCGGGCCCCGGACTCCTTGCGGGACGGGGCGGCCGGTGTCTTCTCCTTCCGCATGGTGACGGTACGGCGCCCGCCGAGGACCTCGCCGCTCTCCTCCGTGAGCACGAGCGTCCCGTAGTCGCCCTCCACCGTGAGGAGGCCGAGCGCGAGGAGCTGACGGACGACCCCGCGCCACTCCGCGGTGCTCACGTCCGCCCCGACGCCGAACACCGAAAGGGCATCGTGGTCGAACTGGATGACCTTGGCGGTCCTCTTGCCCTGCAGGATGTCGATGATCTGGCCGGCGCCGAACTTCTGGCGCCGCTCCTTCGCGAGGCGCCACACGGTGGACAGCAGCTTCTGCGCCGCGACCGTGCCGTCCCAGGACTCGGCCGGGGTCAGACAGGTGTCGCAGTTGCCGCACGGCTCGCCGGACTGGCCGAAGTACGCGAGGAGGCGCACCCGTCGGCAGTCGACCGTCTCGCAGAGCGCCAGCATGGCGTCCAGGTGCATGCCGAGGGCGCGCCGGTGCTGTTCGTCGCCCTCGGAGCCGTCGATGAGCTTGCGCTGCTGGACGACGTCCTGGAGGCCGTACGCCAGCCAGGCCGTGGCCGGTTCGCCGTCGCGGCCGGCCCGGCCGGTCTCCTGGTAGTAGCCCTCGACCGACTTGGGCAGGTCGAGGTGGGCCACGAAGCGCACGTCCGGCTTGTCGATGCCCATGCCGAAGGCGATCGTCGCCACCACGACGACCCCGTCCTCCCGGAGGAAGCGGGCCTGGTTCGCGGCGCGCGTCCGGGCGTCCATGCCGGCGTGGTACGGCACGGCGTCGATGCCGTGCTCCACGAGCAGGGCCGCGGTCTTCTCCACCGAGGCCCGGGAGAGGCAGTAGACGACTCCGGCGTCGCCCTCGTGCTCGGTCCTGATCAGTTCGAGCAGCTGCTTGTGCGGGCTGTTCTTCGGGACGATGCGGTACTGGATGTTCGGCCGGTCGAAGCCGGCGACGAAGTGCCGGGCGTCCTCGAGGCCGAGCCGGGCCGCGATCTCCTTGTGCGTGGCCTCGGTGGCCGTCGCGGTGAGGGCGATGCGCGGCACCTTGGGCCAGCGCTCGTGCAGCATGGACAGCGCGAGGTAGTCGGGCCGGAAGTCGTGACCCCACTGGGCGACGCAGTGCGCCTCGTCGATCGCGAAGAGCGACACCGTGCCGCGGTCGAGGAGCCGCTGGGTGCCCTCGGTGCGGAGGCGCTCGGGGGCCAGATAGAGCAGGTCGAGCTCGTCGGCGAGGAAGGCCTGCTCGACGGCCTGGCGCTCGTACGGATCCTGGGTCGAATTGAGGAATCCGGCCCGCACCCCGAGGGCCTTGAGCGCGTCCACCTGGTCCTGCATGAGGGCGATGAGCGGCGAGATCACGACGCCCGTACCCTCTCTGACGAGGGCGGGGATCTGATAGCACAGCGACTTGCCGCCGCCGGTCGGCATCAGCACGAGGGCGTCGCCGCCCCCGACGACCTGCTCGATGATCTCCTGCTGCTCCCCTCGGAAGGAGCTGTAGCCGAAGACGCGGTGGAGGACGCCCGCGGCCTCGGAGATCACGGCGGAGTCGTCGGAAAGGACCATTCACCCACCCTATCGGCCCCCACGGACACCCCGGCCGCGTCCGATGGAACCTGTGGAAAACCTCTCGGCCGCTCCGGCCCGCCGTACGAGCGGGTGGGTGCTGGAAGGACGCTCCCTGCGCGGCCCTCCGGAGGCATGCAGCCGGAGGCAACGCGCGGGGCGTCCCCGGCGTCCTTCCTCACAGGGACGCACCGGCCGACACGACGGCCAAGCCCACAGGGAACAGGACACACCATGAGCGACAAGGCCCGCACTCTCTTCGACGCGCTCGATCTCGACCACGACGGCACCCTGACGCGTACCGAGGTGATCAGCGCCCTGCGGGCCAAGGGTCCGACGCTCGCCGCGCAGGGAGTGATCCCCTCCTGGGGCGTGGGGAGCGCCGACGACGCCTCGGCGCTGTTCGACGCCGCCGACCAGAACGGCGACCGCGTCCTGTCGTTCGAGGAGTTCGCCGCCCTGGTCGACCGCCGCTTCGGCTGGTGACGCCGGGGAACCGCCGGGCGGCTCACCCGGCGGCCGCGTTCCACGGGGAAACTTGCACTGCTAGTTTGGAGGGCGGGCTGTGCACCCACGCCCGCGCGCCCGTGTGATGACCGACCCCCATCTGGAGCCGTGACCATGCGTCCCGTGTACTTCGCCGCCGCCCGGCGCACCCCGATCGGCCGCCTCCGCGGCGCTCTCTCCGGCGTACGGCCCGACGACCTCGCCGCCACCGCCGTCCGCGCCGTCCTGGACACCGTCCCCTCGCTCGATCCGGCCCGGGTCGACGACGTCTACTGGGGCGCCGCGAACCAGTCCGGCGAGGACAACCGCAACGTCGCCAGGATGGCGGTGCTGCTCGCGGGACTTCCGGACTCCGTGCCCGGCGCGACCCTCAACCGGCTCTGCGCCTCGGGCCTCGAGGCCGTCACCACCGCCGCCCGGGCCATCGCGTCCGGCGAGGCCGACGTCGTCCTCGCCGGCGGCTCCGAGTCGATGAGCCGCGCCCCGTTCGTCCTGCCCCGTGCCGAGACGGCCCTCCCCCACCATCAGGAGATCTTCGACACCAAGCTCGGCTGGCGGCTGACCAACCCGCGCATGGAGGAGCTCCACGGGGTGCTGTCCATGGGAGAGACGGCCGAGGAGGTCGCCGCCCGGTACGGCGTCAGCCGCGAGGACCAGGACGCCTTCGCCCTCCGCAGCCACCGGCTCGCCGCCGCCGCCCGCAAGGACGGCCTCTTCGACGCCGAGACCGTCGCCGTGACCCTTCCCGACGGCACGGTCGTCGCCCACGACGAGTCGATCCGGGCCGACACCACGCCGGAGAAGCTGGCCGCCCTCAAGCCGGTGTTCCGGCCCGACGGCACCGTGACCGCGGGCAACGCCTCGCCGATGAACGACGGCGCGGCCGCGCTGCTCCTGGTCAGCGAGGAGGTCCTGCACGAGCTCGGCCTCGAGCCGCTCGGCCGGTACGTGGCCGGTGGCAGCGCCGGCGTCCACCCGGACGTCATGGGCATCGGCCCGGTCCCCGCCGTACGCCGGGTGCTCGCCCGTACCGGCCGGGCCCTCACGGACGTCGACACCGCCGAGTTCAACGAGGCCTTCGCCGCCCAGGCCCTCGCCTGCGTGCGCGAACTCGGCATCGATCCCGAGCGGGTCAACCCGCAGGGCGGCGCGATCGCCCTCGGCCACCCCCTGGGCGGCTCCGGCGCCCGCATCCTCACCACCCTGCTCCACCGCATGCGCCGCACCGGGGACCGGCGCGGCCTCGCCACCATGTGCGTCGGCGTCGGCCAGGGCACCGCCGTCCTCGTCGACCGCGACTGACCACCCGCCCCGCCCCCGCTGCCGTCACTCCGTGGCGAACCACGCCTCCGCGAGCGACGGCAGCGTCCCCTCCTCGGGTACGGGCAGTTCCCGCATGTACCAGGGCGGATCGCTGTCCCGTAGGCCGCCCCACGAGGGGCGGCAACGCCGCGAGCCCGGCCTGATCGGCAAGACACCCCCTAGGGGGTGTCCGGAAAGTCATGGCAGCCAGAGGCGAAGGCAGGCGAGGGTGACCATGGCTTGGTAGTGCCGGGCTCGTTTGTCGTAGCGGGTGGCGAGGGCCCGGTTCTGCTTGAGCCGGCTGAAGCAGCG
>NZ_JBVHUJ010000004.1:550681-731384 GCF_055565415.1 Streptomyces sp. NPDC028711 | reverse complement strand
TTGCGGCGGGTTGCGGGCCCCCCGGGGCGGCCGGGCCCCGCCCCCGGCCCCGACTGAACGCCTCCCGGGGGGGGGGGCCCCGCCGGGGCCCCCCCCCCACCACTGGAAGGGGTGAATGCACGTAACTTTCCCACCCCGGTCGCGTTCTGTCGCGCTACGCGCCGGAATGGTCACCGAGCGTCAGGCGGCGGCCATGGTCCGGCCGCCGCACGGGCTCAACTCCCCGGATACACCCACGGGTTGGGACGGCACTTGATTCCGCCCACGTCGAGGGACTTGGTCTGCTGCTGCATCACGGGGGCGAGGGCCCCGGGGGTGCTGCAGCTCACATGGCCGTGCCCGAGCCGGTGCCCCACCTCGTGGTTGATGAGCATCTGGCGATAGGCGTACATCGCCTTGGGACCGAAGGTCGCGGCCCCCTGCGCCCAGCGGAACGCGTTGATCATCACGCGGTCGGTGGAGGCGGAGTCGCAGGACACGTTGTCGATCGTGGTGTCGAGCCCGGACTTGGCGCACCACTCGCCGGTGGTGCCGGGGCTGGCGAGCGTGATGACGAAGTCGGGCTCCCCGCCGGAGATCCGCTCGAAGGTCATCGCCCCCCGGCCCGCCCAGCTGCGGCGGTCGTTCAGCGTCTTGAAGACGGTCGCGGTGAAGAGCTCCTGGTCGAGACCGAGCCCTTCCTCGATGTCGATCCGGTAGCGGATCAGCCGCCCCTTGCCCGGCGCCTTCTGGAGGCCGGGCACGGCCTGGAACTTCCCTGACCCCTTCAGCTTCGGGTCGATCGGGAACTGGCGGGTGATCAGCTGCTCGTACGTCGGCTCCGGGGTGGTGACGGGCGCCGGGCGCGACGGGGTGACCCGGTCGTCGGAGCGGGAGGCGGAGCTGTCGTCGACGGCCCGCTCGGCCGGCTGCTCGGCGGCGCGTGCGACCGTCGGCGTCTTCTTCCCGTCGGTGACCTGTCCGGCGACGATGACGGCGAGAACGGTGGCGACGGCGGCGGCCGCGACACCGGTGAGGGTCCGGCCCAGACCGCCCCGGCCGACCGGGGCGCCGCCCTCGGGAAGGCCGTCGGACTGGCCGTCGTGACGCGGCCCGGGGACGAACGGCCTCTGGGGCGCGCCCTGTTCGGGCTCGGCGGTACGGGGAGAGCCGTGCCGGGGGACGTACCGCTGGGGCCGCGGGGCGGAGCCCTCGTCGTGCTGCGGATGCCCGCCCCGTACGGAAGTCCCGTAGACGGGCACGCCGTGCGCGGGGGTGCCGGGGGTCCCGTGGGCGGGGGTGTCATGGATGCCGCCGTACGAGGGAGCGCCGAGGGCGGGTGCTCCGTACGAGGGAGCGGCGTGGGCCGGAGCGCCGCGCCCGGAGCTCCCGTACGCAGGGGTCCCGTGGCCCGGGATTCCGTACGACGGAGTTCCGTGCGCGGGTGTCCCGTACGACGGAGTTCCGTGCGCGGGTGTCCCGTACACCGGGGTCCCGGTCGTCTCCTGGCCGCTTCCCGGGGGCCTGCGACGGCGTCCGGTCCCCGGCGCGCGCCCGGCCGCCGGTCCCGTCGTTCCGGCCGTTGCCCGGGTCCCCGCCTGCGTCCCCGCCGTTCCCTGCGTCCCCGCCGGCCTGGCGGCCGCCGGCTGTTGCCCGGTGTCGGCCACCGAGGGCGCGGAGCCCTTGCGACTATGTCGTCCCACGCCCCGGATCAGCTCCCGCCGTGATCGACGATCAGGTCCCGGGCGGCCTGGGCGACCGTCTCGGGGTACTCCATCATCGCCACGTGACCCGCCTCGGGAAGGGTCAGCAGGCGCGAGCCGCGGAAGGCCGCGGCCGCCTTCCGGGCCGTGCGGTACGAGACGAGCTGGTCGCGTCCGCCGTAGATCAGCAGCGTCGGCGCGAGGACCCGCTCGGCCTGCCGCCACAGCCCGTGCTGGCCGCCGAGCGTGTACGCGTCGACGATGCCGCGCGAGGAGCGGGCCATGGCGTCCCAGAAGTACGGGAGCTCCAGGCGCCGCTCCATCTCCTCGACGGCGTCCCTGAGGCCCTCGTCGGTGACCCGGCCGGGGTCTCCGTAACAGAGCGAGAGGACGCCCCTGACCCGCTGCTCGGCCGTCCAGTCCTTGGTGAGCCTCGCGAAGAAGGAGGCGACGCCCGGCACCGCGAGCAGCGCCGTGGGCCAGGCCGTGCGCTGGGCCCGCAGATCCGGCAGGGCCGGTGAGATCAGGGTGAGGGTGCGGATCAGATCGGGCCGGACGGCGGCGACGCGGGTGGCGACGGCGCCGCCGAGCGAGTTGCCGAAGAGGTGGACCGGGCCGCGTCCCGCGGAGTCGAGGAGCCGGATGACGGCGCGCGCGTGCCCGGTGACCGAGTAGTTGCCGTCATCGGGCGGCGGCGAGTCGCCGAAGCCGGGGAGGTCGACGGCCTCGCCGTCGACGACGTCCGCGAGCAGCGGCATCAGGGTGGACCAGTTCAGCGAGGAGCCGCCGAGGCCGTGGACGTACAGCGCGGGCGGCAGTCCTGCCTCGGAGCCGGGCCGGGCGCGCACCGTGAGGGTGAGCCCGGGCAGCGACACGGAGCGGAGCTCCTCGCCGTCGGCGACCCGTACGGCGCGCGTGGTGCGCGGCTCGGGCGGTGCGGCGGCGCTCCGGGTTTCCGGCAGCTCGGTCGACGACATGGCCGCAATATTACGAGACGATCACGCGGCGAGGTGTGTGGGTGCGGTCACAGGTGCGTGTGCGGCGGGGCGCATGTACTCCTAGGCTCGGGACAGAGGGACATCGAGAGGACCGCGACCCGCATGCCGGAAGGAACCGCATGACTGTCGATCCGACCGAGCCGGACACGTTCACCGAGGAAGAAGAGGCCGTGGTGCTGGACGAGGAGACCCCGGAGGCGGACGCCGCCGAGCAGCACACCGAACTGCAGCAGCGCGAGGACGAACCGCTCACCCATGTCGAGCGCGACTCGGCCAACGAGGCCGACTCGTCCGAGCAGGCCCGCGTGGTCGCTCTGGACGAGGACGACTACCGCTGAGCCGAGCGCGCGACCGAGACCGGAGCGGCGACCGCCGAGATGAGCCCGCGGGCCGCTGAGCAGGTGACTCCCGCCGATTTGTTCGGTTTAATCTTGAATCGACTGTCGGCCCGGGCGTCCGGTCCGTGAAATTCTGCGTTCGCACCGCGCACAGCCGCGTTACCCAAAAGTACGATGGCGACGCGTGCGACAGCGCGCATGGATCGATTGTGGGAGGCCGCGTGAGCGCCATCGAGCAGACAGAGGCAGCACGCCCTCGGGGCACGCGCCTGCCGCGACGTGCCCGACGGAACCAGCTCCTCGGCGCGGCCCAGGAGGTCTTCGTCGCCCAGGGGTACCACTCGGCCGCGATGGACGACATCGCCGAGCGGGCGGGCGTCAGCAAGCCCGTGCTCTACCAGCACTTCCCCGGGAAGCTGGAGCTCTACCTCGCCCTGCTCGACCAGCACTGCGAGTCCCTCCTCCTCGCGGTGCGCACGGCCCTCGCCTCCACCACCGACAACAAGTTGCGCGTCGCGGCCACCATGGACGCGTACTTCGCCTACGTCGAGGACGAGGGCGGCGCCTTCCGGCTGGTCTTCGAGTCCGACCTGACGAACGAGCCGGCCGTACGCGAGCGCGTGGACCGGGTGAGTCTGCAGTGCGCCGAGGCGATCTCCGACGTGATCGCGGAGGACACCGGTCTGTCCAAGGACGAGTCGATGCTGCTGGCCGTGGCCCTCGGCGGCGTCTCCCAGGTCGTCGCGCGCTACTGGCTGTCGAGCGAGTCCGCGATTCCCCGGGACAAGGCGGTCGGACTGCTCACCTCGCTCGCCTGGCGCGGCATCGCCGGCTTCCCGCTCCACCCGGTGGACGGCCAGCTGAGCGCCGAGGGCCACTGAACATTCCCGTCGGGTGTTCGCTCCTGGCGTGCCGCCGGTGAACCGTGCGGGTCCCCTCACCGGGCTAATGTGTGCAGCGTACGGCGCGGGTAATCGCGCAACGCTGACCGTTCGGAGGGACATAGCCGTGGAGGTCAAGATCGGCGTGCAGCACGCACCCCGGGAGATCGTTCTGGAGAGCGGGCAGTCCGCCGAGGAGGTGGAGCGCGCCGTGGCCGACGCGCTGGCCGGCAAGGCGCAGCTGCTCAGCCTCTCGGACGAGAAGGGCCGCAAGGTCCTCATCCCGGCCGAGAAGATCGCGTACGTGGAGCTCGGCGAGCCCGCCGTGCGCCGCGTGGGTTTCGGCGCGCTCTGAGCCCAGGATCTGCGGAAAGGCCCGGTGGACCGTCTCGGTCCACCGGGCCTTTCGTCTGTCCGTGAGAGCTGCCGGGAACGGCCACGTCAGGGCGTACGGAAGGATTGCGTTCCGGACGCCGGGGGTAGGAGGGTTCTCGACCGCACCACCCGCCCCGCACCCCTCGCGAGGTGATCAACCGTGTTCCTGGAAGCCCTCGGTTCCGCCCTGCTCGGCTTCGCCCTGGCCTGGGCCGCCGTGCACCGGCTGCCCGACCGCCTCCCCGTCCGGATGATCGTCCTCGCCACGGGCGCGCTCGGCGGCGTCTTCGGCGCGCTCGTCACCCATGGGGCACTCGGCCCCGGACACTTCTTCGCGACCCTGATCGGCGCGGTGGCGGTGGCGGCGGTGCTGCTCTCGCTGCTGATCCGCCCGGCGTCGCGTCGCCGGCTGCGCCGATCAGCCACGGTCTGAGCGGCACCGCCCCCTCCGCGGTCCCGACGGACGTCGTTACGCGGCGAGGCCGAGCGCGGCCATCCGCTTGGTGTGCGCCTCGGTGATCCGGGAGAACATCCGGCCGACCTCCGCGAGGTCGAAGCCGTCCGCGACGCCGCCGACCAGCATGGTCGAGAGCGCGTCGCGCTCGGCGACCACGCGCTGCGCCTGCGAGAGCGCCTCGCCCATCAGACGGCGGGCCCAGAGCGCGAGCCGGCCGCCGACCCGCGGGTCCGCGTCGATCGCCGCGCGGACCTTCTCGACGGCGAAGTTGCCGTGGCCCGTGTCGTCGAGCACGGCGAGGACGAGGCCCCGTGTGTCCGAGTCGAGGCGGGCCGCGACCTCCCGGTAGAAGTCGCTGGCGATCGAGTCGCCGACGTACGCCTTGACCAGACCCTCCAGCCAGTCCGACGGCGCGGTCTGACGGTGGAAGTCGTCGAGCGCCTTGGCGAAGGGCTCCATGGCGGCGGTCGGCTCGGCGTCCACGGCGGTGAGCCGGTCCCGCAGCCGCTCGAAGTGGTGGAACTCGGCCGAGGCCATCTTCGCCAGCTCCGCCTTGTCCGCGAGGGTCGGCGCCAGCTTGGCGTCCTCTGCGAGCCGCTCGAAGGCCGCGAGCTCCCCGTAGGCGAGGGCGCCGAGGAGGTCGATCACGGCGGCGCGGTACTGCGGCTCGGCGGATGCCGTCGCCCAGTCCTTGGCGGCGATCCCGGTGGGTGTGGCGTTGTCAGGCGTCTCCATGGAGCGCACAATAGCCCGCTCGCGCACGGGAGGAAGGCGCTGGTCAGTCAGTGTGACCGTGCCCTCATCGCCATTTCTCCCAACACACATGCGCGATTCCGGGGTACAGTGATAAAGCGCCTGCTGAGTATGCGGACATGCTTTCGCACGTTCGGACGTATCCGGTGGGCCGACTCATGAATGAGGATGCCCGGTCGGTGGCCCGATCGGCTCCGGCCCGACAGCCCTTCCGGCGGACCCCGCGGAAGGGTCACCCTCAGCGGTTCGACGCTCGAGCGACGGCAGTGGTCCCGTGTCACCCGGCAGTGATCTTCCCGATCCCGCCGGAAGTGTCCCGACACGGTACGACCCCCTTCGTTCGCCTCGTGCCGCGTCTCACAGAAGAGGCAGCACCCTGACTACGACTTTCCGAGACCTCGGAATCCTTCCCGAGACGGCCGAGGCCCTTGAGGCCGTCGGGATCGTCAACCCCTTCCCCATCCAGGAGATGACCCTTCCGGTCGCCCTCACCGGCACCGACGTCATCGGCCAGGCCAAGACCGGCACGGGCAAGACCCTCGGTTTCGGCCTGCCGATCCTGGAGCGCGTGACCGTCCCCATGGACGTCGAGGCCGGCCGGGCCAAGCCCGAGCAGCTGACCGACGCCCCGCAGGCGCTCGTCGTCGTCCCCACCCGTGAGCTGTGCCAGCAGGTCACCAACGACCTGCTGACCGCCGGCAAGGTGCGGAACGTGCGCGTGCTCGCCATCTACGGCGGCCGGGCGTACGAGCCCCAGGTCGAGGCGCTGAAGAAGGGCGTCGACGTGGTCGTCGGCACCCCCGGCCGCCTGCTCGACCTGGCCGGCCAGCGCAAGCTCGACCTCTCCCACGTCAGGGTCCTCGTCCTCGACGAGGCCGACGAGATGCTCGACCTGGGCTTCCTGCCCGACGTCGAGAAGATCATGAACATGCTTCCGCCGAAGCGCCAGACCATGCTGTTCTCGGCCACCATGCCGGGCGCCGTCATCGGTCTCGCCCGCCGCTACATGTCGCAGCCGACGCACATCCGCGCCACCTCGCCCGACGGCGAGGGCGTGACCGTCGCCAACATCAAGCAGCACGTCTTCCGCGCGCACAACATGGACAAGCCGGAGCTGGTCTCCCGCATCCTGCAGGCCAACGGCCGCGGGCTCGCGATGATCTTCTGCCGTACGAAGCGCACGGCGGCCGACATCGCCGAGCAGCTGGAGCGTCGCGGCTTCGCCTCCGGCGCGGTCCACGGCGACCTCGGCCAGGGCGCCCGCGAGCAGGCGCTGCGCGCCTTCCGCAACGGCAAGGTCGACGTGCTCGTCTGCACCGACGTCGCCGCGCGCGGCATCGACGTCGAGGGCGTCACCCACGTCATCAACTACCAGTCGCCCGAGGACGAGAAGACGTTCCTCCACCGCGTGGGCCGCACCGGCCGCGCGGGCAACAAGGGCACCGCCGTGACCCTGGTCGACTGGGACGACATCCCGCGCTGGCAGCTCATCAACAAGGCGCTCGGCCTCGACTTCCACGACCCGGTCGAGACGTACTCCAGCTCCCCGCACCTGTTCGAGGAGCTGGACATCCCGACGGGCACCAAGGGCATCCTGCCCCGCGGCGAGCGGACCCGTGCGGGTCTGGGCGCCGAGGAGCTCGAGGACCTCGGCGAGCCCGGCGGACGCCGTGCCCGCGGCCCGAAGGCCGACAGGCCCGAGCGGACCGAGGAGCGCCCCGAGCGGACGCGTACCCCGCGTCAGCGCCGCCGCACCCGTGGCGGCGAGACCGGCGACGCTCCGGTGTCGGCGGCCCCGGCCGTCGAGACGGTGACGGACGAGGCCGCGGCCGAGTCCGGTCCGCGCACCCCGCGCCGCCGCCGTCGCACCCGCGTCGGCGCCGCGGGCTCCGCTCCGATGACGCAGGGCGTCCCGTTCGCGCAGACCGCTCCGGTCGCCCAGTCGGCTCCGGCCGCGCAGTCGGCTCCCGTCGCCCAGTCGGCCACGGTGGCTCCCGTCGCTTTCGTCGCCCCGGTCATCGAGGCGGCCCCGGTCGTCGAGGCCGCTCCGGTCGCGAAGGCCGCTCCCGTGGCCCCGGTCGCGGAGGCCGCTCCTGCCGCCGTCGCCGAGACCCCGGCGGCCGAGCCGAAGGCCCCCCGCCGTCGCGGCCGTACCGCCGCCCGTCCTGAGGCCGTGAAGGCCGCGCCCGTCTCCCCGGCCCCCGTGGCCCAGGAGCCGGCTCCGGCCCCGCGTCGCCGCCGGCCCCGTGTCCGTCCGGTCGAGGACACCGGTTCGTTCCAGACGGTCGAGACCGCCGCGGCCGCCCTGCGCGCCGCCTCGGCCGCCCCGGTGGCCGAGACCGCTCCGGTCACGGTCGCCGAGACCCGGGTGGACGAGCCGAAGAAGACGACCCGCCGCCGCGTGGTCAAGAAGGCCGTGACGGAGCCGGTCGTCGCCGAGGCCGTCGCCGCCGAGCCGGTGGCGCCCGTCGCCGCCGCCCCTGTGGTGGCCGAGCCCGTGGCGCCCGTCGCCGAGGTCACGGCCGAGGTTCCCGCACCGCGCCGTCGCCGGGTGGTCCGGAAGGCCGCCGGTTCGCCGGCCGTCTCCGCTCCGGCCGAGACGGTGATCGTCGAGGCCGCGCCCGCGCCGGTCGTCGAGGAGGAGCCGAAGAAGACGACCCGTCGCCGGGTGGTCCGCAAGGCCGCCGGTTCGCCGGCCGCCGCCACCGCGGCCGTCGGAACGGTGATCATCGAGGCCCCGGTCGCCACGGCTCCGGTCGTCGAGACCGCCCCGGTCGTCGAGGCCGCTCCCGTGGTCGAGACCGCCCCCGCGCCCGTCGCCGAGGCCCCGGTGGAGGAGCCGAAGAAGGCCCCCCGCCGCCGCACGGCCAAGAAGGCCGTCGCGGAGCCGGTCGCCGAGCAGCCGGTCGCCGAGACCGTCGACGCGCCGGCCACCGAGGAGGCCCCGAAGGCTCCCCGTCGCCGTACGACCAAGAAGACGGTCACGGCCGAGGCCCCTGACGCCTCCGAGCCGAAGACGCCGACCCGTCGCCGTACGACGAAGAAGGCCGCCGCCGAACCGGTCGCCGAGGCCCCGGCGGAGGAGCCCAAGAAGGCCCCGCGCCGTCGCACCACCAAGAAGGCGGCGGCTCAGCCCGAGAGCTGATCCGTCCGTCTCGCCGCTGCGGCCCGGTCCCTCCCCAGGGGCCGGGCCGCAGCGGCGTCCACCGGCCGCCCGGTGGGGGCCCCTCCGGTTACAGTCCGGATATGAGCAAGCCCCGTTCCCTCCTGCTGCCGCCCCGGACCCGCGCCCGCGCACTCGTGACCGCGCGGGGCGATTTCGCCGTGCTCGACACGGAGCCGCTGGGCCGACGGCGCGGGACGGTGCTGCTGCTGCCCGGGTACACGGGCAGCAAGGAGGATTTCCTTGCCCTGCTCGGGCCGCTGAGCGAGGCCGGGTACCGGGCCGTGGCGGTGGACGGGCGCGGTCAGTACGAGTCCCGGGGTCCCCGGGGCCGGGCCGCCTACCGGCGCCGGGCGCTCGCGCTCGACGCTGTGGCGCAGGCGGCGGCCCTCGGGGACGGTCCCGTCCAGCTGCTCGGCCACTCCTTCGGCGGGCTGGTCGCCCGTGAGGCGGCGACGATCGCCCCCGCGGCCTTCCGTTCGCTCACCCTGCTCTCCTCGGGCCCCGGCCGGGTCACCAGGCCGCAGCGGATCCGGATCAGGGTGCTGCGCGTCGGCCTCGCGCTGCTGTCGAAGGAGCGGGTCTGGCAGCTGATGTGCTGGCTGGACAGCCGGGGCGAGGAGCCGGACACGAGCGACGTACCGGAGCTCGCGGTCTTCCTGCGGCGGCGCTGGATGCGGACCCGGATCACCCAACTCGCGGGCGCTGGACGGCTGTTGCTCTGCCGCCAGGACGGTACGGCCGAGCTGGCCGAGCTGCGGATGCCCGTGCACATCGCGTACGGGACGGACGAGATGGTCTGGCCCGTCGGCGACCTCGCCGCGGCGGCGGCCCGCACCGGCGCGCACCACACGGTGGTGAAGGGCGCGGGCCACTCCCCCAACGTGTCGCACCCGCGGGAGCTGACCGACCTGCTCACCGGCTTCTGGGAAGGGGCGGAGGCTCCCGCGGGGTTCAGAACTGCGCCTTGAGGTGCTGCCAGAAGCCGTCCCGCAGGGAGCGCCGGAGTGCGGCGTGGCCGCGCAGGGAGCGGCTGAGCAGGCGTTCCGCCTCGACGAGCAGGTCCTGGTCGACGGGCCCCGGGAGGTAGGGCGCGCTCGGCAGGAGTTCGGCAAGCCGGTCCCGGCCGCGCTCGCCGAGCCAGGTCGCCGCGATCTGGGCGCCGATGAACCGCACCTCCTCGCGGGAGGGCGGCGGCTCGCTCTCGTTCTCGTACGTGGTGACGGGGCGGCGGGTGACGTACGGGCGGCAGAAGTCGAGCTCGAAGGTGCGCTGGCTGTCGACCTCCCAGAGGAGCGCCTCGGCCTGGTTGCGTCCCTCGGCGGCCTCGATGCCCCAGAGGTGGACGCGGGCGCCGTAGCCCTGGGCCGCCTCGACGGCCGAGACGAGGTCCTCGTCGCCGCCGACGAGGGCGGCGTCACTGATGGCGCGGTGGCGGGCTAGGGACTCCAGGTCCGTACGGATGAGGGAGTCGACGCCCTTCTGCTGGTTGTTGGCGTTGAGGTTGCCGAGGCGGACCTTGACGTCGGGGAGTTCGGCGATGGCCTGCTGCTCGGGGGTGTGGATGCGGCGTCTCGCCCCGTCGTACCAGTAGACGCGGAGCAGTCTGCTGTCGGCGAAGATCGTGCGGGCCTTGTCGATGAAGGCCTCGATGAGACCCTCCGCGTCGAGGTCGAAGGAGCGCCGGTCCTCGGTGCCCGTCACAAGCAACCCGGCCGCAGCATGGACGTAACCCGCGTCGACGAAGATGGCGTGGGTGGAGGGAGTCTTGGCGACCTCGGCCAGCATCCGTTGGAGGAGCTCATTGGTGCGCTCCAGGCGCGCGTCGACTGCGCGCAGGCGGGCGTCGGTCTCGGTCACCTGAGTGGTGTCTGCGTCGTTCATACGGGGTTCATTGTCCGCCGCTCCGGGCCGGGCCGCCACACCCTCTACCCATCGGTAGTTAGCCATCCGAAAATTTTCCTTAGCGTAAGGAATGTTTGCCGGGTGCATGTCGTTGGACCCGTATGTCACACCAGTTCTCCACACGGAGGATCAACTCAGACGAAGGGAGAAGCCCATGCGCTTCGAAATCCTGCGACTCGACGACATCGACGGCACGCCCGTCGACCGGACCGTCGTGGACGCCGCCTCCGTCAATCGGATCGTGCAGCAGGCCGCTTCGATCGGCCAGCGCATCTGGATCCGCCCCGCCGAGACCTCGGCCTCGTAACAGGCCGGGTCCACCCCACGCACCGCGCCCCCGCACGGACTCCGCCAGAGCGGAATCCGTACGGGGGCGCAGTGGTGTCAGGACCCGGGTGCTCAGGCGTTCTGGATCACCTGGGTGACGCCGTTGATGATCTGCTGCACCGCGATGGCGGAGAGCATCATGCCGGCGAGGCGGGTCACCAGGACCACGCCGCCGTCCTTGATGACCCGGATGATCAGCAGCGAGTACCGCATGGTCAGCCAGAGCACGACGTGCATGGCGACGATGGCGGCCCAGACGGAGACCTGCGCGGACGCGCCGTCGGCGTTCTGCACGGCGAGGATGACGGAGACGATGGCGCCGGGGCCGGCGAGCAGGGGCATGCCCAGGGGGACGAGGGCGACGTTCACGTCCTTGGTCTGCTTCGGCTCGTCGGTCTTGCCGGTGAGCAGGTCGAGCGCGATGAGCAGCAGCAGGAGACCGCCCGCGATCATCAGCGCGGGGACGGAGACGTGCAGGTAGTCGAGGATCTGCTGCCCGAGGATGCCGAAGACGGTGATGACGCCGAAGGCCACGGCGACGGCCTGCCAGGCCATCCGGCGCTGCACCTTGGCCGCGCGGCCGGAGGTGAGGGCGAGGAAGATCGGGGTGATCCCGGGGGGATCCATGATCACGAAGAGGGTCAGGAACAGCGAGCCGAAGACGGCGACGTCGAACACGGTGGGGTGCCTTGCGGGAGAGGTGGAACGGTGGGGTGTCACCCCTGCCACCGGAATGCGGGATTCCGCCGAAGGGGCAGGGTGAGGCGCCGCCGTCGCACGGCGGAGAGCCGTACGCGGCCGCGTGGGGTGCGCGGAGTGGGCGGGCGCGCGGGGGCGGGCGCGGTGGCCCGCCTCCGGAGCGGTGGGACGGCGGGAACGGGGCGGAGAGCCCGGCCCGGGACTAGACGGAGGTTCCCCCGGCGCCGGGGACCGGGAAGGCCCCCGCCGCACGGCGGGTGATCTCGCCGTAGATCTCGGGGTCGGTCGTGTACTCGCCGAGACGGCAGGTCTTGCGGCTGCCGTGGTAGTCGCTGGAGCCGGTGGTCAGCAGACCCAGTTCCTTCGCGAGCCCGCGCAGCCGCGCGCGCGTCGCCTCGTCGTGGTCCATGTGGTCGACCTCGATGCCGTCGAGTCCGGCCTCGGCGAGCCGGGCTATCGAGGCCTCGGGCAGCACCTGGCCGCGCTTGACGGCGAGCGGGTGCGCGAAGACGGTGACCCCGCCGGCCGCCTTGACCAGACGGATCGCCTCGACCGGGTCGAGCTCGTGCTTCCCGACGTACGCCCGGCCGCCGTCGGCGAGCCACTCCGGCGTGAACGCCCCGGACACGTCCGGTACGACACCGAGCTCGACGAGCGCCTCCGCGACGTGCGGGCGGCCCACGGAACCGTCGCCCGCGATCCTGGCGACCTGCTCCCAGGTGACCGGGACGCCCAGCTCCTGGAGCTTGCCGACCATGGCCCGCGCGCGCGGCACCCGGTCGTCCCTGACGAGCTCGCGCTCGGCGAGGAGCGCGGGCTCCAGCGGGTCGAAGAGGTACGCGAGCATGTGCAGGCCGATGCCGTCGACCCGGCAGGACAGCTCGGCGCCGGTGACGAGGGTCAGCCCCTCGGGGAGCGCGTCGATCGCCTCGGCGTGACCGCGGGTGGTGTCGTGGTCCGTGAGCGCGACGACGTCGAGTCCCGCCGCCGCGGCGTTCCGAACGAGCTCGGCCGGGGTGTCCGTACCGTCGGAGGCCGTGGAGTGGGTGTGCAGATCGATGCGCACGACGCGGTACTCCGGGGGCTCGGGACGGACGAGGGACGCTCCAGCATAACGGGCGAATCGAACACGCTTGTACGGTTCCACGAGCGCACCCGGGCCACGATCCGCCCCCGGCTCCGTCCCAGGGGTCTAGCCGAGGAGCCTCGGCGTCAGGGCGCCGCACGGGAGCAGTTCGACCTCGGCGCCCGCGTCCCGCAGGTCCGTCAGGACCAGTTCGTCGTACATCAGGAGGCCGGACTGCTCGGGCCAGACGATCGCCCAGAGCCAGAGGCCGCGCGCCTCCCCCGCGAACACCGCGCGGTCGTGGGGCGTGCCGTTGACGTGCCAGAGCGGGGTGGGCCGTCCTGCGGCGAGCACCTTCGTCTGCGGGGGCTTGTCGATGGCCATGCCGGCGCCCGGGTCGGGGCCGTCGATGCCCGCGTACCGCGCGCCGAGGCCGACTCCCAGTTCCTCCGCGATCAGCAGCAGCTCGCCGAGGCCGCCGAGCGGTCCCGGGCCCGAGCAGGCGACGGCGGTCGCGCGTCCCCCGCTGCGGTCGTCACCGGCGTACGCGACTCCGGTGAAGAGCCAGCCGACGGGCAGGGGCCACGGCATCCACACCGGCACCTGGGACCGATGCACCACGACGCCGAGCGCCTCGACACTGGGCGGGATCACGGGCTGGAGCGGGTGCACCGAGCCGTGCACGTCGCACTGCCAGGAGTCGGCGAACAGCCCGGGCGCCCTGACCCGGCCACCACACTTCGGACAACTGGGTTCGCCCCTCATAGGGCTCAACGGTCCTACCCCCGGAGCCCGGCGTCAAGGACGGCCACGGACGATCACCCGTCCGGCCCGTGCCGTTCACCCTCGGTCGCCGGCGCGACCCGCGGCGCCCGACCGGGGTTCACGGACCCCGGCCGCCGGTGCGGACACCGTCGTCCGGCCGGGGTTCACGGACCTCGGTCGGGCGCGGGCCCACGTCACTCGGCCGGGGTTCACGGACCTCGCTCAGTCCAGGTTCACGGACCTGCGCAGCGGGTCGCGCAGGTCCGTGCCCTGCGCGAGCCAGCGCTCCTCCAGGGCCTGCGCCCCGTGCACCCGCTTCCACGCGGCCTCGTTCGAGGTCATCGGGAGGAGCGGCAGGAAGCGCACGGGGTCCATCGGCTCGTCGAGTTCCAGGTCCTCGATCAGGCCGCCGGACTCCGCGACGAGGACGGAGCTGAAGGCGGCGCCCGGCCAGAGCGGCTCGCCGACGTCGAGCGAGGCGCCGGGGGCCACGATCACGCCCTCGACCTGGGGGGTGGAGGCGAGGACGGCGAGCGGGCGCAGCACCTTGTCGGTGTCGGCGAGTCCGCCGCGCACCGTCAGGACGAGCTCCGCGCGCGGGCCCTTCACGGGGTCGGCGAGGGCGGCGGTCGGGTCGGCCATCGGCTGGGCCGACATGCCGAGGGTCGCGTACCGCACGAGATCGCCGTCCATGAATCGGAGCACCTCGATCCGGTCCGTGCCGAGAAACGTCACCGCGGCGCGCGCGTCCGGTTCTCCGAGGGCCGTACGCAACCGGGCCTCGACCAGAGCAAGAACTTCTCCCATGGGTTGAGCATAAAGCGCGTACGGAACGGGCAAAGGAAGGGATTGACCCTCTGTCGGCTGATAGTCTTGGCCGCTGGTCGGGAGTCCCGAACTCCTGACTACTCGTCACACGTCATCCCTCACGAGGGACCGGCCGGAGGAGGTGGGGCTGCGATGGACCGAAGTCGGTCGGGCAGTACCAGCCGCTCTTCCGCCCCGCACCCGAGCCCGGTGCGTACGACTCTCCGGTGATTCCGGCCCGTACCTCTCCGTACGGACTCCGCTCCCCGGCATCTCGCACGACGGAAGAGCATCTCGCCTTTGCCTGTCTGTAGCGAACGCCGTCACCGCGATCCCTCGGTGCCGCCCGCTTTGTGGACGACCTGACTCCCCGTCCCCATTCCGGGCTGTGCCACGCTCGCCGACGGCCTCTCCGTGAAGGAGCACGCCCATGTCGATGATCCGTGACCTGCGCGCAGCCGTCCGTCCGAGCCTGCGGCACCCCCTGCGCAAGACCCCCACCACGTACACCTCGTACGACCCCACCCGTGACCACTCGGCCTCAAGCGCCGTGGTCGACTGCGCGGTCTACCGCGACGGGCGCCGTGTCGACGACAGCGAGTGCCTCACCCCTCGGGGCGCGATGCGCCAGGTGAGCGAGAGCGGCGGCTTCACCTGGATCGGTCTGCACGAGCCGACGGAGGCCGAATTCGCCGGTATCGCCGCCGAGTTCGGGCTGCACCCGCTGGCCGTCGAGGACGCCGTCCACGCCCACCAGCGGCCCAAGCTGGAGCGGTACGACGACACCCTCTTCACCGTCTTCAAGACCATCCACTACGTGGAGCACGCCGAACTCACCGCGACCAGCGAGGTCGTGGAGACCGGCGAGGTCATGTGCTTCACCGGCCCCGACTTCGTCATCACCGTCCGGCACGGCGGCCAGGGCTCCCTGCGCAACCTCCGGCACCGCCTCCAGGGCGAGCCCGAGCTGCTCGCCAAGGGCCCCTCGGCCGTGCTGCACGCCATCGCCGACCATGTCGTCGACGGCTACATCGCGGTCGCCGACGCCGTCGAACTCGACATCGACCAGCTGGAGATCGACGTCTTCTCGCCGGCCGCGAAGGGCGCCACGCGGGGTACGGACACCGGCCGGATCTACCAGCTCAAGCGCGAGGTGCTGGAGTTCAAGCGGGCCGTCACGCCGCTGCTCCGCCCGATGCAGCTGCTCAGCGAGCGGCCGATGCGGCTGGTCGACCCCGACATCCAGAAGTACTTCCGTGACGTCGCCGACCACCTCGCCCGCGTCCAGGAGCAGGTCGTCGGCTTCGACGAGCTCCTGAACTCGATCCTCCAGGCCAATCTGGCGCAGGCGACCGTCGCGCAGAACGAGGACATGCGCAAGATCACCTCGTGGGCGGCGATCGTCGCCGTCCCCACGGCGGTCTGCGGCGTCTACGGCATGAACTTCGACCACATGCCGGAGCTGCACTGGAAGTACGGCTACCCGATGGTGCTGACCGGCATCGTGGCCATCTGCTTCACCATCCACCGCACCCTGAAGCGCAACGGCTGGCTTTAGGGCGGGTCCGGCGGATCAGGGCCGGATAGGGCGCGGCGTCTGGTGCGGTACATCGCAAGGCGCCGGAGCGCCTTAATAGCGGAGCTATTCAGGCGTTTCGGCAACGCGGCGAGGTGCCGTGCCAGGCGTCGCGACCCCGGCCATGATCCGCCGGACCCGCCCTCGACGTGCCGTTAGGCTTCGGGCCATGACCGAAGAGCTCTTCCTCGTCGAGGAGGCCACCAAGAAGTCCGGCCTCGTCTGGGTGCGCGGCACCGGCCCCGTCCGCGCGCTCTGGCACGTCTGGCACGACGGCGCCGCGCTCGTCGTCGGCGACGGCCCCGGCGAGCAGCCGCTGCCCGGTCTGCTCGACGGCGGTACGGCCGAGGTGACGGTCCGCAGCAAGGACAAGGGCGGCCGGCTCGTGGCGTGGACGGCCGCCGTACGGGAACTCTCCGCCGGAACCGAGGAGTGGGACGCGGCGGTCGCCGAGCTCAAGGGCAAGCGGCTCAACGCGCCCGACGGCGAGGCCATGACGGGCCGCTGGGCGCGCGAGTGCCGGGTGCTGCGGCTCGACCCGCGCGCGGTGACCACGGAGCTGCCGGACGGCTCCCTGGCGGCCGTACCGCCGCCCTCGGGGGCCACGACCCGCGACCCGGTCCCGGCCGGTCTCCCGAGACTGCTCCTCAAGCTCCGTCGGCGGTAGTCGGTCCCGGCGGCGAGCGGTCTTTCCCGGACCGGTGCCCGGGCGCCGCCGGCGGTCGTACGTCCGGGGCTAGGTCCGGGGCAGCTGCTTGCCGTAGTCGAGGGTCTCCTCCTTCGACGGCGGGGCGAGCGGGAAGTCCTTGTTCCACTCGGAGAGCACCACGACCCCCGCTCCCCCGCCCCGCGCGAACTGCAGCGGGTACGGGGAGCCCTCGAGGGCCACGTCGAGGGTGCCGCCCTCGCCGCCCTCGCCGCCCTTGACCTTGACCGTTCGGACCCCGCCGATCCGGTCCCGGTCTCCCTTGACCTTGTCGCCGTGCAGGCCGATCAGCCCGTCGAGGAGCAGACCCATGTCGGTGAAGCCGCGCAGCTGCTTGTACGAGGGGTCGCCCTGCGGCACCTTCACGTACATGTCGTCCAGCTTGTCGGCGGCCTCCGCGTCCGCCTCCGTCGGCCCGCCGCCGTCCTCGGTGTCGTGCGCCCAGAAGCCCGCGTCGGCCTTCAGATAGAGCGCGTCGCCGACCCGCAGCAGCTCGAAGGTGCTGTTCTTCGTCGTCACGGAACCGGTGGCGCCGTCCTGCTTGAGGCGCATGTTCAGCTTGAAGGTGTCGCCCTTGCTGACCAGGGTCCCGGAGAGCCGTACGGCCTTCGCCGTGTCCGCGGCCGACCGCGCCTTGCCCTCGATCTCGGGCGCGGAGAGCTTGCCGACCCCGTTGGTCCCCTCGTCCGGGTCGGCCGCGCAGGCCGAGAGTCCCACCGTCAGTGCGGCGCAGAGCGCCAGGGGCGTGGCAGCCCCGCGGATACGCGATGACGGGGTACGGACGGTCATCTGCGCGCCTCTCGTGTCGTGGGGGTGGGCGACGGGCCGTGGGCCCGTACCGAGTGCCGGGCCGGGGAGACTACCGCGCTTCCGGCCCGGCGGAAGCGCCGGGTCCGGTGTCGGAGCCGAGGTGGGGGGAACGGCAGACCGCAGCGTACCCGGGCCGGGTGACGGACCCGGCGGCAGCCGTACGGAGGCGCTGCCGGGGCGGGGCGGAACGGCACGGGCTAGCCTGAACCCGGCAGAGCTCCGCAGGGATCTGCGCCGATCTGCAGTGATTCGAATCGTGCGGCACCGAGGAGGCGCGTGGCATGGCGGCAGGCGCCCCCCGGATCTTCGTCTCCCACCTCGCGGGGGTCCCCGTCTTCGACCCCGTCGGCGACCAGGTCGGCCGGGTCAGCGACCTGGTGGCCATGCTCCGGGTCGGGCGCAGGCCGCCGCGGCTGCTCGGCATGGTCGTGGAGGTCCTCAGCCGCCGCCGGGTGTTCGTCCCCATGACCCGGATCACCGGCGTCCAGTCCGGGCAGGTCATCACCACCGGCGTGGTCAACATGCGCCGCTTCGAGCAGCGCCCGACCGAGCGGCTCGTCCTCGGCGAGCTCCTCGACCGGCGGGTGACGCTGGTGGAGACGGGCGAGGAGGTCAGCGTCCTCGACGTCGCCATCCAGCAGCTGCCCGCCCGCCGCGACTGGGAGATCGACAAGGTCTTCGTGCGGCGCGGCAAGGGCGGGGCGCTGCGCCGCAAGGGTGAGACGCTGACCGTCGAGTGGTCGGCCGTCACCGGTTTCTCCCTGGAGGAGCACGGGCAGGGCGCCGAGAGCCTCGTCGCCACCTTCGAGCGGCTGCGTCCCGCCGACGTCGCCAACGCGCTGCACCACCTCTCCCCCAAACGGCGCGCGGAGGTGGCCGCCGCGCTCGACGACGACCGGCTCGCCGACGTCCTCGAAGAGCTTCCGGAGGACGACCAGATCGAGATCCTCGGCAAGCTGAAGGAGGAGCGCGCGGCCGACGTCCTGGAGGCGATGGACCCCGACGACGCGGCCGACCTGCTGTCCGAGCTGCCCGAGGAGGACAAGGAACGGCTCCTCACCCTGATGCAGCCGGACGACGCGGCCGACGTGCGCCGGCTCCTCGCGTACGAGGAGCGCACGGCGGGCGGTCTGATGACGACCGAGCCGATCGTGCTGCGGCCGGACGCGACGGTCGCGGACGCGCTCGCCCGGGTCCGGCAGCAGGACCTGTCCCCGGCGCTCGCCGCGCAGGTGTACGTGTGCCGGCCGCCGGACGAGACGCCGACGGGCAAGTACCTGGGCACGGTCCATTTCCAGCGGCTGCTGCGCGATCCGCCGTTCACGCTGGTCAGCTCGCTCGTGGACAGCGATCTGCCGCCGCTGGGCCCGGACACCCCGCTGCCCGCGGTCACCAGCTATCTCGCCGCGTACAACATGGTCGCGGCGCCCGTGGTGGACGAGGGCGGTTCGCTGCTCGGCGCGGTCACCGTCGACGACGTACTGGACCACCTGCTGCCGGAGGACTGGCGCGAGACCGAGTTCCACGAGGAGGGGGCCGGACATGGCCGCTGAGCGTACGCAGGACCGGGAGCGCGAGCGGGACAGGGAGCGGGACCGGCCGGGCCCCCGCATCCGGCTCGACCTGCCGCGCGAACGGCGGGCGAGACTCCTCCCGGAGTACGACCCCGAGGCCTTCGGGCGGCTCTCGGAGCGGATCGCCCGGTTCCTGGGGACGGGCCGGTTCCTCGTCTGGATGACCCTGACGATCATCGTCTGGGTCGCGTGGAACATCTTCGCGCCCGGAGCGCTGAAGTTCGACGAGTACCCGTTCATCTTCCTGACGCTCGCGCTGTCCCTCCAGGCCTCGTACGCGGCGCCGCTGATCCTGCTCGCCCAGAACCGGCAGGACGACCGGGACCGGGTCAATCTGGAGCAGGACCGGAAGCAGAACGAGCGGTCGATCGCCGACACCGAGTACCTGACGCGGGAGATCGCGGCGCTCCGGATGGGCCTCGGCGAGGTCGCCACGCGCGACTGGATCCGCTCGGAGCTCCAGGACCTCATCAAGGACCTGGAGGAGCAGCGCGATCTATTCCCGTCCGGCGACACCCGGCGAAGTGACGTACCCGACCGTTGACAGGGCTTTCATGGCCCGGTGGTCGGCGCCGTACCATCGTCGGTATGGCTATGGAAGACGCGGTGCTCGCAGCACTGGCGACGGTGAACGACCCCGAGATCAACAAACCGATCACTGAGCTCGGCATGGTCAAGTCGGTGGAGATCGAACCGGACGGCAAGGTCGCCGTCACGGTCTACCTGACCGTCTCCGGGTGCCCGATGCGGGACACCATCACGCAGCGCGTGACCGACGCCGTCGCCGGTGTCGAGGGCGTCACCGGCGTCGACGTCACGCTGGACGTGATGAGCGACGAGCAGCGCAAGGAGCTGGCGGCGGCGCTGCGCGGCACGAGCGCCGAGCGCGAGGTGCCGTTCGCGAAACCCGGCTCGCTGACCAGGGTGTACGCGGTGGCGTCCGGCAAGGGCGGTGTCGGCAAGTCCTCCGTGACCGTGAACCTGGCCGCGGCGATGGCCGCCGACGGCCTGAAGGTCGGTGTCGTCGACGCCGACATCTACGGGCACAGCGTGCCGCGGATGCTGGGCGCGGACGGGCGTCCGACCCAGGTCGAGAACATGATCATGCCGCCGTCGGCGCACGGCGTGAAGGTGATCTCCATCGGCATGTTCACCCCGGGCAACGCGCCGGTCGTGTGGCGCGGCCCGATGCTGCACCGGGCGCTCCAGCAGTTCCTCGCGGACGTGTACTGGGGCGACCTGGACGTCCTCCTGCTCGACCTGCCCCCGGGCACCGGCGACATCGCGATCTCCGTCGCCCAGCTCGTCCCCAACGCGGAGATCCTGGTCGTCACCACCCCGCAGCAGGCGGCCGCCGAGGTCGCCGAGCGGGCCGGCTCGATCGCCGTCCAGACGCACCAGAAGATCGTCGGCGTCGTGGAGAACATGGCGGGCCTGCCGTGCCCGCACTGCGACGAGATGGTCGACGTGTTCGGCACGGGCGGCGGCCAGCGGGTCGCGGACGGGCTGACGCGGACGACGGGCGCGACGGTCCCGGTCCTCGGCTCGATCCCGATCGACGTACGGCTCCGCGAGGGCGGCGACGAGGGCAAGCCGGTCGTCCTCTCCGACCCGGACTCCCCGGCGGGCGCGGCGCTCCGCGCCATCGCCGGCAAGCTGGGCGGCCGCCAGCGCGGCCTCTCGGGCATGAGCCTGGGCATCACCCCGCGCAACAAGTTCTGAGGCAGGGAAAAGGGCGCCCCCGAGGGGGCGCCCTTCGCCATGTCTACGCGTACGTCCTGTCTACGCGTACGCGTCGAGGTCCTTGATCTGCGAGAACCCGAGCCCGTACGCGCTCATCCCCCGCCCGTACGCCCCGATGTGGACGCCCTCCGCGGAGCCCGCGAGGACCCACCCGAACTCCGACTCCCGGTAGTGGAACGGCATCGGAACCCCGTCCACCGGAAGCGACAGCGTCGACCACGGCGGACCGTCGAGGTCGTCGGCGAGCTCGAAGGCCGTCTCGGTCTGCTGGTCCAGCCAGTTGTCCCGCGTCGCGTGGTCGAGCGAGGCGGGCCAGGTGTGGACGAGCAGCCCCGAACCGGCCAGCCAGGCGGCCGAGGAGACGGTGGTGGCGTCGAGGACGCCGGTCCCGTCGCCGGTGCGCCGTACGGGGCTCGCCGCGACCGTCACGACGACCGCGAACCGCTCCTTCTCCGCGGCGCTCGCGTCCGTCTTTATGGTCGGCGTGTCACCGTGCCCGGTCGACCCGTGCTGCACGCTGCCGTCCGCCGCCGTGCCGACCTGCATCAGCCAGCGGGGCCCGGTGAACGCCTCGTCCAGGCCGTACCAGGCGAAGGGCGCGCGCAGATAGCCCTCGGCGGTCCGCCGGGCCGCGGGTACGCCCTCCACCCGACTCGTGGTCTCCATCTCGGCCGCCTCCTCGTTCCGTCAACAGAGGTGAGGATAGCCACCGGGACGCACCGGGACGGTGACAGCCCGTCGTCAGGTCGCGTCGGAGTCGTACGGCGGACGCTCGACAGCGCCCTGATCGTCTCGCTTGTCCTGCTTCTTGAGCAGGTCGGGAGTGGAGCCGTTGACCCCGGCGGGTGCGGCGGCGGGGGCGCTGTCCCGGCCGTGGACCGCGTCGGCGACCTCGTTCATCTCCTTCTTGAGGTCGAAGGTGCCGCGCAGCTCCTTCAACTCCTTGAGGTCCTCGTTCTGGTCCAGCTGCTTCCGCAGGAACGTCTTGGGGTTGAGGTCCTCGAACTCGAAGTCCTTGAAGTCCGGCCCCAGCTCGCTGCGGATGTCCTCCTTCGCGCTGTCCGAGAACTCACGGACCTTCCGGATGAAGCGCGAGACGTCCTGGATGACCTTCGGGAGCTTGTCCGGCCCGAAGACGAGCACGGCGAGGACCACGAGCGCCACCAGCTCGAGTGCGCCTATGTCGCTGAACACGTAGTAGCTCCTTCATGCCGGTCAAGGGCCCGGTCCACGGTACCCGCCCGAACCGCCGGACGGGTACCTCTCGATGTCGGCCACATGACGCTCAGGTGCCCTGCGAGGAGCCGAGCGTCAGCGTCTTCGTCAGCTCTTTGCCACCACGGGTCAGGGTGAGCTCGAGCCGGTCGCCGGGACGGTGGGCGCGGATCTTCACGATCAGCTCCTCGCCGTTGTGCACCCGCTGGCCGTCGACCTTGGTGATGACGTCGCCGGGCCGGAGCCCCGCCTTGGCCGCGGGGCCGCCGGGCGTGACGGAGGCGGAGCCGTCCTTGCCCTTCTCGCCGACGCGGGCGCCGTCGCCGTTGAACTGCATGTCGAGGCTCACACCGATGACCGGGTGGGTGGCCTTGCCGGTGTTGATGAGCTCCTCGGCGACGCGCTTGCCCTGGTTGATCGGTATGGCGAAGCCGAGGCCGATCGAGCCGGGCTGGGAGGCGCTGCCGCCGTCGCCCTCGCCGGAGCCGCCGCCGGCGGCGCGGATCGCGCTGTTGATGCCGATGACCCGGGCCTTGGAGTCGAGGAGCGGGCCGCCGGAGTTGCCGGGGTTGATGGGCGCGTCGGTCTGGAGCGCGTCGACGTAGCTGATGTCGCTGCCGTCGCCCTTCTCGCCGCCGGCGGTGATCGGGCGCTCCTTGGCGCTGATGATCCCGGAGGTGACCGTGTTGGAGAGGTCGAAGGGGGCGCCGATGGCGACGACGGGGTCGCCGACGCGGACGTTGTCGGAGTTGCCGAGCGGCAGCGGCTTGAGGCCCGAGACGCCGGTGACCTGGACGACGGCCAGGTCGTAGCCGGTGTCCTTGCCGACGACCTTGGCGCGGGCGGTCTCGCCGCTGGAGAAGGTCACCGAGATGTCCTCGGAGGACTCGGCCGCGTCGACGACGTGGTTGTTGGTGAGGATGTGGCCCTTGGTGTCGAGGACGAAGCCGGTGCCGGTGCCGGACGAACCGCCGCCCCTGACATGCAGGGTGACGACGCCGGGCAGGGCGCTGGCCGCGATCCCGGCGACGCTGTCGGGGGCACGGCCGGTGTCCCCGGCGTCCGCCTGCGGCAGTTCGACGGTGGTGAGCCCGCCGTTCCGCTCGACGTACGCGCCGATCCCGCCGCCGATGACGCCGGTGACGAGCGCGAAGACGAGCGCCCCCACGACGGCGAGCCCCTTGCGGGACTTCTTGACCGGCGCGGGCGGCAGTACGGGCCCGCCGGCCCCCCAGGGGTCGTACTGCACCCAGGGCGCACCGGCCTGCGGGTGCGGCTGGGGGTGCGGCTGGGGCTGGGGGTGGGCCTGAGGCGGTACGGGGGGCATGTGGGCCCCCGGCGGCGGTACGGGCGCCGACGGGCGCTGTACGGGCGGTGCGGGCGCCCAGGGGCCCGGCTCCCCGTAGGGCGGCGTCCGGTACTCGTCGGGCGCGTGCAGGGGCGCGGGCGCGGGTGCCACGGGGGCGTCGGGCAGAGGAGCGTCGGCCACCGGAAGGTCCTGGGGAGAGTGGTCCGTCGGAGAGAGGTCCGCCGGGGCGTCGACGGCCGGGGCGGGGGGCTCGCTCTTGGTCAGGAGAACGACGGGCGCGGCCCCGGGCGCGTCAGCGGCGGCGACCTCGGATGCCACCGCCGTGTCCGCCGTATCCGTCACCTCGGAACGGTCCGTCACCTCCGCCACGGCGGGGGCGTCCGGCGTTCCGGCGGCACCCCCGGCCGGTGGCTGCGGCGCGGGCAGGGGAAAGTCACCGTCGTCGGCCGTGTCCCCGGTCGGAGGCGGCGAGGGTATCCGCGCCGCCTCCGGTGTGCTCGAAGGCCGGCTCCACCAGTTCGGCTTCCCGTTGTTCATGCTCTCCCCGCACCCCGCAGACCCGTCCGCGCCCCTGGGTCGGGCGCCCGTGTCCCTGGATTCAACCAGGTCGCGGGTCAGCGGTGGGAGCCGAGCGGTCTGGTCGTCGGACTGGGCGCCGGGCTCGGCCCGGGGGCGAAGGCCAGCTGGAGGGCCGGACCCGTCGGTCGTATGAACGGCGACAGGGCGAGGAGCGACTGCGGGGCGGGGTTCTGGAGCCGCACCGCCGACAGCGGCGCGGCGGCGGAGCGCACCGCGTCCGGCGGGACCGCGCCGGCGGGAACCGTGCCCGCCGGGAGCGTGCCCGTGTTCCCCGCGGCCAGGGGCGCGTGCGGCGCCACCGGCCCGTGCGGCACCGCCGGGGCCACCGACGACAGCGGGGCGGCCGGATCCGTCGGCCCCGCGTCGACCGACTGGGCGCCGCGCTCGCCGGAGCGCGTGCCCCGGGTCACGGCGGTGCCGCCGCCGGTGCCCGTGGCGGCGGCGCGCAGCGGGGTGACGGCGCTGCCCGTGCCCTGGCCGCCCCGCCCGCTCGCGTTCACCGAGGCTTCGAGGGGCAGGGTGCCGCCGAGGGCGATCGCCGCGAACGAGACGGCGCTGGCCGCCGCGAAGGCGAAGCGCCGCCCGCGCCAGGAGGATCCGGAGGCGCGGTCGCCGACGTCGTGGATGCGGAAACCGGTGTGCGGGGGGTGCGGGGTGACGACCGCCGCCGTGGCGAAGCCGTCGGACTTCACCCCGCCGGAGCCGAGGAACTGCTCCAGGGGCCCTCTCGGGCCTCCGGGCGCTCCCGGTTCGCCGGGGCCTCCGGGGAGGCCCTGGAGCCGGGCGAGGAAGCCCTCGGAGGGCGGCGGGGGCGCGGCGGACGCGAAGACGCTCTTCAGGGTGCGCTGCGCGTCGGCCTCGGCCTTGCAGCGGGCGCAGGTCGCGAGGTGGGCGAGGACCCGCTCGCGGGCGTCATGGCCGAGTTCGCCGTCGACGAGCGCGGCCAGCCGGTCCCCGAGGTGGTGTTCCGCGGGGGTCGGTGACGAGGGACGTGTGCCGCTCACGCTGTCCCTGCCTCCCATCCGACGGAGGCCAGGGCACGCTCCGCCCGTGCCTCGGGCGAGCGGTGCTTGAGCGCCTTGCGGAGGTGGGAGCGCCCGCGGTGGATCCGGCTGCGGACGGTGCCGAGCTTCACGCCGAGGGTCGCGGCGATCTCCTCGTACGACAGGCCTTCGATGTCGCAGAGGACGACCGCGGCACGGAACTCGGGCGCGAGGGTGTCGAGGGCCTGCTGCACGTCGGCGTCGAAGTGCGTGTCGTTGAAGACCTGCTGCGGCGAGGGCTCGCGGCTGGGCAGTCGCTCGGCGGCGTCGTCGGCGAGCGCGTCGAAGCGGATGCGCTGCTTGCGGCGGACCATGTCGAGGAAGAGGTTGGTGGTGATGCGGTGGAGCCAGCCCTCGAAGGTGCCCGGCGTGTACGTCGACAGCGAGCGGAAGACGCGGACGAAGACCTCCTGCGTCAGGTCCTCGGCGTCGTGCTGATTGCCCGTGAGGCGGTAGGCGAGGCGATAGACCCGGCCACTGTGCGTGCTGACGATCTCCTCCCAGGTGGGCGGAGTCCACGCCTGCGATTCCGCATCCGATGCGAAGGTCGCGGTGGTGGGAGCGGAGTCGGTGGAGCGGAATCGGTCAGCGGTCTCGGTCACGGATTTCGGCTCACCCGCCGACCTGAGAAGACGCCGAAGCACTCCTCCCCGATCCACAGGCGCAGCCGCACCTCCCCTGTCGGCTCTGGTGGTGTCCAGTGGAGCCCCTACCATAGCCACCCCGCCCGTTAGCTCCGGATAAGAATCTTTACGCGAATTTGGAACCCGGTCGCCCGGCTGTCCCCTGTCGCGTCCCACCCCTGGTGAACGCACGGTCCCATCAGCGGGTTCCCGCTGACAGCGGATACAGTCACCGTTGCGTCAACTACGGGGACAGGAGAGGGCCATTACCGCCAACCGGCAGACGAGCTGGTCGTTCGCCGACGCCTTTGTCGCCGAGGACGATGCTCTGCGCTGGGCCCGGGAGCGGGCCCAGGAGGCACGGCTGCCCTCGGTGTCGCCGGGCACCGGTGGTGCGCTGCGCCTGCTCGCCGCGACGGCGGACGCCAAGGCGGTGGCCGAGATCGGGACCGGCACGGGCGTGTCGGGCATCTATCTGCTGCTCGGGATGCGGCCGGACGGCGTCCTGACGACGGTGGACCTCCAGCCGGAGCGCCAGCAGCTCGCGAAGACGGCGTTCCGCGCGGCCGGCTTCGCCGGGAACCGGGCCCGTTTCATCCCGGGCCGCGCCCTCGACGTCCTGCCGCGCCTCGCGGACGGCGGGTACGACCTCGTGTTCTGCGACGGCGACCGGCTCGAGTACCTGGACTACCTCGCTGAATCGTTGCGCCTGCTCCGGCCTGGGGGTCTCGTCTGCTTCGAGGGTGTCTTCGCGGACGGCCGCACGGTCGACTCGGGCGCGCAGCCGGCGGAGGTCCAGCGGGTCCGTGAACTGCTGCGCGCGGTGCGCGAGAGCCAGGAGCTCGTCCCCTCCCTGCTGCCGGTGGGCGACGGCCTGCTCTGCGCGGTACGCCGGGGCTGAGGCGCCCGGCGCCCCCTGGCACGCGCACGCGTCATCCGTACGAGACACCCGCACGACGAGATCGACCCTCTCCCGCGCCCCGACGCACCGCTGCCCCGGTACGGGCGGGCCGTACCGGGGCAGCGGTGGGGAATCGTGGAGAAGAGGGTCAGCCGACGACCTGCTTCAGAGCGTCGCCCAGTGCCTGGGCCTCGTCCGGGGTCAGCTCGACGACAAGCCGACCGCCGCCTTCGAGCGGAACGCGCATGACGATGCCCCGCCCCTCCTTGGTCACCTCGAGCGGGCCGTCACCCGTCCGCGGCTTCATGGCCGCCATGCTTGTTCCCCTTCCTGAAACCAGCTCTTTGTCAGCCGGGCAGCTCCATGATGTGGAGCACGCTTCACCGGCTTCGAACACATTGCTTCCAGGTCATTATCCCGCATGGCAGGACCCGATGACCAACATCGAATGGCATCGCTTGCGCAACGCGCTCTCGCAAAACCCCACATTTCGGCGATCGGCCTGCGATACTTCGCCGCTCGGCGTCCGGTTGAAGCCTCTCGGCCTTTGACGCAGCTCACATGTGCGGTGGGGGTGATCTCCGCCATGCTGGGCTGGTCAACCACGCAAAGAGGCGAAGGGAACCCCATGGCCGACACGGTCCTTTACGAAGTGAGCGACGGACTCGCGACCATCACGCTCAACCGGCCCGAGGCCATGAACGCCATGAACGTGGCGGCGAAGGTCGCGCTCCGGGACGCGGCGGAGACGGCTGCGGCGGACCCCGCCGTACGTGCGGTCCTGCTCACGGCGGCCGGCGAGCGGGCGTTCTGCGTCGGGCAGGACCTGAAGGAGCACGTGGGTCTCCTCATGGCGGACCAGGAGAACGGCACGCGCGCGACCATGAACACGGTCCGCGATCACTACAACCCGATCACCAAGGCGCTCGCGGGGATGCGCAAGCCGGTGGTGGCGGGTGTGAACGGCGTCGCGGCCGGGGCCGGCTTCGGCTTCGCGCTCGCGGCGGACTACCGGGTGGTCGCCGACACGGCCTCGTTCAACACCTCGTTCGCGGGCGTCGCACTGACCGCCGACTCGGGCGTGTCCTGGACGCTGCCCCGGCTGATCGGCGCGAGCCGGGCGTCGGACCTGCTGCTCTTCCCGCGGTCGATCAGCGCCCAGGAGGCGTACGAGCTCGGCATCGTGAACCGTCTGGTCCCGGCCGCCGACCTGGCCGCCGAGGCCGAGAAGGTCGCCCGCACCCTCGCGGAGGGCCCCACCGTGGCGTACGCGGCCCTGAAGGAGTCCCTCGCCTACGGCGCCGACCACTCGCTCGCCGAGGCCCTGGAGAAGGAGGAGGAGCTCCAGACCCTGGCGGGCTCCTCGGAGGACCACACGATCGCGGTCCGCGCCTTCATCGCCAAGGAGAAGCCGAAGTACCTGGGCCGCTAGGGGCCGTCTTCCGGGCAGGCCGGATCGGCTACCTGCCGCCCCGGGCCACGCACTCCTTCAGGTGGTCGTCGACGAGGCCGCAGGCCTGCATCAGGGCGTACGCCGTGGTGGGGCCGATGAAGCGGAGGCCTCGCTTCTTGAGGGCCTTCGAGAGGGCCGTGGACTCGTCCGTGACGGCCGGGACGTCCGCGACCGTGCGCGGGACCGGGCGGCCCGCCGGATCGGGGGCGTACGACCAGATCAGGGTGTCGAGTTCGCCGGGGGACCAGGTGGCGAGCAGCTTCGCGTTGGCGAGGGTCGCGTCGATCTTGGCGCGGTTGCGGATGATTCCCTCGTCGGCGAGGAGCCGCTCGCGGTCCTCGTCCCCGAACTCCGCGACGGAGGCGATCTTGAAGCCGTCGAAGGCCTGCCGGAAGCCCTCGCGGCGGCGCAGGATCGTGATCCAGGAGAGGCCCGACTGGAAGGCCTCGAGGCAGAGCCGCTCGAAGAGGGCGTCGTCGCCGTGGACCGGGCGGCCCCACTCCTCGTCGTGGTACGCCACGTAGTCCTCGGTCGACAGGCCCCAGGGGCAGCGCAGCCGGCCGTCGGGTCCCGGGACCGCCTCACCGGGCGTCATGACCGGTCGTCCTCTCCGTGGCCCTCGGTGGCCGCTCCCGCGAGCGCGTCCTCGAGGTCGGCGATCCGGGCGTCCCGCTCGGCGAGTTCGGCGCCGAGGCGGACGAGGACGTCGTCGACGTCCGCCATCCGGTAGCCGCGGACCGCGACGGGGAGGCGGAGCGCCTCGACGTCGGCGCGGTCGACCGGGCGGGCCGTCGGCAGCGGGTCGACGAGCTGCTCGGGCGCCACCTCGGGCAGCACCTCGCTGTCGCCGCCGCCGACCACGGCCAGGGTCACCGCGGCCACGACCACGACCATCGTGATGAGCAGAAACCAGAACACCTGCGCGCCTCTCCCCGGAGTGGAAATCGTCCCGTGCCGATCGTGCCATGCGCCACCGACAGTTAGGGTCGCAGGCGAACGTACGCGAGGGAGGACAAAAGGGATGCTGCGCTTGGGACGGCGTGAATTCGGGCCGCACGAGCCGGTGATCATGGCGATCGTGAACCGGACCCCTGACTCCTTCTACGACCAGGGCGCCACCTTCCGGGACGAACCGGCGCTCGCCCGGGTCGAGCAGGCCGTGGCCGAGGGCGCGGCGATCATCGACATCGGCGGGGTCAAGGCGGGCCCCGGCGAGGAGGTGACGGCCGAGGAGGAGGCGCGGCGCACGGTCGGTTTCGTCGCTGAGGTCCGCAGGCGTCACCCCGACGTGGTCATCAGCGTGGACACCTGGCGGGCGGACGTCGGCGCGGCGGTCTGCGAGGCCGGGGCGGACGTCCTCAACGACGCGTGGGGCGGGGTCGACCCGGGTCTCGCCGTGGTGGCCGCGAAGTACGGGGCCGGGCTCGTGTGCACGCACGCGGGTGGCGCCGAACCGCGGACCCGGCCGCACCGGATCGCGTACGAGGACGTGATGGCCGACATCCTGCGCGTGACGGTGGGGCTCGCGGAGCGTGCGGTGGCCCTGGGCGTGCGCCGGGACGCGGTCATGATCGACCCGGGCCATGACTTCGGGAAGAACACCCGGCACAGTCTGGAGGCCACCCGGCGGCTCGGGGAGATGACGGAGACGGGGTGGCCGGTGCTCGTGTCCCTGTCGAACAAGGACTTCGTCGGGGAGACGCTGGACCGGCCGGTGAAGGAGCGGGTGCTCGGGACGCTGGCGACCACGGCGGTCTCGGCCTGGCTGGGCGCGCGGGTGTATCGCGTGCACGAGGTGGCGGAGACGCGGCAGGTCCTCGACATGGTGGCGTCCATCGCCGGACACCGGCCGCCGGCCGTCGCGCGGCGCGGGCTGGCGTAGGGCGACGGAAGGGGGCGCCGCGCGGCGGCGCCCCCGGCGGACCTACTTGCCCGTCTCCTTCGTCACCAGCGTGACCGCCTCCTCCACGTCGTCCGTGACGTGGAAGAGCAGCAGGTCGCGCTCCGAGGCCTTGCCGCCCGCGACGACCGAGTCACGGAGCCAGTCGACGAGGCCCTTCCAGTACTCCGTGCCGAACAGGACGATCGGGAAGCGCGTGACCTTGCGGGTCTGGACCAGGGTCAGCGCCTCGAAGAGCTCGTCGAGGGTGCCGAGTCCGCCGGGCAGGACGACGAACCCCTGCGCGTACTTCACGAACATCGTCTTCCTGACGAAGAAGTAGCGGAAGTTCACGCCGATGTCGACGTGCGGGTTGAGCCCCTGCTCGAAGGGGAGCTCGATGCCGAGCCCCACCGAGATGCCCTTGGCCTCCCTGGCCCCCTTGTTGGCCGCCTCCATGGCGCCGGGGCCGCCGCCCGTGATGACCGCGAAGCCGGCCTCGACGAGCGCCCGGCCGATCCGTACGCCCGCCTCGTACTCGGGCGAGTCCGGCTTCGTGCGGGCCGAACCGAAGACGCTGATCGCGCTCGGCAGTTCGGCGAGGGCGCCGAAGCCCTCGACGAACTCGGACTGGATGCGCATGACCCGCCACGGGTCGGTGTGCACCCACTCGGAGTCGCCCTCGGTGTCGAGCAGCCGCTGGTCCGTGGTGCCCGGCTGGATCTGGTCCCGCCGCCTGAGCACCGGACCGAGTCGCTGTTCCTCGGGCTTCGCCATTCCCTCGGGAATGCCCATGGCCTGCTCCCTCCGCCGATCGGCGGTCCGTTCCGACCGCCAACTGATCTTCTGGTCCGGTCAGCGTAGGACCACAGAGGTGACGAAACGCGAAATTACGGAAGTCAGGCGGTCAGCCAGTCGCGGAGCCGTGCCTCGCAGTGGTGGATCCGGTCGACGGGAACGTGCTCGTCCCGCTTGTGCGCGTAGATCGGGTCGCCGGGCCCGTAGTTGACGGCGGGCACGCCGAGGGCGCTGAAGCGGGAGACGTCCGTCCAGCCGAACTTGGGCTGGGCGCTGCCGCCGACGGCCTTCATGAAGGCTTCGGCGGCCGGGTGGGAGAGGCCGGGCAGCGCGCCGGGGCTCTCGTCGTCGACGACGAACTCGGCGATGTCGCAGTCGGCGAAGACCTCGCGGACGTGGGCCAGGGCCTCGGCCGGCGAGCGGTCGGGGGCGTACCGGTAGTTGACGGTGACCGTGCAGGCGTCGGGGATGACGTTGGTGGCGACGCCGGCCTGGATCGCCACGGCGTTGAGGCCCTCGTGGTACTCCAGGCCGTCGATGACCGGCTTGCGCGGCTCGTAGGCGGCGAGGCGGGCGAGGATCGGGGCGGCGGTGTGGATGGCGTTGGAGCCCATCCAGGAGCGCGCGGAGTGGGCGCGCTCACCGGCGGTGTGCAGGATGACGCGCAGCGTGCCCTGGCAACCGCCCTCGACCTGGGCGTCGGACGGTTCGAGGAGGACGGCGAAGTCACCTTCCAGCCAGTCGGGGTGCGCGGCGGCGATCTTCCCGAGGCCGTTGAGGTGCGCGGCGACCTCCTCGTTGTCGTAGAAGACGAAGGTGAGGTCGCGGTTGGGCTCGGGGACGGTGGCGGCGATCCGCAGCTGGACGGCGACCCCGGACTTCATGTCGGAGGTGCCGCAGCCCCAGAGGATGCCGTCCTCGTCGAGCCGGGAGGGCACGTTGTCGGCGATCGGCACGGTGTCGATGTGGCCGGCGAGGACGACCCGCTCGCCGCGGCCGAGGCGGGTGCGGGCGACGACGTTGTTGCCGTACCGGTCGACGGTGAGGTGCGGCAGGCCGCGAAGCGCCTGCTCGATGGCGTCCGCGAGCGGCTGCTCGGTCCCGCTGACGGACGGGAAATCGACGAGGGCGGCGGTGAGCGCGGCCCCGTCCTGGGACAGGTCGAGGGGCGTGTCGAGCGGGGTGATGTCAGCCATGTGCCGACCCTAACGCGGCCTCCAGTACGGTGGGCCCCGTGTCCGAGCCCACCCACCCCGCCCGTCGCGGCCGCCTCGCCCGTTCCGCGGCCGCCTTCGCCGTGCTCCTCGGCCTCGCCGCGTACGTGGCCGTGCACCAGACCACGGGGAGCAAGGGCACCCCACGGTGCAGTGTGGGCAGTGGCGAGAACCGGTACGAGTTCACTCCGGAGCAGGCGTCGAACGCGGCCACGATCTCGGCCGTGGGCACCACCCGTGGGCTGCCGGAGCGCGCGGTGACGATCGCGCTCGCGACCGCGCTCCAGGAGTCGGCGCTGCGGAACATCGAGCACGGTGACCGGGACTCGCTCGGTCTGTTCCAGCAGCGGCCGTCGATGGGCTGGGGGACGCCGGAGCAGATCATGGACCCGGTGTACTCGGCGGGGAAGTTCTACGAGGGCCTGGAGAAGGTCCGGGGGTATTCGCGGCTGCCGCTGACGGTGGCGGCGCAGAAGGTGCAGAAGAGCGGTTTCCCGCAGGCGTACGCGAAGCACGAGCCGGACGCCACGCTCCTTTCGGCGGCGCTGACCGGACGGGCGCCGGCGGCGCTCTCCTGTACGGCGAACGAGACGGAGGGCCGGCCGGGCGACCCGGAGCTGGTCCGGGACGAGCTGGTGCGGGCCTTCGGCGAGAAGGCGGCGCCGCGGGCGGTGACGGGCGGTCCGAGCGCGGGCCGGTCGGTGAGCGAGCCGCCGGTGCTCGTGGTGCCGGTACGGGCGTCGGCCGGCGCGGCGCGGGTGGCCGGCGAGGACGAGCGGCGCGGCTGGGAGCTGGCGCAGTGGGCGGTGGCGCGGGCGGACGCGCTGCGCATCACGGAGGTCACGTACGGAGACCGGGTGTGGCGGGCCGGCGAGGCCGCCGGAGGCTGGTCGACGTCCCCGGGCACGTCCGGCGGGAGCGACGAGACGGTCCGGATGCGGCTCGCTCAGTAGCGGAGACGGTCGGGACACGTGCCTTGACCGTCGCGATCGGGCCCCTCAAGGAGTCGCGCACCCGTGCGGTCCTTCACTCGGTCGTGGCCCTGTGCCGGTCCGGGGTCCGAAGAATTCACCACCCTTCCGAGCCGCTTTCCGCACCCTGCGCCCCACCCTCCCCACGGCCTTGCGGGACAAGAGAAGTGACGGTTCGGCAGGGGCCTGCGCAATGACGCGTTCGTCCGTTTTCCTCCCCACCCGACAATACGACGCATTACCAACTCTTTACCTTCGACCTCCGCAACCTCTCCCGCCCCAGGGCCGGTTGTCACTGCGTCCGAACCACACCTCGCACCTCGTCGAAGGAGCACCATGTCCCTCCCCCTGACCCGCCGGATCGCCCGCGCCGCCCTCCTCATCGCGGCCGGAGCAGCCCCCGTGGTCGGTGCGGCCGGCTCCGCGAGCGCCCTGGACCACAACCTCGCGTCGACCGGCGCCCTCGGCAGCGTCACCGCCCTGGACGCCGCCGCCGCGGGCAGCGCCGTCGACAGCGCCTCGCAGACCGCCACCGGCGTCGTCGGCGCCACCGGCGGCCAGGCCGTCGGCACGGCCGTCCCCTCCGCCGGCAAGACCGTCGGCGCCGCGGGCAAGACCGCCACCCCGGTCGCCCAGCAGGTCGCCGGTGACACCACCGGCAGCGCGGGCGAGGTCGTCGGCAAGACCGTCGGCGCCGCGGCCGAGAGCGCCGAGGGCCCGACCGGCGGCGCCCTGGGCGGCGGCCTCGGCAACCTGCCCACCGGCCAGACCCTCGGCGGCCTGCCGATCGGCGGCTGACCCCGCACGGGAACGACGGAGGGCCCGGGGAGCACCTGCTCCCCGGGCCCTCCCCCGTGTCGGAGACGCGCGGTCAGGCGAGACGCTTGACCGCCGCCGCGACACGCTCGTCCGTCGCCGTGAACGCGACCCGCACGAACCGCTCGCCCGCCTCGCCGTAGAAGTCGCCGGGCGCCACCAGGACGCCCTTCTCCGCGAGGTACGCCACCGTCTCCCAGCACGGCTCGTCCCGGGTCGCCCACAGGTACAGGCTCGCCTCGCTGTGCTCGATCCGGAAGCCGTGCGCCTCCAGGGCCGCCCGCAGTGCCGCCCGCCGGGCCGCGTACCGCTCCCGCTGCTCGGTCACGTGCGCGTCGTCGCCGAGCGCCGCGACCGTCGCCGCCTGGACCGGGGCCGCGGTCATCATGCCGCCGTGCTTGCGGATCTGGAGCAGCTCACCGAGCACCGCCGCGTCGCCCGCGACGAACGCGGCCCGGTAGCCGGCCAGGTTGGAGCGCTTGGACAGCGAGTGGACGGCGACGATCCCCTCGTACGAACCGCCGCAGACGTCCGGGTGCAGGACGGAGACCGGGTCGGCCTCCCAGCCGAGCTCCAGGTAGCACTCGTCGGAGAAGACGAGGACGCCGTGCTCGCGCGCCCAGGCCACGATCCGGGTCAGCTCATCCTTGGAGAGGACCTTGCCCGTCGGGTTGGACGGGGAGTTGAGCCAGAGCAGCTTCAGGCCGGACGGGTCGAGCTCCGTCGGGTCGTCGTAGACGACGGGGGTCGCGCCGCAGAGCCGCGCCCCGACCTCGTACGTCGGGTAGGCGAGCCGCGGGTAGGCGACGACGTCACCGGCGCCGAGACCCAGCTGGGTCGGCAGCCAGGCCACGAGCTCCTTGGAGCCCACCACGGGCAGCACGTTCTCGTGGGCGAAGTCCACCGCGCCGAGGCGCCGCTCGCACCAGCCGGTCAGCGCGTCCCGCAGTTCCTTCGTCCCCCACACCGTGGGATAGCCCGGCGAGTCCGCCGCCGCGACCAGGGCCTCCTGGATCAGCGTGGGGACCGGGTCGACCGGCGTGCCGACCGAGAGGTCCACGATTCCGTCCGGGTGCGCCAGGGCCGTCTTCTTGTACGGCTCCAGCTTGTCCCAGGGGAAGACGGGCAGGCGCGAGGAGACTGCGCTCACGGGTGGCTCTCACTTCCTGTACGTACACGGGAGAGGCGTCGGGAAACGCCTCGGTCCCGCACGGCGGCCGACGCCGTGCGGGACCGGATACGACCTGGTGCGGTCGATCAGCCGTTCTGAGGCGGCAGGGCGGCGATGAAGGGGTGGTCACGCTCGATCTCGCCGAGCTTGGAGGCACCACCGGGCGAACCGAGCTCGTCGAAGAACTCGACGTTCGCCTTGTAGTAGTCCTTCCACTCCTCCGGGGTGTCGTCCTCGTAGAAGATCGCCTCGACCGGGCAGACCGGCTCACAGGCCCCGCAGTCGACGCATTCGTCCGGGTGGATGTACAAGGACCGCTTGCCCTCGTAGATGCAGTCGACGGGGCACTCCTCGATGCACGCCTTGTCCTTCACGTCGACACAAGGCTGCGCGATGACGTAGGTCACGCTGTCGTTCCTCCTCGATAGGGCTGGTCTGCGCGGGAGCGCGGCGTCGTCGATGCCCGCACCTAGTATCTCCGTTCTTGGGGGCGATCCGAACAGGAGGGGCGGAGAAGCTGTGGAATTCATCGGCGGAGGACGTCTTGAGGTCCGTATCACCAGGGCTGACGTGGGAAAACGAGTCTCCGTTCGGTACGTGACGGAGGCGCCGTCGGCGGGGGGCAGGTTCACCGACGCGGTCGGAGTTCTCACATCATGGGATGACGCTGTGCTGCTGATCACACGAAAGAGCGGCGAGAGCGTCCGGATCCCGGACTCCGCGCTCGTCGCGGGCAAGGTCGTCCCGGCCGCCCCCGCACGCCGGCGCGGCCCCTCGGCGACCTTCCCCGAGCTCGCACGGGCCACCGCGCGCGCGTGGCAGCCGGTCGAGAGCGAGGCCCTCGGCGAGTGGACCCTGCGGGCCTCCGAGGGCTTCACGCGGCGCGCCAACTCCGTCCTGCCCCTGGGTGATCCGGGGCTGCCGGTCGCCGACGCCCTGCTGCACGTACGCGCGTGGTACGCGGCGCGGAACCTCCCGGCGTACATACAGACGGCCACCGGCGCCGAGGGCACGCAGGAGCTGCTCTGCGCCGCGCTCGACCGGTACGGCTGGCGGCGTGAGGTCTCCGCCGAGGTCCGGATCGCGGCCCTCGCCCCGATCGGCGACCTGGACGCCGACGTCTCCGCCGTACGCCTCTCCCGCACCGTCGACGAACCGTGGCTGCGCCGCTACCAGCGCTTCGGCGAACCGGGCCCCGGCGTCCTGAAGGTCCTCACCTCGGGTCCGAGTGTGTGGTTCGCGTCCGTGGCGGGCACGGGAGAGGTACCCGCGGCGATCGGGCGGTGCGTCGTCGACGGACGCTGGGCCGGCTTCATGGCCGTCGAGGTCGACCCGGCCCACCGGCGCCGTGGCCTGGCGACGACCGTCATGACGGCGCTCGCCCGGCAGGCCCTCGACGAGGGCGCCTCGGCGGCCTGGCTCCAGATGGAGGCCGACAACGGCGGCGCGCGGGCGCTGTACGACGGCCTGGGCTTCACGGCCCACCACCACTACCACCACTACCGATGGGCGGAGGCGTGACGGACGAGGGACCACCGGAGCCGGGTGACGACGGGGCGGACGGCGACGCGGGCGGCCCCCGGGACGGCGAGGCGGGCGGCCCCCGCGGCGATGACGCCGGCGACGCGGTCGACTGGCGGCGGGAGTTCGCCGAGGAGGCTCGGGGGGAGCGGCCCGATCTCGCGCGGCTCTGTCTGCTCATCGGGGCCGTCGCCGATCCCACGGTCACCCGGCACGACCTCGACGCGGCCGAGATCGAGCTCGACCGCCTCGCCGGGCTCGTCCCGTACGCGACGCGGATCACCGGTGACTGGACCGGTGAGCTCGCCGCGCTCCTCGGCCGTCACGAGGGTTTCGTGGGCGTCCCCGCCGACTACCAGCGCCTGGAGTCCTCGCTGCTGCACGAGGTGCTCCGGCGCCGCCGTGGTCTGCCCATCCTGCTCTCCGTCGTCTGGATGGAGGTCGCCCGCCGGGCCGGTGCCCCCGTGTACGGGCTCGGGCTGCCCGGCCACTTCGTCGTCGGCTTCGGCGACCCGGCCGACCTGAACCTCGCCGACCCCTTCGCCGGCGGGCGCCCCATGACCGGCACGGACGCCGAACTCCTGGTGGCCGGCGCGACGGGCGAGGCGCTCGACCGCTCGATGCTCCGGCCCGCCGAGCCCGGCGCGATCGTGCTGCGCGTCCTCAACAACATCCGCGCCTGGGCGGCGCCCCGGCCGGAACGCTCCGACGTGGCCCTGTGGGCGGTGGAACTCTCCCTGCTGCTCCCCTCCCACCCGGCCAGGCTCCGCTACGAGCGCGCCGAGCTGCTCGTCCAGCGCGGCCAGTTCCTGACCGGAGCGGCCGAGATGGAGGCGTACGCGCAGGTGATGGACGCGGTGGACCCGGAGTCGGCGACGACGATCCGGCGCCGCGCCCAGGCGGCCCGGGCCCGGCTGAACTGACCGCTCCGCTCCGTGTCTCGCGGATCACGCGGCGGATTCGGCCTGATCGGCGTCCGCGGCCACTAGGATCCCTTCCGCGTTCACGGGGGAGGGTGATCACATGCGTCCTTGGACGCCGAACGACCCGTCACAGGTAGGACCGTTCCGTACGGTCGCGGTGCTGGGGCAGGGCGGAATGGGCCGGGTCCTGCTCGGCGTGGCCGCCGACGGACGGCTTGTGGCCGTCAAACAGGTGCACGACGACCTCGCCGACGACGAGGGCTTCCGGTCCCGCTTCCGGCGCGAGGTCGACGCCTCGCGCCGGGTCTCGGGCGCCTACACCGCGCCCGTGGTGGACGCCGACCCGGACGCGGCGACGCCCTGGCTGGCCTCGCTCTTCCTCCCCGGGCTCGCGCTCAGCGAGGTGCTCGCGGCGGGCGTCCTGCCCGAGGAGTCGGTACGGCAGGTGGCCGCCGGCCTCGCTCAGGCGCTGGCCGACATCCACCGGGTGGGTCTCGTGCACCGGGACCTGAAGCCGTCGAACGTGATGCTCACCGACGACGGCGTCCGGGTGATCGACTTCGGCATCGCCCGCGCCGCGGACCACCTCACGAAGCTGACGCACACGGGCGCCCTCATCGGCTCCCCCGCCTTCATGGCACCCGAGCAGATCCGGGGCGAGACCCCGGGCCCCGCCGCCGACGTCTTCGCGCTCGGCGCCACCCTCGCGGTCGCCTGCACGGGAAGGACACCGTTCAACGGCGCCTCCGCGCCCGCCCTGATGTACAGCATCGCCCACGAGGAACCCGACCTCGGCGCCGTACCGACCGGCCTGCGCGGTCTCGTCGCGGCCTGTCTCGCCAAGGATCCGGCGCAGCGCCCCTCCCCCCAAGAGCTGGTCGCCCTCACCGGGCCGGTCCCGCCGTCGGCACGACCCTGGCCGGAGGCCGTGCACCGGCGGATCGCGGAGCAGCGGGCGGAGATCGACCGCCTTGTGAGCGCGGTGCCGACGGCCGCGCCCGCTCCCCTCCCGCACCCTGCCCCGGTACGGAGCCGGGGCCGCCGGCGCTGGACGGCCGCCGCCGTCACCGCCGGGGTCCTCGCGGTCGCCGGGGCGGTGGGCGCGGCGACGGGCTGGGCGGGCGACGTGTACTACATGGTCGTCGACGAGCCCGTACCGACGCCGGGGAACGTGCCGCTGAGCCAGGTCGCCGACAAGTACACGGGCACCCTCCCGTCCTGCGTGGAAGCGGGCACGGCGCTGAAGACGCCGAGCGGATTCACCCTGACACGGTTCGCGGGCAACGGGACGCGCCCCCGCCCGAAGGACGGCAAGACGTCGAACCAGTGCACGTGGAACACCCGCTCCGGCGACCAGATCGTCCTCGTCTGGGATGTCTTCCGGGGCAAGGCCGGCGGCCCCACCGGCGCCGAACTCGCCAAGACCGACCACGAAGGCATGTACATGCGTGGCACCACCCACCGGACCTTCACCCTCGGGTTCGTGGAGGAGGCCCTCTGGTACAAGCCCGACGGGCAGTACTGCGTGCTGTACGCCCGGGACGTCAACCTGGACCTCTTCGTCCAGGTGAAGGGGCCGAACCACCCCCTGGGCACCTGTGAGGCCGTGACCGAGGACAGCGCGAGACAGGCCGTCGCGCTGGTGAAGACGGAGGCGAAGGCACCGTGACACGCCCCCTGGGCCCCACCGACCCGCGCACGGCCGGCCCCTACCGGCTCCTCGCCGAACTGGGGCGCGGCGGCATGGGCCGCGTCTTCCTCGGCGCCGCGCCCGACGGCCGGCTCGCCGCCGTGAAGCGGGTGCACGCCAGACTCGCCGCCGACGACGGCTTCCGCGCGCGGTTCCGGCGGGAGGTCGAGGCCTCCCGGAAGGTGTCCGGCGCCCGCACGGCGGCCGTGATGGCCGCCGACGCGGACGCGCCCACGCCGTGGCTGGCCTCCGTGTTCGTCGCCGGGCCCTCCCTCGGGGCGGCGGTGGAACGGTCCGGCAGCCTGCCCGCCGAGACGGTGCGGCGGCTCGCCGTACAGCTGGCGACGGCCCTCGACGAGATCCACCGGGCAGGGCTCATCCACCGCGACCTGAAGCCGGAGAACGTGCTGCTGTCGGACGACGGTGCCCGGGTCATCGACTTCGGCATCGCGCGGGCGGCCGAGGGCGGCGACGTCACCGAACTCACCGCGACGGGCCTGGTCATCGGTTCGCCGGCGTTCATGTCGCCCGAGCAGGCGGAGGGGAGGGAACTCACCCCCGCGAGCGACGTGTTCTCCCTGGGCTCGGTCCTGGTCCTCGCGGCGACCGGCACGAGCCCGTTCGCCGCCGCCTCGACCCTCCAGTCGCTCTACGACGTCGTCCACACCGAACCCGACCTCTCCGCCGTGCCCCAGGAGCTGCGGGGCCTCCTGACGTGGTGCCTGGCCAAGGACCCGGCGGCCCGGCCGGCCCCCGCGCAGCTCCTCGCCGCCCTCGGCCCGGCGGCGCCGGCGGCCCGCCCGTGGCCGCCCGCCGTCCACGCGATGGCCGCCGACCAGCAGCGGGCCGTCGACCACCTCCTCGCGCGGGGCGCCGACGACGATCCCGAGCGCACGGTGGTCGTGCCGCCCGGCGGAGGCTCCGCCGAGCCGACCGCCGTGGCCACCCGGCTCGCCGCCGCGCCCGCCCGACGGCGACGGCGGTGGCCCCTCGTCGCGGGCGCCGTCGCCCTGTGCGTCCTCGGCGCGGGGGCCTGGTGGTACGCGCGCGGCGAGGGCGTCGCCGGGCCCCCGGACCTCTACCTCGCGATGCCGATCTGCGCGGAGGTGGCTCCCGAACTCCCGCTCCCCGAGCGGCGGCCGGACCAGGACGCGTACACCGATTACTCGGACCACGCCGAGACCAGCTGCTCGTGGAACGACAAGGACGAACCGCAGTCGGACGGCTGGAACTACTACGCCCACGCCACCGTCCGCTGGGACCTCCGCCGCAGCGCGGGCACGGACGAGAACGCGACGGAGCGCCAGGAGAGCGAGTTCGCGGACGACGCGGAGGGCGAACGCCCGGAGAACGGCCTGGCGTTCGCGGACGAGGCCTTCTGGAGCGCCCCGGGCAACGCGCAGACGACGTGCACGCTGTACGCCCGCAAGGGGAACCTGGTCGTGACCGTGAGCCTGGGAGGCAAGAGGCATCCGGCCGAGACGTGCGAACGGGAAGCGAAGAGCATCGCGGAGGCGGCGGTGCGTGCGATGCCGCGCGCCTGAGCGGCAGATCGTCGAGGCGGAGGAAGGCCGGAGAAGAGGAAAGAGGGGGGCGGGGCGACCGGATTCGAACCGGCGTCCTCCGAGATGTCATCGCGGCGCATTACCTCTGTGCTACGACCCCGCCCTTGGACGACAGCGTAGGCGGCGGGTGACGTGCGGACGAACCTTTTTTCGGCCGCCGTCTTTCCACGCGGCGCCCGCGTCGCGCGCCGTCCCGCCCGGGGTCGGCGGCAGAATGCGGGCATGCCTCTGACCGCAGACATCCTCGTCGCCCTCGTCGCGCTGCTGCACGCCTACATCCTGGTGATGGAGATGTTCCTGTGGCAGAAGGCGATCGGCCGTCGCTTCTCCGGCTTCGACGCGGCCATGGCCCGTGACACCGCCGCCATGGCCGCCAACCAGGGTCTCTACAACGGCTTCCTCGCCGCCGGTCTGGTCTGGGGCCTCATCGCCGACGACCCCACCGGCTTCCGCGTCCGCGTCTTCTTCCTGTCCTGCGTCGTCGTCGCCGGGATCTACGGCGCCGCCACCGCCAACCGCCGCATCCTCTTCGCCCAGGCCCTGCCCGGCGCGCTCGCCCTCTCCGCGGTGCTCGTGTCCCGCTGAAGGGCCCCTGGGGACAGCGGACGCGGAAGAGCCCCCGTCCCGGGAGGGCGGGGGCTCTTGGACCGGGGGCGGGTGCGGTCAGCCCTCGCCGCTGAGGTCGATCGTCTTCGTCCGCTCCGCCTGCGTCTTGCCGCGGAGCGCGTCGCCCATCACGAAGGCGACGTCGTCGGCGGAGACCTCGTGCTTGGTGCCGTCGCCCTTGGTGATCATGATTCCGTCGAAGGTGCCGTCGAGGAGCCGGTCGATCGCCTTCTTGTCGTAGACCTCGACCAGCCGGCCGTCGACGGCCTTCATGGAGAGGATCTGCGGCAGGGACCGCGCGGGGCCGAAGTCGATGTACTTGCCGCCCGCGTAGATCCGGATCAGACCGGACATGGCCGGAGTGGCGAACTCCTTCATCGCCCGGTCCAGCTCGGCCTTGGTGATGCTCGGCCTGCGGGTCGTCACCGGCAGTTCGACGAGCCTGTTCTGGCCCGTCTCCACCTGGGCGCGGAAGGCGTCCTGGACGGAGATCATCGAGCGCTGGAGATCGACGGCCTTGCCGGGCTTGCCCTCGACGGCGGTCACCTTGTTCGGGGCGAACAGGATGGTGCCCTCGGTCGCGGAGGCGGAGGTGCCGGCGAGGTCGCGCAGGGCGACGGCGAGCTTCTCCTTGTCGACCGGGAACACGGGCTTGGCGACCCGCTCGCCGCCGAAGAGGGAGCCGATGACGGAGACGGGGTTGTAGTCGGCGCCCGCGGCGGCGCGCACGGTCTCCTGGCTGTCGAGCGACAGACCCGCCTTGTCGGGGGGCAACTGGACCTTCTGGCCGCCGAGCCCGAGCTGGAGCGGGGTGGCGGCGCGCTTGCCGAGGGCCGCCTCCAGCTTGTTGACGGCCTCCTCCTTCGTACCGCCGCCGATGTCCACGCCGAGCACCGTGGTGCCCTTGGGGACGTCGGAGTGGTTGAGGAGCAGTCCGGCGCCGTAGGCGACCCCGGCGAGGCCGAAGAGTCCGACGGCGAGGAGGACCAGCTTGGAGCGGCCCTTCTTCGCGGGCGCGCGGCCGGGCGCGGGCGTCTGGCGCGGCACGGGAGCCGGAGCGGGCGCGGGGCTCGCCTGCTCCTCGACGCGGGGGGTGAGGTTCGGGCGGGCCGCCTTCGGCGGGACGACGGGGATGCCGCTGGTGAGCGTGTCCCCGGAAATGTGGCCGCTGCCGTCGTGCGCCCCGGGTCCCGGGGCAGGGGCGGGTGCCTGCGGGGTGAGGATCGCGGTGTCGTCGGACATGCGGGGGGCGCCGCCGGGGAACGGGGAGCCCGCGCCCTGGCCCTGGCCGGGCCTCTTGGCCTGTCCCGGGCCGCCCAGGGAGGCGGTGCCGGTGACCGGGCCCGTGGTGGGGCCGGTCGGCGCGGCCGCGCCCGGGCCCCGGTACGCGGGCGTGCCGCCGGCCGGCGTCCCGGTGTACAGGGGGGTTCCGGCGGCGGGCGTGCCCTCGTAGCCGGGGGTCCCGTCGTACCTGGGGGTTCCGGCGGCGGGCGTGCCCTCGTAGCCCTGGGCTCCCGCGCCGGGCGCGCCCTCGTAGCCCGGCGTTCCGTCGTACATCGGCGTGCCCCCGGCAGGGGTCCCGCTGTACATCGGCGTGCCCCCGGCGGGGGTTCCGTCGTACCTCGGCGTGCCGCCGGCCGGCGTGCCCGTGTACATCGGCGTGCCGCCCGTCGGCGGGCCGCTGTCGTACAGCGGGTTGCCGGGGGACGGCTGGGCCGCGACCGGGCGGCTCGACGGGGTGCTGCCGACCGTCGGGACGCCGGAGGTCGCGGAGCCCGCGAAGCCCGTGCCCTGGGCGTCCCGCCCGGCGGGGGACGGCTTGGGGGCCGGGGCGGGTGCCGACGGCGGTGCGGACGCGGGGGCCGGGCTCTGGGGCGCCGCCTTGCGGGGGGCGAACCAGTCGCTCGTCGCCTTCGCCTTGGGCGCCTCCTCGGCCTGCGGCGGCTCGGGGGCCGCCACCGGCGCGGGCTCCGGCTCCACGGCGGGAGCGGGCTCGGGCGCGGGTTCCGGCGCGGGCGTCTCGTTGACCGTCTTGCGGACGACGACCGGCGGGATCGGACGCGAACCCGGGATGTTGATCCGGATACGGGTCGTCAGGGTCGTCTCGGTCTTGGGCTCCTCCGGCGGAGCGGGCGCGGCGGTCTCCTCCGGCGCGTCCTGCGAGGGGTGGAGCGACGGATACTGGCGGGATCCGTACGGCGGTGTACCCGAGGGGTACGCGGCTCCACCGCGCCCCTGGGCGCCGGAGGACGAACTGTCAGTCTCTCGACCAGTTTCACGACTCAAAGCAGGATCTCCCGGTTGGCTCCACCGCCCGCTCTTGCTGATGCTCGTATAACCCGGGCGGTTCGGCGGCGCGCACCACCATACTGGCCGCCGCCGTCATATACCCGACCCCCTGGTGACGGACGACGGGCAATCCGGCCGAAGTCAGGGCGTCCCCGGACTCAAGTCGTCCTGTTCAAGGGGTCGGTCGCGGCAGCCGGGACAACGTGGCGCACATCACAGCGAGGGCCATGCCTCCGAAGAGGAAGAGCAGCTCGCCCACGCCTCCGGCGAACACCCCGTCGCCCTCGGGGCGTCCGAGGCTGAGCAGGATGACGGCGAGGAGCCAGCCGGCGCCGCCGGTGACGACGCCGGTCTGGGTGCCGGTGGCGCGCAGTCCGCCGTAGAAGAGGGCGGCGGTCGCGAGGAGCGCGAGGAACAGGCCGCCGGGGAGCCAGGCGGCCTGGACGAGGGCGCCGGCGGTGCCGACGAGGGCGCCGAGGACGACAAGGGCCGCGTACCAGGCGAACCGGGTGTTACGGGATGTGGGCAGCGCGCCGGGCGTGGAGGTGCTCACGCGGTCACCCCCGCGAAGAGGTCCGTCTCGCGCTCGCCCGCGGGGGCGCCGGAGACGCCCTGGACCAACTCGTAGTACTCGGTGGTGAAGATCGGCTGGCCGAGGTCGTTGGAGAGGGCGAAGAAGGGGCCGTCGACGGCGACTTGGGTGGCGTGGGCGGCCATCGCCGCGCTCTTGCGGGCGGTGTGCTCAGGACTCGCGTCGATCTCGGCGGTGATGCGGTCCTCTTCGACGACGCCGGGGACGTCGTCGATCGCGGCGACGGCCGGGAAGACGGAGCCCTCGGCGCGCAGCCGTGCGAAGGCGGCCTCGGCGACGGGGCGGGGGACCCTGTTCCAGTAGATCTTGGCGATCGTGTGGGCGGGTCCGAGTCCGGGCCGGTAGGCCGGGTCGGCGGCGAGTTCGGCGGCGCGCATGGCGACGCGGTGGGCCTGGATGTGGTCGGGGTGGCCGTATCCGCCGTCGGGGTCGTAGGTGACGAGGACCTGCGGGCGGATCTCCCTGATCACCTCGACGAGGTGGGGGGCGGCGGTGTCGACGTCGGTGTTCCAGAAGGCGTTGTCGCGCTTGTTCTGTTCGGCGCCCATCATCCCGGAGTCGCGGAAGCGCCCGGGGCCGCCGAGGAAGCGGTGGTCGGTGACGCCCAGCTCGCGCATCGCGGCGGCGAGTTCGCCGACACGGTGGGGGCCGAGCCGGTCCTCCCGGTCGGGGGCCAGGTGGGCGAGGCCGGGCGGGATGACCTCGCCCTCCTCGCCGAGCGTGCAGGTGACGAGGGTGACGAGGGCGCCCTCGGCCGCGTACCTGGCCATGGTGGCGCCGTTGTTGATCGACTCGTCGTCCGGGTGCGCGTGCACGAGCAGCAGACGGCGGGCGGGGAGATCGGACATGTCCCCACCCTACGAGGTCGGACCGGGTGGCAGGTCAGTACGTGCGGGGTCTCAGAACTTGAGCCCGCCGACCATGTTCGCCACGTTCGTGGTGAGGGTGCTGATGGACGGGGCGATGGACGAGCTCGCCAGGTAGAAGCCCAGGAGCGCGCAGACCGCCGCATGTCCCGCCTTCAACCCGGATTTCCGGATCAGAAGGAAGACGACGATCGCCAGCAGCACCACCACGGAGATCGAGAGTGCCACGGCGGTTCACCTCCACACTTCTTCGGTCGGATATTCGAGCGGTTCGGTCGATCAGCATGTGCCAGGGGGCATGCCGGTCGGATGCATACCCACCTAGCGCTACGGATCATAACTATCCGTGCGGCCGCATCGATCGGCGGACAGAGGCACGAGGGGGGCGCACAGCGCTAGTTTCAGCCGCATGACCTTGTCTCGACAGCAGTCGGCCACACCCTCGGCCGGGCTCTCCTTCCCCCGCCAGCACGCCAGGACCCAGCGGTTCACCCTGGGGGTCCCGCGTGCCTTCTCGATCTCCCCGGACGCGGAGCGCGTGGTGTTCGTCAGGTCCGCCTCGGGGACGGACCGTTCGCACCGGCTCTGGGTCCTCGATCTGCCCCGGGACGGCGGCCCGCCCGCGGAGCGCGTGGCGGCCGACCCGGAGCTGCTGCTCGCGGGGGCGGAGGAGGAGTTGTCGCCGCAGGAGCGGGCGCGCCGGGAACGGAGCCGGGAGGGCTCGGCCGGGGTGGTGTCGTACGCGGTGGACGGGGCCGTGGAGTTGGCGGCGTTCGCCCTGTCGGGGCGGCTGTTCACGGCGGAGCTGCGGGCGGGGACGGCGCGGGAGCTGCCGGTGCCGGGACCGGTGATCGACCCCCGGCCCTCGCCGGACGGACGGCTCGTGGCGTACGTGACGGAGGGCGCGCTGCGGGTGGTGGGCGCGGACGGTGCGGGCGACCGGGAGCTGGCCGCCCCCGAGGACGGTCAGGTCTCCTACGGATTGGCCGAATTCATCGCCTCGGAGGAGATGGGCAGGGAGCGGGGTTTCTGGTGGTCCCCCGGCTCGGACCGGCTGCTCGTCGCCCGCGTGGACGACCGGGCGGTGCGGCGCTGGTGGATCTCCGACCCGGCGCACCCGGACCGGGAGCCGCAGCCGGTGGCGTACCCGGCGGCCGGCACGGACAACGCGGAGGTGCGGCTGTTCGTCGTGGGCCTCGACGGGGCTCGTACGGAGGTGCGGTGGGACCGGGAGCGGTATCCGTACCTGGCGCGGGTCCACTGGTCGGCGGCCGGGCCTCCCCTGCTCCTCGTCCAGGCACGGGACCAGCGCGAGCAGCTGTTCCTCGCGGTGGACGCGGAGTCCGGGGAGACGAGGACCGTACGGGAGGAGGCGGATCCGGTGTGGCTCGAGCTGCTGCCCGGGGTACCGGCGTGGGCGCCCGACGGGCGGCTCGTGCGCGTCACGGACGAGAGCGGGGCCCGTGCCCTGGCCATCGGCGATGAGACGCTCACCGGTGCCGGGCTGCATGTGCGGGCCGTGCTCGACATCGGGGACGAGGACGTCCTCGTGTCCGCTTCGGCGGGCGCGGACGCGGCCTACCCCGAGACGGGCGAGGTCCATGTGTACCGGGTGACCGGCGCGGGCGCCGAGCGGCTGTCCGGGGGCGTCGGGGTGCACGGCGCGGTGCGGTCCGGGCCGGTGACCGTCCTCGTGTCGGCGCGGCCCGAGGCCCCGGGGAGCGTGGCGCGGGTGCTGCGGGACGGCGAACAGGTCGCGGTGGTGGCCTCGTACGCCAAGGAGCCGGTGATCACCGCCCGGGTGCGGCTCACGGAGGCGGGCGCCCGGCGGATCCCGTGCGCGGTGCTGCTGCCCTCCGGGTACGAGGAGGGGGACGGGCCGCTGCCGGTCCTGATGGATCCGTACGGCGGTCCGCACGGGCCTCGGGTGGTCGCCGCCCACAATCCGCATCTGACGTCCCAGTGGTTCGCCGACCAGGGCTTCGCGGTGGTCGTGGCGGACGGGCGGGGCACGCCGGGCCGCTCCCCCGCCTGGGAGAAGGCCATCGCGCGGGACTTCTCGCCGACGCTCGACGACCAGGTGGAGGCGCTCCAGGGGCTCGCCGGGCGCTTCCCGCTCGATCTGGGGCGGGTCGCGATCCGCGGCTGGTCGTACGGCGGGTACCTGGCGGCGCGGGCGGTGCTCCAGCGGCCCGACGTGTTCCACGCGGCCGTCGCGGGTGCGCCGGTGACGGACTGGCGGCTGTACGACACCCACTACACGGAGCGGTACCTGGGCACCCCGCAGGACGATCCGGAGGTGTACGCGGCGACGTCGCTGCTCACCGACGACGGCCTGTCGGCGCCGGAGGTCCCGGTGCGGCCGATGATGATCGTCCACGGTCTCGCGGACGACAACGTGGTGGTCGCGCACGCCCTTCGGCTCTCCTCCGCGCTCCTCGCCGCCGGCCGGCCGCACGAGGTGCTGCCGCTGACCGGGGTCACGCACATGACGCCGCAGGAGCAGGTCGCGGAGAACCTGCTCCTGCTCCAGGTGGACTTCCTGAGGCGGTCCCTGGGCCTGCCGGGGGAGGGCTGAGTCACCAGCCGGGCGGCGGCGGGTAGGGCGGCGCGGGGGGAGGCATCCGGGCCGGCGGGTAGGGGCCGGGTGCGGTGGCGGGGGCGCCGCGCCCGGCGAGGAGCGCGAGCACCGCGATTCCGGCGAGCAGTCCGAAGAAGGCGCTGAGGACGTCCATCTGTGCGGCGGTTCCGATGTCCGCGAAATGGCCGACGAGTTCGTAGCGGGCGGTCCGCGCGATCTCGGCGATGCCGCCGGCCGTGAGGAAGACCCCGGCGAGCAGCCCGTAGGACCGGCTGTGGCGGGCCCGTACGAAGGCGGAGACGGCGGCCGTGCCGTACAGGGCGGCGAGGACGAGGGAGAGCCAGCCGGGCGGGGGCGCGAGGGCCGCCTTGAGGACGGACCGGCCGCCGATGAACCGGTCGACGGTGATCTCCAGGGGCAGTTCCGTGGCCCAGTACAGCTCCCACAGGACCGTGACGAGCGTGGCGACGGCGAGCAGGATCCCGGCGGTGATCGCGGGGCCGGTACGCGGGCGCGTGGCCGGCTGCTCGTACGAGGCGGTGACGGGGCGGCGGCCGACGGCCGCGGTGATGACGAGACCGGCGGCGAGGGCCAGTTCGAGGAACGCGGTGACGAGGGCCCCGCTCGTCGGCGCCCACAGTCCGGGCAGGCGCAGGGCGAGGGTGACGGCGCCGGTCGCGGCGAGCGCGGAGGCCGCGTGGCGCGAGCGGAGGGCGGCGACGGCGGTGGCGGCGGAGACGGCGAGGAGCACCGGGTCGACGAGGGAGGTGGCGGACCGCCCCCGGATGAGGAAGTGGTGGTCCCCCGCCCAGTACCACGCGAGGTCGGCGGGTGAGCCGAGCGCGGCGAGGTCCTTGAGGATCCACACGGCGGCGATGAGGGCGAGCGCGGCGCAGAGCGCGGCGCCCGTGAGACGTGCCGGTCGTGTCACAGTCACGGTCCCGATACTCTCGGTCGCCATCCGCCGAAACAAGCGGTTCCGCGTTTCCCACCGGTGACGGACAGCCGGCCGGGGCGCAAGAACGTCCCGGCCGGCTACGGCACCCGCACGGCCGTACGTTGTCGAGTGTGGGGTGTTCGTATATCGGATCCGCTTCCGTCAAGTTGCCCGGGTGTTAAGGCGTTTCGGGTTTCCGGAAGAAGCGGCGTCGTGGTGGGGTGTCGGGCTCGTCCGTGCCGTGTTCGTCCGTGTCGTGTTCCGGGGGGACGACCTGCTTCTCCTCGGCGAAGTGGCAGGCCGAGGGGTGTCTCGCCGGGCTGTCGGTGAGCCGGAACTCCGCGGGGACGGCGAGGAGCGGGACCTCCAGGGCGCAGCGTTCCTGGGCCTTCCAGCAGCGGGTGCGGAAGCGGCAGCCGGAGGGGATGTTGGCCGGGGAGGGGACGTCGCCGGTGAGGATGATGCGTTCGCGGTGGGCCCGCGCCTCGGGGTCGGGGACCGGGACGGCGGAGAGCAGCGCCTGGGTGTAGGGGTGGGTGGGGTGGTCGTAGATCTGGGTGTCGGTGCCGATCTCGACGATCCGGCCGAGGTACATGACGCCCACGCGGTCGGAGATGTGCCGGACGATCGACAGGTCGTGGGCGATGAAGACGTACGACAGGGAGAACTCGGTCTGGAGGTTCTCCAGGAGGTTGACGACCTGGGCCTGGACGGAGACGTCGAGCGCGGAGACGGGTTCGTCGGCGACGATGATCTCGGGCTGGAGGGCGAGGCCGCGGGCGATGCCGATGCGCTGGCGCTGGCCGCCGGAGAACTGGTGCGGATAGCGGTTGATGTACTCGGGGTTGAGGCCGACGACGTCGAGGAGGTCCTGGACCTTCTGCCGGCGGGAGCCCTTGGGGGCGACCTCGGGGTGGATCTCGTACGGTTCGCCGATGATGTCGCCGACCGTCATGCGCGGGTTGAGCGAGGTGTACGGGTCCTGGAACACCATCTGGATGTTGCGGCGGACGGCCTTGAGCGCGCGCGGGGAGAGTCTGCTGATGTCCTCCCCCCTGTAGCGGATCGAGCCGGACGTCGGCCGCTCCAGGTTGACGAGCATCTTCGCCACGGTCGACTTGCCGCAGCCGGATTCGCCGACGATGCCGAGGGTCTCTCCCGCGGCGAGGTCGAAGTCGACCCCGTCGACCGCCCTGACGGCGCCGACCTGCTTCTTGAAGAGGATGCCCTGGGTGAGCGGGTAGTGCTTGTGGAGGCCCCGGACTTCGAGAATCGCCTCGGACGACCCGGTCGCCCCAGTCGCCCCGGTCGCCCCGGTCGCCCCGGTCGTCCCGGTCGACTCAGCCATGGAGGCACTCCTTCCAGAAGTGGCAGGCGCTGGCGCGCGGCACGGGGGACTCGGTCACCTCGTACAGCGGGGGTACGTCGGTCCTGCAGCGGTCCCTGGCGAGGGGGCAGCGGGGGTTGAAGGCGCAGCCTGGCGGGATGTTCAGCAGGTTGGGCGGCAGGCCCTTGATCGCGTACAGCTCCTGGCCCTTCTGGTCCAGGCGCGGGATCGATTCGAGGAGGCCCTTGGTGTAGGGGTGGGCGGGGGCCTTGTAGATCTCGTGGACGGGGGCGCGTTCGACGATCCGGCCGGCGTACATGACGGCGATCTTGTCGGCGACGTCGGCGACGACGCCGAGGTCGTGGGTGATGAGGATGAGTCCCATGTGGAGTTCGCGCTGGAGCTCGGCGAGGAGGTCCATGACCTGGGCCTGGACGGTGACGTCGAGGGCGGTGGTGGGCTCGTCGGCGATGATCAGCTCGGGTTCGAGGGCGAGCGCCATGGCGATCATGATGCGCTGGCGCATGCCGCCGGAGAACTGGTGAGGGTACTGGCCGACGCGTTCCTTGGCGGCGGGGATGCGGACCCGGTCCATCAGTTCGACGGCCCTGGCCTTGGAGTCCTTCCGTGACATTCCCTTGTGGACCTGGAACATCTCGCCGAGCTGGTCGCCGACGCTGAGGACGGGGTTGAGCGAGGACAGGGCGTCCTGGAAGACCATCGCCATCTTGGCGCCCCGGACCTTGCGCCGTTCCTCCTCCTTGAGCTTCAGGAGGTCCTGGCCCTGGAACAGGATCTCGCCCTGGGTGATCTTCCCGGGGGGCATGTCGAGGATGCCCATGACGGCCTGGGCGGTGACGGACTTGCCGGAGCCGGACTCGCCGAGGACGGCGAGGGTCTCGCCGGCGTCGACGGAGTAGTCGACCCCGTTGACCGCCTTGGCGACCCCGTCCCGGGTGTGGAACTCCACGTGCAGGTCGCGCACTTCGAGCAGCATGGGTCCCTACCTCAGCTTGGGGTCGAGGGCGTCGCGGACGGCGTCGCCGAGCATGATGAAGGCGAGCACGGTGATGGCGAGCGCGCCGGAGGGCCAGAGCAGCATGTGGGGCGCGTTGCGGATGTACTGCGACGCCGAGGAGATGTCGATGCCCCAGGACACGGTCGGCGGCTTCAGGCCGACGCCGAGGTACGACAGGGTCGCTTCGAGCGCGATGTACGTGCCGAGGGCGATGGTGGCGACGACGATCACCGGGGCGACGGCGTTCGGCGTGATGTGGCGGAGCAGCATCCGGGAGTTGGAGGCGCCGAGCGCGCGGGCGGCATGGACGTAGTCGTTCTGCTTGACGGTGATGACGGAGCCTCGGGCGATGCGGGAGATCTGCGGCCAGCCGAGGAGCACCATGAAGCCGATGACGGGCCAGACGGTGTTGCTGGTGACGACGGACAGCAGGACCAGGCCGCCGAGGACGACGGGGATCGCGAAGAAGACGTCGGTGATGCGGGAGAGGACCGCGTCCCAGGCGCCTCCGAAGAATCCGGCGAGGCCGCCGAGGACCGAGCCGAGCAGGGCCACGCCGAGGGTGGCGAGGACGCCGACGGTGACGGAGGTGCGGGCCCCGTAGACCGTACGGGTGTAGACGTCGCAGCCCTGGCCGTTGAAGCCGAAGGGGTGGCCCGGCTGGGAGCCTTCCTGCGCCTTGGAGAGGTCGCAGTCCAGCGGGTTGCCGGAGGCGATCAGGGAGGGCCAGAGCGAGATCACGACGAGGAAGAGGATGATCAGGCCGGAGATGATGAAGACCGGGTTCCGCCGCAGGTCGCGCCAGGCGTCGGACCAGAGCGAGCGGGCCTTCCGGTCGGGGCCCGTGCCCTCCGGGCCGCCGGGCGTCTTCTCCAGGCTCTCGCCCTCGTCCATCGCGAGGTCGGTTCCGGCTCCGGCTCCGGTGTGGTCGATCGCGCGGCCGTCGTCGAACGGCTGAGGCTGCTCAGGCATAGCGGATCCTCGGGTCAAGGACGGCGTACAGGAGGTCGACCAGCAGGTTGGCGAGCAGGAACACCAGGACGAGGACGGTCACGAAGCCGACGACGGTCTGGGTGCTCTGCCGGAGGATGCCCTGGAAGAGCTGGTAGCCGACGCCGTGGATGTTGAAGATCTGCTCGGTGACGATGGCTCCGCCCATGAGGGCGCCGATGTCCGTTCCGATGAAGGTCACGACAGGGATCAGCGAGTTGCGCAGCAGGTGCTTGAGGACGATCCGGCGCCTGGGGAGCCCCTTGGCCAGGGCGGTGCGTACGTAGTCGGCGCGCTTGTTCTCCGCCGTCGAGGTCCGGGTGAGCCGGATGACGTAGGCGAGGGACACGGAGGCGAGGACGAGGCCCGGCACGATGAGTTCGTCGAACGTCGCCTCCGACGACACCGCTGGGTCGATCCAGCGCCACTTCACTCCCAGGACCAGCTGGATGAGGCGGCCGGTGACGAACGTCGGGATCGCGATCACGATCAGGGTGAGGACGAGCACCAGCGTGTCGACGGGGCGGCCCCGGCGCAGGCCCGTCACGACGCCCAGGCTGATGCCGATGACGATCTCGAAGAGGATGGCGACGATCATCAGTCGGATGGTGACCGGGAAGGCGTTCGCCATCAGCTCGGTGACCTCCTGGCCGTTGAAGGCCGTGCCGAAGTCGCCGGTGAAGACGTTGCCCATGTAGGTCAGGTATTGCTGCCAGACGGGCTTGTCGAGGCCGAACTCCTTCTTGAGCTGGGCGGCGGTCGCCGGGTCGCACTGGCGGTCGCCGCACAGTCCGGCGATGGGATCGCCCATCACGTTCACCATCAGGAAGATCAGCAGCGTGGCGCCGAAGAAGACCGGGATCATCTGCAGCAGTCGCCGGATCACATAACGACCCATGAGGGGCTCCGGGGGAAGGGTTGGCTCCGGGGGACGGTGTGAGGAAGGCGTACGGCCCGGCGCGGGGGTCCGCGGGCCGGGCCGTACGCCTTCGGCCTGCTACGGCGTCAGTCGACCTTGATCTGGTCGTAGACCGGGACGCTGAAGGGGTTCAGGGAGACGTTGGAGACGCGCTCCGAGTAGCCGGCGCTGCCGTTCTGGTACCAGAGCGGGATGGCGCCCATGTCGTCGCGGAGGACGCCCTCGGCCTCCTGGAAGATCCCGACGGCCTTCGCGGTGTCCGGCTCGGCGTTGGCCCGGTCGATGAGCTTGTCGAACTCGGGGCTCGTCCACTTGCCGTCGTTGGACGAGGCGTTGGTGTAGTACAGCGGCTGCAGGAAGTTCTGGATGAGCGGGTAGTCCATCTGCCAGCCGGCGCGGAAGGGGCCCTGGAGCTTCTGCGTGGTGACCTGGTTGCGGTAGTCGGCGAAGGTGCCGACGGGGTTGCCGACGCAGGCGCGGTCGTTGCCGAGAGCCCGGTTGATGGAGTTGCAGACCGCGTCGACCCATTCCTTGTGGGAGCCGGTGTCGGCGTTGTACGAGATCTTCATGGTGCCGCCGGGGATGCCGCCGCCCTCCGCGACCAGCTTCTTCGCCTCGGCCGCGTCGTACTTGCAGAAGTCGCCGCAGACGTCCTTGAAGCCCCCGTCCTCGCCGAGGACCGGGGAGGTCCAGTCGACAGCGGGGGTGCGGGTCTTCTGGAAGATCGTCTCGGTGATCTGGGCGCGGTCGATGGCCCGGGAGAGGCCCTGGCGGAGCTTCTCCTGTCCCGGCTTGTTCCAGGCCGCGTCGTAGAACGGGAACGACAGGGTCTGGATGATGCCGGCGGGGACGTTGATGTACCGGTCGCCGAGGTCGGCCTCGACGTTCTTGAGCTGGGAGGCGGGCACGTCGTCGACGAGGTCGAGGTTGCCCGCCGTCAGGTCGGTGTACGCGGTGTTGTTGTCGGTGTAGACCTTGAGGGTCACACCGCCGTTCTGCGCCTTGTCGGTGCCGGGGTAGCCGTCCCAGCGCTTGAGGGCCATCTGGGAGCCCTTGGAGTACGAGTCGACGGTGTACGGGCCGTTGCCGACGGGCTTCGAGAGCCAGCCGGCGTGGTCGTCGAAGAAGGCCCTGGGGAGCGGTGCGAAGGCGGCGTAGCCGAGGGTGACGGGCCAGGTGGAGAACTTCTGGGTGAGCTTGACCGTGAAGGTCTGCGGCCCGGTGACCTTGAGGCCCGAGAGGGTCTCGGCGGTCGGCTCGCCCTTCTCGGGGTGGACCTTGTCGTAGCCCTCGATCTGGCCGAAGAAGTAGGCGTTCTTCTGGTTGTTCTTCAGATGGGCGGCGTAGTTCCAGGCGTCGACGAAGGACTTGGCGGTGACCTTCTCGCCGTTGGAGAAGGTCCAGCCGTCCTTGACGGTGATGGTGAAGTTGGTCGAGTCGGTGGTCTCGATCTTCTCGGCGAGCATGTCCTTGGCCTCGCCGGTCTTCGGGTCGTACTGCTTGAGCCCGCGGAAGATCATGGAGAGGACCTTGCCGCCCTGGACCTCGTTGGTGTTGGCGGGCTCCAGCGGGTTCTGCGGGTCGCCCCACGAGGAACTCACGATGCCGTCGGCACCTCCGCCGCCGCCGCTGTCGTCGCCGCCACCGCAGGCGGTCGCCGCGAGGGCGACGGCGGTGGCCAGAGCGGCCCACTTGGCGTGCGTGGCTCCGCGCATGGAGTGCCTCCCGAATGTCCTAAGCATGACTTAGGCCCCAATATCACCCGATATGGAAGGGGGTGCACTTTAACGACGACCGGATGGACTCCCCGGTCTCCGTGACACGACGAAGGGCGCCCCGATCCGTACGTACGGATCGGGGCGCCCTTCGTCGTGTCACGCGCTCAACACGTCAGTGCACCGGGACGACCTGCTTCTCCTCGGCGAAGTGGCAGGCCGAGAAGTGCGCGGCCGGGGTGTCCTGGCCCTGGAAGCGCTGCGGGACCGCGAGGACCGGCGTCTCCTGCGAGCACTTCTCCTGCGCCTTCCAGCAACGGGTGCGGAAGCTGCAGCCCGATGGCGGGTTCGCCGGCGAGGGGACGTCACCGGTGAGGATGATCCGCTCGCGGTGCGCGCGGGCCTCCGGGTCCGGCACCGGCACCGCGGAGAGCAGCGCCTGGGTGTAGGGGTGCGTCGGGTGCTCGTAGATCTGCTCGTCCGTACCGATCTCGGCCATCTTGCCGAGGTACATGACGCCGACGCGGTCCGAGATGTGCCGGACGATCGACAGGTCGTGCGCGATGAAGAGGTAGGAGAGGTTGAACTCGTCCTGGAGCTTCTCCATCAGGTTGATGACCTGCGCCTGGACGGATACGTCCAGGGCCGACACCGGCTCGTCGCAGATGATGATCTCCGGGTTGAGCGCGAGGCCGCGGGCGATGCCGATGCGCTGGCGCTGACCGCCGGAGAACTGGTGCGGGTACCGGTTGATGTACTCCGGGTTGAGACCGACGACGTCGAGGAGCTCCTGCACCTTGCGGCGCCGGTCGCCCTTCGGGGCCACCTCGGGGTGGATGTCGAAGGGCTCCCCGATGATGTCGCCGACCGTCATGCGCGGGTTGAGCGAGGTGTACGGGTCCTGGAACACCATCTGGATGTTGCGGCGGACGGCCTTCAGCGCGCGCCCGGACAGCTTGGTGATGTCCTGGCCCTTGTAGAAGACCTCGCCGGCGGTGGCCCGCTCCAGGTTCATCAGGAGCTTGGCGACCGTGGACTTGCCACAGCCGGACTCGCCCACGATGCCGAGGGTCTCGCCCTGGTAGAGGTCGAAGGAGACCCCGTCCACGGCCTTGACCGCGCCGACGGACTTCTTGAAGAGGATGCCCTGCGTCAGCGGGAAGTGCTTCTTCAGTCCGCGCACCTGGAGGATCGGCTCGCCGCGACCCACGGGGGCCTCGATGGCGGCTACGGCCTCCGCCTCGGATGCGGCCACGGCCTCGTCGTTCTTGCTGAGGTCAGCCATGGATCGTCTCCTTCCAGAAGTGGCAGGCGCTCTTACGGCCCGGGAGATCCGCGCCGTCCTGCTCGGTGACCGGCGCCAGGGCCGGGATCTCCGTACGGCAGATGTCGTCGGCCTTGGGGCAGCGCGGGTTGAAGGCGCAGCCGGAGGGCACGCGGAGCAGGTTGGGCGGGAGGCCCTTGATCGCGTAGAGCTCCTGGCCCTTCTGGTCCAGGCGCGGGATCGAGTCGAGGAGACCCCGGGTGTACGGGTGGGCCGGGCGGCCGTACAGCTCGTGGACCGGCGCCTGCTCGACGATCCGGCCGGCGTACATCACGGCGATCTTGTCCGCGACGTCGGCGACGACGCCGAGGTCGTGGGTGATCAGGATCAGGCCCATGTTGTATTCCCGCTGGAGCTCCGCGAGGAGGTCCATGACCTGGGCCTGGACGGTCACGTCGAGAGCCGTGGTGGGCTCGTCGGCGATGATCAGGTCCGGCTCCAGGGCGAGCGCCATGGCGATCATGATGCGCTGGCGCATACCGCCGGAGAACTGGTGGGGGTAGTCGGAGACCCGCGCCGCGGCGGCGGGGATCTTGACCTTGTCCATCAGCTCGATGGCCTTGACCTTGGCGTCCTTCTTGGACAGGCCCTGGTGCACCCGGAACATCTCGCCGAGCTGGTAGCCGACGCTGAGGACCGGGTTGAGGGAGGACAGCGCGTCCTGGAAGATCATCGCGATCTTCCGGCCGCGGATCTTCCGCCGGTCCTCCTCGGCCATCTTCAGCATGTCCTGGCCGCGGAACAGGATCTCGCCCTGCGGGATCCTGCCGGGCGGCATGTCGAGGATGCCCATGATGGCCTGCGCGGTGACGGACTTGCCGGAGCCGGACTCGCCGAGGACGGCGAGGGTCTCGCCGGCGTTCACCGAGTAGTTGACACCGTTGACCGCCTTGGCCACACCGTCACGGGTGTGGAACTCGACGTGCAGGTCACGGACTTCGAGCAGCGGACCGTTGTGGTCGGATCCGTCGCGCGGCGCGGGGACGGCCGCGGTCTTGTCGATGATGCTCATCTTTTACGCCCTCCTCAGCGCAGCTTGGGGTCGAGGGCGTTGCGGACGGCTTCGCCGAGCATGATGAACGCCAGAACGGTGAGGCTCAGCATGATCGACGGGTACAGCAGGATGTGCTGCGACGTACGGATCGCCTGAACACCCGCGGAGATGTCGACACCCCACGAGACGGTCGGGGAGGCAAGACCCAGGCCCAGGTAGGACAGGGTGGCCTCGGCCGAGATGTAGCCGCCGAGCGCGATGGTCGCGACGACGATCACCGGGGCCATGGCGTTCGGCAGGATGTGCCGGAAGAGGATCCGGCCGGTGCCGGCGCCGAGGGCCTTCGCCGCGTGGACGTAGTCGGCGTGCTTGACCGTGATCACGGCGCCGCGCATGACGCGGGCCATCTGCGTCCAGCCGAGGAAGGCGAGGGCGAAGACGACGACCCAGACGGTGCGGTCGACGAACGCCTGCAGGACGACCATGGCGCCGAGCAGGAACGGGATGCCGAAGAAGATGTCGGTGATCCGGGACATCAGCGCGTCGATCCAGCCGCCGAAGTAGCCGGCGATCATGCCCGTGATGCCGCCGACGACGGTGACGATCGCGGTGACGGCGATGCCGACGATGATCGAGGCACGTGTGCCGTAGATCAGTCGGGCGTAGACGGAACGGCCCTGGATGTCGTAGCCGAGCCAGCCCGCGGAGCCGATGTCGCCGAGCTCCGGCTTGCCCACGTAGTGGTTGACGAGGTCACCGGTGGTGGGCGAGGCGCTGGTGAACAGGCTCGGGAAGGCGGCGATCAGCAGCAGGAAGAAGATCAGCACCGACGACACGAGGAAGTACGGGTTGCGGCGCAGGTCGCTCCACGCGTCGCCCCAGAGGCTGCGGGCCTTCTCGGCCTTGGCCTCGGACACGTCCACCGAGGGGGTGGCGACGGCGTCCTCGGCGGCCGCGGTCGCGGTCTTGGTCACGTCAGGCATACCGGATCCTCGGGTCCAGGACCGCGTACAGCAGGTCGATGAGCAGGCTGGTGATGAGGTAGACGACGACCAGGATCGTGACGAGGCCGACGAGGGTGGTGCCCTCGCGCCGGGTGATCGACTCGTAGATCAGACCACCGACACCCTTGACGTTGAAGATGCCTTCGGTGACGACCGCGCCGCCCATGAGGGCGCCGATGTCGGTACCGAGGAAGGTGACGACCGGGATCAGCGAGTTGCGCATCAGGTGGACGCCGATGACACGGTGCTTCGGCAGGCCCTTGGCGACGGCCGTGCGCATGTAGTCCGCGCGCAGGTTCTCCGCCATGGACGTGCGGGTGAGCCGTGCCACGTAGGCGAGGGAGAGGCCGCCGAGGACGATGGCCGGAGCGATCATCTCGGAGAGCAGCTGGTCGTTGCTGACGTTCGGTGCGATCCAGTCGAGCTGGAAGGCGAACACCATCTTGATGATGAAGCCGAGCACGAAGACCGGGATCGAGATGATCAGCAGCGTGAAGATCAGGATGGCGTTGTCGGCCAGACGGCCGGCGCGGAGACCTGCGATGACGCCGAGGCCGATGCCGAAGATCAGCTCGACGGCGAAGGCGAGCGCTGCGAGCTGCAGCGTGACGGGGAACGCGTCCCCCAGCACCTCGGTGACGGGACGGTCGTTGCGGATCTGTGTCCCGAAGTCGAAGTGGAAGAGGATCCCACTGATGTAGTCCCAGTACTGCTTCAGGATGTGCTGGTCGAGACCGAGCTTGTGTCTGATCTCCGCGATGGTGGCGGGCGAAGCGCCCTTGTCGCCGAACAGTCCGGCCACGGGGTCACCGGGCAGGCTGTAGACCATGAGGAAGATCAGCAGGGTTGTCCCGAAAAAGACCGGGATCATCTGGAGCAGTCGTCGTGCGACATAGCGCCCCATCATGCCTCCGTTGAGATGTGACGGCCGCAGCCGAGGGCCCTCCCGCGACGGACCGGCCCGTTTCCGGGCACGGTGATGTCGTGGAAGGGCCCCCCAGCCACTGCGTAAGGCACCGAGACGGGACTGACGATCCGTCAGTCCCGAGACGGCGTGCGGACTACGCTTGGGTGATTACTTCTTGACCTCGACGCCGGTCAGGATCGGGTCGCCGTCCTGACCGTAAGCCACGCCCGAGACCTTCTCGGAGTAGCCCGCGTTGACCTTGTAGTACCAGAGCGGGATGGACGGCATGTAGTTGACCAGGTCCTTCTCGATGGCCTGGAACTGCTTGACCGACTCGTCGAGCGTCGCCGCGGAGTCAGCCTTGGCGATCTTGGCGTCCAGCGCCTTGTTGGAGAAGTCGCCCTGGTTGCCCGCCGCACCCGTGCGGAACAGGTCCGAGATGAAGTTGGCGTTCACCGGGTAGTCGAGCACCCAGCCGGAGCGGTAGAGCGACTTGACCTGCTTCGTCTTACGAGCGGTCAGGTCGGCCTGGAAGTCCGGCTTGCCGTCGCCGACACACTGGACGGACGTGGCCTGGGTGATGGAGTTGCAGACAGCGTCCACCCACTCCTTGTGGCCACCGTCGGCGTTGAACTGGATCGAGATCTTGTTGCCGGGGACGCCGCCGCCGGCCTTGATCAGGTCCTTGGCCTTCGCCGGGTCGAACTTGGTGACGCCGGCGCCACCGTCCTCCTGGAAGCCCAGGACACCCTTGGCGACCCAGCCGGTCGCGGGCTCACGCGTACCCTGCAGCACCGTCTTGGTGATGGTGGCACGGTCGATCGCCATCGACAGACCCTGGATGACGCGCGGGTCGATCTGCTTCGGCTTCTTCCACTGGTCGGCGTAGAAGGCGACGGCCATCGTCTGGATCGCGGAGTACGGCTGGTCCACGGCACGGTCGCCGAGGTCCTGGCGGTAGACCGGGAGGTCCTTCGGCGCGATCTGACGCAGGACGTCCACGTTGCCGGACTTCAGGTCCTCGTACGCGGCCTCGAGGGTGGTGTAGTTCTTGAAGACCACACCGCCGTTCTTCGCCTTGTTCGGGCCCTTGTAGTCGTCGTAGCGGACGATCTCGATCTTCTTCTTGTGGTCCCAGCTCTTGAACTTGTAGGGACCGTTGCCGACCGGCTTCTGACCGGCGGCCTTCGTGTCCTTGTAGAAGGACTCGGAGAGCGGGGCGAAGACGATGTAGGCGAGCTTGTGGCCGAAGTACGGAACGGCCTTCGACAGCTCGATGGTGAAGGTGTTCTCGTCGACGATCTTCAGGCCGTCCAGCTTGTCCGCGGTGGGCTTGGCGCCCTCCTCGGCCGGGCTGAGCTTCTCGAAGCCCTTGATGTCGGCGAACCACGAGTTCAGACCCATGGCGTTCTTGACGTTGGCGTTCCAGTTCCACGCGTCCACGTAGGACTTCGAGGTCACCGGGGTGCCGTCGTGGAAGGTCCAGCCCGGCTTGAGCTTGACGGTCCAGGTCTTCGAGTCCGTCGTGGTGACCGACTCGGCGTTGATCATCTCCAGGGAGCCGTCAGCCTTGTAGTCGACCAGGGTCGAGAACAGGCCGGCCATCACGGCGGAGCCGTTGGACTCCATCGTGTCACCGGTGTACAGGGGCTTCTCAGGCTCGCCCAGCTCCACGGAGAAGATCCCGTTCGGGTCAACAGCGCCCTTGGCGTCGCCGCTGTCGCTCTTACCCCCGCCACAGGCGGTCGCAGCAAGGGCAACGATGATCGCGCCCGTTACCCACTTGGCGCTCTTGGCACCGCGCATGGGTTCCTCCTCATGAGTCCACTTTTGTCACTACAAGGGGGGCACTCCGAGTTCTGCCGACACCCCTGACGGCTTTGGACTCAAGTACCCCGAGTGTGCTCGTGAGTCGGCACTCCCCACAGTGCGTGACCCATTGACCCGAGCTCAATGGAGCCAACTATTAAGTACGTCCGGGCCGTAAACCACACTTAAGTGGTCTCGGTTTGACAACATCACTACACCCTCGGATACCGAAATCCGGACAAACTGATCACAGACAGACACCCGCGAAACGGACCGTTAACACACGTACCGGAGAGCGATGGCCGATATGCGGACACCTGGCCTCCGAAATGGAGTTGACGGAACTTGACGAAAAGCCCGGACCCCCACAGGTGTCTGTGGGGGTCCGGGCTCGGTGCTGACGTCATGTCAGCGGAGAGCGGCGAAGATCACAGGTCGATGACCTACCCCGCCGCACTCGGCCGTATGCGACCTTACTCAGCCGTTCTTGGCGCGGGAAGTCGCACGCCCACGCGCGTTCTGGTCCAGGATGACCTTGCGGATGCGCACGGCCTCCGGGGTCACCTCGACGCACTCGTCGTCGCGGCAGAACTCAAGCGACTGCTCCAGGGACAGCTTCCGCGGCGGGACGATCGCCTCGAAGGAGTCGGCGGAGGCGGAGCGCATGTTGGTGAGCTTCTTCTCCTTGGTGATGTTCACGTCCATGTCGTCGGAGCGCGAGTTCTCGCCGACGATCATGCCCTCGTACACCTCGGTGCCGGGGTCGGTGAACAGGACACCGCGCTCCTGGAGGTTCGTCATCGCGAAGGCGGTGACGGCGCCCGCGCGGTCGGCGACCAGCGAACCGTTGTTACGGGTCGTCAGCGTGCCGAACCACGGCTCGTGGCCCTCGTGGATCGAGTGGGCGATGCCCGTACCGCGGGTGTTGGTGAGGAACTCCGTACGGAAGCCGATGAGGCCACGGGACGGAACGACGAACTCCATGCGGACCCAGCCGGAGCCGTGGTTCGACATGTTGTCCATGCGGCCCTTGCGGACGCCCATGAGCTGCGTGACCGCGCCCATGTGCTCCTCGGGCACGTCGACCGTGAGGCGCTCGACGGGCTCGTGCACCTTGCCGTCGACCATCTTCGTGACGACCTGCGGCTTGCCGATGGTGAGCTCGAAGCCCTCGCGGCGCATCTGCTCGACCAGGATGGCGAGCGCGAGCTCACCACGGCCCTGGACCTCCCAGGCGTCCGGGCGCTCGGTGTCGAGCACGCGGAGCGAGACGTTACCGATGAGCTCGCGGTCCAGACGGTCCTTGACCTGGCGGGCGGTGACCTTGCGCTGCTTGACCGCGGACTTGGCGTCCGCGCCCTTGCCCGTGCCACCGCGGCCGACGAGCGGCGAGGTGTTGGTGCCGATGGTCATGGAGATCGCCGGCTGGTCGACCGTGATCAGCGGCAGCGCGATCGGGTTCTCCGGGTCGGCCAGGGTCTCGCCGATCATGATGTCGGGGATACCGGCGACGGCGCAGATGTCACCGGGGCCCGCGACCTCGGCCGGCTTGCGGGTGAGCGCCTCGGTCATCATCAGCTCGGTGATGCGGACGTTGGAGATCGTGCCGTCACGCTTGATCCACGCGACCGTCTGGCCCTTGCGCAGCTCGCCCTGCTCGACGCGGAGCAGCGCGATACGGCCGAGGAAGTTGTCGGCGTCCAGGTTGGTGACGTGGGCCTGGAGCGGGGCCTCCTCGTCGTACACCGGGGCCGGGACGTGCTCCAGGATGGTGGAGAAGAACGGCTCCAGGTTGTCGCTGTCGGCCGGCACGGTGCCGTCGGCCGGCTTGGTCAGCGAGGCGACGCCGTCACGGCCGCAGGCGTAGACGATCGGGAACTCGATCTGGTCCTCGTCGGCGTCCAGGTCGAGGAAGAGGTCGTAGGTCTCGTTGACGACCTCGTCGATCCGGGAGTCCGGGCGGTCCGTCTTGTTGATGCAGAGGATGACGGGCAGGCGCTGCTGGAGCGCCTTGCGCAGCACGAAGCGGGTCTGCGGGAGCGGACCCTCCGAGGCGTCCACGAGGAGGACGACCGCGTCCACCATCGAGAGACCACGCTCGACCTCGCCACCGAAGTCGGCGTGACCGGGGGTGTCGATGATGTTGATCGTGATCGGGGCCCCGCCGTCCTTGGGGTGATACTTCACCGCCGTGTTCTTGGCGAGGATCGTGATGCCCTTCTCACGCTCCAGGTCGTTCGAGTCCATCATGCGGTCGTCGAGCTGCTGGTGGGCGGCGAAGGCACCGGCCTGCTTGAGCATGGCGTCGACGATGGTCGTCTTGCCATGGTCGACGTGGGCGACGATGGCGACGTTACGGATGTCGTGGCGCGTGGGCATGGGTGCTTGCGCTTCTCTCGGATCGTGGGATGCGGCGTCAGTTCCTCGTACGCCCGCCGGGCGGACGCGCCACGGCTATGTCCTATGGTACGGGGCTGCCGCGCAAGGGGCTTCCCCGCCCGGATCCGAGAGGGTCTACTGGGGGGTTCACCGTCGCGCCCGGGGTGCGGCGCGACGGAGGTACGACAGAGGTACGACGGCGGTGCACGGGCGGGGCTACTGCGGAGTGACAGTGGACGGGCCGGGTCAAGCGGCCGACGCGATCCTGCCCGCCGGGATCACCGGCGGGCAAGGAACTTGAGCTGCTTCTGAGGTTGTGACCTGCGGTTTCAGAGCTTTCAGCGGTTTCGTTCCGCACCCTTGGCGGATGCGGCCTTCTTGTAGCCGATGTCCTGGTAGCGCGGACCGGCCAGACCCCAGGCCCCGGCGTTCACCAGATCGGCCTTGGCGGCGACGAGCTGCGGCCGCTGGTAGAGGGGGATGGAGCCGGCGGCGGCCCAGATGCGGGCGTCGGCCTGGCGCACCAGCTCGCGGGCCTCCTCCTCGTCGAGCGTCCCCGCCGCCTGATCGAACAGTTGATCGATACGATCGGTGCCGACCCGCGAGTAGTTCTGCTCGACCAGGAGCGAGCCGTCGGAGGCCGGCTCGGGCTTGGCGAAGATCGGCCGGGCGTCGGTCGCCGGGAAGGCGGAGGCCGGCCAGGAGTACAGGGCCAGGTCGTAGTCGCCCGAGGCCACGTGGTCCTTGAAGAAGCTGTCGTCGGAGACCTTGGTGACCTCGGTACGGATGCCGACCGCGTCGAGCATCCGGACGATCCGGTCGCCGACCGCGCGCAGCGACTCGGAGCCGGGGCCGGACGGCAGCACGAAGCGGAGGCTGAGCGCCTTGCCGTCCTTGCCGAGGGCGCGGCTGGTCTCGGGGACGGCGGCGGGGGCGGCGGTGCCGCGTGGGGCGTAGGCCCCGGCGACGCCCTTGTCGGTCCTGACGACGGGGTGACCGGCGCGGGCGCCGGAGCCCGTACCGGTGTCGAGGGCCTCGGCCCGCGCGAGGAGCGCGGCGCTCTGGCGTGCGGCGGCGGGGGCGGGGGCGAGGACGTGGGTGCCGGTCTCGGGGGCGGGGGCGGCGACGACGGGGGCAGTGCGGCGGTCGGCCGGCTTGTCGTCGCGGGTGGTCCCGGCCGGCTTGTCGTCGCCGGTGGTCTCGCCCGGCTTGTCGTCGCCGACGATGTAGAGGCCTTCGTCGGAGGCGGTGTCGCTGCCCTTCTCGTCCGCCGCCTTCTTCTCCGCCGCCTTCTTGTCGGCTGCCTTCTCGGAGGAGGTCTTCTCGCCGGCCTTCTCCCCCTCCTCCTTCTTCTCTCCGGCCTTCTTCTCGGCCTCGCTGCCCGCCTTCGCCGGCTTCTTCGCCGCGCCGCCCGGGACCCAGCCCGCGTCGGCGAGGAGGGCCCGCGCCTCCTCGGTGTCCTGGTCGCCGAGCGCGTCGCTGCTGTCGGCGTACGCCGCCTGCCCGGCGAGGGCCAGGTGGCTGCCGGGAGGATGCGCCGGGAGGCCGAGCGGCTTGAGGACGGATTCCGCGAGCTCCTGGCGGTTGATGGCCCGCGCCACCGCACGACGTACCCGCTCGTCGGCGAGCGGTCCGGACTCGCCGTTCAGGGAGAGCTGGGTGTAGGCGGGCTCCAGGGACTTGCGGACCACGTACTTCGCCAGGTGGTCCTGCGCGCTCGCGTACCGGGCGATCGCCTCCTGGTTCTTCTGGCGGGCGGCCCGGACCTCCTCCGCCTTCTCCTCGTCGGACCCATGGGCGAGCGCCCAGGACTCCAGGGCCTTGGAGGGGGTGATCGAGGAGCCGGGGCCGTGGGCGAGGGCGGCCTGGGCGCCGTTGCGCCCGGCGCGGGTGTCGCGGAGCGCGAGGGCGATCCGCTCTGCGGTGGACCGGTCGATCTCGGCCAGGTCGAGGGTGCCGGCGGCGAGCGCGTCCGCGCGGTCGGCGCGGGGGACGGCCTTGAGGACGATGCTGTCGAGCTTGGCGGGCTGTCCCCACCAGCGGGGGTTGCGGGCGAGGGTGACGTCGCCGCTCTTGCGGTCGGTCGCCTTGAGCAGGAACGGTCCTGCAGTGGCCTTGAGGGTGGTGCGGGCTCCGTCGTTGAAGGAGTTCGGGGAGCCCATCACCTCCTTCGGGTACAGCGGGGTGAAGAGGGACTGCCAGTCGGCGTAGGGCTTGGAGAAGGTGACCCGTACCTCCAGGTCGCTCTTGCCCCGCTCGATCTTCTCGATCCGCTCGTAGCCGGAGTTGCGGGCGGTCCAGTACGCGGTGTCGCGGCCGCTCAGCGCCCGCCACTGGGCCACGAAGTCGGGCGCCCCGATCTCGCGGCCGTCGCTCCACACCGCCTGCTGGTTGAGCTTGTAGAGGACGACCTGCTTGGGCTCGGTCTCGGCGACCTGCGCGGACTCCAGGTAGTCCGGGTTCAACCGCGGTCTGCCCCGCTCGTCGAGGGTGTAGAGCGAGGGGAGCACGGCCCCCGCGATCCGGGAGGTGGTGCCGTCGGCGTCGGCCTGGAAGGTGTTGAAGGTGGTGGGCAGCGCGTCGACGGCCCAGCGCAGGGTGCCTCCGTCGGCGACCTGCTCACGCGCCGCGGGCGCGTTGTCCTGGGCCGCGGCCGGGGCCCCGTCGTCCTCGTCGCCGGAGCTGCATCCGGCGAGGACGGTGACGGCGAGGACGGCGCTGGTCAGGGTGGCGACGGAGCGGAGCGTGCGGGAGCGGGGGCTCCTGGAGCATGTCCTCCCGCGAGGGGCGCCGATCTGGGACATGACTTGTACCCCTTCGTCCAGATTCATTCCATTTGGAGATGATCACACCTATTGCTCATACACTGAAAAGGACGGAGCAGATCCGGCCATGGCGACACGGCGGCGCGTCCGGAAAACGCCACTCGTGCGGCCCAACCCCCCGAAGGCCGGGCGCTCCGGACGAGTGGAATCCCGTGCACATGGCTTCCCAAGCGGGATGTGACGCGCGACACTCCTGCCGAAGCCGCTCGCGGAAGTGAGGGCGAACCATGTCCGTTCAGGACGATCTGGCGGCCGTCAAGCGCTGCCTCGAAGACCTGGTCCGCACGGTCGGACAGCTGGAGCGTTCCGTCACGGCGGAGCGGGGCGCACCCCCGGCCCCGGCCTCCGGACGCGCCGAGAGCCTGGTGACCATCCCCGACACGCCGTACGACAGCGGACTGTGGACGGACACGGACGACGAGGGACTGGGAGCACGCGACCGCCACGCGCCGTAGGACCCACCGGCGACCGACCGTAGGAGGACCTGTTGGCCACAGGTACGGAACCCCCCGGCGCGGCGACGGGGGTTCGCTTCCCCGGCCGCGCCGCCATCACCGCCCGCCATCTGCGCACCGACCGGTGGTGGCTCTCCCCCGCCGCCACCGCCGCCGGACTCCTCGCCTTCGTCGTGTACTCGACCTGGCGGGCCTTCGCCGGCGCCGACTACTACGCCGCCCCCTACGTCTCGCCGTTCTACTCGCCCTGTCTGGCGGAGAACTGCGTCCCCATGAAGGGCGGACCGAACTGGGAGATCTTCGGCAGCTGGTGGGGACTCTCGCCCGCCCTGCTGATCCTGGTCTTCCCGCTGGGCTTCCGGCTGACCTGCTACTACTACCGGAAGGCCTACTACCGGGGCTTCTGGGCCTCTCCCCCGGCCTGCGCGGTGGCCGAACCCCACCGCGCGTACACCGGCGAGACCCGCTTCCCGCTCCTCCTGCAGAACCTCCACCGGTACTTCTTCTACGCGGCGCTCCCGGTGGCCGGAATCCTCACGTACGACACCGTGCTCACCTTCCGGAACGCCGACTACGCCTGGGGGCACGCCGGGCTCGGGACCCTGCTCTTCCTCGTCAACATCGCCCTGATCTGGGCGTACACCCTCTCCTGCCACTCCTGCCGGCACATCGTCGGCGGCCGGCTGCGGCACTTCTCGAAGCATCCCGTCCGCTACCGGCTGTGGACCTGGACCGGCCGGCTCAACGCCCGCCACATGCTCCTCGCCTGGGCCTCCCTGATCAGCGTCGCCCTCTGCGACCTGTACGTGTACCTGCTCGCCACCGGCACCTTCGACGACCCGAGGTTCTTCTGAGATGACGCACGTCGAGCGAGAGCAGTGGGACGTGGTCGTGGTCGGCGCGGGCGGCGCCGGGCTGCGGGCCGCGATCGAGGCACGCCGTGCGGGCGCCCGTACGGCCGTCATCTGCAAATCCCTCTTCGGCAAGGCGCACACCGTGATGGCCGAGGGCGGCATCGCCGCCTCCATGGCCAACGTCCACCCGCAGGACGACTGGAAGACCCACTTCCGCGACACCATGCGCGGCGGGAAGTTCCTCAACCAGTGGCGGATGGCCGAGCTGCACGCCCAGGAGGCCCCCGAACGCGTCTGGGAGCTGGAGGCCTGGGGCGCGCTCTTCGACCGCACACCGGACGGGCGCATCTCGCAGCGCAACTTCGGCGGCCACGAGTACCCGAGGCTCGCGCACGTCGGCGACAGGACCGGCCTCGAACTGCTCCGCACCCTCCAGCAGAAGACCGTGGGACTCCAGCAGGAGGACCACCGCGAGACCGGCGACCACGAGGCGCGCCTGAAGGTCTTCCAGGAGTTCACGGTGACCCGCATCCTGAAGGACGGTGACGGGCGGGTCGCCGGGGTCTTCTGTTACGAGCGGGAGAGCGGGCGCTTCCTCGTCCTGGAGGCCCCCTCGGTCGTCCTCGCCACCGGCGGCATCGGCAAGTCCTTCAAGGTGACGTCGAACTCCTGGGAGTACACGGGCGACGGGCACGCCCTCGCCCTGCTCGCCGGGGCGCCCCTGGTGAACATGGAGTTCGTGCAGTTCCACCCGACCGGCATGGTCTGGCCGCCGTCGGTGAAGGGCATCCTCGTCACCGAGTCGGTGCGCGGCGACGGCGGCGTCCTGCGGAACTCCGACGGCCGGCGCTTCATGTTCGACTACGTCCCCGACGTCTTCAAGGAGAAGTACGCCGAGACGGAGGAGGAGGGCGACCGCTGGTACGAGGATCCCGACCACAACCGGCGCCCGCCCGAGCTGCTGCCGCGCGACGAGGTGGCCCGGGCCATCAACGCCGAGGTGAAGGCCGGGCGCGGCTCCCCGCACGGCGGGGTGTTCCTCGACGTGTCGACCCGGATGCCGGCCGAGGTGATCCGCCGGCGGCTGCCCTCGATGTACCACCAGTTCAAGGAGCTGGCCGATGTCGACATCACGGCGGAGGCCATGGAGGTCGGGCCGACCTGTCACTACGTGATGGGCGGGGTGGCCGTCGAATCGGAGACGGCGGCGACGGTGGGCGTGCCGGGGCTCTTCGCCGCCGGTGAGGTCGCGGGCGGGATGCACGGCTCCAACCGGCTCGGCGGCAACTCCCTCTCCGACCTGCTGGTCTTCGGACGGCGAGCCGGTCTGTACGCGGCGCAGTACGCGCTCTCGAAGGCCGGCGGCCCTGTCGCGGCGGCGGACGTGGAGGCCGCTGCGGCGGAGGCGCTGGCTCCGTTCGGCGGCCCGGCGTCGGGCCCCGGGGAGAACCCGTACACGCTCCACCAGGAACTCCAGCAGACGATGAACGACCTCGTCGGGATCATCCGGCGGGAGGGCGAGATGGCCGAGGCCCTGGAGCGGATCGCCGCCCTGCGGGCGCGGGTCCGGCGGATCGCCGTCGAGGGCCATCGGCAGTTCAACCCCGGCTGGCACCTGGCCCTGGACCTGCGGAACATGCTGCTCGTCGGCGAGTGCGTGGCCCGCGCCGCCCTGGAACGCACCGAGTCGCGGGGCGGGCACACCCGCGAGGACTACCCGGGGATGGACCGCGCCTGGCGGCCGGTGAACCTGCTGTGCCGGGCGAACGGCGACGGGACCGGCGGTGTCGACGGGGCCGGTGGCGACGGCGGTACGGGTGGCGACGACAGGGCTGGTGGCGTCGGCGGGATCACGCTCGAACGGACCCGTACAGAGCCCGTACGGCCCGATCTGCTCGCGCTGTTCGAGCCGGAGGAGCTGGCCAAGTACCTCGCCGACGACGAGCTGGAAGGGGAGCTGGGCGCATGAGTACGTACGACGCGCGGTTCCGGGTGTGGCGGGGGGACGCCGACGGCGGTGCCCTGACCGACTACACCGTGGAGGTGAACGACGGGGAGGTCGTCCTCGACGTCGTGCACCGTCTGCAGGCCACCCAGACGCCGGATCTCGCCGTGCGCTGGAACTGCAAGGCCGGCAAGTGCGGTTCGTGCTCGGCCGAGATCAACGGCAGACCGCGGCTGCTGTGCATGACGCGGATGTCGGTGTTCGACCGGGACGAGGTGATCACCGTGACCCCGATGCGCGCGTTCCCGGTCATCCGCGACCTGGTCACGGACGTGTCCTTCAACTACGCGAAGGCCCGGGAGATCCCGGCCTTCGTGCCGCCGACGGGTCTCGGTCCCGGCGAGTACCGGATGCGGCAGGAGGACGTGGAACGCTCGCAGGAGTTCAGGAAGTGCATCGAGTGCTTCCTGTGCCAGGACACCTGCCATGTGGTGCGCGACCACGAGGAGAACAAGGAGGCCTTCGCCGGGCCCCGCTTCCTCATGCGGATCGCGGAGCTCGACATGCATCCGCTGGACGCGGCGGACGAGGCCGGCGTCGACCGGCGGCGGACGGCGCAGGAGGACCACGGCCTCGGCTACTGCAACATCACCAAGTGCTGCACGGAGGTGTGCCCGGAGTCCATCCGCATCACCGACAACGCCCTGATCCCGCTGAAGGAGCGGGTCGTGGACCGGAAGTACGACCCGCTCGTGTGGCTCGGCAAGACGATCAGGCGGCGGAAGGCGTAACACCCGCCCCGCCCGTCCCCGCGCTCCAGCGGCCGAGGACCGGTTCGGCCAGGGTCCGGGCGGGGCGGCACAGGGTCTGGCCGTGCCGGGCGAACAGCTCGTCGCGCGAGGAGAAGCGGCCGAGGTCCGTACGGAGGTGGGCGGACAGGTCGCAGGGGGCGGCGCCGGCGCAGGCGGCCGGGGCGTCCCAGTCGACGGTGGTCCGGGCCACGGCCTCGAAGAGGGTCTCGGAGCCGGAGTTGGTGAATCCGCTCGGGGCAGGGGCCGTGGCCGCGCCTCCTCGTCCCGCGAACAGCTCCGCGATCGGCACCCAGGTGTCGTCGAGCAGGAACTCGGGCCAGGCGAGCAGCACCTCCTCGGGCACGAACGGCCGCACCTTCGGGAAGCGCGGGTACCAGAACGCGCCGTCGACGAGCAGGCCCCGCACCCGGGTCGGCACGCCGAGCGACCGGGCCACCGCCTCGAGGACCGCCATGCGCTGGCTGCACGATCCACGGCCGAGCCGCAGCGTCCGCGACACCCGGCGCAGGTCCTCGACGGAGTAGACCGGCCGCACGGTGGCGGCGATGATCCCGTGGGCGGTCCGGAGCCGGGCACGGTCCGACTCCGCGCCCCGCTCCTCGGCCTCGCGCCGCACCCGCTCGACGAGCGCGGTGACCCGGGGGTGCGCCAGGTCCAGGATCGGTGTGGGCCGGGTGGATCCCGGGGTCTCCGCCACGGGGGCCGGGACCCCGCCGACGGTCCGGAAGGGCATCAAGAGACGGCTGGTCATGGCGTACTCCCCCTGTGCGCGGCGGCTGGATCCGCACCGATCGCACCATCCTCCTCCGCCCGCCTCCCACCCCGCGCGCGGGGTCCCCGTCAGTGCCAGCCGGCGCGGTAGGCCGCCCAGTCGCCCTCCTTCGCGGCGAAGTCGACGTACAGCGCGACGCCGAATCTCTCGCGGTTGGGGTCGGTGCGTCCGAGGCCGAGTCTGGTGCCCCGGACGGCCGCCTCGACGGTCTCCGCGTTGTCGTGGTGGCCGAGGTCGTCCTCGTGGAAGAAGGGGAGTCCCATGAGCAGGTCGGTGGACTCGGGGGTCACTTCGAGGGCGAGGCTCGTCTGCTGGGCGACGTACCCGCCGTAGAGGCTCTCCAGGGGCATCCAGGTGTCGTACGACATGACGGCGATCTGGTCGACCCGTCGGGCGACCTCTCCGAAGAACTCCTGTGACCACCACTTCTCGCTGCCGCTGATCGCGCTGTTCACCGAGTGCAGCCCCGGCAGCGGGTCGATCTGGTGGGCGGCGACCGAGAGCGGGGCCTTCCGCGCCCGGGTCAGCTCCCCGAGGTCGTCGAGGAGGGAGAGGTAGTGCGCGTCGTCGGAGAGCAACGGCTCCAGGTCGAAGTGGACGCCGTCGAAGCCGGTGTCCAGGATCTCCCGGGCCGAGGTGACCACGGCGGCCCGGGACTCGGCCTTCTCCAGGTGCAGCCCTTCGGGCCCCTCGGTGGCGAGGATGTCGCCGAGCCAGGCCTGCACCCGTATCCCGGGCATCGTGCGGTGCACGGCGTCGATGAGCCACTTCGCGCGGGGATACCGGGCGGCGGGCAGCGTGCCGTCGTGCTCCAGCGGGCCGGCGTGGACGTACAGGTCGCGTATGCCCGTGCCCTTGATCCGCTCGGCGAACGCGGCGAGGTCGGCGTCCTTCTTCCGCCCGTCGACCCAGGCGTGCCCGAGCCAGATGGCGTCCTTGCCCCGGGTCTTCGCGTCCGCCCTGAGGTCGCCCGCGTAGTTGACGCGCAGGGCCAGCGCGCTGAACAGCGGGGGCACCACCAGAACCAGGGCCAGGACGAGCGCGAACCAGCGCCCCCTTCGCCACATACTCCTCAGCCGTCCACTCACCCGAGCCCCCCAGAGCCGTCGTGCCGTCGGTATCACCGCTTCACACCGTAGCGGTGACTACCGACAGTGACGCAGGGCTGTGCAGAATGGTTTCCGTCCGGCCCCGGTCCGCTCGCGGAGCGACATACACGGACATAGCCTCCCTTCTGTGACACGAATAGCCACCCGAACCCTTCTCGCGGTACTGGTGGCGGCGTGGTGGCTCCTCGTGCCCGCCGTTCACGGTGCCCACGCCGACGACCCCGCCGTCCTGTCCCGGGACAGTCAGATCACCGACCGGGTGGGCGCCCTGGGTGACCGCCGGAGCGCCGTGGCCCAGGCCCTCGACCGGCTCTACGACCAGCGGCGGATCCAGCTCTTCGTCGTCTACGTACGGGACTTCTCCGGCCGCTCGGGCCAGACCTGGGCCGACGCCACGGCGGAGCGCAACGGCCTCGGCCTCGACGACGTCCTGCTCGCCGTCGCCACCCACGACCGCCAGTACGGCTACTCGGCCGACCCGGGCTCCCGGTTCACCCAGGCCCAGCTCGACGAGGTGGCCCGGACGGCGATCGAACCGGCGCTGCGGCAGAACGACTGGGCGGGCGCCGCGATCGGCGCCGCCGACGGATACACCGCCGTCCTCGCCGGACAGCCCGTCCCCGTCCCGACGCTCACCCCCGGGCCCGCCGACCCGGGCGGCGCCGCCGAGGACGGCATCTCGGGGAGCGACCTGCTCCTGCCGGTCGCCCTCGTCGGCGGCGCCGGGGCCGTCGGCGCGTACGCGTACCTCAAACGGCGCCGGCGGACCGAGACGCGCACCACGCCGCAGGGCGGGCAGGCCTGGGGCGCCCCGAAGGAGCCCTCGCCGCCGTCCCTCGACGCGCTCGACGGACAGGCCCGCCGGACGCTCGTCGACACGGACGACGCCGTCCGCACCAGCCAGGAGGAACTCGGTTTTGCTTCCGCCCAGTTCGGGGAGGAGGCGGTGCGCCCCTTCACCGAGGCGGTCGCCTTCGCCAAGGAGCAGCTGACGGCCTCGTTCCGGCTGCGACAGAAGCTCGACGACGCCTTCCCCGAGGACGACTCGGCCCGCCGGACCATGCTGGGCGAGATCCTGCGCCGCTGCGCGGAGGCGAACGCGCGCCTCGACGCCGAGAGCGAGGACTTCGACCGGCTCCGGGCCCTCGAGCGGACCGCGCCCCAGGCCCTGGACTCCGTCGAGGCCGCGTTCAGGGAACAGACCGGAAGGACGGGCACGGCCGAGGCGGCGCTCACCGCGATGCGCGAGCGGTACGCAGAGACGGCCACGGCGCCCGTCGCGGGCCATGCCGAACAGGCCAAGGACCGGCTCGTGTTCGCCACGGCCCACGTCAACCAGGCCCGCCAGCAGATCGACGCCGGGGACAACGGCGGGGCCGCCGTCCACATCCGGGCCGCCGAGGGCGCCGTGGACCAGGCGGCCCGGCTGATCGAGGCCGTGGACCGGCGGGCCCAGGAGCTCGCCGAGGCGGTCGGCAGGCTGCCGGGCGCGCTGTCGGAGACGGACGCGGACCTCGCCGACGCCGAGGGCCTGCTGAAGGGGACCACCGAGGGGGTGTCCACGGCGGACCTCCAGGGCCGGATCGCCCGCGCCCGGTCGGTGGTCGCGGAGGTGCGGCGCCTCGTGGACGCCGGGCGGTACGACCCGATCGACGCCCTGCGCAGGGTCGAGGAGGCCGACGCGGCGCTCGACGAAGCGCTGGAGGGCGCACGGGAGCGCGAGTCGGGTACGCGGCGCGCCCGCGCGCTCCTCGATCAGGCGATGCTGACGGCCCGCTCGGCGATCGGAGCGGCCTCGGACTACGTCACCACCCACCGGGGCGCGGTGGGCAGCGAGGCCCGCACCCGCCTGGCCGAGGCCCAGCGCCGCTGGGAGAAGGCGCGTGCGCTCTCCGACGCCGGCGACCCGGGGACCGCCCTCGTGGAGGCCCAGCAGGCGGACGCCCTGGCCCGGCGCGCCCAGGACCTCGCCGAGCAGGACGTACGGACCTATGGGAACCCGAACGGCCTGGGCGGTGTAACAGGAGTGGGAGGAAGCGGTGGCGGCGGGCTCGGCGGTGCGGTGCTCGGCGGCATCATCCTCGGCGGACTGTTCGGCGGTGGAAGGGGAGGCGGACATGGGGGGTTCGGTGGAGGTTCGGGCGGGGGGTTCGGGGGCGGAGGCTTCGGCGGCGGTCCTGGCAGCTTCGGCGGCAGCGGCACGCGCGGCCGGCTGGGCGGCGGCGGCCGCTTCTGAGGGCGGCGCGAGCCGTGTCCTGCCCGTTCCTGTCCCTTTCGAGGAATTGTCCGTACCGCGCAAGGAGAAGAGCGATGAGCAAGCAGACCATTCTCGGCCGGGTCACCCAGCTGGCGAAGGCCAACATCAACGCCCTGCTGGACCAGGCGGAGGATCCGCAGAAGATGCTGGACCAGCTGATCCGCGACTACTCGAACAACATCGCGGAGGCGGAGGAGGCGGTGGCCGCGACCATCGGCAACCTCCGGCTGATGGAGCAGGACCACCAGGAGGACCTGGAGGCGGCGAAGGAGTGGGGCGGCAAGGCGCTGGCCGCCAGCCGGAAGGGCGACGAGCTGCGGAGCGGCGGGCAGACGGCGGAGGCGGACCGCTTCGACAACCTGGCGAAGGTGGCGCTGGGCCGCCAGCTCCAGTCGGAGAAGGAGGCGAGGACGGCGGAGCCGACGATCTCCGCGCAGACCGAGGTGGTGGCGAAGCTCAGGACGGGCCTGGACCAGATGAAGGCGAAGCTCGGCGAGTTGCAGGCGAAGCGGGACGAGCTGGTGGCCCGTGCCACGTCGGCGCGGGCGCAGAACCGCATGATGGACGCCGTGAAGAACATCGACGTGCTCGACCCGACGAGCGAGCTGAGCCGCTTCGAGGACAAGGTGCGCCGGGAGGAGGCGCGGGCGATGGGCAAGCAGGAGCTCGCCGCCTCCTCCCTGGACGCCCAGTTCGAGCAGCTGGACGCGCTGGGCGACAGCGCCGAGATCGAGGCCCGGCTGGCCGCGCTCAAGGGCTGATCGGCAGGTGCCTCCGGCGGGCGTCCGGTTGGGCCCGGCGCCGGTCAGAACATGCTGAGGAGCTGTTCCACCGTCGGTTCGGCCGCCCCCTCGCCGTCCGGCAGGGCAAGTTCGAACCAGACGGTCTTGCCGCGCGGGGTGCGCCGCGAGCCCCAGGAGGAGCTGAGCAGGCCGACCAGCTGAAGGCCCCGGCCGCCCTCGTCGGTGTCCTTGGCCCGGCGGCGCCGGGGCTGCACGAGACCGGCGTCCCAGACCTCGCAGACGAGGGTCCGGTCGCGGAGCAGCCGCAGCCGGATCTCCCCCTCGCCGTAGCGGAGCGCGTTGGTGACGAGCTCGCTGACGAGGAGTTCGACGGTGTCGATGAGCGGTTCGAGGTCCCAGGCCTTGAGCTGCGCGCGGGCGAGTTCCCGTGCCCGGCCGACCGAGCGGGGTTCCCGTGGCAGCCGCCAGTCGCCGACGGCCTCGGCGGGCAGTCCCTGGATCCTGGCCATGAGGAGGGCGATGTCGTCCTCGCCGTGCCCGGTCTCCAGGCTGTTGAGGACCCGGTCGCAGACGTCCTCCAGGGGGCGGGCCGGGTCGGTGAGGGCGCGCCTGAAGGCACTCAGGCCCTCGTCGAGGGGGTGGTCGCGGGACTCGACGAGCCCGTCGGTGTAGAGGGCGAGGAGGGAGCCTTCCGGAAGTTCGACCTCGACCTCCTCGAAGGGTTCGCCGCCGACCCCGAGCGGCATCCCGGGGGGTACGTCGAGCAGCAGGGCTTCCTCGCCCGGTTCGACGAGCACCGGCGGGAGGTGCCCGGCGTTGGCGAAGGTGCAGCGGCGGGTGACCGGGTCGTAGACGGCGTAGACGCAGGTGGCGAGGTAGACCTCGGAGAGTTCCGGGCCGCGGGACTTGTGGCCGCGGGACTGCTGGGCGCCGATGGGGGCGCCGAGGCCGCGGGCGATCTCGTCGAGGTGGGAGAGCACTTCGGCGGGCTCGAGGTCGAGCTGGGCGAGGGTGCGGACGGCGGTGCGCAGTTCGCCCATGGCGACGGCGGCGCGCAGGCCGCGGCCCATGACGTCCCCGATGACGAGGGCCGTCCGGTGGCCGGGGAGTTCGATGACGTCGAACCAGTCGCCGCCGACCTCGGTGGCGGCGGTGCCGGGGAGGTAGCGGCAGGCGATGTCGAGTCCGGCCGCCTCGGGGTCGCCGGGCGGGAGCAGGCTGCGCTGGAGGATCAGGGCCCGCTCGTGCTCGCGGCGGTAGAGGCGCGCGTTGTCGATGCAGACGGCGGCGCGGGCGGCGAGTTCGACGGCGAGGGCCCGGTCGCGTTCCCCGAAGGATTCGCTGCCCTTGGTGCGGGAGAACTGGACGAGGCCGACGACGATGTCGTGGGCGACCATCGGGACGACGAGGGTGGACTGGACGAGGTCGCCGTCGGCGCCCGGTACGGTCCGGAGACGGCCGGTGCGCAGGGCGCCCGCGCACGGCGAGTTGAAGGGGTAGCGGTGGACGGCCCCGAGCTCGATCTCTTCGGGTCCGCAACAGCCGCTGCCCGGTCCGGGTCCCGCTTCGGTTCTGAGGGGGGTGTCGGAGACGGCGCTGGCGACGGCGACCCTGCGGAGTTCGGCGCTGCCGGCGCCGTAGCCGATGTCGTGGGAGCTCCCCCACCGGCCGGGCGGTGCCTCGTCGCCGGTCAGGAGGCCCTGGTAGAGGTCGACGGAGGCCAGGTCGCAGAAGCCGGGGACGGCGACGTCGAGCAGTTCCCTCGCGGTGACCTCCAGGTCCAGGGAGTTGCCGATGCGCGCGCCGGCCTCGTTGAGCAGGGCCAGGTTGCGGCGGGCGCTGGCCGCTTCCCTGGCCGCGTTGTGGCGGCGGGTGACGTCGATGCCGAGGCCCGCGACGCCGATGGGGCGGCCGGAGCCGCTGTGCACCCGGTAGAGGTTGATGGACCAGTGGCGGCGGTCCCTGGCGCCGGGCGCGGCGCCGACGATCTCGAAGTCGGTGACGGACTCGCCGGTCTCCAGGACGCTGCGGAGTGCGGCGGTCATCCGGTCGGCCTCGGACCGGTTGAGGTAGTCGTGGACGGTGCGGCCGCGGTGGTCGTCGGCGGAGCCGCCGAAGACGGTGGCGAAGCGCCGGTTGGCCCGCTTCACCGTGAGGTCCGTGCCGAAGAGGAGGAATCCGAAGGGAGATTGGCCGAATATCGCCTGGGAGGCGGCGAGGTCGGTCTCGATGCGGCGCAGGGCGCGGACGTCGACGACGATGCAGAGCGCGGCGCGTTCCCCGGACTGGGTCTCGCTCGGCATGACGTACATCTCGGCGATGCCGTGGGCCTTGTCCTCGCCGGGCATCCGGAAGGGGACGAGGCCTGTCCACTCCTTGCCGTCGAGGATCTCCCTGACCCGCCGGTGACCACGCTCGCGCAGGTCGGCTGGCATGAAGGCCTCGACCGGGTCCTTGCCCCTGGCCTCTTCGGCGGTGACTCCGAAGAGGTCCACGGCCCGGCGGCTCCACTGCTCGACCAGACCGTCGGGCCCGATCGAGAAGGAGGCCACCCGGATGTAGTCATAGAGGGAGCCGGGCGGGCTGCTCTGCCACACGACGCCGCCACTCGTCGTCTCAGGTATCTCGCTCACGCGACCGTCCCCTCCAGCTCACCGCACCGGACCGGCCATGCCCGCAGTATTCAATACGGCAGGCCCCGGCGGCACGACGTTCACGATCACAGGGTGGTCTCGTTCGCCTCGCGCCGAGTACCGGTGATCGTTGTCCCACCCTGTTTACTCACCAGGCAGAGCCAGCTCGAACCATACGGTTTTGCCGGTCCTCCCTTTACGGGTTCCCCAGCGGCGGGCGGAACAGGCCACGAGACCGAGGCCTCGGCCCCCTTCGTCCTCGGGTCCGGGGGCCCGCTCGGTGGGCGGATCCGGAAGCGGATCGGAAACCTCCACGAGCAGGGCGGGTGGCTGGGCCGGATCGGTGCCGTCGGAGCGGGGGCGGACGAGGCGGACCCCGATCGGGCCGGAGGCGTACCGCAGGGAGTTGGTCACCAGCTCGCTGACCAGCAGGACCGTCACATCGCCGAGGGCCGTGTCGAGCTCCCAGGCCCGCAGGGTCTCGCGCACGGCGTGGCGGGCCGTGCGCACGGCGTTGGCCTCCGCCGGGAAGTTCCACTCGGCGCGGTCGCCGTCGGTGTCGATCACACCCGATCACTTCCCCAGCCGTGCGTCAGCAGGAAGGCCCACGTCCTCTTCCAGCGGGTCAATCGGGACATACCCGAAATTCAGGGCGGAATATCGCGCTGGGCGCAGCAGCGGGCGCACGGTGGCACGAACGGCGTAGGGACTCAGCCGCGCGCTCCCGCTTCGGGCGCCGCCGGGAGTCTCAGGGCGGCCTCGGCGACGGCGGGACGGTCCTGGTCGAGCCAGTCGACCGAGTCCAGTTCGGGGAGGGAGAGCCAGCGCAGCGCGTCATGGTCCTGCAGCGGGCGCGGTTCGCCGGAGAGCAGCCGGGCGGTCCACACCCGGAGGACGTATCCGGGCTTCAGCGGCCACTCGCCAGGGATGCGCTCACCGGGCTCGATCTCGACGCCGAGTTCCTCGCGCAGCTCGCGGACCAGGGCCTCTTCGGGGCTCTCGCCCGGTTCGAGTTTGCCGCCGGGCAGTTCCCAGCGGCCGGCGAGCTCGGCGGGGGCGCTGCGGCGCGCGGCCAGCAGACGCCCCTCGCCGTACAGGGCGCCCGCGACGACGACCACAGGGGGCGCGGCGGGGTCGGTGGTGCGTTCCGTCATGGGCGCGAGCGTAGCCCGGCCCTGCCGGAGCCCGCCGCGCTCAGAGGGCGGGGGCGCCTCCGCTCAGAGGGCGGGGCTGCCGATGCGCTCGACCCAGTAGAGCTGCCGGTGGCCGCGGTCGTCGAGACTGTCCGCGATCCTCTGCGCTTCGTCCTTGGTCGCGTACCGCCCCACCCGGTAGCGGTTGCCGTTGTCGTCCTGCCGAATGACGAGCCAGGCGAGGTCGGGGCCGCTGTCGGTCATCAGGCTTCTCCCTCCGCCGGTCCGGGCGCCGCAAAGGATCTCCGGGAAACCGCAATCCGCATATGCCGGAGCTTACGCCTGACCTTCACACAGCGGATACGGAATTGCACAAAGAGATACGGATCGGCCGGGAACCGACGGAGGGCGGCCGAAGCGCACACCCTGAGAGGGAGCCGCCCCTCCGGACGGAGTGGGCGACCACCCCCTGGGCCAACCCCCTCACCGCCGGAGGCTCACCGCACCGGCAGGTGGTACGACAGGCGGTAGCGGTCGGCGGGGACCACGACGTCCGCCGTCTCGACGGCCCTCCCCGAGGCGTAGTACGTCCGCTCCACGGCCATCACCACATGGCCCGGCACCCCGCCGAGCGCCAGGAGTTCCTCGGCGAGGCCCGGCCGGGCCCCGACCTCCTCCACCACGTTGTCCACGACCACATCGATGGCCGCCATCCGCTCGACGACTCCGCAGCCGCCCAGCGGGCCCTCCTCGGGCAGCATGACCGGCGTCCGGCCGGTGACGGCGAGCGGCTCCCAGGAGGTGGCGACCATCATCGGCTCACCCCCGTCCCGGTACACGTACCGCGTGCGCATCACCCGCTCCCCCGGCTCGATCCCGAGGCGCTCCGCCACCTCGGCGCTCGCCGGCTCCTGCTCGCTCCCCGACTCCCAGGTGCCACGCGCCCCTTCGGCCGCCTGCTCCTGCCGGAAGGGGCTGGCTCCCGATGCCGGGCGATAGCCGGAGCGGGCGATCCGGCGCGGCACCGGCCGCTCCCGCACATAGGTGCCCGAGCCGGAGCGCCCCTCCACGAGCCCCTCGGCCATGAGTACCTTGCGGGCCTCCAGCGCGACGGTGTCCGACACCCCGTACTCCTCGCGGATGCGTGCCTGCGAGGGGAGGCGGGTATGCGGCGGAAGCGAGCCGTTGGCGATCTTCTCCCGCAGATCGCTCGCCACGCGCAGATAGGCGGGCTGCTCACCGAACGTCACTGGACACTCCCCTCAGGTTGACTGTCAGCTACAGCGTGACAACCGAGGGTCGCGGTCCGCAAGCATGGGCCAAAGTTTCACTCGAAGTGATGACGACCAGGCGGCAAACCTTGCTACCCACGGTCACCCCGAGTAGATGACGTCGAACCCCTTGACCCGCATTGGTCCAGACCAATACGTTCCTGCCTGCACGCCCCGCACGCCTGCACGCTCCCCCTCGCACGCGCCATCCCGCCTCGCACAGGAACGAGCCCATGCGTCCCAGAGCCATGACCAAGCTGACCTTCGCCGCGGCCGCCGCGGCCGCTCTCGGCCTCCTCGCCACCCTGACCCCCACCGCCGGCGCCCACCAGCCCCCCGGACACCACACCTCCGGGCACAGGCCAGAGCCGAAGCGCGTCGGCTACTTCACCCAATGGGGCATCTACGGAAGGAACTTCCAGGTCAAGGACCTGGAGACGAGCGGCACCGCCGCCAAGCTCAGTCACGTCAACTACGCCTTCGGCGTGATCGGTCCGGACGGCAGGTGCCTCATGGGCAACGCCCCCGGCTCCGACCCCTGGGCCGACTACGTACGCCCCCTCGACGCCGCCACCTCGGTGGACGGCGTCGGCGACTCCGCCGACCAGCGACTGGCCGGAAACTTCAACGAGCTGCGGGAACTCAAGGCGAAGAACCCCGGCCTCAAGGTCATGATCTCGCTGGGCGGCTGGAGCGGCTCCGCGCACTTCTCCGACGCGGTGCGCACCGACGCCGGCCGCAAGACCCTCGTCGCCTCCTGCATCGACACGTACATCAAGGGCGACCTGCCCGTCGACGGCGCACGCGGCGGCGGCGGGGCCGCCGCCGGGGTCTTCGACGGCATCGACCTCGACTGGGAGTGGCCGGGCTCGGACGGCGCCCCCGGGAACGTCGTCCGCCCGGAGGACAAGCCCAACTTCACCAAGCTCGTCAGGGAGTTCCGCACCCAGCTCGACGCCTACGGCCGCTCTCTGCCGAAGCGCGAGCACTACGAGCTCAGCGCCTACGTGCCCACCGCCCCCGCCAAGATCGACGCGGGCTTCGAAGTCGCCAGGATCATGCGGGACTTCGACTTCGTGAACCTCCAGGGCTACGACTTCCACGTCTCCGGCGAACAGACGACCGCCCAGCAGTCCGCGCTCTTCGCCAAGGACGACTTCAGCGTCGACCAGACCGTCAAGGCCTGGCTGCGGCGCGGCGCCCCCGCCCACAAGCTCGTGGTGGGCATGCCGTTCTACGGCCAGGGCTGGACCGGCGTGACCGGCGGCGGCGACGGCCTCGGGCAGCCGGCGGCCGGCCCCGCCCCCGCGACCTGGGCGGCCGGCTCGGAGGACTACAAGCACCTGAAGAAGCTGGCCGCATCGGGGACGTACGAGCTGCACCGGGGACACCGGAACGGCCATGCCTGGCTCTTCGACGGCACTACCCTCTGGACCTACGACGACCCGACCGTGCTGCGCACCAAGGCGTCCTATGTCCGGCAGCACGGACTCGGCGGCGCGATGGTCTGGTCCCTCGACGGCGACACCCCGGACGGTGAGCTGATCACCGCCATCGACCGGGGTCTGACCCGGCGCTGACACCACCGCCCCGGCCGCCCGCGCGGCGGCCGGGCCCCCTGAACCGCGGACCGGACCCGCCGCTCGCGGTGCGCGGCCGGGAGCGGCGGTCGGTCACGGGCCGCCGCTCCCCCGCCCACCGCACCGGTCCGCACGCGGCGGGGCCGGGCCTCCCTACGGAGACCCGGCCCCGTTCCCGTACACCGTCGGATGCGACAGCGGCTCAGGCCGAGGTGCCCTCGTCCTCCGGCGGAGTGCCCGTCAGGCCGAGCTGGGTCCGTGCCTCCGCGCTGTCGGGCAGGGCGTCCCAGGCCCTGTCGTACGCCTCCCAGTAGGCGTCCGCGTCGGCCGCCGTCGCCAGCTTGCGCCACTCCTTCGAGGCCGCGCCGAGCTCTTTGTGGACCGCCTCGACCGGAGCCTTGGGGAGGCCGGACCAGGAGTGGTCGCCGAGGTCCGCGCGCGCCGTGTCGATCGCCGCGAGCATCTCCACCGACCACGCCTTGTTGGCGGCGAAGTCCTCGTCCGGGTCCTCGTCCGGCTCGCGGTACATGACGGTCTCGATCGGGTTGACGGACCTCAGGAAGTGCTCCTGGTCGAGGGTGAGGGTGGACGCGTCGGAGCGCACCGAGCCCTTGAAAGGCTTCTTCTCCGTGGCGTACGCGCAGGTCACCGTACGGTCGCCGAGGCGCCAGCTCTGGCTGCTCGGCAGGTAGTAGTAGACCCAGACGTCCTGCGGAACGGCCCAGGTGTCCATCGCGTACGCGCCGTTGACCGTCTCGCAGCGCGTCCGGGCGATCTCGTCGATCGCGTCCTCGCCGGGCCACTTGTCGATGCCGGTGACCTCGAAGTTCCCGGTGACCTCGCCGTCGTGCGGGCGGTCGCAGTCGACGATCGTGACCTCCTCCGTGTACTCCTCCAGCTTGCCGGCGTCGCTGAAGCACTGCCCCGTCCGCAGCGAGAACGGCGACTTCGAGCGGGACGCCTCGTCCACACCCTCCTTGAAGCCGCTCCAGGCCGAGCTGAAGCCCCCGGTGACGAGGCCGAGCACGAGCAGCAGACAGCTGACGGCGGAGAGCACGATGCCGGTGACCGCGAGTCCCTTGCCCGCCTGGTCCTTCTTCCTGATCTGCGGGAGGGCGACGAGTCCGAGGATCAGGCCGAGGGGCGGGAGGCAGCAGACGACGCCGGAGACGAGCGAGGCGACGGCGAGCCCGTTGGTGGTACGCCGGGGCAGGCCGTACGGGCCGGCGCCCGGAGCACCCGGACCGCCTGGGGCTCCGACGTAGGGTCCGGCCGTGTACGGCATCCCTGGGGAGGTGTACGGCCCCGGGGCGGGCCATCCCCCCTGCTGCGGGCCCCCCTGAGGCGCGGGGGGCGGCGGGGTCGGCTGGGTCGGCTCCACGGGTACGGTGCTCCTGTTTGGGGCGGGCGACGCGAACTGATGATCGGTCGCGCATCGTACGTGGAGGGGTGCGGGGGCCGGGCACGCGGGGCCGACGGGCGGAAGGGACGGCCGCCCGCAGGCGACCGCCCCTCACTGTGTTCCGTCGGTTTCAGAGCTCAGGGCTCAGAGCTCCGAGCGCCTCAGACCTTCCGAGCGCCTCAGAACTGCAGGGCCCAGGAGTCGATCTTGCCCGTGTCGACGGACGCGTTGTCCGTGACCCGCAGCTTCCACGTGCCGTTGGCGACCTCGGAGGAGGCGTTCACGGTGTACGTGGTGTTGATGTTGTCCGCGCTGCCACCGGTACCGAAGCCCTTCAGGGTGTACGCCGAGCCGTCGGGGGCGATCAGCTGGACCTGGAGGTCACCGATGTAGGTGTGGACGATGTTCACCGGGACCTGGAGGGCCGAGGGGGCGTTGCCGGTGACGCCGCTGACGGTCACCGGGGACTCGACGGTGGCGTTGTCGGCGATCGCGTAGTCGGCGGTGTTCTCGAACCTCTTGCCGGGCGGCGGGGTGGTGCCACCGTCGCCGACGTACAGCAGACGGTTCGGGGAGCCGGTGCCCGGGCTGGTCACCACGTTCGGCGTGGCGGCGTTCACCAGCGCGGTGCTCACCTGGGCCGGGGTGGCCGTCGGGTTGTTGCCGAGGTACAGCGCGGCCGCGCCGGCGACGTGCGGGGCCGCCATCGACGTGCCGGAGATCGTGTTGGTGGCGGTGTCGCCGGTGTTCCACGCCGAGGTGATGGAGGAGCCGGGGGCGAAGAGGTCCAGGACGGTGCCGTAGTTGGAGAAGCTGGAGCGGGCGTCGGTGTTGGTCGTGGAGCCGACCGTGATCGCCTCGGTCACACGGGCCGGGGAGTAGTTCGACGCGTTGGCGTTGCTGTTGCCGGCGGCGATGGCGTACGTGACGCCGGACGCGATCGAGTTGCGGACGGCGGTGTCGAGGGTGGAGTCCGCGCCTCCGCCGAGGCTCATGTTGGCGACGGCCGGCTTGACGGCGTTGCGGGTCACCCAGTCGATGCCCGCGACGACGCCGGCGGTGGTGCCGGAGCCGTTGTTGTCGAGGACGCGGACGCCGACGATCTTGGCCTTCTTGGCGACGCCGTAGGCGTTGCCCGCGACGGTGCCGGCGACGTGGGTGCCGTGGCCGTTGCCGTCCTGGGCGACGTTGTCGTTGTCGACGGCGTCGAAGCCGTTGAAGGCGCGGCCGCCGAAGTCGCTGTGGGAGATCCGCACACCGGTGTCGATGATGTACGCCGTGACGCCCGTACCGGCGGTGTCCGGGTAGGTGTAGCTCTGGTTCAGCGGGAGGCCCCGCTGGTCGATCCGGTCCAGGCCCCAGGACGGCGGGGAGGGCTGGGTGCCGTTGATCTTGAAGACGCGGTTCTGCGCGACGGACTTCACCGCGGGGTCGGCGGCGAGCTTCTTGGCCTGCGCCTCGGAGAGCTCGACGTTGTAGCCGTTGAGCGCCGAGGTGTACGTCTTCTTGATCTTGGCACCGTACTCGGCGGCGACCGCGCGGCCCTCCGCGGTCTCGGCCTGCGCCGACTCCTCGAGGGTGACGATGTAGCTGCCGGCGATCGCGCCTTCGGCTCCGGCGTTCTCGATGACACCTTCCGGGGCCGCCGGTGAGGCGACGGCCGGGAGGGTGGAGAGGGAGCCGAGGGCGAGGGCGGCGACGGCTATGGCCGCTGCGGTGGCGACTCGGCGGCGTGAGTCACGCATCACTGACATGTGAGGGGTCCTCCTCATTGGTGGTGCGCTGCTGTGGGGGAATGGCAGGAGCATGACAAGGCGACGCGAGGCTCTGCGCCAGTCCCGGACATCCGGCTGCCGAGCGAAAGATTGGCGGATCCATAGGAATCACACAAGAGTCGTGCCGACCCCGCAACGACCGCGCCACACGGCTGACATGCTGGAGGTCATGACCGCCTACGTGTGCCCCCGGTGCCGGATCCAGTCGCCCACGGACGCGCTCACCTGGCGTTGTCCCCGATGCGGCGGCCCCTGGGACCTGGAGTTCGTGAGTGCGCCGGTTTCCCTCCCGTCACTCGCGTCACGCGGAAATTCATTGTGGCGTTACGAGGAAGCTCTGCCTCCGATGCCGTACGCACCGGAGGTGACGCTAGGAGAGGGCCGTACGCCGCTCGTACCACTCGCACCGCTCACGAAGGCGGATGCGAAACCGGCGACAGAGACGCCGGCTGCGCCTGGCGAAGGGTCGGTTTCGGCCAAGCTCGACTTCCTCATGCCGACGCTCTCCTTCAAGGACCGCGGCGCGGTGATGCTCGCCGCCCACGCCCTCCGCCTCGCACGGGCCGGCCGCCTCGACCGGGTCGTCGCCGACAGCAGCGGGAACGCGGGCACGGCCGTCGCCGCGTACGGCGCGCGGGCCGGGCTCGACTGCCTCGTGTACGTCCCCGAGGGCACGTCCCCGAAGAAGCTGGAGCAGATCCGGGCGCACGGCGCCCGGGTCGTCGAGGTGCCGGGAGACCGCGAGGCGACGGCCCGCGCGGCACGGGCGGCGGCCGACGAGCCCGGCACCTTCTACGCCTCCCACGTCTACAACCCGTACTTCCTGCACGGCACCAAGACCTATGTGTACGAGCTCTGGGAGGAGCTCGGCGGCCGGCTGCCCGACACGATCGTCGTCCCCGTCGGCAACGGCACCCTGCTCCTCGGCGCCGCCCTCGCCCTCGACGAACTCCACCGCCACGGGCTCACGGACACCCGGCCGGTGCTCGTCGCCGTCCAGGCGGAAGCCGTGTCCCCGCTGGCCGCGGCCTTCCACGCGGGCGGGGAGGAGCTCGGCCCGCCCGCCCCCGCCCGCCCCACCCTCGCCGAGGGCATCGCGATCCCGGCCCCGCCCCGCGCCCGCCAGATCCTGCGGGCGGTACGCGCGACCGGCGGCACCTTCCTGACGGTGACGGAGGACCAGATCCGGTCCGCCCAGCGGGACCTGGCCCGCCGCGGCCTCTTCGTCGAGTCCACCGGCGTGGCCTGCTGGGCGGCGGTCCGGGAGGCGCCGCCGCGCCCCGGCCTCACCGTGGTGCCGCTCTGCGGGGCGGGGGCGAAGACGGGCCTGGCCCCCGCACCGCACGGCCCTCAGTCCGTCCAGTAGGTGTCGTGCTTCACGAAGAAGGCGGTGCGCTCCTCGTCCGTCATCGTCGCGACGGTCGACACCTTCTCGAAGTACTCCTCGCGGGGCGCCCCCGGCGCGAAGAGGATCAGGAACGACGCCGGCTCGTCGGAGTCGTTGCGGAAGGCGTGCAGCCCGCCGGTGGGCACGTAGAGGAAGTCGCCCTTGGTCGCGTCGATCCAGCGGTCTCCGTCGTAGAGCCGGAGGGTCCCGTCGAGGACGAAGAAGGTCTCCGATATCCCCCGATGGAAGTGGGTGGAAGGTCCGCCCGCCTTCGGGGTCATGTCGACGCGGTAGAGCCCGAACTCTCCGCCCGTGGAGGCGGTGGTGGCCAGGTAGTGCGTCTCCGTCCCGTTCTTCGCGGTGAGGTCGGCGGGCGCTCCGGCAGGCCGGAAGGAGGCGGTGATCTCGCCGGTCTCGCCGTGGTAGCGGGGCTCGGGGTAGGACATGGGGAACTCCGTCTCGTCACCGGTCAGCAGCTCTGACAGTCAATCAGGCGGTACTGACAGCGGGAGATTCGGGCGCCGACGTACGCCTAGGGGCGCGGACGCCGAGGGGCGCGAACGCCGAAGGGCGCGGCTTCGTGGCCGGAACCGATCCCGTCCCCGAAGCCGCACCCTCACGCCCCGTGTGACCCGCGCACCCCGGACGGATCAGAACTCGTCGGCCCCGTTGCGGAGCTCGTACGTCCAGTAGCCCGTCTTCGCGACGGCCTCGTCGACCGCGAGGCCGCCCGCGGGCGCCTTGACGACGATGCTGCCCTCGGCCGGGCCGTCGGCGGCGAAGAGGTTCACGTTGAACGCCTTCACGACCTTGTTGTCCTCGTGGACGCCTCCGAGCGAGACACGCACGTTGGCGTACGCGGGCGCGCCCGGCTTCACGACGATCGGGCCGGCCGGCTTGCTCTTCGCGACGGCCGGGATGTCCTTGGCGGTCTGGATCGGGCCGAAGGCGATCAGCGGGTACTTCAGGAGGGTGCAGGAGCGGCCGGAGACATTGGTGGCGGTGAGGACGACGTGCTCGGTCGGGACCTCGTCCGCCTTCGCCACCGTGATCTTGACGTCGCCGTGGGCGCAGGCCGGTGCCGTGGCGGAGCTCTTGCCGCCGGTGGTGGAGCCGCCGGCCGTGGAGCCGGAGGTCGACCCGGCCGAGGAGCCGGACGTGGAGCCGGCCTTGGAGCCGGTCGTTCCGGTGCCTCCGGCCGTCGAGCCGCCGGTGGAGCCCGAGCCGCTCTTCGCCGCGGTCTGGTCCGCCGAGCCCTCGGCGGCACCGCTGTCGGCCCCGCCCTTGCCCGCCGCCTGCGAGGAGCTCGCGCTTCCCGCGTCCTGGGCACCGGTGTCACCGCCGCCGCAGGCGGTAAGACCCAGCGAGAGGGCGGCGATGGCGGCGGCGGCCAGGACAGTGGACTTGTGGGTACGCATGATGGTTCTCCCCCGTGAGAAGCCGTGGGCGCGGTCGGCGCCTCTGGCTCGTCTGGTCAGTGCACGTACTCCGTGCAGTCATCAGACTCCCGCCTCGCGCTGCCGTCCCGCTTGCGTACCGCTAACGATCCGCTGACAGGCGCGAGAGGCGGGCCGCCGCCCGCGCCGAACCCTCCGGGTAACCGGCCGCGTCGGCCGCGACGATCGCGCGTTCCAGCTGGTCGGTGGCCTCCTCCAGGCGGCCGATACCGGCCAGCGCCTCACCCCTGACGATCTGCAGCTGCGCCTGGACGACCACCGCGTCGGGAGCGACGAGTTCCCCGGCGCGAAGGGTGTGGGCGAGCGCCGACTCGTAGTCCCCCGCCTTCAGACAGTGCCCCGCCAGATGCTGGAGGGTCAGCGCCTGCGTGGAGGGATGACCCGTGCGGTCGGCGAGCGAGACCGCGTGGATCATGAGCAGTCCCGCGCGCTCGTGCTCCCCCGTGGCGTCGAGGACGGCGGCGTAGTTGACGTAGGCGATGGCCTCGCTGATCGTGTCGCCCGCCCGCGCCGCGAGGCCGGGCGCCTTCTCCAGATGGACCAGAGCCTCGGCGTCCCGGCCCTCCTCGTGCAGGATCCAGCCGAGCAGCGCCCGTCCCCGCGACTGGGCGTCGAGATCACCCACGTATTCGGCCGAGGCGAGCCCCGCCTCCAGGAGCGGCGTCCAGCCGTCCCCGATGCGCATCAGCATCAGCGGCCACTGGACCAGGGCGAGCCGCCACGCCCGGTCGTGCAGGCCGAGAGCCGCCGCGGCGGTCACCGCGCCCTCCAGGGCGGCGCGCTCCGCCACGTACCAGTCGAGGGCCGCCGTCCGGTCCTCGAACTCCCGTGTCGCCGCCGGCCGGCGGGCGTCGGCGGGCAGCGAGTAGCAGGGCTGGGAGCCGGGTTCCGCGGCGGCATCGGCCGCGAGGCCCGTATAGAGGTAGTGGTCGAGGAGGCGCGGCAGGCCCTCCGGATCGGCTTCCGGCGCGAGGTGACGGGCGTAGAGCCGTACCAGATCGTGCGGCGTCCAGCGGCCGGGGACGGCCTCGGTGAGGAGATGCGCCGCGGCGAGCCGGTCCAGATCGGCGGAGGCCTGCGCGGGAGACGTCCCGATGAGCGCGCCCGCCGCGAACCGGTCCAGATCGGAGCCGGTGTGCAGGCCGATCGCGCGGAACAGCCGGGCCGCCGACTCGGGCAGCTGCTGCACCGTGAGCCGGAGCGCGGCGGAGACGCCCCGGTCCTCGACGTCGAGGAGCATCAGCCGGCTCTGCTCGTCGGCGAGTTCGCCGACCATCGCGTCGAGCGTCCACCCCGGCCGCTCGGCGAGGCGGGCCGCCGTGACGCGCAGCGCCAGCGGCAGGCCGTCGCAGAGCCCCGCGAGCCGCGCCACGGCACACGGCTCGGCGGCGACCCGCGTCTCGCCGAGGACGGTGGTGAGCAGAGCCGCCGCGTCGGCAGGGGGCAGGTGCCCGAGCGGCACCGGCCGGGCCGCGTCGGAGGCGATGAGGCCACCGAGCCGGTCGCGGCTGGTGACGAGCGTCGTGCAGTGGTCACCGCCGGGCAGCAGCGGCCTGACCTGCTCGGAGGAGCGGGCGTTGTCGAGGACCACCAACAGCCGGCGGCCGCCGGTCAGGGAACGGAACAGCGCGCCCCGCGCCTCCACGGCCTCCGGAATCCGCTGCGGCTGCACACCGAGCGCGAGGAGGAACTCGCGCAGGACGGCGGCGGTCTCGGGCGCCGGGGTGTCACTGAAGCCGCGCAGATCGGCGAAAAGCCGCCCGTCGGGGAAGTCGGTGCGCCGCTCGTACGCCCAGTGCACCGCGAAGGCCGTCTTGCCGACGCCGGCCGGACCGGTGACGAGACAGACGGGGCCGTCCCCGACCAGGGCCGCCCGGTCGAGCGCGGCCAGCTCGGCACCGCGCCCGGTGAACCCGCGCGGCGCCCGCGGCAGCCCCTCCGGTGCGGGAACCTGGGCGGCCGGGACGGCGGGGCGGGGCACGGAGACCGGTCCGGCGGAGCGGAGCAGCGTCGCGTACGCCTCGCTCAGCGTCTCCCCGGGGTCGACGCCCAGCTCCTCGGCGAGCAGCCGACGGGTGCGGTGGTACCAGTCGATCGCGTCCGACTGACGCCCCGAACGGCCGAGGGCCAGCATCAGCGCGGCCGCGAGGGACTCCCGCAGCGGATGCGCGACGGCCTCGGTCCGCAGGACGGCGGCGGCCCGGCCGTGCTCGCCGAGTTCCCCGTACGCCTCCGCCAACGCCTCCACCGAGGCGAGCCGCAGCTCCTCGAGCCCCCCGGCCGCCGCCTCGAGCGGGCGGCTGTGCACGGTTCCGGTGAGCGCGGGCCCCTGCCAGTACGACAGCGCCTCCCGCAGCATCCGCACCGTGTCGGCGGGCCGCCGCTGCACCTGCGCGAGCCCCACGAGCTCCTCGAAGCGGTGCGCGTCCACCAGCGACTCGGGCATCCGCAGCACGTACGCCGAACCCTGGGTGGCCAGCTCGACCCCGTACGCCTCCGCCCCGTGCTCGGCGAGCAGCGCCCGCAGCCGCGAGACGTGCCCCTGGAGCACGGTCTTGGCATGCGTGGGCGGCTCCTCCTCCCACAGCGCGTCGATCAACTGACCGACGTTCACGGCACTGTTGGGCCGCAGCAAGAGCATGACCAGGAGACTGGACCGCTTGGCGGGCCCCAAGGCTACGTCCCCGTCCTCCGTCACCAGCGCGACGGAGCCGAGCAGCCGGAACTCCACCTGTATACCTCCGGATCCCTCTCCCCCATTTCCCCAGCAGTCGAGGATACGTGGGGTGAGGGGGTCGCCCGCCCGCGGCAATTCCCGATCCCGCCCTCACTGTCCGAAACACGGGGTCGAGAAAGGGACCGACCCCCGTAGGAGCCGGCCCCTTCTGATGTATACGGTCTCCTACACGGACTCCGGCAGCGCACGGCCGACTTCCGTGACGCTCAGCACGTTGATGAGTTTGTCGAGTTGCCTGGTCACCTGCTCCAGCGGTGTGTCGTCCGCGTCGACCACGAGGGTGACCCGGGAGAAGCCGTCCCCCTCGGCCGGGACGACGGCGAGGGAGTCGATGTTGAAGCCGCGCCGGCTGAAGAGGGCGGTGACCCGGGTGAGCGCGCTGGGCTTGTCCTCGACGAGGACCGACAAGGTGTGCTTGCTCATGAGTCGTCGCTCTCCCACCTCGGAGTCATGTCCCGGGCGATCTTGATGTCGTCATTGCTGGTCCCGGCGGGGACCATGGGCCAGACCATGGCGTCCTCGTGGACCACGAAGTCGATGACCACCGGCACGTCGTTGATCTCCATTGCCTTGGCGATCGTGTCGTCCACGTCCTCGGGCCGTGTGCACCGCAGACTGACGCAGCCGTAGGCTTCCGCCAGCTTCACGAAGTCGGGGACGCGCTGGGCCGTCTTCAGATCGGAGTGGGAGTACCGCTGGTCGTAGAAGAGCGACTGCCACTGGCGGATCATGCCGAGGTTGCCGTTGTTGATGACCGCGACCTTGATCGGCACACCTTCGATCGTGCAGGTGGCCAGCTCCTGATTGGTCATCTGGAAGCAGCCGTCTCCGTCGATCGCCCACACCACCGTGTCCGGCCGCCCCATCTTGGCGCCCATCGCGGCGGGCACGGCGAAACCCATCGTGCCCAGGCCGCCTGAGGTGATGAAGGCGCCGGGCTTCTCGAAGCCGATGAAATGGGACGCCCACATCTGGTGCTGGCCGACGCCGGCCACGTAGAGGGCGTCCGGCCCGACGAGGGAGCTGAGCCTTTCCAGGACATATTGCGGAGCCAGCGAGCCGTCCGCGAAGTCCTCGTACCCCAGCGGGTAGGTCTCCTTCAGCCTGTCGAGCAGCGCACGCCACTCGGCGTAGTCACCGGGGCGGTCGATCGCGTGGACGAGGGCGCCGATGACCTCCTTGCAGTCACCCACGATCGGTACGTCCGCCGCCCGGTTCTTGGAGATCTCCGCCGGGTCGATGTCCGCGTGGATGACCTTGGCCCGTGGTGCGAACGACGACAGCTGCCCGGTGACCCGGTCGTCGAACCGCACGCCCAGGGCAATGAGCAGGTCTGCCTTCTGCAGTGCGCCCACCGCCGAGACGCTGCCGTGCATGCCGGGCATCCCCATGTGGAGCGGGTGGCGGTCGGGGAAGGTGCCCCTGGCCATCAGCGTGGTGACGACCGGAATACCGGTCAGCTCTGCCAGGCGGAGCAGTTCCGCAGAGGCGCGGGCCTTGTGCACGCCGCCGCCGACGTACAGCACCGGGCACTCGGCCTCGGAGATCAGCTTGGCCGCTTCCTGGATCTGTTTGGCGTGCGGCCGGGTGACCGGGCGGTAGCCCGGCAGGCGCGTCGTCGGCTCCCAGTGGAATGCGGTGCCGGCCTGCAACGCGTCCTTGGTGATGTCGACCAGTACCGGACCGGGACGGCCGCTGGAGGCGATGTGGAAGGCTTCCGCGATGGTGCGCGCGATGTCGTCGGGGTCGGTCACCAGGAAGTTGTGCTTGGTGATGGGAAGCGTGATGCCGCAGATGTCGGCTTCCTGGAAGGCGTCCGTGCCGATCATGCCGCTCGGCACCTGACCGGTGATGGCGACCATCGGGACGGAGTCCATGTACGCGTCGGCGATCGGAGTGACCAGATTGGTGGCGCCCGGGCCGGAGGTGGCCATGCAGACGCCTACCTTGCCGGTGGCCTGTGCGTACCCTTCCGCGGCGTGTCCGGCGCCCTGCTCGTGCCGAACCAGTACGTGGCGGATCTTGGTTGAGTCGTAGAGCGGATCGTAGGCGGGGAGGATATGGCCGCCCGGATATCCGAACACGGTGTCGACTCCGACGTGCTCCAAAGCCCTGACCAGAGCTTGAGCACCTGTCATCTGTTCGGTCATCTGCTCGTTCCTATTGGCTTGGCTCGAACGCTGGGCGTGCCTGCTGACCCGAGTCGGATGAGAGGAAGACGCCCGTTCGCAAGACTGATTCGAAGGGCAGCGCGCAGAATTCAGCAGTCGGACGGTAAGTCCGGAAGTACTACAAGATGGCGCGCAAAGAGCGGTGTCGGGTGACGACTACGCGCTCGGCGGCTCCGAGGGACCAGAACTCTCGTCGGAGCAGAGCGAATCCGTTCGTGACGGCTCAAGCAAGTTCTCGCGGTAAACCACGGGAATGCGAGGCATCAGCCTATCTTCCCGCTGTGTGGGGATGCCAGTCCCCCGGGCTCTGGGGCACCGTCGGCGGGGTTCGCCGGCCGCGGTGACGATGGGGCGGAAACCTCCGAATCACCCAGCCGGCGCGGGACGCCGGGGCATCAGCTCCGTCAGATAGTAAAGGCCGGCCAGCAACGGGAAGGCGATACCGCACCAGGCGATACCCGCCCACCCGTACGACGCGTACACCGAACTGGCCACGGCGGACCCGACCGCGCCTCCGATGAAGAAGATCGCCATGTAGAGGCCGTTCAGTCGACTGCGTACCTCCGCCCCCAGCGAGAAGATCGCACGCTGCCCCAGCACCAGGTTGCACGAAATCCCCACGTCAAGCAGGAGCGCCGCGACGAAGAGGGCCGCGACGACGTGCCCGCCACTGGCGAACACCAGAAGGAAACAGGCCACGACAGTCAGGATCGCGAAGCCCGTCGCGGGTTTCGTCAGACCGCGGTCGGCGATACGGCCCGCAACCGGCGCGACAAAGGCCCCGAGCACCGCCGCCAGGGAGAACAGGGCGATTCCGCCCTGGCTCAGACCGCACGCCGGGCTCGCCAGGATCAGTGGCACAGCAGTCCAGAACAGACTGAACGCCCCGAACAGCATGGCGTGGTAGAACGCCCGTCGCCGCAGGATCGGCGTGCGGACGAGCAATTGCCCCATCGACCCCAACAACGCCAGGTAGGGGACGGAGGTGCTCGGCTTCCTTTCCGGAAGGACCGAACGCAGGGTGACGGCAAGCACCAGCATCAGGCCGGCGGAGATGGCGAATACCGCACGCCAGCCGAGCAGATCTGTCGTCATGCTGGCCACAGGGCGCGCGAGCAGGATTCCCATCAGCAAGCCGCTCATGACGTTGCCGACGACCTGTCCACGGCTTTCTTCCGGAGCAAGATGGGCCGCGAAGGGCACCAGCATCTGCACCACGACCGAACTCAGGCCGATGACCAGCGAAGTGGCAAGGAACAGGCCGGCGCTCGATGCGACCGACGCGCTCAGCAGCGCCGCCATGCATGCGGCCAAGGTGACCATGATGAGACGACGGTTCTCGAAGATGTCACCCAGCGGAACCAGCACGACGAGGCCGACGCCATAGCCGATCTGGGTCAGGGTCACCACAAGGCTGGAGGCGTTCGTACTCAAGCCCACATCGGGGCCGATCAACGCCACCAAGGGCTGCGCGTAATAGATGTTGGCTGCGACCGCTCCGCAGGCCAGAGCCATCAGGAAGGTCAGGCCTCGTGACATGCCGAGCTGCGCCGTTCGGCTTGTTGCACTCTCAGTGGTCATTGCTCTCTCGACAGGATAGGGAACAGACGTTCACACGGCACAGGCCTGGATGACCGAGAACTCCGGACGCGCGGACAGAACCTGAGGAGCGGAAAAGCCTGCCGCGTTCAGGAGTCGCGTGAAGTCGTCCAGTGTGCGCTCACGCCCTCCGTGCAAGACCAGCATCTGCAGGTCCAGCACCAGGTCAAGCGGATCACAATCCTTCGGAGACTCCTGCAGAACACGATCCACGACAACGAGTCGGGCGCCGGAACTCATCGCCGTGCGGCAGTTGCGAAGAATGGACTCCGCCTTCTCGTCGGGCCAGTCGTGAAGAATCCACGACAGGATGTAGATGTCTCCTCCCCTGGGTACCCCGTCGAAGAAACTACCCGCGCACGTGCTCAGTCGACCGTCCCCGGGCTCCCCGGGCAGGGCCGAAATGACGCTGGCCTGGTCGTACACGACGGCTTGCGCGTCCGGATTCCGTTCGAGAATCGCCCGCGCCAGGCTTCCGGTTCCCCCGCCGACGTCGATCACTCGTTCGCCGGGGGCCACCGTGAGTACGTCGGCGATCGCCGCGTAGCGCCCCGGATATCCGCTCGCCATATAGCGCTGATAGAGCGCTTCCTCTTCAGGGCTTCCGTTCATGTAGGAAAAGAAGTCCTGCCCGTTGACGTGCGAGAACGCTTCCTCGCCGGTACCGGCGCAATGACTCAGCGCTCCCCAGGACCGCCAGATGCCCGGCATCCCCCAGAAGCGCGCAGCCCAGTGGAGCGAGGGGCCGGCCGTGGTGGTCCTCAACAGGCGCGAGGCTTCATTGTGGCGAATTCCACCGTCCGCATCGACGTCGAATATGCCATGGGACGACAGTGCTCGGGCAAGCCTCCTCAGGACGCCTGCGTGAACCTTCAAGCGTCCGGACACAGAGGTCAGCGAGGTTCCGTCGTCGTCGACCGCATCGGGAAGTCCGACTTCGCAGGCCGCAGCAATCATTTGGGTGACCGCCATCCCGCGGATCAGCTCCTGCATCCTGCGGATGCCGCCGGCAGCGGATGCCCGGATCTCAGGACCTTCGTGCGTAACGGGCCCCGCCTGAAAAGACGTCTGGATAGTCATACGCACCTCTTCTACTTGTTCATCGCCATGTCTGGACGGGCCGCCGAGGCCTGCTCACCTCCGGAGCGCATCAGCCCCTCCCGATCGCACCGCCCGTCCGAACCCCGCCCGAGAATCTCGCGCAAGGCTGCCCGCAGCGAGTCCACGGCCGCAGAGGAGTCCGCCTTGCGCCAGGCGATAAACGCATCCGGACGCACCAGCAGACAGCCGTCTTCCGGCATTTCCGTAACGCTTGCCCAATCGCCGTAGAGATCCTGCAGGGCGTGTCCGGGGCCGATGACATGCGCAGCGATCTCGATGTTCAGCTCGTCCGAAAGACGCTTGGCGGCCTGGAGCCAGATCTCCCCGTTCAGCCCCGTCAGCAAGGTGAACCTTCCCTTGCCCACCACGTCCAGGCTCGAGACCTGCGTACCCTGCCGGTCGAGCCACGCATGCGGCAGACGGGCGCCGGGCCGGCTGGACGCCTGGTAGTACAGCTCGGGATCGCGCTGCCATGCGGGCTGCGCGGTACCGTCCGAGCAGACGGCATGTGACGCATAACGCTGATTGAGTTCGACGCCTTGCGTTGCGAACTCATACGATTTGAGCTCGATGGCCTCGCGCAACATCTTCCGCTTTTCGGCGCCCGCTGCGGAGGCCTCCTTCAGGACGGACATATTGACACGCATCTGCTCCGCATCCAGGTTCGCGTCGAGGCCGAGAGCGGAAAAGATGGCTCCGAACTGCTCGATGCTCTTGTTCGCGCGTTCGACTATCTGCTTGCCTATCGGCACGCGTTCTTGGTCATAAGTGTTCAGGAGTCGGTCCGACGCCTGGCCCTTCAGGACCATCGCCATTTTCCACGCCAGGTTATAGGCGTCCTGAATCGACGTGTTCGAGCCCAAGCCGTTCGACGGTGGATGACGATGCACCGCATCGCCCATACAGAACACCCGTCCTCGGGAGTACTGGGTGGCGTACTTCTGGTTCACTGTCCACGTCGAGACCGAGCGTATGGTGATGTCCACTGAATCGTCGCCGATCAGTTGACGGGCGATGCCGACTGCATCGATTTCAGAGACATCGGGCTCGCCTGCGCTCATGTCGTAGCCCCACACGATCTGCCACTCGTTCCACGGCCTGACCATGCGGAGGAGGCCCATGCCGATGCCCCCGACGTTGGCGCCCGGCTGCATGATCCACCAGAGATAACCGGGACGGTGTGCCACGAGGTGGGAGAGATCCGCGTGCAGAATGATGCTGATACTGCCGGCGAGCCCCATGTGGCCTTCCATCGGCAGGCCGATCTGCTCCGCTACGACACTGTTGCCGCCGTCCGCCCCGATCAGGTACTTGGCCCGGATCTCGTAACGCTCGCGCTTCAGCCTGTCCAGCACCTGCGCGGTGACACCGTGCTCGTCCTGGTCGAGCCGCAGGAATTGCGTGTCGAATCGGACATGACTGCCGCGCGCAGCAGCGTTGGACAGCAAGATGGGTTCGAGGAGGGTCTGCGGCAGGTCGCAATGTTCGGCCGGGCTGGCCAACGCGTAATCGCTCTGCCGTTGTGCCCTGTTGGCACCGTAGGGCAGTCGCCCCAGTTCCTCGCCCACCAGACCGGTGCAGAAGACGACATTGCCCATGACTTCTTTCGGCGAGGCCTTGGCAAGGATCTCGTCCGCCACGTCCAGGTCTCGGAAGACCTCCATGGTGCGTTGGTTCTTGTAGTGCGCACGCGGAGTGTCGGCGAGCCAGCGATGTTTCGTGATCACGAGGTTCTCGATGCCGTACGTGCTCAGCATCAACCCCGCGGATGACCCCGCCGGACCGCTCCCGACGATCAGGACGTCAGTGTCGTACACGTGGAATGTCTCCTGAATTCATGTAGATCAACGTTCATCGCGTCATAGCTGAAAACCCAGGCCGGGTCTTCGGCATCCTTGAGCCACGAGTTCTCGGCGGACACGGCCTGGATCCGAGCGGTACGTTGCTTGCGGCTCTCGGCGTAACGCCAGAACGCGGCCTCGATCTCGTCCTCGACTTCCAGGCACCGCAGCAGCAGCACGCCGTCCTCGATGGCCATGGCCGCCCCTTGCGCCATGTGCGGCCTCATGGGATGACAGGCGTCGCCGAGGAGCGCGATTCGCCCTCGCCCCCATTGCTGCAACGGCGGGCGCTCGAAGAGCGGCCATTTGGTCAAGGACCGAGCCGCGTTGAGCAGGCTGAGGACTTCATCGCAAGAGCCGGTGAAAGCGTCCAGCATCTCGTCTCTGTCGCCGTCGACCCAGGACCGCGTATGCGTCCACGTGTCAGCCGCCGCGCCGGCGACGAAGTAGTAGTCATCGCTCCGGGAGTCGGTCGGGTAGCCGATGACAAAACTCTCGTCGGCCCACCACTTGGTGATGCACCGTCTGTCGACAGGGACTCGGGTGTGCGCGGGCACCGTCGCCCGGTACGCGATCTGGCCGGAGAAACCTGGGCGTTCGGCGCCGTGCATCACTTCACGGACCTGGGACCCCAGACCGTCGGCACCGATGACGCAGGAGGCTTCGGCGGTGCTTCCATCGGCGAAGTGCATCCGCACCTCCGTGCCGCGATCGTCGAGCGAAACCAGTCGCTTGTCGTACCGCACGCTGCCCGGCCGCAGGGCGCCGATCAGCTCTCGATGGAGAACGCCGCGACCGACGGTGAGATAGGGAGCTCCGTACCTCTCCATCGCCTGGTCACCGAGCGACAATGCGTACCTGACGGAATTCGTTGCCAGGTTCCGGCTGGTAAATGATTCGGGCCGGTATCCCGACCTGACGAGTGCGTCATCGATCCCCACATGGCCCAGGATGCGCATCACGTTGGGCGACAGATGGATCCCGGCACCGGCGGGCTCGAACCCGCATGCCTGCTCGAATACCGCCACGGAATAACCGGCCTGCTGCAGCAACACGGCCGTCGCGGCTCCGCCCAATCCACCGCCGACGATGGCAATTGAGGTCTTGTCGTCGATGCCCATGAGACTACGCCTGCGCCTCGATTTCATCATGGAACAGGTTGAGGAGTCTCGCGCGACTGTCGCTCGGCAACCAGTCGGGCCTGTCCTCCACGACGTCCTTGACGAAGTCCCAGAAGTCCGCGCTCTGATTGATGCCGTAGTCGCGAGCCATGGAAACAAGACGAATACGGGACAGGAAGTCCGGCTCCGTGATGTCCTGCTTGCTGGTCACGACCTTGCCCGCGTTCATGAAATACGGAAGGATGGAACTCTCCGGCGTGTCCGGCGACCAGACCAACCACATCTCCTGGTCGGTATGTGTCGTATTGACGAAACCATGCGTGTAGTTGCGTGGAACGTAGAGCAGTTCTTTCGGACGCATCGGCAGCATGACGACCGTTTCCTTGTCGGCACCATCGCCCGGCGTGATGTCCAGGTCAGGAAATTCGTTGGGCCCCATGAAGATGCTGAATCCGCCGTTCGGCGCATAGAACCATTCATCGGTACGGTGATGGATGTGCGGCGGCGGGCCGACGTGCGGCGGCACCGTCAGCTTGGAGAACAGGAACTTGCCGCCGTTGCTCTCACCGGTCTGCACGAAGTTGAAGACCTCGCCCGCCGGTCCGAGTACCAACGGCTTCTCCGGGCCGGGTGCGATCTCCGGGAAGTCGAATATTTCATATTCGGTGCTCATGGAACTGCCTTCCTTCTCGGGGAGCCGACAACATGGCCGCCGACGTGACGTCGCGCAAGGCGGTCATACCTTGTCGCGCCAGCGGCGCAGGGGGTCGCGCCTTGTAATGGTCATTGAATATCTCAAGCGAAATCGGGCCGTCATAACCGTTGGCCAGCGCAGGCGCCAGGAAAGCGGCTACATCGAAATCTCCCTCACCCGGCAGGCAGCGGTGATGCCGGCTCCAGGACTTCACATCCAGATCCATGCGGGGAGCATCCGACACCTGGATCAGCGCGATGCGATCGGGCGGCACGGCGGACAGATCCTCGAAATGGTCGTTCAGGGCCAGGGTGTGAAAGCTGTCAAGGACCAGACCCACATTTTCGGCGCCGGAACGCTCGATCATCCTCCAGGCCTGACGGAACGTATTGACCCGTAGCCCCCAGGACAGCGCCTCGTAACCGATCGAAAACCCTCTGGCTGCGGCCCTTTCGCCCAGGAGCGCCAGGTCATCGGCGACTGCGTCGTCGTCGAGATCCGAAACGTCGCTTACGTTGCTGCACAGGATCAGCGTGCTCGTCCTCAACTGCTCCATACAGTCGAAGATTCGCTCGATCCGGTCCAGCTTGGGCGCCAGCTGGTCCCTGGGCCCGCCTTCGAAATCCCTGAGCGGCTGATAATTGATGATTTCCAGGCCGAGGTCTTCCGCCATGGCTCGGGCGATGGGCACCGAGGATCCCTGCAGGTCCCATTCCATCAATTCGATACCAGTGAAGCCGGCGTCAGCGATTGCTTCCAATTTATCCGGCAGCGAGCCACCCAGGGTGACCGTACCGATATGGTAATCCACTTCGCTTACTCCCGATCGTGAAACGGCACGTCACAGTGCAGATCGATAGCTGCTTTCGCAGTCGGCAGGCAGCTACATCGAAACCGGGATCGCCCAGTCGGCGGGAATGCGGTGAACGTGTTCCCACTGCCCGGGTCGAGCAGTCCAAACCAGCCTGAATCCAGCGGCGGTGTTCCGGCGCGCGGTTTCAGGCGGCCCTTGGCAGATCGGCAGTCACACGCCGAGCATTTTTGATGCCGGCCACTTATGACTCTCTCCTGCTTCCTCGGTCGACCCATACGATGTCAACCAGGAGCGGCGGGCAGGCGGAACTGCACCCAAGGATGCACCGGGCCCACGAGCGCGATCAGGACGAAGGCGTGGGCGGAGACAAGGGCAGGGGCAAGGACGCGGACGGAGGCGAGGACGCGGGCCAGGTCCTGCGTACACCCTTGGATGCAGTCACGGCCCGGGACGACACGTTCCTCGTAGGCTGAACGCCGTGACAGTGACCTCCGGCAGAGTTCTCCTCCCTGAATCGCGGCCTCGTGTTTCACTTTCCCGCGGCCTCCGCTACGCGCGCCTGAGTCTGGTCGAGGCACGGCCTGTGGTTCAGATCGTGTTCCTCACGCGGTTCACGGTGGGCGCTGCCTTCGTCTCCCAGGATCTGGCCGACGGACCTCACCTGGCCGCCGGGGCCCTCGTCTGGTGGCTGGCCGTGGTGGCCGCCTACCTCGTCAACGGTGTGCTGGACGTCAAGGAGGACCGCGCCAACGGGTCCACCCGTCCGATAGCCCGCGGCGATCTGCCGGAGCGGACGGCCGCGTTGCTCACCGCCGTCGTGGCCGCGGGGTCCCTTCTGCTGTCGCTGTACGTCGCCGGGCTCACCCTGTGGGTGGCGTTGTTCCTGCTGCTGGGCTGGCTCTATTCGGCGCCGCCGTTTCCCGCGAAACGCTGGAGCAGCACCTGCGCGGTGGTGGTGTTCGGACTCGGTTGGACCTCGTTCGCGTCGGGTGCCGTTGCCGTGGGAGGCGAACTGGGCCCTTCAGGACTGGTCTTCGCCACGGTGATGAGCGCCTGGATGGCCCTGGTGGGAGCGGTCGTCAAGGACCTCGGTGACGTCGAGGGAGACGCCGTCGGCGGGCGCCGTACCGTGGCCGTTCGCTACGGTGTCGCCCGGACCCGCGCGCTCGCGGTGGCGGGTGCTCTCCTCGTCGGAGCAGGCGGGGCGCTGGCGGCGCTGGTCTGGGCTCCGCTGACGCTGGCCGGAGCGGTGCCCCTGGCGATCGGAGCCGTCTGCATGGTGGCGCAGCTCGTCCGTACGGCCAGGGCCGCCGACGGCGACAAGAACACCCGCCGCAGTGCCTACCGCGTCTTCATGCGCACCCAGTTCGTGGCGAACGTCACCATGCTGCTCGCGCTCCTGCTGCACGGACCTGCGTGACCGTCGCGTGCGGCGGTCCGTGTGTCAGTAACGCCCGAAGGCCTTGTTGACGGCGTCGATGCGGGAGACGGCGCCCAACTTGCCGTAGATGTTGTTGAGATGCCGCTTCACGGTCGCCGTGGTGATGCCGAGCCGGCTTGCTATCTGACTGTTGGTCATCGCCTTCGCCACCCCCTCGAGCACCTCCTTCTCACGCCGGGACAACGCCAAGCCCGCCCCGGCGTGCATCGGCGCCGATTCGGAGACGCCCGCTGCGGCTGCGGTGTCGTCCTCGTTCGGCAGGGTGTCGGAGGACCGGGCGGTGGCCCCGCCATAGCCGACGGCGCCCGCGTAGAGCCGGCTTCCCGCGCTGGAGCGGAACGCCGTACTGATCAGCAACAGCGCGGGGGCCCGTCGCGCGGGCGCCTCGTGCTGCACGGCGGAGTTGATGGTCGGCTGCATGGCATTCCACAGGATCTCCACCGCACGCACCGACTCGGCGACCGCGATGCCCTGGTTGGCACGGTCGGTGCCCACGAGATGCGAGTACCGCCAGGCTTCGGCCGACTCGAGCGGGCCGTCCCCGGTCAGTCGCGCGACGCAGTCCTCCACGATCGCCTGCGCCTGGTCGCGGCACTTCGGCCACGCCTCCTTGCGCATGGCCAGGGGACTGCGGACCGACCTCAACGCCATCTGATAGGCATGGATGACGTCTGGTATCGCGTTACGCAGAAACTGCGCCGCAGCTGGGTAACGCAAAGGCCCTCCCTGCAACGGCCCTCTCGAACGCGCCGGATACACGGTTCGAGGTCGTAGCTCAGTGTGACGATGTTCGATTCGGACACGATACCGAACACCTCCAGGCCAAGCTTTGGCACCCCAGATGTGCCGTGGCACCCACGGAATCCGACCCTCCAGGCACCGAACCACGCACCACATCCCGGCACGGGAAAGACCAAGGGCCCGACCCCGCGGAGCCGGACCCTCCCTGACCTGAGCATGTACCGGTCAGCGACGTGGTGCCATGTCAACGGCTACACGTTGAAGCGGAACTCCACCACGTCGCCGTCCTGCATGACGTACTCCTTGCCCTCCATGCGGGCCTTGCCGGCCGCGCGGGCTTCGGCTACCGAGCCCGTTTCCACGAGGTCGGCGAAGGAGATGACCTCGGCCTTGATGAAGCCCTTCTGGAAGTCGGTGTGGATGACACCGGCCGCCTCGGGGGCCGTCGCGCCCTGCTTGATCGTCCAGGCGCGGGATTCCTTGGGGCCGGCCGTCAGGTAGGTCTGGAGGCCGAGGGTGGCGAAGCCGACGCGGGCGAGGGTGGCAAGGCCGGGCTCTTCGGCGCCGACGGACTGGAGGAGCTCCATGGCGTCCTCCTCGTCCAGCTCGGCGAGGTCCTGCTCCAGCTTCGCGTTGAGGAAGATCGCCTCCGCCGGGGCGACGAGCGCGCTCTGCTCCGCCTTGAAGGCGTCGTCCGTCAGCTCGTCCTCGTCCACGTTGAACACGTAGAGGAAGGGCTTGGTGGTGAGGAGGTGCAGGTCGTGGAGGAGCTCCGCCTTCTCCGAGCCCTGCACGATGCCCTGCGAGAAGAGAGTGTCGCCCTTCTCCAGGATCGCCTGCGCGGCCTCGACCGCCGCCACCTTGGGCGCCGTGTCCTTCTTGATCCGCATCTCCTTCTGGAGGCGCGGGAGGACCTTCTCGATCGTCTGGAGGTCCGCGAGGATCAGCTCCGTGTTGATCGTCTCGATGTCGTCCTTCGGCGAGACCTTGCCGTCGACGTGGACGACGTTCTCGTCCTTGAAGGCGCGGATGACCTGGCAGATCGCGTCCGACTCGCGGATGTTCGCGAGGAACTTGTTGCCGAGGCCCTCGCCCTCGCTCGCTCCGCGCACGATGCCCGCGATGTCGACGAAGTCGACCGTCGCCGGGAGGACGCGCTGGGAGTTGAAGATCTCCGCGAGCTTGGTGAGACGGGCGTCGGGGACACCGACGACGCCGACGTTGGGCTCGATCGTGGCGAACGGGTAGTTGGCCGCCAGCACGTCGTTCTTGGTCAGGGCGTTGAACAGGGTCGACTTGCCGACATTCGGCAGACCGACGATTCCGATCGTGAGCGACACGGTGGCGACTTCCTGAAGTGTGGATGGGGGGGCCGATCCCCCAGTTTACGGGCGGGCCGAACCGGCCAGTGACGCCGACCTTCGGTCGTTCTCGGGGGCAAGGTCACCCAAAGGGCGTGTCCCGGACCCGGTTCCCGCCCCCTCCCGACCTACGTTGGTGGTGTGGAGCAGCACAGGACAAGTCAGCCGCAAGGCCGCCGACGGCCGCAGACCCCCGTCGCGCCGCCCGTGACGCCGCCCGGCGCGCTCGTGGAGGGTGCGGCCGTGTACCGCGTGACCGGCCGGGCCCGGCGGCTTCCCGGCGGCGCCCGGGTCGAGCGCGCCGGGGCCACGGGGCCCAGCGGCAAGACGCTCGGGCGGTCGCCCGGCGGCCGGCCCGTGCCTCCGGTCGTCCTCGCCCTCCGGCGGCTTCCCTCGCCCCGGCTCACCGGCCTCGGCGCCGGGCTCTTCGCCTCCGCCGTCATGCTGGTGCTCGGCTTCCTCGACCGGCTGCTCCTCGACGGCTCCCCGATCGTCTACGGGCTGCTGTTCCTGCCGGTCAGCGCCCTGACCGCGCTGTGGGTCCGTACCGCCGACCTCGTCACCGCCCCCATCGGCGTCCCCATCGCCTTCGCCGTCGGCGTCGTCCCCATCGCGGGTGGCACGGGCGGCCTCGGCGGCCAGGCCATGGCGGTCGTGACCGCCCTCGCCGTGCACGCCGGCTGGCTGTACGGCGGCACCCTCGTCGCCGGGCTCATCGCGAGCGTACGGAAGGTACGGGAGATGGGCCGGCGACAGCCGCCCGCCGCCCGCGTGACAGACGGCCCGGCCGCCGGGTCGAGCGGCCCCTCGTCGGTGGCCGGTGAGGGGCCCGGCGGAAGGGGCGGAGCCGGCCCCCGCCGCCGCCCGGTGGGCTGACCGCCGCACGTCACCCGGGCGTACGCCCCCGCCGCCCCCGCTCCCTCACATCGTCGCCCCCACCCCCGCCGACGCCATCCCCGCTCCCACGATCCCCGCGTTGTTCTGCAGCTCCGCCGGGACGATCTCCGCCCGGATCCCCTCGATCAGCGGAAGGAACTTGTCCGCCTTCCGGCTCACCCCGCCGCCGATGATGAACAGCTCCGGCGAGAACAGCATCTCGACGTGGGCGAGGTACTTCCGCAGGCGGCGCGTCGCCCAGTGTTCCCAGGTGAGGTCCTCGTCCTCCTTGGCCTTCGTCGACGCCCTGGTCTCCGCGTCGTGGCCCTTCAGCTCCAGGTGGCCCAGCTCCGTGTTGGGGACGAGGCGGCCGTCGACGAAGAGGGCCGAGCCGATGCCCGTGCCGAGGGTCAGCAGGATCACGGTGCCCTTGCGGCCCCGGCCCGCGCCGTAGGTCATCTCCGCGACCCCGGCCGCGTCGGCGTCGTTCAGGACGGTCACCGGGAGGCCGCCGAGGCGGTCGCTCAGGAGGGTGCCGGCGTCCACGCCGATCCATGACGGGTCGACGTTCGCCGCCGTACGGATCGTGGAGCCCGTGACCACTCCGGGGAAGGTCACCCCCACCGGTCCGGTCCAGCCGAAGTGCGCCACGACCTCCGCGACGCAGCCCGCCACACCGTCGGGTGTGGCGGGCTGCGGGGTCAGTACCTTGTGGCGCTCCTCGGTGAGCGCGCCGCGCTCCAGGTCCACGGGGGCGCCTTTGATGCCCGAGCCGCCGATGTCCACTCCGAAGACGTTCATGGACCCCACGGTAAGGGCTGTCGCGTGGAGTTACTCCTTGACCGGCGCCGCGTCGAGGAGCTTCGCCGCCTCGGCCCGCAGGTCCTTGTCGCGGAGTTCCTTGGGGAGCGAGAAGGTCAGCGACTCGTCGGCCGTCTTGACGATCTCGACGTCCGCGTAGCCCCGCTCCGAGAGCCACTCCAGGACCTCCTGCACCAGGATGTCCGGGACGGAGGCGCCGGAGGAGAGGCCGACGCTGGTCACGCCCTCCAGCCAGGCCTCGTCGATCTCGCTCGCGAAGTCGACGAGGTACGCGGCGGGGACGCCGGCCTGCTTGGCGACCTCGACCATGCGGATCGAGTTGGAGGAGTTCTTCGAGCCGACGACGATCACGAGCTCGGCCTGGCCGGCGAGCTCCTTGATCGCGGTCTGGCGGTTCTGCGTGGCGTAGCAGATGTCGTCGGACGGCGGGGAGATCAGCTGCGGGAACTTCTCCTTCAGCGCGTCGACCGTCTCCATCGTCTCGTCGACGGAGAGCGTGGTCTGGGAGAGCCAGACGACCCGGGAAGGGTCGCGGACCTCGATCTTGGCGACGTCGTCCGGGCCGTCGACCAGCTGGATGTGGTCGGGGGCCTCGCCGGAGGTGCCGATGACCTCCTCGTGGCCCTCGTGGCCGATGAGGAGGATGTCGAAGTCGTCGTTGGCGAAGCGGACGGCTTCCTTGTGGACCTTGGTGACCAGCGGGCAGGTCGCGTCGATGGTCTTCAGGCGGCCCTGGCGGGCCTCCTCGTGGACGGCCGGGGCGACGCCGTGGGCGGAGAACATCACGATGTTCCCCGGCGGGACCTCGGTCGCCTGGTCGACGAAGATCGCGCCCTTCCGCTCCAGGGTCTGGACGACGTACTTGTTGTGGACGATCTCGTGCCGGACGTAGATCGGCGCCCCGTACTGCTCCAGGGCCTTCTCCACGGCGATCACGGCACGGTCCACGCCCGCGCAGTAGCCGCGCGGGGCGGCGAGCAGGACACGCTTCGGACGGTTCGTCGCGGGGGCGGACTCGGGCGTCGGCGCGGGCATCGCAGTCATGCGTCCCATCGTAAGGCCGCGTCGGTGAGGGGTTTGATCGGTGCCGTGGCCGAAACTGTCGCCATGTCCGAGGAATCGCAGGTGGCGGAGCGCGGGGACCACACGGGACTTCGACGGAACCTTGGGTTCCGCGACCTGGTCGTGTACGGGCTGCTCTTCATCGCGCCGATGGCGCCCGTCGGCGTCTTCGGCACGCTCGACGCCAAGTCGGGCGGCGCCGTCGCACTCGTGTACGTCGTGGCCACCGTCGCCATGGCGTTCACGGCGTTCAGTTACGCGCAGATGGTCCGGGTCGCCCCGCAGGCCGGTTCCGTCTTCACGTACGCCCGCAAGGGGCTCGGCGAGGGGCCGGGATTCGTCGCCGGGTGGATGGCGATGCTCGACTACCTGCTGATCCCGGCCGTCGCCTACCTCTTCGCGGGCATCGCGATGGAGGCGCTGGTCCCCGAGGTGGACCGGTGGGTGTGGACCGGGATCGCCGTCGTCGTCACCACGCTGCTCAACCTCTGGGGCGTACGGGCCGCGGCCCGGGTCGGCTTCGCGGTGCTCGCGATGGAGATCGTCGTCCTCCTCGTCTTCGTCGTCTCGGCCGTGGTGGTGCTCGTACGGGACGGGGCACGGCGCGACTGGTGGTCGCCGCTCACCGGCGACGTCTCGTTCTCGCTCGCGGCGGTGGTGGGCGCCGTGTCGGTGGCCGTCCTCTCCTACCTGGGCTTCGACGCCATCGCCTCCTTCGCGGAGGAGGTCACGGGAGGTTCGGCGAAGGTCGCGCGGGCGGTGCTGTTCTGCCTGGCCCTCGCGGGTGTCCTCTTCGTAGCGCAGTCCTGGCTCGTCGCGCTCCTCGAACCGGTCTCATCGGCCGAGCTCGCGGCGGACCCGGGGAAGCAGGGCTCGGCCTTCTACGACGCCGTGGAGACCTCGGTCGGCGGCTGGCTGCACGACCTCGTGGCCGTGTCCAAGGCGATCGGCGCGGCCTTCGCGGCGCTGGCGGGGCAGGCGGCCGGCGGGCGGCTGCTGTTCGCGATGGGCCGCGACCGGCGCCTCCCGCACCTGCTCGCCCGGACGGACGCGGGCGTGCCGCGGGTGGCGCTCCTCGTGGCCGCGACGGTGACGATGATCGCGGCGGTGTGGGCGGCCCGCAGGGACGACGGCCTCGACCACCTGGTGTCGGTGGTCGACGTCGGCGCGCTGACGGCCTTCGTCCTGCTGCACGCGAGCGTGGTGGGCTGGTTCGCGGTACAGCGGGCCGAGGGACCGCCGCACTGGCTGAAACACATCGTCCTTCCGGTCGTCGGGGCGGCGATCCTGATCGCGGTCATCGTGGAGGCCTCGCCGGAGGCGCAGGTGGTGGGTGTGGTGTGGCTCGGGGTGGGCCTGGTGGTCCTGGCCGTCCAGGGGGCGACGCGGGGGCCGGCGGCGGGACGCTGAGGAAGCGGGGAGGAGCGCGGCACCGGCGTTGCCTTGCGGCGGGGCGGCGGGTCGTCGGCGTTGCCTTGCGGCGGGGCGGCGGGTCGTCGGCGGCGCGCCCGGTCGCCTTGTCGGAGACCTGCGCGGCCCCGCACCCCTGACGTTGTCGTACCGCGCGGTTACGCTCGGTCCATGGGTCTGACTACGTCCGCCGAAGCACCGCTTCCCGTCGGTGAGGTCTCCCGGCTGATCGGGGGGTGGATCGACCGGCTCGGGGCGATCTGGGTCGAGGGGCAGATCACGCAGCTGTCGCGGCGCCCCGGCGCCGGGGTCGTCTTCCTGACGCTGCGGGATCCCTCGCACGACATCTCCATCGGCGTCACCTGCTACCGCCAGGTGTTCGACGCCGTCGCGGACATCGTGTCGGAGGGCGCCCGGGTCGTCGTGCACGCCAAGCCCGAGTGGTACGCGCCGCGCGGGCAGCTGTCGCTGCGGGCGGTGGAGATCAAGCCGGTCGGGATCGGCGAGCTGCTCGCCCGCCTGGAGCAGCTGAAGCGGAGCCTGGCGGCCGAGGGGCTGTTCGCGCTCGACCGGAAGAAGCCGCTGCCGTTCCTGCCGCACCGGATCGGACTCGTCTGCGGCCGCGCGTCGGCGGCGGAGCGAGACGTCCTGGAGAACGCGCGACGGCGCTGGCCCGCCGTGGCCTTCGAGGTGCGGAACGTGGCGGTGCAGGGCGTGAAGGCGGTCCCGCAGGTCGTCCAGGCGGTCAAGGAGCTCGACGCGCACGAGGACGTGGACGTGATCATCGTCGCCCGGGGCGGCGGCAGCGTCGAGGACCTGCTGCCGTTCTCGGACGAGCAGCTCGTCCGGGCCGTGGCCGACTGCCGTACGCCGGTGGTGTCGGCGATCGGGCACGAACCGGACTCGCCCCTGCTCGACCTGGTGGCCGACCTGCGCGCCTCCACGCCGACGGACGCGGCCAAGAAGGTCGTGCCGGACGTCGGGGAGGAGCTGGACCGTGTGCGCGGGCTGCGGGACCGGGCCCTGCGGACGGTGCGGGGGCTCCTCGACCGGGAGGAGCGGGGACTCGCGCATGCGCTCGCGCGGCCCGTCATGGAGCATCCGCAGCGCATGGTCGAGGTCCGTGAGGACGAGGTGGCGGCGCTGCTCGCCCGGAGCCGGCGCGTCCTCGGGCACCTCCTGGACCGGGCGGACTCCGAGCTGTCGCACACGCGGGCGCGGGTCCGGGCGCTGTCGCCCGCCGCGACGCTCGAGCGGGGGTACGCGGTGCTCCAGCGGGCGGACGGCGCGGTGGTCCGCTCCCCCGAGGAGGTCCCGGAGGGCGAGGAGCTGCGGGCGCGGGTCGCGGAGGGCGAGTTCGCGGTGCGACGCGTGGGCGACCCTGCCTGAGGCACGGATCCCGGACGGTCCGGTCCGGAGCGCGGGCGGTCCCGTCGCGGACAGCGTCCGGCGGGAAGCATCCAGAGACAAACGGTTACGGAAGGTGGAGCAGCGGATGGCAGCCGGTACGGAAGAGGCGGCGCTCGGTTACGAGCAGGCGCGGGACGAGCTGATCGAGGTCGTGCGGCGACTGGAGGCGGGCGGGACGTCCCTGGAGGAGTCCCTCGCGCTCTGGGAGCGCGGCGAGGAGCTGGCGAAGGTCTGCCGGCGCCGACTCGAGGGCGCCCGGGCCCGGCTCGACGCCTCCCTGGCGGCGGAGCGCGCGGCCGAGTCGGCGGTGGCCGGGGACGGGGACGAGTAAGGGGTCGCGGGGAGAAGTGGTCCTGCCGTAGAGTTCCGAGTGAAGCGGATCACTATCCGGATGGATTAGTTGAACTTTCACCAATTCTGGGCGTACTGTCGAGACATCGCTTGAACCCCTTACGAGCGACTCCCCTTTGCAGTCCGGAAGGTACGCAGCATGTCTCTCGCCCTTGACCCCGCCGCCCAGGACCTCCTCTTCCGCGAGGCCCGCACCGCCAACACGTTCACCGACGAGCCGGTGACCGACGAGCAGGTCCAGGCGATCTACGACCTGGTGAAGTACGGCCCGACCGCCTTCAACCAGACCCCGCTGCGCATCACCCTGGTCCGCTCCCCCGAGGCCCGCGAGCGCCTGGTCAAGCACATGGCCGAGGGCAACCAGCCCAAGACCGCCTCGGCCCCGCTCGTCGCGATCCTCTCCGCCGACAACGAGTTCCACGAGGAGCTCCCGGCCCTGCTCCCGCACTTCCCGCAGGCCAAGGACATGTTCTTCTCCGAGCGTCCGGCCCGCGAGCAGTCCGCCGTCCTGAACGCCGCCCTCCAGGCCGCGTACTTCATCGTGGGCGTCCGCGCCGCCGGCCTGGCCGCGGGCCCGATGACCGGCCTGGACTTCGCCGGCCTCCAGAAGGAGTTCCTGGACGACGACCACACCCCGCTGATGGTCGTCAACATCGGCAAGCCGGGCGAGGACGCCTGGTTCCCGCGCTCCCCGCGCCTGTCCTACGAGGACGTCGTCACCACCGTCTGAGCCCGACGACGAGCCCCGAAGGCAGCGCCCGACGGACGAGGTCCGAAGGCAGCGCCCGACGGCACGCGAAAAGGCCCCGCACTCCACGAGTGCGGGGCCTTTTCGCGTACGCCCACCGGCGTACCGGATCAGACCTTCTTCGACTGGAGGGAGCCCGCCATCTCGGCAAGCCGCTCGAAGGAGGCCGTGCCGGTCACCACCGTCGTCGCACCGCCGTCCACCCGGACGAGCGCGTCGTACTTGGGGCCCTCCCAGCGCTGCCAGACCTGGCCCGCCACCGTCTGGGTCCGCCCGGTGTTCTTCGCCCGGTGGGTGACGTCGGGGACGTAGGTGCCCGGCGCCGCCGTCGACTGGTGGATCGCCACGTACTGGGTGTCCGGGGAGAGGAAGCCGAGCTGCCAGGCGTCGGCCTTGTCGCGCTTGTACGAGACCACCGTCGCCTTCCATCCCTCGCCGAGGCCCACGGGGGCCAGCACCGGGTAGGGCGCGGCCCGCTGGGCCGTCAGAAGCTCGACCCGATAGTCCTTCGCCTTGACCGGTTGGGCGTTGTCGTCGTGTGGGATGAAGAGATACATCACTCCCGCGGCGACCAAGATCACCCCGAGGGACTGGAACATCCCGCGTACCGTCTGCCTGCCTCGCATACCTGCCACGCCCACCATGGTCGCATCACGGTGTCGTGCTCATACGTGGGCCCCTCTGCTCATTATGTCGACGTACCGATAGAGTCGCAGCACCCTCTTTTATCCGGCCGTCGCCGTACAGAAAGGTGCGTTCCGATGACCGAGAACCATCTGCCGCCCGAGCTTGTCGTCTCCCCTGAGGCGCCCGACCGCAACCTCGCCCTCGAGCTGGTCCGCGTCACCGAGGCCGCCGCCATGGCCGCCGGCCGCTGGGTCGGCCGCGGCGACAAGATCGGCGCGGACGGCGCGGCGGTCAACGCCATGCGGACCCTGATCTCCACCGTCTCGATGAACGGCGTGGTCGTCATCGGCGAGGGCGAGAAGGACGAAGCGCCCATGCTCTTCAACGGCGAGCGGGTCGGCGACGGCACCGGCGCCGAGGTCGACATCGCCGTCGACCCGATCGACGGCACCACGCTCAACGCCAAGGGCATGCCGAACGCGATCGCCGTCCTGGCCGCCGCCGACCGCGGCACCATGTTCGACCCGTCCGCGGTCTTCTACATGGACAAGCTGGTCACCGGCCCCGAGGCCGCCGACTTCGTCGACATCAACGCCCCCGTCTCGGTCAACATCCGCCGGGTCGCCAAGGCGAAGCAGTCCTCCCCCGAGGACATCACGGTCGTCATCCTCGACCGCCCCCGCCACGAGGGCATCGTCAAGGAGATCCGCGAGACCGGCGCCCGCATCAAGTTCATCTCGGACGGCGACGTCGCCGGTTCGATCATGGCCGTGCGCGAGGGCACCGGCGTCGACATGCTCATGGGCATCGGCGGCACCCCCGAGGGCATCATCTCCGCCTGCGCCATCAAGTGCCTCGGCGGTGTGATCCAGGGCAAGCTGTGGCCGAAGGACGACGCCGAGCGGCAGAAGGCGCTCGACGCGGGCCACGACCTGGACCGGGTCCTCTCCACGAACGACCTGGTCGCCGGCGACAACGTCTTCTTCGTCGCGACCGGCATCACCGACGGGGAGCTGCTGCGCGGGGTCCGCTACCGCGCCGAGACGGCGACCACGCAGTCGCTCGTCATGCGCTCGAAGTCGGGCACGATCCGCCAGATCGACTCCACGCACCGGCTCTCGAAGCTGCGCGCGTACAGCAAGATCGACTTCGATCGCGCGAACTGAACCGAGCGGCGGTCCGCGCGGGCTGCCGGGCGGTACGACGAGGGGCGCCCCCCATGTGCGGTGGGGGCGCCCCTTCCCGTACGGCACGACGAAGGTGTCCGCGCTTCCGCTTCCCTCCGGTGGTCCCTGTCAGCCCGCCTGGGCGATCCGCTCCGTCGCGGCAGCCTTCCTCAGCTCCACCTCACGCCGCCGGCGCCGGGCCAGGGCGACACGGCGCTCCGCCGCCGTGAGGCCGCCCCACACCCCGTACGGCTCGGGCTGGAGCAGCGCGTGCTCCCGGCACTCGACCATCACGGGACAGCGTCCGCAGACCCTCTTGGCCGCCGCCTCACGCGCGAGCCGCGCGGCCGTCGGCTCCTTGGAGGGGGCGAAGAAGAGCCCGGCCTCGTCCCGGCGGCACACCGCCTCCGCGTGCCAAGGACCGGCCTCGTCCTCCCGGGCAGGGGCGCGCTGAGGGGGGACGGCGGCGACCTGGAGGGGCTGATGCGGCGGTTGCAGCACGGTCTACTCCTGACGACGGCTTCGCGAGCGAGCGGCGATGCACCAGCCCTACCCGCTGTGCGCGCGCCTATGCACTGCGTACCGCGCCGTTCCGCACTGCGGATACCCGAGGGCGGATTCCGGTCATCCCCGGAGCCGCGCGGGGGTCAGTGGCCGAGGTGCTTGCGGAGCTTGCCCTGGAGGTCGGTGATCCACTTTCCGCGCTTGGGTCTCGCCTCGACGTTCCCGAAGACCGAGTAGCCGTTGATGACGACGACCGGGGCCTGCGGGTCGGCGCCCTCCAGGGTGACGACCTCGAAGTTGCCGAAGACGCCGCTGCCGTTGCCGCGCAGGCTGATGTTCTCCGGGACCCGCACCTCAACGTTGCCGAAGATGGAGGTGGCGTTGATGGTGGTGAGCCGCTGGGCGAAGATCGCCTCGGTCAGGTCGATCTCGATGTTCCCGAAGAGCGCGAAGGCGTTCGTCCTGCGGCCCACCCGCCAGCGGCCCTTGCGAGTGGTGCTGGAGAAGATCGCGACGAGGCTGTCGGCGGGGCCTTCGGATTCGTCCGGCCCGTAGGCGTAGGCAGCCCCCGGCTCCTGGCCGGTCCGCGCCGACGGCAGGTCGCGGACGATCGGCTCCAGTTCGCCCACCGTCTTGGCCCGGTAGACCGCGTCGATCCGGTCCGAGTGCTCCTCGGGGTCGAGCCGCCCCTCGGCGAGGGCGTCCCTCAGGATGTCCGCGATCCGGTCCCGGTCCGCGTCCGAGGCTCGCAACGAGCCCCGCGGGTCGGCGAAGCCGGTCTCGGCGGGAGCGGCCGGCCGCTGCGGCTGCTTTTCGGGCGCGGGTTCGGGCTGCTTTTCGAGGTCCACGGAACCAGCCTAGCGAAACGCGATAGATCGCGACCAGGGGGCGGGGCCGCGTCCTGTGGACGACGACCCGAACGGACCGTCGGCGTACGGCGATTCGGGGCGGTCCACGACGGCTCGCCGCCCCCACGGCAGCTCACCGCCCCCTGACAGCTCACGGCCACGCGACAGCTCGCCGCCCCCTGACAGCTCACGGCCACGCGACAGCTCGCCGCCCCCCTGACAGCTCACCCGCCGCACGGCCGGCCCCTCCCCCCGGCCCGGCCGGAAACCCGACACTCCGGCGTGGTCCCGGTCCCAAGTGAGCCTTACCTCACAGGACCGGCGCCCGGCCCGCGTTCTACGCTGGAGGGCGCACTGCCAACGGAGGCGGTGCGCCGTCTTGCCGAGTGAGGAATGGCCCCCATGCCAGAGTTTGCGTACTCCGATCTGCTCCCGCTGGGAGAGGACACCACGCCCTACCGCCTGGTGACCTCCGAAGGTGTCTCCACCTTCGAGGCCGACGGCCGTACGTTCCTCAAGGTCGAGCCGGAGGCGCTGCGCAAGCTGGCCGCCGAGGCGATCCACGACATCCAGCACTTCCTGCGCCCGGCGCACCTGGCGCAGCTGCGGCGGATCATCGACGACCCGGAGGCATCGGGCAACGACAAGTTCGTGGCGCTCGACCTCCTCAAGAACGCGAACATCGCCGCCGCCGGCGTCCTCCCGATGTGCCAGGACACGGGCACCGCGATCGTCATGGGCAAGCGCGGGCAGAACGTGCTGACCTCCGGCCGCGACGAGGAGGCCCTGTCCAAGGGCATCTACGACGCGTACACGCAGCTCAACCTGCGGTACTCGCAGATGGCCCCGGTCACCATGTGGGAGGAGAAGAACACCGGCTCGAACCTGCCCGCGCAGATCGAGCTGTACGCGACCGACGGCGGCGCGTACAAGTTCCTCTTCATGGCCAAGGGCGGCGGCTCCGCGAACAAGTCCTTCCTCTACCAGGAGACCAAGGCGGTCCTGAACGAGGCCTCCATGATGAGGTTCCTGGAGGAGAAGATCCGTTCGCTCGGCACGGCGGCCTGCCCGCCGTACCACCTGGCGATCGTCGTCGGCGGCACCTCCGCCGAGTTCGCGCTGAAGACCGCGAAGTACGCCTCCGCGCACTACCTGGACGAGCTGCCCACCGAGGGCTCGGCCGAGACGGGCCACGGCTTCCGCGACAAGGAGCTCGAGGAGAAGGTCTTCGAGCTGACGCAGAAGATCGGCATCGGCGCGCAGTTCGGCGGCAAGTACTTCTGCCACGACGTCCGCGTCGTCCGCCTGCCCCGCCACGGCGCCTCGCTGCCCGTCGCCATCGCCGTGTCCTGCTCGGCGGACCGCCAGGCCGTCGCGAAGATCACCGCCGAGGGCGTGTTCCTGGAGCAGCTGGAGACGGACCCGGCGCGCTTCCTGCCGGAGACGACGGACGAGCACCTCGACGCGTCCGACGACGTGGTGAAGATCGACCTGAACCAGCCGATGGACGACATCCTCGCCGAGCTGACCAAGTACCCGGTCAAGACGCGGCTCTCCCTGAACGGCCCGCTGGTCGTGGCGCGCGACATCGCGCACGCCAAGATCAAGGAGCGTCTGGACGCGGGCGAGGAGATGCCGCAGTACCTGAAGGACCACCCGGTCTACTACGCGGGCCCGGCGAAGACGCCCGAGGGGTACGCCTCCGGTTCCTTCGGTCCGACCACGGCGGGCCGGATGGACTCGTACGTCGAGCAGTTCCAGGCGGCGGGCGGCTCGAAGGTCATGCTGGCCAAGGGCAACCGCTCGAAGCAGGTCACGGACGCGTGCGGCAGCCACGGCGGCTTCTACCTCGGCTCGATCGGCGGACCGGCGGCGCGTCTCGCGCAGGACTGCATCAAGAAGGTCGAGGTCGTCGAGTACGAGGAGCTCGGCATGGAGGCGGTCTGGAAGATCGAGGTCGAGGACTTCCCGGCGTTCATCGTCGTGGACGACAAGGGGAACGACTTCTTCCAGAACCCGGCCCCGGAGCCGACGTTCACCCACATCCCGGTGCGTGGCCCCGGTCTCGGCTGATTCCCGACGCTTTCGCGAAGCCCCCGTTCCCCTCAGGGAGCGGGGGCTTCGTCGGCCTTCGCTCAGAAAGTCGCTACCGGCCGGTAGCCCTCCCGTCGCCTACTGGCCAGTATGGGACGCGAGCATGTCAACCACTGAGCCGGTCGACCACTCGGGAGCCCCCCATGCCCTCCATCAGGACCACCTCCGCCGCCACCCTCGCGCTGGCCGCGTTCCTCGTCGTCGGGCCCGCGCCGGCCGCCTCCGCGGCCGACCCCGACACCCACCTCACGTCGACCGCCGCCGTCAAGGACGTCGACTACGCGACCTGGCTGCGTGACGTGGCGGCCGTGGTCGCCGAGGCCCGCCCGTACATCGAGGAGCGCTCCCAGGACGCCGGCCGGGAGAAGCAGGCGATCGTCCTCGACATCGACAACAGCTCCCTGGAGACGGACTTCCACCCGTTCTGGGAGCTGCCGACCCCGGCCATCGCGGACGTGCGCGCCCTCGTCCGCGAGGCCCACGCGCGCGGGGTCGACGTCTTCTTCGTCACCGCGCGCCCCGGCATCCTCCACTCCCTCACGGACTGGAACCTGAAGCAGGCCGGGTACCCCGTCGACGGTCTGTACGTGCGCTCCCTGCCCGATCTGTTCGGCGAGGTCAGCGCGTACAAGACGGAGAAGCGCGCGGAGATCGAGGCCAAGGGCTACACGATCATCGCGAACATCGGCAACAACACCACCGACCTCGTCGGCGGCCACGCCGAGCGCACCTTCAAGCTGCCGGACTACGGCGGCAAGCTCTCCTGAGGCTGGTCCGGAATCAGCGCGTGAGGCGGAACTCAAGGCGTGAGTAGTCCCCGTCCGGGGTCGAACGGATGGTGCCGCGCACGTCCTTGAAGTCGCCGGTTCCGCCGGTGACGGCGATGTCGAACGCGGCGGGCGACTCGTCCGCCGGGTCGATCGAGAGGAGCGTCTGACCGGCGATCTGTCCACCCGGGCCGCCGGTCAGTACGAACGTGCCCACGCACTGCAGGTCACCGGGGTTGCCGGTGCGCGCCACGGTGCAGCTCACGCCGTCCCGGCCGGCCTTCTCGCCGCCCTTGCTCTTGTACAGGTCGTCGGCGAAGGCGAAGGAGTCCCCGACCTTGGGCGCCGGCCCGCTCTCGTCGGACTGTTCGCCGGGGACCTCCTTGGCGTAGAGGGTGAACTGCAGGTCCTCGGCCTGGGGAGCGGCGTGGACCGGGGCGGCGGCGGTGAAGGCGACGGCCGCGACCGTGCACGCGCCGAGGGCACCGATCCTCCTGAAGCTGCGGAACATGTCCTGCCTCCTGTGGTCGGAATCTCCCCCTGGGGGCCTCTCGCCCGCTTCACATTGTCCGGCGCCCGCTCCCGCTCCGCCCGTCCTGCGCGGGTGAGGGCCGCGGCTACGCTGACGCGCATGAGACACCCGATACGGACCCTGGCTCCGCTTCCCGCCGCGCTGGCGGCGGGGCTGCTGCTGACCGGCTGCGGCGGCCCCGAGCCGCTGCCCGAGGTGACGCGGGGCGCGCGGCCGACGGCGGCCCCGGCCACGACGACTCCGGCGGCCACGACCGCACCCTCGGCTGCGGTGGCTTCGCGGGTGACCCTCGGCGGGCCGGGGACGGCGTGCGTGCTGCCCGTCTCCTTCGCGGTGGCGGAGAAGTGGGAGGCGAAGGCGGTCAAGAACCCCGAGGACCCGGAGTTCGCGTGGCTCACGCGTCAGGGGCCGGCCGTCGTGCGCTGCGAGGTGGACGGCAAGCCGGCCGGGCACCTCGGTTTCCTGCAGGTGTGGACGGCGGCCGGGAAAGGCCCCGCCAGGGCCGCCCTCGAAGGCTTCGTGAAGGGCGAGGAGAGCGACTCGAAGGCCGTCTACAAAGAGACCGTGGCCGGCACGCTGCCCGTCACGGAGGTGACGTACACGGTCGTGAGCAAGCTGACGGAGGAGTCGAAGGAGCAGCGGGCCTTCGCCGTCACGACCCCCAAGGGGACGGCGATCGTGCACCTCGGCGGGTTCGACACCGAGGAGCACCGGGCGATGCTCCCGGCGTACGAGCTGGCCCGCACGACGCTCAAGGTCCTCTGAGACGCGCCCGGTTCAACCGGAATCCGGGAACAGGACCGTGGCCGCCGTCCGGGTCGGACGGCGGCCGCGGTCTTCCCCCCGACGGGACGGGGCTACGCGAACTTCTGGTTCGCCGAGCCGTCGCAGTTCTGGAGCCGGATCTGCTGCTTGACCGCGCTCTGGGTGAGGCAGAGGGCGGTCGCGGCGGCGGGCCGGATCGTGGCGCCGTCGCGGACGAACTTCTGGTTGGCGCCGCCGTGGCAGTTCCAGAGGACGAGCGCCGTGCCCGCCGCGTTCGTGGTGCTGGGCACGTCGAGGCAGCGGTCCTGGGTGAGCCCGGTGTGGACGGTCTGCCGGGCGGAGTCGTACCACCAGGTCTGGTTCCGGCCGCCGTGGCAGTCCCAGCCGAAGACCCGGGTGCCGTTGGCGCTCTGGGCGCTGTCCACGTCGAGGCAGTTGCCGGTCGCCGTGTTCTTGAGCGGCTTGTACACGTCGTCCCAGGCAAGCGGGAACAGGGTGGGCTTCCCCGTGGAGTTGACGTCGGCACAGCTGGCCTCACGCGCACCGGAGCCGTAGATCTGGGTGAGGCAGGACGCGAAGGCGGCGTGCCCGCGCGCGTTGGGGTGGAAGGACTGCCGCACCGAGTTCTCGTCCGGGGTCCCGGGCTTGGAGAGGTCGATGTAGAGGCCGCGGGCCCAGGGGTCCTCCATGCAGACCTCGTGGCCGTGGAAGAGCCGCGAGTTGTCGAGGTAGACGGATCCGGTGGAGGCGGCGGCCGCGCGCATTCCTCGTTCGAAGGCGGGGACGGCGGTGTTGCGGCCCCAGACGGTGTCGGAGTCGTAGCCGAGTCCGCCGCAGGCCAGCTTGCCGGGGAAGTCGGGGTTGTCGTGGAAGTCGGGGCCGATGGGGCTGGGGTAGCCCATGAGGACGAGTTTGTAGTCGCCGTCGGCGTATCCGGCGTCGCGCATGACGGTCTTGAGGTCGCGTACGGTCTGCTCGACCTTGGGGACGAGCGCGTCGACGCGGGCCTGCCAGCCGGGGGCGTACTTCGGCTCGCAGGGGCCCTGCAGGGTCAGGTACCGCGTGACGCAGTCCGTCATCACGGGTCCGAACTGCAGGTCGTCATTGGCTCCGGCGACGAGCAGGACCATCTTGATGCGGGTGTTGCGCGCCTTGACGGCGAGGTTGTCGCTCTGGACGAGCTCGTCGGCGTACTGCTTCGAGCCGCCGATCCGGATGTTGCCGGAGTACGCGCCGGAGCACGAGACGTTGAAGGTGAGGTCCGCGGGGATGCCGGTGCGGTGGATGGCGGCGTCGGGCGAGCGGTGGCACCAGTTGGTGGGGCCGTTGGTGGGGGGCTCGTAGGTGCCGACTCCCTCGCCGGAGATCTCGCTGTCGCCGAGCGAGATCAGGCCGGTCTTACGCTGGGCGAGCGGGCGCTCCTCGGGGCTGCCGTAGATCTTGGTGGCCTCGGCGGCCCGGATCGCCTCGAGCTCGGGCGGGAGCGGTACGGAGGCCGTGACCGCCGTCGTGCCGGCGGCGGTGGTGCCGGTCGCGCCGGCCGGGGCGGCCGCGGTCATCGTGCCGAGTGCGGCGGCGGCCGCGGTGACGGCGGCGATGGGCCAGCGGAGTCTGTACCTGGTGCGCCTCATTGCGCCTCCTGGAAGTGGGGTTACCCACGGTTTTTACTGGCCGGTACGCCCGTTGGGAATACATCGAACAAGACAAGTGCTCATCTTTTTCGGGGGGTTGGGGCGTCGCCCCGATGGGCACCGCGCAGAAGGCTGAGGAAATGAACGACACCAGCGGCACCGAGGACTTCCGGATCGAGCACGACTCCATGGGCGAGGTGCGGGTCCCCGCGCACGCCAAGTGGCGGGCCCAGACGCAGCGGGCGGTGGAGAACTTCCCGGTCTCGGGCCAGCGCCTGGAGCGCGCCCACATCGAGGCCCTCGCCCTGATCAAGGCCGCCGCCGCGCAGGTCAACGCGGAGCTCGGGGTGATCGACCGGGACCGGGCGGAGGCCATCGCCTCGGCGGCGGGGGAGGTCGCCGAAGGGAGGTGGGACGAGCACTTCCCGGTGGACGTCTTCCAGACCGGCTCCGGCACCTCGTCCAACATGAACGCCAACGAGGTGATCGCCACCCTGGCCACCGAGCGGCTCCCCGAGGGCCGCGAGGTCCACCCCAACGACCATGTGAACGCCTCGCAGTCCTCCAACGACGTCTTCCCGTCCTCCATCCACATCGCGGCCACCGCCGCCGTCACCCGTGATCTGATCCCCGCCCTCGATCACCTGGCCGCGTCCCTTGAGCGAAAATCGGCCGAATTCGCGACGGTGGTGAAGTCCGGCCGCACGCACCTGATGGACGCCACCCCGGTGACCCTCGGCCAGGAGTTCGGGGGGTACGCGGCCCAGGTGAGGTACGGCGTCGAGCGGCTGCGCTCCGCGCTCCCCCGGCTCGCCGAACTCCCCCTCGGCGGTACGGCGGTCGGCACCGGCATCAACACGCCGGCCGGCTTCTCGGCGGCCGTCATCGCGGAGGTCGCCCGCGCGACCGGCCTGCCGCTGACCGAGGCCCGTGACCACTTCGAGGCGCAGGGCGCGCGGGACGCCCTGGTGGAGACGTCAGGGCAGCTCCGTACGGTCGCCGTCTCCCTCACCAAGATCGCCAACGACCTGCGCTGGATGGCCAGCGGACCCCGCACGGGACTCGCCGAGATCAACCTGCCCGACCTCCAGCCCGGCTCGTCGATCATGCCGGGCAAGGTCAACCCGGTGATCCCCGAGGCGGTCCTCATGGTCGCCGCGCAGGTGACCGGAAACGACACCACGGTGGCGGTGGCGGGCGCGGCCGGGAACTTCGAGCTCAACGTCATGCTGCCGGTGATGGCGAAGAACCTCCTGGAGTCGGTACGCCTCCTCGCCAACGCCTCCCGGCTGCTCGGCGACCGCACGGTGGACGGGATCACCGCCAACGTGGAGCGGGCCCGCGAGTACGCCGAGTCCTCGCCGTCCGTGGTCACCCCGCTGAACAAGTACATCGGCTACGAGGAGGCCGCCAAGGTGGCGAAGAGGTCGCTCGCCGAGCGGAAGACGATCCGCGAGGTGGTCATCGAGTCCGGGTACGTGGAGCGCGGCGACCTCACGGTCGAGCAGCTGGACGAGGCGCTCGATGTGCTGCGGATGACGCGCCCTTAGGGGGTGCCTTGTCGATCAGGCCGGATCAGGGAGCGGCGTGATCGACAAGACACCCCCTAGCCCCGGCGCGACAGGTGACCGGCCGGTAGGTGACCCATCCGTGACCTGTACCGCAGCGCACGTGGGAGCGCGCCCCTAAGATCTGCGCATGACAGGATCGGTCGGCTCCCAGCACTGGGCGCCTGGGGATCACATCCTCTGGCGCTACCGCGGCAACGGCACCGGAGCGGTGCACATCTGCCGGCCGGTGACGGTCGTGCAGGACACGCCCGAGCTGCTCGCCGTCTGGATGGCGCCCGGCACCGAGTGCGTACGCCCGGTGCTCGCCGACGGCACACCGGTGCACGAGGAGCCGCTCGCCACCCGCTACACCGCCGCGCGCACCACGGAGCGCGCGCGGTGGTTCGGCAGCGGGGTGCTGAAGCTGGCGCGGCCCGGCGACCCGTGGTCGGTGTGGCTGTTCTGGGAGCGCGGCTGGCGCTTCCGCAGCTGGTACGTGAACCTGGAGGAGCCGCGCGTCCGGTGGTCCGGCGGCTTCGACTCCGAGGACCATTTCCTCGACATCTCCGTCTATCCCGACCGCAGCTGGCTGTGGCGGGACGAGGACGAGTTCGCGCAGGCCCAGCGGTCCGGCCTGATGAGCCCGGAGCAGGCCGAGCGGGTCCGCGAGGCGGGCCGGCGGGCGGTGGACCGGATCCGGGCGTGGGGAGCGCCGTTCGCGGACGGCTGGGAGAACTGGCGGCCCGATCCGGCATGGCGGGTTCCGGAGCTGCCGGCCGACTGGGACCGCACTCCGGCGCACACGGCACCGTGAGACCCTTGATGCGCCCCCGGGGTTCAAACGTAGGATCGGCCTCCGCACGGAGGAGGCGGACCGAACGGCACGTCAGACGGACCGGACAGCACGTCAAAGACCGAGCGCAGCACAGGACCTGACCAGAAGTCATCCACGAGGGGGAGAGCAGTGCCGGACGTCTGCCCGGGTGTTCCCACCCCTGCCGTTGCCGCGACCCGCGGAGCCTCCACATCCGCCGTACACAAGGGGTTTATCCCCGCCGAAGGCGCGGCATCGGCGAGAAGAGCGAGTGCATCGCACCACCGGCCCGGACGGACGGAATCCCACGCGTGACGGAGCATCCCACCTCCCACGAAGGCCGGCAGCCCCTGGCTGCCCGCCCGCAGGAACGCGCGCGCCCTCGCCAGGAGGCGGCGGCCGGCCTGCCCTCCGACCTGCCCTCCCAGGCGGGCGGGCCGACGGCCCCCGGTGCGGACGTGCCCCTCACCGGCACCCCTGCGGCGCCCCCGGGCGCCCCCGGCACCGTCGCCGTCGCCGTGTCCGCGCAGCACCCGGGCGGCGTCCGGGGCGGGGACACATCGGCGCGGCGCGAGGGCGAGCGGCTGCGGTTCGTCGGGGCGGCGACCCGGCGCATCGCGCGCGGCATCGACCTGGACGAGATCGTGCTCGGTCTGTGCCGGGCCACCGTGCCGACGTTCTCCGACGAGATCCTGGTCTATCTGCGCGACCCGCTGCCGGTGGGCGACGAGCGCCCGGTGGCGCCGTTCGTGCTGCGCCTCCGCCGCACCGACCGGCTCCGCTTAAGCGATGTGGAGGGCGAGGAGCTCCTTCTCGTACCCGATCCGGATCCGACGCCCGCGGCCGAGCTGTGCGAGGTGCGGTCCGGTGGTGCGCTCGCCGAGGTGCTGCGCGGGGTGCGGCCGGTGTTCGGCGACTCCGCCGCCGCCAGGACCGCGCTGACCGAGCTGCTCGGCCCCGAGCACCCTCTGCCGGGCGGACTGCGGGCGGTCCTCGCCCCGTTGCGCGGCCGGCGCCGGGTGATCGGCGCGGCCGTGTTCCTGCGCCGCCCCGAGCGGGCCGGTTTCGAGCCGAACGACCTCCTCGTCGCGGCGCAGTTGGCCACGCACACCGCGCTCGGCATCGACAAGGCCGTGCTCTACGGGCGTGAGGCGTACATCGCGGACGAGCTCCAGCGGACGATGCTGCCGGACTCGCTGCCGCAGCCGACCGGGGTCAAGCTCGCCTCGCGTTATCTGCCGGCCGCCGAGACGGCCCGGGTGGGCGGTGACTGGTACGACGCGATCCCGCTGCCCGGCAGCCGGGTCGCCCTGGTCGTCGGCGACGTCATGGGCCACTCCATGACCTCGGCCGCGATCATGGGCCAGCTGCGCACCACCGCGCAGACCCTGGCGGGGCTCGACCTGCCTCCGCAGGAGGTCCTGCACCATCTGGACGAGCAGGCGCAGCGGCTCGGCGAGAACCGGATGGCGACCTGTATGTACGCGGTGTACGACCCGGTCTCGCACCGGATCACCATCGCCAACGCCGGTCATCCGCCGCCGATACTGCTCCACCTCGGGGGCCGCGCCGAGGTGCTGCGCGTACCGCCGGGCGCGCCGATCGGGGTCGGCGGGGTGGACTTCGAGGCGGTCGAGCTGGACGCGCCCGCGGGTGCGACGCTGCTCCTGTACACGGACGGTCTGGTCGAGTCCCGGCTGCGGGACGTGTGGACGGGCATCGAGCAGCTGCGGGAGCGCCTCGCGGCGACGGCGCAGCTCACGGGCCCTGACCACTCGCCGCCTTTGGAGGCGCTCTGCGACGACGTCCTCGACATGCTGGGGCCCGGCGACCGTGACGACGACATCGCGCTGCTGGCGGCGCGGTTCGACGGGATCGCGCCGAGCGACGTGGCGTACTGGTTCCTGGAGCCGGAGGACGCGGCCCCCGGCCGGGCCCGGCGCCTCGCCCGGCGGGCGCTCGCCCGCTGGGACCTGGAGGAGCTGACGGACTCGGTGGAGCTGCTGATCAGCGAGGTGGTGACGAACGCCGTGCGGTACGCGGAGCGTCCGGTGACGCTGCGGCTGCTGCGGACGGACGTGCTGCGCTGCGAGGTCGGCGACGACTCGCCCCAGCTGCCCCGGCAGCGGCGGGCGCGTGACACCGACGAGGGCGGGCGCGGTCTGTTCCTGGTGAACCGGCTGGCACGGCGGTGGGGGGCGACCCGGCTGTCGGGCGGCAAGGTGGTCTGGTTCGAACTGGCCACCCCGAGCTGACCGTCCCGAGCTGACCGTCCCGCGCCCGATCCGTGGCGTACAGGAGTGACGAAGGCCGGACCCCCGAGGGGTCCGGCCTTCGTCGTGTCGCTACTGCGTCGGGCGGGTCGTGGGTCCGCCCTCGGGCTCGGTGCCCACGTCCGGCGGCTCGATCGACGGCGGCGGGGAGGGTTCGTCGGTCTCCGTGGGCTTCCCGGTGGGCTCGGGCGGCGTGGTGACCGGGTCCCGCGTCGGCTCCGGCGGCGTGCTGGACGTCGTGGTCGGCGGCGGCGTCGGGTCCGGGGACGTCGTGGTCGGCTCCTCGGTCGGCTCCTCGGGCGCCTCGGTGGTCCGGCTCGGCCCGGGGTCCGGCTCGGTGGGGGCCCAGCTGTCCGTCTCCAGGTCGAAGGAGGCGTCGGAGCCGCCGCCGAGGGCGCGGGTCGTGTAGTCGCCCCAGATCTGGGCGGGCCTTCGGCCGCCGTTGGCGCGGCCCTCCTCGATGGTGTCGGTCAGGGTGGTCTGGGTGCCGTCGGGCTTCTCGCCGAAGAGGGCGACCGCGGTGACGAGTTCGGGGGTGTAGCCCACGAACCAGGCGGAACGGTTGTTCTCGGAGGTTCCGGTCTTGCCCGCGGCCTCGTAGTCACCGGCGGCGCGGAAGCCGGAGCCGCTCTGCACGACGCCCTGCATGGCCTTGGTGACCGTGTCGGCGGCCTCGCGGCTGATGACCTGCCCGCCGATCGGGTTCAGGGGCTCGTGCACGCGGTCCTTGTGCGCGGCGGCCTTCACGAGGGTCGGGGTGACCTTCTTGCCGTGGTTGTCGAGCGTGGCGTACACGCCGGCCATGTCGAGGGTCGAGGCGCCCATGGTGCCGAGGGACATGGCGGGGGTCTCGCCGAAGTCGGGGCCGTCCTTCATGCCGAGGGCGAGGGCCGTCTTCTTGGTGTCGTCCGGGCCGACGTCGACGATCATCTGGGCGTAGACCGAGTTGATCGAGCTGTTGGTGGCCTTCTGGACGGTGACGGGGCCGTAGCTGCGGTCGTCCTCGTTCTCCGGCGCGAAGGCGATGTCGCTGCCGACGACCTTCCGCTTGCTCGTGCCGTCGTAGACCGTGCCGAGGCCGATCTCCCGCCCGTCCTGGGTCTTCGCCCCGGCGTCGAGGGCTGCGGCGAGGACGATCGGCTTGAACGTGGAGGCGGGCTGGTAGTCGCGGCGGGTCGCGTTGGACATCCAGTGCTGGGTGGCGCCGACGCCGCCGTACATGGCGACGACCGCGCCGGTCTTCGGGTCGACGGAGGTGGCGCCGGCCTGGACGGTGGCGTCCTTCTTGTCGCCCTTGCGGTCGAGCTTGGCCTCCAGCTGCCGGTCGACGGCCTTGACGAGGTCCTTCTGCCGCTTCTCGTCGATGTTGAGGGTGATCGTCCAGCCGCCGGCCTTGATGTCCTCCTCGCTGATGCCCTGGCGCATCAGCTCCTGGTTGGCGGCCTCGATGATGTAGCCGGTCTGCCCCTCCATGCCGGGGGCGGGCCTGGGCTTCTGCGGGACGGGGAACGTCATGGCGGCGCGCTCGTCCGCGGCGAGCCAGCCCTCCTCGACCATGTTGTCGAGGACGTAGTTCCAGCGCTCCTCGACGAGCTTGCGGCCGGTGGCGCTGGCGGAGGACCAGTCGTACTGGTTGGGCGCCTGGAGCAGCGAGGCGAGGTAGGCGCCCTGGGCGGTGGTGAGCCGGGTGGCGTCGACGCCGTAGTACGAGCGGGCGGCGGCCTGTATGCCGTAGGCGCTGCGTCCGTAGTAGCTGGTGTTCATGTAGCCGGCGAGGATGTCGCTCTTCTCGTCCTGCTGGTCGACCTTGATGGCGATGACCAGTTCCTTGAGCTTGCGCGTCGCGGTCTGGTCCTGGCTCAGGTAGTAGTTCTTGACGTACTGCTGGGTGATGGTCGAACCACCCTGCTTGCCCTTGCCGGTGACGGTGGACCAGGCGGCGCGGGTGATGCCCTTGATGTCGACGCCGTTGTCCTCGTAGAAGGTCTTGTTCTCCGCGGCGACGAACGCCTTCTGGACCTTCTCGGGGATCTTCTCCAGGCCGACGATCTCGCGGTTGATCTGGCCGGTCCGGCCGATGACCTTGCCGTTGGAGTACGTGTAGATGTTGCTCTGCATCGTGGCCTCGGCGTTGGCGCTCGGCACCGGGACCATCAGGTACACGACGTACAGGGCGCCCATGACGAGCAGGCAGCACACGAAGAACGTGCCGAGGAGCTTCTTCCAGGAGAAGAGGCGGCGCAGGCCGCGTTTCTTCGCCTTGCCCTTGTCCGGTCGGCCCATGTGTCGTGTCGCTCCGCTCGTCGTGTGTCCTGGCGCGCCCGGTCCGTGTCCCGCCCGCGCCGGGTCGGCTCAGCTAGCCAGCTAACACCGACGATGCGGACAAAGGACAACCGATCACGTCTTTTACGGACGTGAGAATCAGCACCCATGCCCAGAGGAACCGACGCTCCGGCGGGCCGGATGGTTGCGTGAAGGAGCGCTTCCACTTTGCCGAGCACCGCTATACATCGCGCGTATACACACCATGTACAGTGACGGCATGTCCATCGGTCACACCCTCCTGGGGCTCCTGGAGTCCGGCCCGCGCCACGGCTACGACCTCAAGCGCGCCTTCGACGAGAAATTCGGCCACGACCGGCCGCTGCACTACGGCCAGGTCTACTCGACCATGTCCAGGCTCCTGAAGAACGGCCTCGTCGTCGTCGACGGCATCGAGGCGGGCGGCGGCCCGGAGCGGAAGCGGTACGCCATCACCGACGCCGGCATCACCGACGTCGCCCAGTGGCTCGCCACCCCGGAGAAGCCGGAGCCGTACCTCCAGTCCACGCTCTACACCAAGGTCGTCCTGGCGCTGCTCACCGGCCGCGGCGCCGCCGAGATCCTCGACACCCAGCGCGCCGAGCACCTGCGCCTGATGCGCGAACTCACCCGGCGCAAGAAGGACGGCGACCTCGCCGACCAGCTCATCTGCGACCACGCCCTCTTCCACCTGGAGGCGGACCTGCGCTGGCTGGAACTCACCGCCGCCCGGCTCGACCGGCTCGCCGAGGAGATCCGCCGATGAGCTCCACACCGCTCCTCCGGGCCACCGGCCTCGACAAGACCTACGGACCGACCCCGGCCCTGGCGGGCGCCTCCTTCTCGCTCCGGGCCGGCGAGGTCGTCGCCGTCATGGGCCCCTCCGGCTCCGGCAAGTCGACCCTGCTGCACTGCCTGGCCGGAATCGTGCGCCCCGACGCGGGCACCATCACCTACGACGGACGCGAGCTCACCGCGCTCTCCGACACCGCGCGCAGCTCCCTGCGCCGTACCGACTTCGGCTTCGTCTTCCAGTTCGGCCAGCTCGTCCCCGAGCTGACCTGCGTCGAGAACGTGGCCCTCCCGCTCCGCCTGGGCGGCGAGAAGCGGAAGGCCGCGGAGGCCAGGGCCGTCGAGTGGCTGGCCCGCCTGGAGGTCGACGACACCGCGGGCAAGCGCCCCGGCGAGATATCCGGCGGCCAGGGCCAGCGCGTCGCCGTCGCCCGCGCGCTCGTCACCGCACCCCGCGTGATCTTCGCCGACGAACCGACCGGCGCCCTCGACTCCCTCAACGGCGAACGGGTCATGCGGCTGCTCACCGACGCCTCGCGGGACACCGGCGCCGCCGTCGTCCTCGTCACCCACGAGGCCCGGGTCGCCGCCTACTCCGACCGCGAGATCGTCGTACGCGACGGGGCCGTACGGGACGCGGAGTGGGCGGTATGACGTTCCGTACCTGGGCCCGCGACCTCACGCTCGGCGCCCGGTTCGCGGTCGCCGGCGGCCGCTCGGGCCTCCTGCGCACCCTGCTGACCGCGACCGGCGTCGGCTTCGGCGTGGCCCTGCTGCTGCTCGCCTCCTCCTTCCCGAACATGCTCTTCCAGCGGGAGGTACGGGAAGCGGTCCGCGCCGTCGACGGCAGCGCACAGGTCACCGCCCCCCGGCCCGACTCCTTTCTCCACCTCGGCCGGAACACCGTCTACCGGGACGACGTCATCAGCGGCCTGCTGCTGCGCCCCGAGGGCGACGCACCCCCGGTCCCGCCGGGCGCCACGGCGTTCCCCGGGACCGGCGAGATGCTGGTCTCCCCCGCGCTCGGCGCCCTGCTCGACTCCCCCGAGGGCGCGCTGCTCAAGAAGCGGATCCCCTACAGGACCGTCGGCACGATCGGCGCGGCCGGACTCATCGGACCGGCCGAGCTGCGGTACGTCGCCCACGTCGACTTCCTCGACGCCGAGAACTTCGACGGGCGCGGAACGCGGTACGGCTGGTCCGTGCCCGAGGAACCGATGAACGCGTTCCTGCTCCTCCTCGTCGTCGTCGCCTGTGTCGTCCTGCTCCTCCCGGTACTCGTCTTCATCGCGACCGCCGTCCGCTTCGGCGGCGAGCAGCGCGACCGGCGGCTCGCCGCGCTCCGGCTCGTCGGCGCCGACACCGCCACGACCCGGCGGATCGCGGCCGGGGAGTCCCTCGCGGGCGCGCTGCTCGGCCTGCTCGTGGGGCTCGGACTCTTCGCGGGGGCCCGGGAGTTCGCCGGGACCTTCACCATCTGGGACGTCAACGCCTATCCCTCCGACGTCGCACCGATGCCCGCGCTCGCCGCGCTCGTCCTCGTCACCGTCCCGGTCTCCTCGGTCGTGGTCACCCTCTTCGCGCTGCGCGGAGTGGTGATCGAACCGCTCGGGGTCGTCAGGACCTCGACGCCGCGCCGCCGCCGGCTGTGGTGGCGGGTCCTGCTCGTCGCGGCCGGCGCGGCCCTCCTCGTCCCGCTCATGGGCGAGGTCCAGGTGACCGAGACCAGCATCGACACCGTGGGCGTCGCGACCGGCACCACCCTCGCCCTGATCGGCCTCACCACACTCCTGCCCTGGCTGGTCGAGGCATGCGTGAAGCGGCTGCACGGGGGCCCCGTGGCCTGGCAGCTCGCCGTCCGCAGGCTCCAGCTGAGCAGCGGCACCGCGGCCCGCGCCGTCAGCGGCATCGTCGTCGCGGCGACCGGGGCGATCGCCCTGCAGATGCTCTTCCAGGCGATGGAGCACGACTTCACGCAGGCCACGGGCGAGGACGCGTCCCGCGCCCAGATCGCGTTCGGCACCGGGGCCAGGACCGCCGGCGAGGCCCACGGGATGCTCGACCGCTTCGAGCGGACCGAGGGCGTCAGCGGGGTGATCGGCATCATCGAGTCGCACGTCTGGCGGCCCGGACCCCTCAAGGGAGGCGAGGAGTTCGCCCCGATGGCCTCGCTCAGGGTCGGTGACTGCGCTTCCCTCGCGGAGTTCGCCGTCCTGCCCTCCTGCACGGACGGCGACGTGTTCGTCTTCCTCGCGCACGGCGCGCAGGGCAACCCGGGCGACGCCCGGGTCACCATGGTCGCGCGGCCCGGCGCCACGGTCGCCCTGCGCGACCCGCATCCGCACCCGAGCGAGCCGAAGCGGCCCGAGGGAACTCCGCCGCCACGGTGGCGCGTTCCGGCCACGGCCCGGATCGTGGACTCCCGCCCCGACCCGACCGGCATGTACCGGTACGGGGTCCTCGCCACCCCGTCGGCGATCGACAGCGGCCTGCTCGACGATCCCCACGCGCAGGCCATGGTCCGGCTCGACCCGACCGTGCCGGACGCCGCCGAGCACGTACGGAACACGGCGGCGGCCATCGACCCGACGTCCTGGGTCCGCGACCTGAAGGAGACCGAGCGGGACGCGGCGTTCTCCAGCGTCCGCACCGGCATCCTGGTCGGCTCCACCCTGACGATGCTCCTGGTGGCGGCCTCGCTCCTGGTGGCGACCCTGGAGCAGCTCAGGGACCGCAAGCGGCTGCTCTCCTCCCTCGTCGCCTTCGGCACCCGGCGCTCCACCCTGAGCTGGTCGGTGCTGTGGCAGACGGCGGTGCCGATCGCCCTCGGTCTCGTCCTCGCCGTGGCGGGCGGGCTCGGCCTCGGGGTCGTCCTCCTGAGGATGGGCGGGCAGCCGGTCACCGACTGGTGGGTCTTCCTGCCCGTCGTGGGAATCGGGCTCGCGCTGATCGCGGCCGTGACGCTGCTGAGCATGCCGGTCCTGTGGCGGCTCATGCGCGCGGACGGCCTGCGCACGGAGTAACCCTCCGGGCGCGTGTACGAGGGGGCGGGCGGCGGTTCCTGGGACCGGGGGGTCTCAGGAACCGCCGCCCGCTCACCCGTACGACCGCCCGCCCCGTACCCGCGCGGTTCAGGAACCCGCCGTCGCGCTCAGCACCCGCACCGGAAGGACCCTCATCGCCTCCCGCAGGGCCTCCGCGAGTTCCTCGAACTCGGCGTGCCGGGCCGCGCCCGTCCGCATCGCGAGGGCGATCCGCCGGGCGGGGGCGGGTCCGGCGAAGAGCCCGGTCCACAGGGCGTCGTTACGGGCGGTCTCGACCGTGACGGCGGTACGCGGCAGCAGTGTCACCCCGAGTCCCCCGGCCACCAGTTGCACCAGGGTGGCGAGCCCCGCGGCGGTGGTGGTGACCTCGGCGCCGTCCGTGCGCCCGGCCTCGCGGCAGATGTCCAGGGCCTGGTCGCGCAGGCAGTGCCCCTCGTCGAGGAGGAGGAGCCGCTGCTCCTTGAGCGCCTCGCGCGGGATGTCGTCCCGTCCGGCCAGCGGATGGCCCTCCGGGGTGACCAGGACGAAGTCCTCGTCGAAGAGCGGGAGTTCGGTGACGCCGGGCACGCCGAGCGGCACGGCGAGCAGCAGCAGGTCGAGCCGCCCGGCCGCGAGCCCCTCCAGGAGCGAGGAGGTCTGCTCCTCGTGGACCTGGAGGTCGAGGTCCGGATAGCGCCGGTGGACCAGGCGCAGGACCGTCGGCAGCAGATAGGGGGCGACGGTCGGGATCACGCCGAGCCGCAGCACTCCGGTGAACGGCGCCTGGGCCGCCTCCGCCTCCTCCATCAGTTCCACGACCGCGTCGAGGACGGCCCGCGCGCGCACCGCGAGCCGCTCCCCCGCGGGCGAGAGCAGCACCTTCCTCGTCGTACGCTCGAGGAGCTGGACACCGAGTGCCTCTTCGAGTGCCGAAACCGCGCCCGAGAGCGCGGGCTGGCTCATGCCGATGGAGGCCGCCGCATCACGGAAGTGCAGATGCTCGGCGACCGCCGCGAACGCCCTGAGCTGCGAGAGGCTCGGCTGTTTGCCCCGGGAGGGGCCGTGCGGGGAGCTGTACGGGGATGCCACTGATAACCACCTTCGATCAACCCGACCCACTCTAGCTATTTCACTGATCAATGCACTCCGTGCCATGCTGTGATCTCGTCCAACCCCCACGGAAGCCCCCAAAAGGGATCCTTCCTGTTCGCAAGGAGAGCGCGTGCTCACTGTCGGTGACAAGTTCCCCACCTACGACCTGACCGCCTGCGTGTCGCTGGAGAGCGGCAAGGAGTTCGAGCAGATCGACCACAAGGCCTACGAGGGCAAGTGGCGCGTGGTGTTCTTCTGGCCGAAGGACTTCACCTTCGTCTGCCCCACCGAGATCGCCGCCTTCGGCAAGCTCAACGACGAGTTCGCGGACCGCGACGCCCAGATCCTCGGCGTCTCCGGCGACTCCGAGTTCGTGCACCACGCCTGGCGCAAGGACCACGCCGACCTGCGTGACCTGCCCTTCCCGATGCTGGCCGACTCGAAGCACGAGCTCATGCGCGACTGCGGCGTCGAGGGCGCGGACGGCTTCGCCCAGCGTGCCGTCTTCATCGTGGACCCGAACAACGAGATCCAGTTCACCATGGTGACCGCCGGCTCCGTCGGCCGTAACCCCAAGGAGGTCCTGCGGGTGCTCGACGCCCTGCAGACCGACGAGCTGTGCCCGTGCAACTGGAACAAGGGCGAGGGCACCCTCGACGCCGGCGCCCTCCTCGCGGGCGAGTGATCTGACATGGCTCTCGACGCACTCAAGTCCGCCATACCGGACTTCGCCAAGGACCTGAAGCTGAACCTGGGTTCGGTCATCGGCAACAGCGAGCTGCCGCAGCAGCAGCTCTGGGGCACCGTCCTCGCCTGCGCGATCGCCTCGCGCTCGCCGAAGGTCCTCAAGGAGCTGGAGCCCGAGGCCCAGGCCAACCTGAAGCCCGAGGCGTACCAGGCCGCCAAGTCCGCCGCCGCGATCATGGCGATGAACAACGTCTTCTACCGGACCCGGCACCTGCTGTCGGACCCCGAGTACGGGACGCTGCGCGCCGGTCTGCGGATGAACGTCATCGGCAACCCGGGCGTGGAGAAGGTCGACTTCGAGCTGTGGTCGCTGGCCGTCTCCGCGATCAACGGCTGCGGCCAGTGCCTGGACTCGCACGAGCAGGTCCTGCGCCAGGCCGGTGTCGACCGCGCCACGATCCAGGAGGCCGTGAAGATCGCCGCGGTGATCCAGGCGGTCGGCGTCACCCTCGACGCGGAAGCGGTCCTCGCCGAGCAGGCGTGACCGTTCGAGCCGTACGAGAAGGGCCCCGGGGCATCGCGCCCCGGGGCCCTTCCGTCACTTCTTGAGCGCCTTCATGAGCGCCAGCGCGTCCTGGGTCATCGGGACGTCGATCCCGGAGAGGTCGATCGGCTCGGTCACGACCAGCCTCCCGTCCACCTCGTGGTCCTGGAGGAACATGTCGAACAAGATCTCCGCCTGACCGTCGAGGATCTGCAGGGATCCGCCCTGTCCGCCGCGGTCGTCGAAGAAGGCCTGCTCACCGATGCCGTCGAGCTCCTGGATCGCGCCGAACTGCCGTGCCCGCACCTCGAACTCGGGTCCCGGGTCGATCGTCTTGTGCAGGGTGTACCTGATGTCGACGCTCTGCCCGGCCTCGGGCGGGCCGAAGGTGACCGAGCATGACGACTCGCTGAGCACCGGTTCGTCCACGCCGACACCGACCCCGTCCTCGCTCCGCTTCCCCAGGACCCCGGCGAGCGCCTTGAGCTCCGCCACCTCGCAGAGACTCTCCACCGCCTTGTACCCGCCGAGGTCAGGGCCCGGTTCCTTCCCCCGCTCGTACGCGTAGAGCCCGCCGCCCCACACCGCCGAGGCCACCACCGCGCCGCCGAGCGCCCACAGCCAGGGGCGGCGGGGCCGGGGCGGGCGCGGGGCCTGTTCCTCCGTCAGTACCTCGGGCGCGTCGAACTCCACGCCGCCCACCAGTTCCGGTTCCGAGATCATCCGCGTTTCCCCTTGCCGGCCGCCGAGCCCGGTGCCGGAGTGGGCGCCACCGCGAAGGCGGTCGCCCCGCGCGGTTCGGGCGCGCTGCGGAGCGCCTGTTCCGTGCTGTACGCGCGCAGGTAGCCGACCACGGTGTTGAGGACGGCGACCAGCGGGACCGCGACGACGGCTCCGCCGATGCCGGCGGTCAGACCGCCGGCCGCGACCGCGAGGACGACGGCCAGCGGGTGGACCCGCACCGCGCGTCCGAGGATGAAGGGCTGGAGCACATGGCCCTCGATCTGCTGCACGGCGAGGACCACGACGAGCACCATGAGGGAGGTGAAGAGACCGTTGGTGACGAGGGCGACGACGACCGCGAGGGCGCCGGAGACCACCGCGCCGACCAGCGGGATGAAGGCGAACAGGAAGATGAAGACGGCGAGCGGCACCGCCATCGGCACTTCGAGGAACCAGAGCCCGAGGCCGATGAAGACGGCGTCGATCAGGGCGACGAGCACCGTGCCCCGCACATAGGCGGTGAGGGTGCGCCAGGCGCGCGGGCCGGCGCCTGCGACGCCCGGCCTGGCCTGGGCGGGGACCATCTTCAGCGTCCACTCCCACACCTTCTTCCCGTCGTAGAGCAGGAAGAGCGTCGAGAACATGGCGAGCAGGATGCCGGTCATCGTCTCGACGACGACGGTGACGCCCTGGAGTCCGACCTGGGTGATCTGTTCGGCGTTGGCGCCGACGGAGTCGCTGAGGTTCTTCGCGATGGCGTTGATCTGCTGCTCGGTCACATGGAAGGGACTGTTGAGCAGCGCGAGCTTGAGCTCCTCGATGCCGTTCTTGACCTGGTCGGACAGGTTGTCGATGTTGTCCATGACCTGCCAGACCACGAACCAGCCGACGAGCCCCATCACGACGAAGCCGGAGACGGCGGTGACGGCGGTGGCGAGGCCGCGGGGCAGGCCCTTCCTGCGCAGCATGGCCACGGTGGGCTGGAGCAGGGCGGTGACGAGGAGCGCGGCGACGAAGGCGAGGACGACCAGCTGCACGGAGCTGATCACCTTCATCAGGACCCAGACCGTCCCGGCGAAGACGAGGAGGCGCCAGCTCGCCTCCGCCGCGACGCGCATGCCCCAGGGGATCGCGGCGACGGGGTCGGGCCTCGCGGCGACGGCCGGCGCGTACGAGGGGGGCGCGGGGACGGAAGGGGCGGGCTCCGCGGTCGCGGCCGTCTCCGACAGGGGGGACGCGGTGTCCGGGTCCTCGTCGGGGCGCGCGGGCGTGGCCGGGGCCCCGGGGGTCCGATCGGCCGGGCGCTCCCGCGGGTCCTCGTACGGCGGGTGGATCGGGTCCTCGCGCTCGGCCTCGGCCCTGCGCTCGTCGAGGCGCTCGCCCATCCGGCTCAGGCTTTCGCCCAGTCGGCCCAGCCACCCTGGCACTCTTGCCATCTCTTTCCTCTTCCCCCCGCCGACGCTGCCCCGCTCGCTCCCCCGCGAGCCCATGGGGCTCCGAACCTACACGCAAGGAGCCCCTCACCGTAGGACGGTGAGGGGCTCCCGAAGGTTGAGCACGCCGGTACTAGTACCAGCGGTTGGCCTGCCAGAACGACCAGGCGCCACAGGGGCTGCCGTAGCGGCCGTCCATGTAGCTGAGGCCCCACTTGATCTGGGTGGCCGGGTTGGTCTGCCAGTCGGAGCCGGCGGACTGCATCTTGTAGCCCGGGAGGGCCTGCATCAGGCCGTAGGCACCCGAAGACGGGTTGGTCGCGCGATAGTTCCAGCCGGACTCGTGGTCCACGATGTTGCTGAAGCACTGGAACTGCGAGGCCGGGATCATCTGGCGAGCCATCGCCTTGACCTCGGAGATGGAGTACGAGCCCTGGGCGGAGAACGACGAGGCGTCACGCATCGACGAGCGGCTGGCGCGCTCCTCCGCCTCCTTGCGCTCCTTCTCGGCCTTCGCCTCGGCCTCGGCTTCGGCCGCGGCCTTGTCGGCCGCCTCCTTCTTCGCCTCGGCGTCCTTGGCCGCGCGCAGACGGGCGGCCTCCTCCGCGGACTTCTTCGCGGCCGAGTCGGCAGCGGCGGCCTGGACGTCGGCCTGCTCCGAGAGGGACGAGACCTGTACCTGGGCCTGCTCGCCCACGGGAATGTCCGCGAGCAGCGTGGTGTCGGCCGCGGTGGCCTCGAAGTTGTCGTCCGAGGGCTGAGCGGCGTTACCCGACGCAACGCCCACGACGGCGCCGACGGTGGTGACCGCAGTGGCCGAAGCCACCGCGAATCCCCGGACCGAGATCCGGCTCACACGGTTTCCTTCCAGCATCGCCCGCATCGGTGACCACGCGGGCGAAATCGTGCCCCTGGCGCTGGTCTCCGACGTACTGGGTCACAGGAGACACGGGCCCGTGGTGCTGTGGGCGGCATACGGCGGACGACTGTTGAGTTGTGCGGGGTTTGTGCGCCTGAAGGTGCACGGGTGCCGTATGCGGGGCCTGACGGAAGCAAGACTCTGCCGGACGGCGACACCGCAAGGCAATTCTGTGTTGCGTGTGAAAGCTCACACCTCGGCAGGGGCAGGTGTTTCGGTCGATACGGCGGACAGCGCGGCGCCGCCCGGCTAAGCTCCTGCGCTCTGCCGGGCGGCGCCAACTTCCGTACGGGTGCGGATCCGTACGAAACGGGTCAGGACACGCTGTCCTCCAGCATCTCCGTCACGAGCGCGGCGATCGGGGAGCGCTCGGAGCGGGTGAGCGTGACATGGGCGAAGAGCGGATGCCCCTTCAGTTTCTCGACCACGGCGACGACTCCGTCGTACCGGCCGACCCGGAGGTTGTCCCGCTGGGCGACGTCATGGGTCAGCACCACCCGCGAATTCGCCCCGATACGGGACAGAACGGTCAACAGGACGTTCCGCTCCAGGGACTGGGCCTCGTCCACGATGACGAACGCGTCGTGGAGCGAGCGCCCGCGGATGTGGGTCAGCGGCAGGACCTCCAGCATCCCGCGGCCGAGCACCTCCTCGATCACCTCGCGGCTCGCGACCGAGGACAGCGTGTCGAAGACCGCCTGGGCCCACGGGCTCATCTTCTCGGACTCGCTGCCCGGCAGGTAGCCGAGCTCCTGGCCGCCGACCGCGTACAGCGGACGGAAGACCATCACCTTCTGGTGCTGACGGCGCTCCAGGACCGCCTCGAGGCCCGCGCAGAGCGCGAGCGCGGACTTGCCCGTGCCGGCCCGGCCGCCCATCGAGATGATGCCGACGTCCGGGTCGAGGAGCAGATCGAGCGCGATCCGCTGCTCGGCGCTGCGGCCGCGGAGCCCGAAGGCGTCCCGGTCGCCGCGGACAAGCCGTACGTTCCCCTCGGCGGTGATCCGGCCGAGCGCCTTGCCCCGCTCGGACTGGAGCACCAGGCCCGTGTGGACCGGAAGCTCGGCGGCCTCCGGCACGTACAGCGACTCCTGGTCGTAGAGCAGGTCCACCTGCTCCCCGGAGAGCGCCAGATCGGACATCCCGGTCCAGCCGTTGGCGTCCGTGATGGCCAGCTCGGCCCGGTACTCCTCGGCGAGGAGCCCGACCGATGAGGCCTTGATGCGCAGCGGCAGGTCCTTGGAGACGACCGTGACGTCGTACCCCTCCGCCTGGAGGTTCCGCGCGACCGCGAGGATCCGTGAGTCGTTGTCCCCCAACCTGTAGCCGGCGGGCAGTACACCGGGGTCGGAATGGTTGAGTTCGACACGCAGGCTGCCGCCCAGGTCCCCGATGGGGAGCGGGGCGTCCAGACGCCCGTACCGCACCCGGAAGTCGTCCAGGAGGCGCAGGGCCTGCCGGGCGAAGTAACCGAGTTCGGGATGGTGCCGCTTGGCTTCGAGCTCCGTCACCACGACGATCGGGAGCACGACCTCGTGCTCCTCGAAACGGGACACGGCGTTGGGGTCGGCCAGCAGGACGCTGGTGTCGAGAACATAGGTGCGCCGGTCGGAAAGGCGGCGCTTCGTGCTGGTCACCACGGAAGGACAGACCCCCTCGGAAGACCCCTGTGAGGTCGGGGTGCGACGGAACCGGTGTCGCTGCGGAATGGGACCGGGCTCAGGCCGCGATGCGCGGGCCGAACCACGGCCCTCCGCTTCTCCCGTACGTGTCCCGCACGGTCGTCCTGGTGCAAGGGGCCTCCCGGGTGGCGGTCTCCGTGCCGCTCACTTCACCAGGGATATGCCCTCGATCAGGCCTTGCCATGCCAGGGCATATGACGACGTGTTCATGAACACGAGGTGATCGGTTCCGACCGGGACGTGGGCGCTCCGAGGGCGCCCGGTCTCAGGTGCCGTAACGCCGGTGCCTGGCCGCGTAGTCACGCAGCGCCCGCAGGAAGTCGACCTTGCGGAAGGCCGGCCAGTGAACCTCGCAGAAGTAGTACTCCGAGTGGGCGCTCTGCCACAGCATGAAGCCGGAGAGACGCTGCTCGCCGCTGGTGCGGATCACGAGGTCCGGATCGGGCTGACCGCGCGTGTACAGGTGCTCCGAGATGTGCTCGACGTCGACGATCTCGGCGAGCTCCTCGAAGCTCGTCCCCCGGTCCGCGTGCTCCAGGAGCAGCGACCGGACCGCGTCCGCGATCTCCTGCCGGCCGCCGTAACCCACCGCCACGTTCACGAGTATCCCCGTGTTGGCGTGGGTGGCCTGCTCGGCCTCCTTCAGCACCGACTGCGTACGGGAGGGCAGCAGGTCCATCGTGCCGACGTGGTTGACCCGCCAGCGGCCGTCGGACGCGAGGGCCCGCACGGCGTTCTCGATGATGCCGAGCAGCGGCACCAGCTGCTCCTCGGGCCGGTTCAGGTTGTCCGTGGAGAGCATCCAGAGCGTGACGACCTCGACGTCGGTCTCGGCGCACCAGCCGAGGAGCTCCTGGATCTTGTCCGCGCCGGCCTTGTGTCCCTGCTCGGGGGTTCCGCCGGACGCCTTGGCCCAGCGGCGGTTCCCGTCGAGGATCACCCCGATGTGCTTGGGCACCTGGGCGTGGTCGAGGCGGCCTTCCACCCGGCGTGCGTAGAGCCCGTACACCAGGTCGCGCAGGTTCACCGTTCTTTACCCCTCTGTGCAGCGGCGGTCCGCCATGCAGCGGCGGTCCGCAAGCCGCCACACTACTGCGCACGGGCGACAGGCTCCCAGCCCGGGACTGTCACAAGTACGTGATAAGCAGAGATACGTGACTGATTCCCCCGTGTACCGCGCCTCCGCCGACCGCTACGACACCATGGAGTACCGCCGCTCGGGCCGCAGCGGCCTCAAGCTCCCCGCGGTCTCGCTCGGCCTCTGGCACAACTTCGGCGACGACCGCGCGCTCGCCACCCAGCGGGCCATCCTGCGCCGCGCCTTCGACCTGGGCGTGACCCACTTCGACCTGGCGAACAACTACGGGCCGCCGCCCGGCTCCGCCGAGCTGAACTTCGGCAAGCTCTTCGCCCAGGACTTCGCGCCGTACCGGGACGAGCTGATCATCTCCACGAAGGCCGGATACGAGATGCACCCCGGCCCGTACGGCGAGTGGGGCTCCCGCAAGTACCTGCTGTCCTCGCTCGACGCGTCCCTGAAGCGGATGGGCCTCGATCACGTCGACATCTTCTACTCGCACCGCTTCGACCCGCACACCCCCCTGGAGGAGACGATGGGGGCGCTGGCCTCCGCCGTCCACCAGGGCAAGGCGCTGTACGTCGGTGTCTCCTCGTACACCAGCGAGCAGACCGCCGAGGCCGCGCGGATCCTGCGCGCGATGGGCGTCCCCGCGCTCATCCACCAGCCCTCGTACTCGATGATCAACCGCTGGACCGAGGAGGACGGCCTCCTCGACACCCTCGAAGAAGCCGGGATGGGCTGCATCTCCTTCGTGCCGCTCGCGCAGGGACTGCTCACCAACAAGTACCTGAAGGGCATCCCGGAGGGCTCGCGGGCCACCCAGGGCAAGTCCCTCGACCCGAACCTGCTCTCCGACGAGGTGCTGCGGCGTCTGCACGGCCTCGCGGACATCGCGGAGCGGCGCGGGCAGTCCCTGGCGCAGCTGGCGCTTTCGTGGGTCCTGCGCGACGAGCGGATGACCTCGGCCCTGATCGGCGCGTCCAGCGTCGCCCAGCTGGAGGAGAACGTGGCGGCGCTCGCCGGTCCGCCGCTGAGCGCCGAGGAGCTGGTGGAGATCGACTCGTTCGCCGTGGACACCCGGGGCACGAACATCTGGGCCGGCCGGGGCTGAGACGCCACCGGCGGGCCGCGCGGGCGGCCCAATGAAGAAAAAACGGGCCGGTCCGTGGGGGGGATACGGACCGGCCCGAGGGGGGGTTTCCACCATAACCCTTCGATAGTCGTCCTGCGCGCCACGTACGCCGTACGAACCTTGCGGAATTCCCCGGATCGCAGTCGGGACAAGGGCTGCGAGGCCTGTGGCGGGTTTGCGCCCCGGCGTGGCGGCGGAGTTCCGTCCCTCCCACGGGGGACCGAAGGGGCGGGGCACGACGTTGACGTGAAGACCCCGGGGAGACCCCGGGGAAGCCTCAGGGAAGCGCGGTGAACGCGCCGAGGAGCAGCCCCAGGAAACCGCCCCCGAGCATGAAGGGGCCGAAGGGGATCGTCGAGGAGCGCCCGGCCCGCCGCAGCAGGACGAGACCGAGGCCGTACACCGCGCCGAGCAGGAAACCCGCGAACGCGCCGGCGAAGAGGACACCCCAGCCGTACCAGCCGAGCGCGGCGCCGAGCGACAGCGCCAGCTTGACGTCGCCGAAGCCGAGACCGCTCGGGTTGATCCAGAACAGCACCAGATAGGCGCCGCCGAGCGCGAGCGCGCCCAGCAGCGCGTGGAGCCAGGAACCCGCGTCGTACGGGAGGAGCTCGGCGGCACCGAGGAGCACCGGGACGGCGGCGGCGAGCGGCAGGGTCACCACGTCCGGAAGCCGGTGCACGCGCGCGTCGACACCGGCGAGGAGCACGGCGAAGGGCGCGACGAGCAGCCAGACCGCCAGCTCGGGCCGGGGCCCACCGGTGGCGGCGGCGAGCGCGGCACAGACGAGGGCGGTGATCAGCGGCGCGGCGCTCGGGGCGGAGGACGTGGCACAGTCCTGACGGCCGGGCCCGCCGAGCCAGCCCCCGGCGGGCCCCACGAGGACGTGCCCGGCGGGGCAGCGGTCCCGCCACGGCTCCTCGGCCGCCACGGCGAGCCGGTACGCGGCCCGCGGCACGAGCAGGCCGACGACGGCGCCCCAGAGGGCGGCGAGGGCGATCAGCGTGACGTACACGGACCAGACCCTAGGGTCTGGGGCGGCTACGGTCTGGCGCATGGGGAAATGGAAGGACGGGCGGGGAACGCTGACGGCTTCGGGGGCGGCGGTGCCGCTGGAGGTCGCGGCCTCGTACCGGGCCCGGCGGCGGGGGCTGCTCGGGCGGGACGGGATCGAGGGGGCGCTGCTCATCGTCCGGACGAACAGCGTCCACACCTTCGGCATGCGGTTCGCGATCGACGTCGCCTATCTGGACCGCTCGTCCACGGTCCTCTCCGTCGTCACGATGCGGCCGGGGCGGCTCGGCATGATCCGGCCGCGCGGCCGGCACGTCCTGGAGGCGGAGGCGGGCGCGATGGCGGGGTGGGGGCTGCGGCCGGGCGTACGGGTCTCCCTGCAGGTCACGGAGGACCCGAGCCGAGCAGGGTGAAGGCCCCGTACACGGCGGAGGCAAGCGCCAGCCCGACGAGGACCGGCACGGCGGTACGGGTCCGCAGCCGCGCGAGGGCGACGGCGGGCGGGAGCAGGAGCCCGAACGCCGGCATCATCAGACGCGGCCGTGAGCCGAAGTACGCGGCGCCGACGAGCGAGACGAACACGACACCGATCGTGTAGACGAGCAGGGGCAGCGGCTGCCCCTGCCGTACGCACAGGGCGAGCAGCCATCCGAGCAGCCCGAGCGCCGCGCACAGACCGAGCGCCGCGGGCCACGGCAGACCGGCGATGAACCCGGCGAGGGCGACACCGCCGTCGATGGAGTTGCCCCAGGCGGCCTGGACCTCGAAGTAGGCGGCGGGGCTTCCCTCACGGACACCGACGTACACGATGTACCCGAGCCAGCCGAGCGGGGCGATCAGGACCCCGAGCACCGTCCGCAGAGGCAGCCGCCGGTCCCGTACGAGCAGGACGAGGGCCGTGATCCCGAGGGCGGCGATCAGCGCGGCGGCCGTCGGCCGGGTGAGCCCGGCGGCCGCGCACAGGACGCCGGCCAGGATCCACCGCCCGCGCAGGACCGCGTACAGCGACCAGGCGGCGAGGGCGGTGAACAGCGTCTCCGTGTACGCCATCGACTGGACGAACGCGGTCGGGTACACGCCCCAGAGGACGGCGAGCACGACCCCGACGGCGGGCCGGAAGACATGGGCGCCGCACCGGTGGATGCCCCAGGCCGCGGCGAGCCCGGCGGTCCAGGAGATCAGCAGCCCGGCGGTGGTCGCGTCCCCGGGGAGGACGGCCGAGACGCCGCGCTCAAGGGCCGGGAAGAGGGGGAAGAAGGCGAGGTCGGAATGGACGTCGCCGTTGGGCAGTGTGGTCTCGTACCCGTAACCGTTCTCGGCGATCCGCACGTACCAGACGGAGTCCCAGCGCCCCTTGAGCCGGTGCAGCCCGTCCTCACCGGTCACCGCGGCGGCGATCGCGAGGACCGCGAGACCGATGAGACGGGTGACGGCGTACCCGCCGACGGCGAGAACGGCGGGATTCAGGGCGCGGGGGGACGGGGGCATGCGCCCGATTATCCCGAGGCCCCCGGAACGGTCAGCCGAGGGGCCTTATGCGGACGAACCTCGCGGCCATGACGGGACCGAGCTGATGGACGAGGGCGTGCCCGGGCTCCTGCGGGGAGGGCAGATCACCGAGGAACGACGTCACGATCACCTCGTCGACACCGAGGACCCCGCGGCAGCTCTGCTCCTCCAGGAAGGCGAGGGTACGGCGCCAGTCGGGCGCGTCCGGAGCCTCGCCGAGGAAGGAACGGACGGTGTCCTGCACGACGTCCCAGAAGAAGACGTGCGGCAGGACACCACCCTGATGGACCACATGGTTCTCGTACGCGCCCCGGAACTCGGGGATACGGGCGACGAGATCACTGACCAGCCGAACGCCGGGCGTCTCGCCCACGGCCTCGCTCGGCGTCCCGTTCAACGTCGTCGCCCTCAGGGTCCCGCTCGGCGTCGTCGCCCTCAGCATCCCGCCCGGCGTCTCGCGCGGAGTCGTCGTCATCTGTCCAGAATGCTCCTGCCCGGCGCATCTGTCCCCCGGCTTTGCGCTTTCCTGACGACGGCTTTCGACAGGTTTTCCACAGGGGGTGCGAAGTGTCGCTCTTCCGTGGATCGTTGGGCGTATGTACGAGTTGGCGATCCTCGCCAGGGGCGGGGTCCTTCTGACGGTCTGGGCGGTCGCGGCGGGCTGGTCCACGGGCCGCCTTGCCGGCCGCCTGCGCCGCGACGGCTGGCAGTGGATCTGCCGGGGCGCGTGGGCGGCCCCCGGGAAGGAGGTGGACTGGCGGGTGAGGGCGACGGCGCTCCAGTTCCTGCGCCCGGAGCTGGTGTGCAGCCACGGCACGGCAGCGGCACTGCACCGCATCGAACGGCTGGGAGCGGCGGAACGGGTGGCCGACCTACTCGAGTTCACCGCGCCTCGACCGGCCCGCTCCTCCCGCGGCGACCGGATACGGGTGCACACCACGGCCCGTCTGACCGACCGCGACAGCACGACCCGGCGCGGACTGCGGACGACGACCCCGGCACGGACGGTCGGAGACCTCATACGCCGCTGCGGCAGCCGCGAGGAAGCGGTCGTGACGGCCGACTCGGCGCTCGCGCGCCGGATAGTCGGAGGCGTGCGACGGGAGCCACTCGTCCGGTACGAGGAACTCGCCGCCGAACTCGCCCCGCCCCGGCGGGGGGCGGCCCGCGCCCGGACCTGGCTGCGGCTGGCCGAACCGGCGTCGGGCTCCCCTGCGGAGTCGGTCGCCCGGCTCCGGATGCGGGACGCCGGACTCTTCCCGGAGTCACAGCCGACGCTCCGCACGGCGGACGGACGACTGCTCCTCCGCCCCGACTTCCTCTTCCGGGCGGAGGGCCTCGCGGTCGAGGTCGAGGGCTACGCCTTCCACGGCACCCGCCGCGCCCACGAACGGGACGTCGCCCGCTTCAACGCGCTGCAGTCCTGCCCGGAGGTACGCCGGGTGCTGCGGTTCACGGCAGGAGAGGTCTTCCGCCACCCGGACCGCATGACGTCCACGATCCGGGCGGCGCTCGCCTCGCTGTCGGGCTAGGGCCCGGGGGTCGTACGGGGGAAGGAGATCTCGACGCGCCGGTTCTTCTTCCGGCCCTCTTCGGTGCGGTTGTCGGCGATCGGGTAGTCCTCGCTGTACCCGCGGATGTCGAAGGCCGTCCCCGGGTCGAGACTCCGCGCGAGCACCAGCTGCACGGCGACGGCCCGCTGCTTCGACAGCTTGAGCCCGTGCTCGTACGTCCCGAGGTTGTCGGTGAACCCGAAGACCCGGACACGACCGGACCCCAGCTTGTTGATCTCGGCGGCGATAGCGGCGATACGGGAGCTGGCGGCGGGGCTCAGCTTGGCACTGTTCTTCGGGAACAGGACCTCGGCCTGAAGGGCGAACGTCACGTCCACGTTGGTGTCCTGCCGGCGCTCCGCACCGCCCTCCTCCTCGACGATCTGCTTGATGTCGAGCACCTTGGCGGGCGCGAGGACGGCCCCGTCGGGAAGCATCAGGCCGGGGGCAGTGGGGTCGATGACGGGCGGAGGGGAGGAGCTGGCCGCCGACCCGGGCGGATCATCGGCGTGGGCCGTGGGCACGGCGAGGGGCCCCAGCGCGATAGAGGCGAGGGCGAGGGCGGCGATGCGGCGGTAGGTCGTCGTCATGGCGTCGCCTCAGGAGAGCTTGAGGGTGGCGGGTTCGAAGGTGGGGAGCTGGAAGGAGACTTCGGTGGTGGAGGCGGGGGGTGCGGGGAATTGCATGAAGACGGCGGTGGACTTGCCGGGGCCGAGGCTGTTGAGGCCGATAGTGGTGAGGGGCCTCCCCTCCGTGTCCCGCAGCACGTAGTACCGCTTCTTTCCAAGGGAATCGACAAGTGTGGCGCCACCCAACGAGGTCCCGTGCTTGACCACCTCGGTCTCGTCCCCGCTTGTCTGCGCGGGAATGGCGCTCACAGTCTCCGAGGCATTCTTCAAACGCCCCTTGACGGTGAGAAATCCACCCGCGTCTCGCTCCGCCGAATGAATCGTGAACTCCAAGCCCTTCTGCCCCTTCAAAGCCGCCAGTGCCTCCTCGGGCTCCTCAGCCGACTGTGAATCTTGCGTGCTCTCCCCCTTTGAAGGAGCAATGGTTGTCGCAGCTGGCTTGTCGGCCTTCGGCTTCTCCTCCGCACCGCAGCCAGCCACAAGGAGTGCCACCGATGCCACGGCGACGAGGGCCACCGCCCCCCGGCGATTCCATGCGTACCGCACGCTCATGTACCGCTCTTCCTTTGCTCGTCGCAGGTCATTCGGACAGTCGGACGGTGAACAGCTCGGCGGCGCTGGGAAGCGTGGGGGCCTCGGGGTCGATGTCCCACGGCTCACCACCGCACGTGAGCCCGAGAATCGGGCCGGGTTCCTCTTCTTCCGGCTCACCTGATGGCGGAGGAGACGGTGGTGAAGTCGACGGCTCCGGAGTGGACTCCTGCTCCACGAACTCGCAACGTGGCTCGATCACCGCCTCGGCGGATGCCTTGGCAGGGTTCTCCTCGCCGCCCGTCGTAAGGACGGTCACCCTGAATCTGTTGCCTTCTGGGTCACAGCCAGGAGCCACCAGTTCTGCCCCGTTGCGGGACGCGAAGTCCGCCGCGCTGTGACACGCAGAGGAGTCGTCGTACGCCTCGCCCTGGAGAAATCCGTCCCACCGGTCCGGATCGAGGATCGCCCCGAGCCATCCGTCGCGCAGCTGCTCCCTGGCGTCTTGTGCAGCCGCAAGGGCCGCCGCATCAGCGGCGGTCTGTGCACCGTTTCGCGTAAGAGCAGCTTGCCCCACGGCAAAGTAGGCGAAGGCGAGAAACAACAGCCCAGCCACAACGGCGATGTAGACGGGAAATGCCTGCCCCTCATCGGCTCCCAGTCGATACGGCTCTACTCGCCGCCGCCGCCAGTGAGCTCGGCAATCTTCTGGCTGATCGCGCTCTTGATTGACTGACCAATATCCGTACCCGTGATCGCCACAACAATCGCCACCACCACCACAATGATCCCCAAGTACTCCACCGCCGTCTGCCCGCGGTCCCCCGGCCTCGTCCAGCGGCTCAGGCCGAGCCTGGCCTTCGTCAAGGCCTTCAGCATCGCGTCGTTCATCGTGGTCCCCTCCGCGTTCAGACGCCTGCGCCCGGGTCATCGGGTGAGCCTGGTGCCCAGCCAGGAAGCTATGACCCCGGCGCGTGTGGGGGCGGCGGTTCGACGGTTGCCGCGGCCTGTCGTGGTCCGGCGCATCACTCCACCTCCCCTCACACTCAGTCCGCACTCTGGCACATCCTGTTGCGCGCGCGAAGGCCTTTCCCGCGAATATGTCACCGGCTGAGACATCGGCCGCTCACTCGCCTGTGACCGCGCCGAAGTCCGTGCCCGTGCCCAGGAAGAGGCCCGCGCCGAGGAGGATCATCGTCGCCGGGACCATCAGGGTCGTGATGACCATCGTCGCCTTGGGAACCGCCTTCGCCGCCTTGCGGCGGGCGTTCTGCGCGTCCGTGCGCCGCATGTCGTTGGCGATCTGGATCAGCGTGTCGACGATCGGCGCGCCGAGCTCCTCGCCCTGCTGGAGGGCGGTGACGAACTGGGCGACCTGTTCGGAGTCGTTGCGGCGGCGGAGTTCGTCGAAGGCCTGGCGGCGGCTGACGCCCATGTCCATCTGGCGGAGCGTGATGCGGAGTTCGTCGGCCCAGGGCCCCTCGTACTTCTCCGCGACGCGTTCGAGGGCCTGGCGGAAGCCGAGGCCGGCCGAGACGACGACGGCCAGGACGTCCAGGAAGTCCGGCAGGGTGCGCTCGATCTGGTCCTTGCGGATCCGGACCGCCGACCAGATGCCGACCTCCGTCCAGAACGCGCCGAAGGCGAACAGGAGAAGCGCGACCAGGAAGGACCCCTTCGAGAGCATCAGCAGGCCGCCGAGGACGCCCAGGAATCCGTAGACCGCCCGCCGCGCCCCGTACCGGTCGATGGTCAGTCCGCCGGGGTTTCCGGCGAGGTCGATGCGGCGGCGGACCGCGTTGACCCTCTTGGGGCCCATCAGGCGCAGCACCGCCGGTGACCAGCGCATGCCCAGGCGGTCGACGGCCGAGTCGACCGCGCCGGTACGGGTCGCGCCGACCTCGAGGGCGAGTTTGAGGTCGTCGGGGAGCCGGGCGTCGGCGCGGTAGAGGCGCAGGCCGTAGGCGGCGCCGGTGACGGCGAGGCCGGCGAGGAGGGCGAGGAGGAGGTCCACGGCGGGCAGTCCCTACACGTCGATCTTCGAGAAGCGGCGGATGGCGACGAAGCCGACCACGTACAGGGCGAAGGCGGCGACGACGGCGAACTGTCCGACGCCCGAGCTGGTCATCCGGTCGAGGGCGCCGGGCTGCATGTTGTCGATGAGGAGGAGCGAGCCGACGCCGATGACGGGGACGGAGTACGCGGTCATGCTCACCTGGGAGAGCTGGGTGCGGACCTCGCGCCGGGTCTCCTTGCGTTCCTCCAGGGTCTCGGTGAGGTTCCGCAGGGAGGAGACGACGGTGCCGCCGGCGCGGTTGGCGAGGACGAGGGTGGTGACGAGGACGACGAGTTCGCGGGAAGGGAGGCGTTCGGCCAGCTCTCCCAGGGCGTCGTCGAGGGAGGTGCCGACGGCCAGCTGTTGCGCCACCTTCTCCAGTTCGTCGCCCGCCGGGGCCTCCAGCTCGTCGGCGGCCAGGCTGAGGGCCATCCGGAGGGCGAGCCCGGCCTGGGTGGCGTTGGCCAGGATGCGGGAGAGTTCGGGGAGCTGGTTGATGAACTTCTCGATGCGCTTCTGTCGCTGCCAGCTGAGGTAGCCCATCGCCACCCACACGCCGAGGAGTCCGCAGATCGGGCCGAAGAACGGGGACAGCGCGGCCTGTCCGACGGTCCACAGGACGATGACGGTCGCGGCGAGGGCGACGGTGAACTCGCCGGGGGTGATGTCGAGGCCGGTGGCCGCGATCCGCAGTTCCAGTCTCCGGCCGAGGGCGGTCCTGCGGACGCGCCGGTCGAGGCCCCGGAAGCGGCGTCTGCGGCGGCCCGGGGTCTCGGGCTCGCCGGACTCGTCGAGCCGGGCGACGAGCTCCGCGTGCCGGCGGGCGCCGTTCGCGTACACCTGCACGCCGAGGACGCCGAGGACGCAGGCGAGCAGGGTCACGCCCGTGGTCAGCCAGAAGGGGTCGGTCATCGCTCCGCCTCTCGGGTGGCGAGATGGACGCCGGTCATCGTCATTCCGCCTCTCGGGTGGCCAGGTGGGCGTCGGTCGGGGCCACGCCGAAGGCCTGCGGGATCGGCTGTCCGGCGAGGTAGAGGCGTTCTGCGACCCGCCGGGGCAGCGGGTGGTACGTGAACTCCCCGTACACCCGTCCGTCGGGGGCGAGCGGCTGTGCCTGGAAGCGGCAGACCGTCGCGAGCAGGAACCGTTCGCGCCCGTGGGAGGCGAGGACGGAGATCTCGGTGATGCGGCGGGTGCCGTCGGGGTGCCGGGTGAGCTGGACGAGGACGTCGACCGCGCTGTTGATCTGGTCGCGGAGCGCCTCGAACGGCACCTTCACCTCCGACATGGAGGCGAGGGTCTGGAGACGCATGAGGGCGTCCTCGGCGGAGTTGGCGTGGACGGTGGCGAGCGAGCCGTCGTGGCCGGTCGACATGGCCTGGAGCATGTCGAGGGTCTCGCCCCCGCGGACCTCTCCGACGATGATCCGGTCGGGGCGCATGCGGAGGGAGTTGCGGACGAGGTCGCGGATGGAGATGGCGCCTCGGCCCTCGATGTTCGGAGGCCGGGCCTCCAGGCGGATCACGTGGGACTGCTGGAGCTGGAGTTCGGCCGAGTCCTCGATGGTGATGATCCGCTCGCCGTCCGGGACGAGCCCGGACAGGGCGTTGAGGAGGGTGGTCTTCCCGGTGCCGGTCGCGCCGGAGACGATCAGGTTGAACTTGGCCTGCACGAGCCCGGACAGCAGGAGCAGCATCTGTTCGTCGAGGGAGCCGAGGCCGAGCATCTCGTGGAGCGTGTACGCGCGGGGGAAGCGGCGGATGGTGAGCGTCGCCCCGGTGAGGGACAGCGGCGGGATGATGACGTTGACGCGCTCGCCGGACGGGAGCCGGGCGTCGACCATCGGGTTCGACTCGTCGACGCGCCGGTTGACGGTGGAGACGATCCGCTCGATGGTCTGCATCAGCTGGTCGTGGGAGGCGAAGCGCAGCGGGAGGAGTTCCACGCGGCCGTTGCGCTCGATGAAGATCTGGTCGGGGCCGTTGACCATGATCTCGGTGATGGAGGCGTCTTCGAGGAGCGGTTCGAGTACGCCGAGACCCAGGGCCTCGTCGACGACGCGGCGGATCAGCTGGGAGCGCTCGGCCGTGGAGAGGACGGGGCCCTCGCGGCTGATGATGTGGCCGAGGACGCGTTCGAGGCGGGCCCGCCGTTCGGCGGCCGCCAGGGCGGACATCTCGGTGAGGTCGATCTCCTCCAGGAGCTTGGCGCGGAAGGAGGCGACGAGATGGCTGTCCTCCCTGGCCGCGGCACCGCCGCCGTGCTCCTCGGGGGAGTTGATCCGGGCGCGCAGGCTCATGGCCCCTCCTCCTGCTCCGGTGACATCGGCATGGTGGCGGCCTTCCGGACGGACCCGAAGCCGTCCCAGAGGGGGACGACGGAGGGGATCTCAACCGTGACGGTGACGACGGCCGCGTCGCCCTCCTCGTAGTACGTGACGGAAGGGTTGATCCAGCCGCTCACCGCAGCGTCGGCGGCGGCCTGTGGGCTGGGCGCGTTCTCGTCCTCGTCCATGCTCGCGGCCCTCGCCGCCGCGCGGGCCGCCGTGCCCGCCTGCTGGGCGGCGTACGCGGCGACGCCGAGCTGGAACCCCGCGAGGCCGACGAGCAGCAGGATCGGCAGGAACCCCAGGTACTCGATGGCGGCCTGGCCCCGGTCGCGGGTTCTCGTGCGCGCTTGTTCACTCATGGGATGGGCACCTCCGACATCGCGCCCGCCTTGCCCTCCACGTCGAAGATCCCGCCCACGCCCGGCACCAGGACGGGGACCCGGATGGTCACGACTGCGGTCACCATGGGGTCACCCGGGGGACAGGTCACCTGGGCCCCGTCCGCCCAGGCGCCGTCGAGGTGCCGTCTCGCGGCCTCGCCGTAGTCGTCCCCGACCGCGCACGCGCGGACCGCCTCGTCCGCCGCGTTCCCCGCGAGCGTGTACGTGTACCCGACCAGGACGACCTGCCAGAGCAGGACGAGGGTGAGCAGGATGACCGGCACCATGCCGAGGAACTCGACCGCCACCTGTCCCCTGTCGTCGTCCCGGTGGGTACGCATCGCTCAGCGTCCTCCGGTGCGGCGCCGCAGCCCGAGGGAGCCGCGGTCGCCGGCGCGGGCGAGCTGCTTGCCGGGCTGTCCCGTCGCCGGAGCCGCCGCCCGGACCAGGCCCAGTTCGCCCGCGAGGGTCCACAGGGCCTGCTTGACCGTCGACTTGGCGTCGAGTTCGTGCAGCCGGCCGGCGTCGACGACGGCCTGGAGTTCCTTGAAGTGGGCGGGGACGGCGACGCCCGCGATGCGGGTGCCGGTGATCTTCTGGACGAGGGGTGGCTGGATCTCGCTGGAGCGGTGGTGGCGGTTGACGAGGGTGACGGTCTCCTCGGCCTTGCGGACCTGGAGCCGCTCCCACATGCGTACCGTCCGCTTGGCGGCCCGGACGGCCACCACGTCCGGGGTGGCGACGAGGAGAGCGGTGTCGGCCATCTCGATGGCGGCGGCGTTGGCGCTGGTGAGCTGGGAGCCGCAGTCGATGACGACGACCTCGTGCCGGCCGCGCAGGGCGCTGACGATCTGGCGGGTGGCGCGGTCGGTGACCTCTTCGCCGCGTTCGCCCTCGGCGGGGGCGAGGAGGAGGGCGAGGCCGGTCTCGTGGACGTAGACGGCGTCCTGGAGGACGCGGGGCGAGATGTCGGCGATGGAGGCGAGGTCGGCGACGGAGCGCCGGAACTGGACGTCCAGGTAGGAGGCGATGTCGCCGTTCTGGAGGTCCATGTCGACGAGGGCGACGGTCCGTCCGGAGGCGCGGGCCGCGAGGGCGAGGTGGACGGCGGTGACGGTGGTGCCGACACCGCCCTTGGCGCCGCTGACGGTGACGACGGTGCCGCCGGGTCCTGTGATCTGGTCGGCGCCCCCGCCGAGGTGGCGGCGGACGCCGGCGGACCACTGGGCGGCGGCCTGGACGCGGCTGGCGAGCTCCTCGTAGCCGAGGGGGAGGGTGACGAGGCCGCGTGCGCCGGAGTCCATGGCGGCGGAGAAGAGGACGGGGCTGGCGTCGGCGGTGATGAGGACGACGCCGACGGCGGGGAAGCGGAGGGCGACCTCGCGGACGAGTTCCAGCGCCGGGACGGGGCCGATGCGCTCGTGGACGAGGACGACCTCGGGGAGTTCGTCGAGGGAGGCGGCGGCGAGGCGGGCGAGGGTGTCGACGAGCTGGGTGGAGTCGGTGACGGGCGCGGCGGGTTCGGCGTCGGGGAGCTGGCTGAGCAGGGTGACGACGGACCGGGCCGCGTCGGGGTCCCCGACGGCCGGCAGGATCCTGGTGGTCATACCGGCCTCACTTGTCCTTTTCGAGCGTGTACGTGCGGTCGCGCTGGTCGGCCGGGGCGCCGCCGGTGGTGGGGGCGACGAGGGCGAGGCGTACGTGCTCGGCGAAGGACTCGGCGTACGCGACGCGCTGGGTGTCGAGGGTGGAGAGCGCGAAGCTGATCGGGACGGCGTTGGAGGCGCGGCCCGAGCGGTCGTTGCTGTCGCTGATCGGGGTGAGCTTGCCGACGGAGAGGACGCGGGCGCCGGCCACGATCATCCGCGACTGGGAGGGGTCGTCCTTCTTCTCGCCCTCGAAGGTGGCGTAGATGTTGACGGTGGCGCCGGCGGTGATCTTCCCGGCGACGCCCGTGGCGGCGTCGATCATGATCGCGATCTCCTGCTGGCCCGGCTGGAGCTCGGGGCGTTCGACGATCATGTCGGTCTGGAGGAGGGAGCCGGAGCGGAGTTCGGTGACGGCGATCTTGCCATCGATCTGGCGGAGGTCGGTGACGGCGGTCTTCGAGAGCCACCGCTCGGGCATCGAGATCTTCTCGAACTGGCTGGCCCTCAGGGGCTCGTAGGGGGCCACCTTGCCCTTGACCCGGTACGCGGTGGTCTCCGGGCCGACCTTGGAGTTCACGTCGCTGATGACGGCGAGCACGCCGGCGAAGGCCCCGAGGGCGCAGAGGACGGACAGCAGCAGCAGGATGACGCCGCGGCGCTGGCGGGAGTTCATTTCCGTACTACCTCGATCGGAGACATGGGTCCGGGCGGACGGGAGCAGTCGGACGTGCGGGGGCGGTCGGATGCGCGGAGGCGGTCGGGGGCGGGCGCCGGGAGTGGCACGGGGTGAGGTTCACGGCAGGGCGCGGACGGCTTGGGTGCCGGAGGTCTGCCCGGCGGGACCGGGAACCGGGCCGAGGGCCGGGCCGGGAACCGAGCCGGGAGCCGGACCGGAGGCCGGGCCGAGAGCGCGGGCGTCGGGGTGCCCTCCGGCTCCCAGGCTGCGGGTGGCGCCCAGTGCGTGGGCGCCGGTGGGCCCGCCGGTTCCGAGGGCGCGCGTGCCACCGGCGTGTCCCCCGGTTCCGGCGGTACGGGCGGCCTGGCCCCCCGCCGCCCCCACCGTCAGCGGCGCCGCGCAGAAGCCGCAGCGGTCGCCGATGAGTTCCATCGCGCACCAGTGGCAGGTCTCGCGCCGTACGGAGGAGACGAGCTGGTAGAGGACCGGCAGGTCGGGCAGGTACGCGGCGAACTCGACGAGTTTGCCGGTGCCCCACCAGCCGGGTGAGGTCTCGGGCAGCGGGGTCTCCTGGGCCGCGCCCTGGATCCGCCAGCGGGGCACGAGGGTGGTGGCGGGCCAGTCGGTCTGGAGCTGGCCCCGGGCGAGGAGGAGTTCGGTGGTGAACTCCGGTCCCGCGAGGGGCGTCTCACCGTTGCCGACGCGGGTGATCTGGGGCGTCGGTCCCGCGAGTACGGCGAAGTGGGCGCCGGGCAGCCAGCCCTTGAGGTGGGAGCGGAGGCTGACGGGGACGCGGTCGAGCCGGGAGACGGAGCCGAGGACGGCGCCGGCGTAGATGTAGTGGGCGAGGAGCCGGGCGGCGGTGGCGAGGACGCCGGGGCTGAGGTCGCAGCCCGCCAGCTGCCGAAGCTGCCGGACGAGTACGGCCGCGCCGAGGGGCGGCAGGTCGGTGCGGACCAGGGCGATCCGGTCGCTTTCGAGCAGGGAGCGGACGGCGTGCAGCCGGTTCTCGACGGCGGCGGGGGCGGAGGTGGGGCAGACGACGACCACGTGCCCGAAGCGGGCGAGGAGCTGCTGCATGTCGGCGATCGACGCGTCGAGCGCCTGTGTGTCCGGGGCCGGGAGGACGGCGGCGTGCGGGGTTCCGGGGTCGGTCGGCGGCAGCACCAGGTCGGCGCTGGTGACCGCGATCGCTGTCGGCACGTCGGACCCCCCGTCCCCTCCGGCCCCCGCGCTCCCGGGAGGCCGCGGATCACTTACCGCGTTCACGGCGTCACCGCAGGGTGCCGCCGTCTCTGCACCCTATCCACGTCCCCCGGGGTGGTGAACACACAATCCGCCAAGCTGTCCCGCTTTCTTCGGCCGCGAGCCCCGCCCCTGCGAGCCCCGCCCCTGCGGGCCCGTCGCACCCCTTCCGAACAGCGGCTCCTGCCGGAGACCTTGACAACGCGATTGGTCTGGACCAGCTTGTTCCGACAACGGCGGCCACCGTCCGCACCCCGTACAGCCGCGCAACCCCCGTACGCCCCCGCACCCCCGTACGCCCCCGCACCCCCGTACAGCCCGCGCACCCCCGTACGAACCCCTCCGTACGACGAAGACGACGTACGGCACCTCCACATCCCCAACTCCCCCACCGGAGGATGCACGTGGACCGCACCACCACCCGCCGTGAGGCCGCCCCGCACGGACGCCGCTGGCTCGGCGGCGCCCTCGCGCTCGCCGTCGGCTCCGGGCTCGTCGTCGTCGGCGGAGCCGGCACCGCGCAGGCGGCGGACGTCAACGTCGCCAAGAACGCCGGCTTCGAGAGCGGCCTCGCCAACTGGTCCTGTTCCGCGGGGAGCGGCGCCGCCGTCTCCTCCCCGGTCCGCACCGGGGCCGGCGCCCTCAGGGCCACCCCGGCCGGGCTCGACAACGCCAGGTGCGTGCAGACCGTCGCCGTGAAGCCCAACTCGACGTACACGCTGAGCGCCTGGGTCCAGGGCGGCTACGCCTACCTCGGCGCGAGCGGCACCGGCACCACCGACGTCTCCACCTGGACGCCCGACAGCGCCGTGTGGAAGCAGCTCACGACGACCTTCACCACCGGATCGAGCACGACCTCCGTCCAGATCTACACCCACGGCTGGTACGGGACCTCCCCGTACTCCGTCGACGACGTCAGCGTCTTCGGTCCCGACGGGGGCGGCGGCCAGGACCCCGACCCGGTCGTCCCGGCCACCCCGGCCGGCCTGACCGCCGGCACGGTCACCTCGTCCTCCGTCGCCCTGAGCTGGGGCGCGGTCTCCGGCGCCACCGGTTACAAGGTGTACCGGGACGGAGCCAACCCGCAGACCGTCAGCGGTACGTCGACGACCGTCACCGGGCTCACCGCCGACACCGCGTACCAGTTCCAGGTCGCCGCCACGAACGCCGCGGGCGAGTCCGCGAAGTCCAGCGCCGTGTCGGCGCGCACCGCCAAGGTCACGGAGCCGGGCCCCGGCCCCGCCGTGCCCAAGCACGCACTGACCGGCTACTGGCAGAACTTCAACAACGGTGCCGCGGTCCAGAAGCTGCGGGACGTGCAGTCGCAGTACGACATCATCGCGGTCTCCTTCGCCGACTCGACGGCCACGCCCGGCCAGATCGTCTTCAACCTCGACCCGGCCGTCGGCTACGCCTCGGTCGCCGACTTCAAGGCCGACATCGCCGCGAAGAAGGCGGCCGGCAAGTCCGTGATCATCTCGGTCGGCGGCGAGAAGGGGAACGTCACGATCAACAGTGACGCCTCCGCCACGGCCTTCGCCAACAGCGCGTACGCCCTCATGCAGGAGTACGGCTTCAACGGCGTCGACATCGACCTCGAACACGGCATCAACTCCACCTACCTGACCAAGGCGCTCCGCCAGCTCTCCGCCAAGGCGGGCTCCTCCATGGTCCTGACGATGGCCCCGCAGACCATCGACATGCAGAACACCGGCACGGAGTACTTCAAGACCGCGCTCGCCGTGAAGGACATCCTCACGGTGGTCAACATGCAGTACTACAACAGCGGTTCGATGCTCGGCTGCGACGGCAAGGTGTACAGCCAGGGCTCGGTGGACTTCCTCACCGCGCTCGCCTGCATCCAGCTCCAGGGCGGCCTGGCCCCGTCCCAGGTCGGCCTGGGCGTCCCGGCCTCCACCCGGGGCGCGGGCAGCGGCTATGTCGACCCGCAGATCGTCAAGAACGCGCTCGACTGCCTGACCAGGGGCACCGGCTGCGGCACCTTCAAGCCCGCCCAGACCTGGCCGTCGCTGCGCGGCGCCATGACCTGGTCGACCAACTGGGACGCGACGGCCGGCAACGCCTGGTCGAACGCGGTGGGCCCGCACGTGCACAACCTGCCGTAGCGGGTACGCGAGTGACAGCGCAGCGCCGTCGGTTCTGACCCGGCGGCGCTGCGCCGTTCCGTCACAGGGGCAGGTACCGCGCGAGCACCGGGTCGAGGCCCTGGATCCACTCGTCGACGCGGGCGGCACGTCGGCCGTCGACCTCGCAGTCGTAGACCGAACCGTCGTACAGGTGGACGGCGACCCGCAGCGCCCGTCCGCGCCGGAGACGCTCGTACCGTACGGCCCCGATCTCGGCCCAGACGAAGTCGGCCTCCTCGCCGTAGAAGTGCAGGGACACCCCGCTCGCGTCGACGGCCACGCCGGAGTTCCGGTCGGCGGCGACGAAGTCCGGCGCGGGCAGCGGTGGCACGGAGGGCTGCGGCGGTACGACGAGGGTGGCGGGGTGGGGTACGACGAAGGGGACGGCGTCCTGGACGTCGGCCGTACGCGTCGGCAGCGCGTGAGGAGGCAGGGGAACGGCGTCGGCGGGCGTGGCCGGAGCCCCGGAGGCCGGCCCTGGCACGGGCTCCGCGGTCGGTACGGGTTCCCAGGTCGGTACGGGTTCCCCGGTCGGCGCGGGTTCCCCGGTCGGCGCAGGGTCACGGGTCGGCGCGGGCTCCTGCGGAGGCGCGGACACAGACACGGCCCCGCCCCCGACCGCCGCTCCGGGCCCGGCTCCCGGTCCCGGTCCCGGTCCCGCTCCCAGCTCGTCCAGGATCTCCTCCGGCGTGGGCCGTTCGGCCGGGTCCTTCGCGAGGCAGCGGCCCACGAGTCCGCGCAGCGCCTCCGGTACGGAGGTGAGGTCCGGGGCCTCGTGCACCGCGCGGTACATGAGGCCCATCGGCGTACCGTCACCGAAGGGCCGTCCGCCCGCCGCGGCGACGAGCACGGCGCCCAGGGCGAAGACGTCGGCGGCGCCGGTGACCTCCTCGCCGAGGGCCTGTTCGGGTGCGAGGTAGCCGGGGGTGCCGAAGGCCGATCCGGTGGCCGTCAGCCGGGTCGACTCGACCGCGCGGGCGATGCCGAAGTCGAGGACGCGCGGCCCGTCGGGGGCCATGACGATGTTGCCGGGCTTGAGGTCGCGGTGGACGAGCCCGCAGGCGTGGATGGCCTCAAGTGCCTCGGCGAGCGCGGCTCCGAGCGAGCGCAGCCGTTCCTCGCCCATGGGGCCGTCGGCGGTGACGAGCGCGGAGAGGGTGGGGCCGGGGATGTAGGCGGTGGCGAGCCAGGGCGCCTCGGCGTCGGGGTCGGCGTCGACGACCTGCGCGGTGTGGAATCCGCCGACCTGCCGGGCGGCGGCGACCTCGGCGCGGAAGCGCGCGCGGAAGGAGGGGTCGGCGGCGAGTTCCGGCCGGGCGACCTTGACGGCGACGGCGCGCCCGCCGCGCGACCGGGCCAGATAGACGGTGCCCATGCCGCCTTCGCCTAGCTTGTGTTCGATGACGTATCTGCCGATGAGGTTCCCCACGCGGGACAGTATGGCCGAACTCCGCGTCTTGACCGGTCCATGACATAGCCCCACCATGTGCCCTGGACACCCGCACCAGTTTGTCGCACACCCCCACACTCCCCACCCAGGAGACGACATGCGACGTCCCACCCGCGGCAGAAGGTCCGCCACCCTCGCGGCCCTCGTGGCGCTCGCCCTCGCGGCGCCCCTCTCCGCCCTCACCACGCCCGCCGGGGCCGACCCGGCGCCGATCGCCGCCCGTATCGCCGCCGGCGCCGAGGAGGTGATCCGGCAGTACGAGATCGCCGGACCGTCCACCCCGGCCGCCCGCACCGCGCTCATGGCCACCGGCGTCTCGATCGACGAGGTCGACGCCCGTTCGGTCGTCGTCAGCGCCAACACCGAACAGCTCAGGAACCTCAAGGCGCTCGGCTACAAGCCGGTCGCCCTCCCGGGTCCGCCGAACCGGAACACCGCGGAGGAGGACGCCCACGACCACGCCGTCGGCCCGCTCGACTTCCCCTCGTCCGACGCGAGGTACCACAACTACGCGGAGATGAACGCGGAGATCGACCAGCGCCTGGCCGCGTACCCGTCCCTCATGCGCAAGCAGGTGATCGGGAAGTCGTACCAGGGCCGGGACATCGTCGCCATCAAGATCAGCGACAACGTCGCCACCGACGAGAACGAGCCCGAGGTCCTCTTCACCCACCACCAGCACGCCCGCGAGCACCTCACCGTCGAGATGGCGCTCTATCTGCTGCGCGAACTCGGCGCGGGCTACGGCACGGACTCCCGGGTCACGAACGCCGTGAACGGGCGCGAGATCTGGATCATCCCGGACCTCAACCCGGACGGCGGCGAGTACGACATCGCCAGCGGCTCCTACCGCAGCTGGCGCAAGAACCGGCAGCCCAACTCCGGCTCCTCGTACATCGGCACCGACATGAACCGGAACTGGAACTACAAGTGGGGCTGCTGCGGCGGCTCCTCCGGCTCCAAGAGCTCCGAGACGTACCGGGGCGCGGCCCCCGAGTCCGCCCCCGAGGTGAAGGTCGTCGCCGACTTCGTCCGCTCCCGGGTGGTCGGCGGGAAGCAGCAGATCACCGCGGCCATCGACTTCCACACGTACAGCGAGCTGGTGCTCTGGCCGTTCGGCTGGACGACGGCGAACACCGCCCCGGGCATGACGCAGGACGACCGGGACGCCTTCGCGACCGTCGGCGGCAAGATGGCGGCGAGCAACGGCTACACGGCCGAGCAGTCCAGCGACCTCTACATCACGGACGGCTCGATCGACGACTATCTGTGGGGCGTCCACAAGATCTTCGGCTACACCTTCGAGATGTACCCGGCGTCGTCCTCGGGCGGCGGCTTCTACCCGCCCGACGAGGTCATCGAACGCGAGACGAGCCGCAACCGCGACGCCGTCCTCCAGCTCCTGGAGAACGCGGACTGCATGTACCGATCGATCGGCAAGCAGGCGCAGTACTGCGCGTCCTGACCCGATGAACGGACCGGGGCCGGCGGGGAGAACCGCCGGCCCCGGCTTCGGTGGAGGCGTACGACCTCCGACCCCAATGGCCCGCCCTGGCAGTCCTGTTGAAACCGGATCGGCGTCCACCGTGGTGCTGTAGGTTCTCGCCAAGGCCAGTGCTCTCTCCGCGGCTGCCGGGATACCCGGCTTCATCGCCCTTCCGGCCACCGTGCCCGCCGATATGGCCCAGTACTTCGGTCACATGCTGCGCATCGCGCAGAAGCTCGCCTATCTCTACAGCTGGCCCGATCTCTTCTCCAGTGACAGCGACGGCGTCGACGACGCGACCAAGGGCGTCCTCACGCTCTTCTTCGGCGTGATGTTCGGCACCCAGTCAGCGAACGCCGCTGTGGGGCAGATCGCGGGGATGATGTCGAAGGAGGTCGCCAAGAAGCTGCCTCAGAAGGCACTCACCCAGGGCGTCGTCTATCCGATCGTCAAGAAGGTCGCGGGCTACCTCGGCGTTCAGATGACCAAGCAGACCTTCGCGAAGACCGTGTCGAAGGCCATCCCCGTCGTCGGGGCGGTGGTTTCCGGCGGGCTCACTTTCGCGACCTACCGCCCCATGGCGAAAAGACTGAAGAACCATCTCGCCGGCTTGGAGCTGACGAACCCGGCGCACCGAGGGGCAGACACCGAATTCGTGGACGCCGAATTCGTGGACGTGGATTTCGTGGACGTGGATTTCGTGGACGTGGATTTCGTCGAGGTTGACGACTCCACCGCGGACCGCACCGAGCCCGCCTCGACCTGACCGGCACGCCGGCCGTGATCCGGCGGGCCGAGCGGGCCACACCCCGGCAGGTGCGGCCCGCTCGGTCGTGCGCGCGGCTCAGCCGAGGACGGCGAGCGCGTCGATCTCGATCAGGAGCCCGGCCGGGAGGCCGACGTAGACGGTCGTACGGGCCGAGGCGGGGGCCTTGAGGTTCTGGTCCTCGAAGTACTCGTTGTAGAGCGCGTTCATCTCGGCGAAGTGGTCCACGTCCGTGAGGTAGACGCGCATCATCATGACGTCGTCCCAGCTCGCGCCGCCCTCCTCCAGGATCGCCTTGACGTTGGCGAACGTCTGCAGGGTCTGCTCGCGCAGGGTCGGGCCCGCGACCGTCGGCGCCCGGCCCTCGGCGGCGGGCAGGAAGCCGACCTGGCCGGCGACCTGGAGGATGTTGCCCTTCTTCACGCCGTGCGAGAACTTCGCGGGCGGGGCGGTGTGGGTCGCGGGGGTGAGGGCGATCTTCTCGACGGTCATGCGGTCTCTTTCCTGGGGGCGTTGCCGGAGTACTCGCGGCTGATGGCGTCCGCGGTGTCGCGCACCTGCGGGAGGAGGGTGAGGAGTTCCTCGGCGGTGACGACGACATTGGGCGCCGAGACCGACATGGCGGCGACGACGCGCCCGTCGGCGCCGCGGATGGGCGCGCCGACGCAGTTGATGGACTCCTCGTGGCCGCCGAGGTCGGTGGCCCAGCCCTGTTCGCGTACGGTCGCCAGCTCCTTGAGGAAGGCGGCGGCGTTCGGCGTCGAACGGGGGGTGTACGGCGGGTAGTCGAGCTTCGCGGCGACGGCGCGCCGCTCGGGCTCGGGCAGATCGGCGAGGAGCAGCTTGGCGACGGCGGCGACGGTGATCGCGACGGGCTTGCCGATGCGCGAGTACATGCGGACCGGGTAGCGGCTCTCGACCTTGTCGATGTAGAGGACCTCGCCGTCCTCGTACACGGCGAGGTGGACGGTGTGTCCGATCCGCTCGTTGAGGGCCGCCAGGTAGGGGTGGGCGATCTCGCGGATGTCGAGGTTCTCGACGGCCTCCTGCGCGAGGGCGAAGAGCCGGGCACCGAGGCGGTAGCGCTGGTCCTGCTGCCGGTGGACGAGGCCGTGCTCGTGGAGCGTGCGCAGCAGGCGCAGGGCCGTGGACTTGTGGACGCCGAGCCGCTCGGCGACCTGCCCGAGGTCGGCGGGGCCCTGGGCGAGCAGCGGCAGGATGCTGAGCGCCCGGTCGACGGTCTGGCTCATGGCGTACGTACCTCCTGGTCGTCCCCCGTCCGGTCGGGGCCCTGGTGGCCCCCCGTCCAGCCGGGGCCGAGGTGAAGTGTGCCCCAGGCGGCCTCGTCGAGCGCGGCCAGCCGGTCGGCGTGGTCGCGGCGGGGTGGCGTGGCGAGGTCGCCGGGGACGGTGAGGGCGGCGGCGGCCATGAGGTGCCCGTGCCGGAGCCGGGCCCGTGCGTCAAGGCCGCGGAGGGTCGCGGAGAGGAACCCGGCGGCGAAGGCGTCGCCGGCGCCGACGGGGGCGATGACGTCGACGCGGGGGGCGGGGACGGAGGTGCGGGTGTCGGATGCGGAGGCCCGGGTGTCGGATGCAGAGGTCCGGGTGTCGGATGCGGGGCCGCTGCGCGGGGCCGTTCCCCACCCCGCCCCTTCCCGCACCGGGGGCTCCGCCACCGGGCCCCCGCGCCTCGATCGCCGGCGGGGCTGAGTTTCAGCCCGCCCGGCATGTGCGGGCACGGCCGCAAGCCGTACGGAGAAAGCCCCGCCGCGCTCGAACACCACCGCCCCCTCCCCACCCTGCTTCACCACCAGCACCGCAGGCCCCGGCAGCACCGCCCGGATCGCGGCCGGATCCGCGGCCCCCCACAGCACCTCCGCCTCGTCCGCCCCCACGAAGACCAGGTCAGCTCCACAGGCGAGTTCGAGCAGCACCTCCGCGGCGGCGCCCTCGCGCCACAGCCCCGGCCGGTGGTTGACGTCGAACGACACGAGCGGTCGCCCGGGGCGGGGCGCGGTGAGCTCCCGCATCAGGGCCAGGCAGTCCGCGGACAGCGCCGCCGTGATCCCGGTGACGTGCAGGATCCGCGCGTCGGCGACGGAGACGTACGGGACGGTGGCCGGCGACATGGCCGAGGCGGCCGACCCCGCCCGGTAGTAGGCGACCTCGTGGGCGTCGGTGGCCCGGTCCGCGTCGGTGCGGAAGTAGACGCCGGTCGGCCGGTGCGGGTCGCGGGCGACGGCGCCGACGTCGACGCCGTACGCGCCGATCGTCTCCACCAGGTGGTCGCCGAAGCCGTCCCGGCCGACGCGGCCGACCCAGCGCACGCGGTGTCCTGCGGCGGCGAGCGCGCAGGCGACGTTGGACTCGGCGCCGCCGATGGCACGGGTGAAGGAGGGGACGTCGGCGAGGCGGCCCGGGCGGGCGGGAAGGAAGGTGACCATGGACTCGCCGAGGCACACGACGTCGGGGGGCGCGTCTGCGCTCACTCTCGTGCTCCCTGCGGCTCGACTCGTACGGTCCCAGGACCCGGTCCGGCGTGTTCGGGTCCATTGACCCGGCCTCGGCCCGGATGTTAGACAGCCATGAGCAATATGCGCAACGAGTGTTGCACATTCTGCAACACGCAGATGAGGAGGCCTCATGCCCGACCCGGCGAACGAGACGCCCGACCTGGCGAACGAGCGCGTCGACCACCGCTTCAAGGCCCTGCCCCCCGACGCGGACGGCCTGACCGTCGGCGAGCTCTCCGCCCAGCGGCGCAACCTCTTCACCGGCGGCTACACCACCCCGGTGCTCGCCCTCTCCGCCGAGTCCGTCGAGCACAACCTGCGCCTCCTGGAGACCTACGCCGAGCGCCACGGCCTCGCCTTCGCCCCGCACGGCAAGACCTCCATGGCCCCGCAGCTCTTCGAGCGGCAGCTGGCGCACGGCGCGTGGGGCATCACCGCCGCCGTGCCCCACCAGGCCCGGGTCTACCGCGCGCACGGCATCGCCAGGATCTTCCTCGCCAACGAGGTCGTCGACGCCGCCGCCCTGCGCTGGCTCGCCGCCGAGCTCGACGCCGACCCGGACTTCCGGGTCGTCTGCTACGTCGACTCCGTGCGGGGCGCCGAGCTGATGGACGAGGCCCTGCGCGCGGCGGGCGCGACCCGTCCCGTGGACGTCGTCGTCGAGCTGGCGGCCGGGGCGGCCGGGCGTACGGGCGTACGGACCGATGCGGAGTGCGCGGCCGTCGCCGACGCGGTCGCCGCCGTCCCCACGCTGCGGCTCGTCGGTGTCGCCGGGTACGAGGGCACGATGCCCGGGGCCGATGCCGACCGGGTACGGGAGTGGCTGCACCGGCTCGTCGGGCTCGCGGCCGACTTCGACAAGGCCGGCCGCTTCGACCCGGCCATCGGCGAGATCGTGGTGAGCGCGGGCGGCAGCGAGTGGTTCGACGCGGTCGCCGACGTCTTCGAGGGCATCCCCGAACTCTCCCTGCCCGTCCTGAAGTTGCTGCGCTCCGGCGCGTACGTCTCACACGACGACGGCCAGTACCGCGAGAGGACCCCCTTCAACCGGATCCCCGAGGAGGGCGCGCTGCAGCCCGCGTTCCGGCTCTGGTCGCAGGTCGTCTCCCGCCCCACGGCCGGGCAGGCCTTCACCAACGCGGGCAAGCGGGACGCCGCCCACGACCTCCACCTCCCCGAGGCGCAGGTGGTCCGTGACGCCCGCACGGGTGAGATCCGTGCCGCCGAGGGCATCACCGTCACGGGGCTCTCCGACCAGCACGCCTGGCTCGCCACGGAACCCGGGGCGGACCTGGAGGTCGGCGACTGGGTCGGGATGGGCCTGTCCCACCCCTGCACCTCCTTCGACAAGTGGCAGCTCATCCCGCTGGTCGAGGCGGACGGCACGGTCGTCGACCACATCCGCACCTTCTTCTAGGAGCAGGACCATGGACCTGGTCTTCCGTGACGCGGAGGTCGTCGACGGCACCGGCGGTCCGTCCTACCGCGCCGACGTGGCGATCGAGGGCGGCCGGATCGCCGCGATCGTCCAGGAGGCCGCGGCGGCCGGCTGCCAGCGCCCCACCGCCCGGCGCGTCGTGGACGCCGAGGGCCTCGCGCTCTCGCCCGGTTTCATCGACATGCACGCCCACAGCGACCTCGCGCTGCTCCGCGACCCGGACCACAGCGCGAAGGCCGCGCAGGGCGTGACCCTCGAAGTCCTGGGCCAGGACGGTCTGTCGTACGCGCCGGTCGACGACCGGACGCTCGGTGAGGTGCGCAGGGCGATCACCGGCTGGAACGGGTACGGCGACGACACCGACTTCGACTGGCGCACGGTCGGCGAGTACCTCGACCGCCTCGACCGGGCCCACGACGGCCGGGGCATCGCCGTCAACGCCGCCTATCTGGTCCCCCAGGGCACGGTCCGCATGCACGCCGTCGGCTGGGAGGACCGCCCCGCGACCGGGGCCGAGCTCGACCGGATGCGGCGGCTCGTCGCCGAGGGCCTGGAGCAGGGCGCGGTCGGCATGTCCTCCGGCCTGACGTACACCCCCGGGATGTACGCGCCGGACGCCGAGCTCACCGAGCTGTGCCGGGTGGTGGCGGAGTACGGCGGCTACTACTGCCCGCACCACCGTTCGTACGGGGCGGGAGCCCTCGAGGCGTACGAGGAGATGGTGCGGCTCACCCGGGACGCGGGCTGCGCCCTCCATCTCGCCCACGCCACCATGAACTTCGGCGTGAACGAGGGCAGGGCCCCTGAGCTCCTCGCCCTCCTCGACGAGGCCCTGGACGCGGGCGCGGACATCAGCCTCGACACCTACCCGTACACGCCCGGCTGTACGACGCTCGTGGCCGTGCTGCCGAGCTGGGCGGGCGAGGGCGGCCCGGAGGCGGTGCTCGCGCGGCTCCGGGACGGCGCGACGGCCGAGCGCATCCGCCACGACCTCGAAGTCGTCGGCTCGGACGGCTGTCACGGGGTGCCGGTCGAGTGGGACACGATCGAGGTCTCGGGGGTGTCGGATCCGGCGCTCGCGGGGTTCGTGGGCCGCCGCGTGGACGGCTGGGACACGGCCCGCCGGCTCCTCCTGGAGGACCGACTCGGGACCACGATCCTGCAGCACGTGGGCCACGAGGAGAACGTGCGGGCGATCATGCGGCACCGGGTGCACACGGGCGGTTCGGACGGCATCCTCCAGGGCATGAAGCCGCACCCGCGCGCGTACGGGACTTTTCCGCGCTTTCTCGGCCGGTACGCGCGCGAGCTCGGCGTCCTCTCCCTGGAGGAGTGCGTCGCCCACCTCACCTCACGCCCCGCGGCCCGCCTCCGCCTCCCGGACCGGGGCCGGATCCGTGAGGGCTTCGTGGCGGACCTGGTCCTCTTCGACCCGGAGACGGTGGCGGCGGGCTCGACGTACGCCGCCCCGCGCACCCTCCCGGTGGGCATCCCCCACGTCCTGATCGACGGACGGTTCGTGATCGAGGACGGGCGACGGACGGACGCCCTCGCGGGCCGCGCGATCCGCCGGACGCCCGTCTAGGGGGTGTCTTGCCCGGCCTGATCGGCAAGACATCCCCTAGAGCTGTTCCCTCACCCAGGCCGGGTCCGGGTTGACGTGGGCGCGGCCGTCCACGACGACCGTGGGTACGGTCTCGTCGCCGCCCGTGGCCGCCCGCACCGCCGCCGCGGCCTCCGGGTCGCGCCAGATGTCGACCCAGTGCGCACGGCGGGCGCGGACGCCGAGACGCAGACGAAGACGGAGGCAGTACGTGCAGCCCGGCCGCCAGTAGACGACCGGGCGGCCGTCGGCGGCGGCGCGGCGGCGGGCCTCGGCCGCCCCGGTCGACCTCGGGAAGGCGAGGGGCGAGGTGGCGGTCGCGAGCAGCCCGAACAGCAGGAAGAGGGCCACGGCCGTGCCGGGTCTCCCCCCGACGGCCTGTCGCGTCGCGAGAAGGACACCGCAGAGCAGCGTCAGCACCGGCAGGGTCCAAGCACGCGTCATGGCCGGAGGCTATCGGGCCTGGGCGCTCTCCGGGGACGGGGACGAGTGCCCCCCGGTGGGCAGGGCGCCGGGCCACGGGTCCCGCCGGAGCCACACCAGGCCGAGCGCGAGCACGCCGCCCGCCAGCACGAACCCGTACCAGGGGGTGTGCCCAGAGGGAGCCGTCTCGTACACGAGGGCCGCCGAGAGGACGGCGAGGACCTGCCCCGCCCGTCCGCGCCAGGCGACCGCCGCGACGACGGCCGTCCCCCACAGCAGGTACCAGGGCTGCACCATCGGCGACAGGACGACGAGCGCCACCAGGGACAGGCCGAGCCCGAGGACCGGGTCGATCCGGCCCCGCCAGGCGCGCCACGCGAGCGCGGCGATGATCGCGGCGGCGGCGAGCAGGCCCAGCGTCTGCACGGCGCCCTTGACCGGGTCGGGGTCATCGGCGAGGAGCGTGCCGAGGGCGAGTCCGAGGTCGCTGGTGAGGGAGAGCGGGGTGTGGATGGCCCCGGCGACGCTCTGGGTCCCGAGCCAGCCGAAGCCGGTCCCGGCCGCGAGGCTCGCCCCGGCGGCCACGGCGCCCGCGACGGCCCCGGGCAGGACGAGGCCCTTGACCAGGCCCCGTACGCCCCCGTCGCGGCGCGCGACCATCACGCCGATGAACAGGAGTGCGACCGCCGCCGGCGACTTGATCATCACGGCGAGGCCGACCAGGACGCAGCCGAGCACCCACCGCCCTCGTGTGGTGAGCAGGACGCCGCCGAGCACGAGGCCGATCATCAGGCCGTCGTTGTGCACGCCGCCGACGACGTGGATCAGGAGGAGCGGATTGAGGGCGGCCAGCCACAGCGCGCCGCTCCGGCCGCCGGGGCCGCCGCCGAGTCCGCGTACGGCCCAGACGATCAGGGCGAGGGCGCCGAGCGCGATCAGGCGCGTCCCGAGGACGGCGGGCACGATCGCCCCGCCGGTCACCTTCACCACCGCCGCGGCGAGGAGCAGGAAGACGGGTCCGTACGGCGCCGGGGTGTCCGTCCAGTTCCCGCCGACGCTCGCCGCCGCGTCCGCCCCGAGCTCGTCGGGGCCGAGGAGGGAGGGCCCGCCGCCGTACACGTCGTGTCCTTCGAGGACCATCGCGCCCTGCGCGATGTAGCTGTACACGTCGGCGCTGTGCAGGGGCGGGGCGAGGAGCAGCGGCGCGGTCCAGCAGGCGAGGGTGGCGAGGACGCCGTCCCGCTGTCCCCGGGCGAGGAGGACGCCGTACCGCCACCAGGCGGCGACGAGCAGGGTCAGACCGAGGTACGCGAGGAGGGCGCCGGCGACGGTGAGCGCGGAGCCGCGCGGTTCCCAGAGCCCCCAGCCGCCGCGCACGGGCAGCGTCCCGGCGGCCCACCCGCCGACGGCGACGCCGAGGGACCCGCCCGCACCCAGCCACCGGCATCCGGAGGCACTGAAAACCCACATGACGGGCCAACCTATCCCGCCGGACCCGAGACCCCCACTCCACCGACGGGGCCACGCGCCCGGCCGGGCGGGGCCGATCAGCGATCCGGCCGGCCGGGACCGGACGAGCCGTCCGCCCGGCCGCGCACGATCATGGCCTCTCTCCGCTACCTCGGCCGCTTGGTCTGCCCCCGGCCCCGTCCCGGTTTGTCCTGCTGTCCTTCGTCGTCCGAGGGATCGGCCTTCGGTGCGGTCGCGGAGTCGGCCGGCGTCTCTCCCGCCCCGGACGGAGCAGTGGTCGCGGCCGGAGCCGACGGGGAGACGGAGGCGTCCGTACCGGCGTCCCCGTCCGGGGTCCGCCCGTCGGCACCCGTGGGCTCAGGGGAGCCGGAGGCGTCCGGGGAGTCCGGGGTCCCGTCCGCGCCCCCGGAACCGCCCGAGCCGCCCGAGCCTTCCGAGTCGCCGGAGCCGTCCGAGCCGTCCGTCGGCTCCGCCTGGATCAGCGCGGGCGGCCCGTCGTGCGCGCCCCCGTCCGGGGCCCCCGCGCCGCCGCCCCGCCCGGCGCCTCCGGCGACCAGTGCCGCGCCGATCCCGAGGACCGCGGCACCGCCGACGGCGAGCAGCCAGACCGTGCCCCGGCCCCGGCGTGCGGGGGCGTGACGGCGGCGGCCGGGCCGGGGCGCGTCGGCTCCGGAGACGTGGTGGCTCATGGGCCCGGATTGTAGGGAGCACGACACCCTCGATGCGACACGGGTCACACCGGACCAGAGCCGACCGTGCACCTCGCCGCCCGCAAACAAGGGCACCCAGCCCCTTCCCGCCACCCATCCACCCCTCCCCACCGCACGCGCGCCCCCGCGCCCCCGTGTCCGACGTGTCCCAAAACACGAGGCGTCCCGGCCGACCCCGCCGTAAGCTCTCGTCATGCAGGTGATCCAGTCCACGAAGCTCGCCAACGTCTGTTACGAAATCCGGGGTCCGGTGCTCGAAGAGGCGATGCGGCTCGAAGCCGCGGGTCATCGCATCCTCAAGCTCAACACGGGAAACCCGGCCGCCTTCGGCTTCGAGTGCCCGCCCGCCATCCTCGAGGACGTGCTGCGGAACCTCTCCGAGGCGCACGGCTACGGCGACGCGAAGGGGCTGCTCTCGGCCCGCCGCGCGGTGATGAGCCACTACGAGACCAAGCACATCCCGCTCTCCGTCGAGGACATCTACCTCGGCAACGGCGTCTCCGAGCTGATCCAGATGTCGATGCAGGCGCTGCTCGACGACGGCGACGAGGTCCTCGTCCCGGCCCCCGACTACCCGCTGTGGACGGCCTCGGTCTCCCTCGCGGGCGGTACGGCCGTGCACTACCGCTGCGACGAGCAGGCGGACTGGATGCCGGACCTCGCGGACATCGAGCGGAAGATCACGGACCGCACCAAGGCGATCGTGATCATCAACCCGAACAACCCGACGGGCGCGGTCTACGACGACGAGATGCTCCGCTCGCTCACGGAGATCGCCCGGCGTCACAACCTGGTCGTCTGCTCGGACGAGATCTACGACAAGATCCTCTACGACGGCACCACGCACACCCCGACCGCCGCCATCGCCCCGGACCTGCTCGTCCTCACGTTCAACGGGATGAGCAAGAACTACCGGGTGGCCGGTTTCCGCTCCGGCTGGCTCGCGGTCTGCGGACCGAAGCACCACGCCTCCTCGTACATCGAGGGCCTGACGATCCTCGCGAACATGCGTCTCTGCGCGAACATGCCGGCGCAGCACGCGGTGGCCGCCGCGCTCCAGGGCCGGCAGTCGATCGAGGACCTGGTGCTGCCGGGCGGGCGGCTCCTCGAGCAGCGGGACACGGCGTACGAGCTGCTGACGCAGATCCCGGGCGTGACGTGCGTGAAGCCGAAGGGCGCGCTGTATCTGTTCCCGCGTCTCGACCCGAACGTCTACAAGATCAAGGACGACCGGCAGATGGTCCTGGACCTGCTGCGGGCGGAGAAGATCATGGTCGTGCACGGGACGGGCTTCAACTGGCACGAGCCGGACCACTTCCGGATCGTCACGCTGCCGGCCGCGGCGGATCTCGCGGACGCGGTGACCCGGATCGGACGCTTCCTGGACGGCTACAGCCAGCCCTGAGGCCGAAGGACCCGGAGCCCCCGGACCGGAATCAACTTTAGACAGAATCTAAGCTAGGATGGCTCCAGAGCACTCAGGAGGCCGTCCCATGTACGAACCGATCCGCACCAAGTCGGTCCACCGGATGGCCGACGACGCCCCGGACACGTATCCGCACCGCTCCCGCGAGGAGGAGCTGGACATCCAGCTCGCCGGACACCTCGCCGCCCTGCTCGCCGTCACGGACGAGCTCGGCGACACGGAGGCGGGCGAGCAGATCGCCCGGCAGGTGGCGCGACTGCGTGGCGCACCGCCCGCGCGGCACGCCGGCCTGAGCGGCTCGTCCGCCCAGGAGCTGCACCGCAAGGCGCACGCCCTCGCGGGCCGCGCGCTGGTCGTCGCCGCCTCCCGGGCCGACACGGCCGCCGCGATCCTCGCCGCGGAGCGCATGGACGCGCACACCGCCGCGCTGGCCGGGGAACCCACCCTGGCCGCAGCCGGCACCCCCTGACGGCCCCGGTCCGCGTGGCACGAACCGCGCGGACCGGGCGCCACCCACGGCGGCGGCGGTAGGCCCCGCTCCGGTTCGGTACCGGGATCGCTCCTTCACCCGCCGTCCACACAACTCCCCCTGGAATGTGGGTTTCCGCGAGCACGCTGCCCGCGTGAGACGCATCCTGGGAATCATCCTGGCCGTCCTGCTCCTGGGCGGCGTGGCCGCCGTCCTCGTGACGGGCGGCGACAAGGACACGGGCACGGCAACGAAGACCGTGCGAGGAGTCATCGGGTCGGAGAAGGCGGAGTTCTTCGCCGACCCGCAGGTCGTGAAGGCCCTGGCCGCGAAGGGCTTCACCGTGCGATCCGAGACCTCCGGGTCCTGGGACATGGAGGAACTGCCCCTCGACGGCTACGACTTCGCCTTCCCGTCCTCCAAGGGGCCGGCCGACGAGCTCCGCGCGAAGGCCGTGAGCCGGACCAAGGACAGGGCGATGACGGCCCCGCTGCGGCCGTTCTACTCCCCGCTCGTGGTCGTCGCGCACAGCGCCGCCGCCCGGGTCCTCGCCGGGAACGGCCTGGCGACCCTCGGCCCGCGCGGCACCAGCGGCACCCTGAAGATGGACGCCTACCTCGCGGCGGCCCGCGCCGACCGGACCTGGCAGCAGCTCAAGGGCTCCGCCGGACACGCCGAGCTGAGCGGCACCCTCTTCATCACCTCCACCGACCCGGTCGCCTCGAACTCCGGCGCCCTCTACCTCGCCGCCGCGAGCTACGTCGCCGACGGCGGACGGGTCGCCGGCGACAAGGCCGCCGTCACCCGCACGGCCCCGCTGCTCCGCAAGCTCGTCCAGGTGCAGGGCGCCCAGCAGTCCGGCTCGGACGCCCCCTTCCGGGACTTCATCAGCGGCGTCGGCAACCCGCTCGTTCTCGTGTACGAGTCCCAGGTCGCCGCCCAGCTGCTCGCCGGGCGCCCGATGGGAGACCTCGTGGTCCTCTACCCGGACACCACGGTCAACAGCGACCACACCCTCGTGCCGATGACCGCGAACGGCCGGGCGCTCGGCGAACTCCTCTCCACCGACCCCGAGCTGCGCAGGCTCGCGGTCCGCCACGGCTTCCGGCCCCAGGGCGCGGCGAGCGAGTTCACCGCCGCGACCGACGCCCACACCGAGTACCTCAACCAGACGCTGACCGGAGTCCGCCAGGCGCCCGTGCCCACCAGCCGGGTGCTGCACGACATGGCGCTGCGGGCCCGTGACCAGGGGGACACCGCATGACGACGCCCGAGGACCCGAGAAGGACGATGGCCCTGACACCGCCCGAGCACGACACCCCGCTCGTCCTCACTCCGCCGGAGCCCGTCGCCCCGGTCCGCGCCGCGCAGGCCTCCGGTCTGGTGCCGCTGGACGAGGCCACCCGTACGGAGATGTCCCGCAGGGCCGCCGCGTACGTCGGCTCGATCGAGGGACTCGACCCGCGCTCCCCCGAGTTCGCCGGCCGCGTCGGTGAGATCACGGCGCTCGGCGCGGGCGAGATGCGCTCGGCGGCGCAGCAGTCGAACCGCATGCTCGACCGTACGGTCCGCTCGCTCGGCTCCGGCTCGTCCGGCGGCGACGCCCCGTCGCGCGTCGGCACCTCCCTCGTCGAACTCCGGCGCACCATCGAGGACCTGGACCCCCGCGACACGCCCGCGAAGGGCTTCAAGGGACTCCTTTCGAAGCTGCCGGGCGGCAACAGGCTCCGGGACCACGTCGCCAGGTACGCCTCCTCGCAGACCACCCTGAACCGGATCGTCCAGTCCCTGCGCGACGGCCAGAACGAACTGCGGCGCGACAACGCGGCGCTCGAGACCGAGCGGGCCCGGCTGTGGGAGACCATGGGCAGGCTCCAGGAGTACACGGTGCTCACCGAGGCCCTCGACGCGGCCGTGGAGCAGCGCGTCGCCCTCACGCCCGACCCGGCCCAGGCGGACGCGCTCCGCGCCGACCTCCTCTTCCCGGTGCGGCAGAAGCACCAGGACCTTCTGACGCAACTGGCCGTCTGCGCGCAGGGGTACCTGGCCATGGACATGGTCCGCCGGAACAACACGGAACTGATCAAGGGCGTGGAGCGGGCGGCGACGACGACGGTGTCGGCGCTGCGGATCGCGGTGATGCTCGCCTCCGCGCTCGAACACCAGCGGAAGGTCACCGAGCAGGTGAACGTACTGCGCTCGACGACCGAGGACCTGATCCGCGGGAACGCCGCCATGCTGGCCGAGCAGGCCGGCGAGATCCAGGAGCTGGCGGCGAACCCGGCGGTGGGCGCGGAGACGCTCCGCACCGCGTTCCAGGAGATCTACCGGACCCTGGACGCCATCGACACGTACAAGGCGCGGGCGACGGAGTCCATGGCCGCGACGGTCGACTCCCTGACGGCCGAACTCCAGGAGGCGAGCGCTCACCTGGCGCGCAGCCGCCGCACCGGAGCCCTGGAGGGTGGCGACCCGGCATGACGTACGCCTCCACGCCGGGCCCCGCCCCGGACCCCGCACCGAACCCGGCCGGCACGCCCCGCCCCACGCCCCGCGCCCGGGGCCGCGCCCGCTCCCTGACGCGTACGCTCGCCGCGCTCGCCCTCGCGCTCCTCGTCACCGCCACGGCAAGCTCCTGCGACCGGAGCGGCCGGACCGACCCCATCGACCGTGCCGCCAACCCGACCGACCCGAACGGCACGGCGTTCGCCCCCGGCACCCTCCGCGTCCTCGCCTCCTCCGAGCTCACCGACATGGAGCCCGTCCTCGACACGGCCCGCCGGGCGACCGGCGTCCAGGTCCGCACCACGTACGCCGGCACCCTCGACGCCGTCGAGCAGATCGCCTCCGGCGAGGCCGACGCGTCCTATGACGCGGTCTGGCTCTCCTCCAACGACTACCTCCGGCTCGACCCGGACACCGCGCGCCGGATCACCGGCGAGACGCCGATCATGACCTCACCGGTCGCCCTCGGGGTGCGGCCCGCCGCCGTCGCCCGGCTCGGCTGGGACCCGGCGAAGGTCACCTGGTCACAGCTGCACCGGGCCGTCGCCGACGGCAAGCTCAGCTACGGGATGACGGACCCGATGCGCTCCAACTCCGGCTTCTCCGCCCTCGTCTCGGTGGCCTCCGGGCTCTCCGGCGCCCAGGCCGCGCTCACCGAGGGGGACGTCCGCCGGGCCACCCCGAAGCTCAAGGAGTTCTTCACCGGACAGAAGCTGACGTCGGGCTCCTCCGGCTGGCTGGCCACCGCGTACGGCCGTCGCGGCGATGTCGACGCGCTCGTCAACTACGAGTCGGTGCTGCTGTCCTCGTTCCAGGCCGGCGACCTCACCGTGATCCGGCCGACCGACGGGGTCGTCACCGCCGACTACCCGCTGAGCCTGCTCACGTCCGCCCGCCCCGAGGCGAAGGACGCGGCGCGCCGGCTCACCGAGTACCTCCGCTCCCCCGAGGTCCAGGAGCGGATCACCGGGGCGACGCTCCGCCGCCCGGTGGTCCCGGGCGTCCGCCCGGCGTCCGCGCTCGCCCGTGACCTGCGGCGCGAGCTGCCGTTCCCCGGCAGCCGGGCCGTCGCGGACGGGCTCCTCGACGCGTACGACAACACCCTGCGCCGGCCTTCCCGCACGGTGTACGTGCTCGACACCTCGGGCTCCATGCGCGGCGAGCGGCTCGAACGGCTCAAGGCCGCCCTCGCGGAGCTGACCGGTGACTTCCGGGACAGGGAGGAGGTCACCCTGATGCCCTTCGGCTCCGCGGTGAAGGAGAGCGAGGTCCGTACGCACACGGTCGACCCGGCCTCGCCACGGGCGGCGCTCGACGCGATCAGGTCCGACGCGCGGAGGCTCTCGGCCTCGGGCGGTACCGCGATCTACTCCAGCGTCCAGGAGGCGTACCGCTTCCTCGGCAGGACGCCCGGCGACACCTTCACCTCGATCGTGCTCATGACGGACGGCGAGAACACGGACGGCGACCCGGCCGCCGCCTTCGACACCTTCTACCGTTCGCTGCCCGCCGAGCAGCAGCGCACCCCGGTCTTCCCGATCCTCTTCGGGGACTCCGACCGGGGCGAGCTCGACCACATCGCGGACGTGACCGGCGGGCAGCTCTTCGACGCCACCACGGGCTCCCTCGACGGCGCCTTCGAGGAGATCCGTGGCTACCAGTAACCCGCTGCTGCGGTACGCCGAGTCCCGCAAGAACCTCGCCGGCAGCGTCTGCGGCCTGGCCGGTGTCGGCATCGCCCTCACCGGGGCGGCGGGCGGCCTCTGGCCGCTCGTGATCGCCGGCCTGTACGGGGCGGGGGCGCTGATCGCCCCGCCCGAGCGGCCCCCGACGCCGGAGTTCGCCGAGGAGGGCGACCGGCTCGACGGAGTGCGCGCCGACTTCACGACCCTCCGCGCGTACCTCGCGGAGGTGGAGCTGCCGTCCGCCGCACGGGAGCGGCTCGCCGCGCTCGACGGCCTGATCGAGGCCGTGCTCGCCCCGGGCCTCGTGACCGATCCGGAGCATCTGCACGTCCTGGCCCGCACGGTGCGCCAGGACGTGCCGGAGGCCGTGGACGCCTTCGTGCGATCCCGGTGGTGGTCGCGGGTCACGCCGGGCACGGAGGCGCCGGAGCGCCATCTCGAACGCCAACTGTCCGTCCTGCACGAGGAGGTGGCGGCCGTCGCGGCCGCCCTCGAGGAGGCGGACGCGATCCGGCAGGAGATCCTCACCCGCTATCTGGAGGACCGGGGCCGCTCCTGAGCGGGCGTACCCGGCAAGGGGGCGAGGAGGCGGCGGACGTGCGCCGGCCCCCGGAGCCTGAGGGGGCTCCGGGGGCCGGTTGCGTCGTGGTGGGCCGTCGTGACCCCACTGGTCAGGGCGGAATGTCGGGGCAACCCACCACGAGTCTCGAAGGGACTAGCCGAGGCGCTCCACGAGGGCGCGGTACTCGTCCCACAGCTCCTTCGGCGTGTGGTCGCCGAAGGTGTTCAGGTGGTCGGGGACGAGGGCGGCCTCTTCCCGCCACACGTCACGGTCGACCTTGAGGAGGAACTCCAGGTCCTCGGCCGGCAGGTCCAGGCCCTCGGTGTCGAAGGACTCCGGGGTCGGCAGGATGCCGATCGGGGTCTCGACGCCCTCGGCCTTGCCCTCCAGGCGCTCGACGATCCACTTCAGGACGCGGCTGTTCTCACCGAAGCCGGGCCAGACGAACTTGCCGGCGTCGTTCTTGCGGAACCAGTTGACGTAGTAGATCTTCGGGAGCTTCGCGGCGTCGGCCGAGGCACCGACCTTGACCCAGTGGGCCATGTAGTCGCCCATGTTGTAGCCGCAGAACGGCAGCATGGCGAAGGGGTCGCGGCGCAGCTCGCCGACCTTGCCCTCGGCGGCGGCGGTCTTCTCGGAGGCGACGTTCGCGCCGAGGAAGACGCCGTGGTTCCAGTCGAAGGACTCGGTGACCAGCGGGACGGCGGAGGCGCGGCGGCCGCCGAAGAGGATCGCGGAGATCGGGACGCCCTTGGTGTCCTCCCACTCGGGGGCGATCGTCGGGCACTGGCCGGCCGGGACGGTGAAGCGGGCGTTCGGGTGGGCGGCGGGCGTCTCGGACGCGGGCGTCCAGTCGTTGCCCTTCCAGTCCGTGAGGTGGGCCGGGGCCTCCTCGGTCATGCCCTCCCACCACACGTCGCCGTCGTCGGTGAGCGCGACGTTGGTGAAGACGGAGTTGCCCCAGAGGGTCTTCATGGCGTTGGCGTTGGTGTGCTCGCCGGTGCCGGGCGCGACGCCGAAGAAGCCGGCCTCGGGGTTGATCGCGTACAGACGCCCGTCCTCGCCGAAGCGCATCCAGGCGATGTCGTCGCCGATGGTCTCGACGGTCCAGCCGGAGATCGTGGGCTCCAGCATGGCCAGGTTCGTCTTGCCGCAGGCCGAGGGGAACGCGGCGGCGACGTACTTCGCCTCGCCCTGCGGCGGGGTCAGCTTGAGGATGAGCATGTGCTCGGCGAGCCAGCCCTCGTCACGGGCCATGACGGAGGCGATGCGGAGCGCGTAGCACTTCTTGCCGAGCAGGGCGTTGCCGCCGTAGCCCGAGCCGTACGACCAGATCTCGCGGCTCTCGGGGAAGTGCGAGATGTACTTGGTGGAGTTGCACGGCCACGGCACGTCCTCCTGGCCCTCCCCCAGGGGGGCGCCGAGGGTGTGGACGGCCTTGACGAAGAAGCCGTCGGTGCCGAGCTCGTCGAGGACGGCCTGGCCCATGCGGGTCATGGTGCGCATGGAGACGGCGACGTACGCGGAGTCGGTGATCTCGACGCCGATGGCGGAGAGCGGGGAGCCGACCGGGCCCATGCAGAAGGGCACGACGTACATGGTGCGGCCGCGCATCGAGCCGCGGAAGATCCCCTCGGAGCCCGCGAAGAGCTCCTTCATCTCGGCCGGGGCCTTCCAGTGGTTGGTCGGGCCCGCGTCCTCCTCCTTCTCGGAGCAGATGAAGGTCCGGTCCTCGACGCGCGCGACGTCGGTCGGGTCGGAGGCCGCGTAGTACGAGTTCGGGCGCTTCACCGGGTCGAGCTTGGTGAAGGTCCCCTTGGCGACGAGCTCCTCGCACAGGCGCTCGTACTCGGCCTCGGAGCCGTCGCACCAGACGATGCTGTCCGGCTGGGTGATCTCGGCGATCTCGTTCACCCAGGAGACGAGCTCCTGGTGCTGGGTCGGAAGGGTCTGGGGAGCCGCGTTGTCGCGCGCCACGATTGCTCCTTGTAGAGGGGTTTTTTGGTGTGTGCCCCGTGGGGGCCGCGACCCGGATGCTTCGTAGCTGCTCATCCGGTGCCGACCGCACTCATTTGATCATCCGACGGATCCGCCCATATGTCCAGGGGGCCGCCCACGTGAGCATCGCCACTCATATCCGGGACCTACGGGGGCGTAGGTACGATTACTTCTCATGACTGCAGCCACGCCGGACGCGACACCGACCGAGCTCCCCGCGCTCCCGATCAAGCCCCGGCTGAGAGGCTGGCTGCACGCGGGCATGTTCCCCGCGGTGATCGTCGCGGGCGTCGCCCTCGTCGCCCTCGCGGACTCGCCCCGCGCCCGCCTCGCCTGCGGGATCTACGTCCTCACCGCCTGCCTGCTCTTCGGCATCAGCGCCCTTTACCACCGCGGCAACTGGGGCCCGCGGGGCGAGGCCGTGCTCCGGCGCCTCGACCACGCCAACATCTTCCTGATCATCGCGGGCACCTACACCCCGCTCACCCTGCTCCTGCTCCCCGACTCGACGGCCAAGCCGCTCATGTGGGCGGTCTGGGCGGCGGCTCTCGCCGGCATCGCCTTCCGGGTCTTCTGGGTCGGCGCCCCCCGCTGGCTGTACACGCCCTGCTACATCGCGATGGGCTGGGCCGCCGTCTTCTTCCTGCCCGACTTCATGCGCGCGGGCGGCATCGCCGTCCTCGTCCTGGTGATCGTCGGCGGACTGCTCTACAGCGCGGGCGGAGTCATCTACGGCCTGAAGCGCCCGAACCCGTCCCCGCGCTACTTCGGCTTCCACGAGGTCTTCCACTCGCTGACCCTGGCCGCCTTCATCGTCCACTACGTGGGCATCTCCCTGGTGGCCTACCAGCACGCCTGACGGCCACGCCGGCCCGCCGTCACGGGCGGGCCGGCGCCCCAAGGGCCTCCTTCAGCACCCGGGCCGACTCGGGGTTGTCCGCGCACCCCCACACTCCGTGCGGGCAGTAGTCGGTGACCGTCTGGTACACCGGCCGGTGCCGGGCGAACCAGTCGAGCATCCCCCGTACGTACGCCGGGTTGTCCCCGTTCCTGAAGAGCCCCCACTCCGGGTACGAGACCGGCTTGCCGTGCGCCGCCGCGAACCGGACGTGGTGCCCGAGCCCGTACTCCTCGGCCACCTGGTCCTCGAAGGCGAGCCCCTCGGGCTGGTCGTACGCGTCCATCCCGATGATGTCGACGACGTCGTCCCCCGGGTAGCAGCGCGGCCACTCCACGGCGTCCCGCCCCCGGCTCGGCGTGAAGTCGAAGCGGAACCGCTGCCCCGGCACCGCCCGCAGCACCCCGACGACCCGGCGCCAGTACGTCTTCCAGGCCTCCGGGTCCGGTCCGCAGCGGTGGCTGTACGTGGTGCCGTTCATCTCCCAGCCGAGAACGAGGACCGCGTCCCCGAGGCCGTGCTCCACGAGCCGCTCCCCCAGCACCCGGAAGTGCCGGTCGTACGCCCCGGCGGCGCCGCTCCGGAGCCCCGTCCGCACCTCGGCGTCCGGCAGGCCCTCCTCGCTGCGGTCGAGCAGCGGCACGTTGAGCACGAAGAGACGCCCCGGCCGCGCCGCCTTCCACCGCGCCCAGGGGCCGAAGAGCGCCGGATGGCCCTCGATGTTGGACCAGCGGTCACCCGGCAGATACGTGTGGCCGACGGTCAGCGCCCCGCCGCCGAGCCAGGCCTGCGCCTGGGCGATCCTGCGTACCCCCGCCTCGTCGGAGCCGGTGAAGAACCCCGAGGGCACCCCGGGCAGGGGCTCCGGCTCGGGCGCTGCCCGGCTCCCGGTGTGCCGCCCGCCGGGCGCGATCCGTTCGGGCGCCACCAGGAGCACGAGAACGGCCGCGAGCAGCACGGCGAGTGCGGCCCGCGGCCAGGGGAGGAAACGATTCACGTCAGCTCGTCCAGAATTCCCACCACCGGGTCAGGATCAGCATCCCGATGATCCCGATGTGCAGGACGGGCAGGGCGAAGGTGAACTCGCCGAGGAAGGTGCGCAGCCCGGCCGGCGCGGGGATGACCCGGTGGCGGACGTTGTGCGCGGTGACGTACCAGAACATGACGATGGTGGCGACCCAGGCGAGGCAGCACCACAGGCAGAGCGAGTTGATCTCGTACAGCGACTGGTACATCAGCCAGGTGCAGAAGCCGACGCCGAAGAGCATCCCGGCGTTGAGGCCGAGCCAGAGCCAGGGCCGGTAGCGGGCCCCGGCGAGCAGCCCGGCCCCGAGGGCGACGACGACGGCGTACGTGACGAGCCCGAGCATCGGGTTGGGGAAGCCGAAGACCGAGGCCTGCTCGCTCTTCATGATGTTGCCGCAGGAGACGACCGGGTTCAGGCTGCATCCGGGTTGGAAGCCGGGGTCCTCCAGGAGCTTGAACTTGTCGATCGTGATCACCCAGGCGGCGAGCACTCCGGCCGCCCCGGTGATCATCAGCAGCCAGGCGAGGGCCCGGCCCGCCCCGGCCGGTCCCTGCGTCGCGTCGTCACCCGCGAGCCGCCGCTGCCCCGGTACGCCCTGGACATCCACCGTCGCCATGTCGCTGCCGCCCGCCCGCTCAGCCCTGCAGTCGCCGGACCGGCAGCACCACGTGCGCCCCGCCCGCCAGGGGATCCTCGCCGGCGAAGAAGGAGCGCAGCTGCTCCTCCGAGATCGGGCCGCCGGGCGCGGCCTCGGGCCAGGGGCGGACGGAGCAGACCAGGTAGGCGTGTCCGAGCTTCTTGGCGGCCGCCTCCCACTCCACCGGCACCGAACACTGCAGCTTGAGGAACGGCAGCGTGAGGACCGCCTGCTGGGCCTCGACGAGGAGGTGGGCGTCGATACCGGGCTGCTCGGACGCGTCGACCACCGGTCCGCCGACGGTCAGGCCCATGCCCTCCACGGCGGCCCGCATCGCTTCCGCACCGGCCTCGGGGCCCTCGCTGCCGTCGCCGAGCGAATACACCATCAGATACGCGGCGGACGCCTTTTCCTCGGTGGGACCGGTGGTCCAGAAGAGGGTCGCGAGGCTACCCAGCGGTGAGGCGCTGCGCGCCTCGGAAACGACATTGGAAGAAGTCATGGGTCCGGATGCTAGTGGTCACATGCCCGTCACTCCGCGCCCATTCACCCGATCGGCCGACATTCACCCGGCTGAAATTTCCACCACAACAAATCGGCGTTTTCCTCGTTGTTCCTTCAGGGCATTTCCCTCCGCCTGCGGCGGGCCTCCGGACCACCAGGAGATCACTCATGACCGTCCCGCGCCGTCTCGCACTGCGGTCCCTCTTCCCCCTGAGCATCGCCCTCTTCACCGGCGGAGCGCTCGCCCGTATCGCCATGACGCCCCGGAGCGGCACGGTGGGCGCGGCGCCCGCCACCGACGCGCCGTCCGGCCAGACGTTCGACGAGATGTACCGGGGCCGCCGCATCCAGGGTCGCCCGGCGCCCGCCGACGGGATCGAGGTCCTCGTCGACGACCGGCCGCTGCATCTGATGCGCTGCGCGGACGGCGGTTATCTCACCCCCATCGATCACTACCAGACCCATCCGACGCCGCTGGCGGCCACGCGCGCGGCCGTGGACGAGCTGGGGTCCGCACCGCTGACCCGCTTCGCCGCCGCCCACGGCGTCCACCCGGGAGGGAGTCCGCGTGGCCTACACGCGTAAGAACCAGCGCGATCTGACCAGCGCCGAGCGGAGGACGTTCGTCGCCGCGGTCCTGGAGCTGAAGCGCCGTGGGGAGTACGACGACTTCGTCCGCACCCACATCGACTACTACACGTCCGACGGCGAAGGCCGCCTGCGCGTGGCCCACATGGCGCCCAGCTTCCTTCCCTGGCACCGCAAGTTCCTGCTGGAGTTCGAGCGGGCGCTGCGCCGGATCGACCCGACGGTCACCGTGCCGTACTGGGACTGGACCCGCGACAACACTCCGGCCGCCTCCCTCTGGAACGACGACTTCATGGGCGGCAACGGCCGGCGCGGCGACCTCCAGGTGATGACCGGGCCCTTCGCCCACGCGGGCGGGCGCTGGACCATCACCCACGCGATGACCGAAGGAGCCTTCCTCACCAGGGACTTCGGCCGCCCACGCGACCCGATCACGCTCCCCACCGCGGCGGAGGTCGACGCGGTGATGCGCGAGACGGTGTACGACGTGGCTCCCTGGAACTCCACGAGCGCCTCCGGCTTCCGCAACCGCCTGGAGGGCTGGGCGCCTGGCCGGGGCAATGAGCGCTTCAGGATCCACAACCGGGTGCACCGCTGGATCGGCGGCCTGATGCTGGGCGGCGCCTCGGTCAACGACCCGGTCTTCTGGCTCCACCACTCCTTCGTCGACCTGCTCTGGTCACGCTGGCAGCAGCGCAACCCGCGCGCCGGCTACCTGCCGACGCAACCCCCGCCGCTGGGAGACTCGCAGTACGGCCGGATCGCGGCCCGCGACGAGCGGATGGGCCCGTGGGGCGTCACCCCGGCGCAGATGCTCGACCACAGCGCGATCTACCGGTACGCCTGAGGTACGCGGGCGGCCCCGCCGTACACATGGAAAACGGCCCTCCGGCAGATGTGCCGGGGGGCCGCTCCGTGGGGAAGGGGATCAGCCGCCGTAGCCCCCGTCGTGGTGACCGTGACCGTCGATGTTCGCGCAGGTGTTGCCGAACGCCGGGTTGATCAGACCGATGACGGTGACGGTGTTGCCGCACAGGTTGATCGGCACGTGGACCGGGACCTGGACGACGTTGCCGGAGGCGATACCGGGGGACGCGGCGGCGATGGCCTCGGCGCCCGTGCTGGCGACGGCCATGCCGGCTCCGCTGAGGGCAACGGCACCCGTGCCGGCGAGGACAGCGGCAGCCTTCGCGATGCGAGACATCAAGAACTCCTTGGACGTGGAAAGACGACCGCGAGAATCACGGCCGCACAGTCCCGTTCAACGCCGAAAAGGCACACGAGTAACGGCCTTTGGGCCGGACGGGACAGAAAGAAAGGACGAGGGCCCGCGGACCGGTGGTCCGTCCGCCGTCGGATACGACGGCCGAACCTCCTGATCCGCGGGCCACGGCCATGCGACGGGCCTTCTGTTGTAACGAGCAACGACCCCTCGGGTAGCGGGGAAGAATCGTGTCTTCACCCGCAGGGCCATGGTTCCCGCGAAGGAACGCCGGTCAGGCCGTCGGCTGCGCCAGGCCCAGCTGGGGGCTCAGCCCCCCGTTCACCGCGGGAGTGACGACGCCGGCATTCGGCATCGTGAGGTCCGGGAGCCCGTACCTGTCGCCGCGCGGCATGCCGATCGGGTTGCCGAGCCCGGCCGCGGGGGTGGCCGCCTTCAGGGGCGCGCCGGGGCTGGTCAACAGAGCCGTGCCGAGCTGGCTTCCCTCGATGACCTCGGGGAGCGGGGCGGCGAGGACGGTCTCCGGGACGGTGCTGGCGACCGGGACCCGCGGCAGGCCGATGTCCGGGATGCCCTGGGAGCGCCCCTCATGGAAGACGGTGGGGGCGCCCGGCACGGGCAGCGGAACACCGGTGGCCACGGTGGGCGCGTCCATCGGGATCGCCGGCTCCAGGCCCTGGAGCGGGACGACCACCGGGGCCTCGGCGGCGGAGGCGGGGGCGGCCATGGCCGCGGAGGCGAGAGCGGTCATGAGGATTCCCATGCCGGCTTGTGATCGCAGGTTCATGACTGCGTGTGCCCTTCGGACGGTGACGACGGTGCTGTGAAGCGTTGTCCTGTAAACGAGCCCGATGGCGAGAACGTTGCGAAAATTCGCCTGTGCGCAGCAACGCCGAGGGCCCTCACCGGTGACGGCGAGGGCCCAGGTTGACAGGCGGTCAGCCCGACGCGTCAGTGGAGGCGTTCGGACCGTCCGGCGCGGATCGCACGTCCGGCACGGACTCGGAGGACCGCTCCACCGAGGAGCAGGGCGGCGCTCACGGCCGCGGCGCCCGTCAGTGCCGCGGTGTCACTTCCGGTGTCGGGAAGCTCGGGCTTACCGGTTCCGGTCGGACCCGGCTTGGTCGGCTCACCGGGCTTGGTCGGCTCACCAGGCTTCGTCGGCTCACCGGGGTTCGTGGGTCCCGGCGTCGTCGGCTCACCGGGCTTCGTCGGCTCACCCGGCTTGGTCGGCTCACCGGGCTTCGTCGGCTCACCCGGCTTCGTCGGCTCACCGGGCTTCGTCGGCTCACCCGGCTTCGTCGGCTCGCCAGGCTTCGTCGGCTCGCCGGGGTGCGTGGGATGCCCCGGCTTCGTCGGCTCA
>NZ_JBVHUJ010000004.1:109165-550583 GCF_055565415.1 Streptomyces sp. NPDC028711 | reverse complement strand
CACCCGGATACGTCGGATGCCCCGGCTTCGTCGGCTCACCCGGATACGTCGGATGCCCCGGCTTCGTCGGCTCACCCGGATACGTCGGATGCCCCGGCTTCGTCGGCTCACCCGGATACGTCGGATGCCCCGGGTTCGTCGGGTGGCCGGGAGGCGCCGGGTTCTCGCCCGGGTGGTCGGGGGTTTCCTCGTCGGGGCCGTCCCCGTACCCGTCGGGGTCGTCGAGGGCCCGGGCGCAGAGGTCACGGACCGCCTCGCCGCCGATGTCCGCGAGCTTCACGGAGTCCCCGCACAGGCTCATCGAGAGAGGGGCCTGACGATGGTGGCCCGCGTCGGGCCCCGGCGTGTCCCCCGCGGAGTTCGCCGCCACGGCGAACCCTCCGGTCAGCGACAGAATGCCCGTCGCGGCTGCGGCAGTGAGCAGCTTCCTGGTGATGATGGATCGCATACCGCTCTTCCTCTGGAGAAAGGGAGAGACCGGCCGAGGTTCCCCCTCGCTCCGACCGGCCTTTCCGCGCGCCCAGTCCGTCAGTCACAGACGAACTGGTTACGGAACGCCGTCCTCGGTCTCTCCATGAGCCGACCTTCCGTGGTTGATGGGCGAGAGCGTAAGGAGTGGCACGCGACGAAGAACCGGCCCCACACGGCGGCGGATCAGAAAATCATTCGATCAGCCGATCACCGTGGAAAGAGTCGTGTGGGGTCCGGATACTGAGGGAGCGTCAGCCGCCCAGCGGGAGGCCACCGAGCAGTGGCGTCTTCTTGCCGGTCTCGTTCAGCTGTTCGGTGACCTCGCCCACGGTCTCGACCGGGGAACCTTCCGTGGTGCTGCTCAGCGCGTCCGTCTCCAGGCCCTCACTGGAGATCGCGCCGAGCCCCCCGCCCAGGCCGGCGGGAAGCTCCGCCGGCCCCATGGCCATGGCGGGTGCGGCGGCACCGAGGGCCATGACGGAACCGGCAACGATCGCGGCGACCTTGGTGGGCTTCATGGAGTGAGTCCTTTCCTCTGAGCGTCGATGCGTCTTCTTCGCAAGCAAGTCGCTTGCCGCGCGGGTGAGTTGAGTGACCCCGCGCGTCCTTCTGCCTCTGTAACGAGAGGCGTGCTCCCCGGAAACTCCGGGGGGACGACACTGCACCCGAATGAAGGGGCCCGGTCCTATTTGCCGACCGGACCACGCGCCGAACGGCTTCCCCCCACCGGCCCTGGGGCTATAGCTCTCCGCGACGGGAGAACTACTGAGCGCCACGCATTCGTTCGGGTGAATCCACCCCCCGTCCTGCCACCCCCAGGGGCGTACGCCGTTGCACCGGGCGGCGCACGAGGGTGCGTACGAACGAGCGGGAGGCCGGCACGCACACCCCGGGAGGGGTGGCGCACCGGCCTCGGGGACCGCGATCCGCGTGGGGGATCAGGCGTTGACGCAGGTGTTGCCGAAGGTGGGGTTGAGGATGCCGATGACGTTGACGGTGTTGCCGCAGACGTTGATCGGCACGTGGATCGGCACCTGCACGACGTTGCCGGACAGGATGCCCGGGGATGCGGCGGCCAGACCCGAGGCGCCGGAGTCGGCGACGGCGACACCGGTGGCACCGGCGACGGACGCGGCGACACCCGCGAACAGGGCGACAGCCTTTGCGATACGGGACATGGGGAAGCGCTCCTCGATCGATTGCGAATCACGCGGACCGGAAGGTCAGCGGTGTGACCGGATCAGCCCGGCTCCCTCAACAACGCGGTTCCCATTCTTCGGTTGCTCTCCCGAATGGGTGACGTTCAACCTATCTTTGGGCCATCAGAGGGGTATTCGAGCAAGTGAGCCGGGAATGGCGCAACACGCTCAACGAGGAAACGGCCGCCCGGATACGAAGGTTAGTCTTTGTGAGCATCTAATGCTTACTATCGCCCGGAATCAGCGTTATAACGTTCGCCGACGTCGCTCACGGTCCAGCCGCGCGGACACCGTTTTCGCACGGTCGGAAGCTTCCCTCTCCCCGGTCTTCACGGGTGTTCCCTACTTTCTCTCATCAAAGCGGAGAACCTGTATGAGGAATTCAGCGGTTCTTGCTGTGCGCCGCGGCGCGCCGTGCGCCCGGTCCGGCGCCGCCCGGCGGGCGACGCTTTCCCTCCGGGCGGACGTCGGACACTGACATGCCGCCTCCAAGAGAACCGGACTCCTCCCACCTCTCCGTCCTGCACGCGGTCCAGCCCGGGGACGGCGGCGTCGCCCGTGTCGTCGCGGACCTGGTCCGCGACCAGCTCCGCGCCGGGATGCGGGTCACCGTCGCCTGCCCGCCCGGCACGCCGCTCGCCGCGGCCGTCCGCGCCGAGGGTGCCGACGTGTACGCGTGGCGGGCCGGGCGTGACCCCGGCCCCCGGCTTGTCCGCGAGACGCTCGGCCTCGCCCGGCTGATCCGTACCGCCCGCCCGGACCTGGTGCACGCCCACAGCGCCAAGGCGGGACTGTGCGCCCGGCTGGCGCTGCGCGGATCTCTGCCGACGGTGTACCAGCCGCACGCCTGGTCCTTCGAAGCGGTCGAAGGCACGGTCGCCGCGCTGGCCCGGCGCTGGGAACGCCGGGCGGCGCGCTGGACCCAGCGCATCGTCTGCGTCAGCGAGGCCGAGCGCCGCACCGGCGAGGCGGCCGGCGTACGCGCCTCCTGGTCCGTCATCCACAACGGTGTGGACGTGGCCAGGTTCGCGGACGCCTCCGCCGACGCCGTCGCAAGCGCCGCCCCCGGCCGGTCCGGTGACGGACCCGTCGTCGTCTGCGTGGGCCGGCTCTGCCGGCAGAAGGGGCAGGACACCCTGCTCGCCGCCTGGCCCGCCGTCCTCGCCCAGGCCCCCACGGCCCGCCTCGTCCTGGTCGGTGACGGCCCGGACGGCGAACGACTGCGGGCCGCGGCTCACCCGTCGGTGCGCTTCACCGGCGCCGTCGACGACACCACCCCCTGGTACCGGGCCGCCGACCTCGTCGTCCTGCCGTCCCGTTGGGAGGGCATGGCGCTCGCGCCCCTGGAGGCGATGGCGAGCGGCCGTCCCGTGGTGGTCAGCGACGTGGACGGCGCGAGAGAGAGCCTGCCGCCGGGCCACGAACCCCTGTGTCTGGTCCCGCCCGGGGACCCGGCCGCCCTCGCCGTCGCCGTCGGCCGCCTTCTCGGCCGGCCGGAGCTGCGGCGGTCCCTGGGCCGCCAGGCCCACGAACACGTACTCAGCAGATTCGATGTGCGGCGCACCGGCGCGGCCGTCGCGGACGTGTACCGCGAACTGGCCGGAGCGCGGAGCACTGAGCGCAGGGAGCCGATTTCGCCGTGACCACGGAAAGCACCAGCATCCCTCCCGCGCCGGGGGCCTGGCCCCCGGCGAGCCGGGGACACGCTCACGGACTCGCCTCCCTCGCACCGCGGCGTGGCGCGGCCGACCGGCTCGCTCTGCCGCAGCGCCGGTCCGCGCGGACGCGGTTCGCCGCCGTCCCGTTGGTGACGGCCGACGCCCTGGCCGTGCTGCTCACGGCAGGACCGCTCGCCGAGCCGTACCGCGAGGTCCGGCTGCTCCTGCTTGTCCTCGGGGGCGTCCTCGTACTCAACGGCGGTGCCGGACTGTACCGGCCCGGGCCCCTCACCTCCGTCCTGGACGAGCTGCCCGCGCTGGCCGCCCGGATCGGCGTCGCGTGGTGTGCCGCGGCCGCCGCCGTCGCCGCGTACACCCCGGCTCTGGCGATCGGTCCGGCCGCGCTCTGCTCGGCGTACGCCACCCAGCTCGTCGCCGTGTGCCTGCTCCGCGGCGCGGTGCACGCCCGCAGGCGACGGACGGCGCGGACGCATCCGAGGTCCGCGCTTGTCGTCGGCGGGCCGGCCGCCGCCCAGCGGTTCGCGGCCTCGCTCGGGCAGCATCCGGAGTACGGGATCCGGCCGGTCGGGATCGTCGGCGCCCGGCAGAACGGGGACTCGCCGGAGCCGGCCGGGGAGACGGGGCTGCCGGTCCTGACCACCACCGAGGAGATCCACCGCGCCGTCATCCAGAACACCGTCCTCGACGCGGTGTTCCTGACCGACGACCCGGCCCTGGTGATGCTCTTCCAGCACTACGGGTGCACCACCTGGCGGGTGGGCGAGCAGCGGCACGGCGGGGCGATGGGCGAGCACCTGTGGGGGCACGGCTGCCGCCGTCTCGTCCCGCCGGCCGAGCGGCGCGGTCTGACCGCGAAGCGCGTCCTCGACGTGACCCTGGCCGGTCCGGCACTCGTGCTCGCGCTGCCCGTGCTGCTGCTCTGCGCGGTGGCGGTACGGCTCTCGGACGGGCCCGGTGTGCTGTTCCACCAGGAACGGGTGGGGCAGAACGGGCGGCTGTTCACGCTGCTGAAGTTCCGTACGCTGCGCGCCGACGAGGCCGAGTCGGCGACGCGGTGGAACGTCGCCAACGACCGGCGGATGAGCGCGGTCGGCGGCTTCCTGCGGCGGACGTCGCTCGACGAGCTGCCGCAGCTGTGGAACGTACTGCGCGGGGACATGAGCCTGGTCGGCCCGAGGCCCGAACGCCCTTATTTCGTCGCTCAGTTCAGCAAGGTCCACGCCGGGTACGCCGACCGCCACCGGATGCCGGTGGGGCTGACCGGTCTGGCGCAGGTGCACGGACTGCGCGGTGACACCTCGATCGAGGACCGCTGCCGGTTCGACAACCACTACATCGACCACTGGTCGTTCTGGCAGGACGTCCGCATTCTGCTGCGGACCGCGGCCGGGCTCGTCCGGCCCGCGGGGAGCTGACGATGACGACGGCCGTACCGGTACGCGTGCCGGGACCCGCGCTCGGGCCGGTGGCGGCGCGTCGGCAGACGCGCGACCTGCTCCGCCGGGCGGGGGCGCTGTCCCCGGTCCTCGCGGTGATCGCCCTGCTGCTCGTGCCGCCCGCCGGTGGCGCGGAGGGCGGGACGGGCGGTTCGGGCACGCTCGCCGACGCGGCCTCGGGGCTGCTCGTGCTGATCTGCCTCGTACGGGTCGTACGCGGCGGGGCACGGCCGCTGACCCGGGGCGCGGCCGTCGTGCTCGGGCTTCCGGTCCTCGGGATCTGTCTGTCGGCGATCACGTCGAACGACCCGGCCGCGAGCCTGCCGGGCGTCGCCCGTTACGTGCAGGTCTTCGTGCTCGTCCCGGCGGCCGTGCTGCTGATGATCCGTGACCGACGGGACTTCGCGCTCGTCGCGTGGGCGCTGGTCGCTCTGGCGCTGCTCCAGGGCGGGGTCGGTGTGGTGCAGTACCTGACCGGCACGGGCGCCTCGTACATGGGGGAGGACATCCGGGCGGTCGGGACGTTCGGACCGACCGATGTGATGGGCATGGCGACGATCGTGTCGTACGGACTCGTCGTCGTCACCGGGATCGCGCTGGGCGGCGGAGGCCGGACGCGGACGGCGGCGGTCGTCTGCGCCGGGCTGCTGTGCGTGCCGCTTGTGGTGTCCTTCAGCCGGGGCGCGTGGATCGCGACGGTCCTCGCGTGTGCGCTCCAGCTGCTGCTTTCGGGACTCCGGCGGGCCGGCCGGGTGGCGCTTGTGGTGGGCGCGCTTGCCGTGGTCCTCGTCGGCGGTCTCGGCGTCGGCTCTTCGATGGTGAAGGAGCGGGTCGCCAGCATCACGCAGGTGACGGCCGCGCCGGACCAGTCGGTGACGGACCGTTACACGATGTGGGCGGCGGCGGAGCGGATGTGGCGTTCGGAGCCGGTGACGGGGGTCGGGCTCAAGGGCTTCCCGCAGTACCGCGACTCCCATGCCTCGCTCGCGCTGTCCTCGGGCAGCGACACGGCGGGCGCGGGCGCCGACTTCCGGCGTCAGCCGCTGCTCTCCCCGCACAACATGTACCTGCTCGTGCTGAGCGAGCAGGGCCTGGTGGGGCTGCTCGCCCTGGCGGGCAGCTGGGTGGCTCTCCTCGCGGGGGCGCTGTGGCGGCGCTCGCGGAGCGCGGAGTGCGCTCTGGTGGCGGTCGGCCTGCTGTCCTGGCAGCTCATCGACTTCTTCTACGCGGACATCGGCGGCCCCTCCACGGTCCTGATGTCGGTGGTCCTCGGTCTGGCGGCCTGGTGGTCCCTGGCGGAGGTGCGGCGTGCGTGACGCCAGGGGCGGGGAGCCGGATGCGACGGACGCGGCGACGGTCCCGGCTCCGGTGACGGCGCCTTCGCCGACTCCGGAACCGCCCGGGGCCGACCGCGCGGGCCGCCCGCCGTCCCCCTCACCACCGCCCCCGCGCGCGCACACCGCCGGCGGCCGGGGCCGCCACCGGCTCCGCCCGCAGCAGTCCTCCGGGCGGTTCCTCGCGCGGGCCGCCGCCGTCACCGCGGGGCTCACCGCGGCCGGTGCGGCGCTCGGGCTCGTACGGGACCAGATCCTGGCGCACTTCTTCGGCGCCGGCGCCGAGACGGACGCCTTCCTGGTGGCCTGGACGGTGCCCGAGTTCGCCTCGACGCTGCTCATCGAGGACGCGATGGCGCTGATCCTGGTGCCCGCGTTCAGCCGGGCCCTCGCACGGCGGAGCGGCGCCCTCTCCGGTGACCCCGTACTCTCCCTCGTACGCTCCACCCTGCCCCGGCTCGCCCTCGCCGTGAGCGCCGTCGCCGGACTCCTCGTCCTCACCGCACCGCTCCTGGTCGCCGCCCTCGCGCCCGGTCTCGCGGACCCCCGCCTTGCCGTCGACTGCACCCGGCTGACCGCGACCTGCGTCCTGACCTTCGCGCTCGCCGGGTACTGCTCCGCCGCGCTGCGCGCTCACGGCAGCTTCCTGCCACCGGCCGCCATCTACGTCGCGTACAACATCGGGATCATCGGCACGGTCGTGGTGCTCCGCGAGCCCTTCGGCGTCCGGGCGGCGGCCGCCGGGGTCGCCGTCGGCGGTGTGCTGATGGTGCTGGTCCAAGCTCCTTATCTGCTGAAGGAGTTGCGCCGCCCGCCGAAGCCGGCACCGGCACCGAAAGAGACGGCGGCGGTGCTCTCCGGCGACGGACGGCTGCTCGTCCTCGGGCTCATCGCGCCCGTCATCGCCTTCGCGGTCTCCCGTCAGTCCCAGATCCTCATCGAGCGCTTCCTCGCCTCCCCCCTTCCGGCGGGCGCCATCTCGCATCTGAACTACGCGCAGAAGATCGCGCAGATGCCGATGATCCTCTCCCTGATGCTGTGCACGGTCAGCTTCCCCGTCGTCGCCCGCGCCATGGCAGCGGGCGACACCGAGGGCGCCCGCCACCGGGTCGAGCGCGACCTGCTCCTTGCCGCCGTCGTCGTACTCATCGGCGCGTCGATCGTGATCGCCGCCGCTCCGCAGATCGTCGAAGTCCTCTTCCAGCGGGGGGCGTTCGACCGCGCCGACACCGAGGCCACCGCAGCGGTCATGCGCGTGTACGCCCTCGGGCTGCTCGGCCAGACGCTCGTCGGCACCCTCGTCCGCTGCTACTTCTCCGCCGCGCGACCGCTCTGGTACCCGGCCGCCGCCATGGCCACGGGGCTCGCCGTGACCGCCCTCGCCGGAATCCCCGGCGCCCGCCTCTGGGGCGCGGTCGGCATCGCCGCCGCCAACGCCCTCGGCATCACGCTCACCGCCGTGATGATGCTGATCGGCGCCCGCCGCCAGTCCATCCCGGTCCGCATCCGCTATCTCGGCGAGGGGCTCCTGCGGCTGGCCACGGCCGCCGCGTGGGCCACCGCCGCCGGCTGGCTCTGCGCCGCCTTCGTGAGCCCGACGCTCCTCTCGCTCGCCGTCTCGAGCGTGGTCACCGCCTCCGTCTTCCTGCTCTTCACCGCTCTCGCGCCCCGCGCGCCCGAGATCCCGCCCCTCACCCCCGTCGCATCACGAAGGCTCGCCCATGCCCGCTGCCTTGGCGCCCCGCACCCCCGCGATTCGTCGTCTGCTGCCGAAGCCGCCCCCCTGGGTGGTGATGTACCACTCGATCGCGGACACCCCGATTGATCCGTACCGGGTGACCGTCTCCCCCGTGCGCTTCGCCAGGCAGCTGCACTGGCTGAGGGACCGGGGGCTGCGCGGTGTCTCGGTACGGGAACTGCTCGCCGCCACGGCCGCGGGCCGCGCGAAGGGGCTGGTCGGACTCACCTTCGACGACGGGTACGCGGACTTCCTCGAATCGGCGGTGCCGCTGCTGCGCCACCACCGGTTCACGGCCACCGTCTACGTCCTGCCGGGCCGCTTCGGCGGCGCGAACACCTGGGACGGGGACGGCCCGCGCAAGCCGCTGCTGACCGAGGACGGCATCCTGCGCGCCGCCGAGGCCGGCATGGAGATCGGCTCCCACGGCCTGCGGCACGTGTCGCTGCCCGCCGCCGACGACGCGGCCCTCGCCGACGAGACCCGCCGCAGCCGCGCCCTCCTGGAGGACCTCACCGGGACGACCGTGGACGGATTCTGCTACCCGTACGGCCATGTCGACGCCCGGACGATCCGCGCCGTACGGGCCGCCGGCTACCGCCACGCCTGCGCCATCGACCCCGGCCCGCTGACCAGCACGCACGCGCTGCCGCGCATCCACATCGACGAGCGGGACGCCGCCTGGCGCCTCACCGCCAAGCGTGTCCTGCACCCGCTGCGCCGCCGCCGCCCCGCCGATCTGGTGCCCGCCCCGCAGCTGCTGGCCGGGGCGGACGCCTCATGAAGGTCCTGCACGTCATCACCGGCCTCGGCATCGGCGGCGCGGAACAGCAGCTGAGGCTGCTGCTGCGCCGGCTGCCGGTACGCGCCGAGGTCGTGACGCTCACCAACCCGGGCGCGGTCGCCCGCGGCATCGAAGCCGACGGCACGCCCGTCACCCACCTCGGCATGGCTGGCAACCGCGACCTCGGCGCACTGCCCCGCCTCACCGGGCTGATCCGCCGGGGCCGGTACGACCTCGTCCACACCCATCTGTACCGGGCGAACCTCTACGGCAGGCTCGCCGCTCGCGTCGCCGGGGTCCGCACGGTCCTGGCCACGGAGCACTCCCTCGGCGACACCCAGATCGAGGGCCGCCCGCTGTCCGCCGGCACCCGCGCCCTCTACCTGGCCGGCGAGCGCCTGGGCACCGCCACCGTCGCCGTCTCCCCCAGCGTCGCGCGCCGCCTTGAGGAGTGGGGCGTGGCCCCGTCCCGTATCCACGTCGTGCCCAACGGCATCGAGACGGCCCGCTTCGGCTACACCGAGGACCGCCGACGGCTCGGCAGGAAGCTGCTCGGTCTTGCCGAGGACGCGTTCGTCGTCGGAGGGGTGGGGCGCCTCTCGCCCGCGAAACGATTCGATCTGCTCGTACGGGCGGTGGCTTCGGTGCCGGAGGCTCGGCTGCTCCTCGTCGGCGAGGGCGAGGAGCGCGCGCGGCTGAAGGCCCTTGCCCGTGAGTGCGGGGCCGCCCACCGGGTGGTGTTCGCGGGAGCCTGCGAGGACCCGGCACCGGAGGGAGCCGGGGAACCCGATCTGCCGTCGCTGCTCGCCGCGATGGACGTCTTCGTCTCCACCTCCCCCGACGAGTCGTTCGGCCTGGCGGTCGTCGAGGCGCTCGCCGCAGGACTGCCGGTGCTGTACGCGGCGTGTCCGGCGATCGACGACCTGCCCGACGCGGCCCCGGGCGCCCGCCGGATCGGCGGTTCGGTCGCCGAGGTCGTCTCGGCGCTGCACGGCATCCAGGACGCCCGGCTCACGCGGCTCCCGCCGCCCGCCGCGGCGTCCCGCTACGACATCGCCCACAGTGCACGGCAGTTGATGTCCCTCTACGAACAGGCCGTACACGGCACCCCTCTCCCCGCGAAGCGAGACACCCGATGAACCCTTCACGCTCCTCACGCTCGGCGAGCTCCCCCGGCTCCGCGAACCCCGGCCCGCCGCCGTCGCGCCGCTCCCCCCTCCCGACGGCTCTGCGGACCCCGCAACGCTGGTGGGCGCTGCCCGCCTCCGTGCTCGCGGGCGCCGTCCTCGGCGCCGGCTACGGAGCGCTGAAGGCTCCGGAGTACGCGGCGACGAGCTACGTCATCGTGGTCCCGGCCGGGAAGTCGGACCCGGCCGCGGCCGTCGGCTTCGCCCAGGCGTACGGGCGGGTCGCCACCGACATCGCGGTGACCGGCGACGCCCAGGTGTGGGCCGGGGTCTCCGCGCAGACCCTGCGCTCCAGCGTGCAGGCGGCCACGAGCCCGGACGCGCCGATGATCTCCATCACGGCGAGGGCGGCCAAGCCGGCCGAGGCGGTGTCCATGGCCGACGGAGTGGCCCGCGCCCTGGTCCTCAACAGCTCGCACGTCTCGGGGAGCACGGGAGTGAAGGTGGTGCAGTTCTCGCGGGCGACCAAGCCCACCGCGCCGGTCTCACCGTCCGCGCCGCTCTCGGCGCTCGTCGGCGGCTGCGCGGGCGGTCTGCTCGGCGGTCTGGCGCTCCTGGTCCGCCCCTCGCGCGCCACGCGCGCCGAGGCCCGGCACTCGCGGCAGTCCGCCGCCGTCCCCGGTCCGGCGGGCGTACAGCACCAGCCGGAACCGGAGACGGTGTGAGCACGGCGGGCGCGGGCGGCCTGCGCGCCGAGATCTGCCGGGACGAGGCGGAGTTCGGCGGACTCGCCGACCGGTGGGGAGCGCTGTACACGCGCTGCTCGACGGCGACCCCGTTCCAGTCCCACGCGTGGCTGCACTCGTGGTGGGTGTCGTACGGCAGGCCCGGCGCGCTGCGCGTGGTGCTCGTACGACGGGAGGACGGCGAACTGGTCGCCGCGGCGCCCCTGATGCGCGCCCGCGGCCCGCTGCCGGTCCTCACCCAGCTCGGCGGCGCGATCACCGACTTCACCGACGTCCTCCTCGACGACTCCTGCCCGGACGCGGTCCCCGCGCTGGCCGGAGCCCTTGCCCGGGCGGCGCGCCGCGCGGTGATCGATCTGCGCGAGGTGCGGCCGGGGGCGGCGGCCGAGCAGGTCTTCGGCCGCTGGCGCGGTCCGCGCAGACGGCTCGCCGACTCCCTCTGTCTGGAGCTGCCGGCAGTGCCGATGGACGACCTGCTCCAGCGGATCCCGTCGGCCAAGGCCCAGCGGGTACGGGCCAAGCTGCGCAAGCTGGACGCGCTCGGCATCGACGAGCGGGTCGTGACCGGGGAGGAGGTGCCGGCGGCGCTTGAACGGCTGCTGCGGCTCCACCAGCTCCAGTGGCAGGGCAGGGGGGTGACCGCCGAGCACACCAGCGACCGGTTCGCGCAGCATCTCGCGCGGGCGGTCCGGCCGATGGTCGAGTGCGGGAACGCGCGGGTGACCGAGTTCCGGCTCGCCGGGGACGTGGTCGCGGCCGACCTCACCCTGATGTCACCGCGGCTCGCGGGCGGATACCTGTACGGCGCGGATCCGGTGTTGCGGGCCCGGAAGGTCGATGTGGCGACGATGCTCCTGCGGCACGGGGCGCGCGAGACCAGCGCGAGCGGGCGCGCGACGCTGAGCATGCTGAGGGGCACGGAACCGTACAAGCGGCACTGGCGGCCGGAGACCGTGCCGAACCAGCGGCTGATGCTGTCCGGCCGGATCGCGGCTCCGTTGCTGTGGCTGCTGGCGGGCGCGGCGGACGGGCGTCGTCGGCTGGCGCGGCAGGCTCGCGAGCGGGCGTGGGTGGGGCGGGCGGTCGGACGTCTGCGCGGACGGCCGAGCGGCGGCGGAGGATGAACTCCTCCGCCGCCGCGGTGACCCTCGGGTGATCAGAAGGGCCAGTTCTCGCTGTCCATCATCTCCTCCCAGGGCTCGATGTCGTCGACGTCGTTGAGGTCGATCTCGTCGACGATGTCGTCGATCTCGTCCTTCGAGTCGCCCTTGTCGATGCAGAGGGGCCCACCAAGCCAGCTCTCCACCCAGGAACCGAGGTTGATGCTCAGGCAGTCCTTCCCGGGCTGAGGCTCCGGCTTGGGCTTCGGGGGAACCTCGGGCTTCGGCGGGACTTCCGGCTTCGGGGGAACCTCAGGCTTCGGCGGGACTTCCGGCTTCGGGGGAACCTCGGGCTTCGGGGGGACCTCCGGCTTCGGCTCGGGCTTGGGCTCAGGCTTGGGCTCAGGCTTCGGTTCCGGCTTCGGTTCCGGCTTGGGCTCAGGCTTCGGTTCCGGCTTCGGTTCCGGCTTCGGAACCGGCGGGACCTCGGGCTTCGGTTCCGGCTTCGGAACCGGCGGGACCTCCGGCTTCGGCTCGGGCTTCGGAACCGGCGGGACCTCCGGCTTCGGCTCGGGCTTCGGAACCGGCGGAACCTCCGGCTTCGGCGGAACCTCCGGCTTCGGCGGGACCTCCGGCACCTCCGGCACCTCGGGTTCGGCGCCGTACAGCATCTGACGGAACACCTGCGACGACCTCGGATTGTCATCGCACTGCCAGACGCCGTGCGGGCAGTAGTCGGTGATCGTGTGGTAGAGCGGCTTGTGCTGCTCCATCCATTCGATCATGCGCCGCATGTACTCGGCGTTGTCCCCGTTCCGGAAGAGCCCCCATTCCGGGTACGAGATCTGCTTTCCGTGCTCGGCCGCGAATTCCACCTGTGCGCGCAACCCGTACGGCTCATTGACGTGGCTGTCGAAACCGGCCCCCGACGGCTGGTCGTACGAGTCCATTCCGATGATGTCGACCACGTCGTCACCCGGATAGCATTCCGTCCACGGAACGGCGTCCCTGCCCCGGCTCGGGTTGAAGTCGAAGCGGAACTCCTGACCGGGGACGGAACGCATCGCGGTGACGATCCGGTTCCAGTACTTCTTCCACGACGCGGGATCCGGTGCGCACCGGTGGGTGTACGTGGTGCCGTTCATCTCCCACCCGAGGACGATGACGGTGTCCTTCGCCTCCAGGTCGACCAGACGTTCGGCCAGCGCCCTGAAGTGGTGGTCGTAGTACCCCGCGGCGCCGAGCCGGAGCTGCCTGCGGACTTCCTGGTCGGAGACCCCGGCCTCGTTGCGCTCCAGCATCGGCACGTTCAGGACGAACAGCCGGTCCTCGCGCTCGTTGCGCCAGTCCGCCCAGGCGTCCAGGAAGCCCGGGGGGCCCTCGATGTTCGACCAGAGGTCGCCGGGGAGGTACGTGTGCCCGACCCGCAGCTCCCTGCCGCCGAGCCACCGCTCCATCTGACGGATGCGGCTGACACCCACGGGGCCCGATTCCAGGAACGCGCCCATCGCGCTGGACAGAGGCGGTTCGGAGGCTCCGGTCGTTAGGGGTTCGGCAGCGTGAGCCGGAGAGGACAACACGACCGAACCCGAGGCGAGGAGCCCCGCGGTGAACACCCCCCACCACGTTCTCGATGCTTTACGTGTTCCTTTGGCCATGACCACTCCTTCTCGTCCCGCGCCACTTGATGAGCCGTCAATCCGATGTTCAGAAAGTATTCCTAATAAGCCGACCGTGAACGCAGGGAGGATCTGATCCGTAGTCCATTGGTGGATTCCATCGCCCACTTGGGGCACCCGAGGTGAGGAATCCCGTTCCGAGTTTTGACACCGGCGTCCCCGCTCTCCTCGTGCGGCTCGACCGGAATCCCTTTCATCACGGCACGCTCGGCGCCGCCCGGTCCCTCGGGCGGGCCGGCATCCCGGTCCACGCGGTGATCGAATCGCTCACCAGCCCCGTCGCCCGCTCGCGCTACGTCCGCGACGTCCACCTGAGCCCGGACGCCCCTTCCCCCGCCGAGCTCTGCCGCCTCCTGCTGACGCTGTCCGACGGGCTCTCCGGTCCCGGGCCCGCGCTCCTGGTCCCCATGGACGACCTCACCGCCCTCGCGCTGGCCGAGCACCGCACCGAGCTCGCGGGCCGGTACCTGCTGCCCGACCAGACGCCCGAGCGGCTCCTGCGGGTGGCCGACAAGGCGGCCCTCGCCGAGACCTGCCGGGCCCTCAACCTCCCCCACCCCCGTACCGAGATCCCCGCCGGCGCCGACGAGGCGGCCGCCATGGCGTGGTCGCTCGGGCTGCCGGTCGTCGCCAAGTGGAGCTGTCCCTGGCTGCTCCCGGCCGGAAGCGGGCTGCGCAGTACGTCGATCGTGCGCTCACTCGCCGAGGTGCGCGCGCTGTACGCCCGTACCCCCCAGGCCGGCAGCCGGCTGCTGCTCCAGCGGCTGCTGCCGGCGGGGCGGCACCTGGACTGGTTCTTCCACGGGTACGCGGACTCCACCGGCCGCTGCGTCGCCGCCGCCACTGGGCGCAAGGAACGCTCGTGGCCGCACGGGGCCGGGCTCACGGCGGTCGGCCGGTGGATGCCGAATCCCGCCGTGGAGCGCATCGCCCGCGAACTGCTCGCCGCGCTCGGCCACCGGGGCGTGGTCGATCTGGACTTCCGGCTCGACCGGTCGACGGACACGTACCACCTGATCGACTTCAACCCACGCCCCGGCGCCCAGTTCCGGCTCTTCGCGGACCGCGACGGGCTCGACGTCGTCCGTGCGACGCACCTGGACCTGACCGGGCGCCGGGTCCCGCCGCACTCCCCCGTGTACGGCCGCCGGTTCGTGGTGGAGAACTACGCGGCGCTGGCTCTGCTCACCTCCCCGCGCCGCCGCCCCGACGCCGAACGGGGCATCGGGGGCGGTGGGCGGTACGGCGACGCGGGCGGTACGGAGACGGTCGCGCCACCGGAGGCGGAACCGGCCGTGGAGTCCGGACACCCGACGCGGCGCGTGGAGACGGCCTGGTTCGCCGCCGACGACCCCGCCCCCGGCCTCGCCATGACCTGGGCCTGGCTCCGCCACGCCCTGCTCAAGGGACTCCCGGGAAGCATGACGAAGGGCCGGTCCCGGCAGGTGCGACAGGCACCTTCCGGGTCCGGCCCTTCAGATCGCGCCCCTGCGAGGGGGCGCCGGCGTCAGGCGTTGACGCAGACGTTGCCGTAGGTCGGGTTCAGCAGACCGATGACGCTGATGGAGTTGCCGCAGGCGTTGATCTGCGCGTGGATCGGAACCTGGACGACATTCCCCGAAAGGATGCCCGGCGAACCGAAAGCCAGGCCCTGCGCCTCCGCGTCCGCGAAGGCGGGCGACGCCGCACCCATGGCCATGATGATTCCGGCGACGACGGCCGCAGCCTTCTTGCACTTCATTTCGTCTGAATCCTTTCTGCGGCGGAAGACTACTCACGGCTTTCGTGATCACACGGGGCACATTTTCATGCCCCGGCTTCCGCTGCACACTTCGCCGAGCACCATGCCTCGGAAGTGGACCGCACGCGTAGCCGAACCGGCGGCATTCACTCCATCGCATTCACCGAATTACGCCGGACGCCGCGATTTCGGCTCAGCGCGGCCAGATCGGCGCCCTGATCAGCCGCTCCCACTCGTGATCGGGGACTCCCGGCACCGTGCGGCCCGCCTGGGCCCACCGCCGTGCCAGCGAGGAGTACAGGGGGAACGGTCCTCGGTCGGCGGGTGGCGGGTCGACCACATAACGGCTCTTCGGAATGAAGGCCATCCGCTCCCATTTCCCGGGATCGGGTGCCATCTTTCCCTCCCATCCGGTGCGGTTCCCGCATCATTCCACAGACCCCGCAGGAGAGTGATTCCATCGGCCGATGTCGCGTCGCGAACCTGTGTGCGACGGGAATCGATTTACTGTGCGGGTCCACATTCCCGACCTACGGTGGTGTACGCCCGTGTCCGTCAGGAAATTCACGCGTCCGCGGCGACTCGCGCTCGCCACCGCGGCGCTCGTCGCCCTCGGTTCCGGGGCGCTCGCCGCCGCCCCCGCCGCCCTGCCGTCCCCCGCCCTGCCGTCCCCGAGCCGGGGGCTCAACATCCTGGTGGTCGGTCTCGACACGCGGAAGGGCGTGACCGCGCGGGAGAAGGAGGCGTACCGGCTCGGCGGCAAGGAGTGCGGCTGCACCGACGTGATGATGCTGGTGCACGTCTCCGCCGACAACAGGCGGGTCAGCGTCCTTGGGCTGCCGCGCGACTCGCTCACCGAGTTCGCCGCCGGCCACCGGGACCGACGGACGGGCGCGACGCACGGCGCCCATGCGGCGAAGCTCAACGGCGCCTGGGCCGAGGGCGGTCCTTCGTACGCGATGGAGATGGTCGAAAGGACGACGGGGCTCCCCGTGCACCGCTATCTGGAGATCGACTTCCGCCGGTTCATGGACGCCGTGGACCAGTTCGACGGCGGCGTGCCGATCTGTGCCGCGCAGCCGCTGAAGGACACGTCCACCGGCATCGACCTCCAGCCGGGCACCACGAACGTCGGCGGCGGAGAGGCCCTCCAGTACGTGCGCTCGCGGCGCGCCGACGGGCAGATGGACTTCGGACGGATCCGCAAGCAGCAGCAGTTCGTCCTCAACACCCTGCGGAAGGTGCGCTCGGACCTGCTGGGGAACCCGCTGCGGCTGATGACGTTCGCCTCGGTGCTGAGCGGGCCGACGGCCGCGGAGCATCGCGGGCTCTCCACCCTGGACCTGATGTTCCTCGCCATGCGCCTGCGGAACCTCACCCCGGACCGTATGGAGTTCGCGACCGTGCCCGTCCTCCGCTTCGAGACCGTCCAGGGCGCCGGGTCCTCGGTCGCCTGGAACGTGGCGCACGCCGAGGAGGTGTTCGCGCGGCTGCGCGCGGACGAGCCGCTGCCGCCGGCCCGCCCCACCCCTTCCAGTGAGATCCCCCAGGCCGAGTACCGGCCGGCCGGCGGCGCTTCGCTCGTCTGCTGGTAGCCCCTCGCCCGGCCGGCGCCGTCAGCGGCCGAGCTTGCGTGCCAGCTCGGCCGGGTCCGTCGTCGGCGCGTCGCAGGTGAAGTGCCGGCAGACGTAGGCGGCCGCTCCCCCGTCCACCAGCGGTCGGTCCCTGAGCAGCGGGAACTCGTCGCCGTCCGGGGCGCCGGAGGCGACGACCGCGCCGGGCGCGGGTGCCAGCAGGGCGGTGCGGTGCAGGGCGCGGCCCAGGTCGTCCCCGGCGGGAGCCACCACCGCGATCTCGCGCGGCCCGTCGAGCAGGGCCTCCGCCGTGGCCAGACCCCAGCCGATGAAACGGGGAGCGCGCGGCCCCAGGGCCTTGACCACGCCGAGGGCGCCCTCGGCTGCCGCCCGGTGGGCCTCCGAGCCGGTGTGCGCGGCGTACGAGAGGAGCGCTCCGGCGGCGGCCGTCCAGCCGGACGGGGTCGCGCTGTCGGTGGGGTCCTGCGGCCGGCGGATCAGGGTCTCCGCGTCGTGGGCCGTGTCGTACAGCGCCCCGCCCTCGGCGACGAACTGGTCGAGCACGATGTCGAGGAGGAAGCCGGCGAACTCCAGCCACACGCCCTCGCCGGTGACGCCGGCGAGCGCGAGGAAGCCCTCGGCGACGTCCGCGTAGTCCTCGAGCACTCCGGCGTTGGCCCCGACCCGGCCGTCCTTGGAGGTCCGGGAGAGCCGCGCGCCCTGTCCCATGTGTACGCGAACGAGCAGGTCGGCGGCCTCTGTGGCGCGTTCGACCAGGTCGGGGCGGTCGAAGAAGGCTCCGGTCTCGGCGAGGGCGGCGATCGCGAGGCCGTTCCAGGCGGCGACCACCTTGTCGTCGCGGCCGGGGCGGGGCCGCCGCGTGCGGGCGGCGAGGAGCCGCTCCTTGATCGAGGTGATCCGGTCGGCGTCGACCGGGCCCGTGTCCCGCGGGAGCTGGAGGACGGAGGCGCCCTCCTCGAAGGTGCCCTCCTCGGTCACGCCGAAGTACCGGGCGGCGTAGCGGGCGTCCTCCTCGCCCAGCGCCTCGGTCAGCTGCGCCGGTGTCCAGACGTAGTACGCGCCCTCGACGTGCCGGCCCGTCCCGTCGTCGGAGTCGGCGTCGAGCGCCGAGGCGAATCCGCCCTCCGCCGTGCGCAGTTCGCCGACCATGAAGTCGGCGGTCTCCAGGGCGACCCGGCGGGCCATGTCGTCGCCGGTGGCCCGCCACAGGTGCGCGTACACCCGGCAGAGCAGGGCGTTGTCGTAGAGCATCTTCTCGAAGTGCGGCACGACCCAGTCGCGGTCCACGGAGTAGCGGGCGAAGCCGCCGCCGAGCTGGTCGTAGATGCCGCCGCGGGCCATCGCCTCGCCGGTGTCGGCGGCCATCTGCAGGGCGCCTTCGGCGCCCGTACGGGCGTGGTGGCGCAGCAGGAACTCCAGCACCATCGACGGCGGGAACTTGGGCGCGCCGCCGAAGCCGGCACTGCGGGAGTCGTAGTCCCGGGTGAGGCCGAGCAAGGCCTGGGCCAGTTCCGCCTCGCCGGGGACGCCTTCGCCGCCGTACGCCAGGGAGCGGGACGCGAGGTCCTTGGCGATGTTGCCCGCGACCTCGCCGACCTCGTCGCGACGATCCGTCCAGGCACGGGAGACGCCGTCCAGGACGTCACGGAAGGAGGGCATGCCGTGGCGGGGCTCGGGCGGGAAGTAGGTGCCGAAGTAGAACGGTTCGGCGTCCGGGGTGAGGAAGACCGTCATGGGCCAGCCGCCCTGCCCGGTCGCCGCCTGCACGGCCTCCATGTAGACGGCGTCGACGTCGGGGCGCTCCTCGCGGTCGACCTTGACCGCGACGAAGTGCTCGTTGACGTCCGCGGCGGTGACGTCGTCCTCGAAGGACTCGTGCGCCATCACATGACACCAGTGGCAGCTGCTGTAGCCAACGCTGAGCAGCACGGGAACATCGCGGCGGCGCGCCTCCTCGAACGCCTCGGCCGACCAGGGCCACCAGTCGACCGGGTTGTCGGCGTGCTGGAGGAGGTACGGGGACGTCTCATGGGCCAGTCTGTTCGGCATGCCCCCATCCTCGCGCACACGGCTGAGCCCCGTCCGTTGCGCCACGGAGGCGTCGTACGGTCGCGGCGCCGGTACGCCGGAGCGGCCCCGCCCTTCGCAGTGGAGCTGCGAAGGGCGGGGCCGCCCAGCGACGAAGCTGACGTCAGCTGACGTCGGTGTTGCCGTTGTCGGCCAGGAGGTCGACGAGGTCGGACAGCGGGTTGTTCTGGCTCTGCTCGACCGAGTTCTGCGTGCAGGTCATGTTCTGCTTCGGGCTCAGAACGTCGTCGATCGGAACCGAGACGAGGTTGATGACCGGCACCTGCGCCGTGATGTCCTGGATGTCGAAGCAGTGCAGGACGCCACCGTTGATGAGGCCGAAGTTCGGGCTCATGTAGCCGCCGGTGGAGTTGCTGCCGATGGCCTGCTTCGACGTGTTGCCGATGACGTTGGTGCTGTTGCCGTCATCGGCCGCCGCGGTCGCCGTGGCAGCGGACATACCGACGACGGAGGCCGCAACTGCCGCGGTGGCGAGAACCTTCTTGATCACGAGATTTTCCTTCTTGAGCTGGAGGGCCCTGGGAGTGCTCCGTACCGAAGCACGCTGATCAACTGCCGGAGACGGGATTGGTTCCGGCTGATCACCCTGATGCGCTATTTGGCAGATGAACGCCATCGGACGTGATCTCGAAGGGCATGTGTTCGGTACGGCCGCCGACCCCCCGCGAGGCCAGGCGGGACAAGGGTCGACCGCGCGGCAGCGGGTGGCGACCCACGCGGGGAGCCCGCGCCCGGGTGCGAGTACGACTCAGGGCCCCGGGAGGTCCCGGGGCCCTGAGTCCGCGACGTACCGCCGGCTATTCCCCTGCCGCCGCCTTGCCGGGCTTCACGGCCGCGGCGGCCGCCGGGTCGGGGGCCTCCTCGAAGGAGACCTTGCCCATGTGGCGGTTCATCGACTTCATCAGCTGCCAGACCGCGAGGGCCAGGACCGCGAAGACGACGAAGCCGAGGACGCCGGGGGTCACCTTGTTCTTGTCCAGCTCTTCGGCGGCGAAGGGGACAAGCTGGGTCAGTGCCAGGTGTGCGCTCATGTCAGGCATTGTCGCGGATGCCCGCGAAGAGATCTTCCTCGGGGAGGGAGGTCGGGACCAGCGCCTTGCTGAGCTCGTACTCCTCCGTCGGCCAGACCTCCTTCTGGATCTCCATCGGGACCCGGAACCAGCCGCCGTCGGGGTCGATCTGGGTGCGGTGGGCGATCAGGGCCTTGTCGCGGGTCTCGAAGAAGTCGGCGCAGGGCACGAACGTGGTGAGCGTCCGCTCCTTGCGCTGGAACTCCTTCCAGCGCTCCAGCCACTCCCCGTACGGCGACTCCATGCCACGGGCGAGGAGCGCCTCGTGCAGGGCCGTGGTACGGGGACGGTTGAAGCCCTGGTTGTAGTAGAGCTTCAGGGGCTGCCAGACCGGGCCGAACTCGGCCTCCGGGTACTTCTCGGCGTCGTTCGCGCCGTCGAAGGCCACCATGGAGATCTTGTGGGTCATGATGTGGTCGGGGTGCGGGTACCCGCCGTTCTCGTCGTAGGTCGTGACGACCTGCGGACGGAAGGAGCGGATCTTGCGGACAAGGGCTCCCGCCGCGGTGTCGACGTCCTCCAGGGCGAAGCAGCCCTGGGGAAGCGGCGGCAGCGGGTCGCCCTCGGGGAGGCCGGAGTCGACGAATCCCAGCCATTCCTGGGAGACGCCGAGGATCTCGCGGGCCTCGTCCATCTCCTTGCGGCGCACCTCGTGGATGTTCGCCTCGATGTAGGGGTCACCCTGGAGCCGGGGATTGAGGACCGAGCCCCGCTCGCCGCCCGTGCACGTCACCACCATGACGTCCACCCCCTCGGACACGTACTTGGCCATCGTGGCCGCACCCTTGCTCGACTCGTCGTCGGGGTGGGCGTGAACGGCCATCAGTCGCAGCTGCTCAGTCAAGACTCGATCCTCAGTGATTCGACGCGGAGGGTGGTCTCTATAGTGACGGAATCGGGGGAGTGAAAATTCCGCCACCCCCGGCTTCGAGAGGATCGATCATGAGCGCGGTGCGAGAGCAGCTGTCCGAGGAGCGCTACGGGCGCTCAGCGGACCGGGCGGCGGACCGCAGGCTCACGATCACGGGCGCGGTGCTCGGTGTCCTCTTCCTCGGCCTGATGGGCTGGTTCGGCTGGCACTACGTCGTCGACAGCAGGATCAGCGCCGAGATGATCAAGTTCGACGTGGTGAGCCCCACCGAGGTCCAGGTGCACCTGGAGATCCGCAAGGACGAGGGCGTCCGCGGCGTCTGCACGCTCCGCTCGCGGGCCGAGGACGGCGCCGAGGTGGCCCGCAAGGACGTGCGCGTCGACGACCCCGCCACCCGGGTCGACAGCGTCTTCTCGCTCCGTACGACCGCGCACGCGACGAGTGCCGAGCTCGTGGGGTGTACGGCCCGGTAGCGGTGGGTACGGAGCGGGTGTCGAGTCCCGGCGAGTCACCACGGTGACCTGGGGTGACGCCATTCCTGATGGTTATGTCCTCCCGCTTTTCGCCACTCATTGTTAGGCTCGTGGTTTCGCCCACCCGGGACAGCACCGTTTCCCCGTGTAGGGCGATGCTTTGTATTCCCAGTACCTACGAGGAGCACCTGTGACCCAGACCAGCGACAACGTCACCTGGCTCACCCAGGAGGCGTACAACAAGCTCAAGGACGAGCTTGAGTACCTGTCTGGTCCCGCGCGTACCGAGATCGCCGCCAAGATCGCCGCCGCGCGCGAAGAGGGCGACCTGCGCGAGAACGGCGGGTACCACGCGGCCAAGGAGGAGCAGGGCAAGCAGGAGCTCCGGGTCCGCCAGCTCACCCAGCTGCTCCAGCACGCCAAGGTCGGCGAGGCCCCCGCGGACGACGGCGTCGTCGAGCCGGGCATGGTCGTCACGATCGCCTTCGACGGCGACGAGAACGACACGATGACCTTCCTGCTCGCCTCCCGCGAGTACGCGAGCGGTGACATCGAGACCTACTCGCCGCAGTCGCCGCTCGGCGTCGGCGTCAACGGCAAGAAGGCCGGTGACGACGCCGAGTACGAGCTGCCGAACGGCAAGAAGGCCGCGGTGAAGATCCTCAGCGCGAAGCCGTACACCGGCTGAGGCGCCTGATCCACGCCAAGGGCCGGACCCCCGAGGGGGTCCGGCCCTTTGCCTTGCGCGGCTCCGTCAGGCCGTCGCCGAGCGGTACTTCCGTACGGAGAGCGTCCGGAAGACCACGATGATCAGCACCGACCAGATCAGCGACGCCCACACCGGGTGCTGCATCGGCCAGGCGTCGGACGCGGAGACGCCCGGGTTGCCGAAGAGCTCACGGCAGGCCTGGACCGTCGCGCTGAACGGGTTCCACTCGGCGATGGGCTGCAGCCAGGAGGGCAGCTTGCTGGAGTCCACGAACGCGTTCGAGATGAAGGTGACGGGGAAGAGCCAGATCAGCCCGCCCGAGGTCGCCGCCTCCGGCGTACGGACCGAGAGGCCGATCAGGGCCCCGATCCACGAGAACGCGTAGCCCAGGAGGAGCAGGAGCGCGAAGGCGGCCAGCGCCTTCGGGACGCCCTCGTGGATGCGCCAGCCGACGAGGAGCGCGACGATCGCGAGGACGAAGAGCGTCAGCGTCGTCTGCACCAGGTCGGCGAGGGTACGGCCGGTGAGGACCGCGCCGCGGGCCATCGGCAGGGCGCGGAAGCGGTCGATGAGGCCCTTGTGCATGTCGTCCGCGATGCCCGCGCCCGCGCCCGCCGTCGCGAACGTGACGGTCTGGGCGAAGATGCCGGCCATCAGGAACTCGCGGTAGACGTTCGGCGAGGTGGACCCGCCGATCTGCATGGAGCCGCCGAAGACGTAGCTGAACAGCACCACGAACATGATCGGCTGGATGAGCCCGAAGATGACCATCTCGGGGATCCGGGACATCCTGATCAGATTGCGGCGCGCGATGACCAGCGAGTCGCCGACGGACTGGACGACCCCGCCACGCGGGCGCGGGGCGGCCGGGCGGTCCGTCCCCTCCAGGACAGTGGTCACTTCACGGCCTCCTTCGGGCTCGTCCCGCCGCGTTTCCGGCCGGCCGCCGCCTCGTCCTCCTCCTCGTCCCGCTCGGCCGCGTGGCCGGTGAGGGAGATGAAGACGTCGTCGAGCGTGGGGCGGCGCAGTCCGATGTCGTCGATCTCGACGCCGACGGCGTCCAGGTCGCGGATGACCTCGGCGAGCAGCTTGGCGCCGCCGGTGACGGGGACGGTCAGCTTGCGGGTGTGGCTCTCGACGGAGACCTCGCCGTGGCCGATGCCCTCGATGCCGTAGCGGGCGAGGACGTCACGGGCGCCGGTGATCATCTCCGGTTCGTGGACGACGACCTCGACGCGCTCGCCGCCCGTCTGGGCCTTGAGCTCGTCGGAGGTGCCGCGCGCGATGACCTTGCCGTGGTCGACGACGCAGATGTCGTGGGCGAGGTGGTCCGCCTCCTCCAGGTACTGCGTGGTGAGGAGCAGGGTCGTACCGCCCGCGACGAGTTCCTTGATGACCTCCCACAGCGCCTGCCGGTTGCGGGGGTCGAGGCCGGTGGTCGGCTCGTCCATGAACATCACCGGCGGGGCGACGACGAGGGCCGCCGCGAGGTCGAGACGGCGGCGCATGCCGCCGGAGTACGTCTTCGCGGTGCGGTCGGCGGCGTCGGCGAGTCCGAAGCGCTCCAGGAGCTCACCGGCCCTGGCCTTCGCGGCCTTCGCCTTCATCTGGTAGAGCTGCCCGACCATCTGGAGGTTCTCGCGGCCGGTGAGGTACTCGTCGACCGCCGCGAACTGGCCGGAGAGACCGATCGAGCGGCGCACCTCGTTGGGGTGCTTGAGCACGTCGATGCCGGCCACGAAGGCCCTGCCGCTGTCCGGCTGGAGGAGCGTGGTCAGCACGCGCACGGTGGTCGTCTTCCCCGCGCCGTTCGGGCCGAGCAGACCGAGGACCGTGCCCTCCGGCACGTCGAGGTCCACGCCGTCCAGAGCTCGTACGTCGCCGAAGGTCTTCACCAGACCCTCGGCATGGATCGCGCCTGGCATGTGGGTTCTCCCGGGGAGAGGAGGCGTTTGCCCCACCGATCCTAGGATCAGCGGGCCCGCCCCGCCCAGTGAATATGTGACCCACGCCACATGATCTTGCTCCGCGTCGGTCAGGCGAGAACCGTGTACCCGGCGTCCTTCAGCGCGTCCTCGACCTCACGGCAGTGCTCCGGGCCCTTCGTCTCCAGGTGCAGCTCGACCTCCGCCTCCGTCAGGCCGAGCCTCGGGTCGGTCCGTACGTGGCTGACGTCCAGGACGTTCGCGTCGGCCACCGTGAGGACCGCGAGCAGGGTCGCGAGGACGCCCGGCCGGTCCGTGACCCGCAGCCGCAGGCTCAGATAGCGGCCCCCGGCGGCCATGCCGTGCCGCAGGATCCGCTGGAGCAGCAGCGGGTCGACGTTCCCGCCGGACAGGACCGCCACCACCGGCCCCCGGAACGCCTTCGGGTCGCTGAGCAGCGCCGCCACCGGGCTCGCCCCCGCCGGTTCCACGACCAGCTTCGCCCGCTCCAGACAGAGCAGGAGCGCCGAGGAGAGGGCGTCCTCGGAGACCGTCACGACATCGTCGACGTACTCCTGGATCAGCGCGAACGGCACGTCGCCGGGCCGCCCCACCTTGATCCCGTCCGCCATCGTCACCGGCGACTCGACCACCACGGGGTGCCCGGCGGCCAGCGAGGGCGGATAGGCCGCCGCACCCTCCGCCTGCACGCCGATCACCCGCACGTCCGGGCGCACCGACTTCACGGCGAGCCCGATGCCGGCCGCGAGACCGCCGCCGCCGACGCCCACGAGGACCGTCCGGACCTCCGGGCACTGCTCCAGGATCTCCAGGCCGACCGTGCCCTGCCCCACGATGATGTCGGGGTGGTCGAAGGGGTGGATGAAGACGGCGCCGGTCTCCCGCGCGTACTGCTCCGCCGCCGCGAGCGTCTCGTCCACTACATGGCCGTGCATCCGGACGTCGGCGCCGTACTCCCGGGTCGCCGCGACCTTCGGCAGCGGGGCGCCGACCGGCATGAAGACGGTGGCGTGCACCCCGAGGAGCTTCGACGCGAGCGCGACCCCCTGCGCGTGGTTGCCGGCCGAGGCCGCGACGACCCCGGCGGCCCGCTGCTCGGGCCGCAGCCCGGCGATCCGCACGTACGCCCCGCGCAGTTTGAAGGAACCGGTCCGCTGCAGGTTCTCGCACTTGAGGTGCACCGGCGCCCCCACCAGCGACGACAGATGGCGGCTACCCTCCATCGCCGTCATCCGGGCCACCCCGGACAGCATCTTCCGCGCCCCCCGCACGTCGTCGAGCATCAACCGGTGCAAGGGGTCTGGCGTACGCAAGCTCATGACAGAAGTCTCGCAGCTCACGGCCCCCGTGGCCGCCCGGCGGGCAGGTGCTCCAGCCGGTTTGCGCAGGCCCGGTACGGACCTCCCCGGGGCCGCGTACTCTGTCCCCCACCGACCGACCACCCCCGCACGAGAGAGACCCACAGCCATGCCCACATCTCAGGACATGACGACTGCGCTCGACCCCGGTCTCCTCGATGCCCTCCAGCACCAGGTGGCCGTCTTCGCCCGCCGCGCCGAGCAGACCCGCCTCGGCGGGACGGGCCAGCTGCGGAACTCGATGGACCGCGCCGCCTACCTCCTGCTCAACCGGCTCGACCAGGAAGGCCCGATGGGCGTCAAGGCGCTGGCCGCGGGCATGGGCATCGACTCCTCGACCGTCACCCGCCAGGTCGCCCCGCTCGTCGACACCGGCCTGGTGAAGCGCACCTCGCACCCCGAGGACGGACGGGCGGTCGTCCTCCAGCTCTCCCAGCGCGGCCTGTCCCGCCTGGAGGAGGTCCGCTCCTCGCGCCGCCAGCTGATGGTGGAGGTCACCGAGGGCTGGACGCAGGCCGAGCGGGAGTCCTTCTGCACGCTGCTCACCCGCTTCAACACGGCGCTGTCGGCACGGCAGTCGGCGCACACGGGGCACGGGGTGGCGGAGTCGGCGGGCGAGTCCGGGAGCACGTCCGGGGCGGAGTCGGCGGGTTCGTCGCCGGCCGGGTCCGGGAGCACGTCCGCCGGGGAGCCCGGGAGCACCTCGCCGGCCGGGCCGGCGAGCGCCTCCGCGGCCGAGGGGTCGAGCTAGGGGGCAAGACACCCCCTAGTCCGCGCCGACCTCTTGACCCCGCACCCTCGCTGTCCTCTGATGAGGACGTGCGAGAGCAGCGGAGCGGGGCCGGCGTCCAACGCGCCGACCGCAGCGGTGAGTTCGACGCGTTCGTCGCCGGGGCGGCGGGCCGGCTGCTGCACGCCGCGACCCTCCTCACCGCCGAGACCCGCACCCGCAACCCGCGCGCCCAGGCCCTGCTGACCGCCGCCCTCGCCCACACGTACGCGGTCTGGGGCCGACTGCGCGACGAGGATCCGTACGACCTGACCCGGCGCGACCTCGCCGCCCGCTTCGCGCGCACCGCCTGGCGGCACCGCGGCGGCCGCGGCGGAGTCCTCTCCGCGCTCCACCCGCAGGAACGGCTCGTCGTCGTCCTCCGGCTGTACGAGGGCGTCGCCGAGGAGCAGCTGGCGGCGCTGCTCGGACTGTCCGAGGCCCGCGTCCGCGCCGTCTGCGCCCGCTCGGTCGCCACGCTCAGGACGGCGGCCCGGGAACGGAACGCGCGTCGGGACGGGCCCGGGGAGGACGCGCGCCGGGACGCGCCCTCGGACGACGCACGTCGGGACGGCCACCCGGGCGACGCGCGTCCGGCCGCCCGGCGGGAGACGCCGCCCCGGGAGACGGCCGCGTGACCCGGCACGAGGACAAGGAGGCCGCGGTCCGCCGCATCCTCGACACCCCGCACCCGCCGGTCCCCGCCGACCTCGCCGTACGGGCAGCGGCGAGCGGGGCCCGGCGGGCCCGCCGCGAACGCCTTGCGCGCCGGCTGCTGTGGGGCCTGCTCGTCGTCGCGGTGCTCGCGTTCGCCGTGTGGGCGTCGGCGGCCCGGCCCTGGGAGGTCCCGCCGGCCGAGACGACGCCACCGCTCGAAGGCTGGTGAAGACGGGCCTAGCCTGGAGGAGGGGCCGGTCTGGAGGTCGTCATGACGAGGAAAGCAACCGACTGCCGCGACGCCCCGAGCGTCTCCGGCTGTTCGCTCTACATGTCGGGCGAGGAGGACGAACTTCTGCGGGCGGCCGTCGCCCACGCGGTCTCCGTGCACGAGCACACGGACACTCCCGAGTTCCGCGAGGAGGTCCGGGCCTCGATGAAGGACCCGCTGCCCGGCACCTGAACGACGCGGGCCCGGGCGCCCTAGGGCGTCCGGGCCTTCCGTACGGCGGTCGCGCCCGGGCCTTCCGTACGGCGGTCGCGCCCGGGCCTTCCGTACGGCGGTCGGCCCGGGGTCCTCCGTAGCCGCTAGCCCAGCGCCTGGCGCAGGTCCGCGAGCAGGTCGTCGACGTTCTCGATGCCCACCGAGAGACGGACGAGGTCCGCGGGGACCTCGAGGGCCGAGCCCGCGACGCTCGCGTGGGTCATCCGGCCGGGGTGCTCGATGAGGGACTCGACACCGCCGAGCGACTCACCGAGGGTGAACAGCTGGGCGCGGTTGCAGACCTCGACCGCCGCGTCCTCGCCGCCCTGCACGCGGAAGGAGATCATGCCGCCGAAGGAACGCATCTGCTTGGCCGCGACCTCGTGCCCCGGGTGCTCCGGAAGGCCCGGGTAGAGCACCTGCGTGACCTTCGGGTGCTGGGTCAGCATCTCGACGATCTTCTCGGCGTTCTCGCTGTGCCGGTCCATGCGGACCGCGAGGGTCTTGATGCCGCGCAGCACGATCCACGAGTCGAAGGGACCCGCGACCGCGCCCATCGCGTTCTGGTGGTACGCCAGCTCCTCGCCGAGCGCCTCGTCGGCCGTCACGAGCGCGCCGCCGACGACGTCCGAGTGGCCGCCCATGTACTTGGTGAGCGAGTGCACGACGACGTCCGCGCCGAGCGCCAGCGGCTGCTGGAGGTACGGCGAGGCGAAGGTGTTGTCGACGACGAGCTTCACGCCGGCCTGACGTGCGACGCCCGCGACCGCCTCGATGTCGGTGATGCCGAGGAGCGGGTTCGACGGGGTCTCGACCCAGATCAGCTTCGTACGGTCGTTGAGGGCGTCCCGCACCGAGTCGACGTCGGAGGTGTTCGCCACCGAGAAGTCCACGCCCCAGCGCTCCACGACCTTGGCGAACAGCCGGAACGTGCCGCCGTAGGCGTCGTTCGGGATGACCACGTGGTCGCCGGGCGCGAGGAGCGTGCGCAGCAGGCAGTCCTCGGCCGCCAGGCCTGAGGCGAAGGCGAGACCGCGCCGGCCGCCCTCCAGGGCGGCCAGGTTCTCTTCAAGGGCCGTACGGGTGGGGTTGGCGCTGCGGCTGTACTCGTAACCGCCGCGCAGCCCGCCCACGCCGTCCTGCTTGTAGGTGGACACCTGGTAGATGGGCGGGACGACCGCGCCGGTCAGCGGGTCGGCGGTGTTGCCCGCGTGGATCGCGCGGGTCTCGAAGCTCTGATGGGAGTGCTGGTCGCTCATGGTCAGGAGCGTAGTGCCGCAGGACCACCGTCGCCTCGTTCGTCTCATCGGGTGTCCTGGACAATGGACAGATGGACATTCTCTGGTTCCTGATCGCGCTCGGCCTTCTGTTCGGCGTCCTCGGTCCCTATCTGCTGCGCCGCCGGGGTGGCGGGATCCGCCTCGCGGCGCCCGGATCGCCGGACGCGGCCGACCCCGAGGCGTACGGATTCGTACGGCAGGAGGACCAGGACGTACGGCTTCCGGGCGCCGACGACGAGCTCCTGCACGTGCTCGACGTCGTCCAGGCCACCCAGGACTGGCGGGCCGCGTCACGGCTGCTCGCCGCCACCGACAAGGACGGCGAGGTGCGCTGGCAGCGCGTCCAGGCCTTCGCGGGCGCCGCGTCCCTGGAGCTCCAGGAACGGCCCGGGGTCGGCGGGGCGTGGCTGCGGTCCTGGCGGGCCGACGCCCCCAAGGACGCGGGCGGCGCGGCCGTGCACGCGGAGTTCCTCGTGCAGCAGGCGTGGCGCTCCTCGGCGGCGGGGACCGACGACTTCCGGATCATCCTGGAGGAGGCGCGGAAGGTCACCGAGGAGGCGGCGCTGCTCGCCCCGGGCGACCCCGTCCCGTACATCACGCAGCTGGCCGTGGCGCGCGGCCTCGGCTACGGCCACGAGCAGTTCGACCAGGTGTGGGCGCAGGTCATCGACCGGGCACCGCAGCACATGGGGGCGCACCTGGCGGCGCTCCACTACTGGTGCGAGAAGTGGCACGGATCCCGCGAGGAGGCCGACCACTTCGCGACGACGGCGGCGGCGCGCGCCCCGCGGGGTTCGCTGCTCGCGGCGCTTCCGCTGTTCGCGGTGTACGAGCACGTGCCGGACGTGGTGCTCGTGCAGGACTTCTTCCGTACGGCGGTGGTGTCGAAGGCGATGGACGGCGCGCTGTACGCGGTGCACTCGGCCCGGGCCGACGACCCGATGCTGGCGCACGTCCGCCATCTGCTCGTCTGGTTCCTGGTGCGCGCGGAGCGCTGGTCGGAGGCCATGCACCAGCTGGTGAAGGTCGACGGGCACGTGGGCGCGGTGCCGTGGACGCTGAGCGGGGACCCGGCGGCGGCGTTCACGGTCGTCCGGAACCTGGCGGTGGCGGGGTACGAGGCGAACGGCGGGAGCCCGGCGACGCTGCCGCGCTGACGGCCGCGCGCTGCGGGACGGGGCGGGGGACGCGTTTGCGGGGGGAAGGTTTCCCCCCGCTTCCTTGTTGTGTCCACTGCCGACCGTCGAGGAGAGATGCAGCATGTTCCTGTCCCGCACCCCCGTCCTCCCCACCCCCGAGCAGGCGCTGCCCGGCCGTGCGGAGCCCGAGTTCTCCGTCCCCGAGCGCCACACCGTCCTCGGCAACCCGCTCCTCGGCCCGTACCCGGAGGGCCTGGAGGTCGCCGACTTCGCCCTCGGCTGCTTCTGGGGCGCCGAGCGCAAGTTCTGGCAGACCGACGGCGTCTGGACGACCCTCGCCGGCTATCAGGGCGGCTCGACGCGCAACCCCGCGTACGAGGAGGTCTGCTCGGGCCTGACCGGCCACACCGAGGCCGTCCGGGTCGTCTTCGACCCGTCGAAGGTCTCGTACGAGAGCCTCCTGAAGCTGTTCTGGGAGTCGCACGACCCGACCCAGGGCTTCCGCCAGGGCAACGACGTGGGCACCCAGTACCGCTCGGCGATCCACACCCACTCCCCCGCCCAGGCCGCGGCGGCCGAGGCGTCCCGGGATGCCTACCAGAAGGTCCTGACGGGCTCGGGCCACGGCCGGATCACCACCGAGATCCTCCCGGCCGACGAGACCCGCCCCTTCTACCCGGCGGAGCCGTACCACCAGCAGTACCTGGACAAGAACCCGGCGGGCTACTGCGGGATCGGCGGGACGGGCGTGTCGTGCCCGATCGGCGTGGCGAAGGCCGACGGCTGACGCGGCGGCCCGGTTTCGCCGCGTGAGCTTCCGCACCTACGCGCGCGGGGTGCGTGACGAACAGTCGCCTCCCGCCCGACGGCACAGTGCGCTGAGACGTGCCGTCGGGCAGTACTGCCCCCTCGGCTTCCACGCGACGTGGGCCTACGTCGCCGCGACGGCGCTCCCTTCGCCGGACCTCCGGAGCGACACCGAGGCCCTGCTGCGCGCGCTCGACACGCTGGAGGCGAGCCGCGCGGCGCGGCTCGCGGAGGTGGCCGCCTTCGCCACCCGCCGCCGCGTGGAGAAGGCGGCCGGCCGCCGAACTCCCCGAGGCGGGCCCGCCACACCGCAGTGGCGCCCCCACTGGCCCACGGAGACAGCGCCCTCCCGCCTCGGGCTCGTCGCCGCCGTGGCGAACCGCCACGCGGCCTTCCTGCGGTCGCCCCCGTCAGCCACCCTCGCCGGTGACGATGGCGAGGCCCTGCGACTCGCGGAGCTGTACGGCCGTCTCGACGCCTGCGCAAAGGCCTGGCTCACCGCCCTCGGGCGCCCGGACGACACGACACGCGAGGAGCTCGCCGGCATCATCACCGGCATCCGGAACCACGTCCGTCCGGGCTACGCGCCGCTGAACATGTGCCTCCTGCCGTGGCTGCGCTTCGCGGACCTGCTGGCCTATGCCACGGCGGTTCCCTCCGGCCGGTAGTTCGGTGTCGCCCGGCTCGCCCAGACGCTCGCCGAGACCTTCGGCCTCGGACCCGACCACACCGTGCGGGACGCCGTCGACGCGGCGCTCGCCCAACTCCGCGCGATGGAAAGGGAGATGCGTGCCGCCGAGGAGCGTCTCGGCACCGCCACGCCCGAGGAGCTCCTCGCCTACGGCGAGCGTGACCCGGCCGGCCGATCTGCTCGTCCTCGACGAGCCGACCAACCATGTGGCGCTCTCTCTGGTGGAGGAGTCGGAGGCGGCCCTCGCCGCCTTCGCGGGCGCGGTCGTCGCGGTCTCCCACGACGGCCGCTTCCGCGCGGGCTTCGGCGGCACACGCCTTGAGCTGCGCTCAGGCCGTGCCGTCTGACGCGGCACGCAGCGCCGCGACGGTCGTCATCGGGTCGTAGCCCTCCGGTACCCCGTCGATCAGGAGGATGTCCCCGGCCATGTGCCGGGTGCGCAGGGGGATCAGGGCCCGGTAGGGCTCGGAGTCGTACCAGGCCCGGGCGTCCTCGTACGTCGGGAAGCCGATGATCACGAGGGCGCCGGGCCACTCGCCCTCCTTGACCTCCCGTTCGGGCGCTCCGTGGACGAGGAAGCGGCCGCCGAAGGGGTCGAGGGTGCCCTGGATGCGTTCCATGTAGGCGAGGACCTCCTCGTGGAGGGCGGGCTTCGGCTGCAGGTTTCCGATGGCGTATGCGGTCATGACGCAAGCGTGCCGGGCATGACCTCCGGGGTCGATTACCCCGGAGGTCATGCCCGGTAGGCCCGGGAGGCCGTGCCCGGAGGTCATGTCCCGGAGCTCACGCCCCGGCGGCCCGCGTCAGATCGTCGACGCGTCGATCACGAAGCGGTAGCGCACGTCGCTCGCGAGGACCCGCTCGTACGCCTCGTTGATCCGGTCCGCGTCGATCACCTCGATCTCCGCCCCCAGGCCGTGCTCCGCGCAGAAGTCGAGCATCTCCTGCGTCTCGGCGATGCCGCCGATCATCGAGCCCGCGAGGGTCTTGCGGCCGCCGATGAGGGAGAAGAGGTTGAGCGCGACGGGCTCCTCGGGCGCGCCCACGTTCACCAGCGCGCCGTCCGTCTTGACCAGGCTCAGGTACGCGCCGAAGTCCAGCGGCGCCGAGACCGTCGAGATCACCAGGTCGAAGGTGCCGGCGAGCTCGGTGAAGGTCTCCGGGTCGCTCGTCGCGTAGAAGTGGTCGGCGCCGAGCTTCAGGCCGTCCTCCTGCTTCTTCAGTGACTGGCTGAGGACGGTGACCTCCGCTCCGAGCGCGTGGGCGATCTTGACGCCCATGTGGCCGAGGCCGCCGAGGCCGACGATCGCGACCTTCTTGCCGGGGCCGGCCTGCCAGTGGGCGAGCGGCGAGTAGAGGGTGATGCCGGCGCAGAGGAGCGGCGCGGCCTCGTCGAGGGCGACGCCCTCGGGGATGCGCAGGGTGTAGTTCTCGTCGACGACGATGTGGCTGGAGTAGCCGCCGTAGGTCGGCTCGCCGTTCTTGTCGAGGGCGTTGTACGTGCCGGTCATGCCCTGGGTGCAGTACTGCTCCAGGCCCTGCAGGCAGTACTCGCACGTGCGGCACGAGTCCACGAAGCAGCCGACGCCGACCCGGTCGCCCACCTGGAACCTCGTCACGCCGGGGCCGACCTCGGCGACGATGCCGGCGATCTCGTGGCCAGGGACCATCGGGAAGATGCCCTCGCCCCAGCCGTCGCGCGCCTGGTGGATGTCGGAGTGGCAGATGCCGGCGTACTTGATGTCGATGAGGACGTCGTGCTCACCGACGGCCCGGCGCGGCACGGTGGTGCGCTCCAGGGGGGCGTTGGCGGCGGGTGCGGCGTAGGCGGGGACGGTGGTCACGTTCGTGGTCATGCCCTCAGCCTGCCGGAGAGCCCGGACATCACCCAGCCACCTGTCGTGCCTACGACCGGTGTGCCTACCACTGGCAGGGACAGGTTCGCCTGCCCGTGTGGTCGTACGACCTGGGATAATCGGGCTGCATGGATCTCAGTGCCGAACTCAGTGAATTCCTGCGCTCGCGCCGGGCCAGGCTGAAGCCGGAGGACGTGGGCCTGCCCGAGTTCGGGCGGCATCGCCGCGTGCCGGGGCTGCGCCGGGAGGAGCTCGCGCAACTGGCCGGTGTCTCGGTCGCGTACTACACGCGGCTCGAGCAGGGCAACGGCCGCAACGTGTCCATGGAGGTCCTCGACTCCATCGCGCGGGCGTTGCGGCTGAGCGACGTCGAGCGGGACCACCTCACACGGCTGGCCAAGCCGGCGCCCGGGCGGAAGCGGCCGCCGCGGACCCAGCGCCTGCGGCCGGGGATCCAGCAGTTGATGGACGCGATGGTCGGGGTGCCCGCGTACGTCGTGGGGCGGCGCACGGATGTCCTCGGGTTCAACCGCATGGCCACCGCCCTGTTCGGCGACGTCACCAGGCTGCCCCCCGAGGAGCGCAACATCGCCCGGCTTCTCTTCCTCGGCGACAGCGGCTGCCGGGACGTGTTCGTCGACTGGGAGCAGAAGGCGTGCGAGGTGGTCAGCTATCTGCGGGTGGCCGCGGTGCGTCACCCGGACGATCCTCAGCTGTCGGCGCTGGTCGGCGAGCTGTCGGTGAAGAGCGAGCCGTTCAGGACTCTGTGGGCGGCACATCATGTGAAGGACAAGGGGCACGGCGCCAAGCGGCTCCACCATCCGCTGGTGGGTGAGCTGACCCTGTGGTGCGAGACGCTGATCGTGGCCGACGATCAGGAGCAGGCCCTGATCACCTTCCACGCGGAGCCGGGGTCGCCTTCGGAGGAGGCCCTGCGACTCCTTGCCAGCTGGGGTGCGGACGACACGGTCGCCGTCCGGTGACGAGAACGGCGGCCCCTCCGGGCGAGAACGGCGGCCCTCTCCGGGATGGAGGGGGCCGCCGTCTTCGTACGACTACAGGTCGGATCAGGCCGCCGAGCCGGCCTTCCAGTCCGCCCAGCTCATGTTCCAGCCGTTGAGGCCGTTGTCGGGGGCGATCGTCTTGTCCTTGGAGTTCTCGACGATCACGACGTCGCCGACGATCGAGTGGTCGTAGAGCCAGGCGGCCGACTGGTTCGGGTCGCCCGCGCCCTTGACGTCGTTGAGACCCACGCAGCCGTGGCTCGTGTTGGCGGAGCCGAAGATCGAGTCCGGGCCCCAGTAGTTGCCGTGGATGAACGTGCCCGACGTGGACAGGCGCATCGCGTGCGGCACGTCCTTGATGTCGTACTCGCCCTTGCCGTCGTCGTCGGTGAAGCCGACGGTGGCGCCGTTCATCCGGGTCTCCTTGAACTTCTCGGAGATCACCATCTGACCGTTGTACGTCGGGTTCTCCGGGGAGCCGGCGGAGATCGGGATGGTCTTGATCGTCTTGCCGTCCTGGGTGACCGTCATGGTCTTGGTCTCGACGTCGACGGTGGAGACCTGGTTGCGGCCGATCTTGAACGTGACGGTCTTCTGCTGGACGCCGAAGACACCGTCGGCGCCCTCGACGCCGTCGAGGTCGAGCTTGAGGGTGACGGTGGAGCCCTCGGTCCAGTAGTCCTCGGGGCGGAAGTCGAGGCGCTGGCTGTTGAACCAGTGCCCGACGACCTCCTGGCCGGTGCTGGACGTGACGGTGATGCCGCCCTGGACGGCCTTCTTGTCGGTGATCGCCTTGTTGAAGTTGATCGAGACCGGCATGCCGACGCCGACGGTCGAACCGTCCTCGGGCGTGAAGTTGCCGATGAAGCTGTTGGCCTTGGAGACGGTGGTGAACGAGGAGTTCTCGTGCGCCTCCAGGCCCTCCGCGTCGACGGCGGTGGCGGTGATCTTGTAGACCGTTGCCCGCTCCAGCTGCTCGCTCGGCTTCCAGCTGAGGCCGTCGGCCGCTATCTCGCCCTTGACCTCGGTGCCCTCGGCGGAGGTCATGGTGACCTCGGTGAGCTTGCCGTCGGCGACGGTGACCTTGGCGTCGTTGTTGATGGACGCGTTCTGCGTGCCGCTCCTGGGCGCGATGGTGATCTGCGCCGTGGACGTCTTGGCCGCCTCGACGGCCTCGTCGACCTGAGCCTGTGACGTTGGTGTCGCGGATCCGGAAGCGCTGCCGCCCTTGTCGCCGTCGTTGCACGCCGAGAGCACCATGACGCCGCCGAGCACCGCGGCCGCGACCGCCAGGCTCCTGCGGCGCTTGCCGTCCGTCTTCACACGCATCTCCATCGTCGCCGATTCCCTGCCAACACTTACCTGAATACCCATGACACCCCGTCCGGTTCCTGAACCGGACGGTATGTGGGGAACACCACTGATCGACACGCACGGTCGGTGCGTCCGGTTCCCGGGGCCAGGCAAAAGGCCCCGGGACGGCGTCCCGGGGCCTTTGTGCGGGCCGGCCACCCGACTTCAGGCCGGGAGGCTTCCCGGCCTACGCCGGGCCTCGCGGCCGGTGGACCATGCCCTACGGCCGGTCGTCGTCGTCTTCCTCCGCCCCATCTTCCTCGCCGAGGTCCCACTCCAGCGCATCGGGGTCGCACTCGACCTCCTCGCTGCTCCAGGAGGCCTGGACCATCTCGATGCCGGGGACGTCGCGGATCAGGTCGAAGGGCTCGACGAGGTAGGCGAGGGCCTCGGCGCTGTCGTCGCGCGCGGCGGCCCGGGCGTGCACCCGCTCCTCCTCCGGCATGAACTCGTCGGCGCCGATCCGGGCCTCCGCGGCCTCGGCGAGCTCGGCCGGACCGTCGATCTCCAGAACCACATCGACGCGAAGGCGTACATAGCGTGCTGTCTCAGAAGTGCTCATGGGTCGGAGCGTAGGTGCCACGAGGCCTCGGCTTTCCCGCGACCCGCTGTGTTCATTAGCATCGGCGCACCGACCAATTCGCGGTTTCCGCAAGGGGGATCCGACATTTCCGTGCCCGCTGCCCGACGCCGACTGCTGACCGCGACCACCGCGGGGACGCTGCTGTGCGCCCTGTGGTTCGTACCGTCCGCGAACGCCACCGACGAGCGGAGCGGGGTACGCGTCGGAGTGGTCCAGGACGCGCCCCCGGGGGACGGCGGGAGCCTCGCGGAGACCGGGGGCCGGGACACCACGTCGTACCTGCTGGGCGGGACGGGCTTCCTGGGCGTCGGCGCGGCTTTCGTGGCGCTCGCGATGCGCCGCAGGGGCCGCGCCTCCTGAGACCGGCGGCGTACGGGGTCGGGGCTGCCGGAGACGCCGAGGCGCGCGGGCCCGGGGTCGGGTCCCGCGCGCCGGCGGTGGTGGGTGTCAGGCCAGCGGGCCGGTGACCGGCTCCACGGCGGCGACCAGCTTCCCTTCCCGTACGAAGGTGTCCGCGGCGGCCAGGTCGGGGGCGAGGAACCGGTCGGGACCCGGGCCCTCGACGCCCGCCGCGCGCAGGGCGGCGATGGCGGCCTGGGAGGCGGGGGCCGGGGTGAGGCCCTCGCGGAGCTCGACGCCGCGGGTGGCGGCGTACAGCTCGACGGCGATGATCCGGTTGAGGTTGCCGATCGCGGTGCGCAGCTTGCGGGCGGCGGACCAGCCCATGGAGACGTGGTCCTCCTGCATCGCGGAGGACGGGATGGAGTCGGCGGAGGCCGGGACGGCGAGCCGCTTCATCTCGCTGACCAGGGCGGCCTGCGTGTACTGGGCGATCATCAGGCCCGAGTCGACGCCGGCGTCCTCGGCGAGGAAGGGCGGCAGACCGTGGGAGCGGTTCTTGTCGAGGAGCCGGTCGGTGCGGCGCTCGGCGATGGAGCCGAGGTCGGCGGCGGCGATGGCGAGGAAGTCGAGGACGTACGCGACGGGGGCGCCGTGGAAGTTGCCGTTGGAGCGGACCTGGCCGTCGGCGAGGACGACGGGGTTGTCGACGGCGGCGGCGAGCTCGCGCTCGGCGACGAGGCGGGCGTGCGCCATGGTGTCGCGGCCGGCGCCGGCGACCTGCGGGGCGCAGCGCACCGAGTAGGCGTCCTGGACGCGGGGGGCCTCGCCGGCCTGGGCGTGGCCGGTGAGGCCGGAGCCCTTGAGGACGGCCAGCATGTTGGCGGCGGAGGCGGCCTGGCCGGGGTGGGGGCGGATGGAGTGCAGCTCGGGTTCGAGGACCTTCTCGGTGCCGAGGAGGGCTTCGAGGGAGAGCGCGGCGGTGATGTCGGCCGACTTGTAGAGGGTGTCGAGGTCGGCGAGGGCCATGATCAGCATGCCGAGCATGCCGTCGGTGCCGTTGAGGAGGGCGAGACCCTCCTTCTCCTTGAGGGCGACGGGGGCGATGCCGTGGGCGGCGAGCAGTTCGCCGGCGGGCTTCAGCTCGCCGTCGGGGCCTTCGGCGTCCCCCTCGCCCATGAGGGCGAGGGCGCAGTGGGAGAGCGGGGCGAGGTCGCCGGAGCAGCCGAGGGAGCCGTACTCGTGCACGACCGGGGTGATGCCCGCGTTGAGGACGTCGACCATGGTCTGCGCGACCTCGGGGCGGACGCCGGTGTGCCCGGAGGCGAGCGTCTTGAGGCGGAGGAACATCAGGGCGCGCACGACTTCGCGCTCGACGCGGGGGCCCATGCCGGCGGCGTGGGAGCGGACGATGTTCCGCTGGAGCTGGGCGCGGAGGTCGTGGCTGATATGCCGGGTGGCGAGCGCGCCGAAGCCGGTGGAGACCCCGTAGACGGGCTCGGGCTTGGCGGCGAGCGCGTCGATGACCTCTCGGGCGGCGGCGAGCGCCTGCACGGCGTCGTCCGACAGCTCGACGCGGGCGCCGTGGCGGGCGACGTCGATGACGTCCTGCGGGGTCGTGCCGGACGTGCCGAGGACGACGACTGTCTGCATATCCATATTCAGCACCCTACGGATTGAAGACCGACCTGTCACTAGGTGACTTCGTCACGACCCGGACGCGGGACGGACCCTTACCGTTCCGATGATGGGTGATGGAGGGTGAGTCTGCTGGGTGGGGGGCGGGGTGCGGTGGGGGCGACCGGTGGCGGGTGGGGGTCTTGGGGATGCGGGCGCGGTGGGAGTGCGGGTCTTGGGGTCCTGGGGGTGGGCCGGGTTGGTTGGCTTCTGGTGGGACCGCCCTCTTTCCGAGAGTCGCTCCTTCCGGCGATGCGTCAAGGGCGCCTGCCGGCGTCGCTTCGCGATGGGCTGCGCCCACCCTTGACCCACCGCCTCCAGGAGCGAAAGACCTCTCGGAGGGCGGTCCGGGGGCGGGGTCCACGCCGAGCCCCGGGCAGTCCGCGCGCATCGCGTGCGGGAGGCGGGCCGGTGGGTGGGGGCTGGGTTCGTTGCCGGGGCGGGAGGGGCTGTTTCTGTCGGCTCGGGGTGCGCGGCAGTTGAATGGGGCCGCCGGGCTCGGCTCAGCGACCGGAGGTCGGTGAGTGGCGGGGATTCAGGCCCCGCTGGTCGCTCTGGGTGGGTGGGGCGTGGATACGTGCATGCTACTTGCGGTAACCGGCAAGGAGTCGACCCCCAAAGGGGGTAAATCGCCCACTCGGGCGAAGTTACCGTGAGAAACTTCCCCAGGCAGTCCCCCACCACCCACTCAGACAGACCAGCGGGGCCTGAATCCCAGCCCACCGACGGCCGTGACTCGCCTAGCGTCGCCGGGCCGCCCCATTCAACAACCGCGCACCCCGAACCCACTGGCCTGCGCCCACCGGCACAGGCCAATAGCCAAGCCCCCACCCACCGGCCCGACACAGCCAACCCCTCCGCTACCGATGCCCGGCCTCGCCGCCACCCGCAAACCCGACAGGCGCCTACGGCGCGCAACAAACTGGGGCGCCCCCGCGTGGACCCGTCCCCCGGGCCGCCCTCCGAGTGTGAAAAGGCGGCCTCCGCCGCCGTGTCAAGGGTGGGCGCAGCCCATCGGCGAAGCCGACTTGCCCTTGACGCGGCGGTGGAGGCCGCCACACTCGGAAAGAGCGCGGCCGCACCCGCACCCTCCCGACACGACGACCCCCAGAACCCTCCCCTTACGAGCCCCAAGCCCCAACCCGCCCCAGCACCCCAAGGCTCCGCTCCAGCGGATCCACCGAGGTGGAGTCGGGTGCCGGCACCTCCGGCCCAAACGGGCTCCCCGGCGCCATGCGGGCCTCCCCCCTCGGCACCGCCTCCGCGATCGGGAGCGCCACGGCCAGGACCTCGGGCCCAACGGCGTACGGCAGTCCGAGACTTCGGGCTACGTCCCACCCGTGCACCACGTAGTCGACGAGGTGGAATCCCACGGCCCGTTCGGGCGGAACGTGCGGTCCCGGCTGAACTCCGGCAGGACGAAGGCCTGGTCCGGCCCCTCCACGGCCGCGAACGCGGCCACCACCCCCTCCGCCGCCACGCCGTACCGCTCAGGCTCAGACTCGGGGTCGGACGCGTCCGAGCCCGCCAAGGGGCGGATCTCCCAGTGCGCCAACTCCCGCCCCTCACCCCGCGCAGCCGCGGCGAACCCGTGATGCTGGGCAACGGGTATTTTCTTCGCCATGGCCGAGAGCAACGCCGAGAACCCCGGCGAAACCACCGCCCCCCCACCCCCAGCCCGACCCCCGCCCCCGCCCCGACCTCGCCGCGATGGTCGTCCCGCTCGGCCGTGCCCTGATCGCCGCCGAGCAGCCGGTTCTCGACGCGCACGGCCTGACCATGTGGGCGTACACGGTCCTCCTCCACCTCGACGAGAAGCCCATCCGCACCCAGGCAGCACTCGCCGAGGCGATCCGGGCGGACAAGACCCGGATCATCCCCGTACTCGACGACCTGGAGGCGCGGGCGCTGCTGCGCCGCCAGCCCGACCCGGCGGACCGGCGGGCCCGGCTGCTCTCCCTCACCGCCGAAGGCCGCCGCCTCCGAGACAGCGCGCAGTCCGCGATCCAGGAAGGCGAGGAACGTCTGCTCGCCGAACTACCCACCGCCGACCGCGAGGGGTTCTTCCGAGGGCTGCGCGCCCTGTACGAGCGCAGCCGGCCTTAGAGCCCGTAGCCCGTACAGACAGGTGCGTGTTGGCGCCACGGATCACCAGCTGTCAGAGGCGCCTCCTACCCTTCGAGGTGTCATCTTGGGCAACGAGAGGATTCACCTGTGTTCGACGAGCGGTTGAAGGAGTTCTCCCGGGATCGGCTGGGCGGACATCCCGTGCCCGAGGACGTGCGGATCCTGGCGAAAGCTCAGCGGGAAGGGCGCGGACACCCCTTCGAGCAGTTCGGCATCACCCTCTTGGAGCCCAGTGCCCCACACCCGCTGACCGACACCCGTTATCTCGGCGAGAACGAGCGGGCCGATCCCGACATCATGGCCAACTGCGCGGCGTCCGAGCAGATGGCCGAGCACCTGAAGGCCGTGGCCCAGGACGAGGACGGCAACTTCTACGGATTCTGGCTGCACCCGCAGCAGCGGGCGAACCAGCAGCCGCCCCCGGTCATCAAGGTCGACACGGAGTTGACGTACTGGGAACTGGGCGGTCGCACCTTCTCCGAAGCCTGCCTGTACGACATCGCTTTCGACGATGACGAGCTATTCGCGCAGGTGGCCGCAGAGCTCGCGCGGCTGCGCATCCCCATTCCCGTCAGCTCCCGCGAGGACCTCGACGAACCGTCCGCCGACCCCGCCCCGGAAGACATGCACAGACGGCTCTACTACGCCGAGCGGGAGAGGCTCCGCCTACCGTCACAGGGATGATCATTCGCCCGGCGATTCAGCATGCAACATGAACGTTTCTTCGAGATCGCTTCTCCGGGATCCCTTACTCGACGAGGGCGTCCAGGCGAGCCGAGGAGGATCGTTTTTCCTGACTGATTTCCCGGCCATCCGATGTTCCACGGCCCCCGGTCCAGATCGCCTCGATCCCGAGCGGACGGTAGCCGTCCCCATTCGACCAGGTCGACAAGGAGCTGGAACGTTCCTGCACGTGAGCAGGACGGGCAGGGACGGGCGACCCCTTCCGCTCGATACCGCCGAGGCGCCGCTCGAATTCGGCCTGGAGCCGGTTCATGGTGTCGAGGAATTCCTCAAGCGGAATGCTTCCCTCGTACATGTACTCCTCGTTTCACGAATGATTCTTCTGCGCCATTGCAGACGCAGTCTCGAAAGTATTCAAATTCGAAACAAAACGGGCTTGCCGTTGTCGCACCCCGCACAACGATCTCCCCCCTCAAAAGGAATGCGGCATTCGGGTGACACCGCCCGTCCCGTGTCCCGCGTCCCGTATCCCGCACCCCGTGGTGGCCTCAAGCCGTGTCCGGTGGTGGTCCCACCGGCGGCGCGTCCCTGAAGCGGCGGCGGTCGCGGGCGCCGGGGGGAGCGTCGGCGAGGCGGACGACCGTGCCGTCGCGGCCCGCCACCACCGGCTTCGTCGAGCGGGCCGCCTTGGCCTGGTACTGGGCCGCGTCGGCGAGCCGGAAGAGGCGGCGGGCCGACTTGAGCGGGCCGATGGGGTCGCCGGTGGACGCGACCCCGCAGGCGACGCCCTCCCCGAGCTCCAGCTCCGCCGCCCGTACGCAGAGTTCCTCGGCGACCGCGACCACCTCGTCGGCCGTCGGGCCGACCGTCAGGAGGCAGAACTCGTCGCCGCCGAGGCGGGCCGCGAGGGCGCCGGGGAGCATGGCGCCGCACCGGGAGAGGACGGAGCCGAAGCGTTCGAGGAGGCGGTCGCCGACCGCGTGGCCGTGGGTGTCGTTGACGCGCTTGAGGCCATTGAGGTCGCAGACCATCAGGCTGACGACGGAGCCGTCCGCCCGGTAGCGCTCGATGGCCTCGTCCAGGCGGGTGTCGACGGCCCGCCGGTTGGCGAGGCCGGTCAGGGGGTCGGTGAAGGCGAGTTTGCGGACCTCCTCCAGGCGTTCGGCCTGGGCGATGCCGGCCGCGACGACCGCGGAGAGCACGGTCGCGAAGTCGGCGTCCGCACGGGTGAAAGGTTTCGCCGCAGGCGGGCGGGCCACGTACAGCTCGCCCCACGCCCGCCCGTGCAGCACGATCGGGGCGACCACACAGCAGCCCCGGCCCCGCCTGCGCAGCCCGGTCACCCGGCCGGTCGACACGGGATCCCTCGCGGTCTCCACCCAGGCGTCCGGCTCGCCGCCGCCCGCCCACTGCTCGTGCAGGAACTCGGTGATCTCAGGGAACTGGTACACCGGATACGTCTCCGAGTCCGGGAACTCCTCCTCCCCCACGGCCCGCTCCCCCGCGTTCACCAGGACCTTCAGGCGGCCGTGGTCCCGCTCCCAGACCGACAGGGCGGCGAAGCTCCCGTCGAGCCCGTCGCAGGACCCGAGCGCCGCCGCCCGCCAGAACTCGCGTGGAGTGTGCGCCGCCGCCATCCCCTGCGCCAGCGCCACTACGGCCCGCAGCCGCCCGTCCTCACCCATTCCTCCACCTTAGGGAGGTTTGACCCGTTTTCCCTTCCGAGACGTCACAGTAAGTGACATTTAGTGCAAAATGATAGGAATGACCGGCCGGACCGGTGTCACTCGCCGGGCCAGTTCGGCTTCCGCTTCTCGTTGAACGCGGCCACGCCCTCCGCCCGGTCCCCCGAGAAGGCCACCGAACGCCAGGCCGCGTCCTCGACCTCGAGTCCCGCCCGCAGGTCGAGGCCCTGACCAAGCCGCATGGCCCTCTTCGCGGCGCGCAGGCCCACCGGCGAGTTGGCCGCGATCCGGCCCGCGAGCTCCAGGGCGGCCGTCCGCGCGTCCTCCTCCAGGAGGTCGACGAGCCCCAGTTCGCGGGCCTCCGCCGCCTCCACCCGGCGGGCCGTGAAGACCAGCTCGGCGGCGCGCGCCGCGCCCACCCGGCGCGGCAGCAGCTGCGTACCGCCGCCGCCGGGGATGACGCCCACGGAGACCTCGGGGAGGCCGACCACGGCGGTCGCGTCCGCCACGATCACGTCGCAGGCGAGGGCCAGCTCGAAGCCGCCGCCGAGGGCGAAGCCGTGCACGGCGGCGACGGTCGGCATCGGAAGCTCCAGGACGCCGGTGTAGGCGGCACGGGCGGTCGGCCGCTGGCGGACCAGCTCGGCGTCGGTGAAGGAGTTGCGCTCCTTGAGGTCGGCTCCCACGCAGAAGGCGCGGTCGTTCGACGAGGTGAGGACGGTGACGCGGACCGAGGGGTCGGCGGCGAGGGCCTCGCAGGCGGCGCCGAGGGAGCGGGCCATCTCGGAGGAGACGGCGTTCATCGCCTTGGGCCGATCGAGGACCAGCTCGGCGACGTGCCCGCCCCCGTCCTTCCTGACCACCACGAACTCACCGAAGCGCTGCTCGGACATGACCGCACACCCTCCCGACCAAGACCCGCCCGTTAACGGCTGTTAACCGGCGTTCACGGGAGCGATCCTAAGTCGGGCGGCGGGTCAGGAGCCAGGGTTCGACGACGCCGAGACCACGGACCGGGCGCTGCCACATCGGCTGGAGCGCGAAGCGGTACGTGGCGACCTTGCGACCCTCCTTCTCCGCGCGGGCCGCGAGCTCCGCCGCCTCCGCCTCCGAGACGGGCGCCTCGCCCGTCCTGGACAGCTCCTCCGCGAGCGCGCCGTCCACGAGGACGGCGTCCTTCGGCGCTATCGAGGTGAGGCGGCTCGCCAGGTTCACGGTGGTGCCGAAGACGTCGCCCATGCGGGTCGTCACGGTGCCGAAGGCGATGCCCACGCGGAGGGCGGGCATCGTCTCGTCGTGGCCGAGGGTCTCGATCAGGCGCAGCGCGATCTCGGCGGCCGTGCCGGCGTCGTCCGCCGCGTAGAGCACCTCGTCGCCGAGGGTCTTGATGAGGCGCCCGCCGTGGGCGGCGACCAGGTCGGCGCAGGTCGTCTCGAAGGCCTCGACCAGTTCGCCGAGCTCCTCCTCCTCCAGGCGGCGGGTGAGCCGGGTGAAGCCGACGAGGTCCGCGAAGCCGACCGCGAGCCGCCGGTCGACCATCTCCTCGTCGTCGGCCGCCTGCACGACCCGGCCGGTGGCGGCGGCGAGCTGCCTCCGCCAGACGTAGATCAGGAACTCCTCCAGCTCGGGCAGGAGCAGCTCGACGAGGGGGTACGTGACCTCCGTACGGGTCATGCCGGGCTCGGGCGGCTCGGTGAGGCCTTCGAGGAACGAGTCGATCTGCCACTCGGCGAGCCGGGCGGTGGTCTGTCCGGTGGAACGGGCGACCTGCACGGCCATCGGCTCGCTGAGCAGCCCGGCCTCGACGAGGCCGGCGAGCCGGCGCAGCGCGAGGACGTCGGCCTCGGTGAGCGCCTTGGCCTGGCCGATGTCGGCGAAGCCCATGGCGCGCCAGAAGCGGGAGGCGAGCTCCATGGAGACGCCGGCGGTGCGGGCGGCCTGGAACGGCGTGTAGCGGCGGTCGGCGCCGAGGATGAGCTGTTCGAGGCGGATGGCGAGCGGATCGTCGGTCGGCTCGGCCGTGTGGTCGACCTCGTGGTGGGGGGTGGGGTACGTGGGAGGCTCGGGCGTGTCGCCCTTGTTCTCGTCGTCGACGGTCACCGGCCGCCTCCTGCCCGTTCCCTGCCCACTTGCCCTGCCGATCTGTCGCCTGGATCGCGCTCCACGATACGGCAGGTGTGGAATGGCTCACGCGCGAACGCTGCCGCGTGGGTGCGGGGCGCGGGTTGTTCGGGCCCTTCCGGACGCGGGCCCCCGTCGGGTTGCGGGCCCTACCCGGCCTGGGCCCTCTGGGCGGACGACGTGGGGGCGCGGCGCGCTGTGGGGGTGTGCCCACCCGTTCCTCCCCCAAGGACTTCGTCCAGGGGGGACCCCCACGGCGGAACGATTGCCCACACCTGGGCAGCAGCCCCCCGCCCCCACCTGCTAGGTCCGGAGATGCACGATGTCGCCCGCTCCCACCGCTTCCGTGCCGCCGCCCTCCGTGGCGACCACCAGGCGGCCGTCGCCGTCCAGGGCCACGGCCTCTCCCTCCAGCATGCGCTCGCCCGGCAGGTCGGCCCTGACCCGGCGGCCGAGGGTCGCGCAGCCGGCCGCGTACGCCGCCTGGAGTCCGGAGGCCTCGGGGTCGCCGTCGGCCCGTACCCAGTCGCCGTACCACTGGGCGAGGGAGCGCAGGACGGCCCGCAGGAGGGTGTCGCGGTCGGTGGAGACCGCGTCGGCGAGGAGGAGGGAGCCGGCTCCGGGGACGGGGAGTTCGTCCTCACGGAGGGTGACGTTGATGCCGAGTCCGACGACGACGCCGTCCGCGCCGGCCCGCTCGGCGAGGATGCCGCCGGTCTTGCGTTCCTCGCCGCCGACGGAAACAAGGAGGTCGTTGGGCCACTTGAGGGACATGTCGACTCCGGCGGCCTTCGCGAGGCCGGTCGCGGCGGCCACGCCGGTGAGCAGCGGGAGCCAGCCCCAGCGGTGGACGGGCACGTCCGGCTTGAGGAGGACGGAGAGGAAGAGGCCGGAGCGGGCGGGCGCCGTCCAGCTGCGGTCGAGGCGGCCACGGCCCGAGGTCTGCTCCTCGGCGACGAGCACGGCGCCCTCGGGGAGGTCGTCGGCGCGGGCGGTGAGGTCGCTGTTGGTCGATCCTGTGGTGGTGACCACGTCGAACGAGGTCCACAGGCCGTCGGGGAGGACGAGGGCGCGGCGCAGGGCGGCGGCGTTCAGCGGGGGCCGGTCGAGGTCGGACCAGGGTCCGCCGGAGCCTTGTGAGGACGTCATGCAAGCCAGAGTAGGTGTGGCAAAGACCGCAGTGCCGAACCGTATCGGCGTCGATACGCTACGGCTCAGTAGCTGTGCACTAGCCCATTCGTAGTCAACGAACCCCCCGTGACCAGGCAGGGAGCCGCATCCCGATGTCCGAGCCGGCAGAGCAGTACGAGATCGACATTCACACGACCGCAGGCAAGATCGCGGACCTCAAGCGCCGTATCGACGAGGCCACCCACGCCGGCTCGGAGCGTGCGGTGGAGAAGCAGCACGCGAAGGGCAAGCTGACCGCGCGCGAACGGATCGCCCTCCTCCTCGACGAGGGATCGTTCGTCGAGCTGGACGAACTGGCCCGGCACCGGTCGACCAATTTCGGCCTGGAGAAGAACCGGCCGTACGGAGACGGTGTCGTCACCGGCTACGGCACGGTGGACGGGCGTCCGGTGGCCGTCTTCTCGCAGGACTTCACGGTCTTCGGCGGGGCGCTCGGCGAGACGTACGGCCAGAAGATCATCAAGGTGATGGACTTCGCCCTGAAGACGGGCTGCCCGGTCGTCGGCATCAACGACTCCGGCGGCGCCCGCATCCAGGAGGGTGTGAGCGCGCTCGGCATGTACGGCGAGATCTTCCGCCGCAACACCCACGCCTCCGGGGTGATCCCGCAGATCTCCCTGGTCGTCGGGCCGTGCGCGGGCGGTGCGGTGTACTCGCCCGCGATCACCGACTTCACGGTGATGGTGGACCAGACCTCGCACATGTTCATCACGGGTCCTGACGTCATCAAGACGGTGACCGGCGAGGACGTGGGCTTCGAGGAGCTGGGCGGTGCCAGGACGCACAACGCGACCTCGGGCGTGGCGCACCACATGGCGGGGGACGAGAAGGACGCCATCGAGTACGTGAAGTCCCTCCTGTCGTACCTTCCGTCGAACAACCTCTCCGAGGCGCCGGCCTTCCCCGAGGTCGCGGAGACCGACGTGACGGACGAGGACCGGGAGCTCGACACGCTGATCCCGGACTCGGCGAACCAGCCGTACGACATGCACCGGGTCATCGAGCACGTCCTGGACGACGGCGAGTTCCTGGAGACGCAAGCGCTGTTCGCGCCGAACATCCTGACGGGCTTCGGCCGCGTCGAGGGCTTCCCGGTGGGTGTGGTCGCGAACCAGCCGATGCAGTTCGCGGGCTGCCTGGACATCGACGCGTCCGAGAAGGCCGCGCGGTTCCTCCGCACCTGCGACGCCTTCAACATCCCGGTGCTCACCTTCGTGGACGTGCCGGGCTTCCTGCCGGGCGTGGACCAGGAGTACGGCGGCATCATCCGGCGCGGCGCGAAGCTGATCTACGCGTACGCGGAGGCCACGGTCCCGCTGATCACGGTCATCACGCGGAAGGCCTTCGGCGGCGCGTACGACGTCATGGGTTCCAAGCACCTCGGCGCGGACCTGAACCTGGCGTGGCCGACGGCGCAGATCGCGGTCATGGGCGCGCAGGGCGCGGTGAACATCCTGCACCGCCGCACGATCGCGGCGGCGGAGGACCAGGAGGCCGAGCGGGCGCGGCTGATCCGGGAGTACGAGGACACGCTCCTCAACCCGTACACGGCGGCCGAGCGCGGTTACATCGACGGGGTGATCCTGCCGTCGGACACGCGCCCGCAGATCGTGAAGGGGCTGCGTCAGCTGCGGACGAAGCGGGAATCCCTGCCTCCGAAGAAGCACGGCAACATCCCGCTCTAAGCCCTCCAGGACCTCGAAGGAGTCGTTGTGATCAAGGTCGTACGAGGAAACCCGACCCCGGAGGAGCTGGCCGCCGCACTGGCGGTGGTTCAGGCCCGGGCCGCGGCCACGGCGGCGGCGTCCGCCGAGGGCGGCGGCCCGGCGGTACCGGAGGGGTGGTCGGACCCCTCCCGCATCGCGCGGTCGGTACGGCCACGTCCCGGGCCGCGGGCCTGGGCCAGGTCGTACTGGCCCGTGTAGTCGTCGCACGGTGAAAGGCCGGACCCTCTCGGGAGGGTCCGGCCTTTCGCGCGTCCCGGTCACGTACGGCGCAGGAAGACGCCGGCCAGGACCGCTCCGACGGCGACGATCGCGGCGTTGACGAGGACCGCGAGGCCGATGCCGTCGAGGAGCACGGGAGCGGTGACGACGACGGCGCTCATGATCGGCGTGCCCATGGTGATGCCGATCTGCTGGGTCATGGTCGCGATTCCCGTCGCCGTGCCCTGTTCGTGGTCGGGGATGCCGGAGGTGGCGGTGACCATGAAGCCGACGATCGCGAGCATGTTGCCGACGCCGCCCGCGAAGGTCGCGGCGAGCAGCAGTCCGAGGCTGCCCCGGTCGTCGCCGAGTCCGTAGAGGGCGAGGGTCGCGGCGGCCTGGAGGAGCCCGCCGGCGACGAGCGCGGTACGGGCGCTGTAGCGGCCGATGAAGCGGGAGGCGAACACCCCGCCGAGGACGGTGCCGGCGCCGAGGACGCCGAAGGAGAGCCCGGCGGCGAGCGGGGAGAAGCCCAGGACGTCCTGGAGGTAGAGCGTCATCAGGAAGACCAGCGAGGTCTCGGTGACGAAGGCGACGAGCCCGGCGAGGTTGCCCCAGACGACGGTGCGGCGGGTGAGGATCCGTACGGGCACGAGGGGCGAGGCGGAGCGCCGCTCCACGAACCAGAAGGCGACGAGCAGGGCGACTCCGGCGACGAGGGCCAGGGGTTCGGTGGTCAGCCCGTAGACGAGGGCGAGGAGACCCGCGGTGACGGTGATCGCGCCGGGGACGTCGAGGCGGGGCCGGACGGCCGGGCGGCTCTCCTTGAGGACGATCGGGGCGACGACGAGGACGGCGAGGGCCACCGGCACGTTGACGAGGAAGGCCCACCGCCAGGACAGCAGGTCGGTGAGGACGCCGCCGAGGATCGCGCCGGTGGTGAAGCCCGCGGACATCAGGGCGCCGTTGAGACCGAGCGCGCGGGCGCGCAGCGGGCCCTCGGGGAAGGAGGAGGTCAGGAGGGAGAGGCCGGCGGGGGTGACGGCGGCGGTGGCGAGGCCCTGGGCGACGCGGGCGGCCATCAGGACTTCGGGGCTGGTGGCGAGGCCACCGACGAGGGAGGAGACGCCGAGGAGGGCCATGCCGCCGAGGAAGAGCCGGCGGCGTCCGACGAGGTCGGCGACGCGCCCGAAGAGGAGGGTGAAGCCGGCGGCGGCGAGGGCGAAGGCGGTGGCGATCCACTGGAGTCCGCCGAGGGTGAATCCGAGTCCCTGGCCGATGACGGGCAGGGCGACGTTCAGGATCGAGAAGTCGACGGCCAGCATGAACTGGGCGACGAGGAGGACGACGAGGACGAGCCGCATCCGGCCGGTCATCCGGGTGTCCGGGTGTTCGGTGGGTGTGGGCGTGGCGGTGGGGAGATCCAGGGCAACCATGAGCACGACTCCTTAATGGGAGACTCGTTCCGTTAAGATGTCCCGTACCGTAGCAGAGTCGATGGAGTTAATGGAACAGGAGACCCGTTTGCCTGAGAGCCAGCCGGCCTCGCCCGGCACCCTGCGCCCCGGCGGCCGTACCGCGAAGGTCCGCAGGGCCGTCCTCGACGCCACCCAGGACGCCCTCGCCGAGAGCGGCTTCCACGCCCTCAACATGGACCGGATCGCCGCGAGCGCCGGCGTCGGCAAGACCACCGTGTACCGCCGCTGGGGCTCCCCCGTCGGCCTGGTCACCGACCTCCTGCACGACATGGCCGAGCAGTCGCTGCCCGCCTCCGACACCGGCAGCCTCGCGGGCGACCTGCGCGCCAACGCCGAGCTCGTACGGGCCACCCTCACCGAGCCGCGGATGGGCGCCGTCTTCCGCGCGGTCATCGCCGCGGCCGCCTGCGACGAGGAGTGCGCCCGCGCCCTCGGGGCCTTCTACCGGACCCGGCTCGACGAGTGGGCCCCCGTCGTCGCCAAGGGCGCGGCGCGCGGCGAGATCCCGGCGGACACCGACCCCGTCGAGCTGCTCCGCGCCGTCTCCGCGCCGCTCTACTACCGCTTCACGGTCACCCGCGAGGAGCTCACCGGGGCCGTGGCGGAACGGGCGGTCACGGCGGCGCTCGCGGCGGCGCGGGACGGGGTGTTCCTCCGCGAATAGTCCTTCGGCACCGGGGCGCCTGAGTATCCGTACTCAGGCGCACCACCCGCCCCGGCCGCAGGATCGGAGGCATGCTGTGGTCCGATCCGAAGAATCAGCCGCCGAAGTTCATGCGCGACATGCAGGCGATGCTCCGCCGCGCGGGCGTGCTGCTGGCCCTGGCGATGGTGGTCGCGATGTTCGTGGCGAGCGCGCGCTAGGGGGTGTCTTGTCGATCAGGCCGGATCAGGGAGCGGCGTCTGGTGCCGTGCCTCGCAAGGCGGAGGAGGGAGGCAACGCGGAGCGTTGTCGACCGACGACAACGCGGCGAGGTGCGGCACCAGGCGTCGCGAGCCCGGCCTGATCGGCAAGACACCCCCTAGGGCCTGTCCCGCCGATCAGGCCGGATCGGCGGGCGGCTTGCCGATCGAGCCGGGCTCGCCGCGGCGCCCCCCGGCCGCCGCACTGGCTACGCTGCCCCCATGACTGCTGATCCGCGCCGTGTCGTGCTCGCCTCCGCCTCCCCCGCCCGGCTCGGCCTGCTCCGGCAGGCCGGTCTCGCCCCGGAGGTGATCGTGAGCGGGGTCGACGAGGACAAGGTCCACGCCCCGACCCCGGCCGAGCTCGCGCTGGCCCTCGCGGAGGCGAAGGCCGCCCATGTGGCCGCCCGCCCCGAGGTGTTCGGCGCCCTGGTCATCGGCTGCGACTCGGTCCTCGAGCTCGACAAGCAGGCCCTCGGCAAGCCGGCCGACGCCGAGGAGGCCACCGCCCGCTGGAAGTCGATGCGCGGCCGGGTCGGCGTCCTCCAGACCGGTCACTGCGTGTACGACACGGCCGCCAAGCGCTTCGAGTCGGCGACGGCCTCCACCGTGGTCCGCTTCGGCGAGCCGACGGACGAGGAGATCGCGGCGTACGTGGCGAGCGGCGAACCGCTGCACGTGGCGGGCGCGTTCACCCTGGACGGGCGCTCGGCGCCGTTCATCGACGGCATCGACGGGGACCCGGGCAATGTGATCGGCCTGTCGCTGCCGCTGCTGCGCACGCTCCTCGGGAAGCTGGGCGTGCGGATCACCGACCTCTGGGTCTGAGCCCACCGTGCGCCGCGGGGCGAGGAGTTGCGCGGCCGCCGCGGCGGCGGGTCACGCCGCCGCCGGGGCCTCCTCGCGGAGCTCTGCGGCCTTGTCGTCCCCCTCGCCGTACACCACGAGGGTGAGCACGATCAGGCCGAGGACCATCACCAGGAAGGTGAACGCCGGCCAACCGAGGAGTCCCACCGCCACCGCGGCGAGGACTCCGTGGACGACCGCGCAGCCGATGAGCAGGCCCCTGGCCGCCTTGCCGGGGCGGCGGTCGCGGATGCCCGCGAGGAGGGCCACGAGGCCGCAGAGGGCGAGGGCGATCCCGGAGCCGATGCCGAGCGCCCACGTACCGGTGTACATCGCGTCGGGGTCCATGCCGTCGAGGGACATCGACTGGACCTTCACGAACCGCGCCATGACGGCGTTGATCGCGACGATCCCGGGCGCTTCGAGGAACAGCACCGCCGCCGTCACGAGAGCTATGGGTCTGCGGGCCACCTCGGCCACCCCCTGGTTTCACGGTTACCGACAGTACGATCGACTGCGCGCAGGCTACTGGCCGGTAAACCCCTCGACAAGAGTGTGGCCACGATGGCCGGCGGGCGACGGCTCGGCAAAGAATCATGGGCCCGTTCGTAGGGACCCGACAAAGAAACCCGAATGGCGACTGGCCGCGCGAACAGAGACCTGCGCCACACCTCAGAGCTACTGTGCCGTAAAGGAACCCTGCGTACCGTGGTGCGACAAGGGAATTCACGACCCGAGCAGGCCCGGGGTCACGCTCCGTGTGGGCAAGCTCACCACTGGGGACGGGTCGAAAGGCCGTGTCGGCAGTCCCTAAACTCAGCTTGTTTCAAGGAGGGAGCCATCGTGCGCAAGGTGCTCATCGCCAACCGTGGCGAAATCGCTGTCCGTGTGGCCCGGGCGTGCCGGGACGCGGGTATCGGCAGCGTGGCCGTGTACGCCGAGCCGGACCGGGATGCCCTGCATGTCCGGGCGGCCGACGAGGCGTTCGCTCTGGGCGGTGACACTCCGGCGACCAGTTATCTGGACATGGCGAAGGTGTTGCAGGCGGCGAAGGACTCCGGAGCGGACGCGGTCCACCCGGGGTACGGCTTCCTGTCGGAGAACGCGGAGTTCGCGCAGGCCGTGCTCGACGCGGGTCTGACGTGGATCGGCCCGCCGCCGCAGGCGATCCGGGACCTGGGCGACAAGGTGGCGGCGCGTCACATCGCGCAGCGCGCCGGCGCCCCGCTGGTCGCCGGCACCCCCGACCCGGTGTCGGGCGCCGACGAGGTCGTGGCGTTCGCCGAGGAGCACGGTCTGCCGATCGCGATCAAGGCCGCGTTCGGTGGTGGCGGCCGTGGTCTGAAGGTCGCCCGCACGCTCGAAGAGGTCCCCGAGCTGTACGACTCCGCCGTCCGTGAGGCCGTCGCGGCCTTCGGCCGTGGCGAGTGCTTCGTGGAGCGCTACCTCGACAAGCCGCGCCACGTGGAGACGCAGTGCCTGGCCGACTCCCACGGCAACGTGGTCGTCGTCTCCACGCGTGACTGTTCGCTGCAGCGCCGTCACCAGAAGCTGGTCGAGGAGGCCCCGGCCCCCTTCCTGAGCGAGGCGCAGAACGCGGAGCTGTACGCGGCGTCGAAGGCGATCCTGAAGGAGGCCGGCTACGTCGGCGCCGGCACGGTCGAGTTCCTCGTCGGCACCGACGGCACCATCTCCTTCCTGGAGGTCAACACCCGTCTCCAGGTGGAGCACCCGGTCACCGAGGAGGTCACAGGACTCGACCTCGTCCGCGAGATGTTCCGCATCGCGGACGGCGAGGAGCTCGGTTACGGCGACCCCGAGGTGCGGGGTCACTCCTTCGAGTTCCGTATCAACGGCGAGGACCCGGGCCGCGGCTTCCTGCCCGCCCCCGGCACCGTCACCGTCTTCAACCCGCCGAGCGGCCCGGGTGTCCGCCTCGACGCGGGCGTGGAGTCCGGCAGCGTCATCGGTCCGGCGTGGGACTCGCTCCTGGCCAAGCTGATCGTCACCGGCGCCACCCGTGAGCAGGCCCTCCAGCGTGCCGCGCGCGCCCTGGCCGAGTTCAAGGTCGAGGGCATGGCCACCGCCATCCCCTTCCACCAGGCCGTCGTGGTCGACCCGGCGTTCACCGCGGACCCGTTCCGGGTCCACACGCGCTGGATCGAGACGGAGTTCGTCAACGAGATCAAGCCGTTCGCCCCTGCGGGCGCCGAGGCCGACGAGGACGAGGCCGGCCGCGAGACGATCGTGGTCGAGGTCGGCGGCAAGCGCCTCGAGGTCTCCCTGCCGTCCTCGCTCGGCATGACACTGGCCCGCACGGGTCTGGCCGCCGGTGCCAAGCCGAAGCGCCGCGCCGCGAAGAAGTCCGGCCCGGCCGCCTCCGGCGACACCCTCGCCTCCCCGATGCAGGGCACGATCGTGAAGATCGCGGTCGAGGAGGGCCAGGAGGTCAAGGAGGGCGACCTGATCGTCGTCCTCGAGGCCATGAAGATGGAGCAGCCGCTCAACGCGCACCGCTCCGGCACCGTCAAAGGCCTGACCGCCGAGGTCGGCGCGTCGGTCACCTCCGGTGCCGCGATCTGCGACATCAAGGACTGACGGTCGCACCGAGTACGGTACGAAGGGCCCGCAGGCAGCAGCCTGCGGGCCCTTCGCCGAGGGGAGGGCCTTCCACCATGCGAGCCGACGCACGCCGCAACCACGAGCGGCTGCTCGTCGAAGCCCGTGGCACGTTCGCCGAGCAGGGCGCCGACGCGTCCCTCGAGGAGATCGCGCGGCGCGCGGGCGTGGGGATCGGGACCCTCTACCGTCACTTCCCGTCCCGGGCCGAACTGCTGAACGCCGTCTTCCAGGAGGCTCTCACCGCGCTCGTCCGCCGGGCGGCGGAGCTGGCGGAGGCGGAGGAGCCGTGCCGGGCGCTCGTGGAGTGGCTGCGGGCCCTGATCGCGCACGCGGGCGAGTACCGGGGCCTCGCGCATGCGCTGATGTCGGCGTCGTACGACCGGAGTTCGGCGCTCGCCGGATGCAGCGAGCCGCTGCGCGCGGCGGGTGAGCGGCTGCTCGCACGCGCCAGGGAGTCGGGCCGGGTGCGCGCCGACGTGTCGATCGGCGATCTGATGCAGCTGACCAACGCGATCGCGCTGGCGGCGGAACAGTGCCCGGAGGACCCGGAACTGGCGGACCGCCTGCTGGCGCTGACGCTACGGGGCATCAAGGACTGACGTCGTCCTGTACGTACGCGGGGACGGGCGTCGTTCTGTCCCTGAAGGACCGGACCGGGAGTACGACCGAAGGGCAGCCGTCGCTCTGTGCGTCTCGGGCGTCATGGAAGTACGGCCCGAGGACAGCCGTCTTTCCGTGCGTTCCAGGCGGCCCGGGACCCCTGGGGGAAGGTCCCTCGGGCCTCTCTCAGCGGCGGCGCATGTCCGCGACGCGTGCGGTGCGCTCCAGTGTCTCGGCGGCCATCCCTCCGCCCGGTCCCCGGAACTGACCTGCCGCCATCCGTCCGCGCTGGACCGGGAGCGGCATGTCACGGCGGGGCCGGGCGCCCGGGGGGACCTGCTCACCGCCCGGGGGTCCGCCGGCGACGGCGATCTGCACGCCCTGGTCGGCGAGGGCCTGGAGCTCGGTGGCGGCCCGGTCGTCGTGGGCGGGCGGTTCGTCGGTCACCAGGCGGGTGATCACGTCCGTCGGCACCGTCTGGAACATGGTGTCGGAGCCCAGCTTGGTGTGGTCGGCGAGGACCACGACCTCCGCCGCCGCCTGGACGAGCGCCCGGTCCACGCTCGCGGAGAGCATGTTGGACGTGGACAGGCCGCGCTCGGCGGTCAGTCCGCTCCCGGAGAGGAAGGCGCGGGAGACCCGGAGGCCCTGGAGCGACTGCTCGGCCCCGCTGCCCACCAGGGCGTAGTTGGAGCCGCGCAGGGTGCCGCCGGTCATGACGACCTCGACCCGGTTGGCGTGGGCGAGGGCCTGGGCGACGAGCAGGGAGTTGGTGACCACGGTCAGACCGGGCACGCGGGCGAGCCGGCGGGCCAGCTCCTGCGTGGTCGTCCCGGCGCCGACGACGATGGCCTCGCCCTCTTCGACGAGGCTCGCGGCGACGTCGGCGATGGCCGTCTTCTCCGCGGTCGCGAGATGGGATTTCTGCGGGAAGCCGGATTCTCGCGTGAATCCGCCCGGCAACACCGCACCGCCGTGCCGGCGGTCGAGGAGTCCTTCTGCCTCAAGGGCCCGTACGTCTCTCCGTACGGTCACTTCCGAGGTCTGGACGACGCGGGCGAGCTCGCGGAGCGACACGGCCCCATTGGCTCGCACCATTTCGAGGATCAACTGGCGACGTTCTGCAGCGAACACGAAACTGACAGTAACGTGACCGGCCGATAGTTTTCAGCAGTATGCACCGAATTGCAGAAGATGCACACAGACGGGGCCTCCAAGTGGTATGGGAGGCCCCGTCGTTGATCCGCCGCAGGCCTGGGCTATGCCCTGGCTTGCCGGGGGTTGTCCGAGTCGGCGAACCGTTCCCGCAGGCGGGAGCGGGCGCCTCACGGAGAGTTACGCCTCGCCCGAGGTCTTCCGGGTGTGCAACTGCCGTGCCACTTCCGCGATCGAACCCGACAGGGAGGGGTACACGGTGAAAGCATTTGCGATCTGTTCGACCGTCAGATTGTTGTCGACCGCGATCGAGATCGGATGGATCAGCTCGCTCGCCTTCGGGGCGACGACACAGCCGCCGACCACGATCCCGGTGCCCGGACGGCAGAAGATCTTGACGAAGCCGTCCCGGATGCCCTGCATCTTCGCGCGGGGGTTGCGCAGCAGCGGCAGCTTGACGACCTTGGCGTCGATCTTGCCCGCGTCCACGTCGGCCTGGGTGTAGCCGACGGTGGCGATCTCGGGGTCGGTGAAGACGTTCGACGAGACCGTCTTCAGGTTGAGCGGGGCCACCGCGTCGCCGAGGAAGTGGTACATCGCGATGCGGCCCTGCATGGCGGCCACCGAGGCGAGCGCGAAGACACCCGTGACGTCACCGGCCGCGTACACGCCGGGGGCGCTCGTGCGGGAGACCTTGTCGGTCCAGATGTGACCGGAGTCCTTCAGCTTGACCCCGGCCTCCTCCAGACCCATCCCGGCCGAGTTCGGGATCGCGCCGACGGCCATCAGGCAGTGGGTGCCGGAGATGACCCGGCCGTCCGCGAGGGTGACCTCGACCCGGTCGCCGACCCGCTTGGCGGACTCGGCGCGGGAGCGGGCCATGACGTTCATGCCGCGGCGCCGGAAGACGTCCTCGAGGACGGCGGCGGCGTCCGGGTCCTCACCGGGGAGGACCCGGTCGCGGGAGGAGACGAGGGTGACCCGGGAGCCGAGCGCCTGGTAGGCGCCGGCGAACTCGGCGCCGGTGACGCCGGAGCCGACCACGATGAGCTCCTCGGGGAGCTCCTTGAGGTCGTAGACCTGGGTCCAGTTCAGGATGCGCTCGCCGTCCGGCTTGGCGTCGGGCACCTCGCGCGGGTGGCCGCCCGTCGCGATGAGCACGGCGTCCGCGGTCAGCGTCTCCTCCGTGCCGTCGGCGGCCGTGACGACCACCTGGCGGGAGCCGTCCATCGCCTGCCGGCCGGAGAGCCGGCCGCGGCCGCGGAGCACCCGGGCGCCGGCCCGGGTGACGGAGGCGGTGATGTCGTGCGACTGGGCGAGCGCGAGGCGCTTCACCCGTCGGTTGACCTTGCCGAGGTCCACGCCCACGACCCGGGCGGCCTGCTCCAGGTGCGGGGTGTCGTCCGCGACGATGATGCCGAGCTCCTCGTAGGAGGAGTCGAAGGTGGTCATCACCTCCGCCGTGGCGATGAGCGTCTTGGAGGGGACGCAGTCGGTCAGGACGGACGCGCCGCCGAGGCCGTCGGTGTCGACGACGGTCACCTCCGCGCCGAGTTGGGCGCCCACCAGGGCCGCCTCGTATCCGCCGGGTCCGCCGCCGATGATCACGATCCGGGTCACTGGGATCTACGCCTCGCGCTCTCGTTCTGCTGCCGGGGGGTCCCCCGCTGGGATGCAGTGCGTACGCCATTGTCCCGCACGCCTCAAGTGCGTACCCCATTCTCCCGCACGCCCGGCGCGGTCTCACGCCGGGGCCCGCCGAAGGGCGCCCCCGCGCCCGTCCGGCCTCCCGCCGGGCGTGGCCCGCGGCCGCCACCTCGGAGTTCGGCGGACACCCCGCCCGCTCCCGTACCCTCGGTGCCATGTCGCTCTACGCCGCTTTCGCCGGCAACCTCGACGCGCGGCTGATGAGCCGCCGCGCACCGCACTCCCCGCTGCGCGGCACCGGCTGGCTGAACGGCTGGCGGCTGACCTTCGGCGGCGAGCAGATGGGCTGGGAGGGGGCGCTGGCCACCATCGTGGAGGCCCCCCGCTCGCAGGTCTTCGTGGCGCTGTACGACATCGCGCCGATGGACGAGGAGTCCATGGACCGGTGGGAGGGCGTCGGCCTCGACATCTACCGCAGGATGCGGGTCCGGGTGCACACCCTGGACGGCGAGGAGGCCGCCTGGGTGTACGTGCTCAACGCGTACGAGGGCGGACTGCCCTCGGCCCGTTACCTGGGAGAGGTCGCCGACGCGGCCGAGTCGGCGGGCGCGCCGCACGACTACGTGATGGAGCTGCGCAAGCGGCCCTGCTGACGGTGTACGAACGCCCGACAGGTGGGGACGGGGGTGCGCGTGCTCTTTTCGTCGGAAACGACAAGACAACGATCGCATGTCCGTCGGCATCGTCATCTACGCGCGTAGGCAAACTCCGGCTACGCTTCTGCGCGTAGGAAATCAGTCCGGGGCCGCGCCTCGGACCCCCCTCCCCGAGGCGAGAGAGTCAGTGAACGCAACTGCCACCCCGTACGAGGCCGCCGAGGCCGCTGCCGCACGTCTTCGCGAGCTGACCGGAGTCGAGAACCACGACGTCGCCCTGGTCATGGGCTCGGGCTGGGCGCCCGCCGTCGACGCGCTCGGTGCCCCCGAGTCCGAGTTCCCGGTGACCGACCTCCCCGGCTTCCCGCCGCCCGCCGTCGAGGGCCACGGCGGCAAGATCCGCTCGTACAAGATCGGTGAGAAGCGCGCCCTCGTCTTCCTCGGCCGCACGCACTTCTACGAGGGCCGCGGCGTCGCGTCCGTCGCCCACGGCGTCCGCACCGCCGTCGCCGCCGGCTGCAGGACCGTCATCCTCACCAACGGCTGCGGCGGCCTGCGCGAGGGCATGCGCCCCGGCCAGCCGGTCCTCATCAGCGACCACCTCAACCTGACGGCCGCCTCGCCGATCGTCGGCGCGAACTTCGTGGACCTCACCGACCTGTACTCGCCGCGGCTCCGCGCGCTCTGCAAGGAGGTCGACGAGACCCTCGAAGAGGGCGTCTACGTGCAGTTCCCCGGCCCGCACTACGAGACCCCGGCCGAGATCAACATGGTCCGCGTCCTCGGCGGCGACCTCGTCGGCATGTCCACCGTCCTCGAGGCCATCGCCGCCCGCGAGGCCGGCGCGGAGGTCCTCGGCATCTCCCTGGTCACCAACCTGGCGGCGGGGCTCTCGGGCGAGCCGCTGAACCACGAGGAGGTCCTCCAGGCGGGCCGTGACTCGGCGGCGCGGATGGGCGAGCTGCTGACGCGGGTCCTCGACCGGATCTGACACGGCCGGGTCACCGCTGCGCGGAGCTTCCTCCCCACCCCTCCCCCTACGCCTGGCGGCGTGGGGGGACCCCCACTTCCCGAAACTGGGGCTCCGCCCCAGACCCCGCGCCTCACACGCCGGCGAGGCTGGATTTTCCGCCCGGCGTTTGAGGGCACGGCCGCAGGCCGTACGGGGTCTGGGGGCCTGCCCCCAGTTTCGGGAAGGGGCGGGGTGGGGAACGGCTCCGCGCAGCGGCCCACCCCACCCGCGCCCCCTCCCGCCCCACCCCGAAAGGCACACCGTGACCCAGGACGACCTCCTCACCCGGGCCCAGGCCTGGCTCGCCGAGGACCCCGACAGCGAGACCCGCGAGGAGCTCGCCGAGCTGATCAAGGCCGGTGACACCGCCGAGATCGCCGCCCGTTTCGCCGGCACCCTCCAGTTCGGCACCGCCGGACTCCGTGGTGAGCTGGGCGCCGGGCCGATGCGCATGAACCGGTCCGTCGTCATCCGGGCCGCCGCCGGTCTCGCCGCGTACCTGAAGGCGAAGGGCGAGGACGGCGGGCTCGTCGTCATCGGCTACGACGCCCGCTACAAGTCCGCCGACTTCGCCCGCGACACCGCCGCCGTGATGACCGGCGCCGGGCTCCGCGCCGCGCTGCTCCCCCGCCCGCTGCCGACGCCCGTCCTCGCGTACGCCATAAGGCATCTGGGCGCCGTCGCGGGCGTCGAGGTCACCGCGAGCCACAACCCTCCCCGTGACAACGGCTACAAGGTCTACCTGGGCGACGGCTCGCAGATCGTGCCGCCCGCCGACGCGGAGATCGCCGCCGAGATCGACGCGATCCGCTCGCTGGACGACGTACCGCGTCCGGAGACCGGCTGGGAGACCCTCGGCGACGAGGTCCTCGACGCCTATCTGGAGCGTACGGACGCCGTCCTGACCCCCGGGTCCCCGCGGACCGCCCGGACCGTCTACACGGCCATGCACGGCGTCGGCAAGGACGTCCTGACGGCCGCGTTCGCCCGCGCCGGCTTCCCGCCGCCGGCGCTCGTCGCCGCGCAGGCCGAGCCGGACCCGGCCTTCCCGACGGTCGCCTTCCCCAACCCGGAGGAGCCGGGGGCCATGGACCTGGCCTTCGAGGCGGCCCGTGCCGTCGACCCCGACCTGGTCATCGCCAACGACCCGGACGCCGACCGCTGCGCGGTGGCCGTCCCCGACCCGACGGTCGTCGGGGGCTGGCGGATGCTCCGGGGCGACGAGGTCGGCGCGCTGCTCGCCGCGCACCTCGTGCACAAGGGCGCCACGGGCGTCTTCGCCGAGTCGATCGTGTCGTCCTCGCTGCTCGGCCGGATCGCCGAGGCGGCGGGCGTCGGCTACGAGGAGACCCTGACCGGCTTCAAGTGGATCGCCCGCGTCGAGGGCCTGCGGTACGGGTACGAGGAGGCGCTGGGCTACTGCGTCGACCCCGAGGGCGTCCGCGACAAGGACGGCATCACGGCGGCGCTGCTCGTCACCGAGCTGGCCTCGGTGCTCAGGGAGCAGGGCCGGACGCTGACCGACCTGCTCGACGACCTGGCGGTGGAGCACGGGCTGCACGCCACGGACCAGCTGTCGGTGCGGGTCGAGGACCTGACGGTCATCGCGAACGCCATGACGGCGCTGCGCGAGCGGCCGCCGGTCTCGCTGGCCGGTCTGACGGTCGTCTCGGCGGAGGACCTGACGAAGGGCACGGAGTCGCTGCCCCCGACGGACGGGCTGCGCTACCACCTGGAGGGCACGTACAAGGCCCGGGTGATCGTCCGCCCCAGCGGCACGGAGCCCAAGCTCAAGTGCTACCTGGAGGTCGTGGTGCCGGTCGCCTCGGCGGTCGACCTCGCGCCCGCGCGGGCGAAGGCCGCGGAAGTACTGGTCGCGATCAAGCGGGACCTGTCGGCGGCCGCGGGGCTCTGACGCCCGGCCGCGACCGCGAAGGGCCGGTACGGAGTCCACTCCGTACCGGCCCTTCGTCCGTCCGGGTGAACCTGTGCGGCGGGTTCGCCGGCCGCGGCGGATCAGCCCGACGGTGCGGATCAGGCCGACCGTACGCATTCCACGTCCGTACGGATCAGCCCACGTCCGTACGGATCAGCCCGACGCCACGGATCAGCCCGTCGCCATCAGAATCACAAGCAGCAGCAGTCCGGCCACGGCGGGCCCGACGATCTCGTACGCCCAGCGCACGCGCACCGCGCCCTGCGCCCCCGGGGCGGTGGAGCGCTGCTCGGCGAGCTCGCGCAGGTCGGCGACGGTCTGGTCGCTGGGCGCGGTCCGGGAGGCGCTGTCCCGTACGTCGGCGGAGACCGAGGTGCGGCCGTGCGGGTCGTCCTGGGAGGCGCGGGCGGCACGGCGGGCCGCCCTCTTGCGCTGGCGCAGCGAGACGGGGACGGCCCACAGCTGGTACTTGGTGCCGTCCTGGGTGAGGACCTCGCTCGAGTAGCCGGCGCGGACGTCGGCGACCGTCGCCCAGGGCAGCGTGATCGACCGGAACGGGTTGCGGATCCGGAGCCGGTCGTCGTTGGCGTACACGGCGGGCCGGATGGTGAAGGCGACGATCAGCGGGACGGCGAGGATCAGACCCGCGAGCGCGATCCAGGGTGAGCGGCCCTCGCCGCGCAGCAGCACGTCACCGGCGAACACGCACGCGAGGAGCAGCAGGAACACCCCGCTCGCGATTCCCAGCGGCGACCGGAAGACACGGTCGGGGGACGTCTGCTTCGCGGACGGCTGCTCGGGGGTCGACTCGCGGCTCGGCTCGTGGCTGGGCTCGGGGGTCGGCTCGGGGGTCGTCATGGCGCCGATTCTGCCTCAGCGGCCCGGTGGGGGCTCAGGCGGCCCGCACGGCCGTGAGATCCGCGTACGGAATGATGTCGTCGGGGTACAGAAGGATGTCGTCGGGCTTCTCGTCGCCGATCCGGACGCTTGGGCGGGGGACCGATCCGCTCCGTGGCACAGCCACGTGACAGAGGTCACCCCGGATCCCCCGGGTGTGGCCATCTCCGGTTCCCCCGCCGCCGGGACGCCTTCGCCGCGCGCCTTCCCGCACCCCTGAGCCGACCCGTTCCCCTGTACAGGTCGCTACGCGCGTAGATATGCTCGACTGGTGACCATGCCCACCACTGCACCCGCAGCTCTCGCATTCGCCGACGTGACCGCGTCCGACAGTGCGCTGCGCCGTTTCCTCCACGGGCTGCCCGGCGTCGACGCCGTCGGCCTGGAGGCGCGCGCCGCGTCCCTCGGCACCCGCTCGATCAAGACCACGTCCAAGGCGTACGCCATCGACCTGGCCATCTCCATGATCGACCTGACGACGCTCGAAGGCGCGGACACCCCGGGCAAGGTCCGGGCGCTCGCCGCCAAGGCCGTCCGTCCCGATCCGACCGACCGCTCGACCCCGACGACCGCCGCCGTCTGCGTCTATCCCGACATGGTGGCCACCGCCAAGGCCGCCACCGCGGGCTCGGGCGTCAAGGTCGCCTCGGTCGCCACCGCCTTCCCGGCCGGCCGCGCCGCCCTCCCGGTGAAGCTCGCCGACACGGCGGACGCCATCGCCGCCGGCGCCGACGAGATCGACATGGTCATCGACCGGGGCGCCTTCCTCTCCGGCCGCTACCTGGAGGTCTTCGAGCAGATCGCCGCGATCAAGGCGGAGTGCGGCGACCGCGCCCGCCTCAAGGTGATCTTCGAGACGGGCGAGCTGTCCACGTACGACAACATCCGCCGCGCCTCCTGGCTCGGCATGATGGCCGGCGCGGACTTCATCAAGACCTCGACCGGCAAGGTCGCGGTCAACGCCACCCCGGCGAACACGCTCCTCATGCTGGAGGCCGTGCGCGACTTCCGCGCCCAGACCGGTGTGCAGATCGGTGTGAAGCCGGCCGGCGGCATCCGCAACACCAAGGAAGCGATCAAGTTCCTGGTCCTCGTCAACGAGACCGTGGGCGAGGACTGGCTGGACAACCACTGGTTCCGCTTCGGCGCCTCCAGCCTGCTCAACGACCTGCTGATGCAGCGCCAGAAGCTGGCGACCGGCCGTTACTCCGGCCCCGATTACGTGACGGTGGACTGATCAACATGGCATCTGCATTCGAGTACGCACCGGCGCCGGAGTCCCGGTCCGTCGTCGACATCGCCCCCTCCTACGGCCTGTTCATCGACGGCGAGTTCGTCGAGGCGGCCGACGGGAAGGTCTTCAAGACCGTCTCGCCGTCCACCGAGGAGGTCCTCGCCGAGGTCGCCCGGGCGGGCGCCGAGGACGTCGACCGCGCGGTGAAGGCCGCCCGCAAGGCCTTCGAGAAGTGGTCGGCGCTGCCCGGCTCCGAGCGCGCCAAGTACCTGTTCCGCATCGCCCGGATCATCCAGGAGCGCAGCCGCGAGCTGGCCGTCCTGGAGACCCTGGACAACGGCAAGCCGATCAGGGAGACCCGCGACGCGGACCTCCCCCTGGTCGCCGCGCACTTCTTCTACTACGCGGGCTGGGCCGACAAGCTCGACCACGCCGGCTACGGCGCGAACCCGCGTCCGCTGGGCGTCGCCGGCCAGGTCATCCCGTGGAACTTCCCGCTGCTCATGCTGGCGTGGAAGATCGCCCCGGCGCTCGCGACCGGCAACACGGTCGTCCTGAAGCCGGCCGAGACGACCCCGCTCTCCGCCCTGTTCTTCGCGGACATCTGCCGTCAGGCGGGGCTGCCGAAGGGCGTCGTCAACATCCTTCCCGGTTACGGGGACACCGGCGCCGCGCTCGTCGAGCACCCGGACGTGAACAAGGTCGCGTTCACCGGCTCGACCGCCGTCGGCAAGGCCATCGCGCGGTCCGTCGCCGGTACCGACAAGAAGGTCACGCTCGAGCTGGGCGGCAAGGGCGCGAACATCGTCTTCGACGACGCCCCGATCGACCAGGCCGTCGAGGGCATCGTCACCGGCATCTTCTTCAACCAGGGCCAGGTCTGCTGCGCGGGCTCGCGCCTCCTTGTCCAGGAGTCGATCCAGGACGAGCTGCTCGACTCGCTCAAGCGCCGCCTGAGCACCCTCCGCCTCGGTGACCCGCTGGACAAGAACACCGACATCGGTGCCATCAACTCCTCGGAGCAGCTGGCCCGTATCACCACGCTGGTGGAGCAGGGCGAGGCGGAGGGCGCCGAGCGCTGGACCGCCGACTGCGAGATCCCGGCGGCCGGTTACTGGTTCGCCCCGACGCTCTTCACGAACGTCACGCAGGCGCACACCGTCGCCCGCGACGAGATCTTCGGCCCGGTCCTGTCGGTGCTGACCTTCCGTACGCCCGACGAGGCGGTCGCTAAGGCCAACAACAGCCAGTACGGCCTCTCCGCCGGCATCTGGACGGAGAAGGGCTCCCGCATCCTCGCGGTCGCCGGCAAGCTCCGCGCGGGTGTCGTCTGGGCCAACACGTTCAACAAGTTCGACCCGACCTCGCCCTTCGGCGGCTACAAGGAGTCGGGTTTCGGCCGCGAGGGCGGCCGTCACGGTCTGGAGGCCTACCTCGATGTCTGAGAAGTCCGAGCAGCGTCTGAGCGTCTTCAAGACCTACAAGCTGTACGTCGGGGGCAAGTTCCCCCGCTCCGAGAGCGGCCGGGTGTACGAAGTGCAGGACAGCAAGGGCAAGTGGCTGGCCAACGCCCCCCTCTCCTCCCGCAAGGACGCCCGTGACGCGGTCGTCGCGGCCCGCAAGGCGTTCGGCGGCTGGGCGGGCGCGACCGCGTACAACCGCGGCCAGATCCTCTACCGCGTCGCCGAGATGCTGGAGGGCCGCAAGGGCCAGTTCGTGCACGAGGTCGCGCACGCGGAGGGCCTGTCCAAGAACAAGGCGGCCGAGGTCGTCGAGGCGGCCATCGACCGCTGGGTCTGGTACGCGGGCTGGACGGACAAGATCTCGCAGGTCGTGGGCGGTGCCAACCCGGTCGCGGGCCCGTACTTCAACCTGTCGACGCCCGAGCCGACCGGAGTCGTCACGGTCGTGGCCCCGCAGGACTCGTCCTTCCTCGGCCTGGTCTCGGTGATCGCCCCGGTGATCGCGACGGGCAACACGGCCGTCGTGATCGCGAGCGAGAAGGCCCCGCTGCCGGCGCTCTCCCTGGGCGAGGTGCTCGCCACCTCCGACCTGCCGGGCGGCGTCGTGAACATCCTCTCCGGCAAGGCCGCGGAGATGGGCCCGCACCTGGCGGCCCACCAGGACGTCAACGCGATCGACCTGACGGGCGCGACCGAGGGCGACCTCGCCCGTGACCTGGAGATCGCGGCCGCGGACAACCTGAAGCGCGTCCTGCGCCCGCGTACGGAGGACTTCACCGAGTCCCCGGCCCTGGACCGCATGACCGCCTTCCTGGAGACGAAGACGGTCTGGCACCCGACGGGTTCGCTGGGCGCGAGCGGCTCCTCGTACTGATGCCGTATCGAACGGGCCTCCGGGGAAACCCGGGGGCCCGTTCCGTCATGCCCGCCCGTGGCGCTCGACCAGCCCGGCCACCCCGTCGAGGACGCAGTCGAGCCCGGTGAGGAACTGCCACTCCGCGTCGTCCTTGCGCGCGGCCCCCTGCGTGTACCGCCGGTAGGTCGGGTAGCGCCCGGTCTCCATCAGGTACGACATCTGCGGGGCGAGGCCCCGGCGCGTCTCGTCACCGCTCCCCCAGCCCCGCTCCGCCATGTACCGGCGCAGCGCGGCCTCCGCCTGTGTGGCCCCGTGGACGTAGGCGCTGACCGCGCGGAACGCGGCCATCATCGTGTCGGCGTCGAGCCCGAGACCGTCGAGGGCGGCGAGCTGGCGTTCGGCCGCCGCCATCCGGTTCGGGGTGATCGCGAAGAGCGGCGCCGGCATGTGGGCGAGCCAGGGGTGGCGCAGCATCGACTCCCGGGTCCGCAGCGCGTGCGCCCGAAGCGTGCCGCGCCAGTCCGCGACGCCTCCGGCCGACCCGGGCCCGACCGGTTCCGGCCCGGACCCGGGCCCAGGCTCAGCCGCGGCCGCTCCCACCGGTTCCAGTTCGGCCGACACCCGGTCGACCATGAGCGCCCACAGCTCGTCCTTGCCGTCGACGTGCCGGTAGGCGGCCATGGGCGCGACGCCGAGTTCCGCGGCGATCTTCCGCATGGTGACGGCCTCGAAGCCGTCGCGGTCCGCGATGCCGATCGCGACCTCGGCGATCCGCTGCGGGGTGAGGGACGTCCTCGGCGCCGCCGCGGGCCGCTCCAGGCGCTCCCACAGCGAGACGGTGCCCGTCTCTTCCTTCTTCGCCATTCCGGCCTCCCTCTCTCGCGTACAGCGTATGCCTTGTGGACGCTGTACACACCGACGTGTACGTTGTACACCCAAGCGTGTACGCCGTACACGTCACCGCTCCCAGGGGGACCCATGAACACACCGCTCCACCTCGCCGTGATCCAGGGCTCGACCCGCGACGGCCGCCTCGGCCCCACCGTCGCGAAGTGGCTGCTCGCCCACGCCGCCGCCCGCCCCGAGCTGACCACCGACCTGATCGACCTCGCCGAGACCCCGCTCCCGACCGTGTTCCCCCACCTCGGCCAGGCCCCCGAGCGCGCCGAGGACCGCGCCCTGCTCGCCGCCGTGTCACCGCGCCTGGCCGCCGCCGACGCCTTCGTCGTGGTGACGCCCGAGTACAACCACAGCTATCCGGCGTCCCTCAAGAACGCGATCGACTGGCACAACAGGGAGTGGCACGCCAAGCCCGTCGGCTTCGTCGCCTACGGCGGCTTCTCCGGCGGCCTGCGCGCCGTCGAACACCTCCGGGGCGTCTTCGCCGAACTGCACGCCGTCACCGTCCGCGAGGCCGTCGGACTCCAGGGAGTCTGGGGCCAGTTCGACGAGAACGGCCGGGCCGTCGACCCCGCTGCCGACGCCGCCGCGAAGTCGATGCTCGAACAGCTCACCTGGTGGGCGGAGGCGCTCCGCGAGGCCCGCGCCCGCAAGCCCTACGCGGCCTGAGCCATGACGACACCTCAGCGGGCACGCATCCCCTACCTCGGCATCACCGGCCTCATGCTCGGCATCGTCCTCGCCACCCTCGACGGCACGATCGTCGGCACGGCCCTGCCCACCATCGCGGGCGAACTCGGCGGCCTCGACCGGCTGTCCTGGGTCGTCACCGCCTACCTGCTCACCGCCGCCGTCGCCACCCCGCTCTGGGGCAAGCTCGGCGACCTCTACGGCCGCAAGGGCAGCTATCTGTCCGCCGTCGTCGTCTTCCTCGCCGGGTCGGTGCTCTCCGGCGTCGCCCAGACCATGGACCAGCTCATCGCCTTCCGCGCCCTCCAGGGCATCGGCGCCGGCGGTCTGATGGTCGGCGCCTTCGCGCTCATCGGCACCCTGGTGGACCCGAAGGACAGCCCCAGGGTCCAGGCCGTCACCGGCGCCATGCTGCCGGTCGCCTTCGCCGGCGGCCCGCTCCTCGGCGGCGTCCTCACCGACCACCTGAACTGGCGCTGGGCCTTCTACGTCAATCTGCCGGTCGGCCTCGCCGCCGTGCTGATCGTGGCGCTCGCCCTGCGCGTACGGACCGAACGCGTCCGCGCGCGCGTCGACTGGGCGGGCGCCCTGCTGCTCACCACCGGTGTCCTGGCGCTCACCCTGCTCGCCGGCTGGGCCGGCACCGCCCACGCCTGGACCTCGCCGCGGATCCTGGCCCTCGGCGCGGTCGCGGCGGCGGCCCTCGCCTGGTTCGTCCGGGTCGAGCGACGGGCCGAGGAGCCCGTGATCCCGCCCCGGCTCTTCCGCGGGCGCAACTTCACCCTCGCGCAGATCCTGAGCTTCCTGGTCGGCGCGGGGATGATCGCCGCGATGAACTACCTCCCGCAGTACCTGCAGTTCGTCCGCGGCCAGTCGTCCACGGCGAGCGGCCTGCTGCTGCTGCCGCTGATGCTGGCCATGGTCGCCGCACAGCTGGGCTCGGGCCGGTTCATCGCCCGCACCGGCCGCTACCGGATCTACCCGATCCTCGGCGGCGCGCTGATGACGGCGGGGGCACTCGTCCTGCTGCTGCTCGACGTGGAGACCCCCACGGCCGTCGCCTCCGGGCTCACCGTGGTCGTCGGGGCGGGCATGGGCTTCCTCATGCAGGCGACGCTGCTCGTCACCCTGTACGCCGCCGAGCCGCGTGACATGGGAGCGGCGAGCGGCACCGTGACCCTCGTGCGGACCCTCGGCGGCTCGCTCGGCGTGGCCGTCCTCGGCGCGGTCTTCACCGCCCGCCTCGCGGGGACCGACCCGAACGTGACCCCGGCGCAGGCGCAGCGGCTGCCGGAGCCGGTACGGGAGGGCCTGCGCGCGGCGGTGACAAGCGGGCTGCACGGGGTCCTGCTCGGCACGGCCGTGCTCGCCGCCCTGGCGTTCGCCGTGGCCTGGTTCGTACGGGAGGACCCGCTGCGGACGACCGCCGGAGCGGCTCCCGCCACGGAAGCGGCCCCCGCGTCGGCGGGCCCGGGCCGCGGGTGACCCGAGCGCGACCGGGTGGACACGGTCAGTAGTCGGGGTGTGATGCTCGATACCCAGGGCCTTCCTCGGGGGTCCCCCGCACGCGGGAATGGTTCACACTGGTGTCCCGTGAGTTCCCTACCGATCCCGACCCGGGTCGTCCTGCTCGCGGGCCCCTCCGGCTCCGGCAAGTCGTCCCTCGCCGCCGTCACCGGCCTCCCGGTCCTGCGCCTCGACGACTTCTACAAGGAGGCCGGCGACCCGACCCTCCCCGTCGTCGAAGGCAGCGCGGACATCGACTGGGACTCCCCACGGTCCTGGGACGCGGACGCCGCCGTCTCCGCGATCGTCGAACTGTGCCGTACGGGGCGGACCGAGGTCCCCGTGTACGACATCGCCACCAGCTCCCGGGTGGACCGCGAGCGGTTCGACATCGAGCGAACGCCGCTCTTCGTGGCGGAGGGGATCTTCGCGGCCGAGATCGTGGCCCGCTGCCGTGAACTCGACGTCCTCGCCGACGCGCTGTGCCTGCGCGGCCGCCCCTCGACGACGTTCCGCCGACGGCTCGTCCGCGATCTCCGCGAGGGCCGCAAGTCGGTGCCGTTCCTGCTGCGGCGCGGCTGGCGCCTGATGCGGGCCGAACGGGCGATCGTGGCCCGCCAGGCCTCCCTGGGCGCCCACCCCTGCGCGAAGCCCGAGGCCCTGGGCCGCCTGGCAGCGGCCGCGGCGGGCCGCCACCGGACCCCGGCGGCCGGCTGACACGCACGAAGCGGGTCGTACGTGGCCCCCCGGCCCGTACGACCCGCTTCGTTCAACCCGCACCCCCGTACGGGTCCCCCGTGAACAACAACCCCCGCCGGCCCCGTCTCCCCCGTAGGCCCTCGTGGGTCTTTCCCCCCGACCTTCAGGCCACCAGCTCGCCGAAGGACTCCTCCTCGTCACGGCCGAAGCTCAGCACCTCGTCCTCGCGCAGTCGCCGCAGCGAGCGCCAGATGCTCGACTTCACCGTGCCGACACTGATGTCCAGGATCTCCGCGATCTCCGGATCGGTCCGGCCCTCGTAGTAACGCAGCACCAACATGGTCCGCTGGAGCTCGGGCAGCCGGGCCAGGGCCTGCCACAGCACCGTGCGCAGCTCCGTGCCGCGCATCGCGTCCGTCTCGCCCACCGTCTCCGGGAGCTCCTCGGTCGGGTACTCGTTGAGCTTGCGCCGGCGCCAGGCGCTGATGTGCAGGTTGGTCATGGTGCGGCGGAGGTATCCGCCGACCGCGGCCTTGTCGCTGATCCGCTCCCAGGCGCGGTACGTGGAGAACAGCGCGCTCTGCAGCAGGTCCTCGGCCTCGAACCGGTCACCGGTGAGGTGGTAGGCGGTGGCGTACAGGGAGGCACGACGCTCCTGGACGTAAGCCGTGAACTCGGCCTCCGAGCAGGTGCGCTCCCCCGTGACCTCCCCGTACGCCGCTCCCCCGTCAGCGACGGCCACCATGTAAGGCGCCTTGCGCTGACGCCCGACGCTCCGAACGCACCCCCGTCCGTTCGTGATCGCGCCGGACTTCTCCGTGCTCCGTACGACGTCGTGGAGACGCGTGACTACTGCGCTTGAGGTGGTGCTGTGCAGTGCGTTCATCTCGCGCCCCCCGTCGGTTGGAGTGTGTTTCGGTCCGTGTGCCAGAAGCTTGCCCACCGGACTTCATGGCGTTGTCCGCCGACTGTCACAGACGTGTCACAGGGGCCCCGACAGATGCGCGCCTCCCAGCGGTCGAACTCGGACGGCCGCATGCGACAGAATGCGTCCGTGCCTTTTCTGCTGCTGATCGAGGACGACGACGCCATCCGCACGGCCCTCGAACTCTCCCTGTCCCGGCAGGGCCACCGGGTGGCCACCGCCGCGACCGGTGAGGACGGCCTCCAGCTGCTGCGCGAGCAGCGGCCCGACCTGGTCGTGCTCGACGTCATGCTGCCCGGCATCGACGGCTTCGAGGTGTGCCGGCGCATCCGCCGCACCGACCAGCTGCCGATCATCCTGCTGACCGCGCGCAGCGACGACATCGACGTGGTCGTGGGTCTGGAGTCCGGAGCCGACGACTACGTCGTGAAGCCGGTGCAGGGCCGCGTCCTGGACGCCCGTATCCGGGCCGTACTGCGGCGCGGCGAGCGGGAGTCGACGGATTCGGCGACGTACGGCTCGCTGGTGATCGACCGCTCCGCGATGACGGTCACCAAGAACGGCGAGGACCTCCAGCTCACCCCGACCGAGCTGCGGCTGCTTCTGGAGCTGAGCCGCCGGCCCGGTCAGGCGCTCTCCCGGCAGCAGTTGCTGAGGCTCGTCTGGGAGCACGACTACCTGGGCGACTCGCGGCTCGTCGACGCGTGTGTGCAGCGGCTGCGCGCCAAGGTGGAGGACGTGCCGTCCTCGCCGACGCTGATCCGTACCGTGCGCGGGGTCGGCTACCGGCTGGACGTCCCTGCGTGAGCAAGGGGATCCTCACGCGGCTGCGTCTCTCCAGCCTGCGGCTGCGGCTCGTCGTCGTCTTCGCCCTCGTCGCGCTCACCGCCGCCGTCGCCGCGTCCGGCATCGCGTACTGGCTGAACCGCGAGGCGGTGCTGACCCGCACCCAGGACGGGGCGCTCAACGACTTCCGGCAGGAGATGCAGAACCGGGCGGCGACCCTGCCGCTCCGGCCGAACCAGGACGACCTGCGGCGGACCGCCGAGCAGATCGCGAGCGGCAGCGGCGCCAACTACCAGGTGCTGCTGCTCGGGGAGCGGGCCGCGGGCAAGCCGATCGTCGGCGCGTCGGACCCGGACGACTTCACCCTGGCCGACGTGCCGCGCTCGCTGATGGACGCCGTGGACACGAAGCGGGCGGTGACGGAGGCCAACCCGTACCCGTACCACCTGTTCTGGCAGCGTACGGAGCGGAACGGGACGCCGTACCTGGTGGGCGGGACGCGGATCGACGGCGGCGGGCCCGCCGGCTACATGTTCAAGTCGCTGGCCGCGGAGAAGGCCGATCTGAACTCGCTCGCCTGGTCGCTCGGGATCGCGACGGCGCTCGCGGTGGCCGGTTCGGTGCTGCTCGCGCAGGTCGCGGCGACGACCGTGCTGCGTCCGGTGCACCGGCTCGGCGAGGCGGCGCGGCAGCTCGGCGAGGGCAAGCTCGACACCCGTCTGCGGGTCACCGGCGCGGACGAACTCGCGGATCTCTCCCGTACGTTCAACAGCGCGGCCGAGTCCCTGCAGAAGAAGGTCGCGGACATGAGCGCCCGGGAGGAGTCCTCCCGGCGGTTCGTGGCCGACATGTCGCACGAGCTGCGGACCCCGCTGACCGCGCTGACCGCGGTCACGGAGGTCCTGGAGGACGAGCAGGACTCCCTCGACCCGATGATCGCGCCGGCGGTGGCGCTCGTCGTCAGCGAGACGCGGCGGCTCAACAACCTGGTGGAGAACCTGATGGAGGTGACCCGTTTCGACGCGGGCACCGCCCGGCTCGTCCTCGACGAGGTGGACATCGCCGACCAGATCACCGCGTGCATCGACGCGCGGGCGTGGCTGGACGCGGTCGACCTGGACGCCGAGCGCGGGATCGTGGCACCGCTCGACCCGCGCCGGCTCGACGTCATCCTGGCGAACCTGATCGGCAACGCGCTGAAGCACGGCGGTTCGCCGGTGCGGGTCTCGGTGCGCACCGAGGACGACGAACTGGTCATCGCGGTACGCGACCACGGCCCCGGCATCCCCGAGGAGGTGCTGCCGCACGTCTTCGACCGGTTCTACAAGGCGAGCGCGTCCCGGCCCCGGTCCGACGGCAGCGGTCTCGGTCTTTCGATCGCCATGGAGAACGCGCTGATCCACGGCGGTTCGATCACCGCCTCCAATTCGGTCGGCGAGGACGGGACGGTGGACGGCGCGGTGTTCGTGCTGCGGCTGCCCCTGGACGCCTCGGGGATCACCCGCGAGGTGCAGACCCGCAGCAGTCAGGGCGAGGTGGAGGAAGCGTGAGGCGCCGCACCTTCGGGCGTACGGCCCTGACGGCGGTCGCGATGGCCGCCCTGGTCACCGGCTGTGGGATCAGGACGACGTCGGTCCCGGTCGACGCGGGCGCGGCCCCGTCCCGGGTCCCGTGCAGCACCGCCGAGGGCGGTACGACGGGGGCGGCGCTGCGGGGCGTGCCGGTCAGGGTGTTCCTGATCTGCGGGTCCCAGCTGGAGGCGGTGGACCGGCGCTCGCCGCTGCCGGAGGAGAAGGCGGGCGGCGACCCGGTGCGTACGGCCGGGGGGCTGCTCGCGCAGCTGCTGGCCGAGCCCTCGGAGAGTGAGCGGCAGGCCGGGTTCTCGACCGCGGTGCGCGGCCCGCTGGTGGTGCGCGGCGGCCGCGAGGGCGACCCGGCGGGCACGCTGCGGCTGAGCCGGCAGCCGGAGGACCTGGCGCCGGCGGCGCTGTCGCAGCTGGTCTGCACGTTCGCGGGGAGTTCGGCGGGCGCGGGTGACCACACGGTTCTGCTCGGCGGGCCCGGCGCGTACGCGCCGAAGCGCTACCGGTGCACGACGGACCTCAGGGAGCGGCCCGAGTCGGCGCCGCCGACGGCCGCCGTGCCCGGTCCTCCGGCCGCCCCCACGGGCTGACCCGAGGCCCTTCAGGGGTGCTCCGGCGGGCTGGGCCGCGTCCGGCGGAACCGATTCCGCGGTGCGGGGCGTCTTGGGGGGCGTGCAGCGTCAAGGTTCGGGCGGCAGTGCCGCCGTGGTCGTCCGCGTGGCGGGGTTCGTCCTCGTCGTCGCGCATCTGCTGCTCGTCGCCTGGGTCAGCCTGCGCCCACGGGACGTGGCCTGGGTGACCGCGCCGAACACCGTCCCCCTGAACGGCCTCCGGGCGGATCTCGCCCTCGGCGCCGCCGAGGCGGCCCGGCTGATCGGCGAGGGTCTGCTGCTTCTGGCCCCGCTCGGGGTGCTGCTGCCGATGGCCGACGGACGGCTCGACGTCTCCCACTGGGCCTCGCTGGTCCGGACGACCGCCGCCGGTGCGCTGGTGTCGCTCGGCGTGGAGCTGCTGCAGACCGCCGTACCCGGCCAGGTCGTGGACGTGGACTCGATCCTCCTGAACACCGCGGGGGTGGCGCTCGCGCATCTGCTGCTCGTGCCGGCCGGGCGGACGTGGCTGCGGCGCAGGGCGGACGCGGGGCGGTCGGACAGGGGGCGGTCGCGCTCCTCCGCGGGGACCAGCCGCGGTCAGGGTGCCGCCCTGCTGGGGGACGAGGGGTCTCAGGGTGCGACCCCGACGATTTCCAGGGTGCCGGTCGCCCGGTAGACCGACGCCGGGGATCCCGTACGGCGGCAGTATGGAGTCATCGGGAGCCCGACGGAGCGGCTCCCGGACCGACTCCGAAGGAGCCCACCATGGCCGCACTTGCCCGCCCCCGTGACGGACGCATGATCGGTGGAGTGTGCGCGGCGCTGGCCCGGCGCTTCGGCACCTCCGCGTCGACGATGCGCGTGATCTTCCTGGTCTCGTGTCTGCTGCCCGGCCCGCAGTTCCTCATCTATCTGGCCCTGTGGGTCTTCCTGCCGGCGGAGAAGGGCGCGAGCACCGCCTGGTGACCACCGCGCGCGGGACCGCCTGCCGGCCGGCGCACGCCGAAGGGGCGCGTGCCCGGAAGACCGGGTGCGCGCCCCTTCGGCGTCGTACGTGTCCCGTGGTGCGGGTCAGCCGAGCGGCAGACCGGTGGCGCCCAGCGGCAGGCCGCCGAGGAGGCCGCCGAGCGAGCCGCCGAGACCGCCGGTGACGCTGTCGAGGGGCTTGGTGGCCTGGCCGGCGGCGGCCGGGAGCGTCTTCGCCCCCTGGTCGAGGGCGCCCTGGCCGGCACCGAGGGAATCGGCGGCGCCGGCGGGGAGCTCGGTCAGGCCGTCCCCCAGCGGGACGGCCTGGGTCACCGTGCCCAGCACGTCGGCTCCGACGGGCAGGGACGGCGCGGCGGAGGCCGTGCCGGCGGCGGTGGCGGCGAAAGCGGCACCGAGAGCGGCGACACCGAGCTTCTTGGCGGCAGACTGCTTCATCTGAAAATCATCCTTGGGGAATCCGGGGGCTTCCGGGAAAGCCGGACGGGGAAATCCTGAGAATTGGGAATGCAGAGCGGCTCTGCAACCTAACCATCCCGAGATCTCTCCGCAAACACCGGAAAGCGGCCGGGTGTCGCGCTCACCCGGCCGCTCGCCTCCCCTTGACGGGGTACCGTCTCAGCCCGTCGTGCGGGAAGACTCGCTGGTCGTGGCGGTCTGCTGGAACAGCCATGCGGACTTCAGCTCCGCGTATCCGGGCTTGATGACGTCGTTGATCATGGCCAGGCGTTCATCGAAAGGAATGAACGCTGATTTCATCGCATTGACAGTGAACCACTGCATGTCATCGAGCGTGTAATCGAATGCCTCGGTCAGCAGCTCGAATTCCCGGCTCATCGACGTCCCGCTCATCAGCCGGTTGTCGGTGTTGACCGTGGCCCGGAAGTGCAGCTTGCGGAGCAGCCCGATGGGGTGCTCGGCGAACGAGGCGGCGGCCCCGGTCTGGAGGTTGGACGAGGGGCACATCTCCAGCGGGATCCGCTTGTCGCGGACGTACGCGGCGAGCCGGCCGAGGGTCACCGAGCCGTCGTCGGCGACCTCGATGTCGTCGATGATCCGGACGCCGTGCCCGAGCCGGTCGGCGCCGCACCACTGGAGCGCCTGCCAGATGGAGGGCAGTCCGAAGGCCTCGCCCGCGTGGATCGTGAAGTGGTTGTTCTCCCGCTTGAGGTACTCGAAGGCGTCGAGGTGGCGGGTGGGCGGGTAGCCGGCCTCGGCGCCCGCGATGTCGAAGCCGACGACACCGGAGTCGCGGTAGCGGTTGGCGAGTTCGGCGATCTCCAGGGCGCGGGCGGCGTGCCGCATGGCGGTCAGCAGGGCGCCGATCCGGATGCGGTACCCGTTGGCGATGGCCCGCCGCTCGCCCTCGCGGAAGCCCTCGTTGACGGCCTCCACGACCTCTTCGAGGGTGAGTCCGCCCTCCAGGTGCTGCTCGGGGGCGTAGCGCACCTCCGCGTAGACGACGCCGTCCTCGGCGAGGTCGACGGCGCACTCCGCGGCGACGCGGAAGAGGGCGTCGCGGGTCTGCATGACGGCACAGGTGTGCGCGAAGGTCTCCAGGTACCGCTCGAGGGAACCGGAGTCGGCGGCTTCGCGGAACCAGATGCCGAGCTTGTCGGGCTCCGTCTCGGGGAGCTGCTGATAGCCCTGCTCCCGGGCGAGTTCGATGATCGTGCCGGGGCGCAGCCCGCCGTCGAGGTGGTCGTGGAGCAGCACCTTCGGGGCGCGGCGGATCTGGTCCGCGGTGGGAACGCTGGGGGTCTGGCTCGTCATTTCCGCACTGTAGCGCCTACGCGCGTAGAACGGGCCTCCCTGCGCCGTACCGCGTGCGGTTTTCTCGCTTTCGGGCCCGGTGGTCCGCACCTAGTGTCACCGTATGACCGCATCCACGAACGACGTCGAACTCCCGCGTGTCCACGAGTTCATGGCCTCCTTCCACCGCGCGCAGGCGGGCCGCACGGCCGACTTCCCCGGGGGGTTCGCGGCGCTCGACGACACGTACGCGCACTCCCGGGGGAACAACCACCTCCTGGTGACCGGGTCCACCGACCCGGAGGCGCTGCCGGGTCTTGCCGACGAGTTGCTCGGCCACCTTCCGCACCGGCTCGTGTACGTCTTCCCCGAGGAGGTCGCGGCCGCCTGCCGGGGCCCCCTGGAGCGGGCGGGGTACGCGTACTCGACCACGTACGTCATGCGGCACACCGGCCGGGTCCCGGCGCACGGCGGGGCGCGGGAGGTGGACCTCGACGCGCTGCGCGAACCGGTCGCCGCGTCCTGGCGGCGGCTCGCGCCGGAGGTGACGGACGAGCAGGTCCACGACCTGGTGGAGCGGCGGACGGCCCGGCGCGGGGGCGCCGCGGACGTACGGTTCCTCGCCTCCCGCTCCGAGGACGGCGAGGTGGCCTCCTGGGCCGACCTCTACCTCGACCCGGCCGCCGGGATCGCCCATATCGAGGACCTGGTCGCCGCGGAGGCCCATCTCGGGAAGGGGCACGCCGGGCGGGTCCTGGACACCGCGCTGCACCTCGCCGCGGAGGCCGGCTGCGGCCTCCGCTTCCTGACGGCCCACGCCTCGGACTGGCCGCACCGCTGGTACGGGAGGAAGGGCTTCACCATCGTCGGCCGGATCCACATCTTCGAACGGGCGTGAGCCGCGCGGACGTTCGCTGACCGGACGATACGTAACAGTGACCGCGCGTACGGCTGGCGTACACCTCCGCTTCTGAGACTGTTCTGCCATGGCGCACTTCGCACTCGTGGGGCCGTCCGACGCCCGCAGACCCCGGCTCGGACGGCCTGTCGGAGGTTCACGGACGTCGGCGGCGGGCGGCGTGGTGCTGCTCCTGCCGGACGGCGAGCCGGTGTCGGGGCGGCGCGCCTCGGCGCGGGCCCACGCCGCGATGCTGCCGCTCGGGCGCGCGCTGGTCCGCGCGGGCCGGGCCGAGGGCCTCGTCGCCCATGTGGTGCGCTACCGGGGGCGCGGCTGGAACGGGGCCGACGCGAACCTGGCGGAGGACGCGGCCTGGGCGGTCTCCGAGGCGGTACGGCGGTACGGCGACGTCCCGGTCTGTCTCGTCGGGCACGGGCTCGGCGCCCGGGCCGCGCTGCGGGCGGCCGGGCACGGCGCGGTCGGCGCGGTCCTGGGGCTCGCCCCCTGGCTGCCGGAGGACGACGTGGCGGCGGAGCCGGAGGCCGTACGGCAGCTGGTGGGGCGCAGGGTGCTGCTTGTGCACGGCACGAACGACGCGAGGACGGACCCGGAGCTGTCGTTCCGGTTCGCCGAGCGGGCGAAGAAGGCGAACCGGGACACCTGCCGTTTCGAGGTGCACACGGACGGCCACGCGCTCCGCCAGTACGCGGACGAGGTGCGGGCCCTGGCCGCCGACTTCGTCCTCGGCGCGCTCTTCGCCCGCCCGGTCGCCCGCCCGGTGACCGACGCGATGGCCGCTCCCCCGCCGCTCGGCCTGCGGATGCCGCTCGCGGCGGGCTTCGGGGGCTCAACCCGGCGGTGAGGGCTCCGTCGCGAGCAGCGGTGCCGACGGCTCCTTCGGGAGCAGATGGCCCCTGCGGCTCAGCAGGAACTTCTTGAAGGCGGCCACCGGGGCGGTGTCCGGGTGGCCGTCGAGCCAGGCGACGCCGATCTCGCGGACCGCGCGCGGGGCGGTGACGGTGAGTTCGACGACGCCGGGGCGCGGGACGGCCGGCGGCGGCAGCAGGGCGACGCCGAGACCGGCGGCGACCAGGCCGCGCAGGGTCTCGGCCTCCTCGCCCTCGAAGGCGATCCGGGGCTTGAAGCCGGCGTCCGCGCACAGGTCGTCGGTGATGCGGCGGAGCCCGTACCCCGGTTCCAGGGTCACGAAGGTCTCGTCCGCGGCCTCGGCGAGGCGGACCCGCTTGCGGCCCGCGAGCCGGTGGTCGTCGGGGACGACGAGCCGCAGCCGCTGCTCGTCGAGGCGGCGGGCGACCAGGTCGGGGGCGTCCGGCACCGGGGAGGTCAGACAGAGGTCGAGGTCGCCGGCCCGTAGCCGTTCGATCATCGCCTCGCCGTAGTTCTGGACGAGGGTGAAGCGGATCCGGGGATGGTCCACGCGGAAGGCGCGGATGAGGCCGGGGACCGTCTCCGAGCCCATGGTGTGCAGGAACCCGAAGGCGACGCGGCCCGCCGTGGGGTCGGCGTCGGCCCGTACGGTGTCGGCGGCCCGCTCCACCTCGGCGAGCGCCCGCTCGGCGGCGGTGAGGAAGCGGCGCCCCGCGGGGGTGAGGGAGACCGTGCGGCCCCGGCGGGCGAAGAGGCTGACGCCGAGGTCCTGTTCGAGCCGGACCATCGCCCGGGAGAGTGTGGACTGCGGCACGCCCATCTCGGCCGCGGCGCGGGTCACGTGCTCGTGCCGGGCGACGGCGGCGAAGTACGCGAGCCGCGGCGCGAGCAGCGGTCCCATGTCTTCTTCGTTACTGTTCGGTGACAGGCGAGGCTGTGACCTGTACTCATGCACCATGGGAACGATTACAGCAGTTCCGTGCATTGGACGCATGAAACGGGGCGTCCTACGTTCGTGACATGCCTTCCGCCAGTACCAAGGCGGCCGCCACCCACGCGTCCGCCGACTCCCGCCCCGCCGACACCCGCCTCGCCCCCGGCGCCCCCGGCTACCGCCGGATGAGCCTCGCGCTCTTCGCCGCCGGCCTCGCCACCTTCGCCCTCCTCTACTCCACACAGGCCCTCCTCCCGGCCATCTCGGCCGAGTTCGGTGCCACCGCCTCCGCCGCCTCCTGGACGGTCTCGGCCGCGACCGGCGCCCTCGCCCTGTGTGTCCTCCCCCTCAGCGCCCTCTCGGAGCGCTTCGGCCGGCGGGCGATGATGACCGCCTCCCTGACGCTCGCGGTCGGCGTCGCGCTCCTGGTGCCGCTCGCCCCGAACCTGGAGTCCCTGATCGCCCTCCGCGCGATCCAGGGCGCGGCGCTCGCCGGGCTGCCGGCCTCGGCGATGGCCTTCCTCGCCGAGGAGGTACGGCCCAAGGCGCTGATCGCCGCGATCGGCCTGTTCGTGGCGGGCAACTCGATCGGCGGCATGAGCGGCCGCCTGGTGACCGGCTGGGTGGCCCAGATGTGGGGCTGGCGCGCGGGTCTGGCCGCCGTCGGCCTGACCTCCCTCCTGTGCGCGCTCGCCTTCCGGGCGCTGCTGCCGAAGGCACGGCACTTCACCCCGGGCACGCTGAACCCGAAGGCGCTCGCCAGGACCGTACGGACGCATCTCGCGGACCCGCTGCTCATGCGGCTCTATGTGATCGGCGCCCTGTTCATGACGGTCTTCGGCGCGGTCTACACCGTGATCGGCTACCGCCTGGTGGAGGCCCCGTTCTCGCTGCCGCAGGGCGTGATCGGCTCGATCTTCCTGGTCTACCTGGTCGGCACGGTCTCCTCGGCGGCGGCCGGGAAGCTCGTCGGGCGGCTCGGTCGGCGCGGGGCGCTCTACCTGGCGGTCTCCACCACCGCCGCGGGCCTGCTGCTCTCGCTCGCCGACGCGCTGCCCGCGGTCCTCGCGGGGCTCGTCCTGATCACGGCCGGCTTCTTCGCGGGCCACGCCGTCGCCTCCTCCTCGGTGAGCCGTACGGCGAAGACGGGGCGCGCGCAGGCCTCGGCGCTCTACCAGTCCGCGTACTACCTCGGCAGCAGCGCGGGCGGCACGCTCGGCGCGGTCGCCTTCCACGCGGGCGGCTGGGCCGGCACGGTCCTGATCGGCCTCGTCGCGGTCCTCGGCGTCGTGTCCGTGACCCTGTACGGGACACACAGCGCCCGCGCCGAGGCGCGGCGGATCCAGCTCGCGGCGTCCTGCTGATTCCGCCCGGATTCCGCTGCAACTGAGCCGCTCCCCCGGACGTCATAAGTCATAGGACTCAAGGGGGAGTTGACGATCATGAAGAGAATCGCGGGTCGGACAGGCAGAAGAGCGGGCATCGCGGCCGGCCTCACCTCGCTGCTGGTGCCGATGACGATCGCGCTCGGTGCGGCGCCGGCGCAGGCGGCGTCCTGCAACGTGACGACGGGGCCGTACCAGAAGCAGGTCGAGAAGTTCCTCGGGCGGACGGTCGACGGCCGGCAGTCGCTCGGCGACTGTCAGGCCATCCAGGCCTTCCAGCGCAAGCACGGCATCACCCCGACCATGGGGTACGCCGGGCCGCTCACCTGGCGCACGATGAACACGATGATCCAGCAGAAGGCCGCCGGCACCACCCCCAACCGGGCGGGCACCTGCCCGACCAACCGGGGCCGGATAGCCTGCGTCGACCTGACCCGCCAGCTGAGCTGGATCCAGGACGGCTCCCGCCTCAAGTACGGCCCCGTACCGGTGCGTACGGGCAAGGACGGCACCGAGACGCGCACCGGCTCGAAGAAGATCTACTGGCGGAACATCAACCACTGGTCGACGATCTACCACGTCTCCATGCCGTACTCGCAGTTCTTCGACGGCGGCCAGGCCTTCCACTCGACCACCAAGTCCATGTGGAACCCGCCGGGCTCGGGCGGCTGCGTCAACATGCGCCCGGCCGACGCCAAGGCGTACTGGAACCTGCTCAGGAACGGCGACGACGTCTTCGTCTACGGACGGAAGCCGGGAACCTGACCCGGACTGTCAGTCGCCTGCGGTAGCTTCCCTCTCATCGGCACCGGACGGGTGCCGATGAGGGGTGAGTGTGGGGTGTGGACCCGATGAGCGACGTGGCTGCCGCGACGACCGACGAACTCGACAAGTACCGCAGGGAGCTGACCGGTTACTGCTACCGGATGCTCGGATCGTCCTTCGAGGCGGAGGACGCGGTGCAGGACACCATGGTGCGGGCCTGGAAGGCCATCGACTCCTTCGAGGGCCGCTCGTCGTTGCGGTCCTGGCTGTACCGGATCGCCACCAACGTCTGCCTCGACGCGCTGAACGCCGGCAACAAGAGGGCACGGCCGATGGATCTGACCTCCCCCACGCCGGTCGCGCAGGCGCAGCTCGTCAAGCAGCCGGAGATCACCTGGCTGGAGCCGATCCCCGACGGCCGGGTGCTGCCCTCGGTCGCCGACCCGGCGGAGACGGCCGTCTCGCGGGAGACCGTGCGGCTCGCGTTCGTCGCCGCGCTCCAGCACCTGCCGCCCAAGCAGCGGGCGGTGCTCATCCTGCGCGAGGTGCTGGCCTGGAAGGCGAGCGAGGTCGCGGAGCTCCTCGACACCACCGTCGCCTCGGTCAACAGCGCCCTCCAGCGGGCCCGCGCGACCCTGGCCGAGCAGGCGCCGGCCACCTCCGACCCGGCGAACCCGCTCGACGAGGAGCAGAAGGCGCTCCTGGAGCGCTATGTCGCCGCCTTCGAGGGCTACGACATGAAGGCGCTGACCGCGCTCCTCCACGAGGACGCGACCATGTCCATGCCGCCGTACGACCTGTGGCTCCGGGGTCACGACGACATCGTGGGCTGGATGCTGGGCGTCGGCGAGGTCTGCTCCGGCTCGAAGCTGGTGCCGACCGTGGCGAACGGCTCCCCGGCGTTCGCGCAGTACCACCCGGACCCGGCGGGCGGCTTCGCGCCGTGGGCGCTGATCGTCCTGGAGCTGCGGGACGGGAAGGTCGCCGGGATGGACTTCTTCCTGGACACCGAGCGCTGGTTCCCGCTCTTCGACCTGCCGGCGCGGCTAGAGGCCTAGGGACCCGTCCAGGCCTGTCAGCAGGAGCAGGGCCCGCAGGTCGGGTCCTGCTCCGTGGAAGCGGATCCGGTGGCCGCGCCGCCCGGCCGCGAGTCTCAGCCGGGCGAGGGCGTCGACGGCGGCGAGATCGGCGTGCGCGAGGGCGCCGACCTCGCAGACCACCTCACCGGGCGGGGCGGCGGCGAGCTCGGCACAGAGCCGCGCCACCTCGTCCCGGGTGGGGCGGGCGGGCAGGGTCACGACAAGCGGTTGACTGGTGTCCACGTCCGTTGAGACCGGGTGGCGGGCGAGAACTCATCGGGGCCCGTGTCGCTAGGGTCTGGATCATGACTCACGAGCCTGTCGAACTGGTGATCTTCGACTGTGACGGCGTTCTGGTGGACAGCGAGAAGATCTACTGTCGCGTGGACCGGGAGGTGTTCGCGACGCTCGGTGCGGAGTTCACCGAGGCGGAGATGGTGGAGCACTTCGTCGGCTCCTCCCACGAACTCCTCACCTCGATCCTGGAGGAGCGCATCGGCCGCCCCCTGGAGACCGGCTGGAACGCGCCCTTCCGGCAGCGGTACGAGGACGCCCTGGACGCGGAACTGACCGCCGTGGAGGGCGTCACGGACCTCCTGGACACCCTGCCGCTCCCGTACTGCCTCGCCTCCAACGGCAGCCACGCCTCCATCCGCAAGAACCTGGGCAGGACCGGTCTCCTCGACCGCTTCGAGGGCCGCATGTTCAGCGCCCGTGACGTCGCCCGGGGCAAGCCCGCCCCGGACCTCTTCCTGCACGCGGCGGCCACGATGGGCGTCCCCCCGGAGCGCTGCGCGGTCGTCGAGGACAGCCCGTACGGCGTCCAGGCGGCCCGCGCGGCCGGGATGCGCGCCTTCGGCTACTGCGGCGGGCTGACACGGGCGGACCGGCTGATGGGCCCGCACACGGTGGTCTTCGACCACATGCGGGAGCTGCCGGGGCTGCTCGGCTAGCCGGGCATGCCGAACGGGACCGGGTGGAGGTCCACCGGTCCCGTTCGGTGTCCGTCTCGGTCGACCCCTAGGCGATGCGGTCCAGGACGATCGGGTTCGGGGTGAAGGACGTGCCCTCCGCCGCGATGTCCCACGCCGCATCCAGCGACTTCAGGGCGTAGTCGAACTTCTCCGGCGTGTCCGTGTGGAGGGTGAGCAGCGGCTGGCCGGCCGTCACCGTGTCGCCCGGCTTGGCGTGGAGCTCGACGCCCGCGCCGGCCTGCACCGGGTCCTCCTTGCGGGCGCGGCCCGCGCCGAGGCGCCAGGCGGCGATGCCGATGTCGTACGCGTCGAGGCGGGTGAGGACACCGGTCGACGGGGCCGTGACGACGTGCTGCTCGCGGGCGACCGGGAGGGCCGCGTCCGGGTCGCCGCCCTGGGCCGCGATCATCCGGCGCCAGTGGTCCATCGCCGAGCCGTCGGCCAGCGCCTTCGCCGGGTCCGCGTCCTTGATGCCGGCCGCTTCGAGCATCTCGCGGGCCAGCGCGATCGTCAGCTCGACGACGTCCGCCGGGCCGCCGCCGGCGAGGACCTCGACGGACTCGCGGACCTCCAGGGCGTTGCCGGCGGTGAGGCCGAGGGGGGTGGACATGTCGGTGAGCAGGGCCACCGTCTTCACTCCGCTGTCGGTGCCGAGGCCGACCATCGTGGAGGCCAGCTCACGGGCGTCCTCGATGGTCTTCATGAAGGCGCCGGTGCCGACCTTGACGTCGAGGACCAGGGAGCCGGTGCCCTCGGCGATCTTCTTCGACATGATCGAGCTCGCGATCAGCGGGATCGCCTCGACCGTGCCCGTCACGTCGCGGAGCGCGTACAGCTTCTTGTCCGCCGGGGCCAGGCCGTCGCCCGCCGCGCAGATGACCGCGCCCGTGGTGTCGAGGACGTGCAGCATCTCCTCGTTGGAGAGCAGCGCCCGCCAGCCCGGGATGGACTCCAGCTTGTCGAGGGTGCCGCCGGTGTGGCCGAGGCCGCGGCCGGAGAGCTGCGGGACGGCCGCGCCGCAGGCGGCGACGAGCGGGGCGAGCGGGAGGGTGATCTTGTCGCCGACGCCGCCGGTGGAGTGCTTGTCGGCGGTGGGGCGGGAGAGGGAGTCGAAGTTCATGCGCTCGCCGCTGGCGATCATCGCGGCGGTCCAGCGGGCGATCTCCGCGCGGTTCATGCCGTTCAGGAGGATGGCCATGGCCAGGGCGGACATCTGCTCGTCGGCGACCGCACCACGGGTGTACGCGTCGATGACCCAGTCGATCTGCTCCGGGCTCAGCTCGCCCTTGTCCCGCTTCGTGCGGATGACGGAGATGACGTCCATGAGGTGGTTCCTCTTTCTACGCGCATAGAGGGGGAAGGGGGGAGCGACCCTCCCATCGTGCCGGAAGGGCCGCTCCGAGGTACTACTTCGACAGGTGGTCCGGGCCGAAGGCCTGCGGCAGCATCTCCGCGAGGGTCAGGAACCCGGCGGGCGTCTCCAGGACGAGCTCGGGGCCCCCGAACTCGTAGAGGAGCTGCCTGCAGCGCCCGCAGGGCACCAGGGACTCGCCCCGCCCGTCGACGCACACGAAGTGGGTCAGACGGCCGCCGCCGGTCGCCTGGAGGGCCGAGACGAGCCCGCACTCGGCGCACAGGCCGAGGCCGAACGAGGCGTTCTCCACGTTGCAGCCGGCGACCGTCCGGCCGTCGTCGACGCGGGCCGCCGCGCCGACCGGGTAGCCCGAGTACGGGGCGTACGCGCGGGACATGGCCTCGCGGGCCGTGACCCGCAGGGCCTCCCAGTCAGCCTCGGAGAGACCCGCCCCGGGCAGGGCGCCGGTCACTTGCCCTGGCCCTTGCGGTACGGCAGTCCGTCCGCCTTGGGCATGCGCAGGCGCTGCGCCGACAGGGCGAGCACGAGCAGGGTGGTGATGTACGGCGCCGCGTCGACGAACTGGCTCGGGACCTCGTCGGTCAGCGCGTACCAGAGGAAGAATCCGGCCGAGAAGGCCGCCGCGACCACACCGGCCACGTACTTCTTCTTGTACAGCTGCCACAGCGCGGCGATCAGCAGGAGCACGGCGACGAGCAGCAGCAGCGCGTGGACGTTCTCGGCGCCGCCGCGCAGCTTGAGGCTGTCGGTGAAGCCGAAGAGGCCGGCGCCGAGCGCCATGCCGCCGGGCATCCAGTTGCCGAAGATCATCGCGGCGAGACCGATGTAGCCGCGGCCGCCGGTCTGGCCCTCCTGGTAGATGCCGGTGGCGACGATCGCGAGGAACGCGCCGCCGAGGCCGGCGAGGGCGCCGGAGACGGTGACGGCGATGTACTTGTACTTGTAGACGTTCACGCCGAGGGACTCGGCGGCGACCGGGTTCTCACCGCAGGAGCGCAGCCGCAGGCCGAAGGCCGTACGCCACAGCAGCCACCAGGTCGCCGGGATCAGCAGCAGGGCCACGACCGTGAGCAGCGACAGGTTGGTGACGAGGCCGCCGAGGATGCCGGCCAGGTCGGAGATCAGGAACCAGTGTTTGCCCTGGAGATCGGACAGCCAGTCGGACATGCCTGGGATCGTGATCTTGGTGATCTGTTCGATGCGCGGGGACTGCTTGGAGGAGCCGCCATCGGCCTCGGCGAACGTGAAGTTCGACAGGTACTGGGTGAAGCCGACCGCGAGGATGTTGATCGCCACACCGGAGACGATGTGGTTCACGTTGAACGTGACGGTGATGATCGCGTGCAGCAGACCGCCGAGCGCGCCGCCGAGGAGACCGAAGAGGACGCCCACCCAGGGGCCCCACTGGTATCCGGCCCAGGCGCCGAACCAGGTGCCGAGCACCATCATGCCTTCGAGGCCGATGTTGACCACGCCCGCGCGCTCGGCCCAGAGACCGCCGAGACCGGCGAGGCCGATCGGGACGGCGAGCTGGAGCGCGCCGGAGACCTGGCCCACCGAGGTGAGGTCGTTGGCCCCGGAGACGGCCCGGACGAGCGAGAAGAGCAGGAGACCGGCCGCGACGATCAGCATGATCCACGGCCAGGTGAGCTTGCGGCGTCCGCCGCCCTTGGGCGCGGCGCTCGGCTTGGTGACAGTGCCGGTGCTCATGCCGAGACCTCCTTGTCGGTCTTGATGGCGCCGCCGGCGGCGAGTTCCTCGCCGACCTTCTGCTGCTGGCGGCGGAGGCCGTAACGGCGGACGAGCTCGTACGAGACGACGACCGCGATCACGATGATGCCCTGCATGATCTTGGTGATCTCCTTCGGGTAGCCCTCGGTGTCCAGCGACGAGGAGGCCTTGTCGAGGAACGCGAAGAGCAGGGCCGCGAAGAAGATGCCGACCGGGTGGTTACGGCCGAGCAGCGCGATGGTGATGGCGGTGAAGCCGACACCGACGGGGAAGTCGAGGCTGTACGTGTGGGACTCGCCGAGCAGCGTCGGCATGCCGGCGAGACCGGCGAGCGCGCCCGAGATGAGCATCGAGGTGAGGATCATCTTCTTGGCGTCGACACCGCTGGCCTGCGCGGCGGACTCGCTGGCGCCGGTGGCGCGCAGGTCGAAGCCGAAGCGGGTGCGGTTGAGGGCGAACCAGTAGACGACGCCGAGGGCGAGCGCGACGAACGTGAAGCCGTAGATGACTCCGTTGCCCTCGCCCATGTCGATGCCCGGGAACCAGCCGGACTCGGAGATCTCACCGGTGGTGAGGTTGTTCGACCCCTCCGGCTGGAAGCCGAAGTTCTTCGGCAGGATCAGCCACGCCACGAGCGAGGTCGCGATGGCGTTCAGCATGATCGTCGAGACGACCTCGGAGACACCGCGGGTGGTCTTCAGGATGCCGGCGATGCCGGACCAGAAGGCACCGGTCAGCATCGCGACGAGCACGATGAGCAGGATGTGCAGCGGTCCTGGCAGCTCGACCGAGGCGCCGACCAGGGCCGAGACCATCGCGGCGAGCCGGTACTGGCCGTCGACGCCGATGTTGAACAGGTTCATCCTGAAGCCGATGGCGACGGCCAGGGCTGCCAGGTAGTAGATCCCGGTCTGGTTGACGATCAGGACCTGGATGTCCGAGTACGCGGCGTTGTCGATCATCAGCGTGATCGGCTCGATCGGGTCGAGGCCCGTCGCGAGCAGCACCAGGACGGTGAGCACGAACGAGGAGACCAGCGCGAGCACCGGTCCCGCCGCGCCCAGGATCAGCTTGTCCTTGTCGAATTTCATCATCGGGCGTCACCGTCTTCGGGCTGCTCTTCGTTGCCTTCGAGGTGACCGCTGGCCGCGCCGGTCATGGCGGAGCCCAGCTCCTCGGGCGTGATGGTGGCGGGGTCGGCGTCCGCGACGAGCCTGCCGCGGTACATGACCCGGAGGGTGTCGGAGAGACCGATCAGCTCGTCGAGGTCGGCGGAGATCAGCAGCACCGCCAGGCCCTCGCGGCGGGCGTCCCGGATCGCGTCCCAGATCTGCGCCTGCGCGCCGACGTCCACACCACGGGTGGGGTGGGCGGCGATCAGGAACTTGGGGGCGTGGCTCATCTCGCGGCCGACGATCAGCTTCTGCTGGTTGCCGCCGGAGAGGGAGGCCGCGGTGACGTCGATGCCGGGGGTGCGCACGTCGTACTCGCGGACGATCCGCTCGGTGTCCTTGCGGGCGCCCTTGGGGTCGAGGATGCCGCGCTTGGAGTTGGGCGCCTCGGTGACGTGACCGAGGATGCGGTTCTCCCAGAGCGGGGCCTCGAGGAGCAGGCCGTGGCGGTGGCGGTCCTCGGGGATGTAGCCGATGCCGCCCTCGCGGCGCTTGCGCACCGAGACCTTGGAGATGTCCTTGCCGTCGAGGGAGATGACGCCCGCGTCGGGGGTCGCCATGCCCATGAGGGCCTCGATGAGCTCGGTCTGGCCGTTGCCCTCGACGCCCGCGATGCCGAGGATCTCGCCCTTGTGGATCGTGAGGGAGATGTCGTCGAGGAGCTTGCGACCGACGCCGACCTCCTGGAGGGCGACCGCACCGGACGGGTCCGGCGGGGCGGCGGTGGTCAGCGGGGCGGCGGCCGCGGCGCCGCTCTCCGTCAGGGTCAGGTTCTCGACCTTGAGCATCGGCACGGTGGTGACCGTCGACTCGCGGGTCTCCGGCGAGGGCAGCTCGCTGCCGACCATCAGCTCGGCGAGCTGCTTGGTCGTGGCGGTCTTCGGGTCGGCGGTGCCGACCGTGGTGCCCCGGCGGATGACGGTGATGTCGTCGGCGACCTTCAGGACCTCGCCCAGCTTGTGCGAGATGAAGATGACCGTCAGGCCCTCGGACTTGAGCTCGCGCAGGTTGTCGAAGAGCGCGTCGACCTCCTGCGGGACGAGCACGGCGGTCGGCTCGTCGAGGATGAGGATCTTGGCGCCGCGGTAGAGGACCTTGAGGATCTCCACCCGCTGGCGGTCGGCGACTCCGAGGTCCTCGACGAGCGCGTCGGGGCGGACACCGAGGCCGTACGCGTCGGAGATCTCCTGGATCCTCCTCCGCGCCTTGGCGCCGATGCCGTGGAGCTTCTCGCCGCCGAGGACGACGTTCTCCAGGACGGTGAGGTTGTCGGCGAGCATGAAGTGCTGGTGCACCATGCCGATGCCGCGCGCGATGGCGTCACCGGGGCTGGAGAAGGTGACCCGCTCGCCGTCGATGGCGATGGTGCCCTCGTCCGGCTTCTGCATGCCGTAGAGGATCTTCATGAGGGTCGACTTGCCGGCACCGTTCTCGCCGATGAGGGCGTGCACGGTGCCCTTGCGGACCGTGATGGCGATGTCCTTGTTGGCGACGACGCCGGGAAATCGCTTGGTGATGCCGTGCAGTTCTACGGCAGGGGGGCTGGACGCGTTGATGACGCACTCTCCTTGGCCGGAAGGAGTGGGAGCGGGAGGGCAGGGCGGGGCGAAGTTATCGTGCCAGGGAGACATCTACACGCGTAGCGCTGCCGGAAAGTGAAAACCTGTACGGGAACGGGGCCCGGCCCCGGTGGGGGTCCCACCGTTGCCGGGCCCTGAGGTCGTTGACCTGCTGTCCTTACGGAGCGGTCTTGACCGTGATCTTGCCGTCGACGATGTCCTTCTTCGCCTTCTCCACGGCGGCGGTGACATCGGTCATCTTCTTGTACGCCGGGTTGGAGTCGGACAGGCCGACGCCGTCCGTGGCGAGGCCGTAGCGGATCTCACCGGTCTGCGGCTTGCCGTCCTTGACCGACTTGATCAGGTTGAAGACGGAGTCGGAGACGTCCTTGGTGACCGAGGTGAGGATGTGCTCCTTGTAGGAGGACAGACCCGCCTGGTTGTACTGGTCGGAGTCGACGCCGATGGCCCACTTGCCGGCGGACGCGGCGGCCTCGATCGAGCCGGAACCGGCCAGACCGGCGGCGGCGTAGATCACGTCGGCGCCCTTGTCGAGCTGGCCCTGCGCGGCGGCCTTGCCGAGGTCGGGCTTCGAGAAGCCGTCGAAGTTCGGCGGCTGGGTCAGGTACTGGACGAGCACCTTCGCCTTGGGGTTGGTGTCCTTGACGCCCTGCGCGAAGCCCGCCTCGAACTTCTTGATCAGCGGGACCTCGACACCGCCGATGAAGCCGACCGTGCCGGTCTTGGACGCCTTGGCGGCGGCGACGCCGGCCAGGTAGGAGCCCTGCTCCTCGTTGAAGACGAGGTTGGCGATGTTCGGGCCGGTCTTCGACGTGTCGTCGATGAGGCCGAAGGTGGTCTTCGGGTAGGCCTTGGCGACCTTCTCGATCGCCGGCGCGTAGGCGAAGCCGACGCCGATGACCGGGTTGTTGCCGGCGCGGGCGAGCGCGGTGAGGCGCTGCACCTTGTCGGCGTCGCCCTCACCCTCGGAGGGCTCGGCCTCGGAGCCCTTGACACCGAGCTCGTCCTCGGCCTTCTTCAGGCCCGCGTAGGCGGCGTCGTTGAACGACTGGTCGCCACGGCCACCGATGTCGTACGCGATGGCGGCCTTGGCGGCCTTCGAGTCCGTGCCGGAGCCGGAGTCGTTCGAAGACTTGCCACACGCGGTGGCGGACAGGGCGAGGGCCGCGGAGGCGATGCCCACGGTCGTGATCCTGGTGATCCGGCGCAAGAGGAGGGTCCCTTCAAGACTGACCGAAAGCGCCTCTTCCGGCGCTGGTTTCGCGGCGATCGTAACGCGCGTAGATGTCAGTTAAAGACCCGTTCATGAGTCGTTATCGGATCGTCGCGAACCGGCCAGTCGAGGCGACCGGGGGCGTTCGGCCCGGTACGGCCGGTTATACCGCCGTAAAGCGGCGGCGGGAGAGGGACCGGGGGGCGCCACGCCGGGCGGTGGGCCGAAGGGGGGAAAGCGGTCGGCCGGACGGATGAGGGTCCGTCCGGCCGGAATTCAGGGCTGCGGTGCCGCGTCGGCCGGGGCCGGGGCGCGGTGTCGGTCAGGGCCGGGGCGCTGTCCGGTCAGGCCGGCCGGACAGTCCGGTCAGGCCGGCCGGGCTGTCCGGTCGGGCCGGCCGGGCTTCAGGGCCTCGGTTCGGCGTCGAGCAGGGCCGCGGCCGTGAAGAGTTCCACCGCCGTCTCGATGCAGCGCTCGTCCACGTCGAAGTCGCCGGCGTGCAGGTCGCGGACGCGGCTGTCGCCGGGGGTGCGGACGCCGAGGCGGGCCATGGCGCCGGGGACGTGCTCCAGGTACCAGGAGAAGTCCTCGCCGCCGAGGCTCTGCTCGGTGTCCTCGATCGCGTGGACGCCGCGGCGGGCGGCCATGGCGTCGTGGAGCAGTTCGGTGACGCCCGGGTCGTTGACGACCGGGGGGACGCCGCGGACGTAGTTCACGGTCGACTTGGCGCGGTGCAGGGTCGCGATCTCGTCGATCGCCGCGTGGACCAGGTCGGGGGCCTCGCGCCAGGTCGGCAGGTCGAGGCAGCGGACGGTGCCGGAGAGCTCCGCGTGCTGGGGGATGACGTTGGGCGCGTGGCCGGACTCGATGCGGCCCCAGGTCACCGAGAGGCCCGAGCGGGCGTCGACGCGGCGGGCGAGGACGGCGGGGACGTCGGTGGCGACCCGGGCGGCGGCGGTGACGAGGTCGGTGGTGAGGTGCGGGCGTGCGGTGTGGCCGCCGGGCCCGTCGAGGGTGACCTCGAGGCGGTCGCAGGCGGAGGTGATGGCTCCGGCGCGGAGCCCGATCTTCCCGGCGTCCACGCGGGGGTCGCAGTGGAGGGCGATGATCCGGCCCACTCCGTCCAGGACCCCGGCCGCGACGGCGTCGGCGGCGCCGCCGGGGAGGACCTCCTCGGCGGGCTGGAAGATCAGCCGCACGGCGTTGGGCAGCAGGCCCTGCCGGTCGAGTTCGGCGAGGACGAGTCCGGCGCCCAGGACGGTGGTGGTGTGGACGTCGTGTCCGCAGGCGTGGGCGCGGTTGGGCACGGTGGACCGGTAGGAGACGGTCTTGACGTCGGGGATCGGCAGCGCGTCGAGGTCGGCGCGGATCGCCAGCATGGGTCGGCGGTGGTCCGGGGTGCCGATGTCGCAGATGAGCCCGGTGCCGGCCGGCAGGACCTTCGGCGCGAGGCCGGCCGCTTCGAGGTGGGCCTTGAGCGCGGCGGTCGTACGGAACTCCTGGTTCCCGAGCTCCGGGTGCATGTGTACGTCCCTGCGGAAGGCGATCAGCTCGAGGCGCAGGGGGTCGGACAGCGTTCCGGGCAGGGTGACGGAGCCTGGCTCACGGGACTTCAACTGGTTCACCTTTTGAAGGGTAGGCCTTCAGACAGGTCAACTGCCCGTTGATCACGAAAACTTCAACCCGTTAGGGGAAAGAAAATCCGTTCACCAGGTATGAAGGACTTTCGATGTGGGTAAGCTCACCCGAATTCGAGCCGGTCCCTGGGGTTCGACGCCCGGGCGGTGAGCCGGTCGACCTCGTGGGCCGCGGTCCCCGCCACCCCGGACAGGAATCCCTGGGCGCGCGGTGAGGCGCTCTCCCGGAGCCACTCCGGCGCGATCTCGCAGACCGCCACCTTCACGCCCGTCCCCGCGAGGGCGAGCGGCAGGGTGTGCACCACCGTGGACGGGAAGCTGACGATCGTGCGGCCGACGGGGCCGCGCCGGGCGATCAGCTCCAGGGGCAGCTCCGGCCTGACCACCTGAAGGCCCGTCTCGACCGCGATGCGGTGCAGTTTCTCGGCGCTCTCCCTGCGGTGGGCGAAGTAGCGCGTGGCGCCGTGGGTGCGGGCGAGCTCGCCCACCACCCGGTCGTAGTGGCCGGCGTCGACCACGCCCGTCTCGACCAGCGAGGTGCCGACCAGGTCCGCGCCGCCGGTGAGCAGCGGCGGGCCGAAGCGGGTGCGGGTCCAGGCGAAGGAGTTCTCGGTGACCGTGATGCCCTCGGGGGCCTCCACGGGCAGCGAGGTGAAGATCTCGACCGTACGGCCGCGGGCCGGGGCGAGGCGCCGCCGGGCGAGGGAGGTCACCGGGGCGAGGACCAGCTCGCGCGGGCCCAGGCTGCCCTTGCGGTGCCACCGCACCAGGCGCTCGCCGCGGCCGATCTGGGCGGCGAACTCCATGGTGGCGGTGCCGTCGTCGACCACCGTCAGGTGCCGGGGGCCGAACAGGGTCAGGAGCAGCTGGACGTACCGGGAGAACGGGTCACCGATGATCACCCGTTCCGCCGAGCGCAGCGGCCGGGCGAGCTCCCGCAGGGTGCGGACGAGCGCGCCCCGGCCGCCGCGGGCCTCCTGCCAGCGGACGGTGAGGCCCTCGTCGCGGGCCAGCTGGGCCATCCGGCGCAGCTGACCACGCGACATGGGGTCGGTCGGCGAGAGCACGACGACCGTGAGGGGGGGTGCGGCGTCCGCCGTACCGGGCATGCCGGTGGGAGCGGTGCGGGGCGTGCCCGTGGCGGGTGCCCGGGTGTGCGCCCATTCCAGGACGTTGAGGAGCTGGACCGGGCTCTCGACGAACGCCAGCTGCCCGGTCATGCGGCGACGAGCCCCTGGACCCGGCGGAGCTTCTTCATCGGGCCGAGCTCCGACTCGTAGACCTTCTTGACGCCGTCGCCGAGCGCGGCCTCGATGGTGCGGATGTCGCGGACCAGGCGCTGCAGGCCCTGCGGCTCGACGGACGCGGCCTGGTCGGAGCCCCACATGGCGCGGTCGAGGGTGATGTGGCGCTCGACGAAGGTGGCGCCGAGGGCGACGGCCGCGAGGGTGGTCTGGAGGCCGGTCTCGTGGCCGGAGTAGCCGATCGGGACGTTCGGGAACTCCTCCTGGAGCGTCTGGATGACGCGCAGGTTCAGCTCCTCGGCCTTGGCCGGGTACGTCGAGGTGGCGTGGCAGAGCAGGATGTTCGCGCTGCCGAGGACCTCGACGGCGTGGCGGATCTGCGCCGGGGTGGACATGCCCGTGGAGAGGATGACCGTACGGCCGGTGGCGCGCAGCGAGCGGAGCAGCTCGTCGTCGGTGAGGGAGGCGGAGGCGACCTTGTGGGCGGGGACGTCGAACTTCTCCAGGAAGGCGACGGCCTCGGTGTCCCACGGGGAGGCGAACCAGTCGATGCCGCGCTTCTTGCAGTGCTCGTCGATGGCGCGGTACTGGGTCTCGTCGAACTCGACGCGGTGACGGTAGTCGATGTACGTCATCCGGCCCCACGGCGTGTCGCGCTCGATGTCCCACTGGTCGCGCGGGGTGCAGATCTCCGGGGTGCGCTTCTGGAACTTGACGGCGTCGCAGCCGGCCTCGGCGGCGACGTCGATCAGGGCGAAGGCGTTGTCGAGGTCACCGTTGTGGTTGATGCCGATCTCGCCCGTGATGTAGACGGAGTGGCCGGGGCCCGCGGTCTTGTCGCCGAGGGTGCGGATGCGGGTGTTCATGGTGCCGTTCCTTAGGAGTTGGGGGTGTTGAGCTCGGGTCCGAGGAGCCAGGCGGCGATCTCGCGGATCGCGCCGGAGCCGCCCGGGGTGACGGTGACCGCGCGGGCCGCGGCCCGTACGGAGTCGTGGGCGCTGCTGACCGCGACGGGCCAGCCGACGAGGTGGAAGCAGGGCAGGTCGTTGACGTCGTTTCCGGCGTAGAGGACGCGCTGCGGGTCGATGCCCTCGGCGTCGCACCACTCCTTGAGGGCCCGGTCCTTGCGGTCGATGCCGTGCAGGACGGGGATCTTGAGCTTGCGGGCGCGGGCGGCGACGACGGCGTTCTGCTCGGTGGAGAGGATGAGGACCGGGAGTCCGGCGCGGCGCAGGGCGGCGATGCCGAGGCCGTCGCCACGGTGGGCGGAGACGAACTCCCGGCCCTCCGCGTCGAGATGGACCCGGTCGTCGGTCTGCGTGCCGTCGAAGTCGAGGACCACGGCGTCGATGTCGGCGAAGCCGGGGGTGTCCGGGGTGTCGAGCAGCGGCGCGAGGGCGCGGGCGCGGGCCAGGTCGTGCGGGTCGTCGATCTCCAGGACCCGGGCGGGGTCGGTGACGACGAGCGCGGTACGGCCGAAGAAGCGGTGTGCGTGGGTACGGAAGCCGGCCGCGTCCATGGCGTAGACGGCGCCGGTCTCCAGGTACTCCGGCTCCCGGTCCTGGCGGCGGGGGCGGTGCGCCTTGTCGTGGTTGACGCCGGTGGCGCCCTCCTCGACCGTCTCCCGCCAGAGGAAGCCGTGGGTGGGGGCCGCGGTGAAGGCCGTGTCGGCGGCGCCGGAGGCGACGCGCTCGGCGGTCTCGGCGACCTCGGCGGAGGTGAGGAAGGGGCTCGTGCACTGGACGAGGAGGACCACGTCGGCCGGGCGGCCGTGGGCGGCCTCGAAGGCGTCCATGGCGTGCAGGACCGCGGCCTCGCTGGTGGCGGTGTCGCCCGCGATCTCGGCGGGGCGCCGCACGGCCTCGGCTCCGGCGGCGCGGGCGGCGGCCGCGATGCCGGCGTCGTCGGTGGAGACCAGGACGTGGGTGACGGAGCGGGCGCCGAGGCAGGCACGGACGGCGCGGGTCACCAGGGGGACGCCGGCCACCGGGGCGAGGTTCTTGGCGGGGACACCCTTGGAGCCGCCCCGCGCGGGGATCACGGCGAGCACGGTCGGGGTGCTCGGATTCGTCGTCGGCATCACAGTTCTCCCAGGCGGCGGATGACGGGCGCGACGCGTTGCACGCCGTGGCGGTACGCGCCCCGCGCCGCCTCCCGGACGATCCGGCGGAGGCCGCTCTCGCGGGGCTCCGACGCGGTGACGTCCAGGCGGTGGCGGGCGAGGATCCCCGGCAGGTAGCCGGGGGCCGTCTCCGCGGTGTAGTAGGGGGTGATCGGGGGCAGCGCGGGCAGCGCCAGGAGCTCGGTGACCCGGTCGCGGGCCGCGTCGAAGGCCGCCTCGTACGGGCTGTCGGACGCCACGCCCTGCCGGGCGAGCCAGGTCTCGTCGGGCGTCGGCGCGAGCCCCTTGTCGAGCGCGTCGAAGGAGGCGAGCAGGCCGGAGCCGACGAAGTGGTGGTTGCCGAGCGCCTCGCGGACCCCGAGGTCGGTGAGGATCGCCGTCGGGATCCGGCGGTGGAGCGCTTCGAGGGCGGCCGTGGAGGAGACGGTGACCAGGAGGTCGGTCCGGTCGAGGACCTCGCCCATGTGCCCGTACACGAGCCGGAAGTTGGCGGGCGGGTCGAGCTCGCGGACCAGCTTCTGGAACGGGAACTCCTCCAGGTGCGTGGTGTGTTCGCCCGGCTTGGAGCGGAGCTTGAGCAGCACCTCGCGCCCCGGGTGGAGGCGGGCGTGCCCGATGAGGCGCCGCAGGACGTAGGCGCGCTCGGCCCGGGTCGCCGGTACGGAGGGCTGGGCGGCGAAGACCAGGGTGTCGCGGCCGTCCTCGGGGGCGTACGGGGCGCCGCCGAGGAAGGGCAGCGCGGCCTCGACGACCGCGTCGGCTCCGGCGCCCACTCCCTCGTACACGGCGCGGAAGCGCTCGGCGTCGTGGAGCGAGTTGGCGAGGACGACGTCCGCGCCGTGGCGCAGCAGCAGGCCGTCGGTGAGCTTCTCGTAGACGACGCCGACGTAACCGGTGACGATCACGGGGCGCCGGTCCAGGTCCAGATCGGCCAGGCCCTGGAGGACGGCCCTGACGGTGCCGCCGACGAGGGCGAGCACGAGGACGTCGTACCCCTCGCCGCGCGTCTCCGCGTCCCGTACCGCGCGCAGGAACTCCGCGCCCGTCACCTCGCGCGGGGTGGCCGTGGACACCCCGGTCTCGGCGAGCTGGCGGGAGGTGGGCGTCGCCCGTCCGCGCAGGACGAATCCGGTGGGTTCGGCGGTCGCCGTGGTGATGCGGCGCGCGGTGAGGGCGCCCCATTTCCACCGGGTGTCGGAGTCGGCGAGTACGGCGACCCGTACCGCTTCTCTGGTACTTGCTTGCACGCCGAGGACGCTAGAAGGGCATTCCGCTTTCCGGCCCAACTGGGCCACAACAAACGGTGAACAGAGCCTCTCCGCCCGCTGAAGTGGGTCGGGAACCGGACGTGAGGGGGCCGGATTCGCCTGCCGGTAAAGGCGGTTAATCGGCCCGCCGCCTGGTGTTCACCGAATCGCTGCCCACCGGTCGGGGGGAATGCCGGGGCGGCGCCTAGCGTCGGCCGCGTGGTCAAGCTCTCCGTCGTCGTGCCGTTCTTCAACGTGCAGACATACGCCCCCGACACCCTCATGAGCCTGCGGGCCAACGCCCGGGAGGACTTCGAGTTCCTGCTCGTCGACGACTGCTCGTCGGACGGGACCCCGGAGCTCCTCGAACGGGCCGCGCGCGAGATCCCGGGTGCCGTCCTGATCAGGCACGCGCACAACGAGGGTCTCGCCACGGCCCGGAACACCGGGCTCGACGCCGCCCGCGGCGAGTACCTCACCTTCCTCGACGGGGACGACTGGCTCGCCCCCGGCTACTACTCCCGCCTGGTCGCCGCCGCCGAGGACCTCGGCTGCGACTTCCTGCGCACCGACCACGTCTCCGTCACCGGCAGGAACCGCGGCATCCGCCGGGTGCCGGTCCCCCGGCGCGGCGAGGCGCTGAACCCGCGGGACGCGATCCTTCCGGCGCACCGGACGACCTCCGTGGACTACCCCTACGCCTGGGCGGGGATCTACCACCGGCGGCTCCTGGACCGCGGCCTTCTGCACTTCCCGCACGGTCTGCGGACGGCCGAGGACCGGCCGTGGATCTGGCGACTGCACCGGGAGGCGGAATCGTTCGCCGCGATCGGTGAACTCGGCGTCTTCTACCGGCGGGGAGTGGCGACGTCGCTCACCCAGATCGGCGATGTACGGCAATTGGATTTCATTCGCGCTTTCGACCAGGTGATCGAGGAGACCGCGAAGGATTCGGACGCGGATCTCCTTCTTCCGAAGGCCGTCCGCACCTATTGCGCGGTCATCTCCCATCACATGGGTTCGATCGGCCGATTCGAGCCGGAGGTGGCGCGTCAATTGAAGGCGATGAGCGCGGGGGCGCTGCGGCGGATGCCGCAGGGGGTCCTCGACGAGGCCCTGACGGCGATGGGCGGGGACCGCGCGACGATGCTGCGCAAGCTGCGCCGCCGGCGTCCGGCACCACCGCCGGCCCCCGGCGCGGGCCCGGGCGCCGGAACCGGCCAGGCCGTCGCGGAGGTGGCCGCGTGAGCACCCGCCGGACCACCCAGATCTTCTGCGCCTCCACCCTCTACGGGGCGGTGACGCTCGCCGCCGCCCTGGACAGCGGCCGCTTCGGCAGCGCCGACCGCCGGATCCTCCTCGTCACCAACAACGCGGCCGTGCCGGAGACCACCCCGGCCCTCGACGAGGCCGAGGGCTTCGACCGGCTGCGCGGCCGCTTCGACTCCGTCCTCTCCTGGAACGAGACGATCTCCCCGCTCCACCCGGGCGGCTGGACCCCGCGCCCGAGCGATCTGCCGATGCTCCAGCGCCATCTGCGGAAGCTCTGGAGCCTCGGCGACGACCGCGTCGAACTCGCCCTGGAATCGCTCCAGGTGACGCCCGCCCTCGCCATCGCCCAGCTGCTGCCCGAGGCGCCGATCACCGTGTACGCGGACGGGCTCATGAGCTACGGCCCGACCCGTAACAAGATCGACCCGCTGATCGGCGGGCGCGTCGGCCGGCTGCTCCACCTGGACCTCGTCCCCGGGCTCGCGCCGCTGCTGCTCGCCGAGTTCGGGGCGGTGCCGGAGGCCGTACCGACGGAGGCGTTCACCAAAGTCGTCGAGGAGCTGGCCGGTGGCCCCGCCGCGTCCGGGGACGGGCCCGCGCTGCTGCTCGGCCAGTACCTGGCGGCGCTCAACCTGCTGACGGCCGCCGAGGAGGAGGAGCTGCACCTGCGGATGGTCAGGGGCGCGGTCGCCCTGGGCCACCGGCGGCTCGTGTTCAAGCCGCACCCGACGGCCCCCGACGCCTGGTCGCGGACGCTGGTGCGCGCGGCGGAGGCGCTCGGTGCGGAGCTGACGGTCGAGGACCGGCCGGTGCTCGCCGAGGTCCTCTACGGCGAGCTGCGGCCCGCGCTCGTCGTCGGCTGCTTCTCCACGGCGCTGCTGACCGCACAAACCTTCTACGGGCTGCCGGTCGCCCGGGTCGGCACGGGCACACTGCTCGAACGGCTCACCCCGTTCCAGAACAGCAACCGCATCCCGCTCACGGTCGTGGACGCCGTCGTGCCGCCCCTGGAGGAAGGGGAGCCCGGTGACGCCGGGGTGGTCGCTCCGGAGCAGCTGAACGACCTGGTCGCGGCGGTCGGCTTCGCGATGCAGCCGAAGATACGGCCGGAGCTGCGGGAGTCGGCGGTACGGCATCTGTCGGGGCCGCTCGCCGAGCGCACCCGGCACCACTTCACCCGCCGCCGCCTCACCGTCCTCGACCTGCCCGGCGGCCTGCCGATCCCCCGCCACCCGAAGGTCCGCCGTCTCGCCCGGCGCGCGCTGCGGCTGCGCAAGGCGCTGAAGAGGTAGCGGGCACGGGCCCGGGCCCCGTGCGGGGGTCCCGGGCCCGCAGGCGCGTGCGCGCTCAGGCGCGGGTGATCGCCTCCTGGATCTCCGTCACCCATCGCGACCGGTCCTCCGGGCACTCCAGGTACAGCTCGCGGGCATGGCGCAGCGAGCGGTAGCCGTTGGCCTCGATCCAGAGGGCGAGGGTCTGGGCGGTCGGCAGGACGGTGTCCATCGAGCCACGGTGGACGACGGTCGCCGCCTCCTCGATGCCGGGCAGGACGTGCACCTCGACGCCCTCCACGACCGTGCCCTCGGGGACGGTCATGGCGGCGTGCACGACGACCGAGCCGTCGCCCCTGCCCGCGTCCTCGTAGAAGGCGATCCCGGGGCCGAATCCGGTGAGCCCGGCCGCTTCGAGCCGGCCGCACAGCTCGTCGTACAGGGGTCCGATGACCGGGCCGATGTCGTGGGGGCCGAAGCTCGCGGCGACCGCGCTCAGCTCGGCGACGCGCACGGCGGGGATCTTCTTGACGACGACGTCCTGGGTGGACATGCGTCCCTCGCTCTCGATGGCTCGGAGCCGCGCGCCGACCTGGGCGAGCCGGGCCCGCGCCTCCGCCAGGGCCGCTTCGAGCTCGGCCTGGCGCAGTCGCAGCATGCCCCGCAGCTCCTCCGCGTCGATCGTGTCGTCGAGGATCGTCCCCACCTGTTCGAGGGTGAAGCCGAGGTCCTTGAGCGCGATGACGCGGTTGAGCCGGGCGAGCTGGTCCGCCGTGTAGTGGCGGTAGCCGCTGTGCGGGTCGACGTGGGCCGGGCGCAGCAGTCCGATGGCGTCGTAGTGACGCAGCATGCGGACCGACACCCGCCCGTGCCGGGCGAAGTCTCCGATGGTGAACATGACGCCCCCTACGGAAGGACCTCACACGGTGTGAGGGTCAAGCGGCGCTGCTGAGGGAGAGCTTCGCGGCGAAGCCGAGGAAGAGGGCTCCGGCGGCGGAGGTCGCGCCCGCCGAGAGCCGCCTGCGGCGGCGGAACGTCGCGGCGAGCCGGGTCCCGCCGAAGATCAGCATCGTGAGGTAGAGGAAGCTGCCGATCTCGAGCAGGGTGCCGAGGACCAGGAAGGAGAGGGCCGGGTAGGCGTACGCGGGGTCCACGAACTGCACGAAGAAGGAGATGAGGAAGAGGATCGCCTTCGGGTTGAAGAGGCTGATGACGAGGGCCCTGCGGTACGGGTTCTCCCCCGTCGCCGTCCGGTCCCGCTCCGGCTCCTCGGTCACCGTCTCCGCGCGCGACCGCCACATCGCCCAGGCCGCCCGCAGCATCCCGTACGCCATCCAGGCCAGGTAGCCCGCGCCCGCGTACTTGACGATCGTGAAGAGCAGGGGCGTGGTCTGGAGCAGCGAGGCGGCGCCGAGCGCGGCAAGGGTCATCAGGACGGCGTCGCCGGTGAAGACGCCGGCGGCGGCCTTGTACCCGGTCCGGGTGCCCTTGCGGGCGGCGACGGACAGCACGTACAGCGAGTTCGGCCCCGGCAGAAGGATGATGAGGACGAGGCCCACGAGGTAGGTCGGAAGATCGGTGACACCCAGCATGAGGCGGATCCTCGCACACGGGTACGACGATCCGCCTCGGGGTTCCGCATGCCGGAAGTTCAGAAGGCGTCGGTCGGGACGTACGTGCCCCAGACCTCCCGCAGCGCGCCGCAGACCTCGCCGACCGTGGCCCGGGCCTTGAGGGCGTCCTTCATCGGGTACAGGACGTTGGCTGTGCCCGCGTCGCTCCCCGCCGCCTTCTTGAGGGCGGCGAGCGCCGCGTCCACGGCCGCCTGGTCGCGCTCGGCGCGGAGCCTCGCGAGCCGCTCGGCCTGCTGGGCCTCGATTGCCGGGTCGACGCGCAGCGGCTCGTAGGGCTCCTCGACGTCGATCGTGTAGCGGTTGACGCCGACGACGACTCGCTCGCCGCTGTCGGTCTCCTGGGCGATCCGGTAGGCGGAGCGCTCGATCTCGCCCTTCTGGAAGCCGTGCTCGATCGCGGCGACCGCGCCGCCCATCTCCTCGACCCGGTCCATCAGCTCCAGGGCCGCGGCCTCGACGTCGTCGGTCATCTTCTCGACCACGTACGAGCCGGCGAAGGGGTCGACGGTGGCGGTGACGTCCGTCTCGTAGGCGAGGACCTGCTGGGTGCGCAGGGCGAGGCGGGCGGACTTGTCCGTCGGCAGGGCGATGGCCTCGTCGAAGGAGTTGGTGTGCAGCGACTGCGTGCCGCCGAGGACGGCCGCGAGGCCCTGTACGGCGACGCGCACGAGGTTGACCTCGGGCTGCTGGGCGGTGAGCTGGACGCCGGCGGTCTGGGTGTGGAAGCGGAGCATCAGCGACTTGGGGTTCGAAGCGCCGAACTCCTCCTTCATGACCCGCGCCCAGATCCGGCGGGCCGCCCGGAACTTGGCGACCTCCTCCAGGATCGTCGTGCGGGCCACGAAGAAGAAGGAGAGCCGGGGCGCGAAGTCGTCGACGTCCATGCCGGCGGCGACGGCGGTCCGTACGTACTCGATGCCGTCGGCGAGGGTGAAGGCGATCTCCTGCGCGGGCGAGGCACCGGCCTCGGCCATGTGGTAGCCGGAGATCGAGATGGTGTTCCACTTCGGGATCTCGGCCCGGCAGTACTTGAAGATGTCGGCGATCAGCCGCAGCGAGGGCTTCGGCGGGAAGATGTACGTGCCGCGGGCGATGTACTCCTTGAGCACGTCGTTCTGGATCGTGCCGGTCAGCCGGTCCGCCGGCACGCCCTGCTCCTCGCCGACGAGCTGGTAGAGCAGGAGGAGGAGCGCGCCGGGGGCGTTGATGGTCATCGACGTGGAGACCTTGTCGAGCGGGATCCCGTCGAACAGGATCCGCATGTCGTCGATCGAGTCGATCGCGACGCCGACCTTGCCGACCTCGCCGTGCGCGAGGGGCGCGTCGGAGTCGTGCCCCATCTGGGTCGGCAGGTCGAAGGCGACGGAGAGGCCCGTCGTGCCGTGGGCGATGAGCTCCTTGTAGCGGGCGTTGGACTCGACGGCGGTGCCGAAGCCCGCGTACTGGCGCATGGTCCAGGGCCGGCCGGTGTACATCGAGGGGTACACGCCCCGGGTGAAGGGGTACGCGCCGGGTTCGCCCAGCTTCTCCGCGGGATCCCACCCGTCAAGGGCGTCCGGTCCGTAGACCGGTTCGATGGGCAGCCCCGACTCCGACTCGCGCGCCATGCGTTGTGCCTCCCGATAGATGTGCCGGCTGGTCACTCAGCGGTACCGACCTTCGCGACGGACTGTAGCGGCGGCCGTCCCGGGCGGTGGAGAGCAGCACGCTGGGACCTTCCTCACAGCATGCGCGGTCCGTGGTCGGGGTGCGCAACCGCACACGCGCGGAAAGCATCCCTACGTACACACGACACGTCCCGGGGGGCAATGATGAAGCGGTCTACTTCCGTCATACGCAGAGCGGTACTGGCAGCGGCCTCGGTGGCCCTCGCCACCGCCTGTACGGCCCAGGCGGCCGGCTCGGGGGGTTCGGCGAGCCCGACGAAGGCGCCGACGACGGCCGCGCCCGCGCCGACCGCTACCCCGACCGGGGACGGCAAGGCGCCGTCCCCGTCCGCCACGCCGACCACGGAGGCGCCGAGCACCGGGACGACACCGACCACCGAAGCGTCGACCACGGGGCCCGCGCCGACCACGGAGGCGCCGAGCCCCGAGGTCATGATGCGTGACGGGGACGAGAGCGAGCAGGTCCGCGAGCTCCAGGCGCGGCTGCGGCAGCTCGGTCACTTCGACCGTGCCCCCACCGGTTTCTACGGGACGATGACGGCCGGTGCGGTCAAGGCGTTCCAGAAGAAGCAGGGTCTGGAGCGGACGGACTGGGTCGACGAGGCGACCTGGGGGAAGCTGCTCGGCGCGAGCCGGAAGCCGACGGCCGACGAGCTGAAGCCGTCGACCACCAACAAGCTGGACACCCCCGACGCCCGGTGCATGACCGGCCGGGTGCTCTGCATCAGCAAGGAGAGCCGGACCCTCGCCTGGATGATCGACGGCAAGGTGGTCTCGGCGATGGACGTCCGCTTCGGCTCGGAGAACACCCCGACCAGGGAGGGCACGTTCAGCGTGGGCTGGAAGGCCCGCGAGTGGACGTCGACGATCTACCACACGCCCATGCCGTACGCGATGTTCTTCAGCGGCGGCCAGGCGGTGCACTACTCGTCGGACTTCGCGGCCCGCGGCTACAACGGGGCCTCGCACGGCTGCGTCAACGTCCGGGACCGGGCGAAGCTCGCGGCCCTCTTCGACCAGGTGAAGGTCGGCGACAAGGTCGTCGTCCACTGGTGAACCAGGAGGGAGACCGGGAGGGAAGAGAGAGGGCGCGGGTGGGACCGGGGGAACGTGTCCCACCCGCGCCGGGTGCGCGGAGCCGTAGGTACGGGGGGAACCCCGGCTCGCCGCGCGGCCGATGACCAGTCGGCACATTCCATACTGCGCCGACGGGCCGAGAAGTGTTACACCGCGAGCGGAACGCGTGCGGTGACGGTGATTCCGAGGGGCTGCGCGACGGAGAGCCGGACGGAGTCCGCCGCCGTCCTGGCGGTGTCACGGCGGTCCGTGCCGCCGCCTCCGGCGGGGCTGTCGCCGGAGCCCCCGCGCTTGTCGTCCGGTGCGCGGTCGCGCGGCCGGTCGCCGTTCTTGGCGTCGCCTTCGGGGTCTTCCTTGGAATCGCCCGGGGAGTCGTCCTTGGTGCTGTCCTCGGGCGTGCCCGTGGCGCCGCCGAGGATCCGGTCGCAGTAGCGGCGCAGGGTCTCGCCGCCGCGCAGGCCGTTCGTGAGCTGCTTCCGGCCGGTGGCGTCGAGCCTTCCCGACCGGTACTCCCGGCAGGCCTTGACGGCCTGCGCCAGGGAGGGCGCCGTCCCCGGGGTCCCTTCCGTGGCGCCGGGGCTCTTGCCCGTACCGCCCGGGGGCGTTGCCGGGCCGGCCGTGGTCCTGCCCGGCCGCGGAGTGCCGGGGGTGCCCGTTCCGGCTCCGTCCGGGGTTCCGGTGGGCGGTGCGACGGTGCCGGCGGAGGGGGTCACGCCCGGCGTGGGTTCGCCGTCGGCGCCCGGTTCCGTCGGGGGCGCCTCGGGGTCCTCGCGTATGCCGGGCTCCTTCGAGACGAGCGGGTCGGCCGTCTCCCCCGCCGTGACGGAGCTGGCGGGCGCCGGACCGACCAGCGGCAGCACACCTGTTCCAGCGGCTACGGCGACCCCTCCGACGGTGACGGCGGCGACCGCGGCGGCGAGTCCGAACCGTACGGAACGGCCCCAGCGGCGCGCCGGAGCGGTGGCCGGCGCGAGCCGCACCCGGCCGAGGTCGGCGTGGACGGTACGGGCGGGCGCTCCGGTCACCTCGGGGGCGCGGACGGCGGCGCGACCGGCGGTGGCCTGCCGGAAGGCGGCGAGCGCGGCCGCCTCACCCGGCAGTTCGCCGCGCCCGTCCAGGGGTGCGGCGGGGGTACGGGCCGCTTCGAGTGCCACGGCGAGGCGCTCGGCCTCCGCGCGCGCGTGGTCGTCGACGGCGTCGACCGGCTCGCCGCGGAGCAGCCGCTCCGCGGCCTCCTGGTCGAGCCACTGGTACCGCTCGTCGGCCATCACATGTCCTTCTGCGTACGGGGACGTGATTGCGTCACACCGCGGGGCGGCACGGACCCCGGGAGGCGCCCGCGTTGCGGAGGCACACCGTCCAGCGCGGCGACGGCCTCGGCGGCGCCGTCCGCCCCGTCCGTGTCACCGTCCGCGCCGAGGAGTTCCGCCAGCTTCTTCAAGCCACGGTGGGCCGCCGTGCGGACGGCGCCGGGGCGTTTCCCCAGCGTGTCGGCGGCGCTCTTGGCGTCGAGGCCGACGACGACGCGCAGGACGACGGCCTCGGCCTGGTCCTGCGGAAGCTGGGCGATCAGCCGCATGGTGTGACCGGTGGCGAGGGCCTCCAGGGCTTCGCCCGCGGTGTCGGAGGCGGCGGGGCGCTCGGTGAGTTCGGCCTCGTCGGCGCCGGCGGCGGGGCGCCTGCCGCGCATCCGTATGTGGTCGAGGGCGCGGTTGCGGGCGATCCGGGCGGCCCAGCCGCGGAACCGGTCCGCGTCACCGTCGAAACGGTCGAGGTCACGGGCGATCTGCAGCCAGGACTCCGAGGCGACGTCCTCCGCGTCGGAGTCGCCGACCAGTGTGCGTATGTAGCCGAGCAACCGTGGATGCACGGCGCGGTACACAGCACGGAAGGCGTTCTCGTCCCCGTCCTGCGCAGCGAGCACCGCGGCCGTCAGCTCCGCGTCGTCCCCCAGCACTCCCCAAACCCTGTTCGTCGGTCGCGTCGTCGCTTCATCGCGGCTGGTCACCACCGCCACGCGCTGCCTCGCGCACCTGCACGCTACGTCGTGTCGCGGCGCCGCGTCCACGCGATCCGGGGTCTTTGTGCAACTTGCAACCTTCGGACGACGGCGTACGAGGAGCGTGCGGGGGCGCGGTCGCACGCGGGCGCGCGGGGCGGTGTGACAGAAAACGCACCCTCGGCGCTGAAGGTAGTACGGAGCCGTGCTGCGGCTCCGTGGATGACGACCGGGGCCTCTCCTGTGGGGGGTGGCGGCCCCGGTCGTCTCCCATTTTCCGGGCCCTTTCCGGCACTTTTCGCACGCTCTTCCCGCCCGGGGAGCGGTGCGCCCTCTTCACTGTCAACCGATGGTTGACAGTGAAGGAGTGTCAACCTAGGGTTGCACTCATGACGAATCCAGTCGTTCCGAACGTTCCCGTCCGTCTCGACGAACTCATCGAAGCGATCAAGAAGGTCCACCCCGACGCCCTGGAGCAGCTCTCCGGCGCGGTCATCGCGGCGGACCACCTCGGCGACGTCGCCGACCACCTCATCGGCCACTTCGTGGACCAGGCCCGGCGCTCCGGTGCCTCCTGGACCGACATCGGCCGCAGCATGGGCGTCACCCGCCAGGCGGCCCAGAAGCGTTTCGTCCCCAAGGAGCCGGACGCGGAGAAGGCGGACCCGAACGCCGGGTTCAACCGCTTCACCCCCCGCGCCCGGAACGTGGTGATGGCCTCCCAGAACGAGGCCACGGCCGTCGGCAACGCCGAGATCACCCCCGCCCACCTCGCGCTCGGCCTGCTCGCCGAACCCGAGGGGATCGCGGCGTACTGGATCACCTCCCAGGGCGTGACCCTCGACCAGGTCCGCGAGGCCGCCGCCGCGACCCTGCCGCCGGCCGTCGACGAGCCGCCCGCCCTCGTCCCGTACGACGCGGCGGCGAAGAAGGTCCTGGAGCTGACGTTCCGCGAGGCCCTGCGCCTCGGCCACAACTACGTCGGCACCGAGCACATCCTGCTCGCGCTGCTCGAGCACGAGGACGGCGCGGGCGTGCTCACCGGTCTGGGGCTCGACAAGGCCACGGCGGAGCGTCAGATCGCCGAGACCATCGCCTCGGCGACCATCGAGGCGCCCGAGTCCTGACCTGACCGGCTCCCTCAGGCGGTGCGGGCCCGGCGCGAGACGACCGCGCGCAGCACCCGGCCGCCCTCGACGGAGAGTTCACGGGCCCGGCGCAGACCGGTCGGGCCGTGGGCGACCGTTTCGAGGACGGCCTGCTGGCGGCGGAGCTCACCGGCGAGCAGCGGGCCCGCGCCGTCCGCGTCCCCGGCCCGGCAGCGCTCGACGAGGCCGTCGGTGACCTCGGCGGCGTCGTACCGGCCGTGCAGGGCGAGGGCGGTGGCCGAGCAGGCGTGGGCCCAGGCGCGGAGGTCGCCGGCGGTCCAGGCCGCCGGTGCGGCGGCCAGCATCCCGCGTACGGCCCCGGCGTCCTCCGTGGCGTCGGCGTCCAGTTCGACCCGGGCCTTGGCGACGGCCTCGCCCCAGGCGCTCCCGTCGCCGCGCGCGACGGCCGCCCACACGGGCCGCAGGGCGTCGCCGCGGTCGGCGGCGATCAGCGGGAGACAGCGGTCGAGGCAGGCGAGACCGGCCGCGGCCAGCCCTCGCTCGTCGGCCCCGTCGATCAGTTCCAGCAGGCTCCGGCCGTTCCCCGACGTCATGGACGCCTCCTCGCCACCCGATGCGGACGCAGTACTTCCCCTACTGCGCCGAGGGGCGCTTTTTCGTCACTGCGCGGCCGGAATCATGCCAGTGGCCTTGGCGTGCTGCATAGAGGTCAGACGCCGGACGAAGAGGATGGCGAGGACGGCGGCGGTGATGTCGAGGACGTAGCCCCCGAGGGACCAGGAGGACGCCGTGACGTACGCCTCGGGAGTGTCGGCCGTCTTGTAGAGCTGCGAGGCGATCCTGTCCACGATCATGTCGGCGGCCCAGAAGAGCCACCAGCTGTTGAGCAGCAGCAGCTCGCGGGCTCCGTCGGCGCCGTACGGCCGCCAGCGGCTGGCGCGCCAGATGTCGGCGGCGATCCCGCGCGGGATCCACAGGTTGGCGAGGGGGATGAACCAGCCGCCGATGGCCCAGCCGGGCTTCCGGCCCTGCAGGTCACCGGCCCAGACCTCGGCGTTCTTCCGCAGGCGGTGGAACCAGACTATGAAGACGATCCCGGTCGCCACGTACAGCGTGAACGCCATGCTGTATGCCACGTTCAGGTCGACAACGCCGAACACGGCCGGGTCGAAGAAGTCCGTGGCGACGTCGGTGAAAAGGAAGCGGAGCTCGATCCCGCCGAGCAGCAGATCGAAGGCGATGTTGCCGGCGAGCAGAGCGATGACGGCATACGAAAGCCCGTTCGGATTGCGGAGCATGGGTGTGCGTGTCCCCCCAGGGATGTGCGGCGCCCCTCCCCGAGGTGCCGGCGGCGGCCGAGTGGCCGCCGCCGGGGGAACGTACGCGACCCGGAGCGGTCGCGTCCATGGCGAATGTCAGCGCACCCTCGCCGCCAGGCCCCGGAACTGGTCCCAGGTCAGGGGCGGTTTCGCCGGGTCCCAGACCTTCTGGGCCAGGGCTGTCAGCGGCATCCGGATGCCCTCCGCCACCTGCGCCTGGGTCTGCGCGCGGGACAGATCGCACCAGACCGCGAAGCGGGCGCCGAGGATCTGGGAGTCGTACCGGGCGGGGACCGGCGTCGTGCCGCGCAGGACGAGCGGCGTCCACTGCTCGTAGATGCGGCGGCCCGTGGGGTACGTGAACTGGTTCGGCTCGCCGAGGACGTAGTAGAGGTACTCGTCGTTGAGGTTCACGACCTTCCGGCCCTCGGCCAGGTACTCGGCCGGCGGCCGGGCGCCGATCTCCTTGCCGGTCCAGTACTCGACCTCGACGCGCTGGTCGGCGCTGACGACCCCGCCCCGGAAGAACCCGTCGTTCCAGGCCTTCGCCACCTTGCCCGTGCCGCGCACCACCGCCGCGCGGTCGTTCAGCCAGCCCTCCGCCAGGTCCTGGACGCCGGCCTGGGGCCCGTACCTCTGCCGGGCCGCCGTGGCGAGCTGCGGATAGGAGGTGGACGGGCTGCGGACGGTCAGCGCCTGGTACTCGTCGGCGCCGACGTGGAACCAGCCGCCGGGGAAGAGCGCGGCGTACTCGCGCAGCAGCTCGTCGACGAGCCGCGCGGAGGCGGGCTTGGAGATGTCGATGGCGCCCTGCCGCGGGACCCCCTGGACGTTGCGGAGCTGGAGGTCCGGGTGGGCGCGCAGGACGGCGCCGAGGTGTCCCGGCGAGTCGATCTCGGGCACGACGGTGATGTGCAGGGTCCGCGCGAGGGCGAGGATCCGGCGCACCTCGGCCTTGGTGAGGTGCTCGGCCGAGACGACCTCGGGGTGGGTGTCCGAGGCGATCCGGAAGCCCTGGTCGTCGGAGAAGTGCAGACCGAACTGGTTGAGCTTGAGGTCGGCCATCTCGCGCAGCCGGGCCTCGATCCACTCGGCGGTGAAGAACTTGCGGGCGATGTCGAGGTTCAGTCCGCGCTGGGGCTTCGCGGGGGCGTCGGTGACGGTGCCCTCGGGCATCGCGCCCGAGCCCTTCACCGACTGCTTGAGGGTGCGGGTGCCGTAGAACACGCCGGCCTCGTCGGGGCCGCTGATCCGGACCCGGTCGTCCCGGACGGTGAGGGTGTACGACTCGGGGGCGCCCTTCGCCCCGAGGGCCAGCTCGACGTCTCCGGGCCCGGCGGCGACGGCGCCGCGGTACGGGATGCCGAGCTCCCCGGCGAGGAGCCTGCCCTCGTCGGCGAGGCCCGCGCTGTTCGCGGCGACGACGACCCCGCCCGTCGGCGCGGGCTTCCAGCCGGGGCCCCGGGCGGCCTCGTGGTCGCGGACCGCGGGGACGGTGCGGGGCGCGGTGGAGAGCGGGTAGGTCCGGGTCGGCGTGGGTGTCGGGCTGGGCTGGACGCTGGTGGGCGCCGCGCTCGCGGACGTGCCGCCGGTCGGCGCGGAGGGGGGCGTGGGCGCTCCGGACGGAGATCCGTTGGAACAGGCCGTCACGGTGACCAGGGTCACCGCGGTCGCCAGGAACGCGTGGCCCCGGAGGGACCCTCGTATGGAGTACCGCATGATTCGGAATCCTCCCGTACGGCGGGCGGTCCGGCCAATCGGGGGAACAGAACCCGATCATCCGTCACTTGTTCCGAAACTCTCCCTTCCGGGTGAAATTCGCGCATCCGTCGGACACTTCCCCCGTACCGTCGATAACGTTGCGTCACGTCCACCCCACCCGTCCCGGAGTACCGGAGCCCACGCTGACCAGCGACACCCATCTCCCCTGCCGGAAGCCGGGCTCCGCGGACACGCCTGCCACTCCCGCCATACCCGCCCAGAACAAGGGCCCGGCGGACCGGGGCCCGCGCGGGCCCCGCGGACTCACCGGGTTCAACGCCGCCACGCCCGCCGAGGCCGAGGCGCTGCTGCTCTCCTGCTGCCACAGCCGCCGTTGGGCCGAACGGGTGGCGGCGCACCGCCCGTACCCGACCGTGGACGCCCTGCTCGCCGCCGCCGACGAGGCCGGGTACGACCTGTCCCGCGCCGACCTGGACGAGGCCCTGGCCGCCGAGTCCTCCGCCCCGCCCCATCCGGACGCCCCGCCGGCCGCCCGGACGGCGCTGCGGGCCGCCCACGCCGCGTACGAGAGCAGCTTCGGGCACGCGTTCGTGATCAGTCTCGACGGAGTGAGCCCCGGGGAGCGGCTCGACCAGGTTTTGGCAGGCATCCGGTCACGTCTCGGCAACGAACCGGAGGAGGAAAGGGTCGTCGCGGCCGAGGAACTGAGGCGGCTGGCCCGCGCCCGGCTGGCCTTCCGGCTCTCCGAGGTGCTCACATCCCGACACACCGGACCGTGATTACGTCCGGAATGGGGCGATTCCGGCTCCCGCGATAGCCCGTCCGTGCCTCTTTGATCACACCTATGGACCCCGCGCGAGCGAACCGACAAGTCGTCGCTACGATGACCGGGGCCGGAGGACCGTACCCGGCCGGGTCAGACCGACAGAGAAGCCGGCCGACCCTGATCCCCGCTCCCGGAGGGTTTTTCCGTGCCGGCTGGAACGCTGTACCGCGGCCGGGAAGGAATGTGGAGCTGGGTGGCTCATCGAGTCACCGGCGTCCTCATCTTCTTCTTCCTGTTCGTACACGTGCTGGACACCGCTCTCGTCCGCGTCTCCCCCGAGGCGTACGACGAGGTCGTCGCGACCTACAAGACGCCGATCGTCGCTCTTCTGGAGTACGGCCTCGTCGCAGCCATCCTCTTCCACGCGCTGAACGGCCTCCGGGTCATCGCCGTGGACTTCTGGTCCAAGGGCCCGCGCTACCAGAAGCAGATGCTCTGGACCGTCGTGGGCATCTGGGTCGTCCTGATGGCGGGCTCGCTGTACCCCATCCTCGGCCACGCCGCACGTGAACTGTTCGGGAGCTGACGCCAGACATGTCTGCTGACACCACCTCCGCCACGATCGGTCCCGTCGAGGGCGGCGCCCACTACGACGTGGACAACCCGGCCCCGTACATCGAGGCCCCCCGCAAGCGCACCGGCAAGACGCCGAAGGCGACCCGCGGCAACTTCGAGATGGCCGCGTGGCTCTTCATGCGCCTCTCGGGCATCGTCCTGGTCGTCCTGGTCCTCGGCCACCTGCTGATCCAGCTCTTCCTCGACGGCGGCGTCTCCAAGATCGGCTTCGCCTTCGTGGCCGGCCGCTGGGCGTCCCCGTTCTGGCAGGTCTGGGACCTGCTGATGCTCTGGCTCGCCATGTTGCACGGCGCCAACGGCCTCCGTACCGTCATCAACGACTACGCGGAGCGGGCCAACACGCGCCTGTGGCTCAAGGGCCTGCTGTACACCGCCACGGTGTTCACCATCCTTCTGGGCACGCTGGTGATCTTCACCTTCGACCCGAACATCCGCTAGGCACGGGGCTGAGGTAATCCACGTCATGAAGATCCACAAGTACGACACCGTCATCGTCGGCGCCGGTGGCGCCGGCATGCGCGCCGCCATCGAGTCGACGAAGCGCAGCCGCACCGCCGTCCTGACGAAGCTCTACCCCACCCGCTCCCACACGGGCGCCGCGCAGGGCGGCATGGCCGCCGCGCTCGCCAACGTGGAGGAGGACAACTGGGAGTGGCACACCTTCGACACGGTCAAGGGCGGTGACTACCTGGTCGACCAGGACGCCGCCGAGATCCTGGCGAAGGAGGCCATCGACGCCGTCCTCGACCTGGAGAAGATGGGCCTGCCGTTCAACCGGACCCCGGACGGCACCATCGACCAGCGCCGCTTCGGCGGTCACTCCCGCAACCACGGCGAGGCCCCGGTCCGCCGGTCCTGCTACGCCGCGGACCGCACCGGCCACATGATCCTCCAGACGCTGTACCAGAACTGCGTCAAGGAGGGCGTGGAGTTCTTCAACGAGTTCTACGTCCTCGACCAGCTCCTGGTCGAGGAGGACGGCGTCAAGAAGTCGGCCGGCGTGGTCGCGTACGAGCTCGCCACCGGCGAGATCCACGTGTTCCAGGCGAAGTCCGTCATCTACGCGTCCGGCGGCACCGGCAAGTTCTTCAAGGTGACCTCCAACGCGCACACGCTGACGGGTGACGGCCAGGCGGCCTGCTTCCGGCGCGGTCTGCCGCTGGAGGACATGGAGTTCTTCCAGTTCCACCCGACGGGCATCTGGCGCATGGGCATCCTGCTGACGGAGGGCGCCCGCGGTGAGGGCGGCATCCTCCGCAACAAGGACGGCGAGCGCTTCATGGAGAAGTACGCGCCGGTCATGAAGGACCTCGCGTCCCGTGACGTCGTCTCCCGCTCCATCTACACGGAGATCCGCGAGGGCCGCGGCTGCGGTCCCGAGGGCGACCACGTCTTCCTCGACCTGACGCACCTTCCGCCGGAGCAGCTCGACGCCAAGCTCCCGGACATCACCGAGTTCGCCCGTACGTACCTCGGCATCGAGCCGTACACGGACCCGATCCCGATCCAGCCCACCGCGCACTACGCCATGGGCGGCATCCCGACCAACGTCGAGGGTGAGGTCCTCGCGGACAACACCACCGTCGTCCCGGGCCTGTACGCGGCCGGCGAGGTCGCCTGCGTGTCGGTGCACGGCGCCAACCGCCTCGGCACCAACTCGCTGCTCGACATCAACGTCTTCGGCAAGCGCTCCGGCATCGCCGCCGCCGAGTACTCCGCCAAGCACGACTTCGTCGAGCTGCCGGAGAACCCGGAGTCCCTCGTCGTCGCGCAGATCGAGAAGCTGCGCAACTCCACGGGCAACGAGCGGGTCGCCGACCTGCGCCGTGAGCTCCAGGAGACGATGGACGCCAACGTGATGGTGTTCCGCACGGAGCAGACCATCAAGACGGCCGTCGAGAAGATCGCCGAACTGCGCGAGCGCTACGAGAACGTGTCCATCCAGGACAAGGGCAAGCGCTTCAACACGGACCTCCTTGAGGCCATGGAGCTGGGCAACCTGCTCGAACTGGCCGAGGTCATGGCCGTCTCGGCCCTGGCGCGCAAGGAGTCCCGCGGCGGTCACTACCGCGAGGACTACCCCAACCGCGACGACGTCAACTTCATGCGCCACACCATGGCGTACCGCGAGGTCGGCGAGGACGGCTCCGAGACCGTCCGTCTCGACTACAAGCCGGTCGTCCAGACCCGCTACCAGCCGATGGAGCGTAAGTACTGATGGCTACTCCCGTACTGGACAAGGTGGAGAAGGACTCCGCCGCCTCCCCGTACATCACGGTCACGATGCGGATCCGCCGCTTCAACCCCGAGGTGTCGGACGCGTCGGTCTGGGAGGACTTCCAGATCGAGATCGACCCGAAGGAGCGTGTGCTCGACGCCCTCCACAAGATCAAGTGGGACGTCGACGGCACGCTGACCTTCCGCCGCTCGTGCGCGCACGGCATCTGCGGCTCGGACGCGATGCGGATCAACGGCAAGAACAGGCTCGCCTGCAAGACGCTGATCAAGGACATCAACCCCGAGAAGCCGATCACGGTCGAGGCCATCAAGGGCCTGACGGTGCTGAAGGACCTTGTCGTCGACATGGAGCCCTTCTTCCAGGCGTACCGGGACGTCATGCCGTTCCTGGTCACCAAGGGCAACGAGCCGACGCGCGAGCGTCTGCAGTCCGCCGAGGACCGCGAGCGCTTCGACGACACCACCAAGTGCATCCTGTGCGCCGCGTGCACGTCGTCCTGCCCGGTCTTCTGGAACGACGGCCAGTACTTCGGTCCGGCCGCGATCGTCAACGCGCACCGCTTCATCTTCGACTCGCGTGACGAGGCGGGCGAGCAGCGCCTGGAGATCCTGAACGACAAGGACGGCGTGTGGCGCTGCCGCACGACGTTCAACTGCACCGACGCGTGCCCGCGTGGCATCGAGGTCACCAAGGCCATCCAGGAAGTGAAGCGCGCGCTGATCACGCGTCGTTTCTGACTCCTCGTTCGGCCGTCGAGGCCCGCTTCTGTACGCTGCGGCGTGCAGGAGCGGGCTTTTTCTTTCTGGAGGACGGGGACTCATGAGCGAGCCGAACCCTTACAAGTCGGAGTCGGAGGGGTACGAGTGGGGCCCCGGGCAGCAGGCGGGGACGCCGGGCTACGGGTACCCGCAGACTCCGGCGTACCAGCCGACGCTCCCCGAGGGAGTGCCGCTGCCGGTGCCGCCGCAGCAGCCCGCGTACCCGCCGGTGCCGACGGGAGGCGCCCCGCTGCTGTCGCTGGGGGACATCACCGTCGTCGGTGACCAGATCCTCACACCGGCCGGCCCGATGCCCCTGAAGGGCGCCGTGTGGAACGCGATGGACATGTCGCGGACCGAGGAGAAGATGCCCACGGTCGCGATCGTGCTCGCGGTCATCTTCTTCATCTTCTGCCTGCTCGGGCTGCTCTTCCTGCTGATGAAGGAGAAGCAGACGACCGGCTTCATCCAGGTCACGGTGACCAGCGGCGGCAAGCACCACTCGACGATGATCCCGGCGCGGGGCCCGGACACCATCCACTGGGTGATGGGTCAGATCAACTACGCGCGGTCGCTCAGCATGTGAGTGCCGGCCGGCCCGTCGGCGTCAGCCGTGCCAGGAGGTGCGGACGGGCTCAGCGGACTCCGCCTCGACCATGACCCGGCGCAGCATGTCGTTGAGGAGGGACCGCTCCTCGGGGGTGAGGACGCCGAGCAGCCGGTACTCCTCGTGGCCGAGGACGTCCATCGCGCCGAGCCAGGTCTCGCGGCCGGCGGCGGTGAGTTCGACGACGACCCGGCGCCGGTCGGTCGTGGACTGGGTGCGGCGGACGAAGCCGCGCTTCTCCAGGGCGTCGAGGCGGCCCGAGACGGACGCGGGGGCCAGGTCGAGGTCCTGCGCGAGCTCGGAGGGGGCGGCGCTGCCGCCGCGCCCGGCGATCTTGTGGAGCGTGTCGAACTCGTGGCGCTCCAGGTCGAAGTCGACGAGGGACTGCTCCCTGACCCGGCGGAGGTGGACGGAGAGCTTCTTCATCCGGGTGACGGCGCCTTCGACGACGGGGTCGAGGGCGGGCAGGACGGGCTGCCAGCGGGCGACGTGCCCGTCGGTCCAGTCGCGCGGTACGCCTGCCGCGCCCGGCTCGCTCGGGGGGCCCGGCTCGCTCGGAGTACGCGGTTCCTCGGGGTGCTCCATGGGGCGATCGTACGTCGGTGAGGCGAGAACCTCCCGAGATATAGTTCGTTGACGAATTATTCGGTACCGAAATAGCCTCGGTCCATGACCGCTGCCGCCACCACGGCCACCCCGCCCGCCCCTCACCCCCTCCGCACCCGCTCCTTCCGCCTCCTCTTCGCCGGCCGCACCCTCTCCCTCCTGGGCGATGCCGCCATCCCCGCCGCCCTCGCCCTCGCCGTCCTCGAAGCCACCGGCTCCACCTCGGCGCTCGCCCTGGTCCTCGCCTGCGCGATGGTCCCCAAACTGCTCCTGCTGCCGCTCGGCGGCGTCGTCGGCGACCGCTTCGACGCCCGCACGGTCGCGCTCACCACGGATCTCGTACGGTGCGCCACCCAGCTCGTCGTCGGCGTCCAGCTCCTCGGCGGCGCCCCGAGCCTCGCCGTCCTCGCGGTGGCCGAGGCCCTCGGCGGCGCCGCCGGGGCCTTCGCGATGCCGACCGTCTCGCCCCTGGTCAAGGGCACGGTGCCCCTGGACGCCCTGCACCGCGCCAACGCGGCCATGGGGGTCGCCCAGAGCGCCACCCGGCTCGGCGGACCGGCGCTCGCGGGCGCCCTCGTCCTGACCGTCGGCCCCGGCTGGGCGTTCGTCCTGGACGCGGCCACCTTCGCCCTCAGCGCCCTGCTCCTGACGGCCGTACGGGTGGAGCGGGTACCGATCCCGCGCCGCTCGTTCCGCGCCGATCTGGTGGAGGGCTGGCAGGAGGTCCGCTCCCGGGACTGGTACTGGACGAGCCTGATCGGCCACAGCGCCTGGAACGGCGCCGCGGCCGTCCTGATGACCCTCGGTCCCGCCGTCGCCGTGCAGCGGCTCGGCGGCGGCGCCACCTGGGTCGCCCTGCTCCAGGTCGGCGCCGTGGGCTTCCTGCTCGGCGCGCTGCTCGCCGGCCGGGCCAGGCCGCGGCGCCCCGTCCTGACCGCGAACCTCGGGCTCGCCACGTACGCCCTGCCGCTGGTCCTCCTCGCGGTCGCCGCGCCCGCGCCGCTGACGATCGCGGCCTACGGCCTCGCGCAGGCGGGGCTCGGCTTCCTCTCCCCCGTGTGGCAGACCGCCGTCCAGCGGGCGGTGCCCGCCCACGCGCTCGCCCGGGTCACCTCGTACGACTGGCTGCTCTCGCTCGCCGCGATGCCCCTGGGGTACGCCCTCGCCCCGCTCGCGGCCGCCGCCTGGGGTCCCGAAGTGCCCCTCCTCGCCGCCGCGCTCACGGTCGGCGGCTGCTGCCTGGGGACGGCGCTCGTGCCGGGGGTGCGGAGGTTCGGGACGGGGAGCCGGGCGGAGGGCGGCGAGCAGACCGCCGCGAGGTCGGGGAGCCGGGCGGAGGAGGGCGATCAGGCCTCCCCCAGGACTTGAACACGTTCAAAGAGAGGTCTACAGTCATGACTGCCAGCTTTTGAACGCGTTCAAGGGAGGGTGGGGCATGGACCTCACTGTCATCGCGTACATCGTCTACCTGCTGATCAGCGTCGCCCTGACCGTCTGGGTCGCGCGCACGCTCAGCCGCAACGGAAGGATCTTCCTCGCGGACGTCCTCCACGGGAACGAGAAGCTCGCCGAGGCGGTCAACCACCTCCTGGTGGTCGGCTTCTACCTCGTCAACTTCGGTTTCGTGGCCCTCTATCTGAGCCAGGACGAAGCCGTCCTCGACGCCCGCGCGCTCTTCGAGGCGCTCTCCGTGAAGCTCGGGGTCGTCCTGCTCGTCCTCGGCGTGATGCACCTCGGGAACGTCTACGTCCTGAACAAGATCCGCCGCCGCGGCGTCATGGAGCGCGAACAGGTGCCGCCGGTCGGCCCGCAGGGCTGGACCACCGCCCCCAAGGCCGGCCCCTGGGCCCCGCCCGCACCCCAGGGCTGACCCGCCGTGCCGGCCCCGACCGTGCCGACGACCCCCGTGGGACGTCTGACCGTGCTCTACGACGCCGACTGCCCGCTCTGCGTGCACCTCAGGCACTGGCTGCTGCGCCAGCGGCAGCTCGTCCCGTTCGACCTCGTACCGGCCGGGTCGCAGGAGGCCAGGCGCCGCTTCCCGGACCTCGACCACACCGCCACCCTGCGGGAGATCACCGTGGTCGGGGACCGGGGCCAGGTCTACCGGGAGACCTCCGCCTGGATCGTCTGCCTCTGGGCGCTCGCCGAACACCGGCCCAGGGCCCACTGGCTCGCCACCCCCACGGGGCAGCCCTTCGCCCGGATGACCGTCCTCGCGGCGGCCAAGTGGCGCGAGGCCCTCAAGGGACCGGCCTGCGAGGACGGGCACTGCGAGCTGCCCGGTCCGCCCGGCTAGGCTCGGCCCCGTGAAGGACGTGACGGAAGAGAAGAAGACCGACGGGAAGCCGGCCGCCGAGAAGCAGGACGGCGACAAGAAGGCCCCGAAGAGCGAACAGACCCGCACCCTCATCCTCGAAACCGCGCTCCGGCTGTTCAGGGAGCGCGGTTACGACAAGACGACGATGCGGGCCATCGCCCAGGAGGCCGGGGTCTCCGTCGGCAACGCGTACTACTACTTCTCCTCCAAGGAGCACCTCGTCCAGGGCTTCTACGACCGGATCGCCGAGGAGCACCAGGCGGCCGTCGAGCCCATCCTGAGCGGCGGCGAGAAGGACCTCACGGCCCGGATCCGGGGGGTCTACCTCGGCTGGCTGGACATCGCGGAGCCGTACCACGAGTTCGCGGCCCAGTTCTTCAAGAACGCCGCCGACCCGGACAGCCCGCTCAGCCCGTTCTCGCCCGAGTCGGAGGGCCCGCGCGAGGCGGCGATCGAGGTGCACCGCCGGGTCATCTCCGGCGCCTCGGTGAAGGTCGACCCGGAACTGTCCGAGGCGCTCCCGCAGTTGCTCTGGCTCCAGCAGATGGGCCTGGTGCTGTTCTGGGTGTACGACCGCTCGGAGGGCGCCGCCAACAGCCGCCGCCTGGTGGAGCGGCTCGCGCCGGTCACCGCCCGGGCGATCTCGCTCTCCCGCTTCCGCATCCTCCGCCCGCTCGTCAAGGAGACGCACGAGCTGCTCGCGGACTTCATGCCGACGGCGGCCGGGATGGCGGCGTCGGGGAAGCCCAAGAAGAGGGCCCCGCAGACACCCCCTAGATCCAGCTGAGCTCCCACAGCCGCCAGATGCCCGTGCCGTCCGTCAGGTACTGGGAGCCGGCGACCGCCTCCGTGGCGAGGACGTAGTCCTTCTTCTGCCACAGCGGGACGAGCGGGACGTCCGCGGCGACCTCGCTCTGGATCTCCTTGAAGTCGGTGGCCGCCCGCGAGCGGTCGCTGAACTGCTGCGTCGAGGCGATCAGCGTGTCGATCCGCTTGCTGGAGAACCCGTTGTGCAGGGTGTTCCCGGTGCCGACGAGCGGTGCGGTGAAGCTGTCGGAGTCGGGGAAGTCGGGGAGCCAGCCGACGGTGTACGCGTCGTAGGTGCCCTTCGCGTACGCCTTCTGGAAGTCCGTCCACGCGACCTCGACGGTCTCGACCTCGAAGAGGCCGGTCCCCTCGAGCTGCCGCTTGATCTCGGCGGTCTCCGCCGCGTAGGTGGCGTCCTTGCGGTAGCCGAAGGTGAACTTCACCGGGGTCGCGACCCCGGCCGCCTCCAGGAGCCGCTTCGCCTTCGTGGCGCTCGGCGCCGGGTCGGCGTCGTAGAAGGCCGTGCTGTGCCCCAGGAAGCCCTGCGGGATCAGGGAGTACAGCGGCTCGACCGTGCCCTTGTAGGCGCCCGTGGTGATCGCCGGGCGGTCGAGGACGGCGGCGACGGCCTGCCGTACGGCCTTGTCGGCCATCGGCGAGCCCGGCCTGACGTTGAAGTTGAGGTTGCGGATCTCGGCGCTCTCCGCCTCGGTGACCCGCGTCCCGTCCTTGGTGTCCAGGTTCGCGATGAACTCCGGCGGGAGCTGCCGGTGCGTCACCACGACGTCCTTCGCCTTCCAGGCGGCGGCGAGCTCCGCCGACTGGGCGAAGTACTTCACGAGGACCGGGCCGCCGGTCCTGGTGACGGCGCCCCGGTAGTTCTCGTTCCGCTCCAGGAGCGCGGACTCGCCCTCCTTGTACTCCTTGAGGACGTACGGCCCCGAGCCGTCCACCGCGAAGCCCTCGCGCAGCCTGTCGGCCGGGTACTGGTCCTTGTCGACGATCGAACCGGCGCCGGTGGCCACCTTCAGCGGGAACGTGGCGTCCCGGCCGCTCAGATGGAAGGTGACGGTACGGCCCGCGGCCGAGACGCTCCTCAGGGTCGGGAAGAGGGCCTTCGGGCCGACGTCCGTCTTGATGCGCAGCATCCGCTCGAAGGAGTACTTCACGTCCTCGACGGTCACCTTGCGCCCGTGGGAGAAGGTGAGGTCGTCGCGGAGCGTGCACTGGTACGTCGTGAGCTTGGCGCCCGCGAACCTGCAGCTCTCCGCCGCGTCCGGCACGGGGGTCGTGGACCCCGGCTTGAACGTGAGCAGAGACTGGAAGACGTTGCTGTACAGGGCCCAGGAACCGGCGTCGTACGCGCCGGCCGGGTCGAGTGAAGTGACCGCGTCGGTCGTGCCGACCGTGATCGGATCGGTCCGGCCGCCGTCGGAGGGCAGGAGTTGCCAGCCCCCCGCTCCGGCGGCCACCAGTACTCCACAGGTGATGAGGATCCGCAGACGGACCGTCGACCGCATTGCCGTGCTTCCTTTTTTCGTCCACCCCAGCTGCGACGGCCCCCGGAACGTCGCGATCGCGGTCATCCCATCACACGCTTTTCACAAGTGGAAGAGAAAACCTTCACAGGGTAGCCATATGTCCGGGAAATGCGGATTCAAGCCGATGAGCGGTACGTATCGGTCTCCCGGCAGGGAGTGACCTGCCCCGATCAGGCCTGCTTCGAGGCGAGTTGGACGACGGTGATGTCGGAGGGCGCCCCGACCCGCACCGGCGGCCCCCACGCGCCCGCGCCCCGGGAGACGTACAGCTGGGTGTCGCCGTACCGTTCGAGCCCGGCGACCGTCGGATTCGCCAGCTCGGCGAGGTAGTTGCCCGGCCAGAGCTGGCCGCCGTGGGTGTGTCCGGAGAGCTGGAGGTCCACCCCGTGACGTACGGCGTCGTGGACGACGATCGGCTGGTGCGCGAGGAGCACCGCGGCGCGCGCCCGGTCACGGTCGCCGAGGGCCCGTGCGAAGTCAGGGCCCTGGCCCTCGCTCTCCCCCGCGACGTCGTCGACGCCGGCGAGGTCGAAGCCGGCCGCGATCTCCAGGCGCTCGTTGCGCAGCGGACGCAGGCCGAGGTCGCGGACGTGGTCGACCCAGGCGTCGGCGCCCGAGAAGTACTCGTGGTTGCCGGTCACGAAGAACGAGCCGTGCCGGGCGCGGAGCCGGGCGAGCGGCTCGGCGGCGGAGCCGAGGTTCTCCACGGTGCCGTCGACGAGGTCGCCGACGACCGCGATCAGATCGGGCTGGGTGGAGTTGATCGCGTCCACGATGCGCTGGGTGTGGGCGCGGCCCAGGATCGGCCCGAGGTGGATGTCGGACACGACGGCGATCCGGTAACCGTGCGCGGCGCGCGGCACCTTGGCGAGCGGGACGGTGACCCGCTTGATCCGGGGGCCGCGCAGCACGCCGTACGTGCCGTAGCCCACGGTCCCGACGGCGGCGGCGGCAGCGGCGCCGCCGACGACCCGGGAGACGAAGAGCCGGCGGGAGACCTCGGCGGGGGTGACGGCGTCGGGCGCCTCCGCGGCCACTGGGGCGGCCGGTGCCTGCGGCTCCCCGGGCGCGGCCGGGTCGGCCGGTCCGGCGGGCACGGGCTCCCGCACCGGTACGGGTACGGGTGCGGCGGCCGTCGCCGGCACCGCGACCGTCGCGTCGCGGCGGGCGAGCCAGGCGCGCAGGGCGGGACGGACGGCCTCGCCGACGACCAGGGCGAGCGTCACGTACAGGAGCAGGGCGAGCCACAGGAAGCCGGGCCAGGCGACCACCTGCTGGAGCGCGAAGGGGGCTCCGGCGCGCGAGGAGCCGAGGGCCGCGAACGAGAGCAGGGGCAGCACCACGACGGCTGCCGTGCCCAGGCGGCGCGGCAGGCTCCCGCGCGTCGTGACATCGCGCACGAGGCGCCGCCACACGTACCAGTGGACCGCGCCGAGCAGCGCGAGGACCACGATCAGGACCAGCAGAAAGACGACCACGCCCCGGAACCCCTCTTCTAACCGTTCGCGCGGCGCGCGGCACGCACCCCACGCAACCCGAGCACTCCGATCACCGTCCCCAGGACAAAGGACGTGACGGCAAGCAGCAGATGAACCCAGAAGTAGGCCGTCGGGTCGCCCGCGTCGTCGAAGGCGAGGCCGCTCCCGTCGTTCCAGAGGTTCTTGACGAAAGTGACCCAGATGAACCAGCTCCACACCCCGAACGCGAGCAGGAACCAGGAGACGCGGCGGCTGAGCTTCATGCCCCCAGTATCACCGCGTGCCTCACCGGCCCCGCGTCCGGGTGGACGAGCGAGGGTGAAGCGCCAGCCGGGGTTCGGATCCTTCGTGCGTACCTGTACGTTCACGACCGTGTCTGCTTCGAAGAAGACCGCTCGGGCGGTCGCCGCTGCCGTGCTCCTGTCGCTCGTCACCACCGTGCCCGCGCATGCGGATCCGAAGGACAAGACGGAGAAGCAGCCCAAGCCCCCGGCTTCGATGTCCTCGCTCGGCGGGCCCCTGCTCGGCGTCCCCGGCACCCAGGTGAAGCTGGGCCCCGGCGCGCCTGTGCTACCGAAGGAGCTCTCCGGCCGCTCCTGGATCGTCGCGGACGCGGAGTCCGGCGACGTCCTCGCCGCGCACAACGCGCACTGGCCCCTCGCCCCGGCCTCCACGCTGAAGATGCTCTTCGCGGACACACTGCTGCCGAAGTTCCCCAAGACGCAGAACCACCTCGTCACCAACGCCGACCTGGCCGGGATAGGAGCGGGCTCCAGCCTCGTCGGCCTCAAGGAGAAGCAGACCTACAGCGTCCACGACCTGTGGCTCGGCGTCTTCCTCCGCTCGGGCAACGACGCCGTGCACGTCCTGACGAACATGAACAACGGCCTCCGCCAGACCGTGAAGGAGATGAACGACCGCGCCGCCGAGCTCCAGGCGCTCGACACCCGCGTGGTCACCCCGGACGGTTACGACGCCCCCGGCCAGGTCTCCTCCGCGTACGACCTGACACTCATCGCCCGCAGCGGCATGCAGAACGCGGACTTCCGCGCGTACGCCGCCACGCCCCGGGCCGTGTTCCCCGGCGAGCTGAAGCCGGGCGGCAAGAAGCGCGAGTCCTTCGAGATCCAGAACACCAACCGGCTTCTCACCGGTGACTTCGGCGTCGCCCCGTACCAGGGCATCGCCGGGGTCAAGAACGGCAACACCACGCACGCGGGTGCCACCTTCACGGGAGTCGCGGAGCGGAACGGCAAGGTGCTGCTCGTGACCGTGATGAACCCGTCGTCGAAGGAGCAGCACGCGGTCTACCGCGAGACCGCCCGGCTGCTCGACTGGGGCTTCGCCGCCGCGGGGAAGGTGACCCCGGTCGGCGAGCTGGTGCCGCCGCGCTCCGCCCGTACGGGGACCACCGCCCCCGTCGACGGTTCGGCTCCCGCTCCGCCCGGGAAGACCGCCCCGGCCGACACCGTCCAGGCGGCCGCCACGGAGAGGTCCGGCGGCATCGGGATCGCGCTCGCCGTGGCGGGCGGAGCGCTCCTGCTCCTCGCCTGTGCCGTCTTCCTGGTCAACCGGCGCTGGCCGCTGACCGCGTCGGCGGTGCGTCGTCGCCGCTCGCCGCAGGATCCCGACGTGAATCCGTAGCGGTCCAGGCGGCGCAGAACAGCAGCAGCTTCGCGGTGAGGTTGATCCAGAGCAGCAGGGCGACCGGGACGCCGAACGCCCCGTACATCGACTTCGCCGCGACGCCCCGCATATAGCCGCCGAGCAGCAGCTTGAGCAGCTCGAAGCCGACCGCCCCCGTCAGCGCCGCCACGACGAGCGCGCGGCGGGGCGGCTGCACGCCGGGCAGCAGCGTGAGCACGTACAGCAGGATCAGGAAGTCGGCGACGACGGCGACGAGGACGGCCGCTCCCTGGAGGAGGATGCCGCCCGCCCCGCCGCCGGAGACACCGAGCCGGTCGGCGCTCCAGCCGACGGCGGTGGAGCCGAGCCAGGACGCGGCGAGCGAGGCGAGCGCGACACCGCCGAGGCCGACGAGGACGAGCGCGTCCTTGCCCTTGAGCACGAACGGATTGCCCTCGTCCACGTCGTCGAGCTTCCACACCGCGCGCAGGCAGTCCCGCATGGAGCCGACCCAGCCGATGCCGGTGACGAGCAGGAGGGCGCCGGCGACGAGCCCGACGGTGCCGGCGTTGGCGACCAGGCTCCCGATGTCGAGCTGGTCGGAGATCCCGGGGACCTGGTCGCCGATCTTCTCCTCGATCCGGCCGAGCTGCTCGTCGGAGAGGAGGGCGGCGCCGATCGCGGCGGCCACGGTGATCAGCGGGAAGAGGGCCAGGAAGGAGAGGAACGTGATCGCGGCGGCGAGCCGGCTCCAGTGGACCTCGTCGAGGGTCTCGTACGCGCGCCAGGCATGGGTCTTCATGAGGCGGGCGACCCAGGGGCCGATGACGGGGAGCTTGGTCAGCCAGTCCATGCGGTACCCCTACCCTCGATGCCGGTCCGTGCCGTACCCGTGCCCTCGATGCCGGTCCATGCGACATCCCTACCCCCGATCCGCGCGCTGGTCAGGGGCGCTTGCCTGAAAGTCCGCTCATCACCCATTTCGACGAACCGCCACGCAATACCGGCATAAGGCACAGAGGCGGCTATACGGTCACCTCCATGGCTGTCGAGACCCACGTCCTTGACGACGACTGCGTGACGCTCAGCGGCTGGGGGCGCACCGCCCCGACCCTCGCGCGCGTGTACCGGCCGCGCGGTCACGCCGAGGCGGCCGACGCCGTCCGCGCATGCGGTCCCCGCGGGGTGATCGCCCGCGGCCTCGGCCGCGCCCACGGGGACGCCGCACAGAACGCCGGCGGCACCGTCCTCGACATGACCGGCCTCGACCGGATCCTCGCCGTCGACACCACCGCCGGTCTCGTCGACTGCGAGGCGGGAGTCACCCTGCACCGGCTGACGGAGGCGCTGCTGCCGCTCGGCTGGTTCGTCCCGGTCACCCCCGGGACCCGGTACGCCACCGTCGGCGGCGCCCTCGCCGCCGACGCGCACGGCGCGAACCAGCACGTCTCCGGCTCCTTCGGCCGGCACGTGACCGCGCTCCGGCTCCTCACCGCCGACGGCGGGATCAGGACCGTACTGCCGGGCACCCCGCTCTTCGACGCCACCACCGGCGGCCTCGGCCTGACCGGCGTGATCCTCTCCGCCACCGTGCGGCTGCTGCCCGTCGAGACCTCCCTCGTGACCGTGGACACCGAACGGGCCCGCGACCTCGACGACCTGATGGACCGGCTCACCGCCGGCGACCACCGATACCGGTACTCGATCGCCCGGATCGACCTGCTCGCCCGGGGCGCCGCCACCGGCCGCGCCGTCCTCAGCCGCGGCGACCACACGCCGTACGACGCGCTGCCCCGCCGCCACCGGGCCCGCCGCGCGCCGCTCGCCTTCCGGCCGGCCCGGCTGCCCGCCCCGCCGCCGTACGTCCCCGGCGGGCTGCTCGGCCGTACCGGCGTCGGACTCCTCAACGAGCTCCGGTACCGCGCGGCCGCCCGCGAGAGCACCGGCCGCCTCCGGCCGCTCGACGGCTTCCTCCACCCCCTCGACGGCATCCCGCACTGGAACCGGCTCTACGGACGCGCGGGCTTCGTCCCGTACCGGTTCGTCGTCCCGTACGGGCAGGAGGAGGTCCTGCGCCGGGTGGTGCGGCGAATCGTGGACCGCGGCCTGCCCGCCTTCCCCGCCACCCTCCGGCGCCTCGGCGCGGGCGGCCCCGGCCCGCTCTCCTTCGCGCTGCCCGGCTGGACCCTCGCCCTCGGCCTGCCGACCGGCCTGCCCGGTCTCGGGGCCTTCCTCGACACGCTCGACGAGGAGGTCGCGGGCGCGGGCGGCCGGGTCTGTCTCGCCGAGGACTCCCGCGTACGGCCGGAGACGCTGACCGCGATGTACCCGCGGCTCGACGAGTTCCGGGCGCTGCGCGCCGCACTCGACCCCCGGTCCCTCTTCGCCTCGGACCTCTCCCGCCGCCTCGGACTCCAGGAGCCCTCATGAAGGACGCGTTCGGCGCCCCGCAGTCCCTGCTCGTCCTCGGCGGCACCTCCGAGATCGGGCTCGCCACCGCCCGCCGGCTCATCGCACGGCGCACCCGTACCGTCTGGCTCGCCGGACGGCCCTCCCCTGCCCTCGCCGCCGCCGCCGACTCGCTGCGCGCGCTCGGCGCGGACGTGCGGACGGTCCCCTTCGACGCGCTCGACACCGAGTCCCACGAGGAACGGCTCGGCAAGATCTTCACCGAGGGGGACATCGACATGGTCCTCCTCGCCTTCGGGGTCCTCGGCGACCAGGCCCGCGACGAGTCCGACCCGGTCGCCGCCGTGCGCGTCGCCCAGACCAACTACACCGGGGCCGTCTCCGCCGGCCTCGTGTGCGCGGGCGCGCTCCAGGCGCAGGGGCACGGCTCGCTCGTGGTGCTCTCCTCGGTGGCGGGCGAACGGGCCCGCCGCGCCGACTTCATCTACGGCTCCTCGAAGGCCGGGCTCGACGCCTTCGCGCAGGGCCTCGGGGACGCGCTGCACGGCACCGGCGTGCACGTCATGGTCGTGCGGCCCGGATTCGTGCGCTCGAAGATGACGGCGGGGCTCGCGGAGGCACCGCTCGCGACCACACCGGAGGCGGTCGCGAGCGCGGTCGAGCTGGGGCTGCGGCGCCGCTCGGAGACGGTGTGGGTGCCGGGGTCGCTGCGGCTGGTGATGGCGGCGGTACGGCATGCGCCCAGACCGCTGTTCCGGCGGCTGCCGGTGTGAGGGCGTGAGGCCGGTGAGCCTCACCTCGGCGTGTCTCAGCCGGTCGGGGTGGCCGTCGGCGCGTCGACCGGGCTGCCGCCCTGAGCCGGGACGGCCGCGATCGGGCGGCCGCTGCCGAACTCGTAGTCGTACAGCTTCCGCCACACCCCGTCCGCGCCCTGCTCGTACAGCGCGAAGGAGCGGCAGTTCCAGGCCGCCTCGTACCCGGCGAGCTCCTCGAACGCGCGGTCCATCCCCTCCTCGGAGATGCCGTGCGCCACGGTGACGTGCGGGTGGTACGGGAACTGGAGCTCGCGCACCAGCGGCCCGTTCTCGTCCCGGATCAGGCTCTGGAGCCGGTGGCAGCGGGAGACGCCGTCCCGCACCTTCACATAGACGACAGGGGAGAGCGGCCGGAAGGTCCCGGTGCCCTTGAGGCGCATCCGGAAACGCTGGTGACCGGCGGCGACGCCGGCGAGGTGCGCCTGGATCTCCGGCAGCCGCTCCTCCGGGACCTCGGTCGGCGGGACGAGCGTCACGTGCGTGGGGATGCCGTACGCGGCAGGGTCCCCGAAGCCGGCGCGCCGCTCCTGGAGCAGGCTGCCGTAAGGCTCCGGGACCGCGATCGAAACGCCGAGCGTTACGGTCCCCACGTCGTTCTCCTCCGTCGTCCGTCGTCGTGTGTGCGGTGGCTCAGCCGCCAGTGTGCGGCCTGTACCACCCTGGTGGCCAGGGTCCTCCGTCCCGGTGGCGGAGGACCGGAGGCCTCGTGCTCCGGCAGGCGGAGGCCTCGTGCTCCGGGCGGAGGCCGCGTGCTCCGGCGGGTCGAGGCCGCGTGCTCCGGCGGGCGGGGGCCTCAGTGCTTGGCGGGCAGGAAGCCGATCCGCTCGTACGTCCGCGCCAGCGTCTCCGCGGCGACCGCGCGGGCCTTCTCCGCTCCCTTGGCCAGGACAGAGTCCAGCGTCTCCGGGTCGTCCAGGTATTCCTGGGTGCGGGCCCGGAAGGGAGTGACGAAGTCCACCATGACCTCGGCGAGGTCCGTCTTCAGCGCGCCGTACATCTTGCCCTCGTAGCTCTTCTCCAGGTCCGCGACGGACGTGGAGGTGAGCGTGGACATGATCGTGAGCAGGTTGGAGACGCCCGCCTTGTTCTCCGGGTCGAAGCGGATCACCGTGTCGGTGTCGGTGACGGCGCTCTTGACCTTCTTCGCGGTGACCTTCGGGTCGTCCAGGAGGTTGATGAGCCCCTTCGGCGTGGACGCCGACTTGCTCATCTTGACCGCGGGGTCCTGGAGGTCGAAGATCTTCGCCGTCTCCTTCAGGATGTACGGCTTGGGGATCGTGAAGGTGTCGCCGAAGCGGCCGTTGAAGCGCTCCGCGAGGTCACGGGTCAGCTCGATGTGCTGGCGCTGGTCCTCGCCGACCGGGACCTCGTTGGCCTGGTAGAGCAGGATGTCCGCGACCTGGAGGATCGGGTACGTGAAGAGGCCCACGGTGGCGCGGTCGGCGCCCTGCTTCGCGGACTTGTCCTTGAACTGGGTCATACGGGAGGCCTCGCCGAAACCGGTGAGGCAGTTCATGACCCAACCGAGCTGCGCGTGCTCGGGGACGTGGCTCTGGACGAAGAGGGTGCAGCGGTCCGGGTCGAGACCGGCCGCGAGCAGCTGCGCGGCGGCGAGCCGGGTGTTGGCACGCAGCTCGGCCGGGTCCTGCGGGACCGTGATCGCGTGCAGGTCGACGACCATGTAGAAGGCGTCGTGGGTCTCCTGCAGGGCGACCCACTGGCGGACGGCGCCGAGGTAGTTGCCGAGGTGGAACGAGCCTGCGGTGGGCTGGATTCCGGAGAGCACACGGGGACTGTCAGAGGCCATGCACATCATTCTCTCAGGTGTGGGAACCGATCCCGGACTGCCGGTGTATCAAGAGTGTGAGGACACGGGAGGGGGGCCTGGTCGAGGACGAGGCCGTGGTGATCGCACGTGTGCGCGCCGGAGAGCCGGAGGCGTACGCGGAGCTGGTCCGCGCGCACACGGCGGTCGCCCTGAGGGCGGCGGTGGCGTGCGGCGCGGGCGCGGAGGCCGAGGATGTGGTGCAGCAGGCCTTCTTCAAGGCGTACCGCTCGCTCGGACGGTTCCAGGAGGGCGCGGCGTTCCGGCCGTGGCTGCTGCGGATCGTCGTCAATGAGACCAGGAACACAGTGCGCTCGGCGGGTCGGCAGCGGGCCGTCGCCGACCGCGAGGCGGACCTGCTCGGCGGTGAGCCGCTGATACCGGAGTCGGCGGATCCGGCGGTCGCGGCCGAGGGCCGGGAGCGGAGCCGGCGACTGTGGGAGGCCCTCGACGGTCTCGCCGACGAGCACCGGCTGGTGGTGATCCACCGCTATCTGCTCGAACTGGACGAGACGGAGACGGCCCTGGCCCTCGGCTGGCCGAAGGGGACGGTGAAGTCCCGGCTGAGCCGGGCGCTGAAGAAGCTGGGGCTCGTGTTGAAGGACGGCCGGGAAGGAGGTGAGGGGCATGGCTGACGAGCGTCTGCCGGACGAACTGAGGGAGCTGGGACGGCGGCTGCGGGTGCCGGACGTGGACGGGGAGACCATGGCCGAGCGGGTGCTCGCGCAGCTCCTCGCCGAGCGGGTCCCGACGCCGGTTCCGGGGTCCGCGCCGGAGGCCTCGCCCGAGGCCGTGCCGGTGTCCGCGCCGGATCGGACACCGGTGTCCTCGCCCGGCCGGCGCCGGTGGTGGGGATCGGTGCGGGCGTGGGCGCGCGAGCGGTGGCGGGCGCTGGTGGCGGGCCTGACCGGGGTGCTGATCGTCCTGGTGCTCACCCCGCCGGTGCGGGCGGCGGTGGCGGACTGGCTCGGCTTCGGCGGGGTCACCGTGCGGTACGACCCGGACGGGCGCGGTGTCCCGGCCGGGGGCGCGGTGCCGGGCTGCCCTGAGCCGGTGCCCCTGGCGGAGGCCGGGCGCAGGGCGGGCTTCGAGCCGCTGATACCGGAGGCGCTCGGCGCGCCGGACGCCGTCGCGGTGACGGGGTCGGCCGAGCGGGGCCGGGCGGTGATCAGCCTGTGCTGGCGGGACGGGGAGCGGACGGTCCGGCTCGACGAGTTCCCGGCCCGCCTGGACATCGGTTTCGCCAAGCAGGTCAGGACGCAGCCGGAGTGGGTGGACCTGCCGGACGGCGCGCAGGGCTACTGGTTCGCGGCTCCGCATCTGCTGACGTTCCCGATGACCGACGGGGCGGGCGCGGCGTGGACCCACGAGCTCCGGACGGCGGGCCCCACGCTCCTCTGGACGAGGAGCGGGGGCGCGCTCACCTTCCGCCTCGAAGGCATACCGGACCGCGAGGAGGCCCGCCGGACGGCGGAGTCGACGGGCGGATAGCCCCGGGTCCTCCGGTCCGGTCCGTGGGGTGGGGGTGATCAGACGGGGAGGCCCGGGGCCGGGTGCGCGGCCATCAGGTCGGCGACCTGGGCGCGGACGGTACGGAGGGTGTCCTCGTCGCCCTTGCCGGCCGCCGTGACGCCGCGGTCGATCCAGTCGGCGACCTGGGCCATGTGGTCGGTGGTGAGGCCGCGGGAGGTGAGGGAGGGGGTGCCGATGCGGATGCCGGAGGGGTCGAAGGGCTTCCGGGTGTCGTAGGGGACGGTGTTGTAGTTGACGACGATGCCCGCCCGGTCGAGGGCCTTCGCGGCGATCTTGCCCGGGACCTGCTTGGGCGTCAGGTCCATGAGGATCAGGTGGTTGTCGGTGCCGCCGGAGACCAGGTCGAAGCCGCGGGCGAGGAGCGCCTCGGCGAGGGCCTTGGCGTTGGCGACGACGGCGTGGGCGTAGTCGCGGAAGGAGGGCTGGGAGGCCTCGCGGAGGGCGACGGCGATGGCGGCGGTGGTCTGGTTGTGCGGGCCGCCCTGGAGGCCGGGGAAGACGGCCTTGTCGAGCGCCTTGGCGTGCTCCTCGCGGGACATGAGCATGGCGCCGCGCGGGCCGCGCAGGGTCTTGTGGGTGGTCGTGGAGATCACGTCCACGTGCGGGACGGGGGACGGGTGGGCGCCACCGGCGATGAGGCCTGCGATGTGGGCGACGTCGGCGACGAGCACGGCGCCGGCCTCGCGGGCGATCTCGCCGAAGGCGGCGAAGTCGATCGTGCGGGGCAGTGCGGTGCCGCCGCAGAAGATCACCTTCGGCCGCTCCTCGAGGGCCAGTTCGCGGACCTGGTCGAAGTCGACGAGGCCCGTGTCCTGGCGGACGCCGTACTGGACGCCGCGGAACCACCTGCCGGTGGCGGAGACGCCCCAGCCGTGGGTGAGGTGGCCGCCCATCGGCAGCGCCATGCCCATGACGGTGTCGCCGGGTTCGGCGAAGGCGAGGTAGACGGCGAGGTTGGCCGGGGAGCCGGAGTAGGGCTGGACGTTGGCGTGGTCGACGCCGAAGACGGCCTTGGCGCGTTCGACGGCGAGGGTCTCGATCCGGTCGATGTTCTGCTGGCCCTCGTAGTAACGGCGGCCGGGATAGCCCTCGCTGTACTTGTTCTGGAGGACGGTGCCGGAGGCTTCGAGGACGGCGGCGGAGACGTAGTTCTCGCTGGGGATGAGGCGCAGGGTCTCGGCCTGGAGGCGTTCCTCGGCGCCGACGAGGGCGGCGAGCTCGGGGTCGGCGGCGGCGAACGCGGGATGCCGCGGGGCGGGCTGCGGGGTGTTCATGGCGGGTGTCCTCCGGGCGTCGGCGGGTCCCGGGGCACTGCGTGGAAGGCGCGGCGCCACCCGGGACTTCGGTCCCGTGACGCCCAGGCGGGCGGCGTCTCGTGTGGTCTGCCGCGCACGGCTCCCCCGGGGTCGCTTCCCCGTACGCCAGTCGCCGTGCGTGATTTCAGAGTAGCGGGCGCGCCGCGAGCGAGGTTTCCCGGTCCGGCATCCGAGCGACGATAGAAACAGGGGCCACACCCCTTCGGCGGGTCCATCCCGCGAGCCGCAGGACGAACGGAGATCCCGTGTCGAGCACACAAGACGCGATCGCTTCGGCGGAGGCGCACAGCGCTCACAACTACCACCCCCTGCCGGTCGTCGTCGCTTCGGCGGACGGCGCCTGGATGACCGATGTCGAGGGGCGCCGCTATCTCGACATGCTCGCCGGATACTCGGCGCTCAACTTCGGGCACGGCAACCGGCGTCTGATCGACGCGGCGAAGGCCCAGCTGGAGCGGGTGACACTGACCTCGCGCGCGTTCCACCACGACCGGTTCGCCGCGTTCTGCTCGCAGCTCGCCGAGCTGTGCGGCAAGGAGGCGGTGCTGCCGATGAACACGGGCGCGGAGGCGGTCGAGACGGCCGTGAAGACCGCCCGGAAGTGGGGGTACGAGGTGAAGGGCGTGCCGGACGGGCACGCGAAGATCGTGGTCGCGGCGAACAACTTCCACGGCAGGACGACGACGATCGTCAGCTTCTCCACGGACCACGAGGCCCGGGACCACTACGGCCCGTACACGCCGGGGTTCGAGATCGTGCCGTACGGGGACCTGACGGCCATGGAGGCGGCGGTCACCGAGAACACGGTGGCCGTGCTGATCGAACCGATCCAGGGCGAGGCGGGGGTCCTGGTCCCGCCGGCCGGCTATCTGGCGGGGGTGCGGGAGCTGACGCGCCGGCGGAACGTGCTGTTCGTGGCGGACGAGATCCAGTCGGGTCTCGGCCGGACGGGACGGACGTTCGCGTGCGAGCACGAGGGTGTGGTGCCCGACGTGTACATCCTGGGGAAGGCGCTGGGCGGCGGGGTGGTGCCCGTGTCGGCGGTGGTCGCCGACCGGGACGTGCTCGGGGTGTTCCGGCCGGGTGAGCACGGGTCGACGTTCGGCGGGAACCCGCTGGCGTGCGCGGTGGCCCTCGAGGTGATCGCGATGCTGCGGACGGGCGAGTACCAGGAGCGGGCGGCGGAGCTGGGCGAGCACCTCCACGCGGAGCTGGGTCTCCTCGTGGGCGGCGGCGCGGTGGAGGCGGTGCGCGGGCGTGGCCTGTGGGCCGGCGTCGACGTCACGCCGTCCCGGGGTACGGGCCGGGAGATCTCGGAGAAGCTGATGGAGCGGGGTGTCCTGGTGAAGGACACCCACGGCTCGACGATCCGGATCGCCCCGCCCCTGGTGATCTCCAAGGAGGACCTGGACTGGGGTCTTGAGCAGCTGAGGGGCGTTCTGTCGGACTGACCGGCCCCCACGGGCAGGGGGCGGGACGGTCAGAGGATCACGTGCGGGAGGAAGCGGGCGTACTCGTCGGTGACGAGGCCCGCCGACTCCCGTATCCCGAGCCCCGCCGCCTCGTCCTCGACGACCCACGCGCCGAGCACCACCCGGTTGCCGTCGAAGTCGGGCAGCGGGGCCAGCTCCTGGTAGCAGCAGGGTTCCCCGTCCCGTACGAACGGCTCCGTGCCGGCCTCGTGCAGGGTGACGCCCGCGCCCTCGCGGCCGAGGAGCGGCTTCGCCACCCAGCCGGTGGTCGTGGCGAGGTCGCGCGGGCCGTCGAGGTAGGCGGGGAGCAGGTTGGGGTGGCCGGGGTACAGCTCCCACAGGATCGCGAGGAGCGCCTTGTTGGAGAGGAGCATCTTCCAGGCGGGCTCGATCCAGCAGGTCGTGCCGGTGCCGCCGCCGTTGTCGAGGGTGTCGAGGACGTGCCGGCCGAAGCGGTCGGTGGTCAGCCACTCCCACGGGTACAGCTTGAAGCAGCTGCGGATGAAGCGGAGCCGGTCGTCGACGAAGCGGCGGGAGAGCCGGTCCCAGCCGATCCGTTCGACGGAGAGCGCCTCGGTCTCCAGGCCGGCCTGCTGGGCGGTCTCGCGCAGGTACGCGACCGTCATCAGGTCCTCGCCGAGTTCGTCGCCGTCGGAGTGGACGAAGTGGAGGGGACCCGGCGGCAGCAGGTGCGCCTGTTTCCGCCAGGCGTCGACGAGCCGTTCGTGGAGGGAGTTCCACTGGTCGGCGCCGGGGAACCGTTCCTCCATCCAGAACCACTGCGGGCTGGCGGCCTCCACGAGCGAGGTGGGGGTGTCGGCGTTGTACTCCAGCATCTTCGCCGGGCCCGTACCGTCGTAGTGCAGGTCGAACCGCCCGTAGAGGGAGAGGAGTTCGGCACGGCGGCGCCAGGACTCGGCGACCCGGGCGGCGAGCTTCGGATCGGTGATCCCGAGCTCGGCGAACCGGTCCCGCTCGACGATGTGCGCGGCCGCCGCCAGGCACATGGCGTGCAGCTCCTCGACGACCTCCTCCAGGGCCTCGACCTCGGGCAGGGTGAAGGAGTAGTACGCGCTCTCGTCCCAGTACGGACGGAGCGAGCCGTCCGGGTACCGGGTCAGCGGGTAGACGAGCCCCTGCTCCTCCACCGTCTCCTGCCAGCCGGGGCGGGGGTCGATCGTGTGCCGTTCCATGTGCCGGGCCCTCTCAGCCGCCGCCGGAACCGGAGCAGCCGAAGCCGCCGGTGTCGACGGCGGTCTTGTCGAAGCTGCCGCCGCTCACCCGCTTGTCGCGGACGGAGCCGCCGTAGTAGTACGTGCCCCGGTGGGTCGTGTCGTCGTCGTCATCCCTGCCGCCGCCGCTCTCGCACTCGTAGCGGGGCAGTTCCTCCCGGGTCAGCGGGTCCACGCACCGCTTGTCCGGCTCGGAGCCGCACGCGGTGATCGTCGCCGCGAGCACACCCATCCCGCCGAGCACCACCGTGCTCGACCTCAGCCTGCGCATGTCCGTCGCCTCCCCTTCGCGGTCGCGACCTCCACGGTCACGGCCACGCTCACGCTTGTCGCGTTCACGTCTGTCGCGACCGCACAGTGTAGGCCGGTCATTTCAAGCCGCACCGCCTAGAGTCTTTTCGTGCTCCTCGGGATGGTTTGCGCGCTCGCTTCGTCCGTCTGCTTCGGCGCGGCCTCGGTTCTCCAGGCGATGGCGGCCCGCGCCGCGACACCAGGGACCGGCGGGGGCGTCGACGTCGCGCTGCTGTGGCGGGCAGTGCGGCAGTGGCGGTACGCCGTCGGTCTCGGCCTCGACGGTCTGGGCTTCGTCCTGGAGGTCGTCGCCCTGCGGACGCTGCCCATCTACGCGGTGGGCGCCGCCCTCGCCGCGAGCCTGGCGGTCACGGCGGTCGTCGCGTCACGGTTGCTGCCGGTGCGGCTGAGCCGGGTGGAGTGGTCGGCCGTGGGCGTGGTCTGCGCCGGGCTCGCCCTGCTCGCCCTCGCCTCCGGTGAGGAGGGCCACCGGGACGGCTCGGAGGCGCTGCGGTGGGCGCTGCTCGCGACCGCGTTCGGCGTGCTGCTGCTCGGTGTGGTGGGCGGCCGCCTCGCGGACCGGCCGCGCTCTCTCGTCCTCGGCCTGGGCGCGGGCTTCGGGTTCGGGGTGGTGGAGGTGGCGGTCCGGCTGGTCGACGGTTTCGATCTCACCGATCCGGTCTGGTACGCGCTTCTTGCCGGTGGCGGGGCCGCGTTCCTGCTGCTGACCTCGGCGCTCCAGCGGGGCTCGGTGACCACGGCGACGGCGGGCATGGTGCTCGGCGAGACGATCGGGCCTGCGGTGGTCGGGGTGGTCTGGCTCGGGGACCGTACGCGGGAGGGGCTCGGATGGCTGGCGATCGTCGGCTTCGCCGTCGCCGTGGCGGGCTCCCTGGCCCTGGCGCGTTTCGGCGAGGCACCGGCGGTGGACCCGGCCGGAGACCTGGGCGACGCGGCGGTCACGGAAGCGGGACCGGGGCGCGACGCGCCCTGAGCCCGCCGGAGGACACTCCCTAGGGCAGCACTCGGCAGAGGCTCTGGAGGGCGCCCTGCCAGGCGCTGTCCGGGGGTGTGGCGTAGCCGACGACGAGGCCGTCCAGGGTGGCGGGGACGGTGGGGCGGCGGAACTGGTTGACGCCCTGGACGGCGAGGCCGTGCCAGGCGGCGGACCGCAGGACGGCCTGCTCGGTGCCGGGCGGCAGGGTCAGGACGGCGTGGAGACCGGCGGCGATCCCGCTGACCCGCGTCTCGGGCGAGTGCGCGGCGACCGCCGCCACCAGCTGGTCGCGGCGGCGCCGGTAGCGCAGCCGCATGGCCCGTACGTGCCGGTCGTACGCCCCCGAGCCGAGGAACTCCGCGAACGCCAGCTGGTCCGGCGCGCTGGACGTCCAGTCCACGGCCCCCTTGGCCGCCGCGACCTCGCCGGCCAGGCTCTCCGGCAGCACCATCCACGCGAGCCTCAGCCCGGGGGCGAGGGACTTGCTCGCGGTGCCGAGGTAGACGACCCGCTCGGGATCGAGGCCCTGGAGCGCGCCCACCCGCTGCCGGTCGTAGCGGAACTCCCCGTCGTAGTCGTCCTCCAGGACGACGCCGCCCGAGGCCCGCGCCCAGTCGATGACGGCCGCCCGCCGGTCGGGGGGCAGGGCGCCGCCCAGCGGGAACTGGTGGGCGGCGGTCATGAGAACGGCGCCGACGGGGCCCGGGCCCGGCCCCGCCAGTTCCTCCACCCGGGTGCCGCGTTCGTCGAAGGGCAGGGCCGGGGTGCCGAGTCCCGCCCCGGTCAGGAGACCGGCGTGGAGGCCGAGCCCGTACGACTCGACCGCGACGTCCCGGACGCCCCGGCTCCGCAGCACCTGGCCGATCAGCATCAGCCCGTGCACGAAGCCCGCGCAGACGACGATCCGCTCGGGCCGGGCGTGCACGCCCCGCGCGCGGGCGAGGTACTCGGCGAGGACGGTGCGCAGTTCGATCCGGCCGCGCGGATCCCCGTATCCGAAGGCCTCGTTGGGGGCGGCGGTGAGCGCCCGCCGGTACGCCTTGAGCCACTCGGCGCGCGGGAAGGACGCGAGGTCGGGGGTGCCGGGCTTCAGGTCGTGCGCGGGCGCCGAGGGCCGGGGCAGGGAGAGCGCGGGGGCCGAGGCCCGGGGCGGCCGTACCTCCGTGCGGGGTTCGGCGCGGCGGGCGACGCGGGTGCCGGAGCCCTGGCGGGCCGTCAGCCAGCCCTCGGCGACGAGTTCGGCGTACGCGTCGGCGACGGTGTTCCGGGCCATGCCGAGGTCGGCGGCGAGCGACCGGGAGGACGGAAGCCGCGTGCCCGCCTCCAGGCGCCCGCTGCGCACGGCCTCCCGCAGGGCGTCCATGAGACCGGCACGGAGGCGTGGACCACGGAGTTCCAGATGGAGGTCGGTGCCGAAAGTGGCCCACTCGTTTGCCATGGGAATGGACCATACTCCTGCGCCACCCGGCTCGTACGGTGAGGACATGACCACCGACATCACCCTCACCGAGACCGCCGACCCCACCGCGTACGCCCACGAGCACGCCCCGCGCCTCCCCCTCGCGGAGCGCGTCCCCGAGTTCTACCGCGCGATGCTCCGGCTGGAGGCGGCCGCCGCGAAGGACATCGACCCGACGCTCTACCACCTGATCAAGATCCGGGCCTCCCAGGTCAACCGCTGCGCCTTCTGCCTCGACATGCACACCAAGGACGCCCTCGCGGAGGGCGAGACCGTCGAGCGGATCGTGCAGCTCTCCGCCTGGCAGGAGTCCCGGCACTTCTACACCGAGCGGGAACTCGCGGCCCTCGCGCTGACCGAGTCCGTCACCGTCCTCACCGACGGCTCCGTCCCCGACGAGGTGTACGCCCACGCCGCCGCCCACTTCGACGAGACCGAACTCGCCCGGGTCATCAGCGCGATCGTCGTCATCAACGCCTGGAACCGGATCGCCGTCTCCACCCGCATGACGCCCGGCCACTACACCCCCCGCTCCGCGTGAGCCGGGACGCGAGGGCCGAGGTCCTGCGCGCCCTCCACCGGGACCGGGCGGCCGGCGATCCGCTGGTGCTGCCAGGCCCGTGGGACGCGGTGAGCGCCCGCGCCTTCGAGGCGGCCGGGTTCCCCGCACTCGCCACGCCGAGCGCCGGGGTGGCGGCCTCCCTCGGGTACGAGGACGGGGCGACACCGGCGGCGGAGATGTTCGCCGCCGTGGCCAGGATCGTCCGCGCGGTCTCCGTCCCGGTCACGGCGGACCTGGAGGGCGGCTACGGGCTGCCCGCGGCGGAACTGGTCGAGCGGGTACGGGAGTCGGGCGCCGTCGGCGTGAACCTGGAGGACACCGGCGAGGACCGCGCGCTCAAGGACGCGGAGGCGCACGCCGAGTGGCTGGCGGAGGTACGCGCGGCGGCGGGGCCCGAGCTCTTCGTCAACGCGCGCGTGGACGTGTACATCCGCCGGGCTCCCGACCCGGTGGAGGCCGCGATCGCCCGTGCCCGGCTCTACGCGGCGGCGGGAGCGGACTGCGTCTACCCGATCGCGGCCCCGCCCGCGGACCTCCCGGCCCTGCGGGCGGCCCTCGGCGACCTCCCCCTCAACGCCCTGGCCGGCCCCGGTGATCCGCCCTTCGCGGAACTCGGCCGACTGGGCGCGACCCGGATCACCTTCGGCGACGGACTGCTCCTGAGGGCGCGGGACGACCTGACGGCGTCGGCCGTCGGGCTGAGGGAGGTCGGGGCGCTCTGAGGGCCTGGTGTCCGGCCGGCGTCGGGCGTCCGGTGTCCCGCCGGCGCCGGCTGTCAGGTGCCCGGCCGGCGTCAGACGCCCATCCGGCGTCTCACCGTCCTCCGGCCTCCCGTCAGTGCGCGCCCGGGCGGAAGAACCGCAGGGCCACGCCGAGCACTTCGCGCTGCTTCGGCCACGCGCTCTCCGGTCCTGCGGCCAGGATCGCGTAGTGGTTGCCGTCCGCGGCCGTGAAGGCCCGGTCGACGACCTTGCGGCGGCTGCCGTCGTCCCGGGTGTACACGTACACCAGTTCGGCGGAGTCGGCCGGGGCACCCGCCTCGCCGGTGACCCGTTCGAGGCTGACCTCCTGGTAGCCGGGCTTGTTGGCCCGACCGTCCTCGGAGGCCCCGCGCAGGGCCTCGTACGGCGTCAGGTCGCCCTCGGTGACCACGAAGATCTGGAGCAGGCTCTTGCGGTCCGGCGCGTTGTAGAAGACGCCCTGCTCGGACTCGGTGCGGTCCCAGCCCTCGGGGAACGCGACCGTGAAGCCCTTGAGGTCCTCGGCGGCGCGGTAGCCGGGCGGAGGCACGTCGTCGGTGGGAGAGGCGGACGTGCCGGAGGGAGACGGCGTGACGGAGGCGGGGCCGGTGGTGGTCCCGGTGGGGTCGGTGGTCCCGGTGTTCCCGGTCGGGTCGGTGGTCTCCGGGACCACCGGGACGGAGGCCGGCGGGCCGCCCGCCGCCGGAGGCTGCGCGTCGCCCCTGCCCCAGAGCAGCCAGCCGCCGACGGAGCCCGCCGCGAGGACGGCCACGGCGACTCCGGCCGCGACGGCCGCCCGCGAGCGGGACCGGGCGGCCCGCGGGACGGTGCCGGGCGCGGGGTGCTGCCAGCCGCCCGCCTCCGGCACGTACACGGAGACCTGCGCGGGAGCGCCCGTCGGGGAGTGCTCGGGGACGACCGGGGGGACGTGCGCGGGGACGACCGGCGGGACGCCCGTCGGGGCGGGCTCCGGGGCGCCGTCCGGCGCGTACTCCGCGTACCCCGGCGCGTACTCCGGCGGTGGCGGCGGCAGGGGTACGACGGGGCCGCCCCCCGCTCCCCTCGGCGGTCCAGGAACCGCCCCGCCGCTCTCCCAGCTCTGCGTCTCGTCGTTCCAGCGGGTCTCGCCGCCGCCCCCGTGACCGCTCATCTCACCCTCCGAGCAGCGTGCCGACGGCCTGTCCGACGGCCACTCCCGAGGCGAGGATCCCGGTGACCGCGCCGGCGTCCGTGAGGGCGCGGCGCAGCCTGGTCAGCCGCCCCGCGTCGGCCCGGCCCGTGCCCTCGATCTCGTCCTCGGCGTCGGAGAGTTCGGCGTCGAGGGCCGCCGTCTGCTCGGAGGGGACGATGCCGCCGAGGTCGGCGCGGAGCCGGCGGATGGCCTGGAGCAGCGCCTCCTGCTCCGGGTCGCGGTCCGGCTGGGTGCCGTTCACCGTGTGGGTGACGGTGTTGTGGTCGCCGATGGTGACGCTGCCCCCGGTGTTGGTGACGTGAATGCCGCCAGGAGCGCGGTTGTCAGGGGTGCCGTTCCCGGTCTCAGCCACGGTTGCCTCCGGTCGTCGCGGTGGTGAAGCTCTTGCTGGTGACGGTGTTGTGGTTGCCGAGGGTGACGTTGCCCTTGGTGTTCTCGATGAACGTGCCGCCCTCGGCGACGTGCACGATCTTCTGCTCGAACTCGGCGGTCTCGTAGCCCGCTTCGCGGAGTGCGACGGTCACGCCGTTCGCGACCCGGTCCTGGACGCTCTTCAGATAGCGGCTGATGTCCATCTCCTGGAAGAGCGAGGCCTCGTCGTCGGAGCCGAGCTCGCGGACGGAGACCTCGGGCCCCTCGGGGAGCGCGTTGGCGTGTCCCGCGGTGAGCAGCCGCCAGCCGTGGCCGAGCGCGCGCCCGACCGTGACCAGGGCCTGCCCGGCCGAGCGCGGGGTCTGGCCCAGGGCCCAGACCGCCTTGCCGAAGTGGTGGTTGTGCCGGTAGCGGTGGGCGATCCGGTCGGCGTACCGGAAGAGCGGCTTCACCGGCCGGAGCACGTGCGGCGCCACCTCCAGCATCAGCATCCCGCCCTGGGTGTGGACGCGGACGAAGACGGTGGTGACGATCTCCTCGCCCCAGCCGCCGACCCGGACGCGCAGGAAGTGGCGACGGCTCTCGCCGCCCTCCTCGACGGCGCCCGAGCGGTGGGCCTCGAAGCCCTCGGGGCTGTACGGGGCGGCCTCGCGGGACGGCAGTCCGTCGACGGGCAGGAAGACGACCTCGTCGATCTCGAGCTCGCGCAGCCGGTCCCGTACCGCCGCCTGGATCCGCGGGGAGCCGTGCGGCGAGGGGACGCGCAGCGCCTCCACGAGCGGGACGACGTGCCGCATGACGGCGCTGTTGTCGAGCGGTTCGGGCGTCGCCCCCTCCAGGTTCTCGCGGGGGCGCAGTTCGACGGAGAGCGACCAGGGCTCGTACGGCTCGCCGGCTCCGCAGAACGGGTCGTCGGCGCCGTACATGACGATCCGCGCGTGCTGTTCGGTACGGATCCGGTCGCGCAGGCGGCGGGACCGGGCGCCCTCGGTCCGCTCGGCCGGGTCGGACGCCTGGTCGGGGAAGCGGTCCCGGGACAGCTCCTGGGTGAGCGCGCGGGCGAACTGGCCGCGCTGGGCGGCCACCGCCCAGGCCACGAGGAGCGGCACCGCGACGGTGATCCACACCTCCAGCGGGCCGATGCCCCACATCTCCTGGGCGGTGAGGCTCACCGCGAGGTCGAGGACCTCGCCCGTCTCGGAGACCTCGCCGAGGAGTCCCCCGCCGGAGTCCTCGTCGCCGAGGGCGAGGAAGAGGAGGAGCAGGGCGGACTGGAGGAGCATGAACCGCCCGTACCAGCGCAGGACGAAGGCGGGGACGAGACGGTACGCGGGGGCGGTGGCCGACCGGCCGCGCACCCAGCGGGCGACGCCGAGGACCAGGAAGGGCGCGATGAGAAGGGCGATGAGGCCCTTGGTCAGCGGGATCGCGATGATCCAGAGGGCCAGGATCCCGGCGGCCCAGCCGAGTTCGACGCGGCGGGCGCGCAGCGCGTGGGCGAGGACGCGGCTCGCGTCGTAGCCGAGGGAGGGGGCGGCGAAGCGCTCCTCGTGGACGTACAGCTGGTCGATGACCGCGTCACGGAAGCCGTCGTCGAGGTACGTGCCGGCACAGAGCAGCCGGGTCGCCTCGCTGGAGGCGGGTAACCGGCGCGGGTCGACGGCCGGTGGCGCCTGGGGCGGCCGGCCTGGCTGCTGCGGTACGGACGACTGCGTCAAGGCTCCCCCGATGGTGTGTGACCGCCGGTTCCGACAGCCCGTTCGGCTGCGAACCGGTGGGTCAGCATAGGGGAGTTCGGGGTTCCTGTCGGCAGGAAAAACGGCGCCCCCGGGACGTACGGTCGGTCGTACGTCCCGGGGGCGCCGAGAGTGTGGAGCCGGACTCACGTGATTCCGGCTCGGGCGAGCCGGGTTCAGGTGAGGTCGGCTCGGGCGAGCCGGACTCGGACGATCCGGCTCGGTGAGCCGGGATCAGGCGGGCCGGCTCAGGCGGGCCGGGCTCAGATGAGGCCGAGCTCGCGGACCGCGTCGCGCTCCTCGGCGAGCTCCGCCACGGAGGCGTCGATGCGGGTGCGGGAGAAGTCGTTGATCTCCAGGCCCTGGACGATCTCGTACTTTCCGTCCGTGCAGGTGACGGGGAAGGAGGAGATGAGGCCCTCGGGGACGCCGTAGGAGCCGTCCGACGGGATGCCCATGGAGGTCCAGTCGCCGGCGGCGGTGCCGTTGACCCAGGTGTGGACGTGGTCGATGGCGGCGTTCGCGGCGGAGGCGGCGGAGGACGCGCCACGGGCCTCGATGATCGCGGCGCCGCGCTTGGCGACGGTCGGGATGAAGGTGTCGGCCAGCCACGCCTCGTCGTTGACGACCTCGGCGGCGTTCTTGCCGGCGATCTCCGCGTGGAAGATGTCCGGGTACTGGGTCGCCGAGTGGTTGCCCCAGATGGTGAGGCGCTTGATGTCCTCGACGGAGGCGCCGGTCTTGGCGGCCAGCTGCGAGAGCGCGCGGTTGTGGTCCAGGCGGGTCATCGCGGTGAAGCGCTCGGCCGGCACGTCCGGGGCGGCGGCCTGGGCGATCAGGGCGTTGGTGTTCGCCGGGTTGCCGACGACGAGGACCTTGATGTCGTCCGCGGCGTGGTCGTTGATGGCCTTGCCCTGCGGCTTGAAGATGCCGCCGTTGGCGGCGAGCAGGTCGCCGCGCTCCATGCCCTTGGTACGCGGGCGGGCGCCGACGAGCAGCGCGACGTTGGCACCCTCGAAGCCCTGGTTCGGGTCGTCGAAGATGTCGATGCCCTTGAGCAGCGGGAACGCGCAGTCGTCGAGCTCCATGGCGGTGCCCTCGGCGGCCTTCACGCCCTGCGGGATCTCGAGGAGGCGCAGCTTGACCGGCACGTCCGCGCCGAGCAGGTGGCCGGAGGCGATGCGGAAGAGCAGCGCGTAGCCGATCTGGCCGGCCGCGCCGGTCACGGTGACATTCACGGGAGTGCGGGTCATGGCGATCTCCGTAAGACAGCTGGCGGTGGGGGTCCCTGCCCCTGGTGCGGGATAGCTCTCTTGATCGATCGGTGTCTCGACATGAAGAGATATCCAGCGGTCAGGCTATCCGACCCGGGCCCCCCTGAATCCCCGACCCCTTGTGGTCCGGCTCACTGCCGCCCGTCCGCGCGCCCCCGGCCACCCCTCCGGCGGAGGGCGCGTGGACCTCTGCCGGTCCGTCACCGGCCCGTGGTGCAGCCCTCGCGGCCGTCCGCGAGCGTGCCGCACGCGCGTGCGTCGGCGCCGGAACCTACGGCGACCATCGGCGTGTACGCATCGGTCTCGACCCTCGTGGTGTCGGCGCCCGGGGCGACGGTGGCGCGCCGCTCGGTGCCGCCGGCCTCGACGGTCACGGTGTCCCCGGGGGCGGCCCCGGTGAGCCGGGCCCAGGCCGCCGCGCAGGTCGCGCTGTAGCGGACCTCGACCTGGGCGGTGCCCACGCGCGCGCGTGCGACGGTGGTGGCGCGGGGCCCGCCGCACCCCATGGCCTCCGGGTCCTGGCCGGCACAGTCGGCCCCCACGCACATCACCCCGGCGGGGAGGGTGGCGGGCCGCGTGACGGGCGGGGCGGTCGTGGGGGTGGGGGCGGCCACGGGTTCGCCCTCACCGTCGGAGCCGCCCAGATCGACGAGGAGCAGGGCGGCGGTGACGACGAGCAGGGCGCCGACGATCCCGGCGGCGTAGAGCAGCACGGCCCGGCGGCGGGGGGCGGGGGGACGGGGGTGGGGCGCGGCCGTGTCCGAGGCCTGCGTACGGGGTTCGGGGTCGGCCGCCTCCGGAGTCGGCCCCGGGAACGGCGCGTCGAGGCGCCGGATCTGCAGGGTCCGGTCGCCCCCGCCACTGCCCGCACCCGCGTCACCATCCCCGTCCCCGTCCCCGGCAACGGCGAAGGCCCCGGCAACCGCCGTCGAGCGTGTCCACGCACGTTCCGCGCGCTCCCCGTGGGCGGCGAGTTCCGAGGGGTCGGTTCCGGTCACGTCGGCGAGTGCCGCCACGGCGCTCCGGGGCGCGGGCAGACGGGCGTTCAGATAGGTGTCCCAGGCGGACCGTTCGTGGCCGGTGCGCTCGGCGACGGCCGTGACGCCGAGGCCGCTGCGGTCGATAAGCCGGCGGAGCCGTTCCGTGAACGCGCGGACCTCCGGGTCGAGTTCGTCCGGCAGCGCCTTCCAGCCAGGCATGTGCGGTCCCCCTTGTCCCGTGCTCCCTCGACTCCCTCGACTTCCGAAGGATGGCAGGTCCGGGGGTGATACGTGCCCCGGATGCGCAGCCCAGGTAGCGGAATGGTCACTTCCGTGCCACAGCGCGCCGTCGGGCCTTGAACCGCCTTGGCACGTACATGACCCTTGATCACGACGGCGCCCGCCCTCCCACGGGGGAGAGGGCGGGCGCCGTCGCTCACACGATCCGGTCGAGGCCGGTCTAGGTCACCGTCAGATGGAGGATGTCCTCCAGGAACGGGATCTTCAGCCAGGGCGACGGCTGCACCATGAGCGCGAGCAGCACGATCAGGCCACCCATCACCCCGTACGTGATCATGTCGGTGAAGCGGGACCGTACGGCCAGCATGCCCACGGAGGGCAGCACCCGGCGCATCACGGCCCCCACGAGGAGCGCGGATCCGATCAGGATCGCCCCGACCCTGAAGGCCTGCGGGAACGGGTCCGTCCCCACGATCAGCAGACCGAGCCCGGCGAGACCGAGCACGGTGAGCAGCGGCCACTGACGGGCGGGCGCGGAGGCGTCGCCGGGGGCCGCACGGCCGCCGCCCTCGGGACGGGCCGTATCGGTCGTGAGGCGGGGCGGCGGCCTCCGCGGCCCACCACCGGTGGCTGCGGAGGCGGTGACGGCGGGACCGACAGAGGCGGAGGCGGGGGCGGAGGCGGAGGCCTCGGGCTCCGTGGTGTCCGCCCCGGCCGTCCCGGCCGTCCCATCCACCCCGTCCGGGTTCCCGGATGTCGCCGGGGTCCCGGAGGTCACGTCAGAGCGCCGCGGCCGCGCGCTCCGCGGCCTCGACGACGTTGACGAGGAGCTGCGCACGGGTCATCGGTCCGACACCGCCGGGGTTCGGGGAGATCCAGCCGGCCACCTCGGCGACGTCCGGGTGGACGTCTCCGAGGATCTTGCCCTCGGCGTTGCGCGAGACGCCGACGTCGAGGACGGCCGCGCCCGGCTTCACGTCCTCGGGCTTGATCAGGTGCGGCACGCCGGCCGCGGCGACGATGATGTCGGCGTTCCTCAGGTGCGCGGAGAGGTCGCGGGTGCCGGTGTGGCACTGGGTCACGGTCGCGTTCTCGGAGCGGCGGGTGAGGATGAGCGGCATCGGGCGGCCGATGGTGACGCCGCGTCCGACGACCACGACCTCGGCGCCGTTGATCTCGACGCCGTGCGCGCGGAGCAGGGTGATGACACCGTTCGGCGTGCAGGGCAGCGGCGCGGGCTCGTTGAGGACGAGCCGGCCGAGGTTGGTCGGGTGCAGCCCGTCCGCGTCCTTGGCCGGGTCCATCAGCTCCAGGATGCGGTTCTCGTCGATGCCCTTGGGCAGCGGGAGCTGGACGATGTAACCCGTGCAGGCCGGGTCCTCGTTGAGCTCCCGTACGACCGCCTCGATGTCCTCCTGGGTGGCGGTGGCGGGCAGCGTGCGCTGGATCGAGGCGAGGCCGACCTGCGCGCAGTCCCGGTGCTTTCCGGCCACGTACTTCTGGCTGGCCGGGTCGTCGCCGACCAGGACGGTGCCGAGTCCCGGTGTGACGCCCTTCTCCTTGAGGGCCGCCACACGGACGGTCAGATCGGACTTGATCGCGGCTGCGGTGGCCTTGCCATCGAGAATCTGGGCGCTCATGGAGACATCCTCCCGGATGACCCCCGCCTTGTTCCAATTCGCTCGTTCCGAGGCACCGGCCGTGCGGAGCGACAGGTTGCACTTGCACAACTCCGACAGGTGCCGACTGGACAAGAAGTCGACGGTGCGACGACGATGATCGGCGAAGTACCGCGGAAAGTGCCGGGGGGAATCCGCTCACATGCCGTGAAGAGTCCTCCGCGCGGGCCGCGTCGTCCCCGCACAGAGAGATTCACGGAGGAATCCCGCGATGAGCTTCGGTGACCCGAACAACCCCTACGGCCAGCCGCAGGGCCAGGGCCAGCAGCCCGGTTACGGCTACCCGCAGCAGGCCCCCCAGGGCGTGCCCCCGCAGCAGGGCGGCTACGGCTACCCGGCCGCGCCGCCGGTCTCCCCATACGGCGGCGGTGGCTACCCCGGCGCGGTCATGGAGATGCCGGGCGGGGTGAAGGCCGCGCGCGTGATGATGTGGATCAGCGGCGCGTTCAACCTCATCGGCGGTATCGCCCTGATCGGCATGTCCTTCGCGATCGACAGCGAGCTGAACAAGTCCGGCGTCTCGTCCTCCGACGCCGACGCCTTCGCCGACCTCGGCCAGGGCATCCTGATCGGCGCCGGTATCTTCTCGCTGATCTTCGCCGTCGTCGGCATGGTGCTGGCCGCCAAGTTCCGCTCCGGCGGCAACGGCGTCCGGATCGGCACCATCGTCTACGCCTCGATCAGCGTGCTGTTCAGCCTCTTCTCGCTGCCCCTCGGCATCGTGGGCCTCACCCTCGGCGTCCTGGTCATCGTCTTCGTGGCGAAGGCGGACGGCTCGGCCTGGTTCAACCGCAACAAGCAGCAGTACTGAGCCTCGAACGGCAGGGGGCCCGGTTCCGTACGGAACCGGGCCCCCTGCCGTTCGTCCGGCGACACACACCTGCCTGAGCCCGGCGTCACACCCTCTTCAGGACCGCGAAGCCGTCCGAGCGGTACGTGATCTCGTACCGAGCCTCCGGATGCAGTTGCGAAGCCAGCTGCACCGGGTCCGAGACCTGCTGCGACCAGCCGCGCAGGTCGTAGGCGAGGTAGTCCGGGGTGGCGCCCTTCGACGTGCCCACCCAGTAGACCCGGTGGTCCGCCGTGAGGTGCGCGAGGAGCGAGACGTCCGCCTCCACGCTCGCGCCCTCCGGCACCGCGGCGACCGCCGCCCGCGCCTGCTCGGTCCGGGTGTCCGTCCGGTACGTCTCCGGCTTCAGGAGCTCCCGCAGCGGCAGGTTCGCGGCGAGGACGAGCGCGACCGCCGTGGCGACCGGGACGACGACCTTCCCGTACGAGACGAGCCACGCGCGCGGGGAGGTCCGCACCGAGCGGACGCCGTCCACCAGGGCCAGGAAGACCACCGGCATCAGGATCGCGCTGTAGTGCCAGTGCATGCCCCAGTGGTTGGCGTCCTGGGAGAGGAAGCGCCAGCCGAGGGTGGGCAGGACGAGCAGGACCAGCGGGGAGCGCAGCGCGAGGAAACCGGTGATCGCGAGGAGGAAGAGCACCATCTCCCAGCGTTCGCCGGAGGCGAGGGCGTCGCCGACGACCTGACCGAAGGAGGTGTCGGCGCCCTCCCCGGTCTTCTCGATCTTGGACCAGTAGTCGTACTCACCGACCCGGCTCGCCGCCGGGATGAGGACGAGGACCGTCAGGGCGAAGGCCGCCGCGCCGAAGCCGGCCAGGGCCGCGCCGAGCCGCTTCTGCCCCTTCAGGAAGAGGACGACGCCGACCATGGACACGGTGAGGCCCATGTCCTCCTTGACCAGGACGAGCGGCGCGGACCAGGCGACGGCCGCGGTCCAGCGCCCCAGGAGCAGGGCGCGGCAGGTCAGGGCGAGCAGCGGGACGGCGAAGGCGATCTCGTGGAAGTCGGACTTGACGGCTTCCTGGAGTCCCCAGGAGAGCCCGTACGCGAGGGCGAGCCCGATGCCGGCGGCCCGGCTGCCGAGGACCTGCTGGGTGGTGCGGCCCACGATGACGGCGCCGGAGGCGAAGAGCGCGGCCTGGGCGAAGAGCAGGGCGACCGGCGAGGGCCAGAGCCAGTAGAGCGGCGCGAGCAGCGCGGTGACGGGGCTGAAGTGGTCGCCGAGTATGTGGAAGCCGGGGCCCTTGATGTCGGCCACCGGGGCCCGGAACTCGGCGTACGCCCGGACGGACTGCCCGAAGATGCCGAGGTCCCACGAGGGCGTGCGGAAGTGCGTGTACTGCACCCAGGAGTAGAGGAAGTACAGGCCGCACAGGACGACCGCGAGGATCAGATAGGGGCGGAGCGGAGCGGGCGCGAGGCCGTCCGGGGACTCGGTGCCGGCGGCGCCCGGAGAGCCGGTGGCGGCCTCCTCGGCGGACCTGTTCTGTACGTCCAACACCACGCCCCCACTACCAGTGGTCGACAAAAGAGCAACCCATTAGACCAGAGTCCACCCGATCGGGCGGAGACGTCGCCACCGGCTTGCCGGCGGGCCGTCCGTGGCACGGCAGCGGGGCGGCTCGCCGGTACCCGCGAGGTACCGGCGGGCCGCCCCGCTGTCCGTACGACTCAGTGAGTCCGTGTCACGTCAGTGGAAGGGCTGGCGCGTCTCAGTGGAAGAAGTGACGCGTCCCCGTGAAGTACATCGTCACGCCGGCCTTCTTCGCGGCCTCGACGACCAGCTCGTCCCGCATCGAGCCGCCGGGCTGCACGACCGCCTTCACGCCGGCCGCCGTGAGGATCTCCAGGCCGTCGGGGAAGGGGAAGAAGGCGTCGGATGCGGCGTAGGCGCCGGCCGCCCGCTCCTCGCCCGCGCGCTCGACGGCGAGCTTCGCGGAGTCGACGCGGTTGACCTGGCCCATGCCGACGCCGACCGAGGCGCCGTCCTTGGAGAGCAGGATCGCGTTGGACTTGACCGCGCGGCAGGCCTTCCACGCGAAGGCGAGCTCGGCGAGCTCCTCGGCGGAGAGGGCCTCGCCGGTCGCCAGGGTCCAGTTCGCCGGGTCGTCGCCCTCGGCCTGGAGGCGGTCGGTGACCTGGAGCAGCGCGCCGCCGTCGATCGGCTTGACCTCGACCGGGTTGGCGGGGGCGCCGTCGGCGCGGAGCACGCGGATGTTCTTCTTCTTGGCGAGGATCTCGACCGCGCCGTCCTCGTAGCCGGGGGCCACGATGACCTCGGTGAAGATCTCGGCGACCTGCTCGGCCATCGCGACCGACACCGGGCGGTTGACGGCGATGACACCGCCGAACGCGGACAACGGGTCGCAGGCGTGGGCCTTGCGGTGGGCCTCGGCGACGTCGGCGCCGATCGCGATGCCGCACGGGTTGGCGTGCTTGATGATCGCGACGCAGGGCTCGGTGTGGTCGTACGCGGCCCGGCGCGCGGCGTCGGTGTCCGTGTAGTTGTTGTACGACATCTCCTTGCCGTGCAGCTGCTCGGCCTCGGCGAGGCCGCCCGTGCCGTCGACGTAGAGCGCGGCACCCTGGTGCGGGTTCTCGCCGTAGCGCAGCACGTTGTTCCGCTCGTACGTGGCGCCCAGGAACTCGGGGAGGCCCGAGTCGTCGAAGGCGGCGTAGTCGGCTGCGAACCAGGAGGCGACGGCCACGTCGTACGCGGCGGTGTGCTGGAAGGCCCGGGAGGCGAACAGCTGACGCACGCCCAGCGTGGTCCCGCCCTCCTTGACCGCCTGGAGGACCGCGGCGTACGCCCCCGGGTCCGTGACGACCAGCACCGACGGGTGGTTCTTGGCGGCGGCGCGGACCATCGACGGGCCGCCGATGTCGATCTGCTCGACGCACTCGTCCGGGGTGGCGCCGGAGGCGACCGTCTCGCGGAACGGGTAGAGGTTCACGACGACCAGGTCGAAGGGCTCCACGCCGAGCTCGGCGAGCTGCTCGCGGTGCGACTCCAGGCGCAGGTCGGCGAGGATGCCGGCGTGCACGCGCGGGTGGAGCGTCTTGACGCGGCCGTCCAGGCACTCGGGGAAGCCGGTGAGCTCCTCGACCTTGGTGACCGGCACCCCGGCCGCGGCGATCTTCCCGGCCGTGGAGCCGGTGGAGACGAGCTCGACACCGGCCTCGTGCAGACCGCGGGCCAGCTCTTCGAGCCCCGTCTTGTCGTAGACGCTGACCAGCGCGCGGCGGATGGGCTTAACGGTGTCCGTGTTCACCGACATGAACCTTTCGTCCCTCAATGCGGTAGCCGTGCCGGGCGAGACGCCCCACGACGTCGACGAGCAGCGAGCGCTCGACTTCCTTGATGCGCTCGTGCAGAGCGGCTTCATCGTCCTCGTCCCGCACCTCGACCACGCCCTGGGCGATGATCGGGCCGGTGTCGACACCGTCGTCGACGAAGTGGACGGTGCACCCGGTGACCTTCGCGCCGTAGGCGAGGGCGTCACGCACCCCGTGGGCACCGGGAAAACTGGGCAGCAGGGCCGGGTGGGTGTTGACGACCCGGCCGTCGAAGCGGGCGAGGAACTCCTTGCCGACGATCTTCATGAAGCCGGCCGAGACGACGAGGTCCGGCTCGTACGCGGCGGTGGCCTCGGTCAGCGCCCGGTCCCACTCCTCGCGGGTGGCGTGGTCCTTGACGCGGCAGACGAAGGTGGGCAGCCCGGCGCGCTCGGCGCGCTCCAGACCGGCGATGCCGTCGCGGTCGGCGCCCACCGCGACGATCTCCGCGCCGTACTCGGGGTCCGCGGCGATCCCGTCGAGGAGGGCCTGCAGATTGGTACCGGAACCGGAGACCAGGACGACGAGGCGGGCGGCAGCCACTGGGTCACTCTTTCCGTGGTGTTTGTGCGGTCGTACGAACGAATCGTGCCGCTCGATACGGGGAACCCTACGAATGGCTCGACCGTCAGCAACGATACCGGCACACGGGACGGCCCCCACGGGACGGGGGCGGAGCAGGGCGGTAGCGTCAGGGTCCGACGCCGACGCACACCCCGGCCGACACCGGTCGGACACCCGGACGGCGTAGCGGACGAGCAGCACGCAGCAGCAGACGAGACAGCAGCGGAGACCACGGGTGCGGCCGTGGTCGAGACGACAGAGGGAAGACGTTCAGCAGATGCCGGAACGCCAGTCCACGGACGACAACAACCCGTTCGCACCGCCGCCCGAAGGCCGGCCGGATCAGCCGTGGCAGCCACGGCGGCCGGAGGGCACGGACGGCGACGCGTCCGGGGCCCCGGACTCCTCGGGGCCGTCCGACGGCCGCTGGAGCCCGCGCCAGCCGGGCCCCTCGAACGACGGCTTCGGCCGGGGGCCCGAGCGCCAGGGCGGCGGCCGGGGCGGCCCTGAGGGCGGCCCCGGGCAGGGCGGCAACGGGCGCCAGGGGCTCCGCTGGGACCCGAAGGACCCGGCGCAGCGGCGCGCGCGGTACGCGATCCTCGCCGGCATGTGGGCCTTCTTCTTCGCCATCTTCGAGATCCCGGAACTGGCGCTGCTCCTCGGCGCCCTCGGCCTCTACTGGGCGATCAGCTCCCTGCGGACCAAGCCGAAGCCGGCGGCGGATCTGTCGCCGACATCACAGCCGGCTTCCCCGACGGCGTCTCAGCCCTCGGGACAGCCGACGGGCCGGCCCTCCGGACAGGGCGCCACGGCGGTCCCGCTCCGCTCGATGCGCACGGCCGCGATCAGCGGTCTGGTCGCGGCGAGCGTGGCCCTGATGATCGTCGCGGTGGGCTTCACGATGCAGCTCGTCTACAGCGACTTCTACGAGTGCCGCGACGACGCCCTCACCCACGCGGGCCAACTGGCCTGCAACGACCTCCTGCCGAAGCCGCTCCGCGCGGGCTTCGGGGTCCGCGAGTAGCGGGCCCGGACACGCTCCTGAACGGCCGCGCCGCATAGGGCGCGGCCGTTCGGCGTATGCGGGGGTGGGCGGATCGGGCAGGGCCTTTGGCCGCCGTCGGCCGGGTGCGGCTGTTCGGTGCGGGGCGGGTGGGCCAGACCGGCCGCGGCCGGGGCGGCGCTTCGGGCGCGGCCGTTCCGTGTGTGCCGGACGGGCAGGTCAGGCAGGGCCTTGGCCGTCGGCCGGGGGTGGCGGCGGGGAGGGTTCCCAGGCCGCCGGGAGGTAGTCGTACGGCTCGAAGGCGGAGTCGCCGTACGGGTCGTCGTCGAGACCGAGCTCGGAACCGGACCGGGCGGCGGGACCCGACGGGGACCGGCCGGGCCCGGGAGCGGCGCCCGGCCAGGACCCGGCGAAGGGTGAGGGGCCGGGAGGGGACGGGGGTACGGCACCGAAGCCGGGCCAGGCGCGAGGGCTGGAGTCGGGGCGGGGGCCGGGGCCGGGGGCGGAGTCGGGGCCCGGGCTGGAGCCGGAGCCGCCGGAGGCCGGGCCGAGGCCGGATCCCGTGTCGAGGCCGAGGCCGGATCCCGGGCCGAAACCGGAGCCCGGGTCGAGATTCGAGTCCGGGTCGAGGCCGAGGCCAGAGCCCCCGCCGAGGCCGGAACCCGGGCCGGGACTCGCGCCCGGGCTGGAGCCGGAGCCCCCGCCGAGGCCGGAACCCGGGCCCGCGCCCGGGGTCGAGAGGTCGGACGCCTGCCCGGAGCCCGTGGCCCGCCCTGGCCGGAAGACGCCGACGAGGCGGCCGGAAAGGCGGCCGAGCCTGGAGGCGGCCGCACCGAGAGCGGACTCCGAACCCTGCGCGGCGGGGAGCCCGGTCTCCGGGCCGTTCGCGGCCGCCACCGCACCCGCTGCTGCCGCACCGGCCCCCGCCAACGGCACCGGCGGGGCCTTCGGGCGGAGCGCGCGGCGGCCCCAGGCCCGTACTCCCCAGGCCGACGCACCCTCTGCCGCACCGGCCCCCGCCGACGGCACCGGCAGGGACTTCGGGCGGAGTGCGCGGCGGCCCCAGGCCCGTACTCCCCAGGCCACCGGGACGCCCAGACAGGCACCCCACAGGACCGTCGCCGCGCCCGTCTGCCACCACACGGGTCCGAACGCCGACAGGCGGTCGGCGCCCAGCGGGCCGCCCGCCGCGCCCGTGAGGACCGCGACGGCCACCCCGCACCCCCAAGCCGCGCCCAGCGCCGTGAGCGTCGTGTCGCGGACCGTCCAGGTCCGCGCCGAGCGACCCACCCGGTGGCCCTGAACCACGGCCGCGGCCAGGGGGGCCGCCACCGCCGCCCAGTGGACCCAGGTCCCGCGCCCCTCGGCCGGCAGCGCGGCGAGCAGCGGGAAGGGCGGCACGGCCGGGTCGCCGACGAGACCGAGCGGGGTCGCGAGCGCGCCCGTACCGAGGGCGAAGCCAGGCCCGAGGCCGTACGCGGCCCCCCACACGGCCATGTTCGGCAGCAGCGCGAGGACGAGCAGCAGGACCGCCACCCGCCCCGACCACTCCCCCGCGAGACCCGCGTACGCGGCCTGCGCCTCGCGCGCGTGCCAGGCCAGCGACACCGCCGCGGCCACCGCTCCGCCGCCAAGCAGCGTCACGAGCCCGAGCACCGCCGCGCGCAGGGCGGCGGCCGCCTGGCGCTGACCGGGCAGCGGACGGCCGAGGGCCGTCCAGACCCCGGCGCCCGCCGCGCCGACGGCGACGGCGGGCAGCCAGAACCCGGCGGTGATCAGGTCGGCGGGCAGCGGGCCGCTCGCGCTGTAGACCACGACCCCGGCGGCGACAAGCAGATATCCCCCGGCCACGGCGGCGACGGCGGCGCTCGCGGAGAGCCGCGGCCGGTCCGTGGCATCCCCCGGGTCGAGGGTGTCGCGGGCGGCCCGGTGGACGAGCCAGACCGGCAGGGCGGCCAGGAGCAGCGGCACGATGCCGAGGGGCGCGGGCAGGCCGGACAGCGTGTCCGTACGGACCAGGTCCACGCCGTGGGCGAGCAGCCAGAGCCCCGCCGCGAGGTGGAGGGCGCCGCCGGGGCCGCTGTCGGGGTACGGGGAGCTGATCCAGGCGGCGACCACCAGGACGGCGAGGGCGCCGAGACCGAGTCCGGCGGCGACCCCGCCACGGACACAGGCGGTGGCGAGCAAGGCGGAACGGCCGCCCTGGACCAGCGGGTACTCGGTCACATGGGTCACGGGGTCATGCTGCCAACGACACGCGCTCCCACCGCGTAACAGGCAAACCTCCGTTGTGTCGCTCAATATACGTTTATGTACTTTTCCGCCCAGAGCAGCTCTGCGGGAGGTCGACACCGATGAGCCGGAGCACAGCGGATTCCGCACCCTCCGTCACCCTGCCGACCCCGAAGGAGCGGCGCAGGTTGCGTGAGGCCCTCGCGCTGAGCGAGGAGCAGGTCGCCGAGGCCATGGGCGTCACGAAGGCCACGGTCAGGTCGTGGGAGACCGGGCGCTCGGCGCCACGGGGCCGCAAGCGCGAGGCGTACGCGAAGCTGCTCGGCTCGTACGAGCCGGACGGCGCCGCTCGCTCACCCGAACGGCCGGACCGCCCCGCGCCCTCACCCGAACGGCCGGACCGCCCCGCGCCCTCACCCGAACAGCCGGACGGCGCCGCGCCCTCAGCCGAACAGCCGACCGGGTTCACGCCACCGAGGCCAGGGGCCCACACCCACGCCCAGCCGAAGCGGGAGGGGCCCGCCTCCACCTCCGCCAACGTCCGGCCCAAGGCCGCCGCCAAGCGGGCCGCCAAGCCGCCACGAGTCCTCTCCCCCTCCCCGGCCGTCGCCCCGGGCCCCGCGCGCAAGGGCACGCCCAAGCCTCAGGAGCGCCTGAAACCGGTGAGGGCGGAGGCGCCGGCGACTCCGCCCGCCGTACCGGAACTCACCCCGGAGGAGGCCTTCGACGCGCTCTACACGCACGCCGCGCCCGGTCTCGTCCACCAGACGTACCTGCTGACCGGCCGCCGGCGGCTCTCCCGCGAGGCCGTCGAATACGCCTTCCACCACGCCTGGCAGCACTGGCCCGAGGTCGCCGTCGACGCGGACCCGGTGGGCTGGGTGCGGGCCACGGCGTACGAGTACGCCCTGTCCCCCTGGCACCGGCTGCGGCGGGCGCACAAGCACCCCGACGCCCCGCCGACCGAGGCGAACCGCAGGGCGCTGCTCACGGCGCTCCTCGAACTGCCGCCGCCGTACCGCCGTACCGTCCTGCTCTACGACGGGCTCGGCCTCGACCTGCCGGAGACGGCGGCCGAGACCGAGGCGAGCACCCCCGCCGCCGCCCATCGGCTGCTGCACGCCCGCACGGTCCTCGGACAGCGGATCCCCGAGCTCGCCGAGCCGGAGGCGCTGCACCGGCGGCTGGGCGCGCTCGTCACGGAGGCGCCGACGGCGACCCTCCCGGCGGCCCGCGCGGTCCGTACGGGCAGCGAGCGGCTCGCCCGTACGTGGACGCGCGCGGTGCTCGGGGTGACGGCGGTCCTCATCGGCGTGACGGGCTTCACGGCGGTGACCGCCCCGACCCGGTACATCCCGGTGAACGCCCCCGGCGAGACCGTCAACGGAGTGCCGGTGCGCGGCGGCCCCGAGAAGCTCCTCCCCGAGGACCTGGAACTCCGCGACCGCCTCCGCTCCGAGCCGAACCCGGGCCCCGAACGGCTGATCCCGGCGGCCGAATAGGCCCGCGCCATGCCCGGCGTACGCGAGGGGCCGTCCCGCCGTACGCGAGGTGGCCAGCAAGTACGTGAGAGGGCCCCGCTCCCACCCGGTCTCCCGGGAGGGGCGGGGCCCTCTCACGTACTGCCTGTCAGGCTGCTGTGCGTGTCAGCCCGTTCAGCCCGCGAGGATGGCGCGCGCCAGCTTGGCCGTCTCGGTCGGCGTCTTGCCGACCTTGACGCCCGCGGCCTCGAGGGCCTCCTTCTTCGCCTGGGCGGTGCCGGAGGAGCCGGAGACGATGGCGCCGGCGTGGCCCATGGTCTTGCCCTCGGGCGCGGTGAAGCCCGCGACGTAGCCGACGACCGGCTTGGTGACGTTGGCCTTGATGAAGTCGGCCGCACGCTCCTCGGCGTCGCCGCCGATCTCACCGATCATGACGATCAGGTCCGTGTCGGGGTCCGCCTCGAACGCCGCGAGGGCGTCGATGTGCGTGGTGCCGATGACCGGGTCGCCACCGATGCCGACGGCCGACGAGAAGCCGATGTCACGGAGCTCGTACATCATCTGGTACGTCAGCGTGCCGGACTTCGAGACCAGGCCGATGCGGCCCGGCTTCGTGATGTCGCCCGGGATGATGCCGGCGTTGGACTGGCCCGGGGTGATGAGACCGGGGCAGTTCGGGCCGATGATGCGGGTCTTGTTGCCCTTCGCCTGCGCGTACGCCCAGAAGGCGGCGGAGTCGTGGACGGCGATGCCCTCGGTGATGACGACGGCCAGCGGGATCTCGGCGTCGATCGCCTCGACCACGGCGGCCTTCGCGAAGGCCGGCGGGACGAAGAGGACCGAGACGTTGGCGCCGGTCTCCTTCATCGCCTCGGCGACGGAGCCGAAGACCGGGACCTCGGTGCCGTCGAAGTCGACGGTCGTGCCGGCCTTGCGCGGGTTCACGCCACCGACGATGTTGGTGCCGTCGCCCAGCATGAGCTTGGTGTGCTTCATGCCCGTGGCACCGGTCATGCCCTGGACGATGACCTTGCTGTCCTTGGTCAGGAAGATAGCCATGGTGTTCTGACCTCGTCCCTTACTTCGCAGCCGCGAGCTCGGCGGCCTTGTCGGCCGCGCCGTCCATGGTGTCCACGCGCTGCACGAGCGGGTGGTTCGCGTCCGACAGGATCTTGCGACCCAGCTCCGCGTTGTTGCCGTCGAGGCGCACGACCAGCGGCTTGGTGACCTCTTCGCCCTTGGAGGCGAGGAGCTCCAGGGCCTGGACGATGCCGTTGGCGACCTCGTCACAGGCGGTGATGCCACCGAAGACGTTGACGAACACGGACTTGACGTCCGGGTCGCCCAGGATGATCTCCAGGCCGTTCGCCATGACCTCGGCGGAGGCGCCGCCGCCGATGTCGAGGAAGTTGGCCGGCTTCACGCCGCCGTGGTTCTCACCGGCGTACGCGACGACGTCCAGGGTCGACATGACCAGACCGGCACCGTTACCGATGATGCCGACCTCGCCCTCGAGCTTGACGTAGTTGAGGTTCTTGGCCTTGGCGGCAGCCTCGAGCGGGTTGGCTGCGGCCTTGTCCTCGAGCGCCTCGTGCTCGGGCTGACGGAAGTCGGCGTTCTCGTCGAGAGACACCTTTCCGTCGAGCGCCAGGATGTCGCCGGAGGCGACCTTGGCCAGCGGGTTGACCTCGACGAGGAGCGCGTCCTCGGCGACGAAGGTCTTCCACAGGGTCACGAGGACCTCGGCGACCTTCTCGGCCACCTCGGCCGGGAACTGCGCCAGGGCCACGATCTCGCGGGCCTTCTCGATGTCGACACCGGTGTTGGAGTCGACGGGCACCTTCGCGAGCTTCTCGGGGGTCGTCGCGGCGACCTCCTCGATGTCCATGCCACCGGCGACGGACGCCATGGCGAGGAAGGTGCGGTTGGTGCGGTCGAGGAGGTACGAGACGTAGTACTCCTCGAGGATTTCCGGAGCGGTCTCCGCGATCATCACCTTGTGGACCGTGTGGCCCTTGATGTCCATCCCGAGGATGTCCGTCGCGCGGGCGACGGCCTCGTCGGGGGTGGCGGCCAGCTTGACGCCGCCGGCCTTGCCTCGGCCACCGACCTTCACCTGCGCCTTGACGACCGACTTGCCGCCAAGACGCTCGGTGGCCTCGCGCGCCGCCTCAGGCGTGTCGATGACTTCACCGGCCAGCACCGGTACACCGTGCTTGGCGAAGAGGTCCCTCGCCTGGTACTCGAACAGGTCCACGCGCGTCCGTCCCTTTTCTGATGATCGCGGTTCGTTGTCTGCGTGGGCGTGCCGCGAAGGGCAACGTGACTGCTCTGTCACAAGGGAGGCGTTCACGGTGTCCGTGGACGCGGCATGTCCGTCTCGCAGGTTATCGCCGAGGGACGTGGGTCCCTAAATCGCAGATCACAACAGAGCGGTGATACGGGTCACAGATCGTAGGGGCCGGGAGGCGGTCCGTAGGGGGCGAAGGGTGGGGACGTGCGGTGTTCGCCGTAGGCGGGGCTTGGCCTTCCGGCCCCTCACGACGCGCCGGGAAAGTGAGTGAGGGGCATTCCAGCGCCGGTGTGATATGGGCCTCAGTGGGGTCGCGGACACCCGTGCGAGTGGTCCCGCGACGACGGATTCCGCACCTTCGGCGCCGGCCGCGCGCGGCGGGGCGTCAGTCGGCGGGTATCGGCAGGGGGCGCTTCTCCAGGGCGGCCGCCATGACCTCGGGGAACAGGTCCGGGGTGCAGGCGAAGGCCGGAACCCCGATCGCGGCGAGCGCCGCCGCGTGGTCGCGGTCATAGGCCGGGGCGCCCTCGTCGGAGAGGGCGAGCAGCGTGACGAACTGGACGCCCGAGGCCTTCATCGCCGCGACCCGCTTCAGCATCTCGTCACGGATCCCCCCTTCGTAGAGGTCGCTGATGAGGACGACGACGGTGTCGGCCGGACGGGTGATCCTCGACTGGCAGTGGGCGAGGGCGCGGTTGATGTCGGTGCCGCCGCCGAGCTGGGTGCCGAACAGGACGTCGACGGGGTCGTCGACCCGGTCGGTGAGGTCCACGACGGCCGTGTCGAAGACGACGAGCCGGGTGGCGATGGACCGCATGGAGGCGAGCACCGCACCGAAGACGGAGGCGTGGACGACGGAGGCCGCCATGGAGCCGGACTGGTCGACGCAGAGCACCACCTCCTTCCGTATCCCCCGAGAGGCGCGCCCGTGGCCGATGAGCCGCTCGGGGACGACCGTGCGGTGCTCGGGCAGGTAGTTCTTGAGGTTGGCGCGGATGGTGCGGTCCCAGTCGATGTCCCGGTGGCGGGGCCGGCTGATCCGGGCGGAGCGGTCGAGGGCTCCGGTGAGCGTGGCGCGGGTGCGGGCGGCGAGGCGCTTCTCCAGGTCGTCGACGACCTTGCGGACGACGGCCCGCGCCGTCTCCCTCGTCGTCTCGGGCATGGCCTTGTGGAGGGAGAGCAGGGTGCCGACCAGATGGACGTCCGGCTCGACGGCCTCCAGCATCTCCGGCTCCAGGAGGAGGGTGGCGAGGCCGAGGCGGTCGATCGCGTCGCGCTGCATGACCTGGACGACGGAGCTGGGGAAGTACGTCCGGATGTCGCCGAGCCAGCGGACGACGGAGGGCGCCGAGGCGCCGAGCCCGGCCGTACGGTCCCGGCCGGTGCGATCGCCCTGGCCCTTGCGCCCGTAGAGCGCGGCGAGGGCTCCGTCCATGGCGGCGTCGGTGCCGGTGAGCGCCCGGCCGGTGCCGTCGGCGTCGCCGCCGCCCAGAACGAGCCGCCAGCGGCGCAGCCGCTCGTCGTTCCCGTCGCTGATGTCGGGGCCGGCGACCGCTTCGGTGCCGGTGATCACGCTGGTGCTGGTGTTGATGCCGGTGGCGGGGTTGATGCCGGTGCTGGTGTCGATGCCGGTGGCGGTGCTCATGCCATGACCTCCGTGCCGAGGACGAGGTGGAGGAGGGGCAGCACGGCGTCCGCCCGGTCCCGGTCGGGCGTGGCGGCGAAGCCGGGGACCCCTGCCGCGGCGTGCCCCGGGCCCCGGGTCCCCGGGCCGCGGGCTACCAGCTCGCCGAGGGCGCGGCGTACACCCGGCTCGTACGCGGAGAAGGTGCGGCGCAGCAGCGGCAGCACATCGGTGAACGCCTCGGCCGGAACGCTCGTGAGCCAGGCGTCGACCAGGCCGAGGAGCCGCTCGTCGTGGACGAGGAGCAGTCCGCCGCCGGAGGCCCCGCCGACGAAGCCGTCGATCCAGGCGGCGGCGTCGGGCGGCGGGGTGCCGGGCGAGAGGGCGCGGCTCATGAGCAGGGCGGCCTCTCCGTCGGCGATCCGGCCCTCGTCGAGGAGGAGCCGGGCCGCGCGGCCTCTGAGGACGCCCGGGATCCGGTCGCGGTCGGCGAGCCGGCGCAGGACGCCCGCCCAGCGCTCGGTGAGGCCGTCCGCTCCCGGCAGCAGGCCGACGGCCTGGTGGACCTCGTCGATCCGCTCGCGCATGGCGGTGGCCGCGTCGGTGTCGAGCCCGGCGCAGGTGGGCGGGAGGCCGACGCAGATCCGCTCGGCGAGGCCGGCGGCGACCTCGGTGAGGGCCGCCGTGCCGGTGCCCCGCACGTCGCCGTAGCGCAGGGAGCGGGCGAGGGCGGGAAGGGCCTGGGCGAGGTGGGCGACGTCGGTGTCGAGCGCCGCCCGGTCGGCGAGCGCCCGCATCACGGCGGGGAGCGCGTCGGCGAGCCCGGCGAGGAGGCACTGCTCGGCGAGGGCGGTGATGTCGCCGAGGGAGGTCGCCGACGCGGCCCGGGAGCGGGCCCTCGCGGTGGCGGCGGCCTCGACGGTGGTGCCCCACACGCCGGCCTCGGCGACCTGGACGTGCTGCTCGGGTTCCCAGCGCAGCCGCCAGGTCTCCCGGAAGGTGCCGGTGCCGGCGCGTCCGGTGGCCGGTTCGCCCCAGTGGACGCCGAGGAGCCGCAGCCGGTGCAGCAGCCTGCTCCGGTCGCCGTCCATCTCCTTGCGGAGGTCGAGTTCGAGGTCGCGTTCGGTGGCCTCGGGCTTGAGGCGCAGGGTGCGCCGGCGGCGGGCCAGGTCCCGCTGGAGGGGTACGGCGGGGGCGTCGGCCGGGACCTCGCCGAGGACGTCGCCGACGACGAGGCGGTCCCTGACGAGGTCGAGCGGCACGTCGGAGCCCTCGCACAGGACGGCGCGGACGGCGTCGGTCGTCTCGTCGAGGCCGGGGTGTGGCCGGCCGCGCAGACCGGCGAGGGTCTCGGCGAGCCGGACGGCCTCGATGACATGGGCGGAGGAGACGGGATGGTCCTCGGCCCTGAGAAGTCCGGCGACCTTGGTCATCCAGCGCTCGACGGGCCGGTCGGGGGCGGCGAAGAGGTGCGCGTACCAGCCGGGCGAGTCGATCCCGGCGCCGTACCCCGAGCGGCGGGCGAGCCTGCGGTGGGTCCAGGGGACCCAGGTCATCTCGGTCTTGACCTTGGGCAGGCCCTTGAGCAGGGCCCGGTCGGCGGCGACGGTGGTCCTGCGGGTGAGGGCGGGGACGTGCCAGGCGCCGCAGACGACGGCGACGGCGTCGCCGAACTCCTTGCGGGCGGCGCGCAGCTGGATCCGCATGTGGGCCTCGCGGACGAGGTCGCGGGGGTGTCCGCCGTGCCCGTACGCCTCGCGGAGGGCGCCCATGGCCTCGGCGAGGGCCTCGAACGGTGCGGTGGGGTCGCCGTCGCCGCGCAGTTCGACGACGTCCTCCCACCAGCGCTCGGCGTCCCCGGGTCCGGTGGCTCCCGCCGCGCCGGCGAGTTCGGCGACCGGGTCGATCCGCGGGCCGCCTCCGGCGACCTCGTCCTCGCTGTCGTCCCAGGTGGGGTCGGAGGCGGCGAGGGTGTGTGCGGCGGGCAGGTCGATGAACCGGACGGCGGCGCCCCTGTCGAGGGCCCAGCGGATCGCGACCCACTCGGGTGAGAACGCGGCCATCGGCCAGAACGCGGCCCGCCCGGGGTCGTCCACGGCGTGGGCGAGCAGGGCGACCGGCGGCCGCATGTCGGGGTCGCCGGCGAGCGTGACGAGGGCGTCGGCCTCGGCGGGACCCTCGATGAGGACCGCGGCGGGCTGCTCCGCCTCCAGGGCGGCCCGCACTCCACGCGCCGACCCGGGCCCGTGGTGCCGCACCCCGAGGAGGAGCGGCCCGCCGGCGGCCCGGGCCGTGGTCGGGGGCGTCATACGCTCACCTCGCGGCAGGCGCGGTAGAAGTCCTTCCAGCCGTCCCGCTCTCTGACCACCGTCTCCAGGTACTCCTGCCAGACGACCCGGTCGGCCGCCGGGTCCCGGACGACCGCGCCGAGGATGCCGGCCGCGATGTCGGAGGGGCGCAGGACGCCGTCGCCGAAGTGGGCGGCGAGGGCGAGGCCGCCCGTGACGACGGAGATGGCCTCGGCGGTGGAGAGCGTCCCCGAGGGGGACTTGATCCTCGTCCGTCCGTCGGCGGTGACCCCGTCGCGCAGCTCACGGAAGACGGTGACGACTCGTCGGATCTCGTCGACGCCTTCGGGGACGGCCGGGAGTTCCAGGGAGCGCCCCAGCTGCTCGACGCGGCGGGCGACGATGTCGACCTCCGCCTCGGGGGTCGCGGGCAGGGGCAGGACCACCGTGTTGAAGCGGCGGCGCAGTGCGCTGGAGAGTTCGTTGACGCCGCGGTCGCGGTCGTTGGCCGTGGCGATCAGGTTGAAGCCGGGGACGGCCTGCACCTCCTCGCCCAGTTCGGGAACGGGGAGGGTCTTCTCGGACAGGATCGTGATGAGCGTGTCCTGGACGTCCGCGGGGATGCGGGTGAGCTCTTCCACGCGGGCGGTCAGGCCCTGTGCCATCGCCCGCATCACGGGGCTGGGCACGAGGGCGTCCCGGCTGGGGCCGTGGGCGAGGAGCCGGGCGTAGTTCCAGCCGTACCTGACGGCTTCCTCGGGCGTGCCGGCGGTGCCCTGGACGAGGAGGGTGGAGTCGCCGCTGACGGCTGCGGCGAGGTGCTCGGAGACCCAGGTCTTGGCGGTGCCGGGCACGCCGAGGAGGAGCAGCGCCCGGTCGGTGGCGAGGGTGGTGACGGCGACTTCGACGATGCGGCGCGGTCCCACGTACTTGGGGGTGATCACCGTCCCGTCGGGGAGGGTGCCGCCGAGGAGGTAGGTGGCGACGGCCCACGGCGAGAGGCGCCAGCGGGCGGGGCGGGGCCGGTCGTCGGCCGCACGGAGTGCGGCGAGTTCGTCGGCGAAGGCGTGCTCCGCGTGCGGCCGCAGGACCTCGGTCGCAGGCTGCGGCGGCGCCTGTCCGGTGTCCGTCTCGACACCGGAACCGGGCTGCGCGATGGTTTCGGGCACGGGCATGGATCCCCCTCCAGATCGTTCGACCTGCTGTGAGATCCACCGTGCACCATGCCACTGACAATCGGATGTCTCCGCTGGTCAGGGGTGGTTGGAGGGGTGAGGGAGGGTCAGCTCACCCGGGTGTGGCCAGGGGTGTGGCCGGGGGCCTGCGCGGCCACGGGAGCGGACGGGGCCGGCTCCGCGTGGCCACGCGAGCGGACGGGTCTCAGCCCACGACCGGGGAGACGGCGACGCAGCCGCCGGCCATCGCCTGCTCGGCCTTGGCCTCCTTGATGACCTTGCCCTGGTAGATCACCTTGCAGGTGAGGTCGGCGGGGGTGAGGGAGACCGGCATGACGGCCGGCGGCATGATTCCCCTGAGCTTCACCGTCTTCTTCCACGGGGTGGTCGGCTTCTTCTCCGACTCGACCTTCGGTTCCATCGCGGTGCCGTCACCGGCGTGGTAGTCGATGGACTCGATGCCCGTGCCCGAGACCTCGTACGTGACTTCGTAGGACTCGGTCACCGACTTATCGACCTGGTCGACGGCCTTCTCTGCGGCCTCCGAGCAGGCGCCGAGGCCGAGGGCGAGGCCGGCGACGGCGAGGGCCGAGACGGCGGTGCGGACGGTGCGCTTCATGGGGTTCCCCCTGGACGCGTTGCGGATCGACTGGTCCGGGCAGGGAATCGTAAAGGGAGGGTAAAGTCAAATTGCCTCCTGGTCGGGCCTCGTGCCCGAACTCCCAGGCCAACGGCGTTGTCAGTGGCGGCATCTACCGTCGGAGACATGAATGCCATGGGGGTGCGCTTCACGACCGAGCAGGTGCTGGCACTGGCTCCTGACGACGCGTCGCGCAGAGCGGGAAGCAGGCTCGGCACGGCCGGGCCGTGGTCCGGCACGGGCTGCGGCGAAGGCGCCGTCTGGGGCGAGTGCAAGGGCAGCGGCAGCGCGCCGTACCGGACGGCCGTCGACACCACGGGGCCGGCGTACACGTGCACCTGCCCCAGCCGTAAGTTCCCGTGCAAGCACGCGCTCGGCCTGCTGCTGCTCCGGGCGTCGGACGGGGCGGCGTTCGAGGAGTCCACCCCGCCCGACTGGGCCGGGCACTGGCTCACGGCACGGCGCGGGCGCGCCGGGAGCGCCGCCCGGCGGACTGGGGACGGCGCCCCCGAAGGCCCCGCGGACCCCGAGGCGGCGCGCCGGAGGGCCGAGCGGAGAGCCGCCCGGATCACCTCGGGCGCCCAGGAGTTGGAGCAGCGGCTCGCCGACCTGCTGCACGGCGGTCTCGCGGCGGCCGAGCAGCCGGGGTACGGGCTGTGGGAGGAGACGGCGGCCCGCATGGTCGACGCCCAGGCGCCGGGACTCGCGGCCCGGGTCAGGGAGTTGGGGTCGATACCGGGCTCGGGGCCGGGCTGGCCCGTGCGGCTCCTGGAGGAGTGCGCGCTGACCCACCTCCTCGACCGGGCCTGGCTGACCGCCGACCGGCTGCCCGCTCCCTTCGCGACGACCGTACGGACCCGGGTGGGCCTCACCGCCCCCGTCGACGGCCTCCCGGTGCGCGACCACTGGCTCGTCCTCGCGCAGTACGACGCGGCCGACGCCCGGCTGACCACCCGTCGCATCTGGCTGCACGGCACGAGGAGCGGGCGCACGGCACTGCTGCTCTCCTTCGGAGCGGCCGGCCGGACTCCCCACCTGGCGCTCCCCGTGGGCGCGGTTCTCGAAGGAGAGGTCACTCCGCACGGGGGCTCCGGCCAGCTGCGGGCGGAGCCGGGCGAGGAGTTCGTCCCCGTCGCCGTCCCGGCCGCCCCGCCACCGGGCGGCGCCGTGGGCGACGCCCTCGACGCGTACGGCCGCGCGCTGGCCGAGGACCCGTGGCTGGACTCCTGGCCCGTGACGCTGAGCGGGGTCGTTCCCGCGCGCGCGGAGTACGGCTGGCAGCTCGCCGACGCGGACGGCCGCGAGGCCCTGCCGCTGACGCCCGCCGCCCAGTCCCGGTCCGGGCTCTGGCGCCTCGTCGCCCTGTCGGGCGGCGCGCCGGTCACGGTCTTCGGGGAGTGCGGGCACCGGGGTTTCACGCCGCTCGCCGCCTGGTCCCGGGAGGCCCCGGGAGAGACGGTCCCGCTCATATGACCCCGCCCACGGCCCACACCCCTCCCGGAGGACCGATGGAGATGGACACGACGAACCCCACCGCGCCCGTTCCCACCGTCGGCGAGGGCGCCGGGGATGACGGCGTCTGGGAGGAACTCGTCACCTCGGCGCTGCTCGGTACGGACCGGCGGGCGCCCGCCGCGTTCGCCGGCCTCGCGGGCCGCGACCTGCCGGGCGCCCTGCTCGACGCCGCCGCGCTGCACACCGTACGGCGCAGGGCGGGGCTGCGCCCCGGGCCCGCGGCGGCGCTGCCGGAGCCCGCCCCCGAGGACCCGCGCGGACCGCTGCCCGAGGCGGCCGGGCGGCGGCTCGACCAGCTGCTCGCCGGCCGGGCCGCACCCTCGCCGGCGGGGCGTCGCGGGGCGGCCCCCGACCTCGCCGAACTGCTCCCGCAGTGGCTGGCACTCGCCAACGAGCTCGGATACAAGGCGCCCGCCGCCGCCCTGCCCGCCCTCCTCGACGCGGCGCGTGCCCGCACCGATCTGCGCCCCCAGGCCCTGCGTCTGGCGGGACCGCGTGGCCTGTGGCTGGCCCGGCTCAACCCCGAGTGGAGGTTCGCCCTCCGGGGTGCGGGCGCGGGCGGCTCCCTGCCGGCCCTCGACGACCGGGAGGGCGTGCGGGACCTGTGGGACGAGGGCCTGTTCGCCGAGCGGGTCGCCCTGCTCGTCGCCGTACGGACCGAGGACCCGGCGGCCGGACTCGCCCTCCTCGCGTCCACCTGGTCCGCCGAGCGGGCGGAGGACCGGCTGATGTTCCTGGACTCGCTGCGTACCGGACTCTCCGGCGCGGACGAGGAGTTCCTCGAGGCGGCCCTGGGCGACCGCAGTCGCAACGTCCGGGCCACCGCCGCCGAGCTGCTGTCCGCCCTGCCGGCCTCGGCCCTCGCGGGCCGGATGGCGGGCCGGGCGGTCTCCTGCGTCGGCCTCGACCGGACGGCGCGGACACCGACGATCGTCGTGGAGGCCCCGCACGAGTGCGACGCGGCCATGCAGCGGGACGGTCTCACCGCGACGCCTCCGGCGGGCCGGGGCGAGCGGTCCTGGTGGCTGGGCCAGCTCGTCGAATCCGCTCCGCTGTCCTGCTGGCCGCCCCGCTTCGGGGGACGCGGCCCGGAGGAGATCGTGGCCCTCCCGGTCGCCGACGACTGGCAGGGCGAACTGCACGCGGCCTGGTGCCGTGCGGCCGTACGGCAGCGGGACGCCGCGTGGTCGCGCGCGCTCCTCGGCTCCCCCGCGACCCCGCCCGCGACGGGCCCCGGCACCTCCTCGCTGGCCGAGCGGGCCCAGCTCCTGTCGACGCTGCCCCCGGAGGAACGGGCGCTCTGGGTCGCCTCGTTCGTCGCGGCGCACGGTCTGTCGGAGGCGTTCCAGCTGCTCGGCGTCTGCGAGGTGCCGTGGGCGGAGCCGCTCGGCGGGGCGGTGATCGACGCCCTCGACATCGCGCGGGACGCGGGCAGTTACCCGTGGAGCTTCAGCGGGGTGATGGGCCTGGCGGAGCGCTGCCTCGCCCCGGAGGCGGCACGACAGCTGGAATCCCTGACGGCCCTGCCGGACGAGGCGGAGCACGCCTCCCCCGGCGCGGGCGGCTACTGGTCCGAGGCCTTCCAGCGCCTGGTGTTGACCCTCCGCCTGCGCGAGGCGATGAGAGCCGAACTCCTGGAGCGGCCGAAAGCGCAGGAAGGGATAGCCGTACGAAACGGGTGACCGCACGAGCGGGCGAGCCCGTGCCACAGCGGCCCCGACCTGAGCACCCCCGCAGGACGGGCCGCCACGACGACGGCCCGGCACGACGGCACCGGCACCGGCACCGGCACCGGCACCACAGCGCGAAGGGCCCTCCCCCGGGATTCGTCCCGGGGGAGGGCCCTGAAGGCGTGATCGTGAGGTGCGGGCCGGGCCGGCGCGTGTTAGACGGCCACCCGGACGTTCGCGTTCACCCAGTCGACGATGGACGCCGTCGTCGCGCCCGGCGTGAAGATCTCGGCCACACCCTTCTCCTTCAGCGGCGCGATGTCCCCGTCCGGGATGATGCCGCCGCCGAAGACCTTGATGTCCTCCGCCTCGCGGTCCTTGAGGAGCTCAAGCACCTTCACGAACAGCGTGTTGTGCGCTCCGGAGAGGATCGAGAGGCCGATCGCGTCGGCGTCCTCCTGGATCGCGGTGTCGACGATCTGCTCCGGTGTCTGGTGGAGCCCGGTGTAGATGACCTCCATACCGGCGTCGCGGAGTGCCCGCGCGATGACCTTGGCCCCGCGATCGTGACCGTCGAGACCCGGCTTGGCGACGACCACGCGGATCGGACCGCTCACACCCATCACTGCCTCCACATGCGACCCCCGCGCCTGATTGCCGGGGAGGTGAACGAACGTTATCTCCAGCATCATGCACCCGGCCGTTTCGCGGAGGCGAGCGAGGGGGAAATCACATGTGGGACATGTTCGCTCTGCGCCGTTCCCCGCTTTCGGGCCCTCCCCCTGGGCCCACCAGCCGCAAGCGGGGCCCGGTCGCAAAGGGAGCCGCGACGAGGTCCGCCGCGTCTCCGCGCCGCCGTCCGTGCGGCGCGGGGGCACGGCGGACCGGCGTGACGTCCGGCCCCGCGTACCGTTCGGGAGGCCGGCCATGGAGCTCACCAAGGTCACCGCCCTGATGAAGGCCACCGCCCTGGAGCTGGCGATCCTCACCGGACACCTCGTCCTGTACCCGTCCGGAATCGTGGCCGAGCGCCTCGCCCCCGCCGTTCCCCCGGCGACGGACCTCCCGGGCCGGCGCCCGGTCGTCCTGCTGCACGGCTTCGTGGACAACCGCTCGGTCTTCGTCCTGCTGCGCCGCGCGCTCGCCCGCAGCGGCCGTGACTGCGTCGAGTCGCTCAACTACTCCCCGCTCACGTGCGACCTGCGGGCCGCCGCCGAGCTGCTCGGGCGCCGGGTGGAGGAGATCCGCGCCCGTACGGGACACGCCGAGATCGACGTCGTCGGGCACAGCCTGGGCGGGCTGATCGCCCGTTATTACGTACAGCGTCTCGGCGGTGACAGCCGGGTACGGACCCTGGTCATGCTCGGCACCCCGCACGCGGGCACCACCGTGGCCCCGCTCGCCGACGCGCATCCGCTGGTGCGGCAGATGCGGCCGGGTTCGGAGGTGCTGCGGGAGCTCGCCGATCCGTCGCCGGGGTGCCGCACCCGGTTCGTGAGTTTCTGGAGCGATCTCGACCAGGTGATGGTCCCCGCGGAGACGGCCCGTCTCGACCACGCCGATCTGCTCGTGCACAACGTCCGGGTCAGCGGGATCGGCCATCTCGCGCTGCCCGTGCACCCGACGGTGGCCGCGGGGGTCCTGGAAGCCCTCGACGCCGACGGGACGGGGGCCGTGGCAGCCCGTCCTGAGGAGCCCGGCGCCGGCTCCGTCGCCTGACACTCCGACACCGTTCTTCGAACGTTCATCGAACACAAGGCCAAAGCTCAGCCCGTGAGCTGGCGAAACACGGCCGATTGCCCGTTTCCTGCGGCCCCCGGCCCCTCCGAAGATTGTCGGCTGCGCATACCGCCGGGTACAGTCGCGCCACTGCTTACCCCCGGGACGCCCCTCGTCGGGATCTCCCCGGACTGGTCCTGCTGCCGAGGCGAGAGAGACGTTGGTGAACGACCAGCACCCCCACGCCGGGTACGTCGGAGACGGCACCCACTCCACCGGCAGTTTCGCCACCGACCCCCTGTTCGGCGCCTACGCCGACGGCTCGTCGGACCACAGCGGCCAGTGGAATCTCGGCGGATACGACGCCTCCGGCGCGTACGGCACGACGGGGACGGGGCAGTACGACACCACGACGTACGACAGCACCCAGTACGGCACGACGGACCAGTACGGCACCGCCACCGCGCAGTACGACACGACCGGCCAGTACGACACCACGGGGCAGTGGGACACCACCGGCGCCTACCCGGCCCCCGGCTCGTACGCGACGACGACCGGGCAGTACGAGACGACCGGGTCGTACGACACGAACCCGCCGCAGTACGACACGAACCCGCGGTACGACGCCACCCCGGCGTACGACGCCACCGGCCAGTGGGACGCCTCCGCCTGGACCGAGGCCCAGCAGCCCGGCCAGTACGAGACCGTCCACTCCGGCGCCTTCGCCGCCCAGGGCGCGTACGGCTACGACGCCACCGGCCAGTGGGCCGCCCCCGCCTTCGCGACCGACACCGGCGCCTACGACGCGACCGCCTGGAACCAGGCCGCGGAGGCCGAGCCGGTCGTCCCGCACCAGTACGTCCCGGGGGCCGAGCACACCGCCGAGTTCCCGTTCGAGTACGTCCCCGAGACGGGCGCGGCCGCCGCCGAGGACCACGGCCAGGCGGAGTACGCGTACGACGAACACCCCGCGGAACACGCCGAGCACACCGGTGAGAACGCCGGCGCCGAGGACCTCGCTGACGCCGAAGGCGAAGACGCCGCGTACGGCCAGATCGACGACCGCCACGAGAGCCCCGACGGCCCCGGCGACGAGCCCGTCGCCGAGGTCCGTGCGGACTCCCCCCTGGCCGGCCGCCCCGTGCGCCGTTCCTCCGGTGGCAGCCGCGGCCGCCGCCGTACCCCCGCCAAGCGGTCCGCGCTGCTGACCGTCGCCGTACCCTCCGCCTGCGTCATGGGGGTGGCCGGCATCGCCGCCGCCTCCGTCGGCGGACTCACCGGAGCCGGCGGCGACGGCGGGCAGAAGGAGGACACCACCTCGCTCGCCGCCGCCGACCGGGCCTCCGTCAAGCAGGTCGCCGCGAACAACGCGCTCGACACCCAGCTCGCCGCGCTCAGCGCCGACGCCCGCGACTTCGGCGACCGCGCCAGCCGCACCCAGGAGCGCATCGACCTCAAGGCCCGCCAGGTGGCCGAGAAGAAGAAGCGCGAGGAGGAGGCGGCCCGCAAGGAGGCGCTGCGCCCCAAGTTCAGCCTGCCGGTGGAGCTCCACCAGCTCAGCGCCCGCTTCGGCCAGTCCGGCGTCAACTGGATGTCCGTGCACACCGGCATCGACTTCCCCGTGCAGACCGGCACCCCCGTGCGCGCCGCGACGGACGGCACCGTCCGCACCCAGATCAACAGCGCCTACGGCAACATGGTGATCGTGACCGCCCCCGACGGCACCGAGACCTGGTACTGCCACCTCAGCAGCGCCAAGTACCGCTCCGGTTCCGTCAAGGCCGGTGAGGTCATCGCGTACTCCGGCGACTCGGGCAACTCCACCGGCCCGCACCTGCACTTCGAGGTCCGGCCGGGCGGCGGCTACGCGATCGACCCGCTGGACTGGCTGCGCAGCCACGGTCTCGACCCGACCAGCTGACCCGCACCTTCACGCACGGTCGAAAGAGGCCCCGGACTTCCGTCCGGGGCCTCTCCCGTACCCGCTCTACTCTCTACAGCTTCTCGACCGGCGCGTACCGCAGCAGCAGCCGCTTCGGCTTCTCGTCACCGAAGTCGATCGTCGCCTCGGCGTCGGCGCCCGCGCCCTTCATCGCCATGACCGTGCCGAGTCCGAACTGGTCGTGCGTGACCCGGTCGCCGACCTGGAGCGAGATCACCGGCTTGTCCCCGCCGGCGCGTCGGGTGGCGAAGCCCGAGGGGCCGGAGCGCGCCCGCGAGGAGGAGAGCGAGGAGGTGATCCCCGAGGTCGGCCCGGCGGGCTTCGCCATCGGACCGGTCCGCTTCCACTCCAGGTACGTGGGCGGGATCTCCTCCAGGAAACGCGAGGCCGGGTTGTACGAGGGCTGCCCCCAGGCGCTGCGCATCGACGACCGCGTGAGGTAGAGCCGCTCACGCGCGCGCGTGATGCCGACGTACGCGAGGCGGCGCTCCTCCTCCAGCTCCTTCGCCTGCCCGAGGGCGCGCATGTGCGGGAAGACGCCGTCCTCCATGCCGGTGAGGAACACCACGGGGAACTCGAGGCCCTTGGCGGTGTGCAGCGTCATCAGGGTGATGACGCCCCTGCCCTCCTCGTCCTCGTCCGGGATCTGGTCGGAGTCGGCGACGAGCGCGACCTTCTCCAGGAACTCGGCGAGGGTCGCGGGCTCCTCGCCGCGCTCCTGCTCGAACTCGAGGGCGACGGCGGCGAGTTCCTGGAGGTTCTCGATCCGGGTCTCGTCCTGCGGGTCGGTCGAGGCCTGGAGCTCGGCCAGATAGCCCGTGCGCTCCAGGACGGCCTCCAGGACGACGGCCGGTCCCGCGCCGGACTCGACGACGGTGCGCAGCTCGTCCATCAGCACGTTGAACCGCTTGACGGCGTTCGCCGAGCGGGCGGCCATGCCGTACGCCTCGTCGACCCGCTTGAGGGCCTGCGGGAAGGTGATCTTCTCGCGGAGCGAGAGGGCGTCGATCATCGCCTCGGCGCGCTCGCCGATGCCCCGCTTGGGGACGTTGAGGATGCGGCGCAGCGGGACGTTGTCCTCGGGGTTGGCGAGGACCCGCAGGTACGCGAGGACGTCCCTGACCTCCTTGCGCTCGTAGAAGCGCACGCCGCCGACGACCTTGTAGGGCAGTCCGACGCGGATGAAGATCTCTTCGAAGACACGGGACTGGGCGTTGGTCCGGTAGAAGACGGCGACGTCCCCGGCCTTGGCCTCGCCCGCGTCCGTCAGCCGGTCGATCTCGTCGGCGACGAACTGGGCCTCGTCGTGCTCGGTGTCCGCGACGTAGCCGGTGATCTGCGCGCCCGCGCCCGCGTTCGTCCACAGGTTCTTGGGGCGGCGGGACTCGTTGCGCTCGATGACGGCGTTGGCGGCGGAGAGGATCGTCTGCGTGGAGCGGTAGTTCTGCTCCAGGAGGATCGTGGTCGCGTCCGGGTAGTCCTCCTCGAACTGGAGGATGTTCCGGATGGTCGCGCCGCGGAAGGCGTAGATCGACTGGTCGGCGTCACCGACGACGCACAGCTCGGCCGGGCCGAGGTCCTCGTAGCCGGTGCCGACGAGCTCCCGTACGAGGGTGTACTGGGCGTGGTTGGTGTCCTGGTACTCGTCGACGAGGACGTGGCGGAAGCGGCGGCGGTAGTGCTCGGCGACGTCGGGGAACGCCTGGAGCAGGTGGACCGTCGTCATGATGATGTCGTCGAAGTCCAGGGCGTTGGCCTCGCGCAGCCGCGCCTGGTACATCCGGTACGCCTCGGCGAGCGTCTTCTCGAAGCCGTCGACGGCCTGGTCGGCGAAGGTCTCCTCGTCGATCAGCTCGTTCTTGAGGTTCGAGATCTTGGCGCTGAACGACTTCGGCGGGAACTTCTTCGGGTCGAGGTCCAGGTCACGGCAGACCAGGGACATCAGCCGCTTGGAGTCGGCGGCGTCGTAGATCGAGAAGGAGGAGGTGAAGCCCAGCTTCTTCGACTCGCGGCGCAGGATGCGGACGCAGGCGCTGTGGAAGGTCATGACCCACATCGCGTTCGCCCGCGGTCCGACGAGCTGCTCGACGCGCTCCTTCATCTCGCCGGCGGCCTTGTTCGTGAAGGTGATCGCCAGTATCTGGCCGGGGTGCACGTGCCGTGTGCCCAGGAGGTGGGCGATGCGGTGGGTGAGCACCCGGGTCTTGCCGGAGCCGGCGCCCGCGACGATGAGCAGCGGGGTGTCGGTGTGGACGACGGCGGCGCGCTGCTGCTCGTTCAGCCCGTCCAGGAGCGCGGCGGGGTCCACGACGGGGCGCGGGGCACCGTCCCGGTAGTACGGGTCCCGGGCGGGCGGGGGCACGTCGAAGTGCTCCCCGAAGAGGTCGTGCGGGACCTCCTCCGCACCCGGTGAGCCGTGCTCGTGGTCCTCGGGATGGGGCGGGGGCTCCTCCGAGGAGTGGTTCTGGAGGCCGGCCAGGAAGCTGTCGTCAAAGAGGCTGCTCATCGCCTCACGAGTCTAGGACGCCCCACCGACATCCGGGCCCGCCTTGGGGACCCGCCTTCCTCACAGGCCTGCGGAACCGGTCACACCCGGGGGCTCCCCCGTCGCCGCCCGGGTGCCGCGCGTCACGTCCAGAGGGTCGCGATGAAGATGTTCGCCGTGGTCAGAGCGCCGACGGTGGCGAAGAGGCCCTTGTCGATCCTCTCCTCGTCGCGCTTGACGTAGACGAGGCCGAGGATGACGACGAGCACCGCCAGCTTGACGCCGATCTTGATGTTGTTCACGGTCTGGTCGTCGGCCTGGTTCAGACCGACGAGCGCGACGCCCGTGACCAGCATGAGCAGCGCGCCGTGCAGCATCGCGGGGCTGAAGCGGGCCGTACCGGCGCCCATCGCCTTCATCTGGGTGAGGAATCCGCCCAGCAGGGAGGCGATACCGATGATGTGCAGGGCGACGAAGACATTGATGAGTACGTCCATGGAGCGGAGCCTAACCGGGGCCTTAGCACCGTCCTGGGGCCGGGTGCACGCACTCCGGCGCTTCGGTCGGCCGACCACCGGATTGTCCCCCGGCCCGTCCTCCCGGGCGAAAGAGTCCGGTCTCCGGCCGTCAACTCTCGCCAATAGCGGTCAACTCACCGCCGGGGCGTGACCCCAGGTTTAGCGTCCTCCACCAGGTGGCCGGCTCCCCACCACCGTCGGCGCTCCGGCGGCTGTCGGTCACCCCCGCCGAGAAACCCGGCGGCGGACCGTCCCCCTGTGCGGCCCGCCGTCGGCCCGGTGGGCCCGTTCCCCCCAGGCAGAGGATGTGACCCGCCCTCGTGGCAGCACACCGAAAACCCAAGCAGTCGCCCCGCGGTGGTCAGGCGGTCCGCACCGCCGCCACGCTCGCCCTCGCCTCCGCCGCGACCGCGACGCTCTTCGACGGGTCCGGACACGCGGACCCCCGGCCCACCACCGCTCAGATCAAGGCGAAGGTCGACCGCCTCTACGAGGAGGCCGAGGTCGCGACCGAGCGGTACAACGGGGCCGAGGAGAAGGCGGACGAGGCCCGCGCCGCCTTCGACCGGCTGCGCGACGAGGCCGCCCGCAGAACCCAGCGGCTCAACACCGCGCGGGACGCGCTCGGCGCCATGGCCGCCGCCCAGTACCGCTCCGGAGGCCTCGACCCCGCGGTACAGCTCGCTCTCACCTCCGCCCCCGACGAGTACCTGGAGCGGGCCGCGCTCGCCGAGAGGGCCGGGGACCGGCAGGCGGTCGCCGTCGGCGCCGCGCGGCGGGAGCTCGCCGCGATCCGGCAGCTGCGCGAGGAGTCGGCGGGACGCCTGACGGCGCTGCGCGGGCACGAGGCGGAGCTGCGGCGCCAGAAGACGGCCGTGCTCGACAAGCTGCGGGCGGCGCGGACCCTGCTCGCCCGGCTGACCGCGGAGGAACGGGCCCGGTACGAGGCCGCCACCGCCGCCCGGGACGGCTCCGCCACCTCGGCGGGGAACGGCGGCACCGCCGCTCCGACCCCCTCCGGCGGCTCCACCACGGTGCGGGCCGACCGCTCCGCGGGAGGCGAGCGGGGACCGGTGACCGCCCCGAACACCCGGGCCGCCGAGGCCATCTCCTTCGCCCGCGCCCAGCTCGGCAAGCCGTACGTGTGGGGGGCGACGGGTCCCTCCGGGTACGACTGCTCGGGCCTCACCCAGGCGGCCTGGCGCGCGGCCGGCGTCTCCCTGCCCCGCACCACGTACACCCAGATCAACGCCGGCCGGCGTGTCTCCCGCTCCGAGCTCGCCCCCGGCGACCTCGTCTTCTTCTACTCCGGGATCAGCCACGTCGGGCTCTACATCGGCGGCGGCCAGATGATCCACGCTCCCCGGCCGGGCGCCCCGATCCGGATCGCCCCGATCGACGAGATGCCCTTCGCCGGAGCGACCCGAGTGGGCTGAGGACGGGCTCAGACCAGGCGGCGGGCGGTGGCCCAGCGGGTCAGCTCGTGGCGGTTGGAGAGCTGGAGCTTCCGCAGCACCGCCGAGACGTGCGACTCGACCGTCTTCACCGAGATGTAGAGCTGCTTGGCGATCTCCTTGTACGCGTATCCCCGGGCGATCAGCCGCAGCACCTCCCGCTCCCGCTGGGTCAGCCGGTCCAGGTCCTCGTCCACCGGCGGCGCGTCCGTCGACGCGAAGGCGTCCAGGACGAACCCGGCGAGCCGGGGGGAGAAGACGGCGTCACCCTCCTGGACCCGGAAGATCGAGTCGACCAGATCGGTGCCGGTGATCGTCTTGGTGACGTAGCCACGGGCCCCGCCCCGGATCACCCCGATCACGTCCTCCGCCGCGTCCGAGACCGAGAGGGCCAGGAAGCGGACCGGGTCCTCCGCCGCACCCATCAGGCTCGCGCAGCGCCGCAGCACCTCCACCCCGCCGCCGCCCGGGAGGTGCACGTCGAGGAGGACGACCTCGGGGCGGGTCGCCGTGATGACGGTGACCGCCTGGTCGACGTCGGCGGCCTCTCCGACCACCTCGACGCCGGTGACCTCGGTCCTGCCGATCTCGGCCTGCACGCCCGTACGGAACATCCGGTGGTCGTCGACGAGCACCACCCGCACCCGGCGCTCCGTGCCCGCCGCCCCCGCATCGGTCCCGGTAGCTGCCCCGGTCTCGTCGCTCATCCGTCCGCCCTCTCCATCTCAAGCTCCACTTCGGTGCCCCCGCCCGGCACGGACCGCAGCCGGGCGGTGCCGCCGTTGCGCTGCATCCGGCCGATGATCGATTCTCGTACGCCCATCCTGTCCTCGGGCACCGCGTCCAGATCGAAGCCCGGCCCCCGGTCCCGCACCGAGACGAAGACCGTGCGGCCCTCCACCTCCGCGTACACCTGCACGGCGCCGCCCTCGCCACCGTACTTGGCGGCGTTGACCATCGCCTCGCGCGCGGCCTGCATCTGCGCGACCAGTCCGTCGTCGAGCGGGCAGTCGCCGACGACGACCACTTCGAGAGGGACTCCGTGTTTGTCCTCGACCTCGGCCGCGGCCTTCTTCACCGCCTCGGCGAGGGTGTCGGGCTCCTCGTCCCTGCCGGTGCCCTCGGGCTTGTAGAGCCAGTTCCGCAGCTCCCGCTCCTGGGCCCGGGCGAGGCGGCGCACCTCGCCCCCGTCGTCGGCGTTGCGCTGGATCAGGGTGAGCGTGTGCAGCACGGAGTCGTGGACGTGGGCCGCCACCTCGGCGCGCTCCTGGGCACGGATGCGCATGGTCCGCTCCTCCGTGAGGTCCTGCGACATCCGCACGAGCCACGGACCGGCGAGCAGGGCTATCCCGGTGAGCACCGCGACGGCGGCGGTGAGGGCCGTGCCGAGCTGGGCGACGGAGCCGCGGACCACCACGAAGACCGCGAGACCGGTGCCGACCAGGGCGACGCCGGCGAGGCCGCGTGCGAGATGGAAGGCGCGGCTGTGGCGCCCGCCGTCGGTCCAACTGGCCCGCCGGGCGTTGTCCGCCTGGCGCCAGACCAGGGTGACGCCGCCGCAGACGAGGATCAGGGGCCAGATGTACCTCCCGGACTCGTTCTCGAAGCTGATGCTCCCGACAAGGACCGCGCCGCCGATCGCGAGGGCCATCAGCGCGACGACCTGTCCGCGATCGGGCTTGCGCAGTCTTCGGCGCCCGTCGGGGGTGATCTCGAAGACGGGCCGCGGGGCGGTCCGGCCGCCGACGCCGAGCGGGACGACGATCCAGAACGCCGCGTAGAGCAGGAGGCCGAGGCCGTCCGCGAGGAAGAGGGCGACAAAGACCACCCGCACCCAGACAACGGGCAGCCCGAGGTGTCCGGCGAGTCCGCGGGCGACACCGCCGAGCCACCGCCCGTCGGCGCTCCTGTAGAGCCTGCGCACGGGCGGTTCGTCGGTCTCGGTGACACGAGCGGCTGCGGACATGCACCGATCGTCACACGTGGGGCGGGCCCGGGGCATCAGGGTCTGCCCTGAGATCGTCCCTGGTACCGCCTCGGGGAGGGAGGGGTGCCGAATATCAGGGTCGGGCCAGGGTCGGCCCCGGTGCCTTTCGACGTCACCGGCCGTCACCATGGAGGCATGACGAGTTCGATGCCTTCGCAGCACGTGGCCCCGCCGCCGGCGGAGGCCGTCACCGCCCCGCCCCTGCGGCGCTCGCGCGGCAGCAAGGTCGTGGGCGGAGTCTGCGGTGGCCTCGGCCGGCACTTCGACATGGACCCGGTGATCTTCCGCGTCGCGGTCGGTGTGCTGTCGGTGCCGGGCGGCCTCGGGCTGATCTTCTACGGCTTCGCGTGGCTGCTGATCCCGCTCGCGGACGAGGAGGAGAGCGAGGGGCGCAGACTGCTGACCGGCCGGGTCTCCGGCGGTTCGCTGGCCGCGGTCCTCATGGCCCTGGTGGGCTGCGGGATCTTCCTGTCGATGCTGCACAGCGGGACGATGCTGGGGTCCGCTCTCCTGCTGTCGTTCGCGGTGTGCGCGGCGGCGGTCTGGTCGCGGCGCCGGCAGGTCGGCGCGGTGGAGCCCGAGGGCCGGGTGGAGTCGGCCGCGGCGGCCCTCGCGGTCGCGGAGGCCCCGCCCGAGACGAAGGCCCCACCGCTGGTCGAGTTCCCCTCGTGGTGGAAGGACCCGATAGTCAAGGACGGCTCGACGGGCAAGGTGGCCGTGGGCTACCTGTGGGGGCCGCACGGTCTCCTGGACGAGGACGGCCGGGTGGACGGCGAGGTGCCGAAGCCCGGCGGCCAGTGGGGTCCCGATCGTTCGGCCCCCGGGCGTCCCACGCCCTCGGTCCGGCGCAGTCCGCTCTCCATCGGCGGTCTCGTCCATCTGCTCGCCATGGTCGCGGCCGTTCTCGGCACCGCGCTGACCTGGGAGACCGAGCCGCTCGGCACGAGCGTGCAGACCGGTCTGGTCGCCGCCCTCGCGGTGTTCGGTCTCGGTCTTGTCGTCAGCAGCTTCCTGGGCCGGACGGGGTTCGGCACGATCTTCCACACCGTGCTCACGGCGGGCCTGCTTGCGCTGGCCACGGCCCTGCCCGACCGGATCTCCACGGAATGGATCCGCGAGACATGGGAGCCGGCCGCGATCACCGCCGTGCAGCCCCACTACGAGGTGGGCACCGGAATCGGCACGCTCGATCTGTCCCGGCTCTCGGTGCCGGCGGGCACGACGATCTCGACGTCGGCCGGGGTGGGCGCCGGGCAGCTCAAGGTGATCGTCCCGAACGACGCGGTCGTGAAGGTGCGCGCCGAGGTGGGCCTCGGTGATCTGCAGATGCCGGGTCAGCCCCCCAACGACATCGACATCTCGCCGGACCGTACGGAGAACCGCACGCTCAACCCGCCGGCCGGGACCACCCCGGCGGGCACCCTGGACCTCTCGCTCGAGGTCGGCATCGGACAGGTGGAGGTCACCCGTGCTGCTTCATGAGTTCCGCCCCGGCCGGCTGCTCGTCGGCCTCACCGCCCTCGCCCTGGCCGCCGTGTACGCGGGGGACGCCACCGGGTCCTGGACGACCCCCTGGTACGTGGTGATCCCGGTGCTCTGCGGTGGCCTGGGAGCGGCCGGCTTCGCGACCTGGGTCGCCTATCGAATACGGCGCCGTTCGGCGAGGAGCCTGTCCAGCGACAGTACGGACGCTCCTGCCAGCAGCAGCGGGAGCCAGGCCATCAGATAGGCGAGGTCGTTGCCGAGGTAGTACGGCTGCACCTGCCAGCTCACGGTCAGCCAGAGGCTCAGCGAGATCAGCGCGCCCCCGAGGGCCGCCAGTCGCGCGAAGAGGCCCAGCAGGGTTCCGATCCCGACGGCGAGTTCTCCGATGGAGATGGCGTAGCCGAATCCGGTGGGGTTCCTGAGGGCGAGGTCGACCAGGGCGGGGATGGCTGAGCTGTCCCGGACGCCGCGCATCGTCTCGCCGATGGAGCCGCTGCCGGTGTCGGCGAGGAAAGCGGCGTCGGTGAGTTTGTCCAGACCGGCGTAGATGAAGGTGATGCCGAGGAAGAGGCGGAGCGGGAGGAGTGCGTAGCGGGAGGCGACCGCCTTCCACCGGTCGAGGACGGCTGTCCAGCGGGCACGGGCGGCCCCGCGCCGGTCGGGGTGGGTCTTCTCCTCGGCGGAGCGGCCGGTGTCACCGGGGCCCTGGGGGCCGTCACCCGTGTCGTCCGTCCGGTTCGCCTGTCCCGTCATCGTCGGTCACCTCTCCACGCCCCGTACGACTGTTCGCGGAACGATTCTCCTCGCCCACGAGCTCCGGGGATACGGGAAGGGGGCCGGACGCTCAGTCCACGACGTCGATCGTGACCCGGTTGGTCTCCACGCCCGCCGCCGTCACGACCGAGACCTCCACCCGGCCCGGTTCCACGTCGGCCGGCAGGGGGACGGTCAGGGAGGTGTCGGTGGGGTTGGCGAAGCCGCCCGGGACCGGGACCAGCGGCACATGGGCGTGGACGGGGCCGATGCGGACGACGAGCCGGGTCAGCGGGTCGGGGGCGCAGGCGCCGGGCGGGACGAAGCCGCAGCCGCGGATCTCGATGTCGTCGCCCGTCCGGATCGGGGCGTCGAGGTCGCCCGCCTCCCGGGACCGGACCACCGAGTGGATGGCGGGGCGGACGCCCTCGGTGCACTTGGCGGCGAGGTGCCAGGCCGCCGAGCCTCCGAGGAGGAGCACCAGGGACCAGGGCACCTCGGGGAGCCCGGAGGGGTGGCGGGCGAGTCCGGTGGCCGCCAGGACGAGGACGGAGCAGGAGACGAGGAGGTACTGGACGTCGGCGAGGTCGGCCCGGCCGTTGTCGTCGCAGAGGAGATCGGCGGCTCGCGGGCGGTCGGCGCGCACCTTCTGGAGGCGGCGGGCCGCGATTCCCGCCGTCACCACGAGGCGGGCGGCCACCGTGACGGCCGACACCAGGGCCAGGGCGGTCAGCAGACCGGCGCCCCGGGCCAGACCGAAGGCGGTCGCGCCCGGCGATCGGAAGGCGAGGAAGAGGAGGGTGTAGCCGAGGAGCAGGAGCCAGGCGGCGGCGACGGCGCGGGTGGTGGAGAGCCGGTTGTCCTCGCCGATGAGAGGGGCGAGGAGCCCGCCTCGGGAGCGGTGGGTGTGGGCCGCGACGCTGAGGAGGACGGCGAGGACCAGGGCAGTGCAGAGGCCGGCTGTGCGGGCGCCGGTCCAGCCGTCCCCGACGGCGGTGAGGGCCTGGCCTAGGAGGAGGGCGAGGGCGGCGCCCCAGACGACGCCGAGGCCTCCGCGCCGTACGCGGTCGAGCCAGGCCGCGCCGGCCTCCCGGTCTCGTACGGCCACCGCGCGGGCGGACTGGGCGAGCTCGTCGGAGACCCACTGGCGGGCGGCGACCGGGGAGTGCGCGACGGCGGCGGGGACGCCGTGTCCGGCGGCCAGTTCGTCGCGCCGGGCGAGGAAGGCGGCGACGGCGCGGCGGTGGCCGGCCTGTCCGCAGTGGGCGCAGCCGGCACAGGCCGTCGCGTGCTCGCCGTACTGTCTCGCCTCTTGAACCGCCACGGTGCTCACTTCCCGAGCTCACTGCCCGACATGGACCGGGCGCCCAAAGGGCCAACCGGTCGTCGGTTCCCCGGAATTGTGCCGCACCGGCGGCTTCCGCGCCTGCCGCGCGCGCCCCGCCGAAGAGTGATAGCCGCGCCATCTCATTGACGTACAGAAAGGTGAAGCGATGGTGTTACGACAGGAGTTCGGGCTCCGCTCGGCTGATCCTGCGCCACAGGGGCTGGTAGTTGATCCAGGCGACGAGGTCGCCGCCGAGCTGTTCGCGGGTGGCGACGGCCTCGCGGTGGTCGATCAGGACGGGTTTGCCGGCCGCCCGCGCGGCCAGCTGCACCTGCGCGCAGCGCTCGACGGCGATGAACCACCAGGCCGCCGCGTCGACGGAGGTGCCGACGGTGAGCACCCCGTGGTTGCGGAGCACGATCGCCTTGAAGGCGCCGAGGGCGACGGCGATCCGGCGGGCCTCCTCGGCGTCGACGGTGACGCCGGTGTAGGCGTCGTAGAGGGCGTGGTCCTGGTAGAAGGCGCAGGCCTCCTGGGTGATCGGGTCGAGGAGTTCGCCGAGCGCGGCGAGGGTCCGCCCGTGGAGGGAGTGGGTGTGGGCGACGGCGACGACGTCGGGCCGGGCCCGGTGGACCTGGGCGTGCACGGTGAACGCGGCCTGGTTCACGTGCCGGCCGCCCCGGAGGACCTGTCCTTCGCCGTTGACCAGGATGAGGTCGCTCGCGGTCACCTCCTCGAACGGCGCCCCGAAGGGGTTCACCCAGAACGCGTCGGGGTACTCGGGGTCGCGAGCGGTGATGTGGCCCGAGACGCCCTCCTCGTAGCCGAACCGTCCGAAGAGCCGGAGCGCGCCCGCGAGCCGCTGCTTGCGGTGGACGCGTTCCTCCTCGGCCGTCGCGTGGACGGGCGGCAGGGCGAAGTGGAGCCGGTCGACGGGGACGGGTTCGGGTATCGCGCTCATGCGCCGGAAGGTAACGCCCGGTCGGGCAAGTCACCAGAGCCCGGACACGACGAAGCCGCCGCCCCGGGCTACCGGGACGACGGCCTCACACCTCAGCGGGAGCGACTACTCCCACTCGATGGTGCCCGGCGGCTTGCTGGTGATGTCGAGGACGACGCGGTTGACGTCCTCGACCTCGTTGGTGATGCGGGTCGAGATCTTCGCCAGCACGTCGTACGGCAGGCGCGACCAGTCCGCCGTCATGGCGTCCTCGGAGGAGACGGGGCGCAGCACGATCGGGTGACCGTAGGTGCGGCCGTCGCCCTGGACGCCCACGGAGCGGACGTCGGCGAGCAGGACGACCGGGCACTGCCAGATCTCGCGGTCGAGGCCGGCCGCGGTGAGCTCCTCGCGGGCGATGGCGTCGGCCTCGCGCAGCAGGTCCAGGCGCTCCTTGGTGACCTCGCCGACGATGCGGATGCCGAGGCCGGGGCCGGGGAACGGCTGGCGCTGGACGATCTCCTCGGGCAGGCCGAGCTCCTGGCCGACCATGCGGACCTCGTCCTTGAAGAGCTGGCGCAGCGGCTCGACGAGCTCGAACTCCAGGTCCTCGGGGAGGCCGCCCACATTGTGGTGGGACTTGATGTTGGCGGTGCCGGTGCCGCCGCCGGACTCGACGATGTCCGGGTACAGCGTGCCCTGGACGAGGAAGGCGACGTCCTCGCCGGTGCCCGCCGACTCGGCGACGATCTCGGCCTGGGCCTGCTCGAAGACGCGGATGAACTCGCGGCCGATGATCTTCCGCTTCTCCTCGGGGTCGGAGACCCCGGCGAGGGCGGCGAGGAAGCGGTCCTGCGCGTCGACGACCTTGAGGTTGACGCCGGTCGAGGCGACGAAGTCCTTCTCGACCTGCTCGGTCTCGTTCTTGCGCATCAGGCCGTGGTCGACGTAGACGCAGGTGAGCTGCGAGCCGATGGCCTTCTGGACGAGCGCGGCGGCCACGGCGGAGTCGACGCCGCCGGAGAGGCCGCAGATGGCGCGCTTGTCGCCGACCTGGGCGCGGATGGCCGCGACCTGCTCGTCGATCACGTTGCCCGTGGTCCAGCTCGGCTCGATGCCGGCGCCGCGGTAGAGGAAGTGCTCCAGGATCTGCTGGCCGTGCGTGGAGTGCATGACCTCGGGGTGGTACTGGACGCCGTACAGCTTCTTCTCGTCGTTCTCGAAGGCGGCGACCGGCACGACGTCCGTGGACGCGGTGACGGAGAAGCCCTCGGGAGCGGCGGAGCAGGCGTCGCCGTGCGACATCCACACGGACTGCTCGACCGGCGTGCCCTCGAAGAGGGTGGAGCCGGCCTTGGAGACGTGCAGCGGGGTCCGGCCGTACTCGCGGGCACCGGTGTTGTCGACGGTGCCACCGAGGGTCGTCGCCATCAGCTGGAAGCCGTAGCACATGCCGAAGACGGGGACACCCGCCTCGAAGAGCGCGCGGTCGAGACGGGGGGCGCCCTCCGCGTACACGGAGGACGGGCCGCCGGAGAGGATGATCGCCTTCGGGTTCTTGGCCAGCATCTCGGCCACCGGCATGGTGGACGGGACGATCTCGCTGTAGACCCGGGCCTCACGGACACGGCGGGCGATGAGCTGGGCGTACTGGGCGCCGAAGTCGACAACGAGGACTACGTCCGGGTTGGAGACGTCGGGCGCGGCAGCGGGAGTCGCTGATGACACTACGGCGGCCTTCCGGCGGTAGGGAGGGTCCCCCGAAAGAGGGGGGGCTATATGTCGATTCTACCGGCGCGCCAGTGACGCTTTTCGTCTCACCATCCGAACCCGGTTTGGCTCCGGCTCGGCGGCGGGGTCCATACTGTCGTCATGCGCGAGCTCACGACCTTCGTCTTTACCTATGGCAACCGGCCCACCGGCTGCCATGGTCGTGCTGCTTGAGCAACTGACAAGCGACTTCCCAGGCGCCCCGGGCCGACAAGGCCCGGGGCGTTCTGCTGTTTCCGGGCCGGACCGGCCCAGGGTCTCCCGACACCCCTACCTCACGAGGAGCCCACCATGACCGCACTGACCGAGACCGAGAAGACCGGCGCCCGCACCGACGAGGCGGCGGCGCTGATCGGCGACTCCCGTGAGCGCATCGACGCGCTCGACGACCGGATCATCGGGTTGATCCAGGAACGGATGGCCGTCTCGGCCGTGATCCAGGAGGCCCGGATCTCCTCCGGCGGCCGCCGGGTGAACCTGGCGCGCGAGATGGAGGTCCTCGGCCACTACCGGGACGCGCTGGGCAAGCCGGGCACGACGCTGGCGATGACGATGTTGGAGCTGTGCCGGGGGCGCATCTGAGAGCCCGGGCGACGAGGAGGCCGCCTCGCGGCTACCAGCCGGGTGCGCCTTTGCCCGGCTTCGGGGTCGCTCGGGCAGCTGCGGGGGCCCCTACGTCCCCGCGCGGCTTCGGGGTGGGTGCCCGCATCTGAGTTCGGGCCCGCTCTCACCCGTACGGCGCGTGACCGGCTCGGACCCGGCTTCGTTGGTCCTGGTGTCCGTGCCAGCCAGGGGCGGGCCCGTAAGAAACCACGCGTGGCTTCGCTGGGGCGTGTGGCGTACTCCGGTACGTCGTGGGACCTCGCACCAGCGCTTGTGACCGGACAGCAGGGGACAGCAGCCCGGTCACCCAAAAGGGCGGTCGGTCCCGGGGACGCCCGGGGCCGGCCGCAACCGGCCGATCTTCCGATCCTCCCCGCCTTCCCCGTCCTCCTGTCCTTCCTCCCCACGCGGCGCGACCTCCCGGCGCCGCCCCGCTCGGCACCGCCGCTGCCCTGTCACCGGTGCCGACCCCTGAGGGCCCCGTGCCGCCGCGACCGGAAGTCGCGGGCGCGGGGCCCTTCTCTGTGCGCGCCCCGAAAGAAGCCCGGAGAAGACCCCGAAGAGAACGTGACGCGCGTCACACAAAGATCCCATGCAACCGCTACAACCAATCCCGGCGGTCACGGGTCATCTATGCAGCATCACCAGAACTGGTAAGGGCGCTGCACTCGGAGGGGGGTGCAGCGCCCTTTCCTGTGTCCCGTCCCGAACCGGGTCGGCCCGGCCGTGTCAGGCCGTCCCGGCAGCGTCGGCCTTCCTCGGCGGGACCGCGGGCATTCCGAGGAACGGCAGCCGCAGGGCGCCGAAGGCCTCGGCCGGGACCGCGGGGGACTTCGGTTCGATCGCCGCGAGCCGTACGTACGCCTCCCCCTGCCGCGGGCGGGTGTCCTCCTCGCCCTTGTTCGGCCAGAAGGACATGGCCCGCTCGGCCTGGGCCGTGATCGTCAGGGACGGGTTGACGCCGAGGTTGGCCGAGACGGCGGCCCCGTCGACGACGGAGATCCCGGGGTGGCCGTAGAGCCGGTGGTACGGGTCGATGACGCCGGTCTCGGCGTCGGCGCCGATCGGGCAGCCGCCCAGGAAGTGGGCGGTGAGCGGGGTGCCCATCAGTTCGCCGATGTTGGAGCCGGCGAAGCCGTTGATCTCCTCGGCGAGGAGGGTGGCGGCCCGGGTGGCCTCCGGGATCTGCACCGGGTTCGGCGCGCCGTGCCCCTGGCGGGCTGTGAGCAGGCCCTTTCCGAGGCCGCCGGGCTTGCGGTAGGTCGTCAGGGAGTTGTCGAGGGACTGCATGACCAGGCCGATGATGGTCCGCTCCGACCAGTGCCAGTTGGAGAGGGAGCGGGCGGCCAGGGCGGGGTGCTTGATCAGGTTGAGGAACCAGTTGCGCACCCGGTGGGCCCCGTAGGGCACCTGGAGGACGGTGAGGCTGCCCATGGAGTTGGAGCCCTTGCCGTAGCGCACCGGTTCGATGTGGGTGTTGGCGTCGGGGTGGACCGAGGAGGTGATGGCGACGCCGCGCGTGAAGTCGGCCTTCTCCTTGCCGAACTTCTTCCGGTAGCGGCGGTCGGTGGTCTGCGCGCCGACGAGGCCCTCGGAGTTGGTACGGGTGAGTTCGCCGAGCCGGTGCGAGATCCGGGGCAGCAGCCCGCTGTCCTTCATCCGGTGCAGCAGGGTCTGGGTGCCGTACGTGCCTGCCGCGATCACCACCCGGCGGGCCGTGAACGTCCGCCCCTGTCCCTTTCGCCGCCGGTCGGTGGGGAGGGTCTTCACGGCGAAGCCGCCCCGTGAGTCCTCGGTGACGGTGACGACCGTGGTCATCGGGTGGACGGTGGCGCCCGCCTTCTCGGCGAGGTGGAGGTAGTTCTCGTTGAGGGTGTTCTTGGCGCCGTGACGGCAGCCGGTCATGCACTCGCCGCATTCCGTGCAGGCGCGCCGGGCGGGTCCGGCGCCGCCGAAGTACGGGTCGGCGACCTCGCTGCCCGGCTTCGCCTTCGCCGTTCCGTCGGCGTCGTCACCGTCCCCGAAGAAGACGCCGACCGGTGCCATGTGGAAGGTGTCGCCGATGCCCATCGCCTGGGCGGCGGCCTTGAGGTGCACGTCGGAGGGGGTCGTCGTCGGGTTGAGCCGGACGCCGAGCATGCGCTGCGCCTGGTCGTAGTACGGCCGCAGCTCGTCCTGCCAGTCCGTGATGTCCTTCCACTGCGGGTCGTCGAAGAACGGCTTGGGCGGTACGTAGAGGGTGTTGGCGTAGTTGAGGGAGCCGCCGCCGACGCCGGCGCCCGCGAGCACCATGACGTTGCCGAGCAGGTGGATGCGCTGGATGCCGTAGAGACCGAGCGCGGGGGCCCACAGGAAGTTCTTCACGTCCCAGGAGTTCTTCGGCAGGCTCTCCCGGGTGAAGCGGCGACCTGCTTCGAGGACGCCGACCCGGTAGCCCTTCTCGGTGAGACGGAGGGCGGTGACCGAACCGCCGAAGCCGGAGCCGACGACGAGGACGTCGTAGTCGTACGCGGCGTCGTCGGCGCTCTCGGTGTTCTCCTGATTTTGGGTAGGGGGTACCGCGGCCATGGCTCTCCTCGTACGAAAAGGTGTGAAAAGGAAAGGGCGTCAGCGCAGGCGCAGGGCCTTCATCGCCTTCAGGGACACGCTCATGAACGCGGCGTACTTCTCGTCGTCCATCCCGAAGGAGGGCGCGAGGGGCATGAGCCGCTGCTGGGCGACGGTCTGGGCCTCGGTGTACTTGAGGATGCCCTCCGAGCCGTGGCGCCGGCCGAGCCCGGAGTCCTTCATGCCGCCCATCGGGGACTGCACGCTGCCGTAGGCGGGGGCGTACCCCTCGTTGATGTTGACGGTGCCGGTGCGCAGGCGGGCCGCGACGGCGTGGCCGCGGCGCGAGTCCTTCGTCCAGACGGAGGAGTTCAGGCCGTACGGGGTGGCGTTGGAGAGGGCGATGACCTCGTCCTCGTCGGTGAAGCGGTAGACGGAGACGACCGGACCGAAGGTCTCCTCGGTGCAGACGGCCATCGGGGCCTCCACGCCGTCGAGGATGGTCGGCTCGTAGAAGAGGGGGCCGATGTCGGGGCGGGCGACGCCGCCGGCGACGAGCGTGGCGCCCTTGGCGACTGCCTCCTCGACGTGCTTCGTGACGGTCTCCAGCTGGCGCTCGCCGACGAGGGAGCCCATGTCGGCGCCGTACGCGAGCGAGTTCCCGAGCCGCATCGCCTTCGTACGGGCGGCGAAGCGGGCGAGGAAGTCGTCGGCGACGGACTCGTGGACGTACAGGCGCTCGATGGAGATGCAGAGCTGGCCGGCGGAGGAGAAGCAGGCGCGGACGGCGCCGGCGGCGGCCTTCTCGATGTCGGCGTCCTTCAGGACGAGCATCGCGTTCTTGCCGCCGAGTTCGAGGGAGACGCCGACGAGCCGGGCGGCGGCACCCTGGGCGACCTCGCGGCCGGTGCGGGTGGAGCCGGTGAAGGAGACGTAGTCGGCGTGCTTGACGACCTCGGGCCCGACGACCGGTCCCTCGCCGAGGACGACCTGGAAGACCTCGGCGGGCAGGCCGGCCTCGATGAGCAGGTCACGGGCCCAGAGCGCGGTGAGGGCGGTCTCCGTGTCGGGCTTCATGACGACGGCGTTGCCCGAGACGAAGGCGGGGAGCGCGTCGCCGACGGAGAGCTCCAGCGGGTAGTTCCAGGGGGCGATCTGGCCGACGACCCCGCGGGGCTGGCGCAGTTCGGTGACCTTGGTGAGGGTCGGGACGACGCCGGTGTGGTGACGGGGGCGCAGATACGAGGGGGCCTTGCGGCCGTAGTGGCGGGCGGCGACGGCCACCGCCTGCACCTCCTCGTGGGCGTGCAGGCGGGCCTTGCCGGTCTCCAGCTGGATGAGGTCGAGGACCTCGGCCTGACGCTGGAGGACCAGGTCGTGGAAGCGGAGGAGGACGGCGGCGCGGGCCTTGACCGGGGTGGCGGCCCAGGCCTCCTGGGCGGCGCGGGCGCGCGCGAAGGCCTCGGCGACGTCCTCCGGGGTGGACTCGGGCAGGTCCGCCAGCTTCTCCCCGGTGAACGGGGTGTGGTTGGCGGTACGGCCGGAGCCGACGACACCGCGGGTGAGCCGGGCGACCACCTCGGGCGTCACGACGTCGGCGGCGGTACGCGCGCCGGCGGGCGAGGGCGCGACCGGGTTGGTCGCCGCGGCGGGTGCTCCGGCCTTCGCGGCGGGGGCGTCGGGAACCGAGGGGGCGGCGGGGGCCTGCGAGTCCGTCATGAGGGCGAGCGTAGGCGGCGTTCCGCCCTTTGGGTACCCGTCGGTAACGCGTTTTCACCGGGTACACACATCGCGCCAGCGATCACTGGCACATAAGCCCTGATCAGGGGCTCATGACGGAAGGAGGCCCTCCTCCGAGATTGTCCGAAGGGGTCAGTCGCCCGGCGCCCGCCAGTGCTGGGTGACGATGTCGAACTGCTCGCGGGTGGTCTCCCAGCTCGACTCCGGCGAGGACATGTAGAGGGCGTACTCGGTGCCGTCGTCCTCGTAGTACATGAGGTCGATCGCGTGCCGCGGCCCGGGGAAGTCCTTCTTCTCGGTCCAGGTGAACTCCCACTGGGCGGAGCTGACCTGGTCGCGGTAGGTGACCTGATTGAGCTTGATCCGGGTGTAGTCCATCCGCTTCTCCAGGACGCGCTCCAGGTCCAGGGCGTGCATGTACGGGTTCTCGAAGTCGGGGCTCCGGTCGATGCTGATCCGGATGCGGTGGTTGCCGTTGTCCGGGGTGTAGTCGATCTGGTCGCCCTCCGTCTGGCGCTTCCAGCCCTGCGGTACGAGCAGGCTGAAGCCCTCTGGGTCGTGGACGCGGTGCCAGCCGGCCGGTACGTCGTTCGACGTGCCGTCGGCGGTGGTGGAGGGGGCGGGGCCGGTGGCCGAGGTCCGCCCGCCGTCACCGCCCTGGTCGCCGCCCGCGTAGTTCATGGCGACGAAGACGGCGCCGCCCGCGACGAGCCCGGCGAGCACGGCCGCGAGGACGGAGGTACGCCAACGGCCCCGGCCGGCGGCCGACGCGGGAGAGGCGGGGGGCGTCACCGCAGTGGGCGGGGAGGAGGCGGGGTGGGGCAGATGGGGGTTGTGGGGCTGATGCTGCTGATGGGGCTGGTACGACGAATGGACCCCATGGGTCTGGTGGGTCTGGTGGGTCTGGTGGGTCTGGTCGGGCCTCTGCGGCGGGTGGGGCCACTGGGCCGTACGCGCCGGTACGGATGCGCGGGAGGTACCCGTCGGTCCGGTGGCGTCCCGCGCCCTCTCCCCGTCATCCTCCTCGCTCAGCTCCACCAGACCGTGGCCGAGACCGGGCCCGTCCCCCACCGGGTCCAGGTCCTCCCTGGCCACGCGCTGGGTCGGTACGTACGCCTGCGCCGCCTCCGACGTCCGGCCCTCCATCGCGTCGAGCAGCATCCGCCCGGCCTCGTCGGCCTGCGGCCGCTGCTCCGGGTCCTTGCGCAGCAGGGCGACGATGACGGCGGCCAGCGGCCCCGCCTTCTCCGGGTACGGCGGCTCCTCGGCCACCACGGCCTGCATGGTGCTGATCGGCGAGGTGCGGCGGAACGGCGACGCGCCCTCCACCGCCGTGTACAGCGTGGCGCCGAGGGACCAGAGGTCGGAGGCCGGTCCCGGGTCGCCGCCCCGTACCCGCTCGGGCGCCAGATAGTCGATGGAGCCCACGAGTTCACCGGTCCGGGTGATCGTCGCGTCCCCCTCGATCGCCGCGATCCCGAAGTCGGTGATCAGGACGCGCCCGTCGCGCGCGAGGAGCACGTTGCCCGGCTTGACGTCCCGGTGCAGCACTCCGGCCGCGTGCGCGGCGCGCAGCGCGCCGAGCACGTGCAGCCCGATCCTGGCCGCCTCCCGCGGCTCGATCGCACCCGTCTCCTTGGCGGCGTCGGCGAGCGAGGGCCCGTCGACGTACTGCATGACGATCCACGGCCGGTCGTCGTGCTCCAGGACGTCATGGACGGTCACCACACCCGGGTGGGTAATCCGCGCGGCGGCCCGCGCCTCCTTCTGCGTACGGGCGTGCAGCACGAGGCGGTCGGCCTCGGCAACGAACCGGCCCGCCGTCAGCTCCTTGACCGCCACCACGCGGTGCAGCACCTCGTCGTGCGCACGCCAGACCTTGCCCATGCCGCCGCGTCCGATGGACTCGCCCAGCCGGTAGCGACCGGCGAGCAACAGCCCCGCCCCTGTGCTCTGAGAATGTTCCACTAGCCCCCGCCCGTTCCTTCGGATGCCAGGTTACGGAGGGGGGTACGGGCGGCGGAACCTCGGGGCGGTCATAGGAACAGCACTGTGACCGGGGGCTGATGACGCTCCGGCGCTCAGGTCGGGGCTCATGGATGCCCCGCCCTGTTCAGCGCCCCGGTCGGAACGCCTTCGTGGCCTCGCCGTAGATCTCGGAGACCTTGTCGCGCTCGCCCTCCGGACCGATGACGAGGACGACGTGGTACCTGCCGCCGTCGATCATGGCGAGATTGCGCACGAACACCTCACGGCCCGTGCTGTCCAGCCAGGTGTAGTGACCCTCGGCCGTCGGCGTCCGGCCGATGTCCACCCTGCGGGCCTTCTCCACCTTCGACCAGCTCGACGCCCGCCACGGCTCCAGCTCGCGCTCCTTGACGCTCTGGTACTCCAGCGGGTCGGAGCCGTGGTCACGGACGCTGTCCCGGCCGGGGACGACGATCATCGTGAAGTCCCCGCCGGTGTAGCGGACTTGCCCGGCATCGTTGATCGGGCTGCGCCGCCAGCCGTTCGGCACCCCGATCCGGAAGCCCTCCGGGTCCTGGCGCACCGTGTACCCGGCGGCGAGCGCGGGGGCCGAGGGATCCGCGGCGGGCGGAGTGGTGCGCGGGGCGGTGGGCGGTGCCGTGCTCGCGGACGGACGGCCCGTGGGCGGGGGCGGGGTGGTACGCGGGCTCTCGGCGGCGGTGGGTGCCCCCGGCCCGGTGGGTGTCCCGGTAGGTGTCCCGGTGGGTGTCCCGGTGGGTGTCCCGCTCTCGCCGGGCATGAAGAGGACGGCGTACGCGACGGCGCCGCCGAGCAGGAGGAGGACGAGGATCAGGAGCGTACGGCCGAGGGCGCGCGGGGAACCCGGGGGCCTGGAGGACGACGGGCGCGGCGCACGGGGCGACCGGGGCGCGCGCTGAGGGATCTCCTCGTGGAACGACTCCTGGTACGACTCCCTGTGCGGCTCCCGGTACGACTCCCGTTCCTGATACGACTCGCGGAACTCCCCGCGGGGGCCGGCCCCTACGGGTGCGGCCTCGCGCGCGTCCCCGCGGTGGGCCGTGGGGCGCGGGTCCTTGCCGCGCTTGTGGCGGTGGCGGCCGGCGCCCGCTCCCCCGCGCCAGCGGCGCACCAGCTCGCCCCGCCGTCGCACGATCGGCAGCCGCGTCTCGTCGAAGGACGGCGGCGGTACGGCTCCGGCGCCGAACTCCGGCTCCGGGGCGGAGCGCACGAGGGAACGCAGCCAGCCGCGCAGCTCCTCGAAGTCCGGCCGCTCGGTGGGGTCCTGGCGCAGCAGGGACTCGACGACCGGGCGGAGCGGACCGCACTCCTCGGCGAAGGCGGGCGGCTCGGCGCAGACCAGCTGGACGAGCTCGGCGGCGCTGTCCTCCGGGTAGGGGGCGTGCCCCTGGACGGCGCGGTAGAGGAGCGCCCCGAGCGCCCACAGATCGGTGGCGGGGCCGATGGGCGGGGCGAGCCGCCAGTTCTCGTGGACGGGACCGGCCTGTTCGGGTGCCCAGCGTTCGGTGACGGCGCCGACGACCGCGATACGGGTCTGCCGGGCCCGCTCGGCCGCGAGCCGGGTGGTGGGGCCGCGGTCGGCCTGCGCGGGGATGACGACCGGCGCCTCCTCCCGGGCGCCGGTGGGGACCGGGAGGCGCGCGGGATCCGGGGTCGCGGCCGTGTACCCGGCGGGCAGGGCCGGTCGCCCCGAGCCGGGCAGCACGGGGCCGCCACCGGCGGGGATCGGCGGGGAGCTGTCCCGCGAGGCATGCGGGCCGTCGCTCCAGCTGCCGGCCAGCATCACGCGCGGCGGCGGACCGGCCTGCGGGCCACCGCCGTACGGCTCGTCGCCGTCGTCCTCGTCGTCCTCGTCGTCCGCCACCCGTGCCCACCACTGGGGCTCGGGCGCGCCCGCCGCCTGCGCCGTCGGTGCCGGGGGCGGCTCGGGCGGGTCCGTCGGCGCGGGGCGCTGGACGGGCAGCGCGCCGCTCTCGCCGAGCCGGGCGGCCGCGCGGGCCCCGGCCCGGTAGGCGGCGATGGCCCCGGCCCGCGCGGCCCGCACGTCGGCGGTGGGCGGCGTGGCGGCGGGCCGCGTCTCGGCGGCGGGGTGGCCGGAACGGCCGTAGGGGTCGGTGCCGGTCCCGTAGGGGGAGGCGGCGCCGGGCGGGCCGGGGTCGTCGTCGGGTCCGGGGTCGGTGTCGGGGTCGTAGGCGTCGGAGCCGTACGGCTGCTCGGAGGTGTGGGCGGCGTACGCGTCGGCGGCGTACGGCTCGGCGTCCCCGCCCTGGTCCCCCTCGGCCGGTTCCTCGACCGCCTCCGCCCCGTAGGGGGTGTGCTGGTCCGCCTCCTCGTAGACCTCCGCCTCGTAGGGCTCGGCCCCGTACGCCCCGGAGCCGTACTCGTCCTGCTCGTACGCCCCGGAGCCGTACCCCTCCTGGACGTACCCCTCCTCGACGTACGCCTCCTGGACGTACCCCTCCTGGACGTCGTCCGAGTCGTACGCCTCCGCCCCGTACTCCTCCACCGGCGGGCGCCACGGGGTCTCGTGTGCCTCCTGCTCCAGCTCCGGTACGGGCGCGTACCCGCAGAGGGCCTCCTCCGCGGCGCCCACCGCGAGGCCCGTGAGGACCACGCGGCCGTCGTCGCAGACGAGCACGGTCCTTGAGGTGATGTTGCGGTGCACCCAGCCATGGGCGTGGAGCGCGCGCAGGGCGGTGAGGACGTCGGCGCCGATCTCGGCCGCCCGGTACGGGTTCAGCGGGCGCTCGGCGAGGAGCGCGGCCAGCGGCCGGGCCGCCACGCGTTCGCTCACTATCCACAGCGAGCCGGCCTCCGCGAAGACGTCGAAGACCTGGTCGAGGAGGGGGTGGTCGGGGATCTGCGCGGCGGCCTGGGCCGCCTCGATGGCCCGGCGGACGACGGGCTCGGCCGGGCGGCGGGTCGCCCCCCGCCCCGCGCCGCCGTGGGGACCGGCCCGGCCGCCCTCGTCGTCGAGCACCTCGGCGTCGACGAACTCCGGCAGCGGCACCTGGCGGACCAGGACCTCCTGCCCGCTGTACGTGTCGAAGGCGCGCGTCTCGGCCAGGGCGTCGGCGTCGGCGTCCGCGTCCCCCGGCGGCAGCGGCAGGCGGTAGCGGTCGGCGAGCACCCTTCCCGCGTAGTCGTCCACGACGCCTCCCCACGCGCGCACGCTGTCCCCCGTGGGCCCGCGGATCCCTCCGGATCGTGCGGGATCACGCGAGACCGTCAATTCCGGTCCGGCACCGTGCAGTTATCGGCACTGTTCGACTGCGTACGGTCCTCGAACTCTCACGATACGTGGCGCGGGTCAGTCCTTGGGGCTGAACGTGGCGAACGCCGTCTCCCGCAGCGTCCGGCACTCCGCGCCGTTCCACTCCTCCGCCTTGCAGCTGATCATGAGGGAGTAGCCGTGCCTGGCGTCCACCTTGAAGCCGCGGTTGAGCACATGGACGCGCATGCCCTGCTGGACGCGCTCGAACTCCCAGTCGGCGACGGTCGGGTAGCCCTTGTACGAGACGGTCCTGATGCCGAAGTGCTTGTAGCCCTTGCTGGTGGCGGCCACGCCGATCTTGCCCAGCTCCCAGGCGGCCGCCGCGTCGTCCTTCGGGCTGGCGTTGAAGTCGACCTGGATGCGCGGGAAGCCGCCGCTCTCGCTGAAGATCCCGCCGCCGCTGTATCCCGGGATCGCGCGCATCCGGAAAGTCGAGGGCATCGCCATGGAGAAGTGGAAGCGCTCGTTCGTGACGAGGGTGTAGCCCGCGGGCAGCTTCGCGGCGGCGTCGCCGCCGGGCGTGCCGGACGGCGTGACGTCGTTGCCGTTCGACGCGCCGGTGGAGCCCGTCGCGCCGTCGGCGCCCGTCGAACCCGTGGAGCCGTTGTCCCCGGGCTGGACGCCGCCCTGCTGGCCCTTGTCCCCGCCGGAACCTCCGGAGCTTCCGGAACCGTCGGAACCGTCACCGCCGGCCGAGGCACCGGCCGAGGCCGTGGTACCGCCGCTCTCCTTGCCCTGGTTCCCCTCGTCCCCGCCTCCGCCGAGGGAGACCGCGAAGATCGTCCCGAGCAGGGCGAGCACGGCGACGGCGGCGATGATCACCAGCGTGCGGCGCGGTACGACATCGGTCAGCGGCGCACGGGCCGGAGCCTGCCGGCCCGAGCCCCGCGGCGCCGTGGAACCCGCGCCTGCGCCCGTGGCCGTCTGCGGACGCGCCTTGGGCTCGGCCTTCACGGAGGCCGCCGCGTTGCGTACGGACTTGAGGGCGCCCCGCATCCGGTCGGCGGCCGGGTCGGTCGCCTTGTCCCGGTCGGCGGCGGGGGCCACCGGTGTCCGCTCGGGGCGCGGCGGCAGCGGTACGACCATCGTCGCCTCGGGGGAGACCGGGGGCGCCACCTCGGGCGCGTCGAGCACGGCCCGCAGCAGCACGCGCGCGCCGGCGTCGTCGAGCCGCTGCGCCGGGTCCTTGGCGAGGAGGCCGTAGATGACCTTCTCGAGCTCGGGTCCCGCGTTCTTCGGCGGGTCGACCGGCTCGGTCATCACCGCGGTGAGGGTGGCGATGGCGGAACCCTTGTCGTACGGCGGGCTGCCTTCGACCGCCGCGTACAGGAGCCCGCCGAGCGACCACATGTCGGCGGCGGGGCCCGGCTTGTGGCCGCGGGCGCGCTCCGGCGAGATGTACGAGGGGGCGCCGACGAGCATGCCGGTGGAGGTGATCGAGGGGTCGCCCTCCACCTGGGCGATGCCGAAGTCGGTGAGGACGGCCCGGCCGTCCTCGGCGATCAGCACGTTGGACGGCTTCACGTCGCGGTGCAGGATGCCCTCGCGGTGCGCCGAACGCAGCACGTCGAGGATGGCGAGGCCGACCTCGGCGGCGCGCCGGGGCGTCAGCGTGCCGTCCTCGCGCACGGCGTCCGCGAGCGACTTGCCCTCGATGAGCTCCATGACGATCCACGGGCGGTCGTCCTCGTCGACGACGTCGTACACGGTCACGGCGCCGTTGTTGCGGATCCGGGCGATGGCCTTCGCCTCGCGCAGGGTCCGGGTGATGAGGCGCCGCTTCTCGTCCTCGTCGATGCTGGTGGGGAAGCGGAGTTCCTTGACGGCGACGGTACGGCCGAGGGTCTCGTCGACCGCGCGCCAGACGGTGCCCATGCCGCCGCGGCCGAGGACCGCGCCGAGCCGGTAGCGGCCCGCGAGCAGACGCCCTTCTCCGGCCGGGGCCTTGCGCGGTCTGTCACCGCCGGTGCCGCGCGCGGCGCCCGGTGCCGGCCGGCGGCGATCGCTCTCGCCGTCGCCGTCACCCGCGCCGAACCCGGCCCGGCCGGTCGACGGCTCGGTCCCGCGCAGCCGGCCGGGCCCGGCGACGTCGTCGCCACGGCTCCCGCCCGGACCCGCCGGCCCGCCGGGCGGCACTCCTGCGGAGTCCTTCTCGCCCGGGAGACCCGCGGCATCCTGAATGCGCGCGGCATCCTGAACGTCCGTCACGTCCCGTACGCCCGAATCCCGTACGTCCGCGTCCCGCGCACCGGCCCCCGGGACGCCGGCCGCGCCGGCGGGATCCGCCGAGCCGCCCACGCCGCCCGAGCCGCCCCGATCCGCGGGTCCCACGGCGTCCGCCGGGCCCCGCGCATCCCGCGCGTCGCCCGCGTCGGCCGGCGTGCCGGCCGGGTCCGTACCCTGCTTGACCTGCGTGTCCTTGGTGTCCCGCTCCGGCTCACGCGCGGCTGGGACCACTCCTCGGTCGCTGTCGGTCGCGGCCCCCGCGGCGGCGTCCCGCCCGGGGTCCTTCGCCGTGTCCCGCGACTGCTCCGCCTCCGACATGCGTCCCCTCTGCGATCCCTGATCTTCGCCGCGTCTGCCGCTTCCCGCGCGATGCGGTAACCCGCCCTGGAAGAGAGGCCATTGTCTCTCACCTTGGGACGGGCGGCGCCCCCGGGTCCGTACTCCGGGATGACGACGCCCCCGGGCGCCCCCCAGGTTCCCACCGGACACACGCGACCCGGAGGCCCTGTCAGATCGGCACGATGTCCGGCGCGCCGAGCCGCGCGGCGTCCGCCGTCAGGTCGTCGGGCTGCCGCTGCGACTCGCGCTCCGCCTCGACCCGCTTCTCGTAGTGCTCGACCTCCTTCTCGATCTGGTGGTCGTCCCAGCCGAGGACCGGCGCCATGAGCTCCGCGCACGGGCGGGCGCTGAGCGTGCCCCGGTCGAAGGTCTCGATGGAGATCCTGGTCCGCCGGGTGAGGACGTCGTCGAGGTGGCGGGCGCCCTCGTGCGAGGCGGCGTAGACGATCTCGGCGCGCAGGTAGTCGTCGGCCGCCGCGAGCGGTTCGCCGAGCGACGGGTCCTCCGCGACGAGTTCGAGGATCTCCTCCGTCAGGGAGCCGTACCGGTTGAGGAGATGCTCGACCCGGACGACGTGGAGGCCGGTTCTCGCGGCGATCCTCGCCCGTGCGTTCCACAGGGCCCGGTACCCCTCGGCGCCGAGGAGCGGGGTGTCCTCGGTGACGCAGGGGGCCACGCGCTGATCAAGGGCGTGCACCGCCTCGTCGACGGCGTCCTTCGCCATGACGCGGTACGTCGTGTACTTGCCGCCGGCCACCACGACCAGGCCGGGGACCGGGTGGGCGACGGTGTGTTCGCGCGAGAGCTTGCTCGTGGCGTCCGACTCGCCGGCGAGCAGGGGCCGCAGGCCCGCGTAGACGCCCTCGACGTCGTCGCGGGTGAGCGGGGTGCCGAGCACCGTGTTCACATGCTCGAGGAGGTAGTCGATGTCGGCGCTCGACGCGGCGGGGTGGGCCTTGTCGAGGTCCCACTCGGTGTCGGTGGTGCCGACGATCCAGTGGCGCCCCCAGGGGATGACGAAGAGCACGGACTTCTCGGTGCGCAGGATGAGCCCGGTGGTGGAGTGGATGCGGTCCTTGGGGACGACGAGGTGGATGCCCTTGGAGGCGCGGACGTGGAACTGGCCGCGCTCGCCGATGAGTGCCTGGGTGTCGTCGGTCCACACGCCGGTGGCGTTGACGATCTGCCGGGCGCGGATCTCGTACGCCACACCCGCCTCGACGTCCTGGACGCGGGCGCCGACGACCCGCTCGCCCTCGCGCAGGAAGCCGACGACACGGGCCCGGCTCGCGGCCAGGGCGCCGTAGGAGGCGGCGGTGCGCACGAGCGTGGTGACGAAGCGGGCGTCGTCCATCTGGGCGTCGTAGTACTGGAGGGCGCCGACGAGGGCGTCCTTCTTGAGGCAGGGGGCGACGCGCAGGGCGCGGCGCCGGGAGAGGTGCCGGTGGACGGGGAGGCCGCGGCCGTGGCCCGAGGAGAAGGACATCGCGTCGTACAGCGCGACGCCCGAGCCCGCGTAGAACCGCTCCCATCCCTTGTGCTGGAGCGGGTAGAGGAAGGGGACGGGCTTCACCAGGTGGGGGGCGAGCCGCTCCAGGAGCAGTCCGCGCTCCTTGAGGGCCTCTCTGACCAGGGCGAAGTCGAGCATCTCCAGGTAGCGCAGGCCGCCGTGGATGAGCTTGCTGGACCGGCTGGAGGTCCCTGACGCCCAGTCGCGCGCCTCGACGAGGCCGGTGGAGAGCCCTCTGGTGACAGCGTCGAGGGCGGTTCCGGCGCCGACCACTCCGGCGCCGACGACCAGCACGTCCAGTTCGCGTTCCGCCATGGCCGCGAGCGCTTCGGCGCGCTCGGCGGGTCCCAGTGTCGCTGTCCTCACGCTGCCGCCTTCCGTCGTCCCCCGTCTGTCCGCACGCGTCGTCCGCGCACGAGCTCCGCGTACACGTGCCGTGAACCGGGCCGTGTGGTCCGGCTCACAGCTCGATTCTGGCCCGCCCCCGCGACTTCAGCCACTGCCTCGCCACCGACCTGTGGATAACACTCGGCGACCTGCGGTCACACAATCCCGCATATCGGTCATATTTACGCCTAGTCTGACATTGCGCTCGACCCGTTCTGTCCACCGGGCTTGCGCGTCGCGCTCCCTCCGGCTACTGGGAAGGACGGCCCACCCCCATGCCCGCTGATCTCGCCGTCATCGGCCTCGGCCACCACGGACTCCCCCTCGCCCAGGCCGCCACCGCCGCAGGCATCGACACCGTCGGCTACGACACCGACCCCTGCCCCGTCGCCGAACTCGCCGCCGGCCGCTCCCCGGTCGACGGCTCGCTCACCGTCCCCGAGATCCGCCGGATGCTCGCGGGGGGCTTCCGGCCCACCGCCGACCCCGCCGAACTCGGCCGGGTCCGCACCGCCGTCCTCTGCGCCCCCACCCCCCTCGGCCCCGACCGTGCCCTCGACCTCGGCGCCGTCACCGACGCCGCGCGCGTGCTCGCCGCCCGGCTGCGCCCCCACACCACCGTGCTCCTCGAATCACCCGTCCCCCCCGGCACCACCGAGGGCCTGCTCCGGGACCTCCTCGAAACGGGCTCGGGCCTCCGGGCCGGACGCGACTTCCACCTCGCGTACTCGCCCGGCCGCCTCGACCCCGGCAGCCGTACCCACGGCTTCGCCGGCACCCCCAAGGTCATCGGCGGCCTCACCCCGGCCTGCACGGAAGCGGCGGCCGCCTTCTACGGCCGGCTCACCGACAAGGTGGTACGCGCGCGTGGCCCCCGCGAGGCGGAGACGGTCAAGCTCCTGGAGACCAACTTCCGGCACGTCAACATCGCCCTCGTCAACGAGATGGCGGTCCTCTGCCACGAACTCGGCGTCGACCTGTGGGACGTCATCCGCTGCGCCGAGACCAAGCCCTTCGGCTTCCAGGCCTTCCGCCCGGGCCCCGGCGTGGGCGGGCACGGCGCCCCCGTCGACACCGTCGGAGCCCACCGCCCGCTCCGCCTCGTCGAACTCGCGGGCCAGGTCAACGAACGCATGCCGGCGTACGTCGTCCAGCGCGCCGCCACCCTCCTCAACGAGCACGGCAAGTCGGCCCGCGGCGCCCGGATCCTCCTCCTCGGCATCACGTACAAGCCGGACCTGCCCGACCGTCAGGGCTCCCCCGCCGACGAGATCGCCCGCCGCCTCATGGACCTCGGCGCGGCCGTCAGCTACCACGACCCGCACGTCCCCGACTGGCGCGTCCGCGAACTCCCCGTCCCGCGCGCGGACTCCCTCTACGAGGCCGCCGCCCACGCCGACCTGACGGTCCTGCTCCAGCACCACCGCACGTACGACCTCCAGGGCCTGGCAGTGAAGGCCCAACTCCTCCTCGACACCCGCGGTGCCACCCCGGGCGGCGCGGCCCACCGCCTGTGAAAGGGCGCCCAGACGACTCTGTGCAACATCTGTTGCACAGGTGTGCAACACGGCGGTAGCCTCGCCCTATGGCGACGACCATAGGATTCCGGCCTACCCCGGAGGACGACCGCATCATCAGGACCGCGATGCGCGAGGGCGAGGGGACCAGCGACGTGATCCGCCGCGCCCTGCGCCTGCTGGAGCGCGAGGAGTGGCTCACGCAGGCCCGTGCGGACGCCGAGCGGCTCGCGGACGAGGACCTGGCTTCCGAAGAGGACGCCTGGTGATCCGCGGCGCCGTCTACCGGATCGACCTCGGGGACGCGAAGCGCGGGCACGAACAACGCGGCAAGCGGTACGGCCTCGTCCTGAGCCCCAGCGCCATGCCGTGGAGCGTGGCCACGATCATCCCCACGTCGACGAGCGCCCAGCCGTCCGTCTTCCGGCCCGAGCTGGAGATCGCGGGGACACTCACCCGGCTGCTCGTGGACCAGATCCGTACGGTCGACGTCCGGTTCGTCCACGGCGATCCGGTGCACTTCCTCGACCACCACGAACTCGGCGTCGTCGAGCACGCCGTGACCCAGTACCTCGGCTTGTGAATCCCACGACCCATGCACGCCGAAGGGGCCCCGCACCACCCGGTGCGGGGCCCCTTCGGCGTACGGGACGGTCGTCAGCGCTTGTGCTGGGCGTCCGCGACCGTGACCTCGACGCGCTGGAACTCCTTGAGCTCGCTGTAGCCCGTCGTGGCCATCGCGCGGCGCAGGGCGCCGAAGAAGTTCATCGAGCCGTCCGGGGAGTGCGACGGGCCCGCGAGGATCTCCTCGGTGGTGCCGACGATGCCCAGGTCGACCAGCTTGCCGCGCGGCACGTCCTCGTGGACGGCCTCCATGCCCCAGTGGTGGCCCTTGCCGGGCGCGTCCGTGGCGCGGGCCAGCGGGGAGCCGATCATGACCGAGTCGGCGCCGCAGGCGATGGCCTTCGGCAGGTCGCCGGACCAGCCGACACCGCCGTCGGCGATGACGTGCACGTACCGGCCGCCGGACTCGTCCATGTAGTCACGGCGGGCCGCGGCCACGTCGGCGACCGCGGTCGCCATCGGGACCTGGATGCCAAGCACGTTACGGGTGGTGTGCGCGGCGCCGCCGCCGAAGCCGACGAGGACACCCGCCGCGCCGGTGCGCATCAGGTGCAGGGCCGCCGTGTACGTGGCGCAGCCGCCGACGATGACGGGGACGTCGAGCTCGTAGATGAACTGCTTCAGGTTCAGCGGCTCGGCCGCGCCCGAGACGTGCTCGGCGGAGACCGTCGTACCGCGGATGACGAAGATGTCCACGCCGGCGTCGACGACGGCCTTGGAGAACTGCGCCGTGCGCTGCGGGGAGAGCGCGGCGGCGGTGACGACACCGGAGTCGCGCACCTCCTTGATGCGCTGCCCGATCAGCTCTTCCTTGATCGGGGCCGCGTAGATCTCCTGCAGGCGGCGGGTCGCGGTCGCCTCGTCCATCTCGGCGATCTCGTCGAGCAGCGGCTGCGGGTCCTCGTACCGGGTCCAGAGACCCTCCAGGTTGAGTACGCCCAGGCCGCCCAGCTCGCCGATGCGGATGGCGGTCTGCGGCGAGACGACCGAGTCCATCGGCGCGGCCAGGAACGGCAGCTCGAACCGGTAGGCGTCGATCTGCCAGGCGATCGAGACCTCCTTCGGGTCCCGGGTGCGCCGGCTCGGGACGACGGCGATGTCGTCGAACGCGTACGCCCTGCGGCCGCGCTTGCCGCGCCCGATCTCGATCTCAGTCACGATGTGTGGCCTTTCCCTCTACGTCTGCGCCTACCAGTATCCCCGACACAAGCGCGGGGGGCGGCTCCGGCCACATGCCGGAACCGCCCCCACGCGTCGCGCTGTGTTACTTCCTGCTGTAGTTCGGTGCCTCGACCGTCATCTGGATGTCGTGCGGGTGGCTCTCCTTGAGGCCCGCGGACGTGATCCGGACGAAGCGGCCCTTGGACTCCATCTCCTCGATGGTGGCGGCGCCCACATAGCCCATGGTCTGGCGCAGGCCGCCGACGAGCTGGTGCAGCACGTTGGCCAGCGGGCCGCGGTAGGGCACCTGGCCCTCGATGCCCTCGGGGACGAGCTTGTCGTCCGAGGCCACCTCGGCCTGGAAGTAGCGGTCCTTGGAGTACGACCGGCCCTGGCCGCGGGACTGCATCGCGCCGAGCGAACCCATACCGCGGTACGACTTGAACTGCTTGCCGTTGATGAACTGCAGCTCGCCGGGGGACTCCTCGCAGCCGGCGAGCAGGCTGCCCAGCATGACCGTGTCGGCGCCGGCGGCGAGCGCCTTGCCGATGTCGCCGGAGTACTGCAGACCGCCGTCGCCGATGACCGGGACGCCGGCCGCGCGGGCGGCGAGCGCCGCCTCGTAGATGGCGGTGACCTGCGGGACGCCGATGCCGGCGACCACGCGCGTCGTGCAGATGGAGCCGGGGCCGACACCGACCTTGACGCCGTCGACACCGGCGTCGATCAGGGCCTGCGCGCCGTCACGCGTCGCGACGTTGCCGCCGATGACGTCGACGCCGACGCTGGACTTGATCTTCGCCATCCAGTTCAGGGCGTTGCTGTTGTGACCGTGCGACGTGTCGACGATCAGGAAGTCGACGCCCGCGGCGGCGAGGCCCTGGGCGCGCTCCAGCGCCTCGGGGCTGGCGCCGACGGCCGCGCCGACGAGCAGCCGGCCCTCGGCGTCCTTGGCCGCGTTCGGGTACTTCTCGGCCTTGACGAAGTCCTTGACCGTGATGAGGCCCTTGAGGATGCCGGAGTCGTCGACCAGCGGCAGCTTCTCGATCTTGTGGCGGCGGAGCAGCTCCATGGCGTCGACGCCGGAGATGCCGACCTTGCCGGTGACCAGCGGCATCGGGGTCATGACCTCGCGCACCTGGCGGCTGCGGTCCGACTCGAAGGCCATGTCGCGGTTGGTGACGATGCCGAGCAGCTTGCCGGCCTGGTCGGTGACCGGAACGCCGCTGATGCGGAACTTGGCGCACAGCGCGTCGGCCTCGGCCAGCGTGGCGTCCGGGTGCACGGTGATCGGGTCGGTCACCATGCCGGACTCGGAGCGCTTCACGAGGTCGACCTGGTTGACCTGGTCCTCGATCGACAGGTTGCGGTGGAGCACGCCCACGCCGCCCTGTCGCGCCATGGCGATGGCCATGCGGGACTCGGTGACCTTGTCCATCGCTGCGGAGAGCAGCGGAATGTTCACGCGCACGTTGCGGGAGATGCGGGACGAGGTGTCGACCGCGTTCGGGAGGACCTCGGACGCGCCCGGCAGCAGCAGCACGTCGTCGTAGGTCAGCCCGAGTGTCGCGAATTTCTCGGGCACTCCGTCGACGTTGGCAGTCATGACACCTTCCCAAATGGCCTTGATCGGTGCGGGATGTCCATGCTAACGGGCTGAAGCGGTGTCTCATTCCACGATCAAGATCAGCGGAGAGCTTTGGACGTTCCCACGTGTACGAAAGGGACGACAAGCCCCCGTGGCTCTTACTGCTCGGCCAGCGCCCTGAGCCGGCTGAGCGCGCGGTGCTGTGCGACCCGGACGGCGCCGGGGGACATGCCGAGCATCTGTCCGGTCTCCTCGGCGGTCAGTCCGACCGCGACGCGGAGCACGAGCAGTTCGCGCTGGTTCTCGGGGAGGTTGGCGAGCAGCCTCTTCGCCCACTCGGCGTCGTCGCTGAGCAGCGCGCGCTCCTCGGGGCCGAGGGAGTCGTCGGGCCGCTCGGGCATCTCGTCGGAGGGCACGGCCGTGGACCCCGGGTGCCGCATGGCGGCCCGCTGGAGGTCGGCGACCTTGTGTCCCGCGATGGCGAAGACGAAGGCCTCGAAGGGCCTGCCCGTGTCCTTGTAGCGCGGCAGCGCCATCAGGACGGCGACGCAGACCTCCTGGGCCAGGTCCTCGACGAAGTGCCGGGCGTCGCCCGGGAGCCGGTTGAGGCGGGTGCGGCAGTAGCGGAGGGCGAGCGGGTGCACCCGTGCGAGCAGGTCGTGCGTGGCCTGCGCGTCGCCCTCGACCGCGAGGTGGACGAGCGCGCCGATCTCCCCGTGCCCGGCAGGCATGGGTGAACCCACGGTCTCGTCGTCGCGCATCGCTCCATGGTGCCCCGACGCTTCCGCGTTCGTGGCACCGCGTCCGTAGTTGTGCACCGAAGCGTTATGAGCAGGTGCGCCGGAACTCATCTCCCGCGCCCTCCCCTCCCGCTCGATCGACTCGTCCCCGAGGAACTCCACATCTCAAGGATGCGGCATACGGCGGGGAAGTGAGACAAGCCCACCCCGTCCACCCCGCGAAGGACGCGGACGAGGACGGGGATGTGGCGGGTGACCTGCGATTCAGCGGACCAGGCCCCAGCGGAATCCGAGGGCGACGGCGTGCGCGCGGTCCGAGGCGCCCAGCTTCTTGAAGAGCCGCCTGGCGTGGGTCTTGACGGTGTCCTCGGAGAGGAAGAGCTCGCGCCCGATCTCCGCGTTGGACCGGCCGTGGCTCATGCCTTCGAGGACCTGGATCTCGCGCGCGGTGAGGGTGGGCGCGGCGCCCATCTCGGCCGAACGGAGCCGGCGCGGGGCGAGCCGCCAGGTCGGGTCGGCCAGCGCCTGCGTGACCGTGGCCCGCAGTTCGGCGCGCGAGGCGTCCTTGTGCAGATAGCCGCGGGCACCCGCGGCGACCGCGAGGGCGACGCCGTCGAGGTCCTCGGCGACCGTGAGCATGATGATGCGGGCGCCGGGGTCCGCGGAGAGCAGCCGGCGGACGGTCTCCACGCCGCCCAGACCGGGCATGCGTACGTCCATCAGAATGAGGTCCGAGCGGTCCGCGCCCCAGCGGCGGAGGACTTCCTCGCCGTTGGCCGCGGTGGTCACGCGCTCCACACCGGGCACGGTCGCGACCGCGCGGCGGAGCGCCTCTCGGGCGAGCGGGGAGTCGTCGCAGACGAGGACGGATGTCATGCGTGACCTCCGCGGCTCTCGCAGCTGTAGCGCGTCACCTTGAGCCTCCAGGGCTGTACGTAATCGTCACCTGTGCGATTGACGCTCTCGGACACCTGCCCGATCGCTTCTTCCTTCAACCGCCTCCGCACACTCAACGACGGTCACTCGAAAGAGTTACGGGTCGGACGGCAGCGTTCGGCACTCTACGTGAGGGTGCGCGTACGGAGGAGAGCGACGCGAGCCTTCTGTCCGTGATCGAAAGGTACTGCCCCATTTAGCGGGTTTTCTTCCCTTTTCGCGGTGTCTGTGGCTAGATTCGCAATGAGTCATATTTACATCTACTTAGACAGTAGGTGTACCGACCCGGACCCGGCGGGGCCCCGAGGAGCCCCGGCCATCAGCCATCCACCCGCCCACCTATCCGTTCGACACGGTTTCAAGGGGACAAGCGCAATGGCAGATTTCTCCCGCCTTCCCGGACCCAACGCCGATCTGTGGGACTGGCAACTGCTCGCGGCCTGCCGCGGGGTCGACAGCTCCCTGTTCTTCCATCCCGAGGGAGAGCGCGGCGCGGCACGGAGTGCGCGTGAGAACTCGGCGAAAGAGGTCTGCATGCGGTGCCCGGTGCGCGCGGAGTGCGCGGCACACGCACTCGCCGTACGGGAGCCCTACGGCGTATGGGGCGGCCTCACCGAGGACGAACGCGAAGAGCTCATGGGACGCGCGCGCAATCGCCTGATCGCGGCGGCGCCGACGACATCGGCCTCGGCGGTCGGCCGGCCGATTGTGGAGCACATGTGAAGGAACGTTTCTCCAACTATTGACGGAACAGTCGGAGTGAGCAGGCCGCAGTACCGCGCCCACGCGCGTGTCGCGCGTTCCTACGCGCGCGTGGCGGCGCGGCTCAGTTCGTCGAGCGTGGCGGCGACGGCCGGGACCTGAGCGAGGTCAGGCAGCGTCAGGGCCACGATCTCCCGCTCCACGGCCGGCTCCACGGCCACGGTCCGCGCGCCTCTGCGCCGTACGGACTCGATGGCGAGCTCCGGCAGGACGGCCACGCCGAGGCCTGCGCCGACCAGGCCCACGACGGCCGGGTAGTCGTCGGTCGCGAAGTCGATGCGGGGCGTGAACCCCGCCTCCTCGCAGACGTCCACGAGCTGGCTGCGACAGCGCGGGCAGCCCGCGATCCACGACTCCTCCGCGAGTTCCGCGATGCCCACCGACCCGGCCCCCGCGAGCCGGTGCCCCTCGGGGACCAGGCCCACAAGGCGGTCGGCGAGGATCGGCCGTACGACCAGGTCGTCCCACTCGGCCCGGCCCGCCCCGTACCGGAAGGCGAGGGCCACGTCGCAGTCGCCCTCGCGGAGCATCTCGATCGAGCGCGGCGGTTCGGCCTCGACGAGCGAGACGCGGGTGCCCGGGTGCGCGGCCCTGAGGGCGGCGAGGGCGGTGGGGACGAGGGTGGAGCTGCCGCTGGGGAAGGAGACCAGGCGGACCCGGCCCGCCCGGAGACCGGCGATGGCGGCGACCTCCTCCTCGGCGGCGGTGAGCCCGGCGAGGATGCCGGACGCGTGGCGGACGAGGACCTCGCCGGCCTGGGTGAGGCGCATCTCGCGGCCGGTCCTGATCAGCAGCGGGGTGCCGGCGGAAGCTTCGAGGGCCTTCATCTGCTGACTGACGGCGGGCTGGGTGCAGCCGAGTTCGCGCGCGGCGGCCGAGAAGGAGCCGGTGGCGGCGACGGCGCGCAGAACGCGGAGATGGCGTGCCTCGATCATGCGTCCCAGCATAAGCGAGTCTTGGGTGAAGCCGCACATATTCGCCCGCGCCTTTGAGATGGCTGCCCGTAAAGTGCCCACATGACCTTGCTGAGTGTGAATGTGGGCCGCGAGAAGGCCGTGGACTACACCGAGGCCGCCTCGGGCCTCACCGCCATCGACAAGCGTCCCGTCGAGGGGCCCGTACGGATCGAGGCGCCCGGGGCGCCCGGCGTCGGCAGGAGCGGGCTCGCCGGGGACACGGTCTGCGACCTGCGCTTCCACGGCGGGAACGACCGGGCCGCGTACGCCTTCGCCCGCGAGGACATGGACGTCTGGGAGCGGGAGCTCGGCCGCGAGCTCGCCAACGGCTCGTTCGGCGAGAACCTCACCACCCGCGGCCTCGATGTGAACGGGGCCCTGATCGGCGAGCGCTGGCGGATCGGCGAGGACGTGGTCCTCGAGGTCACCGGCGGCCGCATCCCCTGCCGTACGTTCGCGGGCTTCGTGGAGGAGAAGGGCTGGGTCCGGCGGTTCACGCAGTCCGAGGCGGGCCCCGGCGCGCTGCTGCGGGTGATCGTGCCGGGCGAGATCCGCGCCGGTGACCCGATCACGGTCGTCCACCGGCCCGGGCACGACATCACCGTCGCCCTGCTCCACCGCGCCGCGACCGCCGAACGCGCGCTGCTGCCCCGCACCTTGGTCGCCGCCGAGTGGATGGAGTCCGGACTGCTCGCGCTCGCACGCCAGTACGCGGACAAGTACGCCCGGGCGGAGGCGCCGTAAGGGGGCACTACCGTGCCCGTATGACGACTGCACTGATTACGGGCGCCACCGCGGGCATCGGCGCCGCCTTCGCACGGAGACTCGCGGCGGACGGTCACGACGTCGTGCTCGTGGCACGGGACGTGAAGCGGCTCCGCGAGCAGGCGACCGAGCTGCACGACCGGCACGGCGTCGAGGCGGAGGTGCTCGCGGCGGACCTGTCCGAGGAGAAGGGCATCGCCGCCGTCGAGGCCCGGCTCTCGGATCCGAAGCAGCCGGTGGACCTGCTCGTGAACAACGCGGGCTTCGGCAACAAGGGCCGCTTCCTCGAAGTGTCCATGGCCGACGAGTTGACGATGCTCAAGGTGCACTGCGAGGCGGTGCTGCGGCTGACCTCGGCCGCCGCCGCCTCGATGAAGGCGCGGGGGCGTGGCGGGGTGGTGAACGTCGCCTCGGTGGCCGCCTTCCTGCCCCGTGGCACGTACGGGGCGTCGAAGGCCTGGGTCGTGCAGTTCACCCAGGGCGCGGCCCGTGACCTGACGGGCAGCGGGGTACGCCTGATGGCGCTCTGCCCCGGCTTCGTACGGACCGAGTTCCACGAGCGGGCCGGGATGGGGACGGACAACATCCCGGGCTGGATGTGGCTCGACGCGGACAAGCTGGTGACGGCGGCGCTCTCGGACCTGGAGCGGGGGAAGACGCTGTCGATCCCCGACCCCCGTTACAAGGCCCTGATGGGCGTGGTGAAGCTGGCGCCGCGCGGCCTTCTGGGCGGCGTGTCGTCGAAGGCGGGACGCAAGTACGGGCCGAAGTAGTCGCCCGTACGGTCACGGTCCCGTCGTTTCGAGGGCGGCGAGGGCGGCGAGGTCCAGTCGGGTGACGCCGCCGTTCGGCCAGGTCACGGTCGTGCGGAGGCCGTGGATCCGGACGTCCGCGAGATCGGCGAGATCGGCGAGGTCCGCGGGGTCCGCTGCCGGTGCCGGGGCGGGTTCGGCGGTGAGTGAGGCGAGGGCGACGAAGAGGGACGCCGGGCCGCTCGTGGTGCCGTGGAGGGCGAGGGTCAGGCTGTCGGGACCCTGAAGGGTTTCCCCGGTGGGGAGTTCGGTCGTCTCGGGGTGGTACCCGTGGATCGCGTGGAGTTCGGCGCGCGGCCCGTCGGGGGTGGTGGCCCAGCCCGTCTGCCGTACGGAGGTCCCCTCCGGGGCGCCGAGCACGAGGTGGGCGCGGACCTCGGCGCGGCCGTGGGCGAGCGTCGCGGAGATCACCCGGACACCGGGCAGCGGACGGTGGACGGAGGCGGCCCAGTCCGGGCCGGTGCCGAGCGGGGTGGCGGGTCCGCGGGTGGTGGCCCGGCCGCCGTCCGTGAGCAGGGCGAAGTGGTTGTCGGCGGGCGCGGTTCCCGTACTGGGTCCCGTACGGGTCGCGTAGGCGTGGCGGGCGTATCCGGAGTCGTCCTCGTCCGAATCGGCGCTGTGCACATGGTTGCTGCCGTGGTTGTGGAGGCGTACGAGTCCGTCGGCGGCGGTGGTCTGGACGAGCAGCCCGGCCGGGGCGAAGGGGCGGACGGTGTCGGCGCGTTCGGCGGGCAGGGGTTCCTCGGGGTCGGTCCAGGCGGGGTGGTCCGCGGGCAGGAGAAGGCCGAGGAATCCCTTGGACGCCCAGTAGGGGGAGCCGGGGCCCGAGTACTCCTGGACGAGCGGCGGGTAGGGGCCGTGCCAGCCGAGGGTGAGGAGGCCGTCCGGGTCGGTGGCGCCGCGGTCGAGGAAGTACCGCAGGGTGCCGGAGGCCAGGCGGCGGGTGGCCCCGGCGGTGAGGGGGGTGTGCCCGGTGAGGGTGCCGAGCCAGGGTGCGGCGGCCGCGGCGAAGCGGTAGATCAGGGACCTCCCGTACGGGAGGGGAGAGCCGTTCGCGTCGAAGAGGTGGACGTAGTCGTCGAGATGGGCCCGGAGGCGCGGCCCGTATCGGTCGAGGAGCGTCCGGTCGCCGGCGAGGTGGGCGTGGAGCACGGGGTAGAAGTGCAGCGCCCAGGCGTTGTAGTGGTCGAAGGCGCGGTTGTCGCCGTCGCTGTACCAGCCGTCGCCCAGGTACCAGTCCTCGACACGGGCGAGGGAGCGGTCGATCGTGGCGGCGGCCCGGTCGGTGTCGGCGCCGGCGTCCTGGAGGAAGCCGGCGACGGTGAGGCCGAAGAGCCACCAGTTGTTGTCGACGGGGGACGGGCCGAGGGCGGGGCGGAGCCAGTCGACGACCTGCTCGCGGGTGCGGTCGTCGAGCCGGTCCCAGAGCCAGGGGCGGGTGAGGCGGAGGCCGAGGGCGATCGAGGCGGCTTCCACGATCGCCTGGCGGGTGTCGGTGGTGAGGGGCCAGGAGTCGGGCCCCTCGGGGTCGCGCCCGGCCGTGCCGGCCGCGAGCCCCTCCGCGTACCGCTCCAGGTGGCCGTGCGGGTCGGCTCCCCCGGCTCCGGCGACGCGGAGCGCGGCGAGGAGGAACGTGCGGGCCCAGCCCTCAAGGCCGTCGGAGCGGGCTCCGGACCAGCTGGGGCGTGGTCCTGGCAGCGCGACGAGCCCGTGGCGCGGGGAGGCGAAGGGGCGGACGGCCAGGAGGAGTCGGTCGGCCGCGGCCTCCCAGTGGGCACGGGTCCAGCCGGTGTACGGGCTGAGCTCACGGTTCTCGGGCGGCGTGGGCATGATGCTCCCTGTGGCTCCCTGTGGCTCCCTGGCGCTCCCTGTGGCTTCCAGGCGGTGACGTCTGCGTCGCCGGGAATCCTGGACAGGCTCCGATCGAACGTCAAGAGAATCGGAGCGAATGATCGAAATTTCTACCGTTCGATCATTCGGGGCCATGGGTGAACTAAGGTCGGGGAACCACCACCACCGCGAGGGGGAACTGCGCCGTGCGCGAGAGTGCTGCCGAACGACACGACCGACTGCTGGCCCTGGTCCGCGAGCGCGGCACCGCCCGCGTCGCCGACCTGGCCGAACGGCTCGGGGTCTCCCCCGTCACCGCCCGCCGTGACGTCGAAGTCCTGTCCGGCCGGGGTCTGCTGGACCGGGTGCACGGCCAGGTGTCCTGGCCCGAGCAGCGGAGCGGCCCGGCCGGCGGGCGCCCCGGCGAGGGCCTGGTCATCGGCCTGCTCGCCCCCTCGGCCACGTACTACTTCGCCGAGGTCATCCGGGGTGCGCACGAGGCGGCCGCCCGCGCCGGCGCCCGGCTTGTGCTCCGCGTCTCGGACTACCGGCCGGAGGAGGACAGGGCCCGCACCGAGGGGCTGCTCGCGGCGGGCGCCGAGGGCGTGCTCGTCGCCCCGGGCTGGCGGGGCCCCGAGGACCGGCTCGCGTACGGGGACTGGCTGGCCGAACTCCCGGTGCCCGCCGTGCTCCTGGAGCGCCGGGCGGAGCCGGGCAGCCCGCTGGACGGCCTGGACCGGGTCGCGTCCGACCACGGCCATGGCGTCCTGCTCGCCCTGCGCCACCTGCTCTCGCTCGGCCACGCGACACCGCTGCTCGTGGCGCGCCGGGACTCCCCGACCGCGCTCGCGGTGCGCGCCGGCTACATCGAGGCCCTGGAGACGCTCGGGCTCGGGGAGCCGCGGCCCGTCATCGACTCGGTGCCGGCGGAGGCGGATCCCGAGGGCTTCGAGCGGGCGGTCCGCGCCCTGCACGAGGCGGTCGGCTCGGGCCTCGCGAGCGCGGCCCTCGTCCACAACGACGTGGACGCGATCGAGATCGTGCAGCGCCTCGCCGAGCTGGGCGTACGGGTGCCGCAGGACCTGGCCCTGATCGCGTACGACGACGAGGTCGCCGCGCTCGCCGACACCCCGCTGACGGCGGTCGCCCCGCCCAAGCGGCAGGTGGGGCGGCATGCGACCGAGCTGCTTGTGGAGCGGCTCGCCGAGCGCGGCGCGGGCTCCGACGAGGACGCGGCCCGCCGTCACCTGGGACTCCTTCCGAGACTGCGGGTGCGTGCCTCGTGCGGGGCGCACCCGGCCTCTCCCTGAACGACCGGGTGCGGGCCTCGGGCAGGGCTCGCCCGGGCTCTCCCTGAACGACCGTCATCTGATCTTTTTTCGATCAATCAATCTTTCGCTCTTGACTTCGGTCAGGAACGGTCACAGGATCACGGCCACAACCTCCCAGCCGCCCGCCTTCAGGAGCCGTGCCGTGACCCGTAGTTGGAGCAGAACGTCCCGTGTCATAGCCGGCACCGCCACCGCCCTCGCCGTTCTCACGGCCTGCGGCGGCGGCGGTGACGACACCGCGAACAAGCCGAACGAGCCCGTGACCATCACCTTCTGGGGCTGGGCCAAGGGATCCAAGGACGTCGTCGACGCCTTCAACGCCTCCCACACCGACATCCGGGTGAAGTTCGAGGAGATCCCCTCCGGCACCGCCGGCGGCTACGCCAAGATCTCCAACGCCGTGAAGGCCGGCAACGCCCCCGACCTCGTCTCCATCGAGTACTCCTCGCTGCCCGAGTTCGTGAGCTCCGGCGCCCTCCAGGACATCGGCGGCGAGTTCACCGAGGCCGACCGCGCCAAGCTGCTCCCGCAGACCGTCGACCTCACCACCCTCGGCGGCAAGTCCTGGGCCGTCCCCTTCGACGCCGCCCCGCAGGCCTTCTTCTACCGCAAGGACCTCTTCGCGAAGTACAAGGTCGAGGTCCCCGCCACCTGGGACGAGTTCAGGAAGGCCGCCGAGCAGGTCAAGAAGGCCGACGCCAAGGCCCGTATCGCCACCTTCTTCCCGGACGACCCGACCACCTTCGAGGCCATGGCCTGGCAGGCCGGCGCGCAGTGGTTCAAGGCCGAGAACGACACCTGGAAGATCAACACCACCGACGCGGCCACCACCAGGGTCACCACCTACTGGCAGGGCCTCCTCGACGCAGGACTCGTCCACAAGAACGCCTCCTTCAGCCCCGAGTGGACCGGCTCCCTCAAGAACGGCACCACCATCGGCTACCTCGGCGCCTCCTGGGGCGCCGGCGTCCTCAAGGGCACCCTGCCCGAACAGGACGGCAAGTGGGCCGTCGCCCCCATGCCCAGCTGGGACGGCAAGCCCGCGAGCGGCATGCTCGGCGGCACCTCCTTCGCCGTGACCAAGGACAGCAAGCGGAAGGCCGCCGCCGTCACCTTCGCCGAGTGGATGTCGACCACCGAGGACGGCGTCAAGGCCCGGATCGCCTCCGGCACCTCCTCCGCCTTCCCGGCCGCCACCGCACTGCGCCCCGTCGCCAAGAAGGCCTTCGACGCGAGCTACTACGGCGGTCAGGACATCTACGCCCTCTTCGAGGCCTCCGGCGCCTCCATCAGCCCCGACTGGGCCTGGGGTCCCACCACCGGCACCACCAACACCACCATCAAGGACCACTTCGGCAAGATCACCCAGGGCGGCCCCGGCATCGCCGACGCCGTCAAGGCCGGTCACGACGCCACCGTCGCCGAACTCACCAAGCGCGGCCTGAAGGTCGAGGGCTGACCGCATGAAGGCCCGCACCCGCGCCGCCACGATCCTGCTGACCCCCTTCTTCCTGCTCTTCACCGCGGTGATGGTGGTGCCGATCGGATACGCGGTCTGGCTCAGCCTCTTCACCGAGAAGCAGTCCGGACTGGGCTTCGGCGGCACCGAGACCGTCTTCACCGGCCTCGACAACTACACCGCGGCGCTGGGTGACCGGGCCTTCCGCGAGGGCTTCGGCGTCCTGCTCGGATACTGCCTGCTCTACATCCCGCTGCTGCTCGCCGGAGCCCTCGGCCTCGCCCTCCTGCTCGACTCGGCCCTCGCCCGCGCCCGCCGCTTCTTCCAGCTCGCGCTCTTCCTGCCGCACGCCGTCCCCGGCATCATCGCCGCCCTGATCTGGGTCTACCTCTACACGCCCCAGCTCAGCCCGGTCGTCCAGGCCATGGAGGCCGGAGGCATCGGCTTCGACTTCTTCTCCCCCGAAGGCGCCCTGCCCTCCGTGGTCAACATCGCCCTGTGGGAATGGCTCGGCTACAACATGGTCATCTTCTACGCGGCCCTCCAGGCCATCGACCGCTCCGTCCTCGAAGCGGCCACCGTCGACGGCGCCGGTGCCTGGCGCATCGCCTTCTCCGTCAAGATCCCGCTCGTCAAGGCCTCCCTCGCGATGGTCGGCCTCTTCACCGTCATCGGCTCGCTCCAGCTCTTCACCGAGCCGCTGATCCTCAACAAGGGCACGGGCTCCGCCGTCACCTCCACCTGGACGCCGAACATGTACGCCTACACCGCGGCCTTCGACCGCAACGACTACGGGCTCGCCGCCGCCGCCTCCGTACTCCTCGCCCTGACCGCGGCGCTGCTCTCCTTCGCCGTGACCAGGTTCACCGGCCGCCGGAAGGCGAGGACGGCATGAGCAGGCCCCGCACCCCCTCCGTCTGGCTGTCCAAGGCGGCCGTCAACGGCGCGCTCCTCCTCGCCGTCGTCTACATGCTCTTCCCGCTCGTCTGGCTGCTCACCGCCGCCACCAAGGACGCCGGCGGCCTCCTCGCCGGAAACGCCTTCTCCTTCGAGGGCTTCGACCTGGGCGGCAACCTCACCCGGCTCGCCGAGTACAACGACGGCATCTACTTCCACTGGTACCTGAACAGCCTCCTCTACGCCGGACTCGGCGCCCTCGCCTGCTCGTTCGTCAGCGTCGCCGCCGGATACGCCTTCCACGTCTACGACTTCAGGGGCAAGGAGAAGCTCTTCGGCCTCGTCCTGCTCGGCGTGCTCGTCCCCACCACCGCGCTCGCCCTGCCGATGTACCTCCTGGCCAGCGAGATCGGCGTCGTCAACACCTACTGGGCCGTCCTCATCCCGGTCCTGGTGAACCCCTTCGGGGTCTACCTCTCCCGGGTCTTCTGCGCCGGCTACATCCCCGACGAGGCCCTGGAGGCCGCCCGTATCGACGGGGCCGGCGAACTGCGCGTCTTCTGGTCCATCGGTCTGCGCATGGTCATGCCCGGCTTCGTGACCGTCTTCCTCTTCCAGTTCACCGCCGTCTGGAACAACTTCTTCCTCCCCCTGGTGATGCTGTCGGACCAGAAGCTCTACCCGCTGAGCCTCGGCCTGTACGCATGGAACAGCAACGCCCACGCCGAACCCGACTTCTACCCCCTCGTCGTCACCGGATCCCTGCTCGCCGTCGTCCCCCTCGTCGTCGCCTTCGTCTCCCTCCAGCGCCACTGGAAGGCCGGTCTGACGGCCGGCAGCGTCAAGTGAGGAGCTCAGGTACAACGATGCACCCGACCACTGACAACCGCCCCTCCCTCCTTCTCGCGATGGGCGAAGGCGTCGCCGAACGCCTCCTCACCGACGGCCACCGCACCCGCCTCGCCCGGCTCACGCGCACCGACGCGCACCTGGTCGCCCACGACCTGACCACCCCGGACCCCCGGACGGCCGCCGCCCTCTCCGAGGCCGAGATCCTCCTCACCTGCTGGGGAGCGACCCCGCTCACCGCCGAGGTCCTCGACCGCGCGCCGCGCCTGCGGGCCGTCGTCCACGCCGCCGGCTCGGTCAAGCACCACATCACCGACGCCTGCTGGGACCGCGGCCTCCGCGTCACCTCGGCCGCCGCCGCCAACGCGCTCCCCGTCGCCGAGTACACGCTCGCCGCGATCCTCTTCGCCGGAAAGCAGGTACTCGGCTCGGCCCAGCGGTACGCCGAACTCCGCGCCGACCACACCTGGCTCACCGAGTCCGCGGCCTGGGGCAACTACCGCCGCACGGTCGGCATCGTCGGCGCCTCCCGCATCGGCCGCCGGGTCATCGACCTGCTGCGACCCTTCGACATCGACATCCTGCTGTACGACCCGTACGTCGACGTCCCGCCCTCCGGCGTGGAACTGGTGACGGACCTCGACGAACTCTGCGCCCGCAGCACGGTCGTCTCGGTCCACGCGCCCCAGCTCCCGTCGACCCACCACATGATCGGCGCGGCGCAACTGGCGGCGATGCCGGACGGGGCGACCCTGATCAACACCTCCCGGGGCTCCCTGATCGACGAGACGGCCCTCCTCCCCCACCTCCTGACGGGCCGCCTCCACGCCACCCTGGACGTCACGGACCCGGAACTCCCGCCCCCCGACTCCCCCCTCTACACCCTCCCGAACGTCCTGCTCACCCCACACGTGGCCGGCTCCCTGGGCAACGAACTGCACCGGATGGCGGACCAGGCGATCGGGGAGATCACGCGGTACGCGCGCGGTGAGCCGTTCGCGGAGGAGGTGCGGGCGTCAGATCTCCAGCGTTCGGCGTAGGCGCAGGCGCAGGCGCTCGGCCTCGGCGAGGACGACGGTCAGGGCGTCCGGCGCACAGCGCAGAACGGCCGGCAGCACGTCGTACCAGTGCCCCAGGTGCAGGGCGACCGCGACGGCCTGCCGGGCCCGAGCGGGCTCCGGTTCGACGACGGCGAGCCGGGCGAGGCCCTCGGCGCAGCGCCGGCCGAGGCCGTACAGCTCGCCGAGCACGTCCCGGGCCCGCTCGTACTGCCCCGCCACCGTCAGATGCCGCACAAGGCCGAGCAGTGTTTCCGGGACCTCCGCCGGGTCCAGGGAGCGGGCGACGGCGATCGCCTCCTCGTACCGCCCGAGGAGCACCAGGGCCTGGGCCACGGCACCGCCCTCGCGCGCTCCGCCGACGACGGGCGCGAGCGCCCGCGCCAGAGCGACGGCCTCCTCCCGCCACCCGAGGACGAGGTACGCCCGCACGACGTCGGGCAGCGCGTCCGCGTTCACTCCGGTCCGGGCGCAGTTCCCGTACTGCTCCAGCGCCTCCTCCACCCGGCCGGCCCGCACCAGGACCTCCGTCAACAGCGCGTACGTCTCGGCCTTCCGCCACGCCGGCGCGGTGGACGCGAGCGCGAGGGCGGCCTCCGCCACACCTGCCTCCGCCAGGGCGCGCAGCGCTTCGAGGTACGCCCCGTCGAAGACGACGTCCCCGGAGTCCGCCACGAGGTGGACCACGGCGCCGTAGGCGCCTTCGGCGGCCCGCCCGCGCACCACGCCGACCAGCGCACGGTCACGGAGGTAGCCCGACAGGCCGAGCGCGACGGCCTCCGCGCGGTCCGTCTCACCGGCCGCAACCAGCGCCTCGCACAGTCGGATGGCGGCGCCGCCACCTTCGCGCACCACCTCCTCCGCCAGGAACCCGCGTGCCGTCTCCCGCAGGCCGGGCACCGACGCGAGCCCTTCGGCGACGGCCGCGATCCGGTGGACGACCTCCTCCCGGGGCGGCTCGCGGTAGCGCCCCTCGGCAGCCGCGAGCAGCTCCACCGCCGTCGCCCTGTCCCCGCACAGCAGGAGCTCGTCCGCCACGGCCACCGACACCGCCGCGTCCCGGGGCTCTCCCGTACGGGTCATGGCAAGGGCCTGGTCGCGACGGCCCTCGCGCACGAGCCGCCTGGCGTACGCGCCGACGACCCGGTCCCGGCCGCCCGCGCCCATACGGTCCAGGAGGGCGAGGGCGCCCCCGGGGTCGCCGTTCCCGAGCCTCGCCAGGGCCAGGGCCTCCCAGCGGGGCTCCGCTTCCTCCGTGGGCAGTGCCGCCACCAACGGCTCCGCCTCCGCCGTACGCCCGACGGCGGTCAGCTCGTCGGCGAGCACACCCCGCAGGATCCTGCCCATGGGCTGCTCGGGCAGCCGACCGAGCGCGGCCCCTGCCCGGTCCCAGACGTGCGCCCGCGCGAGCTGAACCGCGAACAGCTCGTCGCCGGGCAGACCGGACGTCCGCAGGCCGAGGCGCGTGAGTCGGTCGTACTCCCCCGCCTCAGCGAGGGCCCGCGCCACCACGTTCGTGTCGAGCCCCTCCGGGTGCAGCGCGTCGACGGCGCGCAGCGCCGCCTCCCGCAGGGCGGCTGCCCGCCCCTCGTGTCCCGCGTCCCGCAGGACGAGCGCGCCGTGCAGGAGAAGCGCCGCACGGGTGCCGGAGTGCCACGGCCCTTCCGTCACGGCGTTCTCGGCCTCGGCGACCCGCCCGGCAGCCAGCAGGGACCGGCACACCGTGACGGTCATGCGGGCGACCAGCGTCTCGCCCTCGGTCCCGCCGCCGGCCACGTCGCGCGCGACACGGAGCGCGGCCGTGTGCTCGCCCACCCGGCACAGCCCCTCGACGAGCACCGGCACGGACTCGTCCCGGAAGAGGACGTCCATGGCACGGACCGTCTGCTCGGCCCGCTCGTACGCGCCCGTCTCCAGCAGCAGCGGCACGAGGCACCTGGCGGCCTCGAAGCGCTCGTACGTGCTCTGCGTCCGCCCGGACAGGCGCTCGATCCCGTCGATCAGCTCTTCCGCGCGGGTCCTGTCCCCCGCGCGGAGCAGTCTGGCCGCGACCTCGGCGAGGACCCGGACGGTCCGGAGCGCGCTGTCGCCGCCGGCCAGGGCGATGGCGCGGTCGACCTCGCCGGCCGTCGCCCAGGCGCCCGCGAGTTCCGGCGGTACGGTGCCGCTGCGCAGGGCGAGGGCGTCGCGGCGTATCGCGAGGCGGAGCATGGTGGGGACGAGGCCCGGCCCGTCGCCGCGGGCGAGGGCCGCGTCCCCGGCCGCGCGGATCTCGGCGACCGCGGCGCCGTCTCCGCCGGTGGCCTCGCGGAGCCGGTCCTGCCGTGCGGTGTCGAGCGCGCACGCCAGCATTCCGTCGAGGTCGCCGGCGGCCCGGAGCACCGGGAACCAGCCGTACAGAAGATGGGCCGGCGTGTCCTCCGGCCAGCCCCGCTCCCGCCATGTCTCCGCCCAGGCGGACAATCGCCGCCGCTGGCGGTCGAGTTCCCGGGTGCCGAGCATCTCCCGTGCCCGCGCCGCGAGTTCCTCGTGGGCCAGCAGGTACGCCTCGCCCCGCAGCGCGAACGTCCGCCCCGGGCCCGTACGCAGAACGTCCCTGACCCGGTACGGCACTTCGCCCGTCAGCTCCGCGAGGTCGTCCGCCGTCAGGCCGCCGCCCGCCGCCGCGACCAGGGCGAGCAGCTCGTACGGGAGGCCGCCCGCCTCCAGGAGGCGCTTCAGTTCGCGCTCGGCCTCGACGCGGATCACACGGGCCTGCGGCGACGGGGTCAGGAAGCGGACGGCCGACGGGTCCCGCAGCGGGTGGTTCTCGGGGACGTCGGCCGGGAGGGGCGGGTGGAGGCGCCCGGAGACGATGACGGGCAGGTCGTACGGGAGGAGGGACGCGATCGAGTGGGTGTCCGGGCCCGTCGTCACGCCCCGGTCCTCGTCCAGGCCGTCGACGAGGAGGACCAGGCGCTCGCCGCGCGCCGCGCAGGCCTCGGCGGCCTCCCCGTACAACCGCAGGAGGTGGGCCTCCCTGGTCGCGGCCGTGAGCAGCGCCGGGGGGCCCTCGCCCGCCAGTCCCGCCAGCTGCTCCAGGACGACGTCCACGTACGCGACGACGTCGTTCTGGGCGCCGAGGCGGGCCGTGATGAAGAAGGGGACGATCCTCACCCCCGGCGGCGGGTTGCGGGCGAACCAGGAGAGGAGGGCCGTCTTGCCCGCCCAGGCCTCGGCGCGCCACCAGAGGTACGCGGGGCCGGAGTCGGCGCGGCAGAAGGCCGCGAGCTCCGCCAACTCCGCTTCGCGGCCGATGAGTTCCGTCGGGGCGATCCGGCGGACCTGTTCGCCGTATCCGGAGCGGACGGCCGGCGGATCCGGTCTGCCGATCCGGTTGTCGTCGCCGATCACCACGACGCCCGCTCGGTTCCGGACCGTGATCGACCGCTCTCCCCCTGCCCGCTCCATGCGCCCAACCTAGACTGGAAGGGTCCTACCACGGGTCGGGAGGCGCCATGAGCTTTGTACAAATCATCGACTGCAGGACCAGCCGGGTCGACGACCTGAACCGCCTCATGGATCAGTGGGTCGAGCAGACCAAGGGCAAGCGGACCGCCACCCACAGCATCGTGGGCAAGGACCGTTCGGACTCGTCCCACGTCGTGGAGATCGTCGAGTTCCCCTCGTACGACGTGGCCATGCGGAACTCGCAGCTCCCCGAGACCGACCGGATCTTCCGGGAGATGGTCGCGCTCTGTGACGAGATGCCGACCTTCACCGACCTCGACGTGGTGCGCGACGAGGCGCTGTACAAGACGAACGCCCGCCGTCTCCTGGAGATGTTCGCCGGCGAGCCGGAGCTCGCGCTGCTCGACGAGGTGCTCGCCGAGGGGTACCACGACCACGATCCGACCAACGCCGAGCAGGACGTCATCGGCATGGACGCGGTCCGGCGCGAGGTGCGGATGTGGCGGCAGGGCTTCGACTTCTCCTTCGCCGTCGACGACCAGATCGCGGAGGGCGACCGGGTCTGCACCCGCTGGACCTGGACGGGCTCCCACACCGGCGACTTCATGGGGCTCCAGCCCACCGGCATGGAGGTGACCATGACCGGGACGGTCATCCACCGGGTCCGGGACGACGGGAAGATCGCGGAGGGCTGGTGGCAGTACGACATGCTCGGCCTGATGGGGCAGCTCGGCGCGGTGGAGGCGTGAACCCGGGGGAGAAACGCGGTGGAGGCGTGAATCCGGCGGAGAAACGCTGAGGCCCGGTGCCCCCGCGACGGGGGCACCGGGCCTCGGCGATCAGTTACGACAGGCCTCAGTGCGAGTGGCCGTGACCGTGGCCGTGGCCGTGGTCCGCCGGCTCCTCTTCCTTCTTCTCCACCACGAGGGTCTCGGTGGTGAGGAGGAGGGAGGCGATCGAGGCGGCGTTCTCCAGGGCGGAGCGCGTCACCTTCACCGGGTCGATGACGCCGGCCTTGACCAGGTCGCCGTACTCGCCGGTGGCGGCGTTGAAGCCCTGGCCCTTGTCGAGCTCCGCGACCTTCGAGGTGATGACGTAGCCCTCGAGGCCGGCGTTCTCGGCGATCCAGCGCAGCGGCTCGACGGCGGCGCGGCGGACGACCGCGACACCCGTGGCCTCGTCGCCGGTCTTGCCGAGGTTGCCCTCGAGGACCTTGACGGCGTGGACGAGCGCGGAGCCACCACCGGAGACGATGCCCTCCTCGACCGCGGCGCGGGTCGCGGAGATGGCGTCCTCCAGACGGTGCTTCTTCTCCTTCAGCTCCACCTCGGTGGCGGCGCCGACCTTGATGACGCACACGCCGCCGGCCAGCTTCGCGAGGCGCTCCTGGAGCTTCTCGCGGTCCCAGTCGGAGTCCGTGGACTCGATCTCGGCCTTGATCTGGTTGACGCGGCCGGAGATGTCCTCGGCGTTGCCGCCACCGTCGACGATGGTGGTGGCGTCCTTGGTGATGGTGACGCGGCGGGCGGTGCCGAGCACGTCCAGGCCGGCCTGGTCGAGCTTGAGGCCGACCTCCTCGGCGATGACGGTGGCACCGGTGAGGGTGGCCATGTCGCCGAGCATCGCCTTGCGGCGGTCGCCGAAGCCGGGGGCCTTGACGGCCACGGCGTTGAAGGTGCCACGGATCTTGTTGACGACCAGGGTCGACAGGGCCTCGCCCTCGACGTCCTCGGCGATGATCAGGAGCGGCTTGCTGGCGCCGGCCTGGATGACCTTCTCCAGGATGGGCAGCAGGTCCTGGATCGAGGAGATCTTGCCCTGGTTGATCAGGATGTACGGGTCGTCGAGGACGGCCTCCATACGCTCCTGGTCGGTGACCATGTACGGGGACAGGTAGCCCTTGTCGAAGGCCATGCCCTCGGTGAAGTCGAGCTCAAGGCCGAAGGTGTTGGACTCCTCGACGGTGATGACACCGTCCTTGCCGACCTTGTCCATCGCCTCGGCGATGAGCTCGCCGACCTGCTGGTCCTGCGCGGAGAGCGCGGCGACGGCGGCGATGTCGGACTTGTCCTCGATCGGACGGGCGGTCGCGAGGAGCTCCTCGGAGACGGCCTTGACGGCGGCGTCGATGCCCTTCTTCAGGGCGGCCGGGGAGGCACCGGCGGCGACGTTGCGCAGACCCTCGCGGACCAGGGCCTGGGCGAGCACGGTGGCGGTGGTGGTGCCGTCACCCGCGATGTCGTTGGTCTTGGTCGCCACCTCCTTCACCAGCTGGGCGCCGAGGTTCTCGTACGGGTCCTCGAGCTCGACCTCGCGGGCGATCGTGACACCGTCGTTGGTGATGGTGGGGGCGCCGAACTTCTTGTCGATGACGACGTTGCGGCCCTTGGGGCCGATCGTCACCTTCACCGTGTCGGCAAGCTTGTTGACGCCGCGCTCAAGGGCGCGACGGGCGTCCTCGTCGAACTTCAGGATCTTCGCCATGGGAGCGGTTCAGCCCTCTCGGAATCGGGTGGAACGAACCGCGCCCCGGGGCGCCTGGAAGGGGCCTCGGGGCGCAGCTCTGAGCATCTGGTTCAGTGCTCGTACTTCGGTACTTCAGTACTTCGGTGAATTACTTCTCGACGATCGCGAGCACGTCGCGAGCCGAGAGGACGAGGTACTCCTCGCCGTTGTACTTCACCTCGGTGCCGCCGTACTTGCTGTAGAGCACGACATCGCCGGTCTGGACGTCGAGCGGCAGGCGCTCGCCGTTCTCGAAGCGGCCCGGGCCGACGGCCAGGACGACGCCCTCCTGGGGCTTCTCCTTGGCGGTGTCCGGGATGACCAGGCCAGAGGCGGTGGTCTGCTCGGCGTCGAGCGGCTGGACCACGATGCGGTCCTCGAGCGGCTTGATGGCAACCTTGGAGCTGGTGGTCGTCACGATCCGACCTCCCCCTTCGGAGATCACGGGGTTGACTGTCTGAGGTGGCGAACCAGGTGGATCCGTCGTCGCGGGTGCCGGACCTGCCCGTCGCTGTGTTGGCACTCTCCGGTGGGGAGTGCCAGAGCCGAGACTATGACCGCGGTTAGCACTCGGTCAAGCGGAGTGCCAATTCCGTGCCGTGTGGCGATTCGGTCTCGGTACGCGCAACGGCACACCCCGCCCCTCTGTTCCGTACGAGGGTTCGATCCATGACGACTTCCCGTCCTCCTGTTCGCACCGGTGCCGACATCCTGCTCGCGTGCGCGCTCCTGCTCCTGGAAGGCGTGCTCGTCCTGATCGCCGCGTTCACCCTTGGCATGCGGAAGTGGGGAGAGGCGTACGACCCGCGGCCCGAGGGGACGCCGCCGATGAACTGGGTGCCGGTGCTCGTCCTCGGCGGGATCACGGCGGGCATCCTGCTGCTCGGCTGGTCGATGCTGCGCGGGGGCTGGATGTGGACCGCCTGGGCGCAGTTCTTCGCGGTGGGGCTGCTCACCCTCGCGACCCTGCTCGTCGCGAACGAGGAATGGTCGCGGTCCCACCCCGCGACCCCGGACCCGGCGGCCTCCCCGCCCGCACCGTCCGAGGCCCGGTGCGTCTGCCGCAGCGGGGGCGGGCCCTGTGAATGCCCGGGAGGCTAGACGCGGGGGCGGACCCCGTGAACGCCCGGGAGGCTAGGGGTGTCCGGCGGATCATGGCCGGATACGCCCTAGGGGGTGTCCCCTCGTACCGGCCCGGCCGCCGCCCGTTCCGCGATCGTCGTCGCCTCCCGCGGTTCCACCGTCCCCACCCGCTCCGCCGCCTTGCGCCCGAGCCGTTCGATCGGGTCCACCGCCGAGGCGCAGCCGGAGACGGCGAGGAGCGCGCCGGCCAGGACGACTCCGGCAACCGTCCGGCGCGCCGAGGAGCGGCTCACACGTAGTCCTCGAGCTTCGCGACCGCGTACCCCTTGGCCGTGATCACGTTCATCACCCGGCGGATCATGTCGGGCATGGTCCCCTTCCAGTCGTCCTTGCCCCGGAAGTGGGTGAGCACGATGTCGCCGGGGTGCAGGTCCCGGTCCCACTCGCGCCACTCCATGCGGTCGGGGAACGCCTCGGACGCCCACAGCGGGACGGCCTTGACCCCGCAGGACCTGGCGGCGCGCAGGGTGTCCTCGTTGTAGTTGCCGTAGGGCGGACGGAAGAGCGTCGGCCGCTTGCCGAAACGTTTCTCGATGACGTCCTGCATGCCGCAGATCTCGCGCTTCTGACGGCTGTACGAGAGTCCCGGCAGATAGCGGTGGTTGAGGGTGTGGTTGTGCAGGGCGACCCCGCCCTCCTGCGACGTCTGCATGCGGGCGAAGTAGCCGTAGTCGTCCTTGACGACGTAGTCGCTGATGAAGGCGCTGTACGGGATCCGGAGCTCCTTCATCATCCGCAGCAGCTGGGGATCCTTCTCCGCGCCGTCGTCGATCGTCAGGAAGACGACCTTCTGCTTGGTCGGCACGGTGGTGAAGACGGGCGGCAGGCCTTCGCCGTCCGTCTCGAATCCCTTGCGGGTGGTGATCTTCGGCTTGACGGCGGGCGGGGCGGGGGCGTCGAGCGGCGGCCGGGCGAGGCCCCACTTCTTCGCGGCGAGCACCCGGGCGGCGCGCTGCTCGCGGACCTTCTCGACGTACTTGGTGAGCGCGCCGGACGCACCCTGCGCCGGGGCCTGCTGTCCGGCGGCGGGGGCGGGCGCACCGGCGACCGGCTCGGGGTCGTCGGAGCAGGCCGTCGCGGTGGAGGCGAGGGCGGCGACGACGAGGGCGGCTCCGAGCACTCGGGAGGAACGGTGCACACCGTTTGCCATCATTTTGTCCTTTTGTCGTAAGAGTCGTATGGCGCCGCATCCTGTCAGCGCGGCGCCCCGTTCCCGGCCGCGACACCGCCGTACCGCACCCACGTCCCCCGGCCGGCCCACAGCGTCACAGGGCCCACAATGGGACGGGTGACCGACCTCGCCTCCTTCGCCCCGCTCCTCGGACCCGAGGGGCAGACCCTCCTCACCGCCCTGCGCGACTACGACCCCGCGCGGGAGCTGGCGGTGGCCTCACGGCTCCGCCGCGACCACCCCGCGGAACTGGTCACGGCGGCCATCGGGCAGGCACGGCTGCGGCAGCGGGCGGTGGCGAAGTTCGGCGCGGAGGACGCGTACCGGATGTACTTCACGCCGAACGGCGTCGAGCAGTCGACCCGCGCCTCGGTCGGCGCCCACCGGGCGGCCCGGATGAAGGCGCTCGGCGTCCGCAGCGTCGCCGACCTCTGCTCCGGCATCGGCGGCGACGCGATCGCCCTGGCCCGCGCCGGGATCTCCGTCCTCGCCGTCGACCGCGACCCGCTCACCGCGGAGGCGGCCCGCGCCAACGCCGAGGCGCTCGGCCTCACGGAGCTGATCGAGGTGCGGTGCGCGGACGTCACCGACATCGACACCACCCCGTACGACGCCGTCTTCGTCGACCCGGCGCGGCGCGGCGGCCGGGGCAGGATCTTCGACCCGGAGGCGTACTCCCCGCCGCTGTCATGGGCCGTCGAGGCGGCCCGCACCGCCCCGCACGCGGCCCTGAAGGTGGCCCCCGGCATCCCGCACGAGGCGGTGCCCGAGGAGGCCGAGGCCGAGTGGATCTCGGACGGCGGGGACGTCAAGGAGGCGGTCCTCTGGTTCGGTACGGAGCCGGGCCTCCGCCGGGCCACGCTGCTGCCCTCCGGCGCGGGCCTCGCCGGCCGGGGCCTGCCCGACCCGGCGGTCCGGCCGGTCGGCCGCTATCTCTACGAGCCGGACGGCGCGGTCATCCGGGCGCATCTGGTCGCCGAGGTGGCGGAGGACGTGGCCGGCGGCCTGATCGACGCGACGATCGCGTACGTCACGGCGGACGCCCTCGTCCCCACGCCGTACGCCTCCGCCTATGAGATCACCGACGAACTCCCCTTCAACCTGAAGAAGTTGAAGGCCCTGCTGCGGGAGCGCGAGGTCGGCAACCTGACGGTGAAGAAGCGCGGCTCGGCGGTGGAACCCGAGGAGATCCGCCGCAAGGTGAAGCCGAAGGGCCCGAACGCGGCGACGGTCCTGCTCACCCGGGTGGCGGGCGCCCCGACGATGCTGATCGGCCGTCCGGCGAGCACCGGCGGTCGGTGACCCCTCGGCACTGACGGGCGAGGCCGTCGACCCGGCCGTCACCGGCGGCCGCCCGTCAGGCGTACCGCGAGGCGGTAGTGGCCGAAGGCCTTCGCCAGGCCCGTCAGGCCGGTGATCCAGAGGATCAGGGCGACGCCCATGCCGTAGGCGACCAGGCCGTAGCCGTCGTGCGTGCTGGTGCCCGCCGGGATCGCGAAGCCCATCCAGAGACCAAGACCGCACATCGCGAAGGACAGCAGCATCCAGCCGGCGCTGAGGACGGGGGCGCGCAGCCGGGCGTCCGTCGGTCCGTGCCGGTCCAGGGCGGCCCAGAGGACGAGGCGCTCGCGGACGATCCGGTCGCGCCGCAGACTGCGGACGGTCAGCCACACGGCCGGGACGAGGACGCCGATGCCGATGATCGCGGTGAAGACCCCGATGAGCAGGGTGATCGGATCGGGCACGGGCCTGCCGAGCGAGGTGAGCAGGACCCCGATCAGCCCCCAGCCGAGTTGGAGCAGCAAGAACCAGAGCAGGAAGAGCGCGAGCCGCCCGCCGCCGAGCAGCCGCCTGCTGAGCTCGTCGAGCGCGAGCGCCCGGTCCGCGAGCCGTGCGTCCCGGTCGGGCCAGCTCCGGAGTTCGGCGGGTGGGGGTGGCGGAGGCAGCGGAATGCGCGGGGACATGCCAAGACCCTAAGGGTGCGCCTCAGGGCCCCGACGGAACGCCCCCCGTACCGGAGTTACGGCGACGAGTACGGACCCGACCCCCCGACCCCGACCCCCGGAAGCCCACCGGCGGCGACGCCCGACTCCCGCGCCCTCCCCCGCAGCAGCGCCCGCTCGCTCTCGTTGCGGGTGAGCTCGGCCGCCCGCTCGAACTCCGTACGGGCCTCCGCCGGCCGGCCGAGCCGGGCCAGCAGGTCGCCCCGCACGCTCGGCAGCAGGTGGTAGCGCGCCAGGGACGGTTCGGCGGCGAGGGCGTCGACGAGCGGGAGGGCCGCCGCCGGGCCCTCGGCCATCGACACGGCGACCGCGCGGTTCAGTTCGACGACCGGGGAGGGGGCGAGGAGGCCCAGCTGTCCGTACAGGGCGGCGATGGTCGCCCAGTCGGTCTCCTCGTACGAGGCGGCCCGCGCGTGGCAGGCGGCGATGGCGGCCTGCAGGGCGTACGGCCCGTACGAGCGCCCGTCCCCGGCCCGGGCGAGGGCGGCGAACCCGCGCCGGATGAGCAGCCGGTTCCACCGCCGCCTGTCCTGCGCGGCGAGCAGCACCGGCTGTCCGCCGGGCCCGGTCCTGGCCGCCGTCCGGGAGGCCTGGAGCTCCAACAGGGCGGCCAGGCCCTGCGCTTCGCCCTCCTGCGGTACGAGGGCGGCGAGGCCCCGGGCGAGGCGCAGCGCGTCCTCGCAGAGGCCGGGGCGCAGCAGGTCGTCGCCGGCGGTCGCCGCGTACCCCTCGTTGAAGATCAGGTAGATCACTTCGAGGACGGAGCCGAGCCGGGCCGCCCGGTCCTCGCCGTACGGCACCTCGAAGGGGACGCCCGCCTTCGCGAGCGTCCGTTTGGCGCGGGTGATCCGCGCCGCGACCGTCGCCTCCGGTACGAGGAAGGCGCGGGCGATCTCGTCCGTGCGGAGCCCGCCGACGAGCCGCAGGGTCAGCGCGGCCCGGGCGTCGGCGGAGAGCACCGGATGGCAGGCGGTGAAGATCAGCCGCAGTACGTCGTCGTCGATGTCACCGGGCCCGGGGGGCTCGGGGTCGTACGACTCCTCCGTGAGCGTCCTGCCCACCTCGGCGAGCTTTCTGGCGTACGTCTCGCGGCGCCGCACGAGGTCGACGGCGCGGTGCTTGGCCGTGGCCGTCAGCCAGGCTCCCGGCCGCTCCGGGACCCCGTCCCCCGGCCACTGCTCCAGGGCGGCGACGAGGGCGTCCTGGGCGATCTCCTCGGCGATGCCGATGTCCCCGACGATCCGCGCCACCGTGGCGATGATCCGCGCCGACTCCATGCGGAAGACCGTGTCGAGGGTGCTCTCCACCGGGTCAGGGCCGTGTGCCGTCACATCTCCCATGACAGCACACGGCTCGGACAGTGCGGGCGGGTCAGCCCTCCGGCATCTCCTCGACCTCGCGGACCTCGAGGCCGACCTTCCACTGCGGCGGGTGGACGGCCAGGAAGCGCTTCCCCCATTCGACGGCCTCGGCCATGTCCTTGCACTGGAGCATGGCGTAGCCGCCGACGACCTCCTTGGTCTCGGTGAACGGCCCGTCGGTGTACGAGAGCTTCCCGTCCGACCAGGTGATCCGGGTGGCCTCGGCGGTCGGCCTGAGCCCGGCCGTGTCCACCATGGCGCCGGCCTTGGTGATCTCCTCGAAGAGCGCGCCCATGCGCTCCTCGAAGCCGGGGTCGGCGCTCTCCATGTCGATGGTGTTCTCCTCGATCCGGACGAGGGACAGGAAGCGGGGCATGACGACTCCTCGGTGGTGCGGCGGCGGGGCCGTTCCCCGCCTTCCACACATACGTCGAACGGGCCGCGACCGCATCGACACCACGCCCGGAAAGTTTTCGGACGTGTCCGACCTAGACGTAGTCCTCCAGGCGGGCGACGGTGAAGCCCTGCTCCTGGATGCGGCGCAGCATGGTGGCGGTCATCTCCGTCATCGTCCGGCCCTTGAGCTCGGAGGGGCCGCGGAAGTGGGCCAGGATGATGTCGCCGGGGTGCAGCTTCCGGTCGCCGCGCTGGTACTGCATGTTCTTGATCTGCATGGACTCCCGCCACAGCACGATCGCGTCGACGCCGCACTCCCCGGCCGCCGCGCGGGTGGCCTCATTCCAGTTGCCGTAGGGCGGGCGGAAGAGCCGCGGGGCCTGGCCGTAACGATTCTTCAGCTTGGTCTGCTGGCCGCAGATCTCACGGCGCTGGGCCTCCTGGGAGAGGGTGCGCAGGTTGGGGTGGGTGAGGGTGTGGTTGGCGAGCCCGTGGCCCTGGGCGACGAGCGGCGCGAAGTAGGCGTAGTCGGCGCGGATGGCCGCGTCGGTGAGGAACATCGTGACCGGGACCTTGAGGTCCTTCATCATCATCACGAACTCCGGGTCCTTCTCCGCCCCGTCGTCGATCGTGATGAAGACGATCTTCTCGGTGGTGGGGATGTCGCTGATGACGGGGACCGGGCCGCCGGACGGCCGGACGACCGGCTTGACGGCGGGCGGGGCCGGCGGCGGCGCGAAGGGCTTGAGCCCCCACTTGCGGTACGCGGCGGCAGCGGCGGCACCGGGTGCGGCGGGCGCCTCGGGCACCTTGTCCCCGGCCCGGTCACCACCGCCGTCACCGTCCCCGGCCCGGTCACCACCGCCGTCACCGTCCCCGGCCCGGTCACCACCAACGTTCCCCACACCGCCACCGCCACGGCCCCCGGCGGGGTTCTCCGCCGCGCAGCCGGTCACCAGGAGCACGGCGGCGGTGAGGGCCGCCCACAGCGCGATCGTCTTCTTCACGCGTTGTGGGATGCCCGCCGGGATCGAAAGGTTGCCCGACCCTCGCCTATTCCACCGATTCGAAGCGCCAGCGGTGGACCGGACGGGCGATCAGCTCCGCGTCCGGCTCCGGCAGCTCGGGCAGCTCCGCGTCGAACGACTCCGTCTCCCACCAGGTGAGGACGAGGACCCGGTCCTGGGGGGCGCGGAGGATCTCCCGGCGCAGCGGCTCGTACGGGAGGACCTGGGCCCTGGCCCACTCCAGGAGCTCGGCGCCCCGGCCCTGGGCGGCCCGCGCCTCCCACATGAGCGTCACCGTGGTCACGGGTACAGGTTCTCCTTGCTGACCTCGTGCACATGATCGTGGTCGTGGTCGTGCGTGTGCCCGTGGTTCCCCGGCACATGCGGGTCCGTCACCGGAAGCGAGGAGTCCGCTGAGAGTTCCAGGTCGGAGGCCGACCGGTTGCGGGCGACCATCTCGGAGCCGAGGGCGGCGACCATGGCGCCGTTGTCGGTGCAGAGGCCCGGCCGTGGCACCCGCAGCCGGATGCCGGCCCGCTCGCAGCGTTCCTCGGCGAGGGCCCGCAGCCGGGAGTTGGCGGCGACGCCACCGCCGATCATCAGGTGGTCGACGCCCTCGTCCTTGCAGGCCCGGACGGCCTTGCGGGTGAGCACGTCGACGACCGCCTCCTGGAAGGACGCGGCGACGTCCCGTACCGGCACGTCCTCGCCGGCCGCCCGCTTGGCCTCGATCCAGCGGGCCACGGCGGTCTTGAGGCCGGAGAAGGAGAAGTCGTACGCGGGGTCCCGGGAGCCGCTCAGGCCGCGCGGGAACGCGATGGCGGCCGGGTCGCCCTCCCTGGCGAGCCGGTCGATGACCGGTCCGCCGGGGAAGCCGAGGTCGAGGACGCGGGCGATCTTGTCGAAGGCCTCGCCGGCCGCGTCGTCGATGGTGGCGCCGAGGGGCCGCACGTCGGAGGTGATGTCGGCGGAGAGCAGCAGCGAGGAGTGGCCGCCGGAGACGAGCAGGGCCATCGTCGGCTCGGGCAGCTTGCCGTGCTCCAGCTGGTCGACGCAGATGTGCGAGGCGAGGTGGTTGACGCCGTAGAGCGGCTTGCCGAGGGCGTACGCGTAGGCCTTGGCGGCCGAGACGCCGACGAGCAGGGCGCCCGCGAGACCGGGTCCCGCGGTGACGGCGATGCCGTCGAGGTCCCTCGCGGAGATCCCGGCCGTCTTGAGGGCGCGCTCGATCGTCGGGACCATCGCCTCCAGGTGGGCGCGGGAGGCGATCTCGGGGACGACGCCGCCGAAGCGGGCGTGGGTGTCGACGCTGGAGGCGACGGCGTCGGCGAGGAGCGTGGTCCCGCGGACGATGCCGACGCCGGTCTCGTCACAGGAGGTCTCGATGCCGAGTACGAGCGGTTCGTCAGCCATCAGTCATTCCAGCCATGGGTCGGTGCGGACATCAGATCTCGGTCTCGGTTCCTTGGACGGTCAGTCGCATCACGAGCGCGTCGATGTTTCCGGGCTGGTAGTAGCCGCGCCGGAAGCCGATGGGCTCGAAGCCGAAGCGCTCGTAGAGCTTCTGGGCCCGGGTGTTGTCCACGCGCACTTCGAGGAGCACCTCGTCGCACTCGAAGGCGGTGGCGTGCTGCAGCAGGTCGGTGAGGAGCCGGGCGCCGAGGCCGGTGCCCCACTGGTCGCGGGCGACGGCGATCGTCTGGACGTCGCCGAGACCGCCGGCGGCGGCGAGCCCGGCGTATCCGACGAGCCGTCCCTCGCCGTCCTCCGCGACGATGTAGCGGCGGGTGGCCCGCGGTCCGCGCGCGTGCGCGAGCTCCGACCAGAACATCCCCGCCGACCAGGCGTCCTCGGGGAACAGCTCGTCCTCGAGGGCGAGGACCGGTGCGATGTCCCACCAGCGCATCTCGCGCAGTTCGACGGCGCCGGTCACTGGGGTGTGACCACCTTGTAGTTCTTCGGCACCTGCGCGTCGGGGCGGCGCAGGTACATCGGCAGCGGGTCGAGGAACCCGTCCCCGTCGGCCGCCAGCCTCTCCGCGGCGAGCGCGGCGAGCGCCGCCGCCGACTGGTGCTCGGGGTCGCGGGCGTCGGGGAAGGCCTCGGGGTAGAGGCGGGCGCCCGCGCCGACGACCGGGAGGCCGGCGAGCGACTCCGCGATCTCGGCGGGCCGGTCGACGGCCGGGTCGGTCGCGCGGGTGCGGGAGTCGTCGTAGCGCGCCCAGTAGACCTCCTTGCGCCGCGCGTCCGTGGCGACGGCGAAGGGCTCGCCGATCCCGGAGGCGTACGCGAGCCCGTCGAGGGTGCACAGTCCGTGGACCGGCACTCCGAGGGCGGAGGAGAAGGCCGCGGCGGTGACGAGGCCGACGCGCAGGCCCGTGTAGGGGCCGGGGCCGACACCGACGACGAGGCCGGTGACCGCGTCGAGCGTCAGGCCTGCCTGCTTGAGGACCCGGTCGACGGCGGGCAGCAGCAGCTCCCCGTGGCGGCGGGCGTCGACCTGGCTCGACGAGGCGACGACGGCCTCGCCGTCGTGCAGGGCGACGGTGACGGCGGGGGTGGCGGTATCCATGGCGAGCAACAGCACGCGAACAGCCTACGGCTCCCGGGCACGGTGCCCGGCCCCTCGCTCCCCCGGCTGCTACCGTCACCCTTCGATACGTTCGTACGAGAGGTGGGCACGGTGGCACGGAGCAGCTCGGGATTCGTGGCCGGGCTCACGGCGGCGGCGGTCGCCGCGGTCGCCTTCCTCGCGTACCAGGCCTCGGCCAACGTCCCCGCCGATCTGACGCAGAAGCCGCGGACGCCGAGCACCGCCGTCCCCTCGATCTCGCCGAGCGGCGGCCCGAAGGAGCCTGCCGCGAACCCCCTCGCCGTCCCGGCGAACTCGGGCAGCGGCGAGCGGGTGGTGTACGCGCTCGCCGACCGCCGGGTGTGGCTGGTCGACGGGAAGGGCAGGGCGACCCGTACGTTCACGGTGATGCCGAGCACGGTGCACCCGGCGCCCGGGGCGTACAGCGTGACCTCCCGTTCGGGCTCGGTCCGCGGTTCGGACGGCGTGCAGATCGAGCACGTGGTGCGGTTCGCGACGGCCCAGGACGTGGCGATCGGCTTCAGCGCGGCGGTCGACGGCTCGACGCCGAGCCCGGACCCGTCGAAGAAGACGGGCGGCATCCGCATGAAGCGGGCCGACGGTGACGCGCTGTGGATGTTCGCGGTGATCGGCGCGAAGGTCGTCGTCGTCGCCTGAGCGCGCGCGTCCTACCGGCTCACGCGGCCTCGTCCCGTACGTCCCGCAGCCCGCCGAGGGGCTCGTCCAACCCGTCCTCGGCCCGCTCCGGCTCGATCCGGGGTGGAGTCGAGAGCTCGCGGGCGGCCACGCAGGACGCCAGCAGGTCACTCATCGAGACGTGGTCCCGGGTGTGTTCCGCGCGCTTCGGCGTCGCCATGCATGCCTCCCGTAGGTTAGGTAGACCTAACCAGTTCGTGCAACCATGTCACCACGGCACGTACGAACGACGCAACACCTTCCCGACACGTTGTCGGAATCTACGTACCCGCGATCCGGCCGTTCAGAGCACGCCCAGGTCCTCGCCGGCCCAGCGCGGGCCGATCCCGCGCAGCACGACCGTGCGCCGGTCGTCGTCGGTGTCCCCGGTCACCCGGTGGATCAGCAGGTGCAGCCGGTCGTCGGCCAGCTCCTCGACCTTGCCGTCACCCCATTCGACGACGACGACCGACTCGGGCAGCGAGACGTCGAGGTCGAGGTCCTCCATCTCGTCGAGACCGCCGCCGAGGCGGTACGCGTCCACGTGCACCAGGGCGGGACCGCCGGTCAGCGACGGGTGGACGCGGGCGATGACGAAGGTCGGGGAGGTGACGGCACCCCGCACCCCGAGCCCCTCGCCGAGGCCCCGGGTCAGGGTGGTCTTCCCGGCGCCGAGCTCGCCGGTGAGCATGACGAGGTCGCCGGGGCGGAGGATCTTCGCGAGGCGGCGGCCGAGCTCCTGCATCTGCTGGGGGGAGTCGACGGAGAGGGTGGCGCCGGAGACGGGCGGGTGCGCTGCTTCCATACCCGCCAACCTATCCGTTGCGGGTGTCGGGTTCCGCCGTGACCGTCGTCGCCTCCGTAGCCTCCGCCGCCTCAGCCGTCTCCGCCACGATCTCCGGGCGCCGCCTCCGCCGCGATCTCCGCCGCCGCCTCCGTCTCCGGACCGGCGCCCGCGCGTACCAGCAGGTCGACGAGGCGGTCGGTGACCGCCTCCGGGTGCTCCAGCATCACCAGATGGCCGCCGTCGGGGACGATGACGAGTTCCGCCTCCGGGAGCAGGTCGGCGATGGCCTCGGTGTGCGAGCTCGGCGTCACCAGGTCGTTGTCCCCGGCGAGCGCGAGCACCGGCACCCCGGCGAGAACGGGCAGGGCGGCGGCCTTGTCGTGCTCGGCGAAGGCCGGGTAGAACGCGGCGACGACGTCGATGGGGGTCGACTCGATCATCCGCTCCGCGAAGCGGGCCACCGCCGGGTCCACGTCCCTCGACGCGAACGAGTACTTCTTGATCAGCCCGGCGAACAGGTCCGCGGTCGCCCTGCGGCCCCGCTCGACGAGCTCCGCCTGGGAGCCGAGCGCCCGCAGCACCCCCGGCAGGACCCGGCGGACGGCGTTGACGCCGGCGATCGGCAGCCCGTACGACACCTCCGCGAGCTTCCCGGCCGAGGTGCCGACGAAGGCGGCGCCGACGACCCGGTCGCGGACGAACTCCGGGTAGCGGTCGGCGAGCGCCATGATCGTCATCCCGCCCATCGAGTGCCCGACGAGGACGAGCGGGCCCTCGGGCGCGGCGACGTCGAGGACGGCCTTGAGATCACGACCGAGCTGGTCGATGGTGACGGGCACGCCGTCGGCACCGGCCTGCGAGACACCGGCGCCCGAACGGCCGTGACTGCGCTGGTCCCAGTGGACGGTGCGGACGAGACCGCGCAGCGCGGCGCGCTGGAAGTGCCAGGAGTCCTGGTTGAGGCAGTAGCCGTGGCTGAAGACGACGGTGACGGGCGCGGGCTCCTTGCGCCCGAAGAGCCGCCGTCGGCGGGCGGGCGGGGCGGGCGCCTCGACCTCGTCCACCTCGTAGTAGAGGACGGTCGAGTCGTCGGCGAGGGCCCGGCCGGGGGTCCCGCGCAGTCCGCCGTACGGACCGGTGGAGTCGAGGGCGAGCCGCGCCTTCTGGCGCACGGAACGGCCGACGGTGAGCCGCTCGACGGCGACCCCGGCGGCCGCGCCAGCGGCGAGGACGCCTATCGCGGCACCGGCGAACCCGGCGCGCCGCCAGCTGGTGGTACCGGTACCGGCTGCGTCGCCCACGTCGTCTCCCCCTACTCGCCCAGGTACACGCGCGGGACGCGCGCGCCGATCCGGGTGACGATCTCGTACGCGATGGTGTCGGCGGCCACCGCCCAGTCCTCGGCCGTCGGCTCGCCCCGGTCGCCGGAACCGAAGAGCACGGCCTCGGTACCGGGCGGGGGCTCGTCCCCGCCGAGGTCGACGACGAACTGGTCCATGGCGACCCGCCCGGCGACCGTACGGACCGTGCCGTCGACGAGGACGGGTCCGCGGCCGGAGGCGTGCCGGGGAACGCCGTCGGCGTACCCGAGGGGCACGAGCCCGAGAGTGGTCTCGGTCTCGGTGACGTAGTGATGGCCGTAGCTCACGCCGTGCCCGCCGGGCACCCGCTTGACGAGGGCGATGCTCCCCTTCAGCGACATGACGGGCCGCAGTCCGAGCTCGGCGGAGGTGCCGAGCTCGGGGCTGGGCGAGACGCCGTACAGCGCGATGCCGGGCCGGACGAGGTCGAAGTGGGCCTCGGGGAGGGTGAGGGTGGCGGGCGAGTTGGCGATGTGCCGGACCTCGGGCCGGACGCCGGCCTTCTCCGCGTGGTCGAGCATCGAGCGGAAGACGTCGAGCTGGGCGGCGATGGAGGGGTGGTCGGGTTCGTCGGCGCACGCGAGGTGCGACCAGAGCCCGGTGACCTTGACGAGGCCGTCGGCCTCCGCCTTCAGGGCCGCTTCCACGAGCTCGGGCCAGTCGGCGGGCTGGCAGCCGTTGCGCCCGAGCCCGGTGTCGGCCTTGAGCTGGATACGGGCGGTCCCCCCGGTCGTCCTCGCCGCGTGGAGAACCTCCTCCAGGGCCCACATCCCGCTCACGGACATGTCGAGACCGGCCTCGATGCCCTGGTCCCAGGGGTCGCCGGGCGTCCAGAGCCAGCACATGACCGGCACGTCGACGATGCCGGCGGCCCGCAGCGCGAGCGCCTCGTGCGGCGTGGCCGTCCCGAGCCAGTCGGCTCCCGCGTCCAGGGCGGCGCGGGCACAGCGGACGGCGCCGTGGCCGTACGCGTCGGCCTTGACCACGGCCATGATCCGGACGTGGGGGGCGACGCGGGCGCGCAGCGTGCGGACGTTGGCACGCAGCGCACCGAGGTCGATCTCGGCGCGGGCTCTGCGGGGCGGCGGTGTCTCAGTCATCGCGCCCAGTCTCTCAGGTGTCAGCTCCCGGGCCGCTTTCCCCAGATGTAGACCCGGTCACCCTTGCGCAGCACGTCCCAGAGTTTCTGGGCATGGCCGTAGCTGAGATTGACGCAGCCACGGCTGCCGGTGGGCGTGGCGAGCTGCCCGTAGACGGCGTGGAAGGCCTGACCGCCGTCGAAGAACTGGGCGTACGGCATGGGGGTGTCGTAGATGGAGGACCAGTGGTCCTTGTTCCGCCAGTAGACGGAGTGCCAGCCGGTGCGGGTCGCGTAGCCGGGCCGCCCGCTCCGGATGTTGACGACCGCGAACGTGACCTTCTTGTCCTTCCGGACCCACATGAGCTGCCGGTCGAGATCGACGCAGGCCACGGTGTACTTCTTCACGGGACAGCGCCCACCCGGATCGAGGTTCTTCCGGGCGGCGAGCAGCTCGGCCCTGGCCCAGGTGACGGGCCCGGCGTACCCGTTGGCGGGTTTGATCTTCTCCTTGACCTGGAAGGCACGGATGGCCCGGCAGTCGGCGGCGGACTGCCTCCCGTCGACGGGAAGTTTCAACAGCCGCTCGACCAGCCGCTGATGGGTTCCGGTGGTGGCGGTACAGGCGGCCCCGACGGCACTGCGCGGCATGTACTCGACCAACTCGTCCACCTCCCCCTCCGGCTCGGGCACGGGAACGCCCCCGTCGACCCGCAGGGGCGGCAGCACCTGATCGGGCGTATCCATCGGATACTCGGCCGCCCCGCCTCCGGCGACACCGGGCACGAGGACGTCGTCGGAGCCGAGGGGGCCGGCGGGGCCACCGGGCTCGGGCTCGACGGTGCCGGGGACGGCCCCGGCACCGGCCTCCGGCTCAACGGTGCCGGGAACGGCCCCGGCACCGGGCGCGGGCTCATCGGCGAAGGCGCCGGGCCCGACCGCGAGCGCGGCGGCAAGAACGAACGACAACGACGCGAGACGACTTCTCCACCTGATCACCCCACCACCCAATCCCGGCCCACGCCGCGGAGCGCGCCGGAAAGGGCAGCCGGGGCAACGGGTTCGCCCGAGTGGGGGCGGGACGGGAGGGGGCGAAGCCCGGGGGCAGAGCTCCCCCGGCGCCGCGAAGCGGCCGCCGTCGAGGGTCCGGGGCCGAAGCCCGGGGGCCGAGCCCCCGGCGCCGCGAAGCGGCCGCCGTCAGGGGTCCGGGGGCGAAGCCCCCAGGACAACCCCCACCCGCCCCCGGCAGGGTTTCGGGAAGGGGTGGGGTGGGGGGCCCGCCCGGAGGGCACCCCGCGCCCGCAACGGACCCGCACCCGCGCCCCCGGAGCCTCACCCCTCCGCCGTCACGTCCCGCCACGCCGCCCCCAGCGACGCCGCCACCTCCCCCGCCGTCACCGGCCCCCAGCCCTGGGACGCCCGGCGGGCCGCCAGGCCGTGGAGGTACGCGGCGCACGAGGCCGCGTCCAGGGGGCTCAGGCCCGCCGCCAGGAGGGAGCCGGCCAGGCCGGAGAGGACGTCGCCGCTGCCGGCCGTGGCCAGCCAGCCGGTCCCGGTGGGGTTCACCCGTACGGGGCCGCCGCCCGGCCCGTACACCAGCGTCGTCGAGCCCTTGAGCAGCACCGTCGCCCCGAACCGCCCCACCAGTTCCCGTACCGCCGCGAGCCGCCCCGCCTCCACCTCCTCGCGGGCCACGCCGAGCAGCGCCGCCGCCTCGCCCGCGTGCGGGGTGAGGAGGGTCGGCGCGCTGCGTGCCCGTACCAGCAAGGGGTCCAGGCCGCGGAGTCCGTCCGCGTCCATGAGGACCGGCACGTCCGAGGCGAGGACCTCCTCGACACCGGGTTCGTCGCCGAGCCCGGGCCCGACGACCCAGGCCTGGACGCGCCCCGCCGCGGAGGGCGGCCCCGCGTGGACGAGGGTCTCGGGGTGCCGGGCGATCACCGCGTCGGCGGCGGGTCCGACGTACCGCACGGCCCCCGCCCCGCCCCGGAGCGCCCCTTCGACGGTGAGGACGGCCGCGCCCGGATAGCGGGCGGATCCGGCGACGACGCCGAGGACTCCGCGCCGGTACTTGTCGCTCTCGGCGCCCGGTACGGGCAGCAGCCGCGCCACGTCCTGGTGCTGGAGCGCCTCCAGGTCGGGCACGCCCGGCAGCTCCTCGCCGAGTCCGATGTCGACGAGCCGCAGCGCGCCCGCGTACTCCCGCGCGGGGTCGACGAGGAGCCCCGGCTTGTACGTCCCGAAGGTCACCGTCACATCCGCCCGCAGCGCCTCCCCCGTCACCTCCCCCGTGTCCGCGTCGACGCCGCTGGGCAGGTCGACGGCGACGACGACGGCGTCGGAGCCGCGCGCGGCCCGGGCGACGGGCACCGCGTCGGGCCGGAGTCCGCCGTGCCCGCCGATGCCGGTGATGCCGTCGAGGACGAGGTCGGCGGTGGCGAGGGGTGCGAACGGGTCGTCGGCGACCCGGCCTCCCGCCGCCCGGAGGGCCGCGAGCCCCCCCTCGTGGGCGCGGTCGCCGAGCAGGACGGCGGTGACGGCGGCGCCGCGCCGGGCGAGCCGGACGCCGGCGTAGAGGGCGTCGCCGCCGTTGTCGCCGCTGCCGACGAGGAGGACGACCCTTGCCCCGTACACCCGTCCCTTCCCGAGGAGAGAGAAGCAGGCGGCGGCGAGGCCCGCCGCGGCTCGTGCCATGAGGGCGCCGGGGGGCAGCCGGTCCATGAGGGCGGCCTCGGCGGCCCGTACGGTCTCCACGCGGTGAGCGGTACGCATGGTCAGCAGTCTGCCGCAGTCCTCAAGCCCCTGCCCGAAGCGGTGGGTTGACGGAGACGCGCCCGGCACTCACACCCGCTCCGGCCCCCGCGGTCGCGCGCCACACAGCGGGGGCCCGGCCGTCAGGAAACGGCCGGGCCCCCGCTCCGTACAGGAAGGGCCTCACCCCTCCGCGATCACCACCGCCGAAGCCACCCCCGCGTCATGGCTGAGCGAGACGTGCCAGTGCTTCACGCCCAGCTCCGCCGCCCGCGCCGCCACCGTCCCGCGCACCCGCAGCCGGGGCTGCCCGGTGCCCTCGACGTACACCTCCGCGTCCGTCCAGTGCAGCCCGCCCGGCGCGCCGAGCGCCTTCGCGAGGGCCTCCTTCGCGGCGAACCGCACCGCGAGGGAGGCCGGTCCGCGCCGGTCGCCGCTGGGGAGCAGCAGCTCGCTCTCGACGAAGAGGCGCTGGAGCAGCCCCGGTGTCCGCTCGATCGACGCGGCGAAACGGTCGATCTCCGCCACGTCGATCCCCACCCCAATGATCATTTCCCACTCACTCCACGGTCACGGATTTGGCCAGGTTGCGCGGCTGGTCCACCTCGTTGCCCCGCGCGGTGGCGAGCTCGCAGGCGAAGACCTGGAGCGGCACCGTGGAGACCAGCGGCTGGAGCAGCGTAGGCGTGGCCGGGATCCGGACGAGGTGGTCGGCGTACGGGACGACGGCCTCGTCGCCCTCCTCGGCGATCACGATGGTGCGTGCCCCGCGCGCCCGGATCTCCTGGATGTTGGAGACGATCTTGTCGTGGAGGACGGACCGGCCCTTCGGCGAGGGCACCACGACGACGACCGGCACATCCTCCTCGATGAGCGCGATCGGCCCGTGCTTGAGTTCGCCCGCCGCGAAGCCCTCGGCGTGCATGTAGGCGAGTTCCTTGAGCTTGAGGGCGCCTTCGAGGGCGACGGGGTAGCCCACGTGCCGGCCGAGGAAGAGGACGGTGTTCTTGTGGGCGAGGGAGCGGGCGAGGGCCCGTACCGGCTCCATGGTCTCCAGGACCCGCTCGACCTCGTCGCCGATCCGGGCGAGTTCGCGGACGACGGCGTGGATCTCGTCGCCCCATTTGGTGCCGCGGACCTGCCCCAGGTAGAGGGCGAGCAGGTAGCAGGCGACGAGCTGGGTGAGGAAGGCCTTGGTGGAGGCGACGGCGACCTCGGGCCCGGCGTGCGTGTACAGCACGGCGTCCGACTCGCGGGGGATCGTGGAGCCGTTGGTGTTGCAGACGGCGAGGACCTTCGCGCCCTGCTCACGGGCGTGCCGGAGCGCCATGAGGGTGTCCATCGTCTCGCCGGACTGGGAGATCGCGATGACGAGGGTCCGCTGGTCGAGGATCGGGTCCCGGTAGCGGAACTCGCTGGCGAGCTCGACCTCGCAGGGGATCCGGGTCCAGTGCTCGAGGGCGTACTTGGCGATGAGACCGGCGTGGAAGGCGGTGCCGCAGGCGATGATGACGACCTTGTCGGCCTCGCGGAGGACGTGGGCCGGGATGCGCAGCTCGTCGAGGGTGAGCCGGCCCGCGCCGTCGATCCGGCCGAGGAGGGTGTCGGCGACGGCCTTGGGCTGCTCGGCGATCTCCTTGAGCATGAAGTAGTCGTAGCCGCCCTTCTCGGCGGCGGAGGCGTCCCAGTCCACGTGGTAGGCCCGTACGTCGGCGGGGGCCCCGTCGAAGTCGGTGACGGTGACGCCGTCCCTGGTCAGCTCGACGACCTGGTCCTGGCCGAGTTCGATGGCCGAGCGGGTGTGGGCGATGAAGGCGGAGACGTCGGAGGCGAGGAAGTTCTCGCCCTCGCCGACGCCGACGACGAGCGGCGAGTTCCGGCGGGCGCCGACGACGACGTCCGGCTGGTCGGCGTGCACGGCGACCAGGGTGAACGCCCCGTCGAGCCGACGGCACACGAGCCGCATGGCCTCCGCGAGGTCGCAGGCGGAGGAGAACTCCTCGGCGAGGAGGTGGGCGACGACCTCGGTGTCCGTCTCGGAGACGAGGTCGTGGCCGCGTTCGGTGAGCTCCTCGCGCAGGGCGGCGAAGTTCTCGATGATGCCGTTGTGGACGACGGCGACGCGCCCCGCGTTGTCGAGGTGGGGGTGCGCGTTGGCGTCGGTCGGCCCGCCGTGGGTGGCCCAGCGGGTGTGTCCGATGCCCACGGACCCGCCGGCGAGGGGCCGGTCCACGAGCTCCTTCTCCAGGTTGACGAGCTTGCCCGCCTTCTTGGCCGCGGCGAGCCCTCCGTCGGAGAGCACCGCGACACCGGCCGAGTCGTAGCCCCGGTATTCGAGCCTCTTGAGACCCGCGACCACCACATCAAGCGCCGACTGCCCGCCGACGTATCCCACGATTCCACACATGTGGGAAGCCTAGGGCGGAAGAAGCTCCGGAGACCGGAGTCGACGGGGTTCAGAGGGTACGAGTCGGCCGAGCCGGGACCCGTGGGCCCAGCGAGTACGAGTCGGCCGAGCCGGAACGCGACGGCCCAACACGTACGCGCCGACCGAGCGGGACCCGAGAGCCCCGCCCGCCCCTCGTCAGCCCAGCTTCTTGTCCTGCGCGCCGATGACGGCCGTCGGCAGCGCCTTGACCGGGCCGCCGAAGCTGAGGGTGGAGAACGAGGCCAGCGTGCCGCCCTCGCGGAAGGCGACCAGCTTGGTGACGAACGGCTTCCCGTCGACGTCGGTGGTCACGGTCCAGGCGAGCGCCTCGTCGCCGGCGGACACCGTCTCGGGCGCCACCTTCAGGATCTTCGTCTTCTCGCCGCCGGCGATCAGCGTGAAGCCGCCCGCGCACTCCGTACCGGCCTTCTTCAGCGAGGCGAAGGCCTCCTGGGCGCCCTGCCCGTCGTACGAGCCGAGGGTCACGCCCGTCACCGGTGCGCTGAGCGCCTTCAGCACGTCCTCGGGCGACCCCGTCGCGCCGTCGGTCTTCGGCATCTCGACGGTCTTGCGCGTCGCGGAGGCGCCCGGGTCTCCGGTCGCGATGTACGACATGGCGTCCGCGAGGGGCTTGCAGGACGGCTTGTCGGCGGCGACCGCGGAGGACGGGACGATGTCCGCGGCCGTGGCCTTCTTCACCTGGTGGCCGGGCAGGTCGGCCTGCTCGACGATCAGCTTCTCGAGCTCGGCGGCGGACAGCGCCTTGGCCGGGGGCGCGCTGGTCGTGGCGGAGGCGCTGGGCGCGGCGCCCTTGCCCTGGTCGTCGCTCTTCTTCCCGCCGCCGCAGGCGGTGACGAGCAGGGCGAGGGAGACGGCGGTGACGGCGACGGAGGCGGTCCTGAGGGGCGTACGCATGGGTGGTGGCTCTCTGTTCTCTCTTCGTGCCGCCGACGGCGGCTCCCCCCGCGTGAAGTACAGGAGCCCACGCGGCATCAGCATGATCACCCTAGAGGACGGCTCGGACAACGGCTTTTGTCGCGTGACCCACCCCACGACCCACGGAGCCGCCCGACCCCCGACAATGGCGGGGTGATCACTTCGCCGCCACGAAGCCCCGACGGGAACGGCCCTGCCAAGGGCGACGGTCCCCGTAACGGCTCCGGGCCCCGCCGCCCCTCAGAGGCGACCCCGTACGTCGACCTCACCCGGGCCGAGTGGAGCGACCTGCGCGAGAAGACGCCGCTGCCGCTCACCGCCGACGAGGTCGAGCGGCTCCGCGGGCTCGGGGACGTCATCGACCTCGACGAGGTGCGGGACATCTACCTCCCCCTCTCCCGGCTGCTCAACCTGTACGTGCAGGCCACCAGCGGTCTGCGCGGCGCCCTCAACACCTTCCTCGGCGAGAGTGCGGAGCAGCGCGGCACCCCCTTCGTGATAGGGGTCGCCGGTTCGGTCGCCGTCGGCAAGTCGACCGTCTCCCGTCTCCTCCAGGCGCTCCTCGCCCGCTGGCCGGAGCACCCGCGCGTGGAGCTGGTGACCACGGACGCCTTCCTCTATCCGATGGAGGAGCTGAAGGCGCGCGGGCTCATGTCCCGTAAGGGTTTCCCGGAGTCGTACGACCGCCGGGCCCTGACCCGGTTCGTCGCGGACATCAAGGCGGGCAAGGAGGAGGTCACGGCCCCGGTCTACTCGCACCTGATCTACGACCGCGTGCCCGGCGAACGGCTGGTCGTCCGCCGCCCGGACATCCTCATCGTGGAGGGCCTGAACGTCCTCCAGCCGGCCCTGCCCGGCAAGGACGGCCGGACCAGGGTCGGTCTGGCCGACTACTTCGACTTCTCGGTGTACGTGGACGCGCGCCCCGAGGACATCGAGCGCTGGTACCTCAACCGCTTCCGCAAGCTGCGCGACACCGCGTTCCAGAACCCCTCCTCGTACTTCCAGCGCTACACGCAGGTCTCCGAGGAGGAGGCCCTCGACTACGCCCGCACGATGTGGCGGACCATCAACAAGGTGAACCTCCTGGAGAACGTGGCCCCGACACGCGGCCGCGCGACCCTGGTCGTCCGCAAGGGCCCCGACCACAAGGTGCAGAGGCTGAGCCTCCGTAAGCTCTGAGGATGCTGCACCTCCGGATGATCGTCCCGCCCGAACGCACCCCGACCACGGTCGAACTCATCGAGTCGACGGTCGGCACCACGCACCTGGTGGTGCTTCAGGGCGCGGCCCGGGACCCCGAGGGAGACGTCGTGATGTGCGACGTGGCCCGGGAGGCCGGCGACGAACTCCTCAGAAGACTGTGCGAACTGGGGATCGATCAGGACGGGTCGATCGCCGTCGACGACATCGGCCTCTCCCTCTCCAAGCGGGCGGAGGCGGCCGAGGACGAGGCTCCCGGCGAGCCCGCGGACGCGGTGATCTGGGAGCAGCTGACGGGGGCGACGCACGAGGAGTCGTCGCTGTCGATCACGTACAGCGCGTTCATGATCCTGGCGACGATGATCGCGGCCTGCGGTGTCGTCCTGGACAACGCGATCCTGATCGTGGGCGCGATGGCGGTCGGCCCCGAGTTCGGTCCGGTCGCCGGGGCCTGTACGGCGGTGGTGCAGCGGGCCCCGAGGCTGGCGGCGCGGTCGCTGATCGCGCTGCTCGTCGGCTTCGCCGCGGCGATCGCGGCGACGACGGTGTTCAGTCTGGGGATGGACGCGCTGGACCTGTTCAGCAGGGAGCGGCTGGACGCGGACCGCCCCAACACCTCGTTCATCTGGCAGCCGGACCCGTTCTCGTTCGTCGTGGCGCTGCTCGCGGGCGCGGCCGGCATGCTCTCGCTGACCTCCGCCAAGTCGGGTGCGCTCGTGGGCGTGGCGATCTCGGTGACGACGGTCCCGGCGGGGGCGAACGCGGCGGTGGCGCTCAGCTATGGCGAGCTGGGCCAGATGTGGGGCTCGATCGAACAGCTGCTGCTCAACCTCTTCGGGATCATGCTGGCCGGGGTGCTGACGCTGTACAGCCAGAAACTGCTGTGGCGCACCCAGCGCGGCCAATGGCTCCGCACGAAGAAACCCTGAGAGCCGCACGACGCGGCCCCGCACGGCGAAGGGCCCCCACCGATCCGGTGAGGGCCCTTCTTGCATGACGATGCCTCAGAAAGCCTAGCCCAGCGCGGACTTCACGACGTCCGCCAGCCGCTGCGCCACCGCGCGCGCCTGCTCGATGTCCGCGGCCTCGACCATCACGCGGACCAGCGGCTCGGTGCCGGAGGAGCGGAGCAGCACACGGCCGGTGGAGCCGAGCTCGCGCTCCGCCTCGACGACGGCGGCGGCCAAGTCGGCGGAGGTGGTGACGCGCGACTTGTCGACGTCCTTCACGTTGATGAGGATCTGCGGGAGCCGCTCCATCACCCCGGCCAGGTCAGCGAGCGACTTGCCGGTCGCGGCGAGCCGGGCGGCCAGCATGAGGCCGGTGAGGGTGCCGTCGCCTGTGGTGGCGTGGTCGAGGACGATGACGTGCCCGGACTGCTCGCCGCCGAGCGCGTAGCCGTGCTCCTTCATGGCCTCCAGGACGTAGCGGTCGCCGACCGCCGTCTGGACGAGGCTCAGGCCCTCGCGCTCCATGGCGAGCTTGAAGCCCAGGTTGGACATGACGGTCGCGACGACGGTGTCCCCGCGCAGCGTCCCGGCCTCGCGCATGGCGAGGGCGAGCACGGCGAGGATCTGGTCGCCGTCGACCTCGTTGCCCGCGGCGTCCACGGCGAGGCAGCGGTCGGCGTCGCCGTCGTGCGCGATGCCCAGGTCGGCGCCGTGCTGGACGACGGCGGCCCGGAGCAGCTCCAGGTGGGTGGAGCCGCAGCCGTCGTTGATGTTGAGGCCGTCGGGCTCGGCACCGATGGTGATGACCTCGGCGCCGGCCCGGGAGAAGGCCTCGGGCGAGACGCGGGCGGCGGCGCCGTGGGCCTCGTCGAGGACGACCTTCAGGCCGTCGAGACGGTTGGGGAGGACGGCGATGAGGTGGGCGACGTACGTGTCGAAGCCCTCCTCGTAGTCACGGACGCGGCCGACGCCGGCACCGGTCGGGCGCTCCCAGGGGGCGCCGGTGCGGTGCTCCTCGTAGACGGCCTCGATCTTGTCCTCGAGCTCGTCGGCGAGCTTGTGGCCGCCGCGCGCGAAGAACTTGATGCCGTTGTCGGGCATGGCGTTGTGGCTCGCGGAGAGCATGACGCCGAGGTCGGCGCCGAGGACGCCGGTGAGGTGGGCCACGGCCGGGGTGGGCAGGACGCCGACGCGCAGCACGTCGACCCCGGCGCTGGCGAGCCCCGCCACGACGGCCGCCTCCAGGAACTCTCCGGACGCCCGGGGGTCACGTCCGACCACGGCGACCGGCCGATGGCCCTCGAAGGTGCCCGCCTCGGCGAGCACGTGCGCCGCCGCGACCGACAGGCCGAGCGCCAGCTCCGCCGTCAGGTCCGCGTTGGCCACACCGCGTACGCCGTCCGTGCCGAAGAGTCGTCCCACAGCTGTCCTCCGAAATACGTGCCCAAGCCGATGAAAGAACTGATCAAAGATCAAAGATGAAAGGCGAAAGTGCCAGGTCGAAAAGGTTATGAAAAAACGTACGCCCCGACGGCACGGGCAGTGCCGCCGGGGCGTACGAAAGCAGACCGAGCAGGCGATTAACGCTTGCTGTACTGCGGAGCCTTACGGGCCTTCTTGAGACCGGCCTTCTTCCGCTCGACCGCGCGGTCGTCACGGGAGAGGAAGCCGGCCTTCTTCAGCGCCGGGCGGTTGTTCTCGACGTCCGCCTCGTTCAGCGCACGGGCCACACCGAGGCGCAGGGCGCCGGCCTGGCCGGAGACACCGCCACCCGCGATGCGGGCGATGACGTCGTAGCGGTTGTCGAGCTCGAGCACCTTGAAGGGCTCGTTGACTTCCTGCTGGTGCACCTTGTTGGGGAAGTAGTCCTCAAGGGTGCGACCGTTGATCTTCCACTTGCCGGTGCCCGGAACGATCCGGACGCGGGCGATGGCGTTCTTGCGACGGCCCAGGCCGGCGGCCGGCTGCGGGTCGCCGAAGCGGCCCGCGAGCGACTCGGAGGTGTACTCACCCTCGACGAGCTCGGTCTCGGTGGTGTATTCCTCAACGCCCTCGAACTCGTCGACGGGGGTCTCGGGGGTGGTCTCGGCCACGATTCTCCTCAGATTTCTTTCGTTCTTAGGGGGTGTGGCCGGAACTACTGCGCGACCTGGGTGATCTCGAACGGGACCGGCTGCTGAGCAGCGTGCGGGTGGTTCTCGCCCGCGTAGACCTTCAGCTTCGAGAGCATCTGACGGCCCAGGGTGTTCTTGGGGATCATGCCCTTGATGGCCTTCTCGACGGCCTTCTCGGGGTTCTTGGCGAGCAGCTCGTCGTAACGGACGGAGCGCAGACCACCCGGGAAGCCGGAGTGGCGGTAAGCCAGCTTCTGGGTCTTCTTGTTGCCGGACAGGTGGACCTTGTCAGCATTGATGATGATGACGAAGTCGCCCATGTCCATGTGGGGCGCGTACACGGGCTTGTGCTTGCCTCGCAGGAGGTTCGCAGCCGTGGTCGCGAGACGACCCAGGACAATGTCCTGCGCGTCGATGATGTGCCACTGGCGAGTGACATCGCCGGGCTTGGGGCTGTACGTACGCACTTCGTAGCCTTCGCTTCTTCAGTGGATGGAGTCCAGACACACCTGAAGCGATCATGCAGCTGGGGCCTGCACTGCCGGGATCACTGCCCGTATGCGAGCCACTGGTAACTGCTCCAGGGAACCTGCGTAAGGGCCCTTCGCGTGATAACGACGAAGCCAATACGCATAACAAACCGCAACAGTACCCGCGCCACCCCCACGGGTCAAAACGCCGCGAGACACCAGGGCCCGGCCCCCAAGGTCACCGCGCCCGCTCGACCCGCCGCTCGACCTATCCCCCACGCCGCGCTCGCACGGTTCGGCCCCGAGGGGCCTCCCCGGCTTCGCCCGGCTGCGCCGGACTCCGTCCGCCGGACGTGGCCGGCCCGGGGTCGAAACCTGCCGACCGCCCAAGGTCACCGCGCCCGCTCGACCCGGCGCTCGTCCCACACGGGCTCCGTCGTCTCCCGTACGACCCCGTCCGACCCGAACACCAGGAACCGGTCGAAGCTCTTCGCGAACCACCGGTCGTGCGTGACGGCCATCACCGTCCCGTCGTACGCCTCAAGGCCGTCCTGGAGGGCCTCCGCCGACTCCAGGTCCAGGTTGTCCGTGGGCTCGTCAAGGAGCAGCGCCGTCGTGCCGGCCAGTTCAAGGAGCAGGATCTGGAACCGCGCCTGCTGTCCGCCCGACAGCTTGTCGAACGGCTGGTCCCCCTGCCGCTCCAGCTCGTACCGCCGCAGCACCGACATCGCCCCGCCCCGGTCCTTGGCGTGCTCCGTCCACAGGATGTCGACGAGCGGCCGCCCGGTCAGCTCCGGATGGGCGTGGGTCTGCGCGAAGTGCCCGGGCACGACCCGCGCGCCCAGCTTCCACGTCCCCGTGTGGGCGACCGACGTGTCGCCCGCGAGGAGCCGCAGGAAGTGTGACTTGCCCGACCCGTTCGAGCCAAGGACGGCGACCCGCTCCCCGTAGAAGATCTCCAGCGAGAACGGCTTCATCAGACCGGTCAGCTCAAGGTTCTCGCAGGTCACGGCCCGCACGCCGGTCCGCCCGCCGCGCAGCCGCATCCGGATGTCCTGCTCGCGCGGCGGCTCCGGCGGCGGCCCCGCCTCCTCGAACTTCCGCAGCCTGGTCTGCGCCGCCGCGTACCGGGAGGCCATGTCGTGGCTGACGGACGCCGCCTGCCGCAGGTTGACGACGAGCTTCTTCAGCTGGGCGTGCTTCTCCTCCCAGCGCCGCTTCAGCTCCTCGAAGCGGGCGAACCGCTCCCGCCGCGCCTCGTGGAAGGTGTCGAAGCCGCCACCGTGCACCCACACGTCCGAGCCGGCCGGACCGGGCTCGACCGCGACGATCTTCTGCGCGCCCCGGGACAGCAGCTCACGGTCGTGCGAGATGAAGAGCACGGTCTTACGGGTCTCCCGCAGCCGCTCCTCCAGCCACCGCTTGCCGGGGACGTCGAGATAGTTGTCCGGCTCGTCGAGGAGCAGCACCTCGTCGGGGCCGCGCAGCAGCGACTCCAGGACCAGCCGCTTCTGCTCACCGCCGGAGAGCGTCCTGACCTGCCGGAACTGCGCCTTCTCGTACGGGACGCCGAGCGCGGCCATCGTGCAGATGTCCCAGACGGTCTCGGCCTCGTACCCCTGCACCTCGGCCCAGTCGCTGAGCGCCTGCGCGTAGGCCATCTGCGCGGCCTCGTCGTCGACGGTCATGATCAGGTGCTCGGCCGCGTCGACGGCCTTCGCGGCCTCCCGGATCCGGGGCTGGGCCACCGAGACGAGCAGGTCACGGACGGTGGACTCGTCGCGTACGGAGCCGACGAACTGCGGCATCACGCCGAGTCCGCCGCTGACGGTGACGGAGCCGCCGTGCGGCTGGAGCTCTCCGGCGATCAGCCGGAGCAGTGTGGTCTTGCCGGCGCCGTTGGCCCCGACGAGGGCGACGACGGCACCCTCCCCCACCCGGAAGGAGGCGTCCCCGAGCAGGACCCTCCCGTCGGGAAGGTAGTACTCAAGATGCGCGGCCTCGACATGTCCCATGAGGTGCATTGTCGCCGCCCGCGTCGGCCCGGCCCAACCGGTTTAGGATGCGCGGCATGAGCTTTGGGGGACCGCAGTGGCCGCACGAGCCGCAGCAGCAGGGACAGCAGGGGTACGGGCAGCAGCCGCAGGGACAGCAGGGGTACGGCGGACAGCCCCAGGGTCAGCAGGGGTACGGCGGACAGCCGGACCCCTTCCCGGGCGCCCAGGGCGGCGGCTCGACCCCGGACTGGGGCGCCCTGGCCGAGGCCTCGGCCTCCCGTAGCCGGCGCAGGCGCTGGCTGATGATCGGCGGCGGGGTCGTGGCCGCGCTGGCCGTCGGCGCGATCGTGGCGACCGCCGTGGTGGCCACCGGCAAGAAGAACGACGAGGCCAAGAACGGCGGGGTGCCGACCGCCACGGCCTCCCCCACGGACTCCCCCACCCCCGAGCCGACCTTCTCCTCGGTGGCGCCCCCGCCCCCGCCGAACCCGAAGGACTACATCTCGGACCCGAAGAAGGACAAGGCCCCGCTCAGCGCCGAGGGCCTCTTCCCGGGCAAGAAGCTGACCATGGACAAGCGCGCGTACAAGAAGGGCGCGACCTCCTCGACCACGAACTGCGCGGCCGTCACCCAGGGCGGCCTCGGGGGCGTCCTGAAGAAGAACGGCTGCCAGCGGGTGCTCCGCGCCACGTACGTGAAGGACGGCGTGGCGATCACCGTCGGCGTGGCGGTCTTCCCGTCCGAGGCGGCGGCCCTCAAGGCGAAGAACCAGGCCACCGGCGGCATCGCCCCGCTGGCCGGCGCGGGCGTGAAGGAGTTCTGCCGCGCCACCGTCTGCCTGCGCCGCTCGAACGCGATCGGCCGCTACGCGTACTTCACCCAGGCCGGCTTCACCGACGGCAAGAAGGTCACCACCGCCGACAAGCCGGTCTTCCGGGCCAGCGACGACCTCGGCACCTTCGCCTTCAACCAGATCTACGCCCGGGGCAAGGCCCAGGCCTCAGCAGCAGCCAACGCTCCCGGGGAGTGACCGCTTGTTCCTGGCCTCCAGATTGCGGGCGGCCAGGAGCTCGTCGGCCGGGTAGCCGACCTCTTCGAGGGTGAGGCCGTGCGGCCGTACGACGTGCACGGCCGAGTCCCGGACGCCGGCCGCGAGCACCTTGCCCGGCCAGTCCACCGGGCGGTGTCCGTCGCCGACGAACAGCAGGGCGCCGACCAGCGAGCGGACCATGTTGTGGCAGAAGGCGTCGGCCTTCACGGTGGCTTCCATCACACCGCCGGGGCGCCGCTCCCAGCGCAGCTCCTGAAGGGTGCGGATGGTCGTCGCGCCTTCGCGCCTCTTGCAGTACGCGGCGAAGTCGTGCTCGCCGACGAGCGCGGCGGCGGCCTCGTTCATGGCGTCCATGTCGAGGGGCCAGTCGTGCCACAGGACGTGCCCGCGCAGCAGCGGGTCGACGCCGCCGGGGTTGTCGGTGACGCGGTAGGCGTACCGGCGCCAGATCGCCGAGAAGCGGGCGTTGAAGCCCGCGGGGGCCTCCTCCACCCTCCACACCCGTACGTCGTGGGAGAGGCGCCCCGCGAGCCGCCGCAGCAGCTTGTCGCGGTGCTCGGCCCACAGCTCGACGGGCAGGTCGACATGGGCGACCTGGCCGCGCGCGTGCACCCCGGAGTCGGTCCGGCCCGCCACGGTCAGCTCGTACGTCTCCTGGGACCTGGTCACGGTCCGCAGGGCCGCCTCGATGTCCCCCTGCACGGTCCGCTGTCCCTGCTTCTGCCTGGCCCAGCCGGAGAAGTCCCTGCCGTCGTACGAAAGGTCAAGGCGTACCCGTACGAACCCGTCCTGCACGTCATCGCTCACGCGGAATCATCCTCTCGAACCATCAAAAACACGCAACGGGCCCGCACCCCGGAGAGGGGTACGGGCCCGCACACGAAAAGTCGGCGAGAACGCTTACGCGTCCTTCGACTCCTCGGCGGCCTCGGTCGTGGCGGCCTCGTCGGCCTCCTTGACGGCGCGCACGGTGGCGGCCTCGGCCTCGGCGACGGTCGCCTTCTTGGCGATCTCGCCCTCGACCAGCTCGATCACGGCCATCGGGGCGTTGTCGCCACGACGGTTGCCGATCTTGGTGATACGGGTGTAGCCACCCGGGCGCTCGGAGTAGCGCGGCGCGATCTCGGTGAAGAGCGTGTGGACGATGCCCTTGTCGGTGATCGACTGCAGCACGAGGCGACGGTTGTGGATGTCGCCCTTCTTCGCCTTGGTGATCAGACGCTCGGCGACCGGACGCAGGCGACGGGCCTTGGCCTCGGTCGTGGTGATGCGGCCGTGCTCGAAGAGCGACTTCGCCAGGTTGGCGAGGAGCAGCTTCTCGTGCGCGGCGGAACCGCCGAGGCGGGCACCCTTCGCGGGACGCGGCATGGTGTTTCTCCTTGTGATCTGCACCGGCCGTATGAGGTACCGATGTCAGTGTCCGAGCGGGCGGTCACCCGTCGGAGACCCGCGCCCCCAAGGGGCGCGGGGAACTGCGCGACCAGCCGAAACGGGCCCGCAGAAGCAATCAAACAGTCAGTCCCGAGGGACTAGTACTGCTCGGTCTCGACGAAACCGGCGTCCGCGTCATCGTCGGCGCCGAAGGCGTCCGCCGCGGCGGTCGGGTCGAATCCGGGCGGCGAGTCCTTCAGCGCGAGGCCCATACCAGCCAGCTTCGCCTTGACCTCGTCGATCGACTTCGCACCGAAGTTGCGGATGTCGAGCAGGTCCGCCTCGGAGCGCGCCACGAGCTCACCCACGGAGTGGATGCCCTCACGCTTGAGGCAGTTGTACGAACGAACGGTGAGCTCGAGCTCCTCGATCGGCAGCGCGAGATCGGCGGCGAGGGCGGCGTCCGTGGGGGACGGGCCCATGTCGATGCCCTCGGCGTCGATGTTGAGCTCGCGCGCCAGACCGAACAGCTCGACCAGGGTCTTGCCGGCGGACGCCATGGCGTCACGCGGGCGCATGGCCTGCTTGGTCTCGACGTCGACGATCAGCTTGTCGAAGTCGGTGCGCTGCTCGACACGGGTCGCCTCGACCTTGTACGTGACCTTGAGCACCGGGGAGTAGATGGAGTCGACCGGGATACGGCCGATCTCCTGGCCCGCCTGCTTGTTCTGCACGGCGGAGACGTAGCCGCGACCGCGCTCGACGGTGAGCTCCATCTCCAGCTTGCCCTTGCCGTTGAGCGTGGCGAGGACGAGGTCGGGGTTGTGCACCTCGACACCGGCCGGGGGCGCGATGTCGGCGGCGGTGACCAGACCCGGGCCCTGCTTGCGCAGGTACATCACGACCGGCTCGTCGTGCTCCGAGGAGACGACCAGCTGCTTGATGTTGAGGATGAGGTCGGTGACGTCCTCCTTGACGCCCGGCACGGTGGTGAACTCGTGCAGGACACCGTCGATGCGGATGCTGGTGACAGCGGCACCCGGGATCGAGGAGAGGAGGGTACGGCGGAGGGAGTTGCCGAGGGTGTAGCCGAAGCCCGGCTCCAGCGGCTCGATGACGAACCGGGAGCGGAACTCGTCGACGACCTCTTCGGTCAGCGACGGACGCTGAGCGATCAGCATGTCTTGTCCTTCAGTCGTGGACGCCCACTATTTGACGCCCGACGGGATGTAGCACCTACAAGGGTACGGGCGGCACGGTCCGAAGAGCCGTACCGCCCGAAGTCCTGATCAAGCAGCCGTGCGTCAGACGCGGCGGCGCTTGGGGGGACGGCAGCCGTTGTGCGGCGTGGGGGTGACGTCCTGGATCGAACCGACCTCGAGGCCCGTGGCCTGGAGGGAGCGGATCGCGGTCTCGCGGCCGGAGCCGGGACCCTTGACGAAGACGTCGACCTTGCGCATGCCGTGCTCCTGCGCGCGGCGGGCGGCCGACTCGGCGGCCATCTGCGCGGCGAACGGAGTCGACTTGCGCGAGCCCTTGAAGCCGACGTGGCCGGCGGAGGCCCAGGAGATCACGTTGCCCGAGGGGTCCGTGATCGAGACGATCGTGTTGTTGAACGTGCTCTTGATGTGGGCGTGCCCATGAGCGACGTTCTTCTTTTCCTTGCGGCGCACCTTCTTGGCGGCACCCTGACGACCCTTGGGGGGCATCTATAACTCCTACGGGAGGTGGTCGGTCCTACAGCGAAGACCGCTTGGTCAAGCGTCCGCTGAGGACTACTTCTTGCCCGGCTTCTTCTTGCCGGCGATGGCGCGACGCGGGCCCTTGCGGGTACGAGCGTTCGTGCTGGTGCGCTGGCCGCGGACGGGCAGGCCACGACGGTGGCGCAGGCCCTGGTAGCAGCCGATCTCGACCTTGCGGCGGATGTCGGCGGCGATCTCGCGGCGGAGGTCACCCTCGGTCTGGAGGTTGGCGTCCACGTACTCGCGGATCTTGACGAGGTCTTCCTCGGCAAGGTCGCGGACACGGGTGGACGGGTTCACGCCGGTCGCGACGAGGATCTCCTCGGACCGGGTACGTCCGATACCGAAGACGTAGGTGAGTGCGACCACCACACGCTTTTCGCGCGGGATGTCAACACCGGAAACGCGTGCCATTCAATGGCTCCTGTGTTCTCGGGGGTCTGCTGCAGAACCGCTCCCGACCGCCGACTCCTCGAGGTTTCGAAGAGTGGTACGTCCGGGTCCCCGGCCCCCGCCGGAGGTGCCGTCAACCGTTGAAGAACGGCCCGACGGGCTCTGCGTATGTACGTACTGCTATGCGTCGCGCGAAGAACTGCGAAATGCAGGTCGGTCGGCGTGCGTCAGCCCTGGCGCTGCTTGTGGCGCAGGTTGTCGCAGATGACCATGACCCGGCCGTGACGGCGGATCACCTTGCACTTGTCGCAGATCTTCTTGACGCTCGGCTTGACCTTCATGGGTGTGAGGTTCTCCGGGTCAGTGCCACCACCCGCGCACGGAGGCGGGGTGCGGGCAAGATCTACTTGTAGCGGTAGACGATCCGGCCACGCGTCAGGTCGTACGGAGAGAGCTCCACGACAACCCGGTCGTCCGGAAGGATTCGGATGTAGTGCATCCGCATCTTGCCGGAGATGTGCGCGAGGACCTTGTGACCGTTCTGGAGTTCCACCTTGAACATGGCGTTCGGGAGGGACTCGATCACGGTGCCCTCGATTTCGATGGCACCTTGCTTCTTGGCCACGCTTCGCCTTTCGAATCGGCTACCTTGATCGACTCTCGCCGCCGCATGCGGACACACGGGTACACGAGAACCGACGCATCAGTCTACGTCAGGCCCCAGGAAAAGACGAATCGGTAAGTCTGCCCAGGGTTGGAGATCACTACGCCGGCGGAACCCGTCCCCCGACGCGCGTGCTACGCCAGCGGATCGGGCGCCGCGGTCACACCGAGCTCCGCCAGCTTCGCCTTGCCGCCGTCGACCGCCGTGAGGACCAGCGGGCCCTCCTCCGTCAGCGCGACCGAGTGCTCCCAGTGCGACGACCAGGTGCCGTCGGTCGTGATGACCGTCCAGTCGTCCTTCAGGACCTCCGTCTGCGGGGTGCCGAGGGAGACCATCGGCTCGATCGCCAGGCAGAAGCCGGGGACCAGCTTCGGGCCCTTGCCGCGCTTGCGGGAGACGTAGTTCAGGAGGTGCGGGTCCATGTGCATCTCGGTGCCGATGCCGTGGCCGCCGTAGTCCTCGATGATCCCGTACCGGCCGAGGCTGTGGTCGCCGACCGCCGGCCGCGGCTGCCGCTTGATGTACGTCTCGATCGCCTTCGAGATGTCGACGAGCCGGTTGCCGAGCTTCATGGCCGCGATACCGGCCCACATCGACTCCTCCGTGACGCGGGAGAGCTCGACGAGCTCGGGCGCGTGCCCGGTGCCCACGAAGGCCGTGTACGCGGCGTCGCCGTGCCAGCCGTCCACGATCGCGCCGCAGTCGATGGAGATGATGTCGCCGTCCTTGAGGACGGTCTTGTCGTCGGGGATGCCGTGGACGACGACCTCGTTGACCGAGGTGCAGATCGTCGCGGGGAACCCGCCGTACCCGAGGAAGTTCGACTTCGCCCCGTGGTCGGCGATCACCTTCCGCGCGACCTCGTCGAGGTCCTTCGTCGTGGCGCCCGGCACGGCGGCCTCGCGGGTCGCCGCGTGGATGGCGGCGACGACCAGGCCCGCCTCACGCATCTTCGCGATCTGCTCGGGGGTCTTGATCTGCACCATCGTGGCCGCGGCCTTTCCATCGAGTACGGGGAACAGAACAACGATACGGCCGCGGCGCCCCTGAGGGGCACCGCGGCCGTATCGGACGAAGCGGGGTTACTTCTTGAGCGCGGCCATCGCCTTCGCGGTGACCTCGTCCACCTTGCCGAGCGCCGTGATCGTCACGACCAGGTTCTGCGCCCGGTAGTAGTCGATGATCGGCTCGGTCTGCGTGTGGTAGACCTCCAGGCGCTTGCGGACGGTCTCCTCGGAGTCGTCCGGACGCTGGTAGAGCTCGCCGCCGCAGACGTCGCAGACGCCCTCGGTCTTCGGCTGGTTGTACAGCACGTGGAAGACGTGCGCACTGTCGTTGCGGCAGGTGCGGCGACCCGCGATCCGCTTCACGACCTCGTCCTCGGGGACCTCCAGGTCCAGGACCGCGTCGAGCTGCATGTCCTCGGCCTTCAGGACCACGTCCAGAGCCTCGGCCTGCGCCACGTTGCGGGGGAACCCGTCCAGCAGGAAGCCGTTGGCGGCGTCCGGCTGAGCCATCCGGTCCTTGGCCATCCCGATGGTCACCTCGTCGGGTACCAGGTCGCCGGCGTCCATGAACGCCTTGGCCTTCAGACCCAGCTCCGTGCCCTGAGAGATGTTGGCGCGGAACAGGTCACCCGTGGAGATGTGCGGGATGTCCAGGTTCCTGGCAAGGAACGCGGCCTGCGTACCCTTGCCGGCACCGGGCGGTCCGACGAGGACGATTCGCATCAGCGGAGGAACCCTTCGTAATTGCGCTGCTGGAGCTGGCTCTCGATCTGCTTCACGGTCTCCAGCCCCACACCCACGATGATGAGGATGCTCGTCCCGCCGAAGGGGAAGTTGGCATTGGCGCCACCGAAGCCTGCCAACGCCATCGTCGGCACAAGAGCGATCAGACCCAAGTACAGCGAGCCCGGCCAAGTGATCCGGTTGAGCACGTAGCTCAGATACTCGGCAGTAGGTCGACCAGCCCGGATACCCGGGATGAAGCCACCATACTTCTTCATGTTGTCCGCGACTTCCTCGGGGTTGAACGAGATCGCCACGTAGAAGAAGGCGAAGAACACGATCAGGAGGAAGTACGTAGCGATGTAGTAGGGGTGGTCACCCTTGACGAAGTGGGCTTCGATCCAGGTCTTCCACCCTGCGGTGGAGCTGGAGAACTGGGCGATCAAGGCCGGGATGTAGAGCAGCGACGACGCGAAGATGACAGGAATCACACCTGCCTGGTTCACCTTCAACGGGATGTAAGTGGACGTACCGCCGTAGGAACGCCGGCCGATCATCCGCTTCGCGTACTGCACCGGGATGCGTCGCTGGGCCTGCTCGACGAAGACCACGAGGGCCACCATCACGAAGCCGATCAGGATGACGGTACCGAACTCGATCCAGCCCTTGGCGAGCTTGCCGCTCTCCTTGATGGCCCACAGCGCGCCCGGGAAGCCGGCGGCGATCGAGATGAACATCAGGATCGACATGCCGTTGCCGATGCCGCGGTCGGTGATGAGCTCACCGAGCCACATGACGACACAGGTACCCGCGGTCATCGTGATGACCATGGTGGCGATGGTGAAGATCGACGGGTCGGGCACGACCTGGTCGGCGACGCGGCAGCCGCTGAAGAGCGCACCGCTCTTGGCGGTGGCGACGAGACCGGTGCCCTGCAGCACGGCGAGGGCGACGGTCAGGTACCGGGTGTACTGCGTGATCTTGGCGGTGCCCGACTGCCCCTCCTTCTTGAGGGCTTCCAGGCGCGGGATCACGACGGTCAGCAGCTGCAGGATGATGCTCGCCGTGATGTACGGCATGATGCCGAGCGCGAAGATGGTGATCTGCAGCAGCGCCCCGCCACTGAACATGTTGACCAGGCCGAACAGGCTGTTGTTGCCCTCGCTGGCCTGCTTGACACACTCTTGGACGGCCTCGTAGCTGACGCCGGGGACCGGGATGTGGGCCCCGAGGCGGTACAGCACGATGATGGCGAGCGTGAAGAACAGCTTCTTGCGCAGGTCGGGCGTCTTGAACGCCCGGGCGAACGCGGTGAGCACGGTGCCTCCTGCGACCCCCGCGCTATGCGTCAAGGGTGACGGTCTTGAGGTTCGACGAATAGGTATCGGTCATCAATTCCGTGCAGGCATACCGCACGGAGTCTAGACAGTGCACGCCACCTTACCGGCGACCATGCCCGCCTAGGAACGACCAATCGGGGATGCCCCATATGAGAGGCATCCCCGATCGGATGTTCAAGCCATCGAGTCGTCTCAGACGAGCTCGGTGACGGTGCCGCCAGCGGCAGCGATCTTCTCCTTGGCGGAGCCGGAGACGGCGTCAACCGTCACCTGCAGCGCCACGGTGATCTCGCCGGTGCCGAGCACCTTGACGAGCTGGTTCTTGCGAACCGCACCCTTGGCGACCAGATCGGCCACCGTGACCTCGCCACCCTGCGGGTAGAGCGCGGTGAGCTTGTCCAGGTTCACGACCTGGTACTCGGTGCGGAACGGGTTCTTGAAGCCCTTCAGCTTCGGCAGACGCATGTGGAGGGGCATCTGCCCGCCCTCGAAGCGCTGCGGAACCTGGTAGCGGGCCTTCGTACCCTTCGTACCACGACCAGCCGTCTTACCCTTCGACGCCTCACCACGACCGACACGGGTCTTCGCGGTCTTGGCACCGGGGGCGGGACGGAGGTTGTGGGCCTTCAGCGGGCTGTTCTCCGCCATGTCAGTCAACCTCCTCGACCGTCACGAGGTGGCGGACGGTGTGCACCATGCCGCGGAACTCGGGACGATCCTCCTTGACAACCACGTCGTTGACCTTCTTGAGGCCGAGCGAACGCAGGGTGTCGCGGTGGTTCTGCTTGCTGCCGATGTACGACTTCGTCTGCGTGACCTTGAGGCGAGCCATTACGCACCCGCCCCAGCACGCGCACGGAGCAGAGCCGCGGGGGCGACGTCCTCGAGGGGCAGACCACGGCGAGCCGCGATCTCCTCGGGACGCTGCAGGCCCTTGAGGGCCGCCACGGTCGCGTGCACGATGTTGATCGCGTTCGAAGAGCCGAGCGACTTCGACAGGATGTCGTGAACGCCGGCGCACTCCAGAACGGCGCGCACCGGGCCACCGGCGATAACACCGGTACCGGGGGAAGCCGGCTTCAGGAGCACGACGCCCGCGGCACGCTCGCCCGTGATCGGGTGAGGGATGGTGCCCTGGATGCGCGGAACCTTGAAGAAGTTCTTCTTGGCTTCCTCGACACCCTTGGCGATGGCCGCGGGAACTTCCTTGGCCTTGCCGTAACCGACACCTACGGTGCCGTCACCGTCGCCCACCACGACCAGCGCGGTGAAGCTGAAGCGGCGACCACCCTTGACAACCTTGGCGACGCGGTTGATCGCGACAACGCGCTCAACGTACGCGGTCTTCTCGGCGGCAGCGCCACCGTCGCGGCCCTTCCGGTCCCGCCGCTCGCCGCCACCGGCACCGCTTCCGCGGCGCTGGGGTCCAGCCATTGGATTTACCTCTCTCTGTTACGTCCGTTAGTCCCGGAACCGGGGCTTAGAACTTCAGCCCGGCTTCGCGGGCGGCGTCAGCCAGAGCGGCAATGCGCCCGGCGTACCTGTTGCCACCACGGTCGAACACGACAGCCTCGACACCAGCGGCCTTGGCGCGCTCAGCGACGAGAGCACCGACCTGCTTGGCCTGCGCGGACTTGTCACCCTCGCCACCACGGATCGACGCGTCCAGGTTCGACGCGGACGCAAGGGTGTGACCCTTGAGGTCGTCGATGACCTGAGCGGTGATACCGCGGTTCGAACGCGTCACGACGAGGCGCGGACGCTCCGCCGTACCCGACACGTTCTTGCGGATGCGGATGTGGCGGCGAGCCTTGGCCGCACGCTTGTAAGCGTCGCCCTTGGCGATCTTCACACCGTATGCCATGGCTTACTTACCAGCCTTTCCGACCTTGCGGCGGATGACCTCGCCGGCGTACTTGACGCCCTTGGCCTTGTACGGGTCGGGCTTCCGCAGCTTGCGGATGTTCGCCGCGACCTCGCCGACCTTCTGCTTGTCGATGCCCTCGACCGAGAACTTGGTCGGCGACTCGACCTTGAACGAGATGCCCTCGGGCGCCTCGATCAGGATCGGGTGGCTGTAACCGAGCTGGAACTCCAGGCTGGAGCCCTTCGCGGCGACGCGGTAACCGACACCGCTGATCTCGAGCGCCTTCACGTAACCCTGGGTCACACCGGTGATCATGTTGGCCACCAGCGTGCGGGACAGGCCGTGAAGGGCCTTGTTCTGACGCTCGTCGTTCGGACGGTTGACGTTGAGCACGCCATCCTCGCCCTTAACGATCTCGATCGGCGCGGCGACGGTGTGGCTCAGGGTGCCCTTGGAACCCTTCACCGTGACCGTGCGGCCATCGATGGTGACGTCCACGCCGGCGGGAACCTGGATAGGCAGCTTGCCAATACGCGACATGAGCTTTCCTTCCTTTCCCGACTACCAGACGTAGGCGAGGACTTCCCCACCTACGCCCTTCTTGCCTGCCTGCTGGCCGGTCAGGAGACCGTGGGACGTGGAGATGATCGCCACGCCCAGGCCGCCGAGGACCTTCGGCAGGTTGGTGGACTTCGCGTACACACGGAGGCCCGGCTTCGAGATCCGCTTGATGCCCGCGATGGAGCGCTCACGGTTCGGACCGAACTTGAGCTCGAGGACGAGGTTCTTGCCGACCTCGGCGTCCTCGACCTTCCAGCCCGTGATGAAGCCCTCCTGCTGGAGGATTTCCGCGATGTGAGACTTGATCTTGCTGTGCGGCATCGTCACGGAGTCGTGGTATGCCGAGTTCGCGTTACGCAGACGAGTCAGCATGTCCGCGATCGGATCAGTCATGGTCATGAATTGGCCTTCGGCCTCTCTCGCCGGGGTTTCCTGTATGCGCCATCCCTCTCCCCACACAGGGGCGGGACGGGTGCGGCGCGGGGACCTACGGCGTAGTAAGTCGTACGGGCGGCGGACGCCCAACCCTCCTAGCCTAAGCCATGGAGGCCTGGGCATCCGCCAACCCAGTGCTTACCGAGAGACTCCGGTCATCCCAAGTAAGGGATTACCAGGAGCTCTTGGTCACGCCCGGCAGCTCGCCACGGTGAGCCATCTCACGAAGGCACACGCGGCACAGGCCGAACTTGCGGTACACGGAGTGGGGTCGACCACAACGCTGGCAGCGCGTGTAGCCACGCACGCCGAACTTGGGCTTGCGGGCAGCCTTCGCGATGAGAGCCTTCTTCGCCATCTCGCTTACGCCTCCTTGAACGGGAAGCCGAGGTGACGCAGAAGGGCACGGCCCTCGTCGTCGTTGGTCGCCGTGGTCACCACGGTGATGTCCATACCCCGGACACGGTCGATCTTGTCCTGGTCGATCTCGTGGAACATGACCTGCTCCGTGAGACCGAAGGTGTAGTTGCCACGCCCGTCGAACTGCTTGGGGGACAGACCACGGAAGTCGCGGATGCGCGGAAGCGCGAGCGACAGGGTGCGGTCCAGGAACTCCCACATGCGGTCGCCACGGAGGGTGACGTGCGCACCGATCGGCTGTCCCTCGCGGAGCTTGAACTGCGCGATGGACTTGCGGGCCTTGGTGACGGCCGGCTTCTGACCGGTGATGGTGGTCAGGTCACGGACGGCACCGTCCATGAGCTTCGAGTCACGGGCGGCGTCGCCGACACCCATGTTGACCACGATCTTGACGAGGCCGGGAACCTGCATGACGTTCTCGTACGAGAACTCCTCACGCAGCTTGCCCGCGATCTCCTCGCGGTACTTCGTCTTGAGACGCGGAGTGGTGGTAGCCATCAGATGTCCTCACCCGTCCGCTTGGCAACGCGGATCTTGTTGCCCTCGTCGTCGAAGCGGTAACCGACACGCGTGACGACCTTCTGGCCGTCCTTCTCCACGACCAGCTGGACGTTGGAGACGTGGACCGGAGCCTCGGTGGTGACGATGCCACCGGCCTGCGACGGGCCGGCCTTGGTGTGCTTCTTGACCCGGTTGACACCCTCGACGAGGACGCGGTTCTCGCGGGGGAAGGCCGTGATGACCTTGCCCTGCTTGCCCTTGTCCTTACCGGTGATGACCTGGACCAGGTCGCCCTTCTTGATCTTCATGCTTACAGCACCTCCGGCGCGAGCGAGATGATCTTCATGAACTTCTTCTCGCGCAGCTCACGGCCGACCGGGCCGAAGATACGGGTGCCACGAGGGTCGCCGTCGTTCTTGAGAATGACAGCGGCGTTCTCGTCGAAGCGGATGTACGAGCCGTCCTGGCGGCGGCGCTCCTTGACGGTGCGAACGATGACCGCCTTGACGACGTCACCCTTCTTCACGTTGCCACCGGGGATCGCGTCCTTGACGGTGGCGACGATGACGTCACCGATGCCCGCGTAGCGGCGACCCGAGCCACCGAGAACACGGATGCAAAGGATCTCCTTGGCACCAGTGTTGTCGGCGACACGCAGTCGCGACTCCTGCTGGATCACGTCTATCTCCTGATTGTCTGCCGGTTCCCGGCGGAGGAGCGCTGAACGATCAGCGCTCCTCCGCCGAGCCTGGCGGAACGAACTTGAAGGGTTACCCCCTCAAGAATTACTTGGCCTTCTCGAGGATCTCGACGACGCGCCAGTGCTTGGTCGACGACAGCTTCCGGGTCTCCATCAGGAGGACGCGGTCACCGATGCCGGCAGCGTTCTGCTCGTCGTGAGCCTTGAGCTTGTTCGTACGGCGGATGACCTTGCCGTACAGCGCGTGCTTGACGCGGTCCTCGACGGCGACGACGACGGTCTTGTCCATCTTGTCGCTGACGACCAGGCCCTCGCGGACCTTGCGAGCGTTGCGCTCGGTCTTCTGCTCAGTCACGTTGCTCTCGCTCATCAGGCGCTCTCCACCGTCTCGATGCCCAGCTCGCGCTCACGCATCAGGGTGTAGATCCGCGCGATGTCCTTGCGGACGGACTTGAGCCGCCCGTGGTTCTCGAGCTGGCCGGTCGCCGCCTGGAAGCGGAGGTTGAACAGCTCTTCCTTGGCTTCGCGGAGCTTGTTGAGAAGCTCCTCGTTGCCCAGCTCGCGCAGCTCGGACGCCTTGGTACCGGCCGACATCACAGCTCACCTGCTTCGCGCTTAACGATCTTGCACTTCATCGGCAGCTTGTGGGCCGCACGGGTCAGGGCCTCGCGCGCGATCTTCTCGTTCGGGTAGGACAGTTCGAACATCACCCGACCCGGCTTGACGTTCGCGATCCACCACTCCGGAGAACCCTTACCGGAACCCATGCGGGTCTCGGCGGGCTTCTTCGTCAGGGGACGGTCCGGGTAGATGTTGATCCAGACCTTGCCGCCACGCTTGATGTGGCGGGTCATCGCGATACGAGCAGCCTCGATCTGGCGGTTCGTCACGTACGCCGGCGTGAGGGCCTGAATGCCGTACTCGCCGAACGCAACCTGCGTACCACCCTTGCTCATACCCGAGCGCTTGGGGTGGTGCTGCTTGCGGTGCTTGACCCTACGGGGGATCAGCATTTCGGTCAGGCCTCCGTTCCGGTGCTCTCAGCCGGAGCGGCAGCGGCGGCGGGAGCGTCGGCCTTGGGGGCCTCGGCAGCCGGCGCGGACTGCTGCTGCGGCTTGCGGCCGCGGCCGCCACGCTCGCCACCGCGGCCACCACGGCCGGCGGGACGGTCGCCAGCGCCACCCGCGCCACGGGCCGGGCGGTTACCCGCACGGGCCGCAGCGTTCTCGGCGCGGACCTCGGCGATGTTCTTGACGTCGCCCTTGTAGATCCAGACCTTCACGCCAATGCGACCGAAGGTCGTCTTGGCCTCGAAGAAGCCGTAGTCCACGTTCGCGCGGAGCGTGTGCAGCGGCACACGGCCCTCGCGGTAGAACTCCGAGCGGGACATCTCGGCGCCGCCGAGACGACCGCCGCACTGGATCTTGATGCCCTTGGCGCCGGCCTTCATCGTGCCCTGCATGCTCTTACGCATGGCGCGACGGAAGGAGACGCGGGAGGAGAGCTGCTCGGCAACGGCCTGGGCGACCAGCTGAGCGTCCATCTCGGGGTTCTTGACCTCGAGGATGTTCAGCTGGACCTGCTTGCCCGTGAGCTTTTCGAGGTCGCCGCGGATGCGGTCGGCCTCGGCGCCGCGGCGGCCGATGACGATGCCGGGACGCGCGGTGTGGATGTCCACCCGCACGCGGTCACGGGTGCGCTCGATCTCAACCTTCGAGATGCCGGCGCGCTCCATGCCGGACGTCATCATCCGACGGATGGCGACGTCTTCCTTGACGTAGTCCTTGTACAGCTTGTCGGCGTACCAGCGGGACTTGAAGTCCGTGGTGATGCCGAGCCGGAACCCATGCGGGTTAACCTTCTGGCCCATTACCGGGTTCCTTCCTTGCTGCTGACGACCACGGTGATGTGGCTGGTCCGCTTACGGATCCGGTAGGCACGGCCCTGAGCACGCGGACGGAACCGCTTCAGGGTCGGGCCCTCATCCACGTACGCCTCGCTGATGACCAGCGAAGAGGCGTCAGTGTGGTCGTAGTTGTGCGCGGCGTTGGCAATGGCGCTGTCCAGCACCTTGCCAACCGGCACGCTCGCGGCCTGCGGGGCGAAACGCAGGACCGCCTGAGCCTCCGTGGCGTCCATGCCACGGATAAGGTCCACCACGCGGCGGGCCTTCATGGGCGTGACGCGGATGTACCGCGCCTGGGCCCTGGCTTCCATGGTTGTCCTTCCAGTGTCTGTCATGGTCGATTCCACCCCGCTACTAGCGGCGCTTCGACTTCCGGTCGTCCTTCACGTGACCCCGGAAGGTGCGCGTCGGCGAGAACTCGCCGAGCTTGTGGCCGACCATCGACTCGGTGACAAACACCGGAATGTGGGTCTTGCCGTTGTGCACCGCGATCGTGTGGCCGAGCATGGCCGGGATGATCATCGAGCGACGGGACCAGGTCTTGATGACGTTCTTGGTACCGGCTTCGTTCTGTACGTCCACCTTCTTTACGAGGTGTCCGTCGACGAAGGGTCCCTTCTTGAGACTGCGCGGCATCTAAACCCGCTCCTAGCGCTTCTTGTTCGTCTTGCGGCGGCGGACGATGTACTTGCTCGAAGCCTTCTTCGGCGAGCGAGTACGACCCTCCTTCTGACCCCACGGGGAGACCGGGTGACGACCACCGGAGGTCTTGCCCTCACCACCACCGTGCGGGTGGTCCACCGGGTTCATCGCCACACCGCGGACGGTCGGGCGAACACCCAGCCAGCGCTTACGGCCGGCCTTGCCCCAGTTGATGTTCGACTGCTCGGCGTTGCCGACCTCGCCGATGGTGGCGCGGCAGCGGGCGTCGACGAGACGGATCTCACCGGACGGCATACGAAGGTGGGCCATCGTGCCCTCCTTCGCCAGCAGCTGCACGGAGGCACCAGCGGAGCGCGCGAACTTGGCGCCGCCACCGGGACGGAGCTCGATCGCGTGGATCGTGGTACCGACCGGGATGTTGCGGAGCGCCAGGTTGTTGCCGGGCTTGATGTCAGCGCCGGGGCCGTTCTCGACGCGGTCACCCTGCGTCAGACCCTTGGGGGCGATGATGTAGCGCTTCTCGCCGTCCACGTAGTGGAGCAGCGCGATGCGCGCGGTGCGGTTGGGGTCGTACTCGATGTGAGCGACCTTCGCCGGCACGCCGTCCTTGTCGTGACGACGGAAGTCGATCACGCGGTAGGCACGCTTGTGGCCACCGCCCTGGTGGCGCACGGTGATCCGGCCGGTGTTGTTACGGCCGCCCTTGCTGTGCAGAGGGCGAACCAGCGACTTCTCCGGCGTGGACCGCGTGATCTCGACGAAGTCGGCTACGGAGGAGCCACGACGGCCCGGCGTAGTCGGCTTGTACTTGCGGATTCCCATTTCTCAGTCCTCGTCCGATTCCGGACGATCCAGACCGCCGTTAGGCGGTCGGACCGCCGAAGATGTCGATACGGTTGCCCTCGGCAAGGGTCACGATGGCGCGCTTGGTGTCCTTGCGCTTACCGAAACCGGCCTTGGTGCGCTTGCGCTTGCCCTGGCGGTTGATCGTGTTGACCCCGGTGACCTTGACCGAGAAGACCGCCTCGACGGCCTGCTTGATCTGGGTCTTGTTGGAGCCAGGCGCGACGATGAACGTGTACTTGTTCTCGTCCAGCAGGGCGTAGCTCTTCTCCGAGACAACCGGCTTGACGAGAATGTCGCGCGGGTCCGAGAAGGTCTTGCTGGTGACGACGGCCTCAGTCATCAGGCGTCGCTCCCTTCGGTCTCAGCGGTCTGGGGGCCAGACACGAAGGACTCGAGGGCGGCCTGGGTGAAGACCACGTCGTCGGAGACGATCACGTCGTACGTGTTGAGCTGGCCCGGCTCCAGGATGTGCACCTGGGGCAGGTTACGAGCGGACAGCCACGCGGCCTCGTCGGAGCGCTCGACGACCAGGAGCAGGTTCTTGCGCTCCGAGATCTTGCCGAACAGCGTCTTCGCGGCCTTGGTGGAGACATCACCCTCGACCACGCCGGTGACGACGTGGATGCGGGAGTGGGTGGCCCGGTCCGAGAGGGCACCGCGGAGGGCGGCGACCTTCATCTTCTTCGGGGTCCGCTGCGAGTAGTCACGCGGCTGCGGGCCGTGGACGACGCCACCGCCGGCGAACTGCGGGGCGCGGGTCGAACCCTGACGGGCGCGGCCGGTGCCCTTCTGGCGGTACGGCTTCTTGCCACCACCGCGGACTTCGCCACGGCGCTTGGTCTTGTGCGTGCCCTGACGGGCCGCGGCCAGCTGCGCGACGACGACCTGGTGGATCAGCGGAACGCTGACCTTGGCGCCGAAGATCTCCTCGGGGAGCTCGACGGTCCCGGTCTTGTCGCCTGCCGGCGAAAGGATGTCAATGGTGCTCATCGGTTCCTCAAACCCCCTTGGCCGCGGTGCGGACCAGGACGAGGCCACCGTTAGGGCCGGGGACGGCGCCCTTGATGAGCAGCAGACCCTTCTCGGCGTCAACGGCGTGGACGGTCAGGTTCTGGGTGGTCACACGCTCGTTGCCCATGCGACCCGCCATGCGCATGCCCTTGAAGACACGGCCCGGAGTGGCGCAGCCACCGATGGAACCGGGCTTGCGGTGCACGCGGTGGGCACCGTGCGACGCCTTGCCACCACGGAAGTTGTGGCGCTTCATGACACCGGCGAAGCCCTTGCCCTTGCTCTTGCCGGTGACGTCGACCTTCACGCCGGCCTCGAAGAGCTCGGCGGTGATCTCCTGGCCGAGCGTGTACTCGGAGGCGTCAGCGGTGCGGAGCTCCACCAGGTGGCGGCGCGGGGTGACGTCGGCCTTGGCGAAGTGACCCTTGAGGGGCTTGTTCACCTTGCGAGGGTCGATCTCGCCGAAGGCGATCTGGACCGACTCGTAGCCGTCGACGTCGTTCGTACGCACCTGGGTCACGACATTGGGGCCGGCCTTGACGACGGTCACCGGGACGACCCGGTTGTTCTCGTCCCAGACCTGCGTCATGCCGAGCTTCTCGCCCAGGATGCCCTTGATGTTCTTAGCCATCTCGCGCGTCACCTCAGAGCTTGATCTCGATGTCGACGCCCGCCGGCAGGTCGAGGCGCATGAGCGAGTCAACCGTCTTCGGCGTGGGGTCGAGGATGTCGATGAGGCGCTTGTGCGTGCGCATCTCGAAGTGCTCGCGCGAGTCCTTGTACTTGTGCGGCGACTTGATGACGCAGTACACGTTCTTCTCAGTGGGCAGCGGCACCGGGCCCGCGACCGACGCACCAGTGCGGGTCACCGTCTCGACGATCTTCTTCGCCGAGGAGTCGATGACCTCGTGGTCGTAGGCCTTGAGCCGGATGCGGATCTTCTGTCCCGCCATGGCTACTAGTAGTCCTTTGTCTCGTTAACGCTCTGGAACCCGATCGGCTGTGCTGACGAACAGCGCGGTCCCGTCTCCGACCCACGCGGTCGGGCGTGTCGCGCTCCCTCTACGCAGAAATCCCTGAGGATTTCCCAACCAAGGGGGCGCGGTCACCATGACCGCGAGCCGGGGATAGAACACCCACCGGGTGCCTGGCCGGTACCCCGCTGACGCTTCCCAGAAGATTCCCGTACGTCCGCCCCTGAGAAGGGGCGACGAGTACTGTGGGACTCGCTTCCGGTCCTCCCGACGGGAGGCGCGCAGCATCGGCACTCAACCGAGCAACCCCGACAGTCTGCCATACGGGGGCATCCGGCCGCCAATCGGAACCGGAGACTGTACCCCACGTCACGTACGGTCATGCGCCGGGGCGCGTGCGCCCGGTCCGGCAGCCCCCCTCCGGTTCATCCCAAACGCCGTGCGCGCTCCGTGAGATGGCGCCGCTCGGGGGCGCTCGTCGTCCGGCGGGCCGCCTCCCGGTAGGCGACGGCCGCGGCCTCCTCGTCGCCGAGGAGTTCGAGGAGATGGGCCCGGGTGGCGAGCAGCCGGTGGTGCCGGGCCATGCGCTTGTCCTCCGCCACCTCGTCCAGGAGGGCGAGACCGGCCCCGGGGCCGTGGACCATGGCGACGGCCACCGCCCGGTTGAGGGTGATCATGGGGTTCGGCCCGGTCCGCTCCAGAAGCTCGTAGAGCGCGAGGATCTGCGGCCAGTCGGTGGCCTCCGCGGACTCCGCCTCGTCGTGGACGGCCGCGATGGCCGCCTGGAGCTGGTACGGGCCGACCTGGCCGCGCGGCAGGGTGCGGCTGATCAGCGCGAGGCCCTCGGCGACGAGCCCGGCGTCCCAGGCCCGCCGGTCCTGTTCCGCGAGCGGTACCAGTTCGCCGTGCGGGCCCGTACGGGCCGGCCTGCGGGCGTCCGTGAGCAGCATCAGGGCGAGCAGGCCGGCCGTCTCCGGGTCCTCGGGCAGCAGCCGGTGGAGCAGGCGCGTGAGCCGGATCGCCTCCGTGGACAGCTCGGGCGCGGTCAGCGCGTCCCCGCCGCTGGCCGTGTAGCCCTCGTTGAAGACGAGGTAGAGCACGTGCCGCACCTCGGCGAGGCGGGGCGCCCGGTCCTCGCCCTCGGGCAGTGCGAGCGTGCCGCCCGCCGCCTTGATCGTCTGCTTGGCCCGGCTGATCCGCTGCGCCATGGTCGACTCGGGCACGAGGAAGGCGGCGGCGATCTGCGCGGTGGTGAGGCCGCCCACCGCGCGCAGCGTGAGCGCGATCCGGCTGGGCGGCTTGAGGTCCGGGTGGCAGCAGAGGAAGAGCAGGGACAGGGAGTCGTCCCGGTCGGTCCCCGGAGTGTCGTCCGCGGCGCGCGCGAGGAGCGCGGAGTCGGGGGTGGCGAGGGCCACGGCGTCCTCGCGGCGCCTCCGCGCGGCCTCGCTGCGCACCAGGTCGATGTACCGGCGGGCGCCGACGGTGAGCAGCCAGCCGCGCGGCTGCTCGGGAACGCCCTGCCGGGGCCACTGCTCGGCGGCGGCGATCAGCGCCTCCTGGACGGCGTCCTCGCAGAGGTCGAAGTCGCCGTACCGCCGCACGAGCGTGCCGAGGACCTGCGGCGCGCAGGTGCGCAGCAGGTCCTCGATGGTGTCGGTGCCGGTCACACGTCCGCCGCGGACTCGTGCAGGACCGGCCACAGCTCGACGGGGTCGACGTCCGCGAAGGGCATGTCGGCGGCGATCTCCTGGGCCCGCTCCAGGCTGTCGCAGTCGAGCAGGTAGAAGCTGGCCAGGTACTCCTTGGTCTCCAGGTAGGGGCCGTCGGTGACGGCCGGGGCGCCGCCCTCTCGGCGTACCAGCTGGGCGGCGGCGGCGTCGGCGAGTCCGTACGCGCCGACGAGCTCGCCGCTCTCGCGGTACCTCCGGTTGAAGGCCTCCTGCCGGGCGATCGCCTCGGGCCAGGCCTCGGCGGGGAAGGAGTCCCACTTGGCCTGGTTGCCGTAGATCATCGCGACGTACTTCATCTCGGGTGTCCTCCCCGTCCCGCGTGCCCCTGTGGCGCGCTGTCACCCTTCGGTCGGAGCCATGATCGCCCGCTCGACATTCCTCCGCGAGCTTCCCCGGATCTTTTTCCCACGCGGTCCGCACGGCACAACCTCCTCGCCCGCACGGCCGTCTTCCAGGCGAACCCCTGAGCGAAGGACCCGGACGTGCAGCCCACCCCACCCCGCCGGCGATCGGTGCTCGCCGCCGCCGCCGCCGTCACCTCGGCCGCCGCCGGCTGCTCCGTACCGGAGCCGCGGCGCACCGCGCCGACCGCCGATCCGGCGCCGGGGAAGCCGATCGCCCCGGCGCGGCCCGGGCGGGCGCTCCTCATGCAGTTCTCCGCGCATCCGGACGACGACCTGTACTTCATGAACCCGGACACGCAGCGGCTGCTCGACGCGGGCGTCCCGCTCGTCTCCGTGTACGTGACGGCCGGCGAGCACACGGGCCGGAACCGGATCGCGGGGATGCCCCGGACTCCCCCGGACCGTGCGGCCTATTCGGCCGCCCGCCACCAGGGTCTGCGCCAGTCGTACGCGGTGGCGCTCGGCCTTCCGATGTTCACGCCGTGGCGGCGGCAGACGCTGACGCTGCCCGGCGGCCGGCGGGCCGAGGTCGACACGCTCACGCACGGCACCCGCCGGATCGAGCTGGTCTTCCTCAACCTGCCGATGCACACCTCCCGCCGGTACATGGCCATGCCCGCGCTCTGGGACGACCGGGCCCTCGAGGTACGGACCCATCTGCCGGCCGGCTCCCCCGTCACCCGCGCGGACACCTACGACTACGACCAGCTGGTCGCCGCCCTCGCCCGGCTCCTCGCCCGCTACCGGCCCACGGTGGTGCACACCCTCGACCCGGACCCGGACATCCAGGACGGCGACGAAGCCACCCGTCGGCGGAACTCCGAGCAGCCGGGGTACTCGGACCACGGGGACCACACGGCGGTCGCCTGCTTCACCTGGGCGGGGCTCACCCGCTGGGTCTCGGACGCGGTCCGCGACGGCGAACCCATACCGGCGTTCACGACGACCGCCTTCCGCGGGTACTACAACCGGCACTGGCCGAAGAACCTCCCGCCGGCGGTCCTGGCGGAGAAGGCCGCGCGTCTCGTCCCGTACGGCGGGGACCCGGACTGGCAGTGCGGGAACCCCTCGGGCTGCGGCGACTACGGCGTCGGCGGCGACCGGCCGCTGACCAACCGCAAGGGTTGGGTCCGCTCCACGCACCACCGCTGGCCGGGGACGGGCCCGGGGCTCGCCGAGGAGCCGGACGGACGGCTCTCGGCGTACGGCGTCCTCGGGCTGCGCGCGGTCCGCTGGCGCGAGTCGGCGCCCGGGGTCTGGGGCGAACCGGCGGACCTCGGCGGCGGTCCGCTCGCCCCCGCGCTCGGTTCGGCGGTGCTCGGCGACGGCCGGATGCTGCTCTTCGGGGTGCGGTTCGCCGCGCTCGACGGGCACGGCGGGTCGAACCGGCGCGAGGTGGTGCTCCTGGAGCAGCGCTCCCCCGGCGGCCCGTTCCTCGCCTGGCGGGGGCTGGGCTGTCCGGAGCGCGGGGACGACCGGGGACGGCGGATCGGCGCCCCGGTGGCGGCCCTCGCCCCCGACGGCCGGGTCCATCTCTTCGTACGGAACGCGGACAAGGGCGTCTCGACGCGGGTACGGGCGACGGACGGCTCCTGGGGCCCGTGGCGGAGGCTGCCGGGGGACGCGGAGGTCCAGGACGGCCTGGCGGTGTCGGTGGACGCGGCCGGCCGGACGCACGTCTACGCGGCGGGGCGGGAGTCCGTACGGCACTGGGTGGACGGGGAGGAGCGGACGGGCCGACTGCCGCGCTCCGGGTCCACGGTGGCGAGCGCGAACGGCGCGCTCTACTTCCGGGCTCCGGCCGCCGAGAAGCTGCGCGGTCCGGGCGGTGACACCGGTCTCGACGGGTACGGAGGGGTGGTCGCCGCGCGCTCGGCGGCGCTCGGGACCGTGCTGCTCGGCACGGACGTCCGGGGCAGGTTGACGGTACGGGCCGGGGGCCGCTCCCGTACCCGTACGAAGGGCGCGGCAGCCGTGTCGGCCGGGCTGCACCTGGGGTCGGGCGAGGTGACCGTGGTGGGCATCGGCGCGGACGGACACCCCTGGAGCTGGCGGCCCTAGGGGGGAACGCGAGAAGGCCCCGCACCGAGAGGTGCGGGGCCTTCTGCTTGCAGCTCGTGGAGCTACCGGGTCACTTCAAGATCAGGCAGTGATCTTGACGACCTGGCCGGCGCCGACGGTCCGGCCACCCTCACGGATGGCGAACTTGAGGCCCTCCTCCATGGCGATGGGCTGGATCAGCTCAACGCTCATGGCGGTGTTGTCGCCCGGCATGACCATCTCGGTGCCCTCGGGGAGGGTCACGACGCCGGTCACGTCCGTGGTACGGAAGTAGAACTGCGGGCGGTAGTTGTTGAAGAACGGGGTGTGACGGCCACCCTCGTCCTTCGACAGGATGTAGGCCTGCGCCTCGAAGTTCGTGTGAGGCGTGACCGAACCCGGCTTGATGATGACCTGGCCGCGCTCGACATCCTCGCGCTTGATGCCACGGAGGAGCAGACCGACGTTCTCACCGGCCTGGCCCTCGTCGAGCAGCTTGCGGAACATCTCGATACCGGTGACCGTGGTGGTGGTCTTCTCGGTCTTGATGCCGATGATGTCGACGGTCTCGTTGACCTTGAGGATGCCGCGCTCGATACGACCGGTGACGACGGTGCCACGACCGGTGATCGTGAAGACGTCCTCGATCGGCATCAGGAACGGCTTGTCGACGTCACGCTCGGGCTGCGGGATGGACTCGTCCACCGCGTGCATGAGGCCGAGGAGCTTCTCGCCCCACTCCTTGTCGCCCTCGAGCGCCTTCAGCGCCGAGACGCGGACGACCGGCAGGTCGTCGCCCGGGAACTCGTACTCGGAGAGGAGCTCACGCACCTCGAGCTCGACGAGCTCCAGGATCTCCTCGTCGTCCACCATGTCGGCCTTGTTCAGGGCGACGACGATGTACGGAACGCCGACCTGGCGGGCCAGGAGCACGTGCTCCTTGGTCTGCGGCATCGGGCCGTCGGTGGCCGCGACCACGAGGATGGCACCGTCCATCTGCGCCGCACCCGTGATCATGTTCTTGATGTAGTCCGCGTGACCGGGGCAGTCGACGTGGGCGTAGTGACGCGACTCGGTCTGGTACTCGACGTGCGCGATCGAGATCGTGATACCGCGCTGGCGCTCCTCGGGAGCCTTGTCGATCTGGTCGAAGGCCGAGGCCTCGTTCAGGTCCGGGTACGCGTCGTGCAGCACCTTGGTAATGGCGGCCGTGAGGGTCGTCTTACCGTGGTCGATGTGACCGATGGTGCCGATGTTGACGTGCGGCTTAGTCCGCTCGAACTTCGCCTTCGCCACGGGGGTCCTCCTGGAGAGTGGTTCTGTACGCCTTGCTTCATCGGCGCCAGGTGATCTTTGCTGGGATGCCAGTCGCCGGGGCCCGTTCCTCGGGTTGCGGGGTCTGGGCCCCGACGACTGGTGTCAAGCCTAAAGCGTGAACTCGGGAGAGTTACTCGCCCTTGGCCTTCGCGATGATCTCCTCGGCGACGTTCCGCGGAACCTCGGCGTAGGAGTCGAACTGCATCGAGTAGCTTGCGCGACCCGAGGTCTTGCTGCGGAGGTCGCCGACGTAGCCGAACATCTCCGAAAGGGGCACGAGGCCCTTCACGACGCGAGCGCCGCTGCGCTCCTCCATGGCCTGAATCTGACCACGGCGGGAGTTGATGTCGCCGATGACCTCACCCATGTAGTCCTCGGGCGTGGTGACCTCGACGGACATCATGGGCTCGAGGATGACCGGCGAAGCCTTCCGCGCGGCCTCCTTGAAGGCCTGCGAACCGGCGATCTTGAACGCGAGCTCGGAGGAGTCGACCTCGTGGTAGCCACCGTCGAGAAGAATGACGCGGACGCCCGTCATCTCGTAGCCGGCCAGGATGCCGAACTGCATGGCCTCCTGCGCACCCGCGTCGACCGAAGGGATGTACTCCTTCGGGATGCGGCCACCGGTGACCTTGTTCACGAACTCGTACGAGGCGTCGCCGCCCTCGATGGGCTCGATCGCGATCTGCACCTTGGCGAACTGACCGGTACCACCGGTCTGCTTCTTGTGGGTGTAGTCAAGTCGCTCGACGGCCTTGCGGATCGTCTCGCGGTACGCGACCTGCGGCTTGCCGACGTTCGCCTCGACCTTGAACTCGCGACGCATGCGGTCGACGAGGATGTCGAGGTGAAGCTCGCCCATACCACCGATGATGGTCTGGCCGGTCTCCTCGTCCGAGTGCACCTGGAAGGAGGGGTCCTCCTCCGCGAGACGCTGGATGGCGACACCCAGCTTCTCCTGGTCACCCTTGGACTTGGGCTCGATGGCGACCTGAATGACCGGGGCCGGGAAGTCCATGGACTCCAGGATGACCGGGTTCTTCTCGTCGCACAGCGTCTCACCGGTGGTGGTCTGCTTGAGGCCCATGACGGCGACGATGTCGCCGGCGCCCACCGAGTCGATCTCCTCACGCTTGTTCGCGTGCATGCGGTAGATCTTGCCGATGCGCTCCTTCTTGCCCTTGACGGAGTTCAGCACCGCGGTGCCGGCCTCCAGGCGACCGGAGTAGATCCGGACGAAGGTGAGCTTGCCGAGGTGCGGGTCGCTCGCGATCTTGAACGCGAGGGCCGACAGCGGCTCGTCGTCGGACGGCTTGCGCCGCACGATCTCCTCCGCGTCCTTGACGCTGTGGCCCTCGATGGCCTCGACGTCCAGGGGGGAGGGGAGGTAGCGGACGACCGCGTCGAGCAGGGGCTGAACACCCTTGTTCTTGAACGCGGTGCCACAGAAGACGGGGGTGATCGTCTTCTCGCCGCCACCCTTGCCGGAGGCAATGGTGATGCGACGGACGGCGGCGTAGAGCTGCTCCTCGGTGGGCTCGACGCCCTCGAGGAAGAGCTCCATGAGCTCCTCGTCGTTCTCCGCCACGGTCTCGACCAGCTTCGCGCGCCATTCCTCGGCGAGCTCCGTGTGCGAGGCCGGGATGTCGACGACGTCGTACATCTCACCCTTGCTGGCCTCGGCGGACCAGACAAGCGCCTTCATGCGGACCAGGTCGACAACGCCCTGGAAGTCCATCTCGGAACCGATGGGGAGCTGCATGACGATCGGGACGGCGCCGAGGCGGTCCACGATCATGTCGACGCAGCGGAGGAACTCGGCGCCCGTACGGTCGAGCTTGTTGACGAAGCAGATACGCGGCACGCCGTAGCGGTCCGCCTGACGCCAGACAGTCTCGGACTGGGGCTCGACGCCGGCCACACCGTCGAACACGGTGACAGCACCGTCGAGCACGCGCAGCGAACGCTCCACCTCGACGGTGAAGTCGACGTGACCCGGCGTGTCGATGATGTTGATCGTGTGATCGACATTCTCGAGCGGCCAGTGGCAGGTCGTCGCGGCCGACGTGATCGTGATGCCGCGCTCCTGCTCCTGCTCCATCCAGTCCATCGTGGCAGCGCCGTCGTGGACTTCACCGATCTTGTACGAAACGCCGGTGTAGAACAGGATCCGCTCGGTGGTGGTCGTCTTGCCCGCGTCGATGTGCGCCATGATGCCGATGTTGCGCACCTTGGCAAGGTCAAGCGAAGTGGTAGCCATATCGGCTCAGTCTTCTCTCGGTCTCGATGTGGGTTGCGACTACCAGCGGTAGTGCGCGAAGGCCTTGTTGGACTCGGCCATCTTGTGCGTGTCCTCACGCTTCTTGACGGCCGCACCGAGGCCGTTCGAGGCGTCGAGGAGCTCGTTCATGAGGCGCTCGGTCATGGTCTTCTCGCGACGGGCGCGGGAGTAACCGACGAGCCAGCGGAGGGCCAGCGTGGACGCGCGGCCCGGCTTGACCTCGATCGGCACCTGGTAGGTGGCGCCACCGACACGGCGGGACTTGACCTCGAGAGCCGGCTTGACGTTCTCAAGAGCGCGCTTCAGCGTGATGACCGGGTCAGCACCGGTCTTCTCGCGGAGGCCCTCCATGGCGCCGTAGACGATGCGCTCGGCGGTGGAGCGCTTGCCGTCCAGCAGGATCTTGTTGATCAGCGAGGTGACAAGAGGAGAGGCGTAGACCGGGTCGATGATGACCGGGCGCTTCGGGGCGGGGCCCTTACGAGGCATTCTTACTTCTCCTTCTTGGCGCCGTAGCGGCTGCGAGCCTGCTTACGGTTCTTGACGCCCTGCGTGTCGAGGGAACCGCGGATGATCTTGTAGCGAACACCCGGCAGGTCCTTCACACGGCCACCGCGCACGAGCACGATCGAGTGCTCCTGCAGGTTGTGGCCCTCACCCGGGATGTAGGCCGTGACCTCGATGCCGGAGGTCAGACGCACACGCGCGACCTTACGGAGCGCCGAGTTCGGCTTCTTCGGGGTGGTCGTGAACACACGCGTGCAGACGCCACGACGCTGAGGGGAACCCTCGAGTGCGGGCGTCTTGTTCTTCTCGACCTTGTCCTGCCGGCCCTTACGGACCAGCTGCTGGATCGTAGGCACTACTTCTCCGGTTTCTGTGTGCCGTCGGTGAAACTAACCTGGAACAGTCGCCGACCCACGCGGTCGGGTGTGTCGAATCTCGCTGATCTCCGCCTGGGCGGAAAAGGCACGGGATCACGGTGGCCGGTATCTGACTCGCCTTGCGGTTGAGGACACGCACGCGAGCCCAGGCACACCCCAGGCACAAGGCTTGAGCGTACCTATCGCATGGACTCCGGTCAAAACAAATGCCCACGCGCAGGCGGTCCCGGCCGTGACGGGCCGGGACCGGGGGTGATCAGGGCAGGTCCGGGGTCAGTCCCGGGCCGTGCGACGGGGCTCGGCGGCGGCCCCGGCCGGCCGCTCGGCCTCCGCGTCGGGCTCCAGGAACTGGTTCACGACCTTGACGAAGACGCCCATGCGGTCGTCGGGCACCCCGAGCCAGCGGGCGAAGTCCTCCATCGAGGGCTGCCAGTCGCTCGGCGGCAGCAGATCCGCCGCCATCGGCAGCTCCTCCGGGGTCACGCGACCGGACCGGATCAGCATGTCGCGGACGGAGACGCCGAGCAGCGGGGCGATCCTGCGCATGGTCTCCAGGTCGGGCATGCTCTGCCGCTGCAGAAGGCGCGTCACGGCGGCGCGGTGCACCCCCGCCTCGTCCGCGATCCGGGACTTGCCACCGCCGCGCGGGCTGTCGATGTCGTAGCCGCGCCGTCGCATCAGGCCTTCGACCCAGCCTGCGAACTCGTCCAGCCCTCGAGTGGTCATGTCCAGCTCCTCACTCCACTCCTCCGGGTTTCAACTCTAGCGTGCTTGCGCGCACAGAATTACTTGGTTTCGGGTACGCAACGTGTCGAAATCGTGGAGACGGGCGGGAAGGGAACGGCGAGGTGTCGGTTTATTTTTGTTGCGCGCTCGCACGCAACGTGTAAGTCTAGCTCGCCGCCGCACTCGTCGGCCCCCTGAGCCCCACAGGCCCCACCGGCCCCACCGGCTCCGGAGGCCCGGACCGTGGAGACCCTCTTGTTCCAGACCGACCCCACCCCCTGGCAGGCCGCCGCCGCGTGCACCGGCCTCTCCCCGTCCGTCGTCTTCGCCCGCCGCGCCAAGGAGGCGGCCCCGGCCCTGCGCGCCTGCTCCGCCTGCCCCGTCCGCCGCGAGTGCGAGTCGGCGGTGGCCCCCGCCGAGAGCTACTTCGACGGCGTCTGCGCCGGGCGCCTCTGGCGCAACGGCCGCCCGGCGGACCAGCGGCGCGTGGCGAAGGCGCTCGCGTCGGCGGGGAGCCGCCGCCGTGGCTGACCGCACCGCCCGGACCGACCGCAACGGCCAGGCCGGCCGCACCGCCCGGGCCGCGGGGCTTCCCGCGGGGAGTGCCCCCTCCGGCGTCACCCTCGAACCCGTACTGCGTGACATCGCGCTCTGGGCCGCCTCGCTCGTACGCCACTTCCCCGAGCTCGCCGACGAGCTCGCGCCCGGCCGCCGCGGCCCCGCCGGAGGCGCCCCCGCCCCCTCCCCCGCGGGCCGTGACGAGCAGATCCGCGAGGAGCGCCGCGAGGCGCTGCTCCTCCAGCAGCGGCACGGGCTCGCCGTCCCCGGTCACGGCGCCGCCCCGATCAGGCTGCACGTCTCCGACGCCATCCGTGACATCACCGACGGGGTGGTGGAGCTGGAGGAGGCGGTGTGCGCCCGGCTCGCGCTGGCCCGGCCGCCCCGCGCCGGGGTGCTCGACCGGCTCCGCCGGGTGGTGGGGCTGCTCGACGCGATCGCGGCCCACCCAGACCTGGCGCGGCACGTCCGCGACGAGATCCGGCGGATGGCCCGGCGGTGCGCCCGGACGCTCGGCGACCCCGAGACGGTCGTCCGGGTGTCGGGACGCTGCCCCTGGTGCGACTCGGTGTCGCTGCGGGCCTTCCCCGACCGGCGCGCGGTGCTCTGCGTCAACCCGGCCTGTGTGTGCGCGGACGAGGAGTGCGGCTGTCGGGACGACGCCGCCTACCGGCATCTGTGGCCGGAGCGGGAGTGGGCGGAGCTGGCGGCCGCTTCCGGAGCCCGTACCGAGGAGATCGAGACCGCGATGGACCACCGGGAGGAACCCGCATGCTGAGCTCGATCGCGCTGCCTGCCCTGATCCCGGGGCCGCTGGCCGCCGAGGAGGCGGGGGTGGCCCCCGCGACGATCCGGAAGTGGGTCCAGCTGGGCCATCTGGCCGCGGCGGGCCGGGCGGGACGGGCCCAGCTCTTCCGCCTTGAGGACGTGTTCGCCGCCGAGCGGACCGCCCGCCGCCGTCCCCGTACCGCCTGACCCCTTTCCCGTACGAGAAGCGCCCCGTGTCCGGTTCCCTCCGGACGCGGGGCGCTTCGTCATGCCGCCAGGAAGCGGTGGAGGGAGTCGGTGAGGGCGGCGACGAAGCGGTCGCGGGTCTCCGCCGGCACGAGGTCGAGGGAGAGATAGGGGTTGAGGTCCTCCAGTTCGACGAGGAGCAGCTCGCCGCCGGGGGCGCGGCAGGCGTCCACGCGCTGGATGCCGTGGTCGAGGGTGTTCCAGTCGACGAAGCGGCGGGCGAAGGCGAGGTCGTCCCCGGTGGGCTCGTACGGCTCCAGGACCCAGCGGCGTTCGGGGTCGGGGGCGTGGAGGGCGTACTGGAAGAGGTCGTCGACGAAGTAGAAGGAGACCTCGTACCGGAAGTCGACGCGGGGCTGGACGAGGAGCTCGCCGTAGGTGAGGGCGGCGAGTTCCCCGTACGGGACGAAGCGCAGTCCTATGGAGTCGGCACCGGCCTTGGGCTTGACGGCGTAGGCGGCGGCCTCGGGGAGGCGGTGGAGGTCCTCGGGCCTGTCGACGGTGGGGATGACGGGGTATCCGGCGGCCGTGAGGTCGAGGAGGTACTGCTTGCCGGCCATGTCGCCGCGGCCGTGGAGGGGGTTGTAGACGCGGGTGCCGCGGGCGAGGGCCCGGGCGCGGAAGGTGTCGTACTCCCGCTGGTGGCCGAGGACCGGGCCGCTGTTCCGTACGACGACGGCGGCGAAGCCGTCCATGAGGGCGGCGGCGTCGCGCGGGTGGCAGAGCGCCAGGTCGAAGTGCTCGCGCAGCCGGGCGGTGAGGTCGATGTCCTCGTCGCAGTAGCGCCGTCCGCGGGCCGGGTAGGCGAGGTCGGTGACGTACAGGAGGGTGGGGCGGGCGGTCACGGGGCGGCTCCTCGGTCGGTGGCGGTCACGGTACCGGGCCCACCTGGAGCCGTATTAGTTGCGTGCGCGCACGCTCTCTGTCACAGTTGGTGCAGCGGCGGAGCTGCGCCCGCAGGACGGGCGGCGGCTTCGCCGTTCGCCGTCCGGGCGCGGCTCCGCGCCCGTCCCCCTCCCGCCGGAGCGCCCCGGACGGCACCCCGCCCCGTACCCCTCTCCGAGGAGAAACCGTCATGACCACTCCCCCGAGTGCGTTCCCGGACGTCGAGAAGCTGGTCGTCGACGTCCTCAAGGCCGACCCGGCCCTGGCCGGCGCGACCATCGCGGTCAACCCGCCGGCCGGCTTCGACGGCACCCAGAGCGCCGTCCTGGTGAACCGCCGCGGCGGCGCCTGGATCGGCGACCTGCACGTCGACATGCCGCTGATCGAGTTCGAGGTGTACGGGCCGACCAAGAACGCCGCCCACGTCCTCGCCAACGGCGCCCGCGGGGCCCTGCTCGCCACCATCGGCAAGCAGATCGGCGCGAACAACGTCGTCCACGACGTCGAGGAGCAGGACGGCCCGCGCTGGCTGCCCGACTACCTCTACCGGGGCGCCAACCGCTACCTCTGCGTCATCCGCCTCTCCCTGAGCGTGTTCTAGACGACTTGAGCGTCTTCTGGGCGCCCTCCGAGGAGCGTCTTCCGGACGCCCTCCAGGCGCTCTCCGGAACCGCTCGCCCCCACAGACCAGGCCCCGCCGTCCGGCGGGGCCTTTGCCGTACCCCGGGTCCGACGCCCGGGGCGGCGCCCCACCCCACCCAAGGAGAAAACCCACCATGGCAGGAAACAACTCCGCCGAGATCCGCGTCGCAGGTACCGGCAAGCTCTACGTGGCCACGGCCGGCACCGACCTGCCGGCCTTCGGCGCCAACTCCGAGACCGACTGGGCCGGCTGGACGGACCTCGGCTACACCTCCGGCGACGGCGTCACCTTCTCCAAGAAGGACAAGCTGGAGGCCATCGACTCGTGGCAGTCGGTCTCCCCGATCCACTACATCTACTCCAGCCGCGACCTCTCGCTGAAGTTCTCGATGCTCCAGTTCAACGAGAACACGCTGCCGTTCTTCATGGGCGGCGGCTCGGTCAAGACCGAGACCACCCCGGCCGACACGTACCGCTACGAGATCGCCGAGCGTCCGTTCGCCGACGCCCGCGCCCTCGGCCTGGAGTTCACCGACGTCAAGGCCGGCGGCACGACCGCGGTCAAGTACCGCTTCATCATCCCGCGCGGCCAGGTCACCGCCTCCGACGACATCAAGCTGGCCCGCAAGGCCGCGTCCCAGCTGGGCATCACCTTCACCGCCATGTCGAACGGCGACGGCAAGCCGCTGGCCACCTTCCTCATGCAGGACAGCCAGTACTCCACGACCGTCTGATCCCGCACCGCCCGGGGCGGGACGGCCGACCGCCGTCCCGCCCCACCCTCTGCTTCTTCCTTTCCCTCACCAGAAACAAGGAGTACGCGTCACCATGGCCCGATTCGACGTCAACGCCGCCCGCGCCCAGCGCCAGGAGGCCCACGGCCGCGCCTGGTCCTTCGAGCTGGACGGCGAGAGCTACACCCTTCCGACCGAACTGAGCCGCGCGACGGCCAAGGCGCTGCGCGAGCTCGACGACAACGACGTGGACGGCCTGCTCGGACTCCTGATGGGGGAGAAGCAGTTCGCCCGCTTCGAGCAGCACGACATCACCATGCAGGACATCGCCGCCATCCTGGAGGCCTACGGCAAGGAGACCGGGCTCGGCCTGGGGGAAGACTGAGCCTCGTCGAGTTCGTCGACGAACACGCCGAGGCCCTTGAGGCGGATCTCCTCCGCTACTACTCCACCGATCTCCTCGACTGGCACCGCGGCACGCTCTCCAGCCGTCGCGTCGCGGCGCTGATCAAGCACCTGCCGCGGGACAGCGCCGTCCAGCGCGAGCTCCACGGGGAGGCCGCCGAGTGGTCGGTCACCGACCATCTGCTCGCGGCCTCGGTGGACCATCTCGCGGTGGCCAACTGGATGTTCGCCTGCGTCAACACCGGCGAGGACGGCGACATGCCGGACGCCCCGGCGCCCGTACCCCGTCCCGGCGACTCCGCCGGGGACACGGAGGACACGGACCCGGACGGGCAGAGCCCGCCCGACGAGGGGGGCGACGCGGTGTCGCCCCACGCCCTCGCCCGGTTCTTCGGGTGATCCCGCGGCCCCCGGAGTCCCCTCCCGTCAGGGAGCGGGCTCCGGGGGCGCTTCCCGTGCTCGCTCGGCGGTCATGTCCTTCTCCAGGTCCCTGGCCCGGTCGGACAGCCGGCGCCCCTTGCCCGCGCGCGACTCCGGTTCGGCGGGCTCGGCGTCACGGCGGTCGGCGGCGGACTGGACGGGGACTCCGGCCAGGGGCGGAACGATGGGGCGGCCGCCCTTGCCGCGGACGACCTTCCGCACCGGCTGGGCGTTCCGGCGGGTGCGGCTCTCCTGGGCGGTCAGCAGGACGTCCGGCTCGGTGTCGGGCTCGGCTCCCGAGTGGTGCTCGGGCTCGGGCTCGGGACGCCCCTCGGTGCGCTCGGCACGCTCGGTGCGGTCGGTGCGGTCGGTGCGGTCGGTGCGGTCGGTGCGGTCGGTGCGGTCGGTGCGGTCGGCTCGCTGTTCGAACAGCTGGCGCTCCCTGCGGACCCGCTCCTCGGCCTCGACGACGGACGCCGGCGGTTCGAGAAGCCGGGCGAAGGGCAGCGCGATGACCCGGGCGCTCTCCTGGCCGGTCCCGGCATCCGTACGCCGCTGGGGACGGCGGATTCCACGCGCGTCACCCTGTCCCTGCGCGTAGGCGTCGGCGACGCGCTTCTCGTACTCCCTGCGGATGCGCGGCAGTTCGTCGGACACCGCCTCGGCCCACCCCGCGGTGAACGCGGCGGTCTCCCGGCGGTCGACCTCGCTCCGTGGCATCACGACGAGGTCCTCGGTGGCGTGTCCGTGGACGAGGACGAGCTCGGAGAGGCGTGCGAAGAGGTGGGGCAGATCGGGGTGGGAGGCGAGCCAGTCGATGACTCGGTCCCGCCGCCCGCCGCCCGGCTCCGTGTCCATGCGTCAGTACTGCCTTCCAGCCCCCTGGGGTCCCCGCGCGCCCCTCGCGCCCCTCGCACCCCGAAGTGGTCCGGTCCGAGGAGCGTCGTTCAGGTTACCCGGTCGAACGCACGCCCAGTTTCCGGGATCAACACACCCCGGAAACCAGCCAGAAGACACGCCGTCAGGTGTTTACCGCTCGACAAACATCGAACAGGTGTTCCACACTCTGTTCGCACAGAGGTTCGAACACGTGGTGCCCCCGCTCCTCACCCCGCGGCGCCGCCACGCACGCACGGGCAAGCAACCGGAAGGCAGGCGTCCATGACTCAGCAGGCCGAGGCATCGCGACCGCACATCCCGCTCCAGGACCGCCTCCGCCAGCTCCTCGACGGACCCGTCGCCCTCGACAAGAGAGCGCTGCTCGGCAGCCTGTACGCCGAGGTGTCCCGCTGCGAGACCCTCGCGTACGCGGCGGGCTGGAACGACGCCCTCGCCGAACTCCGCCGTACCCCCTAGGGGGTGTCTTGTCGAACAGCCCGGCCCGGTCGGCACGTCGCCCCTAGGATCCGGGCATGACTCGAACGGGATGGCGCGTCGCTGTGGGCCTGACGGCATGCAGCCTCTTCTTCTGGGGTGTCGCGGGCACCGTCGACGTGGGAGTCGTCCGTACGCGCAAGGGCTACACCCTCGCCGAGGGCGGCGGGTGGTACGCCCTCGCCCTCCTCGCCGGCTTCGTCGTCGGGTACGTCGCCGTCGCCTCGCTCACCGACCTCGTCCCTCCCCGCCGCATGGCCCTGGTCCCCACCTGGGGCGCCGGCGTCGGCGCCGTGGCGTGTCTGCTCATGGGCCAGGAGACCCGCCACTGGGTCGCCGCCCTCGCCCTGGTCCTGACCGGTGTCGCGGTACCGGCCGCCGTACACCTCAGGGAGCAGACGAGGACCACCCGGCGGAACACCGGCAGAACCACCTGACCGAAGCCCTCCGCACCCGTACCACGAAGCCCCTGCCGCGCTCCGCCGGCAGGGGCTTCGTCGTGCCCCGACCCGTGCACCCCTCACCTCCATGACAACCGGAACCGGAGGAATCACCGATGAGCGACAAACAGCCCGAGGACCTCAAGGCCCAGATAGCGGACCTGCGGGAGAGCCTGAAGGGCAAGGCCGACACCACCGCACTGACCGGCCTCGCCCGGATCTCCGAGATCAGGGTGGCGGCCCTGACCAAGACCACCACCGAGGAGCAGCTCGCCACCCAGGCCTGGGTGAAGCAGGAGACCGCCGCCAAGTGGTGGCAGTTCTGGAAGGACCCGGAGATCGTGGGCGCGGCCTTCGCGTTCACGATCCTGAAGTTCGAACTCTTCTCCCTCATCAACCTCGATCCGGCCATCGAGAGGTGGCTCAACAAGAAGGGCTGGGAGCGCAACCGCTTCGGCATCCTCTGGAAGCTGACGGAGGACGAGAAGCGGCGCCGCGAGAGGGAGTCGCCCGAGTACGCGATCAGGCGCCTCCAGGACATGGTCGTCAACGCCCACACGAAGATCCGTAACTCCAACGTCCGGATCGGCGTGCTCGAAGGCAAGGTCGGACGCATGACCACACGGGACAACGTCTCCCGACAGCAGGTGCGCCACATGGGCTCCTCCCCCTCGCTGCAGGGCGCCACCGACCAGGTCACGCTGCTCGAACGCCGGGTCGACCTGCTCGCCGCCGCCCTGTCCTGACGTTCACCCCCTCCATCGACATCTCCGTATCCCAGAGCAGAGGTGGACGCACATGTCCCTCGTACGTTCCCTGAAGAACGCCTCCGGATCGCTGCAGCAGTTCAGATCGGCCTCGGCCACCGCCGACCGCGCCGCGTCGACCCTCGGTCAGCGCGCCTCGTCGGCGGGGCGCGGCATCAACAGCGTCAAGGGGGCCGCGCAAGGCTCCACGAAGGAGCTCAAGAGCCTCAAGACGGCCTCGGACCAGGCCGAGCGCGCCATGAAGAAGGCCGGCACCACGGCCCAGTCGGCCGGCGGCAAGCTCGGCAGGTACGAATCGGGTGCCGGTAAGGCCGCCAAGGGCCAGGACAAGCTCAACAAGTCCATGAAGGGCAACATCCTCGCCCGGCTGCTCGAACTCTTCATGCCGCTCATCGAGAAGATCGTCGAGATGGCGGCCCGCTCGAAGACGATGCAGACGATCATGAAGAAGGCGTTCTCCGCCATCAAGACCGTCATCGGCTCGGTCATGAAGGCCATCGGCCCGATCATGAAGAAGGCCGGCAGCCTGATCAAGACGGTCTGGAACGGCATCAAGAAGGCCATCTCCACCGTCGTCAAGGCCGTGGCCACCGTCATCAAGACCTACGTGAAGATCTGGAAGACGGTCATCACGACGGTCATGAAGGCCATCAAGACCGTCATCAGCACGGTCTGGAACGGCATCAAGGCCGTCATCACCCCGGTGGTCAACTGGATCAGGACGGCGATTCCGAAGGCCTTCAGCGCCGTCAAGGAGAAGATGTCGTCCGTCTGGAACGGCCTCAAGGACATCGCGTCCCGGGCGTTCAACGGCATCAAGGACGGCGTGAAGTCCCCGATCAACTCCGTCATCCGGCTGATCAACGGCATGATCGGCAGCCTGAACAGGGTCAAGGTCAGCGTCCCCGGCTGGGTGCCGATCGTCGGCGGCAAGACCTTCGGCGTCAATCTGCCCACCATCCCCATGCTCGCCACCGGTGGTGTCGTCATGCCCCGCCACGGCGGCGTCCCGGCGATCCTCGCCGAGGCCGGCGAGGCCGAGGCCGTCCTGCCGCTCTCCAAGCTGGACCGGCTGCTCGCCCTCACCGCCCGCCGCGCCCGTGCGGCCCAGGGCGTCCGGGCCGGAGGGGCCGGCGCGGGACTGCACATCGAGCACTACCACGCCGCCCGGGGCAGTGACCCGCAGTCCACGGCGGACGCCCTGATGTACCTGGCCAAGGCACGCGGATGAGTACCGCCGCGATGCCCCTGAACCCGCTCGCCGGGACCGCGTCGGCCTTCGCCGGGCTCGCGTCGGCCGCCGGGCGCGCCGCGGAAGCCGTACGGCTCGTCCGGCAGGGCGTGCTGGACGCGGCCGGAGGCGTCGACCGGCTCCGCGCGGGAGCCCGGGCGGCGACCGCTCCCGTCCGCGCGCTCGGGCAGAGCGCCTCCGCCGCCTCCGGCTCGATCGCCCGGCTCGGGCGCTCCCCCGCGAGCGGCGGGGTCCGGAGCTTCGGCGCCAAGGCCACCAGGTCCGGGTCCGCGGCACGGAAGATCGGTACCGGCGTCGGCGGCGTCCTCGCGGTCCTCGCGCCGCTGCTGCCCGTCGCCGGCATCATCACCGGCCTCATGGGCACCTTCGGCACCCTCGCGACCGTCGCCGCCGTCGCCATGACCGCCGTCAACGTCGCCATGCGCGCCAACCCGCTCGGCTTCCTCGTCGGCATCATCGTCCCCGTCGCCGCGTACCTCATCGAGTTCGCGCTGAACTCCGAGACCGGACAGCGGATCATGAAGCAGGTCTTCGACCAGGCACTGAAGGGGTTCCAGGCGGTCTGGAAGTTCATCCAGCCGATCGTGAAGCTCCTCGGCACGGCCGTGGGCACCTACGTCAGGGCGTACCTGACCGTCTTCAAGACCGCTCTCAAGATCGTCGGAGCCGCCGTCGGCGGCATCTCGAAGATCGGCTCCGCCGTCTCCTCCGCCGTACGGGCCCTGCGCACGATCGCCTCGAACACGCTCGGCGGCGTCAAGAACGCCGTCCGGCCGATCGTCACCTGGGTCACCGAGAAGGTGCCCGGCTTCTTCCGTACCGCGAAGGACGCGGTGTCGAAGTCCCTCCGGGGCATCGGCGACCTGGTCAAGGGTGGTCTGAGCGCCGTGCTCGGGGTCGTCAAGGGACCGATCAACGGTCTGATCGCCTTCGCCAACTGGATCATCGACGGGCTCAACGAGCTCAGCTTCGAGATCCCCCTCACCGGCAAGAAGTTCGGCGTCGAGCTCGACAAGCTCCCGATGCTCGCGGAAGGCGGCATCGTCTCGCCCGGTTCCCCGGACGACTACCGCATCGACTCGCTCTCCCAGCTGGAGAACCGCCGCGTCCCGGCCCTCACCGAGCCGCCCCGGAAGCCACGCCGCGTACGGGACTTCCACGAGCAGCCGGGCGCCGGCCCCCGGTCGACCGCCGAGGACCTGCTCTTCCTCGCGGCCGCGCGCTGAGCCACCGCCCGCTGAGCGACCGCCCCTCCGTACGCCCGTCCGTACGGAGGACGGAACCGCACGGACCCCCCGCCGACTCCCCATCAGAAGTGAGGTGACGGCCCCATGGCCGAGACCACGACCCCGTACACCACGCACACCTTCACCGCCGACCTCGCGCCCGGCTCACTCATCACCCAGGACGGGCAGATGCAGTGGGCCGGGCTGCTCATCGGGCCCGGCACCCCCTTCGCCGTCGACCGGTCCGGACTCACGGGCTGGGAGGACCTGCCCGAGTACGACTCCTCCGACGCCGAACGGCCCACCTCGCACGGCGCCTGGCCGGGCGCCCGGTACGCCAAGCCGCGCAAGATCGGCGGCAGCGTCGTGCTGATGCCGGAGTGGAGCCAGGCCCCCGAGGCCGTCCGCGCGCTCCGCCAGGCGCTCGCCCTCCTCGACGAGGAGCGCTGGCTCACCGTCCGGCTGCACGGCGAGATGCTCGCCGTCCGCGCCCGGATCGCCCAGCGCGTGGTCCCCGCAGACCAGGGCTTCGCCACCCAGGGCAGCTCGAAGATGTCGATCCAGTGGCTGGCCGCCGACCCCCGGCGATACGCCGTGAACGAGCAGACCGCGTCGACCACCGCCCCGCAGCCCGAATCCGGCCTCACCTGGCCGCTGACCTGGCCGCTCGACTGGGGCACGGCCACCTCCACCGGCGACACCGTCGCCGAGAACACCGGCTCGGCCGCCACCCACCCGGTGATCACCTTCCGCGGCCCGTGCTCCATGCCGGCCGTCACCGAGCGCGGCAGCCAGCGCCGGCTGCGGTACGCGATCGACCTCGCCGCCGGCGACGAGCTCACCATCGACACCGCCAACGGCACGGTGATGCTCAACAACACCGCGTCCCGCCGCCACACGGCGATGTCCGACTCCAGCCCCGAGGAGCTCTTCCTCCTCGAACCGGGCCGCACCGAGCTGTCCTTCCGGCCCGACGAGGCCACCACGGACGCCCTGATGACCGTGCGCTGGCGCAGCGCCGAATGGTGACCGAACCCCCTCCGCCCCGCTCCGAACAGAGGTGAACCATGACGGTACGAGCCGCCTGGCTCCAGCCCACCGGCCAGACCCGGGAGGACACCCGCCTCGCCCTGGCGGCCCTGCTCACCCCCAGCGGTCAGAGCCCCGAAGAGACCCCGCTGCGCTCCCGGCCGGGCATCCTGCCGGGCGGATTCGCCCTGACCGCGGCCGGCGCCATGCAGTGCACGATCGGCACCGGGCGCGCGATCGTCCAGGGCGTGGACACCCGCCAGGGCGCCTATCTGGTCAGCGCCGTCTCGCCGCAGACGCTCACCGTCGACGACGGTGACCCGCAGTACGGCCGGATCGACCTGATCGAACTGGCCGTCCTCGACGACGACTACGACAAGACGGGAGCCACCGACGCCGTCGTCCGCCTGGTCAAGGGCGTGCCGGCGGCCGTCCCCGTCGCCCCGGCGAGCGGGCCGGGCAGCACCCTGCCGCTCTACACGGTCAGCGTCCCGAAGGGCACGTCGGCGGGCACCGGCGGCATCGCCTGGACCACCACCGGCGTCGCCACCCAGCACTGGCCGGTGGTGGCGCTCGGCGGCATCACTCCCACGAGCGGTTTCAAGGGCGCGTACGTCGGCCAGTACCGCGACGCGAGCGGCATGCTCCAGCGCTGGGACGGCACCACATGGGTCTCGTACCCCAAGGCGCTCGGCGGCATCGCCCCCGGCTCCCAGGTGTCCACCGGCAGCTACGCCGGCCAGTACCGGGACAACGCCGGCGTCCTCCAGCGCTGGGACGGCTCGGCCTGGCAGTACGTCGAGGGCAGGACGACCATCCTGTTCAGCGCCTCGCAGGCGCTGTCGGCCCAGCAGCAGAGCATCCCGCCCAACAGCTGGACGGTGATCAACCTGCCGACCGTCGTCGTGGACGAGGCCACCGGCTGGAACGGCACCCACACCTACGTCGTTCCGCGCACCGGCTGGTGGCGGGTCTCGGCGCAGACCGTCTGGGCCAACGACGCCCAGACCGGCATGCGGGGCGCCCGCGTCCTGGTCAACGGCTCCGGCGTCATCCACACCACCTGGCTCGCGCCCGCGGGCAACGGCGCCGTCTCCGTCGGCGGGCAGGGCCTGATCAGGCTCACAGCTGGCAACCAGCTCCAGCTGGCCGGCCTCCAGAGCCACACCGCGGCCGTGAAGACCCTCGGCGGCTCGGGCTACGCCTGCAGCCTCACCGCCGAATGGATCAAGTCCTGACCTCCCCCGTTCCCGAGTCCTCCCCGACTCCTCCCCGAATGGAGACCCCATGAACCTGCGCAGCAGCTGGGCCGCCGAGACCGGCCAGACCCGCGAGGACACCCGCCTCACCCAGACCGGCGCGACCACCCCGCTCAACACCGTCCAGGTCCGCTCCGGCATCCTGCCCGGCTCGTACGACGGGCAGTACCGGCTCTCCGGCCTGTGGATGGACAACGCCTCGGCCATGACGGCCACCGTCCACGAGGGCCGCGCCGTCATCCAGGGCTCGATCTCCCAGGGCGCGTACCCCGTCACCCTTCCCGTCCCGCAGCAGATCACCTTCGCGGCGGGCGACGCCCAGTACAACCGCGTCGACCTGGTCGTCGCGAGGGTCTACGACAACCTGTACGACTCGTCGAACCGCAACGAGGCGGAGATCGAGATCATCCAGGGCGTCCCGGGACCGACCCCGCAGGCCCCGGCCGCCCCTCCGCTCAGCCTGCCCCTGTGGCAGGTGCTGGTCCCGGCCGGCGCCAGCGCTGGCAACGGCGGCATCCCGTGGGCCAGTGCCCTCACCGACCTGCGCACCCCGGTCGTCTCCCTCGGCGGCATCCTGCCCGTCGAGGGCCAGGCCGCGCAGGGCACGTACCCCGGCCAGTACCAGGACACCCCGGCCGGTGAGCTGCAGCGCTGGGACGGCGGGAAGTGGGTCTCGTACCCGGCGGGCATCGGCGGTGTCGTCCCGGCCTCCGTCTCCCTCACCCAGGGCGGCTACACCGGCCAGTACCGCGACACGGCGGGCGGCCAGCTCCAGCGGTGGAACGGTTCCGCCTGGGCCCCGGCCGTGCCGGGCCCGTACTTCGTCGACAACGGCGACTACGGCGACACCACCTCGGGCACCTACACCTCGACGCTCGCGGCCCGCGCCACGAACCCGCTGACGGTCAACTTCCTCGCCCCGCCGTCGAAGGCCGTCGTCGTCAGCTTCGGCTGCCGCATGAAGTCGCGCGACGACCACTACGCGTACATGGCGCTCCGGCTCACCCAGGGCGCCACGGTCGTCAACGACCTCGACGACGAGTACGCGACGATCGCCGCCAGCAGCACCCTGATCTCGGCCTCCACCACCCGCCGGCTGTCCAACCTGACGCCGGGCGCGACCTACACGCTGACGGCCTACTTCAAGATCCTCGCCAACACCCTCGGTCTCAAGGCCGGGTTCGACAACACGTTCATCCGCGTCGACCCGCTGCCGTAGTCACCCGGCTCCACCCCGACAGGAGATCCCATGCCCGTACGCTCCAGCTGGCTGCTGCCCGAGGGACAGACCCGCCAGAACACCCGCGTCACCACCGTCGGCGCCACCACCCCCGCCAACCCGCTCGCCTCCCGGTCCGGCATCCTGCCCGGCACGTACGACGGCACGGGCCAGGTCGGCGGCCTCTGGGTGAAGGGCACCGGCCCGATGACGGCCACCGTCCACCACGGCAGGGCCGTCATCCAGGGCGGTACGACGGACGGCGCCTACCCGGTCGCCCTCGACGAGGACCTCACCATCGCCTTCGGTGACGGCGACCCGCTCCACCCGCGCCTCGACCTCGTCGTCCTGCGCGTGTACGACAACGAGGTCGACTCCCGCGGGAAGTACGAGGCGGCCGTCGAGATCGTCCGGGGCGCACCGGCCGCCGTGCCGGTGGCGCCCGCCCCGCCCCCGCTGTCGATCCCGCTCTGCTCGGTCAGGGTGAAGTCCGGGGCGTCCGCGGGAACCGGCGGTGTCGGCTGGGCCGACAACATCCTGACCGACCTGCGCACCACCCTCGTCGCCGTGGGCGGCATCCTGCCCGTCCACAACAACGCGGCGGTCGCGGGCTCCTACCCGGGGCAGTACCAGGACAACGACACCTCGCACCACCTCCAGCGCTGGAACGGCACCGGCTGGATCGCCTACCCCCGGGAGATCGGCGGCATCGCCCCCAGCGGGACGGTGTCCACGGGCAGTTACACCGGGCAGTTCCGTGAGACGAACGGTGTCCTCCAGCGCTGGAACGGCAGCTCCTGGGCCGTCTACCAGCCGCCGGTCGAGGTGGAGACCACCGGCTCCGGAGTGACCGCGCTGACCGGCTGGACGGTGGTGAGTTTCGAGGCCCGCCGAACCCGTGGCATCTGCAACATGACCGTCACCGTCACCCGCAACGGCGCCGACATCACCGCCAACAGCGCCGGCAACATCCCCGACGAGCCGTTGTGCGTCCTGCCCACGGGCTGGCGCCCGGCCCTCAGCACCGAGGCTCCGGCCTGCGACGGATTCGGCTTCGGCGGGGCCAACGTCCGCAACGACGGCCGGATCGACCTGCGGGCCTGGGTGTCCAACGGCGCCCTCGTCGCCGGCCGCAACGTACGCGTCTCCGCCACCTACGTCCTCTGAGGAGCCCGCGATGGCACTCGACACGCCCTACCGGGCGATCTTCTGTGATCTGACCAGCGATCAGACCATCGACATCCTGCCTCTGCGGGACGTCCAGTTCGACGACTACATCGGCAAGGCCGGCTCGCTCTCCGGCACCATCCCCATCCCCGACAAGGCCATCGCCGACCGGGTCAAGAAGGTCCGCGAGGGCCGCACCACCGTCTATCTGGAGCGCGGCGGCGACCTGTGGTGGGGCGGCATCGTGTGGACCACCACCCTGCAGTCCAGCGGCCGGGGCGTGCTGACCCTCTCCCTCCAGGCCGCCACCTTCGACTCGTACGCGGCCCGCCGGCGCATCCGTACCAAGATCGAGTACACCCAGCCGACCGACCAGCTGGAGATCGCCCGGGGCCTGTGGAAGGAGCTCACCAAGGGCGACAGCGCCTTCACGGTCAGCTATGGCGAGGAGACCTCCGACACCCTGCGCACCGCCTCCTGGCGGAACGGCGACGAGACCGTCTACCTGGAGGCGCTGGACCAGCTGGCCGCCCTGAAGGACGGCTTCGAGCACCAGATCATGGTCTACCGGGACCCGGTCAGCGGCGAGCGCGTCCGGCAGCTCCGGCTCGGTGCGCCCCAGATCCGTACCGGCGCCACCGACCTGCTCTTCGACCGGCCGGGCGCGATCCTCTCCTACTCCTTCCCCTGGGACGCGACCCGCGGCGGCACCACCGCCGTCGCCCGCGGCGCGTCCACCAACAGCAACGCCGCCGCCGAGTCCCGGCCGCTCGTCTCCACCCAGCAGTTCGCCACGGATCTGCTCGCCGACGGCTGGCCCCTGATCGACCTGTCGTCGGACCACAACGAGATCAGCGACCAGCTCACCCTGGACGCGCTCGCCGCCACGGAACTCGACCAGGCCGGCGGCGCCGTCGTGATCCCGGCGGTCAGCATCCACCTCGGCGGCATCGTGCCGCCCGCCCTCCTGGGCCGCGTCGCCCGCGTCCGCATCAGGGACGAGTGGCACTCCGACGGCCTCGACGCCCGCTACCGCATCATCGGCGTCAAGGTCACTCCCCCCGAACGCGGCCGTCCCGACACCGCCGAGCTCTACCTTGAGGAGGCCTGATGCCGCAGCTGCCCGAGGACATCATCGACCGGCTCAACCAGATGGAACGCCGGATCACCGCCCTCTCCACCGCGGTGAACACCCGCCCGCCGCTCAACGAGATCGCGAACGGCCAGCTCACCGTCAACCGGACCAACGCCGACAAGTCGAAGACCCCCGTCCTCCAGATGGGCGGCAGCTCCCCGGACGCCGTCCGGCCCGTCATCCGGATCTTCGACGGGTACAACCACGAGATCTTCGCCGACGACATCCTCACCGGCGGGCTCGCCCGGCCCTGGCTGCAGATGCTGCCGCCGATGGACCAGAACCAGGCCCGCTGGCCGTCCACCACCAGCACCACGTTCACCATGATCGCCCAGTCCTTCAACCCGGTCTGGCAGCCCAAGCTCCGGCTGACCCTCTACACCAGGGTCTCCGGCGGCACGGGCCAGGTGAAGGTCCTCGTCGACGGCCAGCAGTTCGGCCCCACGGTCACCGCGGGCCAGACCTTCGACCACACCGGCCTGATCCCCGGCGACATGCAGACCAAGTTCGGCAAGCTCATGACCGTCGAGATCCACGCCCTGGCGAGCGGCGGCACGGTCTACGCCCAGCCCGTCCTGATGTACGGCACCCAGACCTGACCGCCTCCGAGGCCGACAAGGAGCACACCATGAACATCGACCCTGCGGAGCCCTGGGGCGTGGCCATCGACTACGCGGGCCGCGCCACCGTCGTCGAACAGGGCCACACGATCGACCTGCGCGTCTACGACAACACCTTCGGCGGCTCCCTCGAGCCGGACCCGATGACCGGCGAGTACCCGTCGGTCTACGTCACCGCCCAGATCAGCGAGACCGGCGCCGCCGACACCGCCCTGCGCGGCTCCGGCATGAGCGTCGTCAGCGGCCGCGACGGGAACCCGGTCGCCCCCGACCCGGTCGCGGTCGAGCGGGCCGTGGCCGCCGCACTCGCCGACTTCGACAGCCGGCGGGACGCGTACGCCGCCCTGTGCGCGGCCTGGACGGAGCGGCCCGCCCCGGAACCGACCCCCGAGCCGACCCCGGAACCGACCCCTGAGCCGGAGCCCGCCCCCGCCCCTTGAGCCCCCGCCCGACCCGCCTGCCCGCCATCCCACCGCCGCGGGCCTTTTTCATGTCCGGAGGACACCAGATGGCCACTCCCCTCTCCGCGGACCGGCTCGTCGCCGCACTCCGCGCCGAAGGCGTCACCGTCGTCGAACACCCCGGCTGGCGCACCCACCACCGCAACCACGCCGGCGCCTGGGGCCCGGTCGCCGGCGTGATGATCCACCACACCGTCAGCACCGGCACCGCCTCCTCCGTGGAGATGTGCTTCAACGGCTACGAGGGCCTCCCCGGACCGCTCTGCCACGGCGTCATCGCCAAGGACGGCACCGTCCACCTCGTCGGCAACGGCCGCGCCAACCACGCCGGCGGCGGTGACCCCTCCGTCCTCCGGGCCGTGGTCTCCGAGACGTACGGAGACCGGCCCCCGGCCCCGCGCGTCCACCAGGGCAGCCCCGGAGCCGTCGACGGCAACTCCCGCTTCTACGGCTTCGAGTGCGTCAACCTCGGCGACGGCCGCGACCCCTGGCCGGCAGCCCAGCTCGACGCCGTCGAACGCGTCTCGGCCGCCCTGTGCCGGGCCCACGGCTGGGGCGCCAGGTCCGTCATCGGCCACCTGGAGTGGTCCGACTGGAAGAGCGACCCCAAGGGCTTCGGCATGCCGGCCCTCCGCGGCCGCGTCCAGACCCGGCTCGGCAAGGCCCCCGCCAGGCCCGCCCCCGGCAGCGGCAAGCCGGCCGCTCCCCGCCTCCAGCCGTTCCCGGGCACCTCGTTCTTCCGCGCGGAGACGAGCTCCCCGGTCATCACGGCCATGGGCCGCCGCCTGGTCGCCGAGGGCTGCTCCGCGTACACCGTCGGCCCCGGCCCCCGCTGGAGCGAGGCCGACCGGCTCAGCTACGCGAAGTGGCAGCGCAAGCTCGGCTTCCGCGGCTCCGACGCCGACGGCATCCCCGGCGCCGCCTCCTGGAGCGCCCTGAAAGTCCCGTACACGCAAGCCCCGTAACCCCGCAGGAAGGCAGACCCTCCGATGTCCGAAGCCGCCAAGCGCACGGCCCGCACCGTCCTCCAGTCCGCCGTCGGCATCGCCGTCGTGCTCCCCGCGATCGTCGACGCCTCCGGCCTCCCCGAGACCCTCCCCTGGGTCGCGGGGGCCCTGGCCGTCGCCGGCGGTCTCACCCGAGTGATGGCCCTCGACGCGGTGCAGCACCTGCTGCCGTCCTGGCTCCGCAGCACCCCGGCCGGGGACGGTGCCGATGACCGAGCCTGATCCGAACGACCCCGTGGCCGTCGCACTCGAACTGGAACGGCTCCGCGGCACCCTGGAGGCCGGCTTCGCCCGCGTCGACGGCGCGCTCGCCCTGCTCGTCCAGCGCAGCGACCAGACCGACCGGCAGCTCGCCGACCACGAGGCCCGCCTGGACGCTCTCGAACGCGCCCGCTGGCCGCTGACCAGCATCCTCGCGCTCGCCGCGAGCGCCGGAGCGCTCGCCGCGGTGTGGGAGCTGGCCGCCAGGTGATCCCGCTTCCGGAAGAGCGAACGCCGAAGGGCGGCCACCCCGTCTCCGGGGTGACCGCCCTTCGGTCTCGCACTACTTACTGGTTGTACGGACCGTAGTCGTAGTCCTCCAGCGGAACGGCCTGGCCGGAGCCCGAGCCGAACGGCGAGTAGTCGATGTCGTCGTAGCCGACGGCCGAGTACATCGCGGCCTTGGCCTCCTCGGTCGGCTCGACCCGGATGTTGCGGTAGCGGGACAGACCCGTACCGGCCGGGATGAGCTTACCGATGATGACGTTCTCCTTGAGGCCGATGAGGCTGTCGGACTTGGCGTTGATCGCCGCGTCCGTCAGCACTCGGGTCGTCTCCTGGAAGGACGCCGCCGACAGCCACGACTCGGTGGCGAGCGAGGCCTTGGTGATACCCATCAGCTGCGGACGGCCGGAGGCGGGGTGACCGCCCTCGGTGACCACACGACGGTTCTCGGTCTCGAACTTCGAGCGCTCGACGAGCTCGCCCGGCAGCAGCTCCGCGTCGCCGGACTCGATGATCGTCACACGGCGCAGCATCTGCCGGATGATGATCTCGATGTGCTTGTCGTGGATCGACACGCCCTGCGAGTTGTAGACCTTCTGGACTTCGGCGACCAGGTGGATCTGGACCGCGCGCTGACCGAGGATCCGCAGCACGTCGTGCGGGTTGGTGGCACCCACGGTGAGCTTCTGGCCCACCTCGACGTGGTCGCCCTCGCCCACGAGCAGACGGGCACGCTTCGAGATCGGGAACGCCGTCTCGTCGGTGCCGTCGTCCGGGGTGACGACGATCTTCTTGGTCTTCTCGGTCTCCTCGATACGGACGCGGCCGGCCGCCTCCGAGATCGGGGCGACACCCTTGGGCTGACGAGCCTCGAAGAGCTCGACGACACGGGGCAGACCCTGGGTGATGTCGTCACCGGCCACACCACCGGTGTGGAAGGTACGCATCGTCAGCTGGGTACCGGGCTCACCGATGGACTGGGCGGCGATGATGCCGACCGCCTCACCGATGTCGACCAGCTTGCCGGTGGCGAGCGAACGGCCGTAGCAGAACGCACAGGTACCGACGGCGGACTCACAGGTCAGGACCGAACGGGTCTTGACCTCCTCGACGCCCGCGTTGAGCAGGGCGTCGATGAGCACGTCACCCAGGTCGACGTTGGCAGGCGCGATGACCTTGCCGTCGACGACGACGTCCTCGGCGAGCATCCGCGCGTACACGGAGGTCTCGACGTCGTCCGTCTTCCGCAGGACGCCGTCGGCGCCGCGCTCGGCGATCCGCAGCTTCAGACCGCGCTCGGTGCCACAGTCCTCCTCGCGGATGATCACGTCCTGCGAGACGTCCACCAGACGACGGGTCAGGTAACCCGAGTCGGCGGTACGCAGGGCGGTGTCCGCCAGACCCTTACGGGCACCGTGCGTGGAGATGAAGTACTCCAGAACGGTGAGGCCCTCACGGAAGGACGCCTTGATGGGACGCGGGATCGTCTCGTTCTTGGCGTTCGACACCAGACCACGCATACCCGCGATCTGGCGCATCTGCATCATGTTTCCTCGGGCACCCGAGTCGACCATCATGAAGATGGGGTTCGTCTTCGGGAAGTTCGCGTTCATCGCCTCGGCAACCTCGTTGGTCGCCTTGGTCCAGATCGCGATGAGCTCCTGAGTGCGCTCTTCCTTCGTGATGAGACCGCGCTCGTACTGCTTCTGGACCTTCTCGTCCTGCTCCTCGTAACCCTTGACGATGGCCTTCTTGGCCTCGGGCACGACGACGTCGGAGATGGCCACGGTGACACCGGAACGGGTCGCCCAGTAGAAGCCCGCCGCCTTCAGGTTGTCGAGCGTCGCCGCCACGATGACCTTGGGGTAGCGCTCGGCGAGGTCGTTGACGATCTCGGAGAGCTGCTTCTTGCCGACGGAGTAGTCGACGAACGGGTAGTCCTCGGGCAGCAGCTCGTTGAAGAGCGCGCGGCCCAGGGACGTCCGCAGGCGGAACGAGTCACCCTGCTGCCACTCCGGCTCGCCCTCCTCCTGGACCGGGGGAACCCAGCCACGGGGAGCGACGGTGCCGACGGGGAAGCGGATGTCGATCTGCGACTGCAGAGCGAGCTCGCCGGCGTCGAACGCCATGATCGCCTCGGCCGTGGAGCCGAACGCGCGGCCCTCGCCCTTGGTGTCACGGAGCTCACCGTCGGTGGTCAGGAAGAACAGACCGAGGACCATGTCCTGGGTCGGCATCGTGACCGGACGGCCGTCGGCGGGCTTCAGGATGTTGTTCGAGGACAGCATCAGGATGCGGGCCTCGGCCTGCGCCTCCGCGGAGAGCGGCAGGTGCACGGCCATCTGGTCACCGTCGAAGTCCGCGTTGAACGCGGTGCAGACGAGCGGGTGGATCTGGATGGCCTTGCCCTCGACCAGCTGGGGCTCGAAGGCCTGGATGCCGAGGCGGTGCAGCGTGGGCGCACGGTTCAGCAGAACCGGGTGCTCGGCGATGACCTCTTCGAGGACGTCGTACACGACCGTGCGGCCGCGCTCGACCATCCGCTTGGCGCTCTTGATGTTCTGCGCGTGGTTCAGGTCGACCAGGCGCTTCATCACGAACGGCTTGAAGAGCTCCAGTGCCATGGCCTTCGGCAGACCGCACTGGTGCAGCTTCAGCTGCGGACCGACGACGATCACGGAACGCGCGGAGTAGTCCACACGCTTGCCGAGCAGGTTCTGACGGAAACGACCCTGCTTGCCCTTGAGCATGTCGCTCAGGGACTTCAGCGGGCGGTTACCGGGACCGGTGACCGGGCGACCGCGGCGGCCGTTGTCGAACAGCGCGTCGACGGCCTCCTGCAGCATCCGCTTCTCGTTGTTCACGATGATCTCGGGGGCACCGAGGTCAAGGAGACGCTTGAGGCGGTTGTTGCGGTTGATCACACGGCGGTACAGGTCGTTCAGGTCGGAGGTCGCGAAGCGGCCACCGTCCAGCTGCACCATCGGACGCAGGTCCGGCGGGATGACCGGCACGCAGTCGAGAACCATGCCCTTGGGGCTGTTCGCGGTCTGCAGGAACGCGGAGACGACCTTGAGGCGCTTGAGCGCACGGGTCTTCTTCTGGCCCTTGCCGGTACGGATGATCTCGCGGAGGCGCTCGGCCTCCTCCTCCAGGTCGAAGGACTCGAGACGCTTCTGCAGAGCGGCCGCGCCCATCGAACCGTCGAAGTACGTGCCGAAGCGGTCACGCAGCTCGCGGTAGAGGAGCTCGTCGCCCTCCAGGTCCTGGACCTTGAGGTTCTTGAAGCGCGACCAGACCTCGTCCAGACGGTCGATCTCGCGCTGCGCACGGTCGCGCAGCTGCTTCATCTCACGCTCGGCGCCCTCGCGCACCTTGCGGCGCACGTCGGCCTTGGCGCCCTCGGCCTCCAGCTCGCCGAGGTCGTTCTCGAGCTTCTTGGCGCGGGCCTCCAGGTCGGAGTCGCGACGGTTCTCGATCTGCTGACGCTCGACGGAGACGTGCGCCTCCAGCGAGGGCAGGTCACGCGTACGACGCTCGTCGTCGACGTACGTGATCATGTACGCCGCGAAGTAGATGACCTTCTCGAGGTCCTTCGGGGCGAGGTCGAGCAGGTAGCCAAGACGCGACGGGACGCCCTTGAAGTACCAGATGTGGGTGACGGGAGCGGCGAGCTCGATGTGGCCCATCCGCTCACGGCGCACCTTCGCGCGGGTGACCTCGACGCCACACCGCTCACAGATGATGCCCTTGAAGCGGACACGCTTGTACTTGCCGCAGTAGCACTCCCAGTCCCGGGTCGGACCGAAGATCTTCTCGCAGAAGAGTCCGTCCTTCTCGGGCTTGAGCGTGCGGTAGTTGATGGTCTCCGGCTTCTTGACCTCGCCGTGGCTCCACTGACGGATGTCGTCAGCGGTGGCCAGACCGATCCGGAGCTCGTCGAAGAAGTTGACGTCGAGCACTATGCGTCAATCCCTCTCAGGGTTGTAAGGCTTGGGGTCTGATACGGGGGTCCTGGGGCCGGCCGGGGACTCGGCGGCGTTACGCCGAGTCCCCGACCGAACTCCCGTCAGACCTCTTCGACGCTGCTCGGCTCGCGCCGGGACAGGTCGATGCCGAGCTCCTCCGCTGCGCGGAAGACGTCCTCGTCGGTGTCGCGCATCTCGATGGACATGCCGTCCGAGGACAGCACCTCCACGTTGAGGCACAGGGACTGCATCTCCTTGATGAGCACCTTGAAGGACTCGGGGATGCCGGGCTCAGGGATGTTCTCGCCCTTGACGATGGCCTCGTAGACCTTCACGCGGCCGGTCACGTCGTCGGACTTGATCGTCAGCAGCTCCTGGAGGGCGTAAGCGGCGCCGTACGCCTCCAGCGCCCACACCTCCATCTCACCGAAGCGCTGGCCACCGAACTGGGCCTTACCACCCAGCGGCTGCTGGGTGATCATCGAGTACGGGCCGGTCGAACGAGCGTGGAGCTTGTCGTCGACCAGGTGGTGCAGCTTGAGGATGTACATGTAGCCGACCGAGACCGGGTCGGGGAACGGCTCGCCGGAGCGGCCGTCGAACAGCCTCGCCTTACCGGTCGGGAGCACCATGCGCTCGCCGTCGCGGTTCGGGATGGTGTGGTTCAGCAGACCCGCGAGCTCGTCCTCACGCGCACCGTCGAAGACGGGGGTGGCGACGTTGGTGCCCGGGGCGACCTGGTCGGCGCCGATCGCCTGGAGGCGCTGCGCCCACTCGTCCGCGAGGCCGGAGACGTCCCAGCCACGGCTGGCGAGCCAGCCGAGGTGGATCTCCAGGACCTGTCCCGGGTTCATTCGGGACGGGACACCCAGCGGGTTGAGGATGATGTCGACCGGGGTGCCGTCCTCGAGGAACGGCATGTCCTCGATCGGGAGGATCTTCGAGATGACGCCCTTGTTGCCGTGACGGCCGGCGAGCTTGTCACCATCGGTGATCTTGCGCTTCTGGGCGACGTAGACGCGGACCAGCTGGTTCACGCCCGGGGGAAGCTCGTCGCCCTCCTCGCGGTCGAAGACGCGGACGCCGATGATCTTGCCGATCTCGCCGTGCGGCACCTTCAGCGAGGTGTCACGGACCTCACGGGCCTTCTCACCGAAGATCGCGCGGAGCAGGCGCTCCTCCGGCGTCAGCTCGGTCTCACCCTTGGGCGTGACCTTGCCGACGAGGATGTCGCCGGCGACGACCTCGGCACCGATGCGGATGATGCCGCGCTCGTCGAGGTCGGCGAGGACCTCCTCGGAGACGTTCGGGATGTCCCGGGTGATCTCCTCCGGGCCGAGCTTGGTGTCACGGGCGTCGACCTCGTGCTCCTCGATGTGGATCGAGGAGAGGACGTCGTCCTGCACGAGGCGCTGCGACAGGATGATCGCGTCCTCGTAGTTGTGACCCTCCCACGGCATGAACGCCACGAGCAGGTTCTTGCCGAGCGCCATCTCGCCGTCTTCGGTGGCGGGACCGTCGGCGAGGACCTGGCCCTCGATGACGCGGTCGCCCTCGTCCACGACGACCTTCTGGTTCACAGAGGTGCCCTGGTTGGAGCGGGAGAACTTGTGCAGGCGGTACGTGATGTACGTGCCGTCGTCGTTGGCGACCGTGATGTAGTCGGCCGACAGCTCCTGGACGACACCGTCCTTCTCGGCCTTGAGCACGTCACCGGCGTCGGTGGCGCAGCGGTACTCCATGCCGGTGCCGACGAGCGGGGCCTCCGACTTAATCAGCGGCACCGCCTGACGCATCATGTTCGCGCCCATGAGGGCACGGTTGGCGTCGTCGTGCTCGAGGAACGGGATCATGGCGGTCGCGACCGACACCATCTGGCGCGGCGAGACGTCCATGTAGTCGACCTCGGACGGGAGGACGTAGTCGACCTCGCCGCCACGCTTGCGCACCAGGACGCGGTTCTCGGTGAGCCGCATGTCGTCGTTGAGCGCGGCGTTGGCCTGCGCGATGACGAAGCGGTCCTCCTCGTCGGCGGTGACGTAGTCGACCTCGTCGGTGACCTGGCCGTCGATGACCTTGCGGTACGGCGTCTCGATGAAGCCGAACGCGTTGACGCGGCCGTACGAGGCGAGCGAACCGATCAGACCGATGTTCGGGCCTTCCGGGGTCTCGATCGGGCACATGCGTCCGTAGTGGGACGGGTGCACGTCTCGGACCTCGAAGCCGGCCCGCTCACGGGACAGACCACCAGGGCCCAGCGCCGAGAGACGACGCTTGTGCGTCAGACCCGACAGCGGGTTGTTCTGGTCCATGAACTGGGACAGCTGGCTGGTGCCGAAGAACTCCTTGATGGAGGCGACGACCGGCCGGATGTTGATCAGGGTCTGCGGCGTGATCGCCTCGACGTCCTGGGTGGTCATGCGCTCCCGCACGACGCGCTCCATACGAGCCAGACCCGTGCGGACCTGGTTCTGGATGAGCTCGCCGACGTTGCGCAGACGACGGTTGCCGAAGTGGTCGATGTCGTCGGTCTCGACGACGATCTCGTTGCCGTTCTCGCCGATCGTCTCGGTCTCGCCCGCGTGGAGCTTGACCAGGTACTTGATCGTGGCGATGACGTCATCGGTCGTGAGCACGCCGGCGTCCAGCGGCTCGTCCGCGCCGAGCTTCTTGTTCACCTTGTAGCGGCCGACCTTGGCGAGGTCGTAGCGCTTCGGGTTGAAGTAGAGGTTCTCGAGCAGCGTCTGAGCGGCCTCACGGGTCGGCGGCTCGCCCGGACGCAGCTTGCGGTAGATGTCGAGCAGCGCGTCGTCCTGGCCCTGGGTGTGGTCCTTCTCCAGGGTGGCGCGCATGGACTCGTACTCGCCGAACTCCTGGAGGATCTGCTCGGTGGTCCAGCCGAGAGCCTTGAGGAGGACGGTGACGGACTGCTTGCGCTTGCGGTCGATGCGGACACCGACCAGGTCGCGCTTGTCGATCTCCATCTCCAGCCAGGCACCCCGGGACGGGATGATCTTGGCGGAGAAGATGTCCTTGTCGGACGTCTTGTCGATGGAGGAGTCGAAGTAGACACCCGGCGAACGGACCAGCTGCGACACCACGACACGCTCGGTGCCGTTGATGACGAAGGTGCCCTTGTTCGTCATGAGCGGGAAATCGCCCATGAAGACCGTCTGGGACTTGATCTCGCCGGTCTCGTTGTTGGTGAACTCGGCGGTGACGAAGAGCGGGGCGCCGTACGTGAAGTCACGGTCCTTGCACTCGTCGATCGAGTTCTTCGGCGGCTCGAAGCGGTGGTCGCGGAAGGTCAGCGACATCGACCCGGAGAAGTCCTCGATCGGCGAGATCTCCTCGAAGATCTCTTCCAGGCCGGACTTCGTGGGGACGTCCTGTCCCGACTCAAGGGCAGCCTCGACGCGAGCCTTCCAGGCGGCGTTGCCGAGCAGCCAGTCAAAGCTCTCGGTCTGCAGCGCGAGGAGGTTCGGAACCTCGAGGGGCTCCTTGATCTTTGCAAAGGAGATGCGCAGCGGGGCGGTGCTTGCGCCGTTGTTCGTATTGGTCGAGGCGTTGCGCGAGGCGGCCAAGAGGGGGTCCTTCCGAGGGCTCGGACTCACTACGCGCGTACCGGTCCCCAGCAGAGCTTCACGGCAGACTTTTCCTGACATGACCGAAAGGCCAGGTCAGACGGGGTCGGTCCACGAAGCTGATGCGAAGGTATGCCCCTGGTGACGGGCAGGGGGCAGCTAACAGGCAGCGCAAAGGGTCAGTGTAGCCAAGTGGCTCACTGATGTCCAGGGCGAATAATTCGCGACCCTCGTTGCTCTCAACTCCGCGCTACTTCGCGCCGTGCGGCGCACCTCGATACTGCCCGTTCAGTCGTCGATCCATGCCTCGGAAACGGATCGTTGTGACGACGCGTCCTGAGAATTGCGCGCTCCGTGCGGTTCGTCAAGGCCCCCCGGTCTGCGGGGCGCACGGCGAAGATCACCATACTCCGCTTCCGGCAGCCCTCGGGGCCCCCGCCACGCCCTTCCCGGGGAACGCCGAAAGGCGACCACCCACAAGGGTGATCGCCTTTCGGTGCTCCCGCGTTACACGGGGGCAGGAGTCAGCTCAGCGAGCCGAAACGGTCTTACTTGACCGTGACGGAGGCGCCGGCGGCCTTGAGGGACTCGGCGGCCTTCTCGGCAACGTCCTTCGCGACCTTCTCGAGAACCGGCTTCGGGGTGCCGTCGACGAGGTCCTTGGCCTCCTTGAGGCCCAGGGAGGTGAGCTCGCGCACGACCTTGATGACCTGGATCTTCTTGTCGCCGGCACCCTCGAGGATGACGTCGAACTCGTCCTGCTCGGCCTCGGCCTCGGCCGGGGCGCCGCCCGCAGCCGGACCGGCGACGGCGACGGCCGCGGCGGCGGTGACGTCGAACTTCTCCTCGAAGGCCTTCACGAACTCGGAGAGCTCGATGAGGGTCATCTCCTCGAACTGGGCGAGGAGGTCGTCCTGAGAGAGCTTCGCCATGATGGGCGATCCTTCCACTAATTCGGCAGGTGCCGGATGTATGTAGAGGCGGGCGTACTTTCGGCCCGCTGCGACCGTCCCCCTAGCGGGAGGCGGTCAATGCGCGAGCCGAGTTACTCGGCACCGCCCTGCTCGGCGAGCTTGACGCGAAGCGCCTCCGCGGTGCGGACGAACTTCGACGGCAGCGCCTGGAAGAGCGAGGCAGCCTGAGACTGCTTGCCCTTGAACGCGCCGGCCAGCTTGCTGAGCAGAACCTCGCGGGACTCGAGGTCCGCGAGCTTCTTGAACTCGTCGGCGGACAGCGCCTTGCCATCAAGGACACCGCCCTTGATGACGAGGTTCGGGTTCTCCTTGGCGAAGTCACGCAGAGCCTTCGCCGACTCCACCGGGTCACCGGTGACGAAGGCGACCGCGGTCGAACCAGCGAGCTGGTCGTCCAGCGCGGCGATCCCGGCCTGGTTGGCCGCAATCTTGGTCAGCGTGTTCTTCACCACGGCGTACTGGGCGTTCTCACCGAGCGAACGACGCAGCGTCTTGAGCTGCGCCACGGTGAGCCCCGTGTACGAGGTCAGCACAACGGCGTTCGAGCTGCGGAACTTGTCCTCAAGCTCGGCTACCGCGGCAGCCTTGTCGGGCCTTGCCATAGAGCGTCGGCCTCCTTCCGGGTGATGAGGACCGCTCAGAAGGGGCTGACAAAACAAAACGCCCCGGCGCAGGCGCTCGGGGCTCAGCTCAACCGCATCACGAAGATCCGGGAACTCATCCACAATCACCTGCGCGGGTCGTTCGCGTCTCAGCGAATCCTTCGGCCACCGCACCCTGAGGCGCGGCAACGACCAGCGGTCTTTGGCTTCTCCCGAAGAGTACGCGACCGGGTCGGCCCGGGGCAAATCAGCCCTGCCCGAGGTCCTTGAGCAGTTCCATGACGTCGACGGTGTCCTTGGCGGGCGGGGCCTGGGAGGCGGCTTTGGCGCCGTAGGCGGAGTACTTCGTGGTGAGTGACGTCGTGACTCCGTCGGCCTCCGCGTGAACGACGCTCTTCACCGGATAGCCGTCCGCGCCGATCCAGACCTCCATGAGCTTCCCTCCGGGGAGCTCGCCCTGGTACCTCTCCGCCTCGGTGTCGCCGCCCTTCGCGGGTCCGAGGTGCTTGACCGCCGACGACCCCGCGAGGAGGCCGAGCTCCTTGGGCAGGTCCATGTTCACGGCGGCCAGGCCGCCGGTCAGCTGGAGCATCAGCTCGTCCCCGGCGGCGGCGCCCTCGGCCTCCACCTTCAGCCAGCGCTTGCCGCCCGTCTGCGCGGCCAGGCCCGTGCCCAGGTCCACGTAGGTGGTCCCGTCCGCCGTGATCACGCGCGTCTCGACGGGTGCGCCGGGGATGTCGGCCAGATACGACGAGTCGAAGACCTTCAGGTCGGCGCCCGGGGGACCCCATGCCTGGACACCGGTGAACGTGCTGCCGCCGGGCGCCTTGTCACTGCCCACATTGAGGCGCATCTCGACCTTGGCGCTCTTGGCCTCCGAGGTCTTGGCGTACGCGGCCCGTACGGCCTTCGCGGCCTCTTCCCGGCTCTGCGTCCCGGGCGTCGCGGCCGCGGAGGCGGCGGGCTTCGCGCCTCCGTCGCCGTCCTGGCATCCCGTGAGTCCCGCCACGACGGCCATGGCCGTCAGGAGGACGGCCGCGCGCTTACCGGCGGACCTGCTCATCTCTCTGCCCCACCCTCTGATCAGCGTCTCAACGATCTTTGGGACCGTAACAAGAAAGCCGGCCCCGCACCTCCGGAGAGGTGCGGGGCCGGCTGACCACTCAGTGAACCCGTCGGGTTCAGACCGCGGCCGGGTCCTCCTCGACGAGGAGGTTGCGGGTGCGGTTGGAGTCCAGCGGGATGCCGGGGCCCATCGTCGTCGTCAGGGTCGCCTTCTTGATGTAGCGGCCCTTGGCGGCGGACGGCTTCAGACGGAGGATCTCCTCCAGAGCCGCGGCGTAGTTCTCGACCAGCTTCGTCTCGTCGAAGGAGACCTTGCCGATGATGAAGTGCAGGTTCGAGTGCTTGTCGACGCGGAACTCGATCTTGCCGCCCTTGATGTCGTTGACAGCCTTCGCGACATCGGGGGTGACGGTGCCGACCTTGGGGTTCGGCATGAGACCACGCGGGCCGAGGACGCGGCCGAGGCGGCCGACCTTGCCCATGAGGTCCGGGGTGGCCACCACGGCGTCGAACTCGTTCAGGCGGTTGCCCTTGGAGATCTCGTCGATGAGCTCGTCGGAACCGACGATGTCGGCGCCGGCGGCGATCGCGGCCTCGGCACGGTCACCGGTCGCGAAGACCAGGACCCGGGCGGTCTTACCGGTGCCGTGCGGGAGGTTCACGGTGCCGCGGACCATCTGGTCGGCCTTGCGCGGGTCGACACCCAGGCGGAAGGCGACCTCGACGGTGCCGTCGAACTTCGTGGTGGCGGTGTCCTTCGCGAGGCGGACGGCCTCGAGAGGAGCGTAGTTCCGCTCGCGGTCGATCTTGGCGTCCGCGCTGCGGAGAGCCTTGCTGCGCTTCACTGCTTCTCCTGTTGGTTCAGGTATGGAGTCGTGGTGCGGGCCGCGCCGGCCCTACCACTCTGTGTTGATCATGCGGCTACCGCCGCGTGGTCCAACGGGGCTGTTCAGCCCTCGACCGTGATGCCCATGGAGCGGGCGGTGCCAGCGATGATCTTGGACGCGGCGTCCAGGTCGTTGGCGTTCAGGTCGGGGAGCTTGACCGTGGCGATCTCGCGGACCTGGGCGGCCGTGAGCTTGGCAACCTTGGTCTTGTGCGGCTCGCCGGAGCCCTTGTCCACACCCGCGGCCTTGAGGATGAGCTTGGCGGCCGGCGGAGTCTTCGTGATGAAGGTGAAGGAACGGTCCTCGTAGACCGTGATCTCCACCGGCACGACCATGCCACGCTGCGACTCGGTCGCGGCGTTGTAGGCCTTGCAGAACTCCATGATGTTGACGCCGTGCTGACCGAGCGCGGGGCCGACCGGCGGGGCCGGGTTCGCCGCACCGGCGTTGATCTGGAGCTTGATAAGCCCCGTGACCTTCTTCTTCTTGGGAGGCATTGCTCTCTCCGGGTCCTAGTGAGAGTGTTCAGCCCGCCATCCGGTCATCCGGATGGAGGCATACCGCACAACGATAACGGGTATACACGCGCGGCTAAAAACCGAGCAGGTCAGAGCGGCTGTGAGAGCCACTCTGACCTGGTCGGAAATCTGTGGGATCAGTTCTTCTGGATCTGGTCGAAGCTGAGCTCGACCGGGGTCTCGCGACCGAAGATCTCGACGAGGCCCTTGACCTTCTTCGAGTCGGGGTTGATCTCGTTGATCGTGGCCTGGAGGGTCGCGAAGGGACCGTCCGTGACCGTGACCGAGTCGCCGACCTCGAAGTCCAGGACCTGGACCTCCAGCTTGCGGGCCGGAGCCGGCTTGCCCTCGGCCTCGGCGGCCTCGCGGGCGGCCTTCTCCTCGGCCTCCGGGGCGAGCATCTTGACGATCTCGTCCAGGGTCAGCGGGTACGGGTCGTAGGCGTTGCCCACGAAGCCGGTGACGCCGGGGGTGTTGCGGACGACGCCCCAGGACTCGTTCGTCAGGTCCATGCGGACGAGAACGTAGCCGGGAAGCTTGTTCTGCTTGACGTTCTTCCGCTCGCCGCCCTTGATCTGGACGATCTCTTCCTCGGGGACCTCGGCCTGGTAGATGAAGTCCTCGACGTTGAGCGAGACGGCACGCTGCTCGAGGTTGGCCTTCACGCGCTTCTCGTAGCCCGCGTAGGTGTGGATGACGTACCACTCGCCGGGGAGGGTGCGCAGCTCCTCGCGGAGCGCGGCGACCGGGTCGACCGGGGCGGCCGGCTCGGCCTCCTCCTCGGTCTCTTCCTCGGCGTCCTCGTCCTCGGACTCGGCCTCGTCGGCCTCGACGGTCTCGTCCTCGTCGCCCTCGGCGGCGTCGACGTCCTCGTCGATCTCCGGCTCGTCCCCGTCCTCTTCCTCGACGTGGAGAGCGGCTTCCTCGGCGGCCTCGCCGGCAACGTCGTCAGCAGCGTCGGCCTGGTCCTCGTCGGCCGCCTCGACGATGTCCAGCTCGTCCTCGACGGACTCGGACTCGAAGGCGTCGTTCAGGTTCGCGTCAGACACGGTGGCTGCTTCTTCCTGCGATACAGATGGGGTGGAACAAAAAGTCAGCCGAAGACGTACTTGACTGCTTCCTGGAAGCCATAGTCAATCACGGTGACCAGGCCGATCATGATGACGACGAAGATGATCACCACAGTGGTGTACGTCGAGAGCTGGCTGCGCGTGGGCCAGACGACCTTGCGGAGCTCCGCGACGATCTGACGGTAGAAGAGGGCGAGACGGCCCAGGGGGCCCTTCTTGCCTCGCTTGCCGCCCTTGCGGGACTTCTTCTTAGACTCGGAGGCCTCGTCATCGGCATCAGGCATGTCGATGGAGCCTACGGCGTCCGTCACGATCTCTCACCTGATTCCGGGTCGGCCGTGCCGCGCCCGGGTGGAGCCGCACGGCGGTGCAATGAAGTACGTACATGCGCACAACACCTGGCGGTGTGTGTAGCAGGGCCGGAGGGACTTGAACCCCCAACCGCCGGTTTTGGAGACCGGTGCTCTACCAATTGAGCTACGACCCTTTGTTGGTGTCCCCCAACCTACCGCATCGTGAGATGTGGTCGGTGCGGGCCAACGAGCAGTGAGCATACGTGGTCAGAGGGCTCCGCGTCGAACAGAAACCACGAGCGACCTGCCGTCGGACGCGCGTACGACCGGGATTGACCGTTCCTGTCCGGTCCGTGAAACCTGTGTATCGGGCCCTGAAGCGGTCTGGGACGATGGGCCGTATGAGCGCTGCTACCCCTCCCACCGAGCGTCGGGTCTCCGCCCGGATCGGTGCGATCTCCGAGTCCGCCACCCTCGCCGTCGACGCCAAGGCCAAGGCTCTCAAGGCCGCCGGGCGCCCGGTGATCGGTTTCGGCGCCGGTGAGCCCGACTTCCCGACTCCGGACTACATCGTCGACGCGGCCGTCGAGGCCTGCAAGAACCCGAAGTTCCACCGCTACACGCCGGCCGGCGGCCTGCCCGAGCTGAAGGCCGCCATCGCCGCCAAGACGCTGCGCGACTCGGGCTACGAGGTCGACGCCTCGCAGATCCTGGTGACCAACGGCGGCAAGCAGGCGATCTACGAGGCCTTCGCCGCGATCCTCGACCCGGGCGACGAGGTCATCGTCCCGGCGCCGTACTGGACGACGTACCCCGAGTCGATCCGCCTCGCGGGCGGTGTCCCCGTGGAGGTCGTGGCCGACGAGACCACCGGCTACCGGGTCTCGGTGGAGCAGCTGGAGGCGGCCCGTACGGAGAAGACGAAGGTCGTCCTCTTCGTCTCCCCGTCGAACCCGACCGGCGCCGTCTACAGCGAGGCCGAGACCGAGGCGATCGGCCGCTGGGCCGTCGAGCACGGTCTGTGGGTCCTCACGGACGAGATCTACGAGCACCTGGTCTACGGCGACGCGTCCGCGGTCTCCCTGCCGGCGGTCATGCCGGAGCTGCGCGACAAGTGCATCGTCGTCAACGGTGTCGCCAAGACGTACGCGATGACCGGCTGGCGCGTGGGATGGATCATCGGCCCGAAGGACGTGGTGAAGGCCGCGACCAACCTGCAGTCGCACGCCACGTCGAACGTGAGCAACGTGGCGCAGATGGCCGCGCTCGCCGCCGTGTCGGGCAACCTGGACGCGGTCGCCGAGATGGGGCGCGCCTTCGACCGGCGCCGCCAGACGATCGTGCGGATGCTCAACGAGATCGAGGGCGTTCTCTGCCCGACCCCGGAGGGCGCGTTCTACGTGTACCCGTCGGTGAAGGCGCTGCTCGGCAAGGAGATCCGCGGCAGGCGTCCGCAGACCTCGGTCGAGCTCGCGGCGCTGATCCTGGACGAGGCCGAGGTCGCGGTCGTCCCGGGCGAGGCCTTCGGCACGCCGGGCTACCTGCGGCTGTCGTACGCGCTGGGTGACGAGGACCTGGTGGAGGGCGTGTCCCGGATGCAGAAGCTGCTCGCGGAGGCGACCGTCTGATCCGCTCCCTCCTCTGCGGGCCTCCGGTTCTTCGGGACCGGGGGCCCGTTTCTGCGTTCTAGCGAGGCCCCGATCGTGGAAACGGGGTGTCCTCGCCCGTTCGGGTGCGGCAGGATCGGTCGATGGAGCACGTACACCGCGATCTCACCCTGCTGCCCAAGGCCCATCTGCACCTGCACTTCACCGGTTCGATGCGGCCCACGACGCTCATCGAGCTGGCCGACAAGTACGGCGTGCACCTACCCGAGGCGCTTAAGCGCGGTACGCCTCCCAAGCTGCGGGCGACCGACGAGCGCGGCTGGTTCCGCTTCCAGCGGCTCTACGACATCGCGCGCTCCTGCCTGCGCTCGCCCGAGGACATCCGGCGGCTGGTGCGGGAGGCGGCCGAGGAGGACGTCAGGGACGGCTCGGGGTGGCTGGAGATCCAGGTGGACCCCACCTCGTACGCGCCGCATCTCGGCGGGCTCATCCCGGCTCTGGAGATCATCCTGGACGCCGTCGACTCGGCCTCCCGGGAGACCGGGCTCGGGATGCGGGTGCTCGTCGCGGCGAACCGCATGAAGCACCCCCTGGAGGCGCGTACGCTCGCCCGGCTCGCCGTGCGGTTCGCGGACCGGGGGGTGGTCGGCTTCGGGCTCTCCAACGACGAGCGGCGGGGCCTGGCCCGTGACTTCGACCGGGCCTTCGCCATCGCCCGGGACGGAGGCCTCCTCGCGGCCCCGCACGGCGGCGAGCTGACGGGTCCCGCGTCGGTACGGGACTGCCTGGACGATCTGCGGGCGGCGCGGATCGGTCACGGCGTGCGGGCGGCGGAGGACCCGCGGCTCCTTCGGAAGCTCGCGGAGCGGGGGGTGACCTGCGAGGTCTGCCCGGCGTCCAACGTGGCGCTCGGGGTGTACGAGAAGCACGAGGACGTACCGCTGCGGACGCTCTTCGACGCGGGGGTGCCGATGGCGCTCGGCGCGGACGACCCGCTGCTCTTCGGCTCGCGGCTCGCGGCTCAGTACGAGATCGCCCGCCGGCACCACGGGTTCACGGACGCGGAGCTCGCGGAGCTGGCCCGCCAGTCGGTGCGGGGCTCGGCGGCCCCCGAGGGCGTCCGGTCGAAGCTGCTCGCGGGGATCGACGACTGGCTCACCGGCTGAGCCCCCTGAGCAGCGTGCGGGCGAGCGCGCGCGCGAAGTCGTCGACGGAGTCCGGCGGCCGGCGGTCCGGGGTCGCCTCCCAGGCGAAGGCGCGCTGGGCGCAGGCGCCGAGGAGCAGGGAGGCGGCGGCCATCGGGTCGGCGTCGGCGGCGAGGCGGCCGTGCCGCTGCTCGGCGCGCAGATAGGCGGAGAGGCCTTCGATGGGCTCGTGGGGGCCCCTGCCGTAGGTGCGCATGGCCTCGTCGTGGCGCTGCTTGAGCTGCGGTTCCGCGTAGAGGGAGGCGAGGACCGGGAAGGTCTGTTCGTAGAAGAGGGTCGCCTGCCGGGCGACCTCGGTGAGGTTCTCCTCGACGGTGCGGCCGCCGGGGTCGGCGGCGAGCGTGCCGAGGAGTCCGCCGAGCCGGGGCAGCCGCTCGTTGAGGACGGTGAGGAACAGTTCTTCCTTGCTGGTGAAGTACTTGTAGAGCGCCGCTTCCGAGCAGCCGGCGGCCTTGGCGATCTCCTTGGTGGTGGTGCGGGCGAGCCCCGCCGTCCGCATCAGGTCGCGGGCCGCGTCGATGATCCGTACGCGGGTCGGCTTCTGTTCCATGCATCCTCCAACGACGCTTGACGCGTGAGTGAGTATCCACCCACCCTGGAGGTGAGTGAATACTTACCCACCCCGGGAGGGCGCGACATGAAGCTCACCGTCTTCGGTGCGACCGGCGGCATCGGTCGGGAGATCGTCGGCCAGGCGTTGGCCTCGGGCCATGAGGTGACGGCGGTGGTACGGAACCCCGCGGGGCTCACGGCGACCGGGCAGCGTCTGACGGTCCTCCGCGCCGACCTCTCCGATCCCGAGACGCTCCGGGGCGCCGTCCGGGGCCGGGACGCGGTGCTCTCGGGCCTCGGGGCGCGGTCCCGCGCGGACGCGGGGGTGGCCGCCCGGCTGACCCGCTCGGTGCTCACGGCCATGGAGGCGGAGAAGGCGCGCCGCCTCCTGGTGGTCAGCGCCGCTCCGCTCGGCCCGGTCCCGCCAGGTCAGGCGGTACTGGACAAGGCCGTCCTGGCGATCATCAACACGGTCCTGAAGGACGTCTACGACGACCTGCGGGTCATGGAGTCCGACCTCGCCGCGAGCACCGCCGACTGGACCTCCGTACGCCCGCCCAAGCTGACGGACAGGCCGGTCACCGGCCGCTACCGCACGGTCATCGGCGGCACCCCGCCCCGCGGCCGCTCCCTGGCCCGCGCGGACGTGGCCCACGCGATGCTGGCGATGATCGACGCCCCGGCCACGGTCAGGCAGGGCGTGGGAGTGGCGTACTAGTACGGAGCTCTAGAGCTCGACGCCCACCGTGACGGGCTCGTTGACCAGGGTGATACCGAAGGCGTCCCGGACCCCCGCCACGACCTCGCGGGCGAGCGCGAGCAGGTCCTCGGTGGTCGCCTCGCCCCGGTTGGTGAGGGCGAGCGTGTGCTTGGTGGAGATCCGGGCGGGCCCGGAGCCGTACCCCTTGGTGAACCCGGCCCTGTCGATCAGCCAGGCGGCGGAGGTCTTGGTGAACCCGTCGCCGGCGGGGAAGGCCGGCGGGGTGACGTCGGCGCCGAGCCGCTCGGCCACGCGCGCGAGGAAGGCCTCGTACTCCCCCGCCGTGAGGATCGGGTTGGTGAAGAACGACCCGGCGGACCAGGTGTCGTGGTCCTCGGGGTCCAGGACCATCCCCTTGCCGGCACGCAGCCTCAGGACGGTCTCGCGGGCCTGCGCGAGCGGCACGCGCTCCCCCGCCTCGACCCCGAGGGCGCGCGCGGTCTCGGCGTACTTGATCGGCGCCGACATCCCGTCGGCGTCCTCGAGCGCGAAACGGACCCGCAGCACCACATAGCGCTCGGGGTGCTCCTTGAAGAGGCTGTGCCGGTAGGAGAAGGCGCATTCGGCGTTGGTGAGGGTGACCGTCTCCTCGGCGCGCCGGTCGTAGGCGACGACCTCGGTCACGGTGGCGGAGACGTCCTGCCCGTAGGCGCCGACGTTCTGGATCGGGGTCGCACCGGCCGAGCCGGGGATGCCGGCGAGGCACTCGATCCCGGCGAGCCCGGCCCCGACGGTCCGGGCGACTGCGTCGGTCCAGACCTCGCCCGCGGCGAGCTCCAGGCGGGTCCCGTCGAGGGTGAGGCCCCTGGTGGCGATGCGCAGCGCGGTGCCGTCGAAGCCCTTGTCCCCGATGACCAGGTTGGAACCGCCGCCGATGACGAGCAGCGGCGTCCCCGCGGCATCGGCCTCGCGGACCGCGGCGACCACGTCGTCGTCGGTGGTGGCGGTGACGAGCCGGGCGGCGGGACCGCCGAGCCGGAAGGTGGTCAGGGGGGCGAGGGGGGCGTCGTGGAGAAGCTGCACGGGCTCAAGAGTACGGGCCTGCTTTCCGCCGTGGCGGAACGCAGGCCCGTCAGCGGCTTCAGGCGAGGCGGACCACGGCCCGGCTCATGCCCAGGACCTTCTGCCCCGCCGAGGTCGCGGTGATGTCCACCCGCACCCGCTGGTCGTCCAGCTTGGCGGCGACCTTGGCGCTGACCTCCACGACCGCGCCCTTGTCGTCGTTGGGGACGATCACGGGCTTGGTGAAGCGGACGCCGTACTCGACGACGGCGGCGGGGTCGCCGGCCCAGTCGGTCACGACGCGGATCGCCTCGGCCATGGTGAACATGCCGTGGGCGATGACGTCGGGGAGGCCGACCTCCACCGCGAACTTCTCGTTCCAGTGGATGGGGTTGAAGTCCCCCGACGCGCCCGCGTACTGGACGAGCGTGGCGCGGGTCACGGGGAAGGTCTGCGCGGGCAGCTCGGTGCCGACCTCGACCTCGTCGTAGGCGATCTTCGCGGTCATGGTCAGGCCCCCTCGGGTGCGCGGGAGACGAGCTTCGTCCAGGCGGTGACGACGTGCTCGCCCGAGGCGTCGTGGACCTCGCCGCGGATGTCCAGGATGTCGTTGCCGGCGAGGGACTTGATCGCCTCGATGGTGGAGGTGACCGAGAGCCGGTCCCCGGCGCGCACGGGCCGCGTGTAGGCGAACTTCTGGTCGCCGTGGACGACCCGGCTGTAGTCGAGACCCAGCTGCGGGTCCTCGATGACCGCTCCGGCCGCCTTGAACGTGATGGCGAACACAAAGGTCGGCGGGGCGATCACATCGGGGTGACCGAGCGCCTTGGCCGCCTCGGTGTCGGTGTACGCGGGATTGGCGTCCCCGATCGCCTCGGCGAACTCGCGGATCTTCTCGCGGCCGACCTCGTAGGGCGGGGTGGGCGGATAGGTCCGGCCCACGAAGGACTGGTCGAGCGCCATGGACTCGATACCTCCTGGATCTGTTGCCGACAAACGACACGAGGCCGCCCCCTGGTGGGGACGGCCTCGTGTACGAGCCTGATTAACGCGTCTCGCGGTGCGCGGTGTGCGAGTTGCAGCGAGGGCAGTGCTTCTTCATCTCAAGACGGTCCGGGTTGTTACGCCGGTTCTTCTTGGTGATGTAGTTCCGCTCCTTGCACTCCACGCAGGCCAGCGTGATCTTCGGGCGGACGTCGGTGGCAGCCACGTGAGTGCTCCTTGGACGGATGGGACGGATGAACGCATAAAAGAGTAGCCGATCGAAGGACCGACCCCACAATCGGCTACCGTGTGTAGCGGTGACCGGACTTGAACCGGTGACACAGCGATTATGAGCCGCTTGCTCTACCGACTGAGCTACACCGCTTTGATGATCTGGATCCCGCCCGAAGGCGGGTTCCTTCTCACCAGAGCCCCAATACGGAATCGAACCGTAGACCTTCTCCTTACCATGGAGACGCTCTACCGACTGAGCTATTGGGGCGAGCGAGGAAGACATTACACGGTCTCCCGCCCATCACCCAAATCCGTTTCGCGGTGCCCCCGCGACGGTCCTCACCAGGCGTCCCGTACGCCACTCGTGGCCTCATCGGTACGACTATTGCGCTCCTCCTCGAAGGTCGCCGTGAGCGCCCCTAGGCTCGGCCCCACGCTTCGTGATCTTGATCTTGAGGAGCCTTGAGGAGCCCCGATGTCAGCCGAAAGCAAGCAGCCCCAGCCGCCCGAGGACGGGGCCGCCACCACCGCCGACTCGGCCTCGCTCCTGCTCTCCCACGCGCGCCTCACCGACGGACGGACCGTGGACGTCCGGCTCGTCGGCGGCCGCATCGAGGCGGTCGGCACGGCCGGCAGCCTCACCGCCACGGGCGCGCGTGTGGATCTCGCCGGCTATCTGCTGCTGCCCGCCGCCGCCGAGCCCCACGCCCACGCCGACACCGCCCTCTCCGCCGACTCCCCCGGGCCCGTCTCGTACGCCCCCGAGGACGTCCAGCGCAGGGCCACCGAGGCGGCGCTGCTGCAGCTCGGCCACGGCGCGACGGCGCTCCGCGCGCACGTGCGCATCGGCGACGTGCACGCGCTCGGGCCGCTCGAGGCCGTGCTGCAGGCCCGGCGCTCGCTGCGCGGCCTCGCGGACCTCACCGCCGTGGCCGTACCCCGGCTACTGACCGGGGTGGCGGGTGCGGACGGTCTCGCGATGCTGCGGGACGCCGTGAAGATGGGCGCGGGGGTGGTCGGCGGCTGCCCGGACCTCGACCCCGACCCGGCGGGATACGTCGAGGCGGTCCTGGAGGTGGCGGCCGAGCACGGCGTCCCGGTCGACCTGCACACCGACGGGGACGACCCGGCCCGGCTGGCCCGGCTCGCGGCGATGGCCGGCGGGCTGCGGCCCGGGGTGACGATCGGGCCGTGCGCGGGGCTCGCCGGGCTCCCCGCCGACGCGGTGCGGCGGGCGGCGGACCAGCTGGCGGCGGCGGGGGTCACGGTGGTGTGCCTGCCGCAGGGCGGCTGCGGCGGGACGGAGCGGCGCGGGGCGGCGCCGGTACGGCTGCTGCGGGCGGCCGGAGTGCGGGTCGCGGCGGGCAGCGGGGCGCTGCGGGACGTGTCCAACCCGGTGGGGCGCGGGGATCCGCTGGAGGCGGCGTATCTGCTCGCCTCGCTGGGCGGGATGTCGGCGGAGGAAGCGTACGGGGCGGTGAGCGCGGAGGCGCGGGACGTGATGGGGCTGCCGGAGGTGCGGGTGGAGGCCGGTTTCCCGGCGGAGCTGCTCGCGGTGCGGGGCGAGCGCCTCTCGGGCGTGCTGTCCCTGGCGTACAGCCGGATCGTGGTGCACCGGGGGCGGGTGGTGGCCCGGACGAGCGCGGTGCGGGAGTACTGCGACTCGGCGGCGGCGCTCGACCTGCCCCGCCAGACACGTCCGGAGCGTCCGCCCGAGCCGGGGAGCCCTTCGGCCGGTCCCGTCGTACGGTCGTGAGTATGCGCATCGTCATCGCTGGAGGACACGGACAGATCGCCCTGCGCCTGGAGAGGCTGCTCTCGGCGGCCGGGCACGAGGTCGCGGGGATCATCCGCAGACCGGAACAGGCCGGGGACCTGCGGGACATGGGGGCCGAGCCCGTGGTCCTCGACCTGGAGTCGGCGTCGGTCGAGATGGTCGCGGCGGTCCTCCAGGGTGCCGACGCGGCCGTCTTCGCGGCGGGCGCGGGCCCGGGCAGCGGCGCGGACCGCAAGGACACGGTGGACCGCGCGGCGGCGGTGCTCTTCGCGGACGCGGCGGTACGCGCGCGCGTACGGCGGTATGTCGTCGTCTCGTCGATGGGCGCCGACGCGTCCCACCCGGGCGACGAGGTCTTCGACGTGTATCTGCGCGCCAAGGGCGCAGCCGACGACGACGTCCGCGCGCGGACGGCCCTGGACTGGACGATCCTGCGCCCCGGTTCGCTGACGAACGACGCGGGCACGGGGATGGTCCGTCTGGAGGCGCGCACGGGCCCCGGCCCGATCCCGCGCGACGACGTGGCCGCGACGCTGGCCGAGATCCTCGACACCCCGGCGACGGCCGGCCTCACCCTGGAACTGATCGCGGGCTCGACCCCGCTGTCGGTCGCGGTGAAGGACGTGGCCGGAAACTGACCCGGAGCCCGGCGCTCCCGGGAAACGAGTGAAGGTCCCCGGTGCACGCACCGGGGACCTTCTTCGCGTGGCGACGCCAGGATTCGAACCTGGGTAGGCTAAGCCGACGGATTTACAGTCCGCTCCCATTGGCCACTCGGGCACATCGCCATGAGATCGCTGCCGTGGAGCCGCTTTGCGGCGGTGTTCCGTGGCAACGACGTAAACAATACCTGATCCCCGGGGGTGCTTCGCCACCGGATTGATCAGCGGTGGGGGCCGTGGTGCACCCCCTAGGCTTTGGGCTGTACCCCACAGCATCCGAGCAAGGAGCCACGAGTCATGGCCGACTCCAGTTTCGACATCGTGTCCAAGGTCGAGCGGCAGGAGGTCGACAACGCCCTCAACCAGGCCGTGAAGGAGATCTCCCAGCGTTACGACTTCAAGGGAACCAACGCCTCGATCGAGTGGTCGGGCGAGAAGATCCTGATGAAGGCGAACGGCGAGGAGCGCGTCATGGCGATCCTCGACATCTTCCAGACCAAGCTGATCAAGCGCGGGATCTCGCTCAAGTCCCTGGACGTCGAGGGCGAGCCGCAGCTGTCCGGCAAGGAGTACAAGCTCACCGCCTCGGTCACCGAGGGCATCTCGCAGGAGAACGCCAAGAAGGTCGCGAAGACCATCCGGGACGAGGGTCCCAAGGGCGTCAAGGCGCAGGTGCAGGGCGACGAGCTGCGGGTCAGCTCGAAGAGCCGGGACGACCTGCAGGCCGTGCAGGCGCTGCTCAAGGGCAAGGACTTCGACTTCGCGATCCAGTTCGTGAACTACCGCTGACCCTTCCTCACGCGCCGAGGCTCGTGTCCGAATTCCGCCAGCCCGCGGCTCGGCGGGCCCCGCACACTGGACGTGGAAGACCCGTGCGGGGAGAGGAACGAGCCATGACCGTGTACGCGTACGTCGACGGCCCCCTGGGCGAGATGCTGCTTGTCGGGCAGCTCGCCGGAGGGGGCCGTGCCGTGCTGCGCTCGCTGTCCCTGCCGGGGCAGAAGGGTGCCGTCGCGGTCGAGGACGGGTGGACGCTCGCGCCCGGGGCGTTCGGCGATGCCGCCGGGCAGCTGGGCGAGTACTTCGCCGGGCGCCGGGACCGCTTCGAGCTGCCGCTCGCGACCGACGTCGGAACCGCGTTCCAGCGGCGGGTCTGGGAGGCCCTGGAGGAGATCCCGTACGGCACGACCGTCTCGTACGGGGAGATCGCCCGGCGGGTCGGTTCCGCCGGCGCCGGGGTACGGGCCGTGGGGACCGCGATCGGGCGCAATCCGCTGCTCCTGGTGCGGCCCTGTCACCGGGTGATCGGGGCCGACGGGAGTCTGCGCGGGTACGCCGCCGGGCTCGAGCGGAAGGAACGGCTCCTGACGCTCGAAGGGGCGCTCGCAGGGGCCTCCGTGTGACCGAGGGGCTCTTCCCGCGCGAGCGGGCCACGATCGCGCCAGGAGCCGTGCACGTGCCCGGGTGGCTCTCGTTCGCGCGGCAGCGGGAGCTGGTGGACGCCTGCCGGGAGTGGGGGCGCGGGCCGGTGCCGTACCGGCGGACCGTGCTGCCCGGCGGGGGTGTCATGTCGGTGCGGTCGCTGTGTCTGGGCCGGCAGTGGGTGCCGTACCGCTATCTCGACACGGTGGGCGTGGAGCTGCCCGACCGGCTCGTCGCCCTGGGCCGGGAGGCGCTCGTCGAGGCGTACGGCGACGACGGCGGTTTCGCCCCCGACACCGCGCTCGTGAACTTCTACGCGCCGGGGGCGCGGATGGGCATGCACCAGGACCGGGAGGAGCGTTCGGGTGCGCCGGTGGTGTCGCTGAGCCTCGGGGACCGGTGCGTGTTCCGGTTCGGGAACGAGGAGGGCCGTGGGCGGCCGTACCAGGACGTCGAGCTGGCCTCCGGGGACCTGTTCGTCTTCGGCGGGGCTTCACGGTGGGTTCACCACGGGGTCCCCAAGGTGTACCCGGGGACGGCCGAGCCTGCCCTCGGCCTGAGGGGGCGGCTCAACATCACGCTCAGGGGGACCGGCCACAGCCTCTAATGTGCGGGGCATGACATCGGAACTGCGCCGCTCCCTCGGCGTCTTCGACGCGGTCGTGATCGGGCTCGGGGCCATGGTCGGGGCCGGGATCTTCGTCGCGCTCGGGCCCGCCGCCGGGGCCGCCGGATCCGGCGCCGGGCTGCTCGGGGCGCTCGGGATCGCCGCCGTCGTCGCGTACTGCAACGCCATGGCCTCGGCGCGGCTCGCGGCCCGCTACCCCAGCTCGGGCGGCACCTATGTGTACGGTCGCGAATGCCTCGGTTCGTTCTGGGGCTACCTGGCGGGGTGGGCCTTCGTGGTGGGCAAGACGGCCTCCTGCGCGGCGATGGCCCTGACCGTCGGGGCGTACGTGTGGCCGGGGCACGCGCACGCGGTGGCGGTGGCCGCCGTGGTCGCCCTGACAGCCGTCAACTACGGGGGAGTTCAGAAGTCCGCGCTGCTCACGCGGGTGATCGTCGCCCTCGTCCTCGCCGTCCTCGCCGCCGTCTCCGTGGTGTCCCTCGGGGCCGGTGGGACAGCCGCGCCCAGCCTCGGCGGAGAGCTCACGGCGGGCGGGGTGCTCCAGGCCGCGGGTTTGCTCTTCTTCGCATTCGCGGGGTACGCGCGGATCGCCACGCTCGGCGAGGAGGTCCGCGATCCGGCCCGGACGATCCCGCGCGCGGTGCCCCTGGCGCTCGGGATCGCCCTCGCCGTCTATGTGCTCGTCGCGGTGAGCGTGCTCACCGTCCTCGGTCCCGGGGCCCTCGCCGCGTCGCCCGCCCCGCTCGCCGACGCGGCCCGCGCGGCGGACGCCGGCTGGCTGGTCCCGGTGGTGACGGTGGGCGCGGCGGTCGCGGCGCTCGGTTCGCTGCTCTCGCTGATCCTCGGGGTGTCCCGTACGACCCTGGCCATGGCCCGGGACGGCTATCTGCCGTCCGCGCTCGCCGTCGTGCACCCCCGCTTCCAGGTGCCGCACCGGGCGGAGCTCGCGGTGGGCGTGGTGGTGGCCGTGGTCGCGGCGACGGCGGACGTGCGGGGGGCGATCGGCTTCTCGTCCTTCGGGGTGCTCGTCTACTACGGCATCGCGAACGCCTCCGCCTGGACCCTGGGCGGCCGGAACCGGCCGCTCGCCGTGCTCGGGCTCGCCGGCTGCGGGGCCCTCGCGTTCGCGCTTCCGCTCGGGTCCGTCCTGGCGGGGTCCGCGGTCGTCGCGGCCGGTGTGGTGGCGTGGGCGGTCAGCCGGGGACGGCCGGCGCCCCCTCGACCCTGAGTCGGTCGAGGACTCTCCGGGGGCTGAACTACCGGGCCGTGTACCCGTAGGCCTGGGAGGCCTGGTCCGTGGGGACGATCTCCTTGCCGAGGGGCAGCAGCGACACCGGGATCAGCTTGAAGTTCGCGATGCCGAGCGGGATGCCGATGATCGTGATGCAGAGCGCGATGCCGGTGGTGATGTGGCCGAGGGCGAGCCACCAGCCGGCGAGGATCAGCCACAGGACGTTGCCCACGCAGGAGGGGGCGCCCGCGTCGCGGCGGTCGACGACCGTGTGCCCGAAGGGCCACAGGGCGTAGACCCCGATGCGGAAGGCGGCGAGCCCGAAGGGGATGCCGATGATCGTGACGCAGAGCAGGACGCCCGCGAGCATGTAGCCCAGGAACATCCAGAATCCGCACAGGATCAGCCAAATGACGTTCAGGATCGTCTTCACGGGCGGTGACCTGCCATCTGTTCGAGCCGGGCGATCCGCTCGGCCATCGGCGGATGCGTGGAGAACATCTTGGACATGCCCTGTCCGGGACGGAACGGGTTGGCGATCATCATATGGCTCGCGGTCTCGATCCTGGGCTCCGCGGGCAGCGGCAGCTGCTTGGTGCCCGCCTCCAGCTTCCGCAGGGCGCTGGCCAGGGCGAGGGGGTCGCCGGTGAGCTGGGCGCCGGAGGCATCCGCGTCGTACTCCCGGGAGCGGGAGATGGCGAGCTGGATGACCGAGGCGGCGACCGGGCCGAGAATCATGATCAGGAGCATGCCGAGCAGTCCGGGGCCGTCGTCGTCGCTGGAGCGGCCGACGGGGATCAGCCAGGCGAAGTTGACCAGGAAAAGGATCACGGAGGCGAGCGCTCCGGCGACCGAGGAGATGAGGATGTCCCGGTTGTAGACGTGGCTCAGCTCATGGCCGATGACCCCGCGCAGCTCTCTCTCGTCGAGGATCGCGAGGATGCCCTCGGTGCAGCAGACAGCGGCGTTGCGCGGGTTCCGGCCGGTCGCGAAGGCGTTGGGCGCCTGCGTCGGCGAGATGTAGAGCCGTGGCATGGGCTGGCGCGCCTGCGTGGAGAGCTCCCGCACCATCCTGTAGAGCGCGGGCGCCTCGAACTCGCTGACCGGGCGGGCCCGCATGGCCCGGAGCGCCAGCTTGTCGCTGTTCCAGTACGCGTACGCGTTGGTGCCGAGCGCCACGACGAGCGCGACGATCAGCCCCGTACGCCCGAAGAAGCTGCCGATGACGATGATGAGGGCCGAGAGCCCTCCGAGGAGTACGGCGGTCCTCAGCCCGTTGTGCCGGCGGTGCACGGTACGCCCTCCAAGTGGTGCGGCAGGGGAACCCTTTGCTTCGTGGTCGTCCTCCCCCGGACTTCGTCCGGGAGGGACCCCCATGTCCAGTGGACCCTTCCGTACTGGTCAACGCCAGGCGGCAGGTTCGGGTTCCCCCGGCCGCACCGGGGGGCGTGTGAGCCGTTCGGGTGATCAGCGGGGAGCGGGGACGGCCAGCTTCTCCAGGCTGGTGGGGACGGGCTCGACCTCGCTGGTGCAGTGGGCGCAGCGGGAGGCGACGGCCGGGATCTCCGTGAAGCAGCGGGGGCAGTCGCGCTTCTCGGACTTGGGGTCGGCCGCCTCCTCCTTCGCGAACCTCTCCTGGACCTTGGCCAGCGGCGCGACGATCAGGAAGTAGAGGACGGCGGCGGTGATGACGAAGGCGATGGCGGCGGAGATGGCGAGGCCGTAGGGGAAGACGGTCTTGCCGACACTGAACCTCGCCTCGCTGAAGTCACCGACGGAGCCGGTGGCGAGCCCGATGAGCGGGGTGATGAAGGCCTTGCTGAAGCCCGTGACGACGGCCGTGAACGCCGTTCCGACGGCCAGACCGATGGCCATCGAGATGACGTTCCCGCGAAGTATGAAGTCCTTGAATCCGTTCAGCACGGGGTGTTGCTCCTGCGTTCTGCTCGTGGGGGGTCAGAAGAGGCTGTCCGTGGCGAAGCGGAGGGCGAACTGCGGGTAGCCCGACAGGACGGCTCCGGCGACGGCGGTCAGCGCGATCGCCAGGGTGATCGGCGCGGGAGCCCTGTGGGGGGCCTTCCGGACCGCCCCTTCCGGCGCCCGGAACAGCAGAGCCGTCCAGCGCAGGTAGTAGTACAGCGCGATCACGACGTTGACGCCCATGATCACGGCAAGCCAGCCCAGGCCCGCGTCGACGGCCGACGAGAAGACGGTCACCTTGGCGAAGAGGCCGATGATACCCGGGGGCAAACCGGCCAGATTCAGGAGGAAGAAGGCGAGCGCGAGGGCGGCGGCGGGGTTCGACGCGTAGAGGCCCCGGAAGTCCGCGATCCGGTTCCGCGGGTGGTTGCGGGCGACGAGCGCGACGACCGCGAACGCGCCGAGGTTCACGACGGCGTACATCAGGGCGTACGCGACGGTGGCGCCGATCTGGTCGTCGCTGGAGTACGCGGCGGCCGCGATCGGCACCAGGAGGTAGCCCGCCTGGGCGACGGAGGACCAGGCGAGCAGTCGGACCGCGCTCCACGCGCGCGTGGAGCGCTGGCGCAGGGCGGCGACGTTGCCGGCGGTCATGGTGAGCGCGGCGAGGACGGCGAGCGCCGGGCCCCACACGTCCGCGTACGAGGGGAACGCGACGACCGTCACCAGGATGAGCCCGGTGAAGCCGACGGCCTTGCCGACCACCGACAGGTAGGCGGCGACGGGCAGCGGGGCGCCGACGTAGGTGTCGGGCACCCAGAAGTGGAAGGGGACGGCGGCCGTCTTGAAGGCGAAGCCGACGAGGGTGAGGGCCACGCCCGCCTCGGCGAGCGTCTGGAGCTGGCCGGGGACGTCGTCGAGGCGCTGGGCGAGCTCCGTGAGGTGGAGGGTGCCGGTCGCCGCGTACAGGAAGCTGACGCCGAGCAGGGTGACGGCGGTCGCGGTCACCGAGGACAGGAAGAACTTGAGCGCCGCCTCGCCGGACATGCGGTCGCCGCGCTTGAGGCCGACGAGCGCGAAGGCGGGCAGCGAGGCCACTTCGAGGGCGACGACGAGGGTCGCGAGGTCGCGGGAGGCGGGAAGCAGGGCGGCGCCCGCGGCCGAGGAGAGCAGCAGGAACCAGAACTCGCCGGCCGGGAGCTTCTCGCGGGTCTCGGTGAGCGAGAGCAGCGCCGTCAGGAGCGCGCCGCCGAGGACGAGCAGCTGGATGACGAGGGTGAAGTGGTCGGCGGTGTAGCTGCAGGCCCTGACCTGGGTGTCGGCGGTGAGGCAGAAGGTGGAGCGGTCGCCGGCCCGCAGCGGGACGAGGAGGGCGAGGGCGGCGGCGAGGCCCCCGATCGCGGTCCAGCCGAGCAGCTGCTTGCGCTCCTCGGGGACGAACAGGTCGGCGACGAGGACGAGGAGGGCGACCACGGCCGTCAGGGTGGGGGGCGCGATCGTGAGCCAGTCGACGGACTGGACGAGCGACGACGTCACTGGGTGCCTCCGGCGAGGAGCTTCTGGACGGCCGGGTCGGTGAGGCCGAGGAGGACGGCGGGCCAGAGTCCGGCGAGGACGGTGAGGGCGACGAGCGGGGTCCAGGCGGCGAACTCGTACCCCTGGACGTCGGCGATCGGTGTCTCCCCGGCGGGGCGGGGGCCGCCCATGCAGACGCGGCGGACGACGAGGAGGAGGTACGCGGCGGTGAGGAGGGTGCCGAACGCGCCGATCGCCATGAAGGTGAGGAAGGCGGGGCGGCTGAGGCCCTCGGCCGGTTCGAAGGCGCCGAACAGGGCCAGCATCTCGCCCCAGAAGCCGGCGAGGCCCGGCAGGCCGAGGGAGGCGACGGCGGCGAAGGCGAGGAGGGCGCCGAGGCGCGGGGCGCGGCCGTAGAGGGCTGCCCCGGTGGCACCCGCGAGGGTGTCGAGGTCGGCGGTGCCGTACCGGTCCTTGACCGCGCCGACCAGGAAGAAGAGCAGGCCGGTGACGAGGCCGTGGGCGACGTTGGCGAAGAGGGCGCCGTTGACTCCGGTGGGGGTCATGGTGGCGATGCCGAGGAGGACGAAGCCCATGTGGCCGACGGAGGAGTACGCGATGAGGCGCTTGAGGTCGCCCTTGTTGCCGGGCCTGGCCAGGGCGAGGCAGGCGAGCGATCCGTAGATGATCCCGGCGACGGCGAAGGCGGCGAGGTACGGGGCGAAGGTCCGCATCCCGTCCGGGGCGATCGGCAGGACGATCCGGACGAACCCGTACGTACCCATCTTGAGCAGGACACCGGCGAGGAGGACCGAGCCGACGGTCGGGGCGGCGGTGTGGGCGTCCGGGAGCCAGCTGTGCAGCGGCCACATCGGGGTCTTCACGGCGAGCCCGATCCCGATCGCGAGAACGGCGATGACCTGCACGGACGTGGTCAGTCCACGGCCGTTGTCAGTGGCGAGTGCCACCATGTCGAATGTGCCCGCCTTCACACCGATGAGGAGCAGGCCGAGCAGCATGACGACGGAGCCGAGCAGCGTGTAGAGGATGAACTTCCAGGCCGCGGCCTGCCTGCCCTCGCCGCCCCAGCGGGCGATGAGGAAGTACATCGGGATGAGGACCATCTCGAAGGCCAGGAAGAACAGGACCAGGTCGAGGACGGCGAAGGTGGCGAGGGTGCCGGACTCCAGGACGAGGAGGAGCGCGACGAAGCCCTTGGGGGAAGGGCCTGCCGGCATCTTGTAGTAGCTGTACAGCGCGCAGAGGAAGCTCAGGAGCGCGGTCAGGACCAGGAGGGGGAGGGAAATGCCGTCGACACCGAGGTGGATCCGCACGTCGAGTGCGTGGATCCAGCTGATGTCCGTCGTGGCCTGCATCCTCGACGGCTGGTCGTGGTCGAAGCCGAGGACCAGGACGATCGCGGCGAGGAGGATCACGCCGGTGACGGTGACGCCGTGGCGGAGCACGGCCTGGTCCGGTGACGTCCCCTTCAGCCCCGGCGGGGCGGGGAGGAGAGCGGCGGCGGCCCCGATGAGCGGGCCGACGACGATCAACGCGAGAAGGAACTGCATCACGGATTCGCTGATATCGATCACGGCTCACGCTCCGGCGACGGCGTTGGCGAGGGCGACGGCGGCGATCGCCAGGACGACGGAGCCGGCGAGCAGGGCGCTCAGGTAGGTCTGGACGTTGCCGGTCTGGGCGCGGCGGACGAGCCAGCCGAGACCCTTGGCGGAACCGCTCGCGGCGCGGACGTAGGTGTCGACGACCTCGCGGTCCAGGAAGCGGACCAGGGAGGCGGCGGCGAGGACGGGCCGGACGAACGCCGTCCGGTAGACGGCGTCCAGGTGGAAGCCGTCGGCGGCGGGGCCGTGCAGCGGCCCGAGGAGGGCGCGGCCGGGGTCGGCCGGGTCGCCGGCCGGGTGCGGCAGGTGCAGCGCCTCCGCCTCGACGAGGCCGGCTTCGGCGTCGGGGTGGGCCACGTGCGGGACGGGGGCCGCGACCGGGGTGCGGGCGGCGAGGGTGCGCCAGACCGCGTAGGTGATCGCGGCTCCGGCGACGGCGAGGCCCGTGCCCAGGACGGCCGTGGTGAGCGTCGGGGTGAGGGCGTGCCCGTCGAACCAGTCGTCGACGTACGTGGCGGTGAGCCCGAAGCCGAGGGAGGGGATCGCGAGGACCCACAGGACGCTGGTCATGGCGATCGGCTGGCGGCCGTGGTCCGGGGCTTCGGCGCCCCGGCCGCGGAAGGTCCGCAGCCAGAGGCGGAGCGCGTAGGCGGCGGTGAGCAGGGCGGTCAGGAGCCCGGCGACGAGGACGGTCCAGCCGGCCGCGGCGGGGGCTGCCTGGACGGCCCGGTCCCCGAGCGCGGTGTGCTCGGCGGCCACCAGGACGGCCTCCTTGGAGAAGAAGCCGGCGAAGGGCGGGATCGCGGCGAGCGCGAGAAGGGCGACGGTCATCGTCCAGTAGGCGTCCGGGATGCGCTTCGCGAGGCCGCTCATGCGGGACATCGCGGTCAGCGAGTTCGTACCGGCGGCGTGGATGACCGCGCCGGCGGCGAGGAAGAGCAGCGCCTTGAAGGCGGCGTGCGAGAGGAGGTGGAAGACGGCGGCGCTGCGGTCGCCGACGGCGAGGGCTCCGGCCATGTAGCCGAGCTGGCCGATCGTCGAGTAGGCGAGGACCCGCTTGATGTCGTCCTGGGCGAGCGCGGCGAGCGCCGAGCCGACCATCGTGATCGCGGCCATCACGGCGAGCACGGTCATCGCGGCGGCGGAGGCGGCGAAGACGGGCAGCAGCCGGGCCGTGAAGTAGATGCCGGCGGCGACCATCGTCGCCGCGTGGATGAGCGCGGAGACGGGGGTGGGGCCGGCCATGGCGTCCGGGAGCCAGGTGTGCAGCGGGAACTGTGCCGACTTGCCCGCCACACCGGCGAGCAGCAGCAGCGCGATCAGAGTGGGGTGGTCGATACCGCCGCTCGCGACGGCGCCGAGGACGCCGGTGATCCGGAAGGTGCCGGCGTCGGCGGCGAGCGCGAAGAGACCGATGAGGAAGGGGACGTCACCGAGCTTGGTGACGAGGAAGGCCTTCAGGGAGGCGGCCCGCGCCTCGGGGGTCTCCCAGTAGTGGCCGACGAGGAAGTACGAGCAGATGCCCATGATCTCCCAGCCGACCAGGAGCACCATCAGGTCGCCGGAGTAGACGACGAGCAGCATCGCGGAGGTGAAGAGGGAGACGAGCGCGGCGTACGAGGGGTAGCGCGGGTCCTCGCGGAGGTAGCCGGTCGAGTAGATCTGCACACAGGTGGCGACGACGCCGACGAGGACGGCGACGAGAGCGGCGAAGCCGTCGATGTGAAGGGCCAGGTCGACGGGGACCGAGCCGGTGGGGGTGAGCTGCGTGGCCGCGTCGATCGCCTTCCCACCGCCCTGGCGGGCGGCGACGAGGACGGCGAGGACGGCGGCGGCGAGCGTCGGGAGGACGGCGAGCGGGCGGACGAAGCCGGGCGCGGTGCGGCCGAGCAGGAGTCCGGCGGCGGAACCGAGGAACGGCAGGAGGGGGACGAGGACGGCCAGGGTCGTGGTGGTCACGCGGTGGCCTCGGCCTTCTCGCCGGTGGGCGTGTCGTCGGTGCTGCTCTCGCCGGTGCTCTCGTGCGGGTCCTCCGCCGTGTCGCGGAGGCGGTCGACGTCCGACGTGCCCTTGTTGCGGTGGACCATCAGGACGATCGCGAGACCGATGCCGATCTCCGCGGCGGCGATGGCGATGGTGAAGAGGGTGAGCGCCTGGCCGGCGTGGAGGGTGTCGCGGAGCCAGACGTCGAAGGCGACCAGGTTGAGGTTGACGGCGTTGAGCATCAGCTCGACGGACATCAGGACCAGGATCGCGTTGCGGCGGGCGAGGACGCCGTACACGCCGATGGCGAAGAGGAGGGCGGCGAGGACGGCCGGGTAGACGAGATGCATCAGCGCTGCTCCTCCCGCTTCTTGCGGGAGATGACGATCGCGCCGACGAGGGCGGCCAGGAGGAGGACGGACAGCGCCTCGAAGGGCAGCACCCAGTGCCGGAAGAGGATCTCGCCGGACACCTTCGTCGAGCCCTGCACGGCTCCGTCCAGGTCGATCCAGGTCGTACGGAACGCGTCGACGACGACCCAGACGAGCGCGGCCGCGGCGGCCAGGGCGACCGCGATCGCCACCGGCTTGTTGCGGGAGTCGGCGTCCGGGGAGTGGCCGATGGGGGCCTTGGTGAGCATGAGACCGAACAGGAGGAGGACGACGACGGAACCGACGTAGATCAGGACCTGCACCCAGGCGATGAACTCGGCGGTCAGGAGCAGGTACTCCACGGCGAGGCCGCCGAGCGCCACGACCAGCCAGAGCGCGGCGTGCACCAGCTGGCGCGTGGTGACGGTGACGAGGGCGGCGCCGAGGGTGACGAGGCCGACGAGGAGGAACGCGATCTCGACGCCGGTCGGCGACAGGAAGCCGTGGGTCTGCTGTGCGGTGGCGGCGGCGGTGGCTGCCGCGACTTCGGCGGCTTCGGCTGCGAGGGTCACTGCTGCTCCTCCTGGGCCTCGGCCTGGGCGGCGGCCTTCTCCGCGGACTTGCGGGCGGCCGCGATCTCCTTCGGCTCCTCCGCACGCGGGTCGAGCGCGGGCGGTTCGGGGACCGTCCACATCCACTCGCGGAGCTTGTCGCGCTCGTGGGTGAGCTCGTGGATGTCGGTCTCCGCGTACTCGAACTCGGGCGACCAGAACAGCGCGTCGAACGGGCACACCTCGATGCAGATGCCGCAGTACATGCAGAGGGCGAAGTCGATGGCGAAGCGGTCGAGGACGTTCCGGCTGCGCTCGCGGCCGCCGGGGGCGGCGGCCGGCACCGTCTCCTTGTGGGAGTCGATGTAGATGCACCAGTCGGGGCACTCACGGGCGCAGAGCATGCAGACCGTGCAGTTCTCCTCGAACAGCCCGATGACCCCGCGGGTGCGGGGCGGGAGCTCGGGCTGGACGTCCGGGTACTGCGCGGTGACGGTCTTCTTCGTCATCGTGCGGAGCGTGACGGCGAGGCCCTTGGCGAGGCCGGAACCGGGGATGGGCATTACTGGATCGCCACCTTCACGATGCCGGTGAGCGCGATCTGCGCGAGGGCGAGCGGGACGAGCGTCGTCCAGGCCAGCTTCTGGAGCTGGTCCTCACGCAGCCGCGGGTAGCTCACCCGCAGCCAGATCACGACGAACGCGAGGACGGCGGTCTTGAGCAGGGTCCACACCCAGCCGAGACCGTCCGCGCCGAAGGGGCCGTGCCAGCCGCCGAGGAACAGGACGGTGGTGAGACCGCACAGGACGACGATGCCGGCGTACTCGGCGAGCAGGAACAGGGCGAAGCGGAGACCGGTGTACTCGGTGTACGCGCCGAAGATGATCTCGGAGTCGGCGACGGGCATGTCGAACGGGGGCCGCTGGAGCTCCGCGAGCCCGGCCACGAAGAACACCAGCGCGCCGACGATCTGCCAGGGCAGCCACCACCACTCGAAGGCGTTCAGGATGCCGGGGAGGGAGACGGTGCCGGCGGCCATCGCCACGGAGGCGGCGGCGAGCAGCATCGGCAGCTCGTACGCGAGGAGCTGGGCGGCGGTACGGAGGCCGCCGAGCAGCGAGAACTTGTTGGCGGACGCCCAGCCGGCCATCAGGCTGCCGAGGACGCCGACGCCCATCACGGCGAGCACGAAGAAGATGCCGGCGTCGACGACCTGGCCGACTGCGCCCTCGCTCGGGCCGATCGGGATCGCGACGAGGACGAGGAGGTACGGGAGGAGGGCGACGGCCGGCGCGAGCTGGAAGACCCGCCGGTCGGCGTCCTTGGGGACGACGTCCTCCTTCTGCGCGAACTTCACCCCGTCGGCGACGAGCTGGGCCCAGCCGTGGAACCCGCCGGCGTACATGGGGCCGAGGCGGCCCTGCATGTGGGCCATGACCTTGTGCTCGGTCTGCCCGACGACGAGGGGCAGGACGAGGAAGACGGCGAAGACGACGAGCAGCCGGAGGGCGACGTCGAGTACGTCGTTCACGCGGGATCGCCTCCGGCGGGGGTGGTGGGGTCGACGCGGTCGCCCTGCGGGGCGGTGGGGTCGTGGGGGCGGGGGGCCTCCGGGCGGGTGCGGGGCTCGGTGCCGGGCTCGGGCTCGGGCTCGGTGCTGGGCTCCGGCTCGGGCTCGGTGCTGGGCTCCGGTCCCGTGCCGGGCTCGGGCTCCGTGCCGGGCTCGGGCTCCGTGCCGGGCTCGGGCTCCGTGCCGGGCTCGGGCTCCGTGCCGGGCTCCGGCTCCGTGCCGGGCTCCGGCTCCGTGCCGGGCTCCGGCTCGGCCGGGGGCTTCGGCTTTGCCGGGGGCTCCGGAAGGGGCGGCTCCTCGTCGAAGGCCGGGCTGGCGTGGTGCCAGGGGGCGTCCGAGCTGCGGGTGCGCGGAGCGGCCGGGCCGGCGGACGGCTCCGGGGGCGTCTGGCTCGCCGAGCCCTCCGACGCCGAGCGCGAGCGGCGCGGCGGGCGCGCCGGGGCCGCCGGGGTGTCGGTCCCCGTACCCGGTTCCGACGCCGATGCTCCCGGCTCGGGGGCCACGGCGGGCGTCTGGCTTGCCGAGCCCTCCGACACCGAGCGCGAGCGGCGCGGCGGGCGCGCCGGGGCTTCGGCGGTCGTGCCCGGCTGCGGAGCCGCGGCTCCCGGCTCGGGGGCCGCGGCAGGGGCCTGGCTCGCCGAGCCCTCTCCCACCGAGCGGGTTCGGCGGGCCGGGCGGTCGCCCGTCGCCGCTCGGGCCGGGCGGTCTCCCGTCGCTCGTGCCGGGCGGGACGGGGCCGGGGGGAGCTGGCCCTTGAGGGGGCCCCATTCGTTGGGGTCCGGGACGCCCGGCGGGAGCATCTGGCGGCGCTTCGGGCCGCCGCCGTCGTGGGACTCGCCCGGTTCCTTCGCGCCCGGCCACGCCTTGGCGACCCGGGCCGCGAGGACGAAGTCCTTGCGCAGCGGGTGGCCCTCGAAGTTCTCGGGGAGCAGGAGGGGGACGAGGTGGGGATGGCCGGTGAAGTCCACCCCGAACATCTCGTGCGTCTCGCGTTCGTGCCAGCCCGCGCCCGCGTACACCCCGATCGCCGTGGGCAGGGCGGCGGCGGAGTGCGGGACGGTCGTACGGACGAGGAGGCGGCGCGGGCGGCCCTCCGCGAGGGACACCACGTGCGCGCAGACCCGGAAGCCCGTGCCCGGCTCGTCGACCGCGCTCAGCCAGTCGAAGTACGTGCAGCCGAGCACGTCGCGTGCCGTCGTGAGCGCCTCGATCCAGGACGCCGGCGGGACGTCGACGGTCAGCAGGTCGTACGCCTGCTCCGCCGTCGCCTCCTCGCCGAAGATCTCCGTCACGGAGGCGGGGAGGGAGTCGTAGGCCGTCATGCCGCGCCTCCGGGCGGAGTCACCAGGGGGCTCGTCAGCTGGGAGACCGAGGCGGCGCTCGCGTACCGCTCCGCCAGGCTCTCCCGCGCGATCTTCTCCTGGAGCTTGAGGATGCCCTGGAGCAGCGCCTCGGGGCGGGGCGGGCAGCCGGGGACGTAGACGTCGACCGGGATGATCTGGTCCACGCCCTTGGTGACGGAGTACGAGTCCCAGTACGGGCCTCCGCAGTTCGAGCAGGCGCCGAAGGAGATGACGTACTTCGGTTCCGGCATCTGCTCGTACAGGCGCTTCACGGCCGGCGCCATCTTGTCCGTCACCGTGCCCGAGACGATCATCAGGTCGGCCTGGCGCGGGCCCGGCGCGAACGGGATGACGCCGAGCCGGATGAAGTCGTGGCGGGCCATCGACGCGGCGATGAACTCGATCGCGCAGCAGGCGAGCCCGAAGTTGAAGACCCACAGGCTGTAGCGGCGGCCCCAGTTCAGGACCACCTTCATCGGCTCGGGGGCCAGCCGGGCGAGCGTCCCCAGCTTCGGAGCGGGCAGCGGTGTTACGTCCATGACAGGACGCCCTTCTTGTACGCGTAGAGCAGCCCCACGGCCAGGAAGCCGAGGAAGACGAACATCTCGACCAGGGTCGTGGCGCCGTAGCCGGGCGCGGCGAAGACCGTCGCCCAGGGGAAGAGGAAGATCGAGTCGACGGCGAAGATGACGTAGAGGAAGGCGTACACGTAGTAGCGGACCTGGGTGTGGGCCCAGCCCTCCCCCACGGGGTCGACACCGCACTCGTACGTGAGGAGTTTCTCGGGCGTCGGCACGACGGGCCTGAGCAGCCGGCCCGCGCCGAACGCCACGGCGACGAAGAGCACGCCGACGACGGCGAGCAGGCCGACGACGGAATACGTCTGGAAGTAGTCCGCCGCGTCGGCCGCGACAACGGTGGGTTCCCGCACGTCCGCCCCTCGGTCTCGGTGTCTCATGAGTCACTTCTGTACGGACGCGAGTCTAGGCCCTGCTAAAGGGACCGTAAGCAGTCGCGTACGCGCTGCTGGTGGGGATATCCCCCCTGCCCCTCACCCACCTCCCCCATGGCGTCGCACGGCCCCGGACCGGCAGTCTGGGGAGCATGACCGCTGATCATGACTCCGCCGGCCCCTCCGGCTCCGCCGTCGCCCCGCGTCCGCCGCTGCGCCTCGCCTACGGCAAGGAGACCTGGAAGGAGATCGCTTTCCTCCTCTCCAACCTGTTCACGGCCCTGGCCGGTTTCGTCTACGCGGTCGTCAGCGTCGTCCTCGGCGTCGCCCTCTCGGTCACCGTGATCGGGCTTCCGCTGCTCGCCCTCGGGCTCGGCGGGGCGCGCCTCATCGGCCGCTCGGAGCGGGCACGGGCGCGCGGGCTGCTGGGGGTCGAGGTCGCCGAGCCGTCCCGGCTGCCGCTGCCCGGCGGCTTCTTCGGCTGGCTGTGGACCTCGCTGAAGGACCCGGTGGCGTGGCGGACCCAGCTGTACGGGCTGATCCGGCTGCCCTGGGGGATCGTGACGTTCACGGTCGCCCTGGTCTCGCTGATCGTCCTCTGGCCGGTGCTCCCCTTCCTCTCCCGGGGCCTGACCAACGCCGACCGGGGCATGGTGCGGGGGCTTCTCTCGCCCTCAGACGAGCTGGAGCGGCGGATCGCCGAGCTGGAGTCGGACCGGGGCGTGGTCGTCGACACCGCCGCGGCCGACCTGCGGCGCATCGAACGCGACCTGCACGACGGCGCGCAGGCCCGGCTCGTCGCCCTCGCGATGGGGCTCGGGCTCGCGAAGGAGAAGCTCCTCGACGACCCGGAGGCGGCCGCGACGATGGTCGACGAGGCGCACGGCGAGGTGAAGCTCGCGCTCCAGGAGCTGCGGGACCTCGCCCGGGGCATCCACCCGGCGGTCCTCACCGACCGGGGGCTCAGCGCCGCGCTCTCCTCCGTCTCGGCGCGGTGCACGGTGCCGGTGAAGGTGACGGTGGACCTGGAGGAGCGGCCGGCGGAGGCGATCGAGGGCATCGCGTACTTCACGGTGTCGGAACTGCTCCAGAACGTCTCCAAGCACGCGCGTGCCCGGTCCGCGTCCGTGGAGGTGTGGCGGACGAAGGACCGGCTGCTGCTCCAGGTACGGGACGACGGGACGGGCGGGGCCCGCTTCGACGGCGGCACGGGGCTCGCGGGGCTCGCGGAACGACTGGGGGCGGTGGACGGGCTGCTCGTCCTGGACTCCCCGGAGGGCGGGCCCACGACGGTCACGGCGGAGCTGCCGTGGCGGGCGCGTTCCGCGGGGTGAGGGCGTGCGGCCGGGGGGGTCGGTCCCGGTGAGGCTCGGGGGACGACCTGGGGCGGGTGGCGGTGACGGCCGGGGGCGGTCACCCGTGACGTCCCCGATCGGTCGCTCAGGTCGTCGCGGTTGCCCGTGACGTCCCCGATCGGTCGCTCAGGTCGTCCCGGGCCGGTCGCCCGGGACGTCCTGCGGCGCCGCAGGTAGGGAAAACCCCCGCCCTCAGACGCCCACCCGCCTCATGGTCCCGGCCGGTCCCGGACGGAACCCTGGAACACGTACACAACCCACCCAGCGAAGGACCCCGCGATGGCCTCCCACCGACTCCCCGCCGCGATCCGCGCGCCGTTCGAGGCCCGCACCTGGCGGGCCTTCCTCCACGTACTGATCGGGCTTCCGCTGAGCGTCTGCTGGTTCGCGCTCTCCATCGCCTTCGTGTCGGCCGGCGCCGGACTGCTCATCACCTTCCTCGGCGTGCCGATCCTGGCCGGGGCCCTCGCCATGTGCCGGGGCTTCGGCGCGGTCGAGCGGGCGAGGGCGCGCGCGCTCCTCGACCTCGACGTGCGGGCTCCCGAGCCGGTACGGGGCCGGACCGGCGGGGCCTTCTCCTGGATGGGCGCCATGCTGAAGAGCGGGGCGTCGTGGCGGCACCTGCTGTACGCGGTCCTGCACATGCCGTGGGCGGTGTTCTCGTTCTCGGTGACGGTGGCGTTCTGGTCCTGGGGCTGGGGCCTCTTCCTGTACCCGCTGTGGCAGTGGGTCTTCCCCGCGTACCTGGGACAGGACGGCCTCCAGCTGTACGGCGACGGAACCCACGACCTCTACCTCGACTCGCCCTTCGAGATCGCCGTGACGAGCCTGATCGGGCTCCTGTTCGTGATGGTCGGGCCGTGGCTCCTCCGCGGGTTCGTCGCCGTCGACCGGCTCCTGGTCTCCGGCCTCCTCGGCCCCTCGCGGCTCGCCTCCCGCGTGACCGAGCTGGAGACCGACCGGGGCGTGGTCGTCGACACCGCCGCGGCCGACCTGCGGCGCATCGAACGCGACCTGCACGACGGTGCTCAGGCCCGGCTCGCGGCGCTCGCCATGGACCTGGGGCTCGCCAAGGAGAAGCTCACGGAGGACCCGCAGGCGGCGGCGGTGCTGGTCGGCGAGGCGCACGGCGAGGTGAAGCTCGCGCTCAAGGAGCTGCGGGACCTCGCCCGGGGCATCCACCCGGCGGTCCTCACCGACCGTGGCCTCGACGCGGCGCTCTCCGCGGTCGCCTCCCGGTGCGCGGTCCCGGTGTCGGTGGACGTCGACCTGCCGGCCCGGCCGGTGCCGGCGATCGAGGGAATCGCGTACTTCACGGTCTCCGAGCTGCTGCGGAACGTCACCGAGCACGCGCGGGCGCGGCGGGCCTGGGTGGACGTGTGGCGGACGGAGGACCGTCTGATGCTCCAGGTCCGGGACGACGGGGTGGGCGGGGCGGAGTCGGTGGCGGGGCGGAGTCTCGCGGGCCTCGCGGAGCGGGTGGGGGCGGTGGACGGGGTGCTGGCGGTGGACTCGCCGGGGGGCGGGCCCACGACGGTGACGGTGGAGTTGCCTTGGCGGGGGTGACGTGCCCCTTGAACAGGGCATCGGCCCCGTGAGCGCCGTACCCGCGAGGAGCCTGGGCCCGGGCAGGGGCGCCGTCCGTCGCGCCCGCCCCGCGGCGGCGGCAAGGACGTACGGCCACAACAGGCCGTAGGCCAGTCCCTCAGTGCGATGCTGGACCCCGCATCGGACGACACGGAACATGGGGGCTCTACGGCGTGGGTGGGCAAGAGGGGGCGGTGCGTGTGGTCATCGCCGAGGATTCAGTGCTGCTCCGGGAGGGGCTGACGCGGCTCCTGACCGATCTGGGGCATGAGGTCGTCGCGGGCGTCGGGGACGGGGACGCGCTCGTCGAGACCGTCGCCGGCCTCGCCGGGCAGGGCGCGCTGCCGGACGTGGTGGTGGCGGACGTACGGATGCCGCCGACGCACACGGACGAGGGCGTACGGGCCGCGGTGCGGCTGCGCAAGGAGTATCCGGGCCTCGGGGTACTGGTCCTTTCGCAGTACGTCGAGGAGCAGTACGCCACCGAACTTCTGGCCGGTTCCAGCCGGGGCGTCGGTTATCTGCTGAAGGACCGGGTCGCCGAGGTCCGTGAGTTCGTGGACGCGGTCGTGCGGGTCGCCGGCGGTGGTACGGCGCTGGATCCCGAGGTCGTGCAGCAGCTGCTCGGCCGGAGCCGTCAGCAGGACGTGCTCGCGAACCTGACGCCGCGCGAGCGGGAGGTGCTCGGTCTGATGGCGGAGGGCCGGACGAACTCGGCGATCGCGAAGGCGCTGGTCGTGAGCGACGGCGCGGTGGAGAAGCACATCAGCAACATTTTCCTGAAGCTGGGCCTTTCACCGAGTGACGGCGATCATCGACGGGTACTCGCGGTGTTGACGTATCTGAGATCCTGAGGATCTGACACTCTGTCAGGTGACGGGGGGAGCGGAGGCCGTCCGCCCCCGCCCTGCGGGCCTGGGGCCCGGAGGGGGCGGAATCAGACATTCCGGAACTCTCGTCAGTGACAGAACGTGACGATTCAGGGCAAGAGGGCGTCTCAAAAAGAGGTCCACGATGTGAGAAGTCCCGGGAAGGCCCTCCCTGTCGTCGTAGGGTGGGCCTCGGGACGGACGGTGATCGGCCGACCGCGCCCGAGCCTTCTCCCGCCTCCGGCGGAGAGTCCCCTTGCCGCGAGGGAGGTCCAGTTCAGTGACCAGCCAGGTCAGTAGCGAGGCCGGTGAGGCGCTGCTCGGGGAGCAGCGCACCGCCCCGGCGAAGCCGCACCACGGCACAGAGAAGGAAGTGCGCCGTCTCGACCGGGTGATCATCCGATTCGCGGGTGACTCCGGCGACGGTATGCAGCTGACGGGTGACCGGTTCACCTCGGAGACGGCGTCCTTCGGGAACGACCTCTCCACGCTGCCGAACTTCCCGGCCGAGATCCGGGCACCCGCCGGAACCCTGCCGGGCGTGTCGTCCTTCCAGCTGCACTTCGCCGACCACGACATCCTGACCCCGGGCGACGCCCCGAACGTGCTGGTCGCGATGAACCCCGCCGCCCTCAAGGCCAACCTGGGCGACGTACCGCGAGGTGGCGAGATCATCGTCAACACCGACGAGTTCGCTCCCCGGGCCATGAAGAAGATCGGCTGGGACGTCTCGCCCCTGGAGGACGGTTCGCTCGACGGCTACCGGGTCCACCCGGTGCCGCTGACGACCCTGACCGTGGAGGCCCTGAAGGAGTTCGGTCTCACCCGGAAGGAGGCCGAGCGGAGCAAGAACATGTTCGCGCTCGGGCTGCTCTCCTGGATGTACCACCGGCCGACCGAGGGCACCGAGACCTTCCTGCGGAGCAAGTTCGCGAAGAAGCCGCAGATCGCCGAGGCCAACGTGGCCGCCTTCCGGGCCGGCTGGAACTTCGGCGAGACCACCGAGGACTTCGCCGTCTCCTACGAGATCGCCCCCGCGACCCAGGCCTTCCCCACCGGCACGTACCGGAACATCTCGGGGAACCTGGCCCTGTCGTACGGACTGATCGCCGCGGGCCGGCAGGCGGACCTGCCGCTCTACCTGGGCTCGTACCCCATCACTCCGGCCTCGGACATCCTGCACGAGCTGTCGAAGCACAAGAACTTCGGCGTGCGGACCTTCCAGGCAGAGGACGAGATCGCCGGCATCGGCGCCGCGCTCGGCGCGGCCTTCGGCGGCTCGCTCGCCGTGACCACCACCTCCGGCCCCGGCGTGGCGCTCAAGTCGGAGACGATCGGGCTCGCGGTCTCCCTGGAGCTGCCGCTGCTCGTCGTCGACATCCAGCGCGGCGGCCCGTCCACCGGTCTGCCCACCAAGACCGAGCAGGCGGACCTTCTGCAGGCCATGTACGGCCGCAACGGCGAGGCGCCGGTGCCGGTCGTCGCCCCGCGGACGCCCGCCGACTGCTTCGACGCGGCGATCGAGGCGGCCCGGATCGCCCTCACGTACCGCACGCCCGTCTTCCTCCTCTCCGACGGCTATCTCGCCAACGGCTCCGAGCCCTGGCGCATCCCGGACGTCGAGGAGCTCCCCGACCTGCGGACGCAGTTCGCCACCGGGCCGAACCACACGCTCGACGACGGCACCGAGGTCTTCTGGCCGTACAAGCGCGACCCGGAGACCCTGGCCCGCCCGTGGGCCGTACCGGGCACGCCGGGGCTCGAACACCGGATCGGCGGCATCGAGAAGCAGGACGGCACGGGCAACATCTCGTACGACCCCGCCAACCACGAGTTCATGGTCCGCACCCGGCAGGCCAAGATCGACGGCATCGACGTGCCCGACGTCGAGGTCGACGACCCGGACGGCGCGAGCACCCTGGTGCTCGGCTGGGGCTCCACCTACGGGCCGATCACGGCGGCCGTCCGCCGCATCCGCAGGGCGGGCGGGCACATCGCCCAGGCCCATCTGCGGCACCTCAACCCCTTCCCGAAGAACCTCGGCGAGGTCCTGAAGGGATACGAGAAGGTCGTGATCCCCGAGATGAACCTCGGGCAGCTCGCCACCCTCGTCCGGGCGAAGTACCTCGTCGACGCCCGCAGCCACACCCAGGTCAACGGCATGCCGTTCAAGGCCGAGCAGCTCGCCGCAGCCCTCAAGGAGGCCATCGATGCCTGAGCCCTCGGAGACCCTGCTGAGCCTGGTGCCCAAGGCCGAGGCCAAGCAGTCGATGAAGGACTTCAAGTCCGACCAGGAGGTCCGCTGGTGTCCGGGCTGCGGTGACTACGCGGTCCTCGCCGCCGTGCAGGGCTTCATGCCCGAGCTCGGCCTGGCGAAGGAGAACATCGTCTTCGTCTCCGGCATCGGCTGCTCCTCCCGCTTCCCGTACTACATGAACACCTACGGGATGCACTCCATCCACGGCCGCGCCCCGGCCATCGCCACCGGCCTCGCCACCTCCCGCCGCGACCTGTCCGTCTGGGTCGTCACCGGCGACGGCGACGCGCTGTCCATCGGCGGCAACCACCTCATCCACGCGCTGCGCCGCAACGTCAACCTCAAGATCCTGCTGTTCAACAACCGGATCTACGGCCTGACCAAGGGCCAGTACAGCCCCACGTCCGAGGTCGGCAAGATCACCAAGTCGACGCCGATGGGCTCGCTCGACGCGCCCTTCAACCCGGTGTCGCTCGCGCTCGGCGCGGAGGCCTCCTTCGTGGCCCGTACGGTCGACTCCGACCGCAAGCACCTCACCGAGGTGCTGCGGCAGGCCGCCGACCACAACGGCACGGCACTCGTCGAGATCTACCAGAACTGCAACATCTTCAACGACGGCGCGTTCGAGGTCCTCAAGGACAAGGACCAGGCGAAGGAGGCGGTCATCCGCCTCACGCACGGGCAGCCGATCCGCTTCGGCGCCGAGGACGAGAAGGGCGTGGTCCGCGACCCGGCGACCGGCGACCTCCAGGTCGTCACGGTCACGCCGGAGAACGAGTCGCGGATCCTCGTCCACGACGCCCACGCGGCCACCCCGACCACCGCCTTCGCGCTCTCCCGGCTCGCCGACCCGGACACCCTCCACCAGACGCCCATCGGGGTGTTCCGTTCGGTGGACCGGCCGGTGTACGACACGCTGATGGCCGATCAGCTGGAGACGGCGGTGGAGCGGTACGGCAAGGGCGACCTCGGCCAGCTCCTCGCGGGGAACGACACCTGGACGGTCGTCGGCTGACAGCCGCCGGAGAAGGGCCCGGTCCGCACACCCGCGGACCGGGCCCTTCCCGCGTCGGTCACACCGTCATGGGGACGGATCCGTGGCGCGCCCGCGACGTTCGTCGTCGTATCGCGCGCGGGCCTCCTCCACGGCCCCGACCTGGCGCTCCGTCCAGCGGGCCAGCTCCCAGACCTGGCGGGCGGCCTCCGTGCCCAGGTCGGTGAGGGTGTAATCGACGCGGGGCGGGATGACGGGCTTGGCGTCGCGGTGGACGAAGCCGTCGCGCTCCAGGGTCTGGAGGGTCTGGGCGAGCATCTTCTCGCTGACGCCGCCGATCCGGCGGCGGAGTTCGCTGAAGCGGTACGAGCGCTCCAGGAGGGCCGCGAGGATCAGGACGCCCCAGCGGCTGGTGACGTGTTCGAGGACGAGCCGCGAGGGGCACATGGGTTCGTTCACATCGGCCTTCATGGGCTGCCCCGGCACCGTTCCCCTTACCTCCATGCCAGTACCTTACTTCAAAGTGGGTACTTTCGAAAGGTTAGCGCCCTCCGTATGGTGAGTACCGGTGAGCGGATCGCCCACCGCAGCCCACGGGAAAAGGAAGCACCATGAGCATCGTCGTCACCGGAGCCACCGGAGAGCTCGGCCGTCTCGTCATCGACGCCCTCCTCGCCACCGTCCCCGCCGAGTCCGTCGCCGCCGTCGTCCGGAACAAGGAGAAGGCGGCCGGCCTCGCCGAGCGCGGTGTCGAGCTGCGGATCGCCGACTACAGCCGGCCGGAGACCCTGGCGGGCGCCTTCGAGGCCGGTGACCGGGTGCTCCTGATCTCGGGCAGCGAGGTCGGGCAGCGAGTCGCCCAGCACGCCGCCGTGATCAGCGCGGCGAAGGCGGCGGGCGTGGCCCAGCTCGCGTACACCGGTGTCCTCGGCGGCGACGAGGCCGACTTCGACCTGGCCGCCGAGCACAAGGAGACCGAGCGGCTGATCCTCGCCTCGGACCTGCCGTACACCTTCCTCCGCAACGGCTGGTACTCCGAGAACTACACGGCCAACCTCGCCCCCGTCCTGGCCCACGGCGCCGTCGTCGCCAACGCGGGCGAGGGCAGGGTCGCCTCCGCGAGCCGCGCCGACTACGCCGCGGCGGCGGCCGCGGTCCTGACCGGCCCGGCCGATGAGCACCTGAACAGGGCGTACGAGCTGAGCGGTGACACCGCCTGGTCGCTCGCCGAGTACGCGGCCGCGGTCGCCGCGCAGACCGGCCGGGAGATCGCGTACAGCAACGTCCCCGCCGAGACCCACCTCGCGATCCTCACCGGCGCCGGCGTCCCCGCGCCCTTCGCCGAGATCCTGGTCGACGTCGACCGGGCCGTCGAGCGCGGCGCGCTCGCCCGGCGCAACGGCGACCTGGCCCGGCTCATCGGCCGTCCGACCACCCCGATCGCCGAGTCGATCAGGGCCGCGCTCGCCGCCTCCTGAACGACAACACCGAATTGTCATGACCGTATTGCGGTACGGGCATGACAACCCGCCCCGCGCGGCGCTACCGTCGACACGACAGCGCGGCACAGGGCGGGAGGTCCGGTGAAGACGGAGACCACGGAGAACACGGAGCGAGCGGGATTGCTCTACGGGATCGGCGCCTACGGCATGTGGGGGCTGGTCCCGCTGTTCTGGCCCCTGCTCAAGCCGGCCGGGGCGATCGAGATCCTCGCCCACCGGATGGTGTGGTCCCTGGCCTTCGTCGGCCTCGCCCTGCTCGCCCTGCGCCGCTGGGGCTGGATACGCGAGCTCGTCCGCAGCCCGCGCAAGCTCGCCCTGATCACCGTCGCCGCCTCCGTCATCACGGTGAACTGGGGCCTCTACATCTGGTCCGTCAACACGGGCCATGTCGTCGAGGCCTCCCTCGGCTACTTCATCAACCCGCTCGTCACCATCGCCCTCGGCGTCCTCGTCCTCCAGGAACGGCTGCGCCCCGCGCAGTGGGCCGCCGTCGGCATCGGCTTCGCCGCCGTCCTCGTCCTGGCCATCGGGTACGGGCAGCCGCCCTGGATCTCCCTCACCCTGGCCTTCTCCTTCGCCCTCTACGGCCTGGTGAAGAAGAAGGTCAACATCGGCGGCCTGGAATCGCTCGCCGCCGAGACCGCCGTCCAGTTCCTGCCCGCCCTCGGCTACCTCGTCTGGCTCGGCACCCAGGACACCCTCGCCTTCGGCGGTCACGGCGCCGGGCACACGCTCCTGCTCGCCGCCACCGGCATCGTCACGGCGGTCCCGCTCGTCTGCTTCGGGGCGGCGGCGATCCGCGTACCGCTGTCGACGCTCGGACTCCTCCAGTACCTCGCGCCGACCTTCCAGTTCCTCCTCGGGATCCTCTACTTCCACGAGGCGATGCCGCCGGAGCGGTGGGCCGGCTTCTCCCTCGTCTGGCTGGCCCTGACGATCCTCACCTGGGACGCCCTGCGCACGGCCCGCCGCAGCCGCGCCGCGGTCGAGACGGCGAAGGCCACGGCGGCGGCGGAAGCGGGCCCCGCGACGGCGGCGGAGCCCCCGGTTCCCACCCCATCGGCCCAGCCTGGGCGCTGACAGCGGGCGGGCGCGGGCCACCCGTAGTTACGTCGGAGTTCCAGGCCCCCGAACGGACGGGGCCCTCCCGAGTGGAGAAGGCTCCATGTCGCAGCCCCTCGCCCTCTCGGTCGACTTCGGCCGGGGATTCACGGACGCGTGGTCCGCCGTCGCCGAGTTCGTACCGAAGTTCATCGGCTTCCTCGCGATCCTGCTCATCGGCTGGTTCGTCGCCAAGATGATCGCCAAGGTCGCCGACCGGCTGCTCCGCCGCGTCGGCTTCGAGCGGATGGCCGAGCGCAGCGGCGTCGCGAACACCCTCAAGGGATCGAAGTACGACGCCACCGGCATCATCGCCAAGATCCTCTACTACGCGGTCCTGCTGATCGCCCTCCAGCTGGCCTTCGGGGTCTTCGGCCCCAACCCGGTCAGCGTCATGATCAACGGCATCGTCGCCTGGCTGCCCAAGGCGATCGTCGCCTGCGTCATCGTCGTCGTGGCCATGGCCATCGCCCGCGCGGTACGGGACATCGTCGGCGGCGCGCTGAGCCAGACGTCCTACGGCAAGATCCTCGCCACGGCGGCCTGGGCGTTCATCGTCGGCCTCGGCGTGATCGCCGCGCTGAGCCAGGCGGGCATCGCTACCTCGGTGACCGGACCGGTGCTCACGGCCGTGCTCGCGATGATCGCGGGCGTCGTGATCGTCGGTGTCGGCGGCGGTCTCGTCACCCCGATGCGGGGACGCTGGGAGCGCTGGCTCTCGGCGGCCGAGTCGGAGACCGGGCGGGCCAAGGACCAGGTGGCGGCCTACCAGAGGGGCCGCGAGGACGCCCGGAGCGGGATGCCCTCGGCGCAGGAGCGGATGGCGCGGGGCGAGAGGCAGCAGGGCATGGGACAGCAGGGCATGGGGCGGGGCGAGACTCCGGAGCGCCGTCCCGGCCAGGAGCCCCCGATGGACCCGATGTAGGCCGGAGTGTCAGGCGTCCAGGAGCAGGTCGTGCTCCCGGATCAGCCAGCAGACCGCCGTCAGGCGCAGGGTCGCGAAGTCATGGCCGACGGGCTCGGTCCAGTCGACCTCGGAGAGCCAGTCGGTGAACCCGAGGACGTAGTCGGCGAGCTCCTCCCGCCGCACGGTCCGGCTCTCCGGTCCCCGCTGGGCGGGGACGAGGGCGTCGCACACGGCGGCCGCGTGCTGGTCGACGGCGGCCACGAGCCCCGGCTCGAAGGTGAACTCCGAGAGCCGGGGCATGTACGTGGCGGCGACGTCGATCAACGGGCAGCCGGGCGAAAACTCCATCCCTCCACATTAGGGGCGGGCGGGGGCGTTCAGACCGTGACCTTCGTCGCAGACTCCCGGACCCCAGGGGCCTCCTGGCCCGTCCCCCCGACGACTCGCGGGGCCTTCCCGCGTACCCCCGTCGCCGTGATCACGGCTCCCAGGGCGACCATGACCAGCGGGACGACGAGCGCCGCGCGGAAGCCGTCTAGGCCACCGCCCGCGAGGCCGTGGACCGCGGTCACCGCAGCGATGCCGACCGCCGAGCCGAACTGGGTCGCCGTCGTGAGCAGTCCGCCCGCGAGCCCCTGCTCCTCCTCCGCGACGCCGTCCGTACCGGCGATGGTCAGCGGCCCGTACGCCAGGGCGAACGCGAGCCCGCTCAGGAACAGGGTCGGGAACATGGCCGCGTACGACCAGTCCGGGCCGAGCGGCAGGAACAGCGCGTACGAGACGACCGCGAGGACGAAGCCGCCGAGGATCACCCTGGCGTTGCCGAACCTGGCCACGAGCCGCGGGGTCAGGGTGGGCGCGAGGACCGCGTCGACGCCCATCACCAGGAGGGCGAGCGCCGTCTGGAGGGAGGACCAGCCGCGCAGTTCCTGGAGGTAGAGCGTGGCCACGAACTGGCAGCCGAAGAAGGAGCCGACGAAGAGCAGGGCGCCCAGGTCGGCGCGGACGAGCGAGGCCTTACGGAGGATGCCGAGGCGGACGAGCGGGGTGGCGGCCCGGCGCTCGACGGCGACGAAGGCACCGGTGAGGAGGAGTCCGGCGGCGAGCGCGGCGACGGTGAGCCGCCAGCCGGCGAACCCGTGCTCCAGGCGGACCACGCCGTACGCGAGGAGCAGCATCGCGCCGGCGGCGGTGAGCGATCCGCCGAGGTCGAAGCCGCCCCTGACGCGGGCCGGGCGCGGCTCCTTCGGGATCAGCGCGATCGCGGCGGCCAGGATGGCGGCGGCGAGCAGGACGGGTGCGAAGAAGACCCAGCGCCAGCCGAGCTGGGTGAGCAGCCCGCCGATGACGAGTCCGAGTGAGAAACCGGCGGCCGCGGTGCCGGCGAAGACCAGGAGTGCCTTGTTGCGCTGGGGCCCCTCCTCGTAGGACGTGGTGATGATCGACAGGGCGGCCGGGGTCATGAAGGCGGCGGCGACGCCGGTCACGAAGCGGGCCAGGATCAGGGTCCAGCCCTCGTCGGCGAGGCCGCCGAGGCCGGAGAAGACCAGGAAGACGGTGAGCCAGCCGAGGAGCATCCGGCGGCGTCCGAGCAGGTCGGCGGCGCGGCCGCCGAGGAGGGTGAAGCCGGCGTAGCCGAGGACGTAGGCGGACATGACCCAGGCGGCGGTGCCGGTGGTGAGGCCGAGGTCGGCGCGGACGGAGGGGACGGCGACGGCGAGCATGGCGACGTCGATGCCTTCGAGGAAGATCGTCCCGGAGAGGACGAGGAGCAGACTCCAGGCGCGGAGGGACACAACTGCCTCCTGGGCAGGGCGGGTTGGGATGGCCGGTTACCGATCCGAGGGTCGGTTCCCTCTTGTAACCACCTGCATCCTGCGGGACCATCGGGTGCCATGGAAGAAGGCACTTTGAAGGAACCGAGTCACTGCGCGGGAACCTATGGAACCGGGGGCGACCCCGACCCCTTCCAGTGGGACACCCGGGAGGACTGCGAGGTCCGCCAGATCCTCGACCGCGTCGCCGACAAGTGGTCGCTCCTCGTCATCGCCCTCCTCGACCGCCGGGTCCTGCGCTTCACGGAGCTCAAGCACGAGATCGACGGCGTCAGCCAGCGCATGCTGACCGTGACCCTGCGCCAGCTGGAGCGCGACGGCCTGGTGAAGCGCACGGTCCACCCGGTGGTCCCGCCGCGCGTGGAGTACGAACTGACGCCCCTGGGCGGCACGTTGCACACCACGATCCGCTCCCTGGTCACCTGGACCGAGCAGCACCAGAACGAGATCGCGGCGGCACGGGAGGCGTACGACGCGAAGGAGGCGGCGACGGTGTAGCGGAAGCTCGACGGGCGACGGGGCGGGCGGCGCGACTCGGACGTGACCTCTACTGCCCGCTTCGTGAAACCATCGCAAGGAAGAAGACCAGCCCCGCCGCCAGAACGATCAATACCAGACAGCACGGTGCCGAGGACGGTGCCTTGAGGGGTGGGCCGGCTGCTATCTGCGCGGCCACTCGGCGCACGTCGTCGGCGTGATACCACATCTTGCCGGCGTACCCCATCGTGGTCATCCAGCTCTCCGAACGGACCCGCACCCCATGAGCGGTCGCGTTCACATACACCGAGCGAGGAGCGACGCCCCGCCACACGGCGCTCACCTGGCGCTCCGTCAGCCAGTCGTCCTTCTCGTCCCCCTCGTCCGCCATATTCCGCCCCTCCCCCTGCCGCCGGTGACACGACACCATGAACTGTCCCATAGGCAGGGGCAGTTCGACCCCATCGCTCCTCGGGGTTCCGACGCGGCGATCCACTTCCCGGGCCCGAGGCGCGCGCCTCGGGTCCGGGTCCACCACCGGCCTCCGCTACGACGGGTCCTGGGGCGCCCTGCGCATGGCCCACAGGGTCGGGCCGCCGCCCGGCAGGGACGCCTCGCCCAGGACGACGAAGCCGAAGTGCTCGTAGACGGGGAGGTTGTCCGGCTTGGAGGACTCCAGGTAGACGGGGAGGCCCGCCGCGTCGGCCCGGGCGAGCCCGGAGCGCAGCAGCGCGGAGCCGTGGCCCTGGCCCCGGGCGGCCGGGTCGGCGCCGATGACCGCGAGGTACCAGTGCGGCTCGGGCGGCGTGTGCGCGGCCGCCGCCTCGACGGCCTCGCGGAAGAGCCCGGCCCGGTCGCCGAGGATCTCCGTGAGCTCCTGGACGGTCCCGGCGTCGGGGACGGCCTTCTCCTGTCCCTCCGGCGTCACCCAGAAGGAGGCGGCCGCGGCGGTGCGCTCGCAGAAGCCGTGGAGCCCGTACTGCCGGGTGAAGAGGGTGGTGAAGTAGCGGCCGAGACCGGCCTCGCGCGTGGCGTCCTCGGGGAAGAACCAGCGCATCATCGGGTCGTCGCCGAAGGCCCGCGCCAGGGTGCGGCCGACCATCGGGGCGTCGTCGAGCGTTGCCGTTATCGGTGTGTTCGAGGTAGGCATACGGGTCATTCTGCACCCGGGATGATCTTCGTCGACCGGCGGGGGCACCTCCCCCGGCCGCACCGGGTGCCACCCGCACGGAGACCCGTCATCGGCCAACTGTCCGCTGGGCGAACGTGCCTGACCGGTTTCCGCTCTTGACGTGGAATCAAATTTCCCCTGAACATTCAGCACGCCCAACAGAACAACTGCGCAACAGAACAACTGCTCAACAGAACGACCGAGCCTCAGAACAACCGAGCGCCAGAACAACTGAACACCGCGCACGCACCCGTACAGCTCCAGCGCCTCGTGGCTCCCCGGCCCGAGGCGTCTCGCACGTTCCGTCCCATCCCCGTTCGGAATCCGGAGCCCCCACATGAACATCTCCGTGCCCAGACGCGTCACCGCGGTCGCCGCACTCGCGGCGCTCGCCCTCGGCGGACTCGCCGGCACCAGCGCCTCGGCCGGTCCGGCCGCCGCTGCCGCCGCGCCCGACATCCCGCTCGCCAACGTCAAGCAGCACTTGACGGACCTGCAGTCGATCGCCACCGCCAACGGCGGCAACCGCGCCCACGGCCGTCCCGGCTACAAGGCGTCCATCGACTTCGTGAAGGCCAAGCTGGACGCCGCCGGTTTCACCACCACCGTCCAGACGTTCACGTCCAACAGCGCCACCGGCTACAACCTGATAGCCGACTGGCCGGGCGGCGACCCCAACCAGGTCCTGATGGCCGGCGCCCACCTCGACTCGGTCTCCTCCGGCGCCGGCATCAACGACAACGGCTCCGGCTCGGCCGCGGTCCTGGAGACCGCCCTCGCCGTGGCCCGCTCCGGCTACCAGCCCTCCAAGCACCTGCGCTTCGGCTGGTGGGGCGCGGAGGAGCTCGGCCTGGTCGGCTCGAAGTACTACGTGAGCCAGCTGCCGACGACCGAGCGCTCCAAGCTCTCCGGGTACCTGAACTTCGACATGATCGGCTCGCCCAACCCGGGGTACTTCGTCTACGACGACGACCCGACGATCGAGACGACGTTCAAGAACTACTTCGCGGGTCTCGGCGTCCCCACCGAGATCGAGACCGAGGGCGACGGCCGCTCGGACCACGCCTCGTTCAAGAACGTGGGCATACCCGTCGGCGGTCTCTTCACGGGCGCGAGCCGCGTCAAGACCAGCGCCCAGGTGTCGAAGTGGGGCGGTACGGCCACGGCCTTCGACCGCTGCTACCACTCGTCGTGCGACACGACGGCGAACATCAACGACACCGCCCTCGACCGCAACAGCGACGCCATCGCCCACGCGATCTGGACGCTGTCCGGCTCCTCGACCCCGCCGCCCACCGGCACGGTCTTCGAGAACACCGCCGACGTGTCCATCCCGGACAACGGCGTGGCGGTGACCTCCACGGTCGACGTCACCGGCATCGCGGGCAACGCGCCGGCCACCCTCAAGGTCGATGTGAACATCGTCCACAGCTACCGCGGTGACCTGGTCGTCGACCTCGTCGCCCCCGACGGCTCCGTCTACAGCCTGAGCAACCGCTCCGGCGGCAGCGCCGACAACATCGTCCAGACCTTCACCGTGAACGCCTCCTCGGAGGTCGCCAACGGCGCCTGGAAGCTCCGCGCCCAGGACAAGGCCTCGGTCGACACCGGCTACATCAACAGCTTCAGGCTGACGTTCCCGTAGCCACACGCGAAAAGCTCCCGGGCGGATCGGTGACCATCGCCCCCGACCCGCCCGGGGTCCCAACCCGTCGTGCCCCGCCGGCTACTTGCCGGCGTTCGCCGCGTCCACGAGCGCGTCCTTCGTGACCGCGCCGACGTAGACCCTGCCGTCGTCGGTGAGCAGCGCGTTCACCAGCTTCGTCTTGAAGACGGTGCCCGAGCCGAACTTCCCGGTGACCTTGTCGCCGAGGGAGTCCAGGAAGCCCTGGATCTCCTTCGGCGCCTCGTCGGTCTTCGGCGCCGGGGCTCCGGTGTCGAGCTTCGCGATCGTCGTCCAGCCCTCGCCGATGACGTTCAGGCCCTGGCCGAAGTCGCCGAAGCTCTTCTCCAGGTCACCGAGGCCCTTCTCGAACTCCTCGGGGAACTTCTCCTCCCCCGCGCCCTTCTCGGCGGCGCCCTCCGTCACCTTCGCGCCCTCCGGGGCCTTGAAGGTGAACGCGGAGGCCGCGGGCTTGGCGAAGTCGACCTTCGTGAAGCCGGCGTCGACGACGGGCTTGCCGCCCTCCACCGAGGCGAGGGTGAACTTCAGCGGCGTGCCGGTCGCCGCGTCCACGGCGATCTTCACCGACTCGACCGTCGAACCGGTCTGCTTCGGCTTGATCACCAGCTGGTACGCGTCCCGGCCGGCCACCTTGGCCGTGCCGCCGACGGTGATCGACGTGGTGTCGCCCGCCGCCTTCAGGACCTCGTCCGCGAGCTCCTTGGGCGTGGTCGGCACCTCCTTGTCCGCCGGGGCCTCGGCGCCCTGCGGGGCCTTCTCGTGGAACACCTCGTTCGACTTGCTGTCGTACGCCCAGACGTCGTCGCCGTTGTGGATCAGGCTGTACTCGTCGGAGCCGTCGAGCAGGGTCAGCTTCTGGCGCTCGGGGCCGTCCGCCGCCACGCGCAGCGTGTGCGTGCCCGAGACGAGCTCGGTGAGCTTCTCCGACGGGTCGGCCGAGGAGCCGCCACCGCCGCCGGCGCCCCCGAGTCCCGACACCAGGCCGCCGAAGGACGGAAGCCCCAGGTCGGTGGAGATCTTGAACGTGCCGGACAGGGTCTGGGTGTCCGAGGCGGCGATCTTCTCGATGAGCTGCTGGGCCGTGATCTCCGGCAGGTCGGGGTCGCCGGACGCCGCCAGCGCCGGGACGAGTCCGATGGTCGCCGCGGCCACTCCTGCCACCGCGACCGGGACGATGAACCGGCTCGCCTTACGGGTCTCTGCCATGGTCTCCGCTACCTCCGTGGTCGATGTACCCATCTCACCAAAGCGGCGGCGTCGATGCGTCAGCCCCGGGGATCAACCTCACGTACTGCTTCGGGATGACCCGACCCTGAGACAGGGTCACCCGAGCGGGGGACCGTGCGGGGTCAGCCCGCGCGGTGGACCACCGCGTCGCACATCTCCGCCAGGGCCGCCTTCGCGTACCCGTCGGGCAGCGGCGCCAGCATCGCGCGCGCCTCCTCCGCGTACCGCACGGTGTCCCGGCGGGCCTGCTCCAGGGCCGGGTGGGCGCGCAGCCGGCGCAGCGCCTCGGCGTGCCGCTCGTCGTCGCTGAGGTCGCCGTCGACGAGGGCGACGAGCTCCAGGTCCTCCGGGCGCCCGTGGGCGGCCGCGGCGGCCCGCAGGTGGAGGACGGGCAGGGTCGGGATGCCCTCGCGGAGGTCGGTGCCGGGGGTCTTGCCGGACTCGTGGGAGTCGGAGGCGATGTCGAGGACGTCGTCGGCGAGCTGGAAGGCGACGCCGAGCCGCTCACCGTACTGGGTGAGGGTGTCGACGACGCTCTCGTCGGCGCCGGACATCATGGCGCCGAAGCGGCAGGAGACGGCGACGAGCGAGCCGGTCTTGCCGCCGAGGACGTCGAGGTAGTGGGCGACGGGGTCGCGGCCGTCGCTGGGACCCGCGGTCTCCAGGATCTGGCCGGTCACGAGCCGTTCGAACGCCTCGGACTGGATCCGTACGGCCTCGGGGCCGAGGTCCGCGAGCGTGTGCGAGGCGCGGGCGAAGAGGAAGTCACCCGTGAGGACGGCGATCGAGTTGCCCCAGCGGGTGTTGGCGCTGGGGACTCCGCGCCGGACGTCGGCCTCGTCCATGACGTCGTCGTGGTACAGCGTGGCCAGATGGGTGAGCTCGACGACGACGGCGGAGGGCACGACGCCCGGCGCGTAGGGGTCGCCGAACTGGGCGGCGAGCATCACGAGCAGGGGGCGGAAACGCTTCCCACCGGCGAGGACGAGGTGCTGCGCCGCCTCCGTGATGAAGGGGACGTCGCTCTTGGTGGCGTCGAGGAGGCCCGCCTCCACAGCCGCCAACCCGGTCTGCACATCGGCCTCAAGAGCCTGGTCCCGCACGCTAAGACCGAACGGCCCGACGACGGTCACGAGGGGGTCTCCTGTCTGCTGACGCCTGCTGACGATCACACGGATGGTTCACATGGACTGTTGAAGATCACACGGATTGTCGATGTGTCGCTGGATTCACTCAAGCCAGCGTATCCGGTCACCTTTCGATCACCGTGGGCGCCTTCCCGTCACCCCCGGTATGTTCGTGATCAGCTCATACGACCAGGAGTAGGCGTTTTGTCCCGAACGGCGATCTTCGGCGCCGCGCACCCCGTCCACCAGGGAGCCGTGATGAGAATCCGTACCGACTTCCCGTACGAGACCCGCCACGAGGACATCCGCATCCCCCTGCCGGACGGGACCAGGCTGTACGCGCGCGTGTGGCGGCCGCTCACCGACGAGCCCGTACCGGCCCTCCTGGAGTACCTGCCCCACCGCCTCACCGACGGGACCGCGCCCCGCGACCGGCAGCGCCACCCCTGGTACGCGGGCCACGGCTACGCCTCCGTACGGGTCGACGTCCGCGGCCACGGCAACAGCGAGGGCCTGCCGGGCGACGCGCACGACCCGGTCGAGCTCGCCGACGGCGTGGCCGTCGTGAACTGGCTCGCCGAGCAGCCCTGGTGCACCGGCGGGGTCGGCATGTTCGGCATCTCCTGGGGCGGCTTCGACGCGCTCCGGATCGCCGCCCTCACCCCCGAACCCCTCAAGGCGATCGTCACCGTCTGCTCCACCGACGACCGCTACGACAACGACGTCCACTCCATGGGCGGCTCCGTCCTCGGCGTCGGCACGCCCGCCCGGGCCGCCACCCTGCTCGCCTCCGTCTGCCGCCCGCCCGACCCCCGGTACGCGGGCGAGGAGTGGCGCACGATGTGGCTGAAACGCCTGGCGGCCGTCACCCCCCTCGTCCACACCTGGCTCGCCCACCAGACCCGCGACGCCTACTGGAAGCACGGCAGCGTCCGCGAGGAGTACGGCGCGATCCGGGCCGCCGTCCTCGCCGTCGGCGGCTGGCACGACCCGTACCGCGACACCGTCCTCCGCCTCGCCGAGCACCTCCCCCAGGACCGGGTGCGCGGCATCATCGGCCCCTGGTCCCACCAGTACCCCGACCGCGGCCTGCCGCCGGGGCCCGCCATCGGCTTCCTCCAGGAGACCCTCCGCTGGTGGGACCACCACCTCAAGGGCGTCGAGAACGACGTCATGGCCGTGCCGCTGCTGCGCTCCTGGATCAGCGAGTCGCACCCCCCGGCCACCGTGTACGAGGAGCTGCCGGGCCGCTGGGTCACCGACCCCGCCTGGCCGTCCCCGCACGTCACCCCCGTCACGTACGCCTTCCAGGGCGCCCCGGTCGTCGTCGACTCGCCCCAGCAGACCGGGCTCGACGCGGGCCGCTTCCTCCCCTGCGGCAACGACGCCGACCTGCCCCCGGACCAGCGCGCCGAGGACGCCCACTCGGCCTGCTTCGACTTCCCCGTCCCCGAGGACGGCCCGGCGGTCGAGATCCTCGGGCGGCCGTCCGTGCACCTCGCCCTGCGCGCCGCCGCCCCCACCGGACAGGTCATCGCCCGGCTCTGCGACATCGCACCGGACGGCTCCTCCACCCTCGTCACCCGGGGCGCGCTGAACTTCTCCGCCCGCTATGGCCTCGACCGGGCCGTGGAGGCCCAGATCGGCGAGACGGAGAGCCTCGCCTTCGAACTGAACGGCATCGGGCACGGCTTCCGGCCGGGCCACCGGGTGCGCCTCGCCGTCTCCTCCACGTACTGGCCGTGGATCTGGCCCCAGCCGGACGCGGCGGGCTTCACGCTCGACCCGGCGGGCTCCTCCCTCACCCTGCCGGTGCGCCGCCCCACCGGGTCCACCGTCACCTGGGAGGAACCGGAACAGTCCGAGCCGCTCGGCGTGGTCGTCCCGGCCACCCTGGAGGAACCCCGCCCGGAGCGTCTTGTGGTCAGGGACGTGGCGAAGGGCGAGTGGACCCTGGAGGTCGACCCGAGGTACGGCGGCACGCGGGTCTACCCGGACGGCCTGGAGTTCACCGAGAACGCGAGGGAGACGTACACGATCGACGAGAGCGGCCCCCTGTCCGCCCGGACCCGCTCGGAATGGACGATCCGGCTGCACCGGCCGGAGGACGCCTGGGACGTCACGGTCGACACCCGCTCGGAGGTCACCTGCGACGCGCACTCCTTCCTCACCACGGACGAGGTGGTGTGCAAGGAGGCCGGGGAGGTCGTCTTCCACCGCACGTGGGAGGAACGGATCCCGCGCACGGCGGGCTGAGTACGCGGAAGGCGCCCGTACCGGAACCGGTACGGGCGCCTTCCCTTCCGCTTAGGCCTTCGCGCCGGCCTTGCGGCGGGCGAGGACCAGCGCGCCGGCGCCGAGGGCGACGGCCGCACCGGCGGCGAGGCCGAGCGGGAGGGTGTCGTTCGCACCGGTGGCGGCGAGGGTGCCGGACGAGCCGCCCTGCTGGGTGACGTTGTTGTTGCCGCCGGTGGTGACGGTCGGCGCCGGGGTCGGCGTCGCGGTCGTCGCCGACGGGGTCGGCGTCGGCGTGGGCGTCGGCTTCGGCTTGTCGCCCTTGGCCGCGAGGATGTCGAAGTCGGCGTCCTCGAAGTCGCCCATGCCGCAGGAGCCGTCGTTGTTCTCGTACTCGGCGTAGGTGAAGGCCGAGCCCTTGCCGGCGGGGGCGTCGGCGTCGACCGTGAGGCGCAGCTTCACGTCGTAGCTGGCGCCCTTGGCGAGCTCGCCGATCTCGATGGACTCGAACTCCTCGGTGAACGTCGTCCACTCGAGGTTGTCCGCGGAGGACCACTCGACGGGGATGAGCCGGCCGGTGAAGTCCGTCTCCTCGTCGATGACCTCACCGGGCTCGGGGGCCCGCAGGGCGTTGGCGAAGGCGTGGACGGCGTCCAGGGTGCCGTCTGAGGTGTTGGTGACCCGCAGCGAGAAGAAGGCGGGCTGACCGGCGGTGACCGTCTTCGGACCGCTCAGCGTGATGTCGAGGGAGGGGTCTTCCTCGCACTCCCCGCCGATCTCCTCGAAGAACGCCAGCTCCTCCTTGGCCTCGTCGAGGTCCTCGGAGGCGGCCTTCTTCACCTTCTCGGCGAGGGTGACGACGCGGTCGGCGGCGGCGATGGCCTCGCTCAGGTCGCCCTCGGCCTCGGTGACCGCGGTGACGGCGGCCTCCGCGGCGGTCGCGGCGAGCCCTGCGGCCTCCTTCGCCTCGACGACCTTGGCGGCAGCGGCCGCCTTCTCCTCTTCGGTGGCCTCGGGGAGGAGGTCCTTCTCCGCCTGCACGGCCGCGGCGAGCGCCGCGTCGGCGGCGGTCTTCTCGGCAGCGGCGGTCTCGGAGGCGGCCTTCGCGTCGGCGACGGCCTTCTGGAGGGCGTGGCCGGGCTTGTTCAGCTCCTCACGCGCCTTCTTCGCTCCGTCGAGTTCGAGGACGGCCTCGTCGTACGCCTTCTGCGCCAGCGCGACGGCGGCCTTCAGCTCCTCGATCGAGGGCATGTCCTCCTCGGGGTCCTCCTCCTCCAGCGCGGGCTTCTGCGTCGTCGCGGACGACGGCTTGGTGTCCGCAAACGCGGGCGAGGCGGAGAGGAACACGACCGGGGTGGTCACAGCGGCGGCCACGGCGGTCGCGAGAATGCGACGAATCTTCACAGTGCGGACCTTTTTCCTGGTCAGGGAGAACTGAGGAGAAGTGCGGGCGCGCGCCTGCGGCGACTTCACGCGGCGCGATACCACCGTGATCGTATGGCCTGGCAACGCCCCTGCGGGAGCCCCGCTTTCGCACCTCGAAGCGGGGCACCGAGCCACCCGGGACACAAACCGCGCGAAGCCGGACAGTTGCCCACGGAGGCCGCACTTTCTGTGTGATCCATGTCATCAGCGCCCGGCGGCCCGCCCCGTAACGTGTCCCCCACACACCTGGAAAGCGAGGCACGTACCGATGTCCGAGCACAGCCCGCTCGACCTGGCCGAGGGCGATCCCTTCGGCCCGCACAACCTCCCGTACGGCGTCTTCTCGACCGCCGGCGAGCCCGGCCGCCGCCGGCTCGGCGTCCGGATCGGCGGGCACGTGCTCGACGCGGGTGCCGCGGCGCACGCGCTCGGCTCGCCGTACGCGGCGCTCCTCGCCCAGCCGAGCCTGAACCCGCTGCTCGCCGCCGGGCGGACCGCCTGGCGCGATGTCCGCCGGGCGCTCACGGCCTGGGTGACGGTCCCCGCGCACCGGGCGGACGTCGAGCCGCTGCTGCACCCGCTCGACGAGGTGACGCTGCACCTGCCGTACGAGGTCGCGGACTACGTCGACTTCTACGCGAGCGAGCACCACGCGACGAACGTGGGCCGCATCTTCCGCCCCGACGGCGACGCGCTCACCCCCAACTGGAAGCACCTGCCGATCGGTTACCACGGCCGGGCGGGCACGGTCGTGGTCTCCGGGACCGATGTCGTACGCCCCTCCGGACAGCGGAAGGCGCCCACGGACGCCGCCCCGGTCTTCGGGCCCTCGATCAAGCTGGACATCGAGGCGGAGGTCGGCTTCCTCGTCGGCACGCCGTCGGAGCTCGGCCGGTCGGTCCCGCTGGCCGACTTCCGGGAGCACGTCTTCGGTCTGACGCTGCTCAACGACTGGTCGGCGCGGGACGTGCAGGCCTGGGAGTACGTGCCGCTCGGCCCGTTCCTCGGCAAGTCGTTCCAGACCTCGGTGTCGGCGTGGGTGACGCCCCTCGAGGCACTGGACGCGGCGAGGACCGCCCCGCCGGCCCGGGACCTCCCGCTCCTTCCGTACCTGGACGACGCCGCGGAGGAGGAGCCGGGCGGCTTCGACCTGCGGATCACGGTGGAGATCAACGGCGAGGTCGTGGCGGAGCCGCCGTTCTCCTCCATGTACTGGACGGCGGCGCAGCAGCTCGCCCACATGACGGTGAACGGCGCCTCGCTGCGCACGGGTGACCTGTACGGCTCCGGGACGGTCTCCGGGCCCGAGGTGAACCAGCGCGGTTCGCTCCTGGAGCTGACCTGGAACGGCCGCGACGCCCTCGAACTGGCCGGTGGCAAGCGGACGTTCCTGGAGGACGGCGACGAGGTCGTCCTCACGGCCTGGGCCCCGGGCCCGGACGGCACCCGCGTGGCACTGGGCGAGGTCCGGGGCCGGATCGCCCCCGCGGTCTAGGCGAGCCGCCAGAGCGCGGGGACGTTCGGCGGTTCCCAGCCGGCCTGGGCCGTGTGCGCCTGGAGGCACACATAGCCCGGGCCGCCGTACGTGACCCTGTCCCCCGCCCGGTAGGCGGTCCCGGCGGCCCAGCTGCCGCCGGGCGGCGGGGTGGTGGTCGGGCTCGGGCCGGGGTCCTGCGGCACGTTCAGGACGAAGTCGAAGGCCGCCTCCCTCGCACCGCCCGCGTCCCGCACGGTCATGAGGAGCCGCGGGTCGAAGAGGGTGTCGGTGGTGTTGCGGGGTTCGCCGGGGAAGTACAGCTGGGTCGTGAGCACCGGGCGGCCGGGGGCCTGCACCTTGACGTGGAGGTGCCGGGTGCGGCCCGGGTAGAGGCCGGGCACGATCGTGGTGAGCGCGAAGGCGCCCCGGGAGTCGGTGAACTGGTGGCCGCGGAAGCGGAATCCGGTGTTGTCGTACGCGCCGTTGGTGTCCGCCTGCCAGAAGTCGAGCAGGACGCCCGCGACCGGCCGGCAGGCGAGCCCGAAGACGTAGCCGCTGACGGTGAGCCGTACGCCGACGGTGCCGGCCTCGAGGAGGCTGGTCCGCAGTGGCGAGTGGGGCTTGAAGTAGGGACCTTCGGTCTGCGCCGGGGTGGGGTCGTCGCCGTCGTCGCACGCGGGGGTGAGCGCGGGCGCCGCCTCGCCGGCGGTGAGGGTACGGGCGAGTGCCGGTACGCCCATGAGCACCGCGGGCGCCGCCATGCCGGCGGCGAGCGCGGCCCGCAGCACGGCCTTCCTGGTGACGTGCCCGGTGCTGGTCTCGTTGTCCATGCCTGCTCCTCGTGGGGGGGCGCTGGGGTCGGCAACGAACCTAGGCGGGTGCGCCGTCGCCTTCGAGGGACGGATCACGGCGGTCGTGGTGTTTTCGGAAGTCCCCGGGGCTCCGTCCCGTCTCGCGCCGGAAGAAGCGGCAGAAGTACGCGGGGTCGCCGAAGCCGACCCGGGACGCCACCTGCCGGACGGACAAGTCGGTGCTGACGAGCAGCCGTTGGGCCTCGCGCGTCCTGGCCTCGCGAAGCAGCGCGGCGGGGGTGCGTCCGGTGGCGGCCCTGACGGCCTCCGCGAGGTGGCCGGGGGTGACGCCGAGGAGGCCGGCACACCGCCGTACGGAAAGGCCGTCGGCCGCGGACCGGCCGGCGAGCCGCAGGAACTCCTCGGCGAGCCCCCGGACGGGCGCCGGGCGCCCGGCGCCTCCGGGCAGCCGGGCGGCCCGCACGAGCAGCACATGGAGCAGGGACCGCAGCACCCCGGCGAAGCCGTCGGCCCCGTGCCGGTACTCCTCGGTGAGCTCCGCCATCAGCCGGCCCGTCCGCTCGTGCGTGGCGGCGTCGAGGTCCACCCAGGGCCGCTCCCCCAGCCTGCGGAGCAGTTCCTCGTCCTGCGCCCCGCCGACGAGGAACTCGGGAGTGAACAGCACGAGCGACCCTTCGAGGCCTCGTACGTCCTCCCAGTGGTGGACCTGCCCCGGCAGGATCACGCCCCACTGCGGCGGCCGCAGCTCGTACCGCTCCAGGTCGAGCACATGCGTCCCGCTCCCCTCGACGACGTGCACGATCTCGTAGAAGGTGTGGCGGTGCGGCGAGTCGGCCCGTGACATCGGCCCCATGGCGTCGAACCCGCCTGCGGCGAAGGGCACTTGGTCCGGCAGCCGTACCTCGAGGCGGTGCACCGGCGGTTCCCCCTGCCGGGGAACGGCACCGGCCCTGCCGGGTAGGACCGTGGTCCCGCGCATACGCCCCGCCCCTCCGACTGCTGGTACAGACCATTCGGCCCGTCCACGATGCCACGCCCGGCGCGCCGTGTCAGGACCGCGGGAGGTCGCTCGGGGTCATTCGGCACGGCGTGGCGGCGGGAGCAGGAAGAAGGCCCTGGTCACACCGCGTGTCCACTCCGCTGGGCCAGTCCCGGGTGCGGCGGCGGGGCGGCCGGTCGATGCTGCTGGAGGCGGGAGCCGGGGGGAGCCCGCTCACGTCAGGCGCCCCGTACCGGCGCGCCCCGCCCTTCCGAGGAGCACACCCACATGTCCGCACGACCCCGTCCCCTGATGGCCGCGCTCGCCCTGGCCGCCGCCGGCTCGCTGGCCCTGGGGACCGCCCCGGCCGTCTCCGCGGCCCCCGCACCGAAGCCGGTCACCGACTTCCCGCACCCGGACCTCCAGAAGACGTACGACGCCACGGTGAAGTACAGGTCCGAGCAGAGGGCCATCGCCGACGGCTTCCAGCGCACCGACGACTGCGTGGAGGACCCGGAGCTCGGTGGCATGGGCTACCACTACGTCAACCCGGCGAACCTCGGCTCGACCGACCCGACGAGGCCTGCCGCCGTGCTGTACGAGGAGGACCACAAGACCGGCAAGCGCGAGCTGGTCGCGGTCGAGTGGGTCGTCCCCGACCCGAACGAGAACATTCCCAGGCCGCGGCTCTTCGACCGGGGCTTCGACGGGCCGTTCGACTTCGAGCCCGTCGGACCCCACTACTCGCTGCACGCGTGGATCTTCAAGAAGAACCCGAAGGGTGTCTTCACCCCGTACAACCCGCGGGTGCACTGCACCCCCTGCCCTGAGGACCACCCGAAGGCGTAGGCGTACGACGAAGGGCCCGGCCCCCGCACGCGGAGACCGGGCCCTTCGTCGCGCCGCGGCTACCGCACGAAGACGCTCGCCTGGTTCGCGAGGTCCAGGAAGTACTGCGGCGCGAGGCCGAGCACCAGCGTGACGACCACCCCCGCCGTGATGGTGAGGGTCGTCAGGGCCGAGGGCACGGCGACCGTCGGGCCGTCCGCCTTCGGCTCACTGAAGAACATCAGCACGATCACCCGGATGTAGAAGAACGCGGCGATCGCCGAGGAGAGCACGCCGACCACGACGAGCGCGCCCGCGCCGCCCTCCGCCGCCGCCTTGAAGACCGCGAACTTGCCCGAGAACCCGGAGGTCAGCGGGATGCCGGCGAAGGCGAGCAGGAAGACCGCGAAGACCGCCGCGACGAGCGGCGAACGGCGCCCGAGCCCGGCCCACTTGGAGAGGTGGGTGGCCTCGCCGCCGGCGTCCCTGACGAGCGTGACGACGGCGAAGGCGCCGATCGTCACGAAGGAGTACGCGCCGAGGTAGAACAGGACCGACGAGATCCCGCTCGGCGTGGCCGCGATGACACCGGCGAGCAGGAAGCCCGCGTGCGCGATCGACGAGTACGCGAGGAGCCGCTTGATGTCGGTCTGGGTGATGGCGACGATCGCGCCGCCCAGCATGGTGACGATGGCGACGCCCCACATGACCGGCCGCCAGTCCCAGGTGAGGCCCGGCAGCACCACGTACAGCAGGCGGAGCAGCGCGCCGAACGCGGCGACCTTGGTCGCGGCGGCCATGAAGCCGGTGACCGGGGTCGGGGCGCCCTGGTAGACGTCGGGGGTCCACATGTGGAACGGCACGGCGCCGACCTTGAAGAGGAGCCCCGTCAGGACCATGGCGAAGCCGATGAGCAGCAGCGCGTCGTTGCCCATGGTGCCGGCGAGCGCCGGGTTCACGGAGCCGACGGCGCCGTCGACGACGTCGGCGATGGTGGCGTACGAGACGGAGCCCGCGTAGCCGTAGAGCAGGGCGATCCCGAAGAGCAGGAAGGCCGAGGAGAAGGCGCCGAGCAGGAAGTACTTGACGGCCGCCTCCTGCGACATCAGCCGCTTGCGGCGGGCGACGGCGCAGAGCAGGTACAGCGGGAGGGAGAAGACCTCCAGGGCGACGAAGAGCGTCAGGAGGTCGTTGGCCGCCGGGAAGACCAGCATGCCGGCGATGGCGAAGAGCGCGAGGGGGAAGACCTCGGTGGTGGTGAACCCGGCCTTGACGGCGGCCTTCTCCTGGTCGCTGCCGGGGACGGCGGCGGCCTCGGCGGCGAAGGAGTCGACCTTGTGGCCGTGGTCGGCCGGGTCGAGCCTGCGCTCGGCGAAGGTGAAGATCGCGACGATCGAGGCGAGGAGAATGGTGCCCTGGAGGAAGAGGGCGGGCCCGTCGACGGCGATGGCGCCCATGGCCGCGATCTGGGCCTTGGTGGAGCCGTAGCCGCCGGCCGCGAGGGCGACGATCGCGGCGAAGGCGGCGACGAGCGCGACGACGCTGAGGAACACCTGGCTGTGGTAGCGGGCCTTGCGGGGCACGAAGGCCTCGACGAGGACGCTGAGGATCGCGGCGCCGATCACGATGAGTACGGGCGAGAGCTGGGTGTACTCGATGTGGGGCGTCTCGATCCTGTTCAGCGGATCGGCCGCCGTCGTCCACAGGCTGTGGACGGAAGATGCGACGACGGAAGTGCTCACTTGGCCGCCTCCACGTTCTGGGGCGCAGAGGGCTGCGGGTCCTTCTGCTGTACGTCGGACATGGTGTGCCGCACCGCCGGGTTGACGACGTCCGTGAGCGGCTTCGGGAAGACCCCGAGGAAGATCAGGACGGCGATCAGCGGGACGACCACCGCCAGTTCACGCGCCCGCAGGTCGGGCAGCGACCGCACCTCCTCCTTCACCGGCCCGGTCATCGTCCGCTGGTACAGGACGAGGGTGTAGAGCGCGGCGAGGACGATGCCGGTGGTCGCGATGATCCCGGCCACCGGGTAGCGGGCGTAGGTGCCGACCAGGACGAGGAACTCGCTGACGAACGGGGCGAGTCCGGGCAGCGACAGGGTCGCGAGGCCGCCGATCAGGAAGGTGCCGGCCAGCACCGGGGCGACCTTCTGCACCCCGCCGTAGTCGGCGATGAGCCGCGAGCCGCGCCGGGAGATCAGGAAGCCGGCGACGAGCATCAGGGCGGCCGTCGAGATGCCGTGGTTGACCATGTAGAGCGTGGCGCCCGACTGGCCCTGGCTGGTCATCGCGAAGATGCCCAGGATGATGAAGCCGAAGTGCGAGATCGACGCGTACGCCACCAGGCGCTTGATGTCCCGCTGGCCGACCGCGAGCAGCGCCCCGTACACGATGCTGATGAGGGCGAGCACGATGATCGCGGGGGTGGCCCACTTCGAGGCCTCGGGGAAGAGCCCGAGGCAGAAGCGGAGCATCGCGAAGGTGCCGACCTTGTCGACGACGGCGGTGATGAGGACGGCGACCGGGGCGGTCGCCTCCCCCATCGCGTTCGGCAGCCAGGTGTGCAGCGGCCAGAGCGGCGCCTTCACCGCGAAGGCGAAGAAGAAGCCGAGGAACAGCCAGCGTTCCGTGGAGGTCGCCATCTCCAGGCTGCCATCGGCGCGGGCCGCGGCGATCTCGGTGAGCGAGAAGTTCCCCGCGACCACGTAGAGCCCGATGACGGCGGCCAGCATGATGAGGCCGCCGGCGAGGTTGTAGAGGAGGAACTTGACGGCCGCGTACGAGCGCTGGGCCGCCGCGTTCTCGTCGGAGCCCGCGTGGGCGCGGTCGCCGAAGCCGCCGATGAGGAAGTACATCGGGATGAGCATGGCTTCGAACAGGATGTAGAAGAGGAAGACGTCGGTGGCCTCGAAGGAGAGGATCACCATCGCCTCGACCATGAGGATCAGGGCGAAGAAGCCCTGCGTCGGCCGCCACCGCTTGGAGGAGGCCTCCTGGTCGGCGTCGTGCCAGCCGGCGAGGATCACGAAGGGGATGAGCAGGGCGGTGAGCGCGATCAGCGCCACCCCGATGCCGTCGACGCCGAGCTCGTAGCGGACGCCGAAGTCCTTGATCCAGGCGTGGGACTCGGTCAGCTGGTACCGCTCGCCGCCGGGCTCGAACCGTACGAAGACGACGGCGGCGAGCACAAGGGTGGCGAGGGAGACGAGCAGCGCCAGCCACTTGGCGGCGGTGCGGCGGGCGGCGGGGACGGCGGCGGTGAGGATCGCACCGACCGCCGGAACCGCTGCCGTCACCGTAAGGAGCGGGAATGACATGGTGGTTACACCGCCCTCATCAGCAGGGTCGCGGCGATCAGCACCGCCGTACCTCCGAACATGGAGACCGCGTACGAGCGGGCGTAGCCGTTCTGGAGCTTGCGCAGCCGGCCGGAGAGTCCGCCGACGGAGGCCGCGGTGCCGTTGACCACGCCGTCGACCAGGGTGTGGTCGACGTAGACGAGCGAGCGGGTCAGGTGGGTGCCGCCGCGGACGAAGACGGCGTGGTTGAGGTCGTCCTGGAGGAGGTCGCGGCGGGCGGCCCGGGTGAGCAGCGAGCCGCGCGGGGCGACGACCGGGACGGGCTTGCGCCCGTACTGGACGTACGCGAGGCCGACACCGATCACCATGACGGCGACGGTGGCGGAGGTGACGGCGGCGGCGCTGATCGGCGGGTGCCCGTGTGCGTAGCCGGTGACCGGCTCCAGCCATTCGACGAATCCGGCGAACTCGAAGATCGCGCCTCCGGCGACGGAGCCGACGGCGAGCAGGACCATGGGGATGACCATGGACTTGGGCGACTCGTGCGGGCGCGGCGGGTTGCCCGCCGCGTCGGGCTGCCAGCGCTTCTCGCCGAAGAAGGTCATCAGCATCACGCGGGTCATGTAATACGCGGTGATGGCCGCGCCGAGCAGGGTGACCGCGCCGAGGATCCAGCCTTCGGTGCCGCCCTTGGCGAAGGCCGCCTCGATGATCTTGTCCTTGGAGAAGAAGCCGGACAGGCCGGGGAAGCCGATGATCGCGAGGTAGCCGAGGCCGAAAGTGACGAAGGTGACCGGCATGTACTTTCGCAGGCCGCCGTACTTCCGCATGTCGACCTCGTCGTTCATGCCGTGCATGACGGAACCGGCGCCGAGGAACAGCCCGGCCTTGAAGAAGCCGTGGGTCACCAGGTGCATGATCGCGAAGACGTAGCCGATGGGGCCGAGGCCGGCCGCCAGGATCATGTAGCCGATCTGCGACATCGTCGAACCGGCGAGCGCCTTCTTGATGTCGTCCTTCGCGCAACCGACGATCGCACCGAAGAGGAGCGTGACCGCGCCGACCACGACGACCACCGTCTGCGCGTCCGGGGCCGCGTTGAAGATGTTCGCGGAGCGGACGATCAGATAGACACCGGCGGTCACCATCGTGGCCGCGTGGATGAGGGCCGAGACCGGGGTCGGGCCCTCCATCGCGTCCCCGAGCCAGGACTGCAGCGGCACCTGGGCCGACTTGCCGCAGGCGGCGAGGAGCAGCATCAGGCCGATCGCGGTGAGCGTGCCCTGGCCGGTCTCCTCCGTCGCCCCGAGTACCGGGGTGAAGGCGAAGGTGCCGAAGGTGGTGAACATGATCATGATGGCGATGGAGAGGCCCATGTCGCCGACCCGGTTCACCAGGAAGGCCTTCTTGGCGGCGGTGGCCGCGCTGGGCTTGTGCTGCCAGAAGCCGATCAGGAGGTACGAGGCGAGGCCGACGCCCTCCCAGCCGAAGTACAGGAGCAGGTAGTTGTCGGCGAGGACGAGCAGCAGCATCGCCGCGACGAACAGGTTGAGGTAGCCGAAGAAGCGGCGGCGGCGCTCGTCGTGCTCCATGTATCCGATGGAGTACACGTGGATGAGCGTGCCGACCCCGCTGATCAGCAGGACGAAGGTCATCGACAGCTGGTCGAGCTGGAAGGCGACGTCCGCCTGGAAGCCCTCGACGGGGATCCAGGAGAAGAGCCGCTGGTGCAGGGCCCGGTCCTCGGCGCCCTTGCCGAGCATGTCGGCGAAGAGGGCCAGGCCGATGGCGAAGGAGACGGCCGCGAGGAGCGTGCCGATCCAGTGCCCGATCCTGTCGAGCCGCCGGCCGCCGCAGAGCAGGACGGCCGCGCCGAGCAGGGGCGCTCCGACGAGCGGAGCGATGAGATTTTCCACGGTCAGCCCCTCACAGCTTCATCAGGCTCGCGTCGTCGACCGAGGCCGAGTGACGGGCACGGAAGACGGACACGATGATCGCGAGCCCGACGACGACCTCCGCGGCGGCGACGACCATCGTGAAGAACGCGAAGATCTGGCCGTCGAGGTTTCCGTGCATACGGGAGAAGGCGACGAACGCGAGGTTGCAGGCGTTGAGCATCAGCTCGACGCACATGAAGACCACGATCGCGTTGCGCCGGATCAGCACCCCGGCCGCACCGATGGTGAACAGCAGGGCGGCGAGATACAGGTAGTTGACGGGGTTCACCGGGTGGCCTCCTCTTCGTCCCGGTCGCGGCCGAGCCGCTCCTCGGAGCGCTGCTCCAGCGCCTTGAGGTCGGCGAGCGCCTCGGTGGAGACGTCCCGGATCTGGCCCCGCTTGCGCAGGGTCTGCATGACGGTGAGCTCCGCGGGCGTGCCGTCGGGCAGCAGTCCCGGGATGTCCACGGCGTTGTGCCGGGCGTAGACACCGGGCGCCGGGAGCGGCGGCACGTGCGTGCCTTCCCGTACGCGCTGCTCGGAGAGCTCGCGCTGGGTGCGGGCCTTCTCGGTGCGCTCGCGGTGGGTGAGCACCATCGCGCCGACGGCGGCGGTGATGAGGAGCGCGCCGGTGAGCTCGAACGCGAAGACGTACTTGGTGAAGATGAGGGCGGCGAGGCCCTCGACGTTCCCGCCGTGCGCGGTGTTGGCGGCGCCGAGCCCGGCGAACTCCGTCAGGGACGCGTTCCCGATGCCGGCGGCGAGCAGGACGCCGAAGCCGAGGCCGCAGGCGGTGGCCCACCAGCGCTGGCCCTTGAGGGTCTCCTTCAGCGAGTCCGCGGCCGTGACACCGACCAGCATGACGACGAAGAGGAAGAGCATCATGATCGCGCCGGTGTAGACGACGATCTGCACGATGCCGAGGAAGTACGCCCCGTTGGCCAGGTAGAAGACCGCCAGGATGATCATCGTTCCGGCGAGGCAGAGCGCCGAGTGGACGGCCCGCCGCATCAGGATCGTGCACAGCGCGCCGATGACGGCGACGGTGCCGAGGACCCAGAACTGGAAGGCCTCGCCGGACGAGGTCGCGTACGCCGCGAGGTTCGCGCTCATGCGTCCACCTCCTCCTCTTCGCCCTTCTCCCCCTTGGACACGGCGACCTGCCGGACGGTGCCGGGCGCGGCCTCCGTGACGAGCCCCCGGTAGTAGTCCTGCTCGGTCATGCCCGGGAAGATCGCGTGCGGGGTGTCGACCATGGTCTCCTCGAGTCCCGCGAGGAGCTGCTCCTTGGTGTAGATCAGGTTCGCGCGGGAGGAGTCGGCCAGCTCGAACTCGTTGGTCATCGTCAGCGCCCGCGTGGGGCAGGCCTCGATGCACAGCCCGCACAGGATGCAGCGGGCGTAGTTGATCTGGTAGACGCGGCCGTAGCGCTCGCCCGGCGAGTAGCGCTCCTCGTCCGTGTTCTCCGCGCCCTCCACGTAGATGGCGTCGGCGGGACAGGCCCAGGCGCACAGCTCACAGCCGACGCACTTCTCCAGACCGTCGGGGTGGCGGTTGAGCTGGTGCCGGCCGTGGAACCGGGGCGCCGTCGTCTTCTGCTGCTCCGGGTACTGCTCGGTCAGCCGCTTCTTGAACATGGCCTTGAAGGTCACGCCGAAGCCGGCCACCGGATTCTGGAAGTCAGACACCGTCCGTCTCCTTTCCATCACTCGCAGTAGCAGTATCGGGGGCGCCACTGACAACGAGGTCCCTGTCCTGCCGCGGCCTGCGCCGGGGCACGGGCGGCAGGGACTGTCCGGGCCTGGGCGGTACGGGGAAGCCGCCGGCCATCGGGTCGAAGGCGGGCTCGTCGGCGGGCCCTGCCGCCGTGGCCTTCGCCTTCCGGTCGCGGAAGACGTCGACGACGAAGGAGAGCAGCAGAAGCCCGAGGACGGCTCCGGCGACGTACAGGACGATGTTGGTGAAGGCGATGTTCTCGTTCCGCAGGGCCCGGACGGTGGCGACCAGCATCAGCCAGACCACGGAGACCGGGATGAGGACCTTCCAGCCGAGCTTCATCAGCTGGTCGTAGCGGACGCGGGGCAGGGTGCCGCGGAGCCAGATGAAGAAGAAGAGCAGCAGCTGCACCTTGAGGACGAACCAGAGCATCGGCCACCAGCCGTGGTTGGCGCCCTCCCAGAAGGTGGAGACCGGGTACGGGGCCCGCCAGCCGCCCAGGAAGAGGGTCACCGACACGGCCGAGACCGTCACCATGTTCACGTACTCGGCGAGCATGAACATCGCGAACTTGATGGACGAGTACTCGGTGTTGAAGCCGCCGACGAGGTCGCCCTCGGACTCCGGCATGTCGAAGGGGGCGCGGTTCGTCTCGCCGACCATCGTGACGATGTAGATGATGAACGACACCGGCAGCAGGATGACGAACCAGCGGTCCGCCTGCGCCTCGACGATCGCCGAGGTCGACATCGACCCGGAGTAGAGGAAGACGGAGGCGAAGGCCGCGCCCATGGCGATCTCGTACGAGATCATCTGCGCGCAGGAGCGCAGACCGCCGAGGAGCGGGTACGTGGAGCCCGACGACCAGCCGGCGAGGACGATGCCGTAGATGCCGACCGAGGCGATGGCCAGGACGTACAGCATCGCGATCGGCAGGTCGGTGAGCTGCATCGCGGTCCGGTGGCCGAAGATCGAGACCTCGTTGCCGGCCGGGCCGAAGGGGATCACGGCGATCGCCATGAACGCGGGGATCGCGGCGACGATCGGAGCGAGGACGTAGACGACCTTGTCGGCCTTCTTGACGATCACGTCCTCCTTGAGCATCAGCTTGATGCCGTCCGCGAGGGACTGGAGGAGGCCCCAGGGGCCGTGCCGGTTCGGGCCGACGCGCAGCTGCATCCAGGCGACGACCTTGCGCTCCCACACGATGGAGAAGAGCACGGTGACCATCAGGAAGGCGAAGCAGAAGACGGCCTTGATCAGGACGAGCCACCAGGGGTCCGTGCCGAACATGGACAGGTCTTCGGCGGCGAGCGTGTTCATGCCTGGACCTCCGTCGTGGTGGCCGCGCCGATGCGGACCAGGTCGCCGGGGCGGGCGCCGGTGTCGGAGAGGACGCCGCGGCCCGCCGAGTTCAGCGGGACCCAGACGACCCGGTCCGGCATCTCGGTGACCTGGAGCGGGAAGGCGACCGAGCCGGCGGGGCCGGTGACCTCGAGGACGTCGCCGTCCTTGACGCCGGTGTCGGCGGCGGTGGCGGCGGAGAGCCGGGCGACCGCCGCGTGCCGGGTGCCGGCCAGGGCGCTGTCGCCCTCCTGGAGCCGGCCCAGGTCGAGCAGGAGCCGGTGCCCGGCGAGGACGGCCTCGCCCTCGCCGGCCCGGGGCGCGGCCTGGGCGGGTTCCACGGGCTCGGAGGCCCGCTCCTCGGTCCAGCCGCCGAGCCGGTCCAGCTCCCGCCGTACGGCCCTGAGGTCGGGCAGGCCCAGATGGACGTCGAGGGCGTCGGCGAGCATGTGGAGCACGCGCGCGTCGCCCGGGGCGACGGGCCGGGTCATGTGCTCGGGCTTGAGCGCGGCCTCGAAGAGCCGGGCCCTGCCCTCCCAGTTGAGGAAGGTGCCGGACTTCTCGGCGACGGCGGCGACCGGGAGGACGACGTCGGCGTGCCGGGTGACCTCGCTGGGCCGCAGCTCGAGGGAGACCACGAAGGCCGCGTCGAGCGCCTCGCGCGCGCGTGCCGGGTCCGGCAGGTCGGCGACCTCGACACCGGCGACGAGCAGGGCGCCGAGTTCGCCGGTGGCGGCGGCCTCGATCATCTGGCCGGTGTCCCGGCCGTAGCGGTGCGGGAGTTCGCGGACGCCCCAGGCGGCGGCGACCTCCTCACGCGCGCGGGGGTGGGTCGCGGGCCGGCCGCCGGGCAGCAGCGCCGGGAGCGCGCCGGCCTCGACGGCTCCGCGTTCGCCGGCGCGGCGCGGGATCCACACGAGCCGGGCGCCGGTGGCGGCCGCGGTGCGCAGGGCGGCGGTGAGGGCGCCGGGGACGCCCGCGAGCCGCTCGCCGACGGCGATGACGGCGCCGTCCTGGCGGAGGGCCTGGGCGGCGGCGAGGCCGTCGCCCTCGAGACCGACCCGGGAGGTCAGCGCGTCGAGCCACTCGGTCTCGGTGCCGGGGGCCGCGGGCAGCAGGGTGCCGCCCGCCTTCTCCAGGCCCCGGGTCGCGAAGGCGGCGACCGCGTACGTCTTCTGGCCCTTCTTCCGCCAGGCCTTGCGGAGCCGCAGGAAGACGCCGGGGGCCTCCTCCTCGGCCTCCAGGCCGACGAGGAGCACGGCCGGGGCGGCTTCGAGCGAGGTGTACGTGACCCCGCTGCCGTCCAGGTCGCGGCCGCGGCCGGCGACGGCGGAGGCCAGGAAGTCGGCCTCCTCGCCGGAGTGGACGCGGGCCCGGAAGTCGATGTCGTTGGTGTCGAGGGCGACCCGGGCGAACTTGGCGTACGCGTAGGAGTCCTCGACGGTCAGCCTGCCGCCGGTGAGGACACCGGTCCGGCCGCGGACGAGGCCGCGGGCGGCGGCCTCCAGGGCCTCCGGCCAGGACGCCGTCCGCATCTCACCGGTCTCCTGGTTCCGGATGAGCGGCGTGGTGAGCCGGTCGCGCTGCTGGGCGTACCGGAAGCCGAAGCGGCCCTTGTCGCAGATCCACTCCTCGTTGACCTCCGGGTCCTCGGCGGCGAGCCGCCGCATGACCTTGCCGCGCCGGTGGTCGGTGCGGGTGGCGCAGCCGCCCGCGCAGTGCTCGCACACGGACGGCGAGGAGACCAGGTCGAAGGGGCGGGAGCGGAAGCGGTAGGCGGCCGAGGTGAGGGCGCCGACCGGGCAGATCTGGATGGTGTTGCCGGAGAAGTACGACTCGAAGGGGTCGCCCACGCCGGTGCCGACCTGCTGGAGCGCGCCGCGCTCGACCAGTTCGATCATCGGGTCGCCGGCGACCTGGTTGGAGAAGCGGGTGCAGCGGGCGCAGAGCACGCACCGCTCGCGGTCGAGGAGCACCTGGGTGGAGAGCGGGATCGGCTTCTCGAAGGTCCGCTTGACGCCCTCGAAGCGGGACTCGGACTGCCCGTGGGACATGGCCTGGTTCTGCAGGGGGCACTCGCCGCCCTTGTCGCAGACCGGGCAGTCCAGCGGGTGGTTGATGAGCAGCAGCTCCATCACGCCGTGCTGGGCCTTCTCGGCCACGGGCGAGGTGAGCTGCGACTTCACCACCATGCCGTCGGTGCAGGTGATGGTGCAGGAGGCCATCGGCTTGCGCTGGCCCTCGACCTCGACGATGCACTGGCGGCAGGCGCCGGCGGGGTCGAGGAGCGGGTGGTCGCAGAAGCGCGGGATCTCGATGCCGAGCTGTTCGGCGGCGCGGATGACGAGCGTCCCCTTGGGGACGGAGATCTCGGCGCCGTCGATGGTCAGCGTGACGAGATCCTCGGGCGGTACCGCCGGGGAGCCGCCCGCCGGGCCGGCCGTGGTGACCGTCATGCCGTCACCTCCTTGTGGTTGTCCGCCCAGGCGGTCGACTTGGCCGGGTCGAAGGGGCAGCCCCGGCCGGTGATGTGCTGCTCGTACTCCGCGCGGAAGTACTTGAGAGAGGAGAAGATCGGCGAGGCGGCGCCGTCGCCGAGGGCGCAGAACGACTTGCCGTTGATGTTGTCGGCGATGTCGTTGAGCTTGTCGAGGTCGGACATCCGTCCGCGGCCGGCCTCGATGTCGCGGAGCAACTGGACCAGCCAGTACGTCCCTTCGCGGCAGGGTGTGCACTTGCCGCAGGACTCGTGGGCGTAGAACTCGGTCCAGCGGGTGACGGCCCGGACGACGCAGGTGGTCTCGTCGAAGCACTGGAGCGCCTTGGTGCCGAGCATCGATCCGGCGGCGCCGACGCCCTCGTAGTCGAGGGGCACGTCGAGGTGCTCCTCGGTGAACATGGGGGTGGAGGAGCCGCCGGGGGTCCAGAACTTGAGGCGGTGGCCGGGGCGCATGCCGCCGCTCATGTCGAGGAGCTGGCGCAGTGTGATGCCGAGGGGCGCCTCGTACTGGCCGGGCGAGGCGACGTGTCCGCTCAGCGAGTAGAGCGTGAAGCCCGGGGACTTCTCGCTGCCCATCGAGGTGAACCATTCCTTGCCGCGGTGGAGGATCGCGGGAACGGACGCGATGGACTCGACGTTGTTCACGACAGTGGGGCAGGCGTACAGACCGGCGACCGCGGGGAAGGGGGGGCGCAGCCGGGGCTGGCCGCGGCGCCCTTCGAGCGAGTCGAGCAGCGCGGTCTCCTCACCGCAGATGTACGCGCCGGCGCCGGCGTGCACGGTGAGTTCGAGGTCGAGTCCGCTGCCGAGGATGTTCGTGCCGAGGTAGCCGGCGGCGTAGGCCTCGCGGACGGCCTCGTGGAGGCGGCGCAGGACGGGGACGACCTCGCCGCGCAGATAGATGAAGGCGTGCTGCGAGCGGATCGCGTAGCAGGCGATCACGATGCCCTCGATGAGGGAGTGCGGGTTGGCGAAGAGGAGGGGGATGTCCTTGCAGGTGCCGGGCTCGGACTCGTCCGCGTTGACGACGAGGTAGTGCGGCTTGCCGTCGCCCTGCGGGATGAACTGCCACTTCATGCCGGTGGGGAAGCCGGCGCCGCCGCGGCCGCGGAGGCCGGATTCCTTGACGTACGCGATGAGGTCGTCAGGGCTCATCGCGAGGGCCTTCTTGAGGCCCCGGTACCCCTCGTGCCGCTCGTAGGTCTCCAGGGTCCAGGAGTCGGGCTGGTCCCAGAAGGCCGAGAGGACGGGTGCGAGAAGCTTCTCGGGGCTGCTGTTGTTGATCTCGGCGGCCAAGGTCATCACTCCCCCTCCTGACCGGAGGACTCACCGCGCGGGTGGACGATTCGGTGGGACGGGTTCTCGCCCTTGGCCAGGCGCAGGCCGACGAGTGAGGCGGGGCCCGCGCCGCCGGTGGCCTCGACGGCGCCGGGGCGCTCGTCGGGGAAGCCGGCGAGGATGCGGGCGGTCTCCTTGAAGGTGCAGAGCGGCGCGCCGCGGGTGGGCTCGACGGTCCGCCCGGCCCGGAGGTCGTCCACCATCTTCTTGGCGGACTCGGGGGTCTGGTTGTCGAAGAACTCCCAGTTGACCATCACGACCGGGGCGAAGTCGCAGGCGGCGTTGCACTCGATGTGCTCGAGGGTGATCTTGCCGTCCTCGGTCGTCTCGTCGTTGCCGACGCCGAGGTGCTCCTTCAGCTCCTCGAAGATGGCGTCGCCGCCCATGACCGCGCAGAGCGTGTTGGTGCAGACGCCGACCTGGTAGTCGCCGGAGGGCTTGCGCCGGTACATGGAGTAGAAGGTGGCGACGGCGGTGACCTCGGCGGTGGTGAGGCCGAGGGTGTCGGCGCAGAACGCCATGCCGGTCCTGGTCACATGGCCCTCCTCCGACTGCACGAGGTGCAGCATCGGCAGGAGCGCGGAGCGGGAGTCCGGGTAGCGGGCGATGATCGCCCGCGCGTCCTCGGTCAGCCGGGCGTGGACCTCGGCCGGGTAGGCGGGGGCGGGGAGCTGGGGCATGCCCAGGCTGATCTGGTCGGTCATCGGTCGACGCCTCCCATCACGGGGTCGATGGAGGCGACGGCGACGATGACGTCGGCGACCTGGCCGCCCTCGCACATCGCGGCCATGGCCTGGAGGTTGGTGAAGGACGGGTCGCGGAAGTGGACCCGGAAGGGGCGGGTGCCGCCGTCGGAGACGACGTGCACGCCGAGCTCGCCCTTGGGGGACTCGACGGCCGCGTAGGCCTGCCCCGCGGGGACCCGGAAGCCCTCGGTGACCAGCTTGAAGTGGTGGATCAGGGCCTCCATGGAGGTGCCCATGATCTTCTTGATGTGGTCCATGGAGTTGCCGAGGCCGTCGGGGCCGAGCGCGAGCTGCGCGGGCCAGGCGATCTTCTTGTCGCCGACCATGACGGGTCCCGGTGCCAGGCGGTCGAGGCACTGCTCGACGATCCGGAGGGACTGGCGCATCTCCTCCAGGCGGACGAGGAAGCGTCCGTAGGAGTCGCAGCTGTCGGCGGTCGGGATGTCGAAGTCGTAGTTCTCGTAGCCGCAGTACGGGTCGGTCTTGCGCAGGTCGTGCGGGAGGCCCGCCGAGCGCAGGATCGGTCCGGTGGCGCCGAGGGCCATGCAGCCGGTGAGGTCGAGGTAGCCGACGTCCTGCATGCGGGCCTTGAAGATGGGGTTGCCGGTGGCGAGCTTGTCGTACTCCGGCAGGTTCTTCTTCATGGTCTTCACGAACTCGCGGACGGCGTCGACGGCGCCGGGCGGGAGGTCCTGGGCGAGGCCGCCGGGGCGGATGAACGCGTGGTTCATGCGGAGGCCCGTGATCAGCTCGTACAGGTCCAGGATCAGTTCGCGGTCCCGGAAGCCGTAGATCATGATCGTGGTGGCGCCCAGCTCCATGCCGCCGGTGGCGATGGCCACCAGGTGGGAGGAGAGCCGGTTGAGCTCCATGAGGAGCACCCGGATGACGCTCGCCCGGTCCGGGATCTGGTCGGTGATGCCGAGCAGCTTCTCCACGCCGAGGCAGTACGCCGTCTCGTTGTAGAACGAGGTGAGGTAGTCCATGCGCGTGACGAAGGTGGTGCCCTGCGTCCAGGTCCGGTATTCGAGGTTCTTCTCGATGCCGGTGTGGAGGTAGCCGATGCCGCAGCGGGCCTCGGTGACGGTCTCGCCGTCGATCTCCAGGATGAGCCGGAGCACGCCGTGGGTGGACGGGTGCTGGGGGCCCATGTTGACGATGATGCGTTCGTCGTCGGCCTTGGCGGCGGACTGGACGACCTCTTCCCAGTCGCCGCCGGTCACCGTGTAGACGGCGCCTTCTGTCGTCTCGCGCGGAGACGCGGGGGGAGTTGTCACGAGTACGACCTCCGCTGGTCCGGAGCCGGGATCTGGGCGCCCTTGTACTCGACGGCGATGCCGCCGAGGGGATAGTCCTTGCGCTGCGGGTGGCCCTGCCAGTCGTCCGGCATCATGATCCGGGTGAGGGCGGGGTGGCCGTCGAAGACGATGCCGAAGAAGTCGTACGTCTCGCGCTCGTGCCAGTCGTTCGTCGGGTAGACGGCGACGAGGGACGGGATCCGGGGGTCGGCGTCGGGGGCCGAGACCTCCAGACGGATCAGCCGGCCGTGGGTGAGCGAGCGCAGGTGGTAGACGGCGTGCAGCTCGCGGCCCTTGTCCCCGGGGTAGTGGACGCCGGAGACCCCGGTGCACAGCTCGAAGCGGAGCGCCGGGTCGTCGCGGAGCGTGCGGGCGACCCGGACGAGGTGCTCGCGCTCGATGTGGAAGGTGAGCTCGTCGCGGTCGACGACGGTCTTCTCGATGGCGTTCCCGGGAAGCAGTCCCTGTTCCTCGAGGGCGCCTTCGAGTTCGTCGGCGACCTCGTCGAACCAGCCGCCGTAGGGGCGGGTGGCCGGGCCAGGGAGGCGGATCGAGCGGACGAGGCCGCCGTAGCCGGAGGTGTCGGCTCCGCTCTGGGCGCCGAACATGCCGCGCTGGACGCGGACCTCCTCGCCGTGGTCCCCGCGCTGACCGGGCAGGTTCTGCTCGCTCAGCTCCTTCTCGGGGTTCGGGGTTTCGTCACTCACTGGAGAAGGCCCTTCAACTCGATCGTCGGCAGCGCCTTGAGCGCCGCCTCCTCCGCCTCCCGGGCCGCCTCCTCGGCGTTCACGCCGAGCTTGGAGCCCTGGATCTTCTGGTGGAGCTTGAGGATCGCGTCGATCAGCATCTCCGGGCGCGGCGGGCAGCCGGGCAGGTAGATGTCGACCGGCACGATGTGGTCGACGCCCTGGACGATCGCGTAGTTGTTGAACATGCCGCCCGAGGAGGCGCAGACGCCCATGGAGATGACCCACTTGGGGTTGGGCATCTGGTCGTAGACCTGCCTCAGGACGGGCGCCATCTTCTGGCTGACCCGGCCGGCGACGATCATCAGGTCGGCCTGGCGCGGCGAGCCGCGGAAGACCTCCATGCCGAAGCGGGCCAGGTCGTACCGGCCGGCTCCGGTGGTCATCATCTCGATGGCGCAGCAGGCGAGGCCGAAGGTCGCGGGGAACACGGACGCCTTGCGCACCCAGCCCGCGGCCTGTTCGACCGTCGTCAGCAGAAAGCCGCTCGGGAGTTTCTCTTCGAGTCCCATAGGTGCCCCTCAGCCCCTCAGTCCCATTCCAGGCCGCCGCGACGCCACACGTACGCGTAGGCGACGAAGACGGTGAGCACGAAGAGCAGCATCTCCACGAGCCCGAAAAGCCCCAGGGCGTCGAAGGTGACGGCCCAGGGGTAGAGGAAGACGATCTCGATGTCGAAGACGATGAAGAGCATCGCCGTCAGGTAGTACTTGATCGGGAAGCGGCCGCCGCCGGCGGGAGTGGGCGTCGGCTCGATGCCGCACTCGTACGCCTCAAGTTTTGCCCTGTTGTACCGCTTTGGACCGATAAGCGTGGCCATGACCACGGAGAAGATCGCAAACCCCGCACCCAGGGCACCGAGCACGAGGACGGGCGCGTACGCATTCACGCTCCTCGCTCCTTCCAGTCGTCCTTGACCGTTGGACCGCACGGCCGGACCGTGAAAGATCGCCCCCATGTGAGGCAGTTCACAAGCCCGGCTGCCCCGCATCTTATGCCCGCCCCTCTGTGATCTGCGACACGGGGTACGCCAAGGACTTTGTGATCTCCACCACCTGACGAAGGATCATGAAGTCGGATGAGCGGTGATCTTGTCGCGCGAAGCGCCCAGGTGATCACCAGATGTGACATCCGGACCGGAAATCGCAGATCGGAGGGGGTGGCGCTCTATCAAGAGATGGCCCCTACAGGCAAATTGGCGATGGACGCGTCCGGGTGGTAAAGCAGGCGCCCGTCGCCCGGTCGAGGGGTCCGGTGGACGGGGATGGACGCGTGACTGCTTTCACGAGCCTTCGTGAGACGCGGATGTGACCTGCGCCACACCCTGAAGGTGGAGAAAATGTGGGGCTTGGCCATCGGCGTCAAGAGGTGGTAAGCGTCGGGCAATTCGGGCGTTTCAATGAAAACCCATGATCAAGGGCCAGGTGAGCCCTGTCCGTTTTGCCCGATACGGCGTCAATAAAGGCCCCACAGAAGCGGATTAGCCGGTTCCAAACGTAACTGTGGCGCACCCCACGTTTCTTGAAGGGAACCGTGAAGCCCTGATAGCGGTTGTACCCATGTCCCACACCGCTCACATACCCAGCCACCGGAAGCCCCGCCGCAGCGCCTCGAAGCTCGCGCTGCGAGCCGGAGTCGCCGGTGGCGTCCTCGGCACCATCGCGGTGGCCGGTGCTGCCGGGCCGGCGAATGCCGAGCCGGTGACCGAGACCATCGAAATGCCCACCCTGGGCTCCCTCGAGACCGCCGGTCTCGCCAGCGCCGTCGCCGCCTCCGCCCAGGCCTCCCAGCAGGAGGCGCTCGACCAGAGCCTCCAGGCGCAGGAGAACGCGGCGCTGCAGAAGGCCGCGAAGGAAGCCAAGAAGGCCAAGGCCGAGGCCGAGCGCAAGGCCGCGGCCGAGCGCGCCGAGGAGGCCCGCCTCAAGGCCGAGCAGGAGCGCCAGGAAGCCGAGGAGCGCGCCTCCCGCGACCGCGAGCGCACCCGGCTCGCCGTCGCCTCCGCGAGCGCGTCGAACGACAACGGCTCCTCGTCGTCCGATTCCTCGTCCTCCGACAGCGGCTCCTCCGCCGACTCGGACGACAGCCAGACGCAGGCCCCCTCCGGCTCCGCCGCCGCGATCGTGGCCTTCGCCCGCGCCCAGATCGGCGACGCGTACGTCATGGGCGGCACCGGCCCCAACTCCTGGGACTGCTCCGGCCTCGTCCAGGCCGCCTACAGCGCCGCCGGCATCGATCTGCCGCGTGTCTCCGGCTCCCAGTCGAGCATGGGCACCTCCGTCTCCCTGAGCGACCTCCAGCCGGGCGACATCCTGTACTGGGGCAGCCGCAGCGGCTCGTACCACGTCGCGATCTACGTGGGCGGCGGCATGTACGTCGGCGCGCAGAACCCGTCGACGGGCGTCGTCGAGCGCTCCCTGGACTGGGACACGCCCTCGGGCGCCGTCCGCATCCTCTGATTTCCGGACATACGCGGTGAGAAGCCGTCACTCCTCGGGGGAGTGACGGCTTTTCCCATTCACGCCACGGGTCCGGAGGCCCGCTCTTTCCGGAACGAGTCGATGATCCGGGCGTAGCTGTCTCCGCCGTGGCCCGCCGCCACCGCCTCCCGCATCAGCTCCAGGTGCAGCCGCGGAAGCCGCCCGTCGATCCCCCGCTCCTCCCCCGCGTGCAGCAGGTGCCCGATGGTCGCGACCTGGACGTCGATGGTGGCGTCGTCGCCCGGGTACTCCCCCGCGTCGATCTGGTCCGCGTACGTGGTGAGGAACCAGGACACCGTGCGCAGCCAGCGCACCGACACCGCCGTGAACTCCCTGGCCGGCACCCCGTCCGCCCCCGCGAGCGCGGTGGCGTGCAGCCAGCCGCCGAAGACCGACCACATCAGGCCGAGCAGCCCGGCGTCGTACAGCGAGGCCAGTCCCGGGTCCGGCCCCAGGTCGACCGGGTCGCCGAGGACCTCCAGGGTCGTCCGGTGCGCGGCGAGGAGCCCGGCACCGCCCGCGTACAGGATCATGTTCTCGCGGTCGCCGACTCCCGGCGGGGTCGTCATGATGCCGCCGTCGAGGTACCCGGCGCCGTGCCCGGCCGCCCACTCGGCCTCGGCGCGGGCCTGCTCGGGCGAGCCGGACGTGAGGTTGACCAGAACGCGGCCGCGCAGGGACCCGGCGGCGGGGGCGAGAAGGGCGCGGACCGCCGGATAGTCGAGGACGCAGACCACGACGATGCCGCTCGCCTCGACCGCCTCGGCGACGGTGGCCGCGAGGACGGCTCCGCGCGCGACGAGCGGGGCGGCCCTGTCGGGCGTCCGGTTGTGGACGGTGGTGGGGTGGCCGGCGTCGAGGAAGGCGCCCGCGAGGGCGGCGCCCATCTGCCCGAGACCGATGACGGTCACGGGAGGCCGCTGCGTGCTCGGGCTCGTCCTGGTGCTCGTACTGGTGCTGGTGCGTGTGGTCATGGCTCCACGCTCGCAGCGCGAGTCCCGCGCCGACAGCGGCGGAACTGACCGCGGGCGCACGGTTCCTGCCAGGCTGTCAGTGCCCCGTCGTACGGTCGGAGGCATGAGCGCTGCAACGGTCGCCGTCGTTCTCGTCCCCGACGAGCGGGGCGCCCTCTCGCCGTGGGACCTGTACGAGCTGTCCACCGTCTCCATGGTCTTCGGGGTGCCGCACCCCGACCTCGCCGACCCCTGGTACGCGCTCCGGGTGTGCGGCCCCGCCCCGCACGCCACGCACGGCCTCGACGGGATCGCCGGCGCCGGCACGGTCGTCGTGCCCTCGGTGCCGGACGCGGTGGCCGAGGGCCGTGCGGAACTGTCGGCCGAGCTCGTCGCCGCGCTCCGGGAGGCGGGCGCGTCGGGCGCGCGCATGGTGTCGATGTGCACCGGCGCCTTCGCGCTCGCGGCGGCCGGCGTACTCGACGGGCACCGGGCCGTCGTCCACCGGAACTACGCCCCCGCGCTTGCCGCCCGGCACCCTCGGGTCACGGTCGACGCCTCGGTGCTCTACACCGACGGGGGCCGCGTGCTCACGTGCGCGGGCGCCGCTTCGGCCCTGGACCTGTGCCTGCATCTCGTACGGAACGACCTCGGCGCCGGGGTGGCGGGCGAGCTGTCGCGGCGCCTCGTCGTCCCGGCCCACCGGCCCGGCGGACAGCCTCAGTTCGTCGAGGCCCCGCTCCCGCCGAGCGACGAGGAGAGTCTCGGGCCGGTGCTCGACTGGGCCCGCGAGCACCTGCGCGAGCCGCTGTCGGTGGCCGGTCTCGCGCGGCGGGCCCGGATGAGCCCGCGCACCTTCCACCGCAGGGTGCGGGAGGCCCACGGCACCACCCCGCTGCAGTGGCTGCTCGAACAGCGGGTGTCGCGGGCGCGGGCGCTCCTGGAGTCGACGGACCTGCCGGTGGAGCGGATCGGCGAGGAGAGCGGCCTCGGTTCGGCCGCCAACCTCCGCCGCCACTTCACCCGGGCGGTCGGGCTCTCCCCGACCGCCTACCGGGCGGGGTTCAGGCCTTCGGTGCCACCTTCGACAGGCCGTTGATGATGCGGTCCATGGCGTCGCCGCCCGTCGGGTCGGTGAGGTTGGCCAGCATCTTCAGGGTGAACTTCATCAGGAGCGGGTGGGTCAGGCCGCGCTGGGTCGCGATCTTCATGACCTTCGGGTTGCCGATGAGCTTCACGAAGGCGCGGCCGAGCGTGTAGTAGCCGCCGTAGGTGTCCTTGAGGACCTGCGGGTAGTTCCGCAGGGCCAGTTCGCGCTGGGCGGGGGTGGTCCTGGCGTTCGCCTGGACGATGACGTCGGCCGCGATCTGGCCGGACTCCATGGCGTACGCGATGCCCTCGCCGTTGAACGGGTTGACCAGGCCGCCCGCGTCACCGACGAGCAGCAGGCCCTTGGTGTAGTGCGGCTGGCGGTTGAACGCCATGGGGAGGGCGGCGCCGCGGATCGGCGTCGTCATGTTGTCCGGGGTGAAGCCCCAGTCCTCGGGCATCGAGGCGCACCAGGCCTTGAGGACCTCGCGCCAGTCCAGCTCGCGGAAGGCCTTCGAGGAGTTGAGGATGCCGAGGCCGACGTTGGAGGTGCCGTCGCCCATGCCGAAGACCCAGCCGTAGCCGGGCAGGAGGCGGTCCTGCGGGCCGCGCCGGTCCCACAGCTCCAGCCAGGACTCCAGGTAGTCGTCGTCGTGCCGGGGGGACGTGAAGTACGTGCGGACGGCGACGCCCATCGGCCGGTCCTCGCGCCGGTGCAGGCCCATGGCGAGGGAGATCCGGGTGGAGTTGCCGTCGGCGGCGACGACGAGCGGGGCGTGGAAGGTGACCTCGCGCTTCTCCTCGCCGAGCTTGGCGTGGACGCCGGTGATCCGGCCCGTACGGTCGTCGATGATCGGGGCGCCGACGTTGCAGCGCTCGTACAGGCGGGCGCCGGCCTTCTGCGCCTGCCGGGCCAGCTGCTCGTCGAAGTCGTCGCGCTTGCGGACGAGTCCGTAGTCCGGGTACGAGGCGAGCTCCGGCCAGTCCAGCTCCAGGCGGACGCCGCCGCCGATGATCCGCAGGCCCTTGTTCCGCAGCCAGCCGGCCTCTTCGGAGATGTCGATGCCCATGGAGACGAGCTGCTTGGTGGCGCGGGGGGTGAGGCCGTCGCCGCAGACCTTCTCGCGGGGGAACGCGGTCTTCTCCAGGAGGAGGACGTCGAGTCCGGCCTTCGCGAGGTAGTACGCGGTGGTGGAGCCGGCCGGGCCCGCTCCGACGACGATGACGTCCGCGCTGTGCTCGGAGAGGGGCTGCTCGCTCACGGCGGTTTCTCCCGGTGGTTCGGCGATGGAAGGACGTGTCGAAGTCTATGGGGGGCGGTCGCGGCGGGACCGGAGGGTCACCCCGGCACTTCCCCGAGACGATGACAGGCGGCGCCTTCTCCACCCACGGCGAACACGCGTTCCCCTGCGCCGAGCGTGATGGCACGATGATCATCCGTGACCGACTTCCGAATCGACATGCGCCGGGGCGCGCTGATCACCGCCGCCCTCGCCCTCCTCTGCTCGGTGTTCCTCGTGCTCCCCGCGAACGCCGACCCCGCCCCCTTCGACGACTGCCCGCCCGCCACCCTCTGCCTCTACTCCGGGGCCGACGGCACCGGAGAACGGCAGGACTTCACCGACCGGCAGAGCGTGGAGCGCTACGACGCCGGCTGGGACGGCAGGACGCTCTCGGCGAAGAACAACACCGCCCACTGGGCCTGCGCCTACGTCGACGCCGCGTACGGCGGCCTCCTCACCACCGTCAAGCCGGGCAACTCCGTCACGTACACGACGGACCCCCGCTTCACCGGCACCCTCAGCTCCCACAAGACGGTCCCCACCCGGGCCCTCTGCTTCACCGGCTACGAGCGCTGCCCCGACAACCGGGTCTGCACCTTCACGGAGCCCAACGGACGCGGCGCCATGACCGTCCACCTCCCGAAGACCGACCCCGCCACCCAGAACTACGGCAGCGATTACGGCACCGGGGCCGCCCCCGCGTCCGTCTGGAACCGGACGCAGAAGCACGTCTGCTTCTACCCCGAGCCGACGTTCACCGGCAGCTGGGCCGACCCGGCGGACTCCGCGGGACTCAAGCGGTTCGGCGCGTACGTCGTCCTGCGCGGCGACAGCACCAGCGTCCCGGCACCGTTCACCGGCACCTTCCGCTCGCACGAGCTCGTCAACGGAACGGCGGACTGCCAGTGACCAGGACCCTCCGCCCCTGGGCGGCCGTCGCCGCCGCCCTCGGCGCCGCCCTCGCCCTCACCTCCCCCGCCTCCGGCGCCGACGCACCGGTCCCCAGCCCGCTCGCCGCCTGGACCAAGGGAACCCCCGTCACGGTCACCCCCGGCGTCACCCGCACCACGTGGACCGAGACGGCCCTCGACAACCGCACCAAGGCCCGCGTCCTCCAGATCGTCGAGATCGACCCCACCGCCGGGTCCCTCACCCTGGAGAGCGCCATCGGAACGAACGACTCCACGGCCGAGACGCTCCCCCAGCAGCTCTCCCGGGTCACCTCCGTCCCGACCCGCCACCCGCACGCCGGCGTCAACGGCGGCCTGTTCCAGCGGGAACCCGCCGGCAGCGGCGCCGAGAAGACCGTGGCGCACACCGGCGTCTCCGCCACCGACGGCACCCTCCACAGCTCCAGCTGCTGGAGCGGCGGCAAGGGCAGCTCCGGCGCGGTGATCCAGTACGGCATCCCGTACGTCACCAAGCTCCTCACCGAGCTGAGCCTGACCGCACCCTCCGGCGAGACCATGCGCATCGACGACATCAACCGGACCCCCGGCCGCGCCCCGCACTGCGCGCGCGACGCCGAAGACGTCCAGGTGAGCGCGAGCCCGCCCGTCTACACCGACGCCGACGAGATCGTCGTCTTCACCGACGACTACGGCGCTCCCGTCCCCCGCCCCGGAACCGACCCGGCCGTCGCCGCCACCGCCGACGCCGGCTTCGAGGTCGTCGTCGACGCGCACGGCGTCGTCACCGAGGCCCGCGAGGGCCGCGGCGGCACCCTGGTCCCCGCGGGCGGCCACGTCATCCAGGGCATCGGCGGCGGCGCCGACTGGCTCCGTGGCCGGCTCGTCCGCGACGACACGGTGACGATCGACCAGAAGCTCCACGACGTGACCATGAAGCGGGAGATCCCGCTGGACGACTCGGTCGACGTCGTCAGCTCGTTCCACCCGCTGCTCCGGAACGGCGAGGTCCCCGCCGAGCTGCCCGACTCGTGCAGCGGCACGGAGAAGGGCGCCGACGGCACGACCCTCATCTGCACCGACTCCCGCACGGCCCTCGGCACCAACGTCCGCGGCCGCCCGGTGCTCGTCACCCTCACCGGCCAGGACAACGAGGACGGCGACTACCTGCGCAGCTTCGCCGCCCTCCTCGACGCGCCGGAACTCGGGATCGTCGACGCCCTCAACCTGGACGGTGGCGGCTCCACGACGCTGATGACGGGCACGCAGATCCACACCCCGCCGACGGACCTCGTGAACGGCACGCTCGTCCACCGGCCGGTGGGCGACGCGGTGTACACCGGCGTCGGCGGTTACGGCCTGTACGTGAAGCAGCCGTAAGCAGCCGTCAGGCCTTGAAGCCCCGGTGGAGCGCGACGATCCCACCGGTCAGGTTCCGCCAGGCCACCTTCGACCAGCCGGCCTTCTGGAGCATCCCCGCCAGGGTCGGCTGGTCCGGCCAGGACTGGATGGACTCCGCGAGGTACACGTACGCGTCGGGGTTGGACGACACCGCGCGGGCCACCGGCGGCAGCGCCCGCATCAGGTACTCCTCGTACACCGTGCGGAACGGCCCCCACGTCGGGTGCGAGAACTCCGAGATCACGACCCGGCCGCCGGGCTTCGTCACCCGGTACAGCTCGCGCAGCGCCTGCTCGGTGTCCTGGATGTTCCGGAGCCCGAAGGAGATGGTGACGGCGTCGAACACGTCGTCGCGGAACGGCAGCTTCGTCCCGTCGCCCGCAGTGAACGGCATCCACGGGTGGCGCTGCTTGCCGACCCGGAGCATGCCGATCGAGAAGTCGCAGGGCACGACGTACGCCCCCGCCCGCGCGAAGGGCTGCGAGGAGGTGGCCGTGCCCGCGGCGAGGTCGAGGATCCGCTGCGCCGGGCGGGCGTCGACCGCCCTGGCGACCTCCTTGCGCCAGCGCCGGTCCTGGCCCAGGGAGAGCACGTCATTGGTGAGGTCGTAGTTCGCCGCCACGTCGTCGAACATCGAGGCGACTTCGTGCGGCTGCTTGTCCAGGGAGGCTCGGGTCACCCCGTCATTGTGGCAGCCGCCGAAATCTCTCCTCGTACCGCTTCAACCTTTTCGGCGCGCCCGCGCTCAAGGACGGACGAGTGTGCGACACCCCCGGCCGACATCGGCCGGCCCGGTCGGCACCGAAGGCGAGAGAAGGCAGGAACGCGATGGCGGTACCGATCGAAGTGAGACCCGGCTCCCCGGCCGGGCGGGACCACGGGGCGGCCGACCCCGCCGGCGGCGTGTCGGCGGGCTTGTCCGCGGGGCCGGCGGTCGGCGTGTCGGCCGGGCACGCCGTGCCCTCCTCCGTCGACGGGTTCGAGGAGTTCGCCCGGGCGGGGCAGCAGCGGCTCTACCGCACGGCGTACCTCCTCTGCGGCAACGCCGAGACCGCCCGCGACCTGACCCAGACCACCCTGGCCAAGCTGTACCAGCACTGGCGCCGCGCGGGCACCGCCGACCATCCGCACGCGTACGCCAAGACCGTGCTCACCCGCACCTTCCTCGCCGAGCGGCGGCGCGGCCTGCGCGATCTGCTCGCGCTCACCCGCACCGGCGGAATGAGCCCGGCGGCCGCCACCGACCACACCGATCTGCGCGTCACCCTGCTCGCGGCGCTCGCCGAGCTGCCGCCACGGGCCCGCGCGATGGTCGTCCTGCGCTACTGGGACGACCAGAGCGTGGCCTCCGTGGCCACCCTGCTGCGCTGCAGCGAGGCCACCGTCAAGAGCCAGTGTTCGCGCTCGCTCGCCCGACTCCGCGAGCGCCTGGGTGACGCCGGGCTCTCCACCACAGGAAGCTGAGGTCCACCGTGGACAACGACGACATCACCCTGCTCCGCACCACGATGGAACGCACGGCGGACGACCTTCCCCCGCTCCCCGACCTCGCCCCGCTCGCGGTGCGCGAGGGCCGCAGACGACGGACGCGGGCCCGGATCGCGATCGTCACGACCGCGTTCGGCGCGGTCACGGCGGGGGCGCTCGGCCTGACCCTGCTGCCGGGATCGAGCCCGGAGCTCACGACGCCCGCCGCGGTGCCGACGTCGCCCGGCGCGAGCGCGAGCGCCAGCACAGGACCGAGCAAGACCTACGCCCCCGTCACGATCGAGGCGACCCCGGGCGTCACACCGCCCGACAACCCCGACGGCCTGTCCGAGCCCGAGCGCGAGCGCCGCGCGGCGCACCAGCAGCGGGTGGCGGCGCTGCTCGACGAACTCCTGCCCGCGACCGTGACCGAGATCCGGCCGGTGAAGGACGAGGTGCACGTCTACCGGATCGCCTCGGGCGGCGAGACCTTCCGCATGACGGTGTCGGTACGCCCGTCCGACGAGCACGGCCTCAAGCCCTGCGTGGACGAGCCGGTCAGGGGCTTCCGGTGCGAGGAGGTCACGTTCGACGGGAACCGCGAGGCGCACCTCGTCTCGATGGCGGTCAACGGGCCGGACACGACCGGGTCGTACCTGAGCTTCCGGTACGACGAGAGTCAGGTCCTGCTCTCCGTCGACCCGGAGAGGGTCTCGGCGCCGGTCTCGCCGCGGCAGCTGCTCGCCGTCGCCAAGGATCCGCGCTTCCTCGACCTGGTGCGGTACGCGGACGAGAACCCGGTCGAGACGAAGGCACCGCCGGCGATCGAGGGCGGCTGAGCGGACGGGGGCGGTACGGCACGGGGGTACGGGCCGCCCCCCGGTAGCGGCCCCGTACCGGGCCCCCTCTCCTCGGACCCTACTGCCGCCGGAACACCAGCCGGCCGCCGAGGACCGTCGCGACGCAGGTCGACGCGCCGAGGCGGACCAGGGCCGCCCGGTCCGGGACGTCGAAGACGGCGAACCGGGCGGGGCCGCCCGGCACCAGGCCGGGCAGGAGCACCAGCGGCGTCGGGGAGAACGACGGGGGCCCGGGGAGCCGCTCCGGGCGCCGGGCGATGGCGAGTCCCGCCCGGCGTACGGCGTCCACGGCGGCCGCGCCGCGCAGCTCGCCCGCGATGGCGACCGTCCCGTGGGCGAGCAGCCGCTGCACGCCCCGGCGCGCGGAGGCACCGCGCCGGGCGGGGTCGGCCCGGAAGATCCGCTGCGCCCGCTCGCCGGGGATCGGCTCGGTGCCGAAGCCCGCGGCCTCCCGGGGGTCCGGGTGGTACATGCCTTCGAGGAGCTCGGGCCCGAACGGGTTGAGGAGCCCGGGGGTGAGGATGCCGGGCCAGTTCCGCACCCGTGCCTCGGGCCGTACGGCGGCCAGGTCCTCGTACGGGCCGACGGCGGCGACGAGACCGCCGTCGATCAGGACGGCGGTCTCGGGCGACGCCTCGGCGACGTGGATCGTGAGCACGCGCGTCAGTTGGCGTCGAGGAGCTTGAGCTCCGGGTGGGCCGTGCCGCCCTCGATCGCGATGGACGAGATGTGCGAGACGACGCGCTCGTCGACCGGGTCGTTCGCCGGGTCGTCGTGGACGACGAGGTGCTCGTACGTGGTCGCGCGCTGCGCCGGGACGCGGCCCGCCTTGCGGATCAGGTCGATGATCTCCAGGCGGTTGGAGCGGTGCTTGGCACCGGCCGAGGAGACGACGTTCTCCTCCAGCATGATCGAGCCCAGGTCGTCGGCGCCGTAGTGCAGGGAGAGCTGGCCCGCCTCCTTGCCGACGGTCAGCCAGGAGCCCTGGATGTGCGCGATGTTGTCGAGGAAGAGGCGCGCGATCGCGATCATGCGCAGGTACTCGAAGATCGTCGCCTGCGTACGGCCCTTGAGGTGGTTGTTCTCGGGCTGGTACGTGTACGGGATGAAGGCCCGGAAGCCGCCCGTCCGGTCCTGGGTGTCACGGATCATGCGCAGGTGCTCGATCCGCTCGGCGTTGGTCTCGCCGGTGCCCATCAGCATCGTGGAGGTGGACTCGACGCCCAGGCCGTGGGCGATCTCCATGATCTCCAGCCAGCGCTCGCCGCTCTCCTTGAGCGGGGCGATGGCCTTGCGGGGCCGCTCCGGCAGCAGCTCGGCGCCGGCGCCCGCGAAGGAGTCGAGCCCGGCGGCGTGGATGCGGGTGATCGCCTCGTCGACGGAGACCTTGGAGATGCGGGCCATGTGCTCGACCTCGGAGGCACCGAGGGAGTGGATGACCAGCTGCGGGAAGGCCTGCTTGATGGCGGCGAAGTGGTGCTCGTAGTACTCGACGCCGTAGTCCGGGTGGTGGCCGCCCTGGAACATGATCTGGGTGCCGCCGAGCTCCACGGTCTCCGCGCAGCGGCGCAGGATGTCGTCGAGGTCGCGGGTCCAGCCCTTCTTGGTGTCCTTCGGGGCGGCGTAGAAGGCGCAGAACTTGCACGCCGTCACGCAGACGTTCGTGTAGTTGATGTTCCGCTCGATGATGTACGTCGCGATGTGCTCGGTCCCCGCGTACCGGCGGCGGCGGGCGGCGTCGGCCGCGGCGCCGAGGGCGTGCAGGGGCGCCGAGCGGTAGAGGTCGAGCGCCTCCTCGGGGGTGATCCGGCCACCCGCGGCAGCGCGGTCGAGAACAGACTGGAGTTCGGCCTTCTCGGTCACCGGATGTGTCCCTTTCGGAGGGGTTCTGACGGACCGAACCAGCGTACGCCAGCGGTCTTCGCGGCTTCCGCTGGGTGCCATGCGGGGCCTCCGGCGGTAATGCGGACGGCGCGGGCGCGGATATATCGGATATCGGATATACGAAGGAATTACGGGACGCTTACCGCGGTGGAAGCGTCGGCGAATTCCCGGGTGCCCGCCTGGGTCTAAAGGGAAGCGGGCGCGAGCAGTTCGACGCGGACGTCGGCCGGGAAGCCGGTCGTGGGGCCGGTGCGGCGGGCGAACTCACGGACCCCGGCGAGCTGCTCGGGGCCGAAGCGGAAGTCGAGCGTACGGAAGTACCGCTCCAGGAGTTCGGCGTCGAAGGTCTCCCAGCGGGCGGCCTGCTCGGCGACCTTGGCGACCTCTTCGAGGGAGAGGTCGCGGGACGCCAGGAACGCCTGGTGGACCTCGTGGACGGTCTCCGGTTCGCGCGCCAGGTAGTCCTTGCGGGCCGCCCACACGGCGAAGACGAACGGCAGGCCCGTCCAGTCCTTCCACATGAGGCCGAGGTCGTGGACCTGGAGGCCGAGCCGGGGCGCGTCGTGCAGCGAGGCCCGGAGCGCGGCGTCGCCGATGAGGACGGCCGCCTCGGCCTCCTGCATCATCAGGCCCAGGTCAGGGGGGCAGGTGTAGTAGTCGGGCGCCACCCCGAACCGCTCGGCGAGCAGGAGCTGCGCGAGGCGTACGGAGGTGCGCGAGGTGGAGCCGAGGGCGACGCGCGCCCCGTCCAGCTCCTCCAGCGGCCGCTGGGAGACGATCACGCAGGACATGACGGGGCCGTCGCAGCCGACGGCGATGTCCGGGAGGGCCACCAGGTCCGCCGCGTTGCGGAGGTACTCGACGAGGGTGATGGGGCCGATGTCGAGGTCGCCCCGGACGAGCCGCTCGCTGAGCTTCTCCGGGGTGTCCTTCGTCAGCTCCAGATCGAGGAGCGTTCCGGTTCTCGCCAGACCCCAGTAGAGGGGGAGGCAGTTCAGGAACTGGATGTGCCCGACGCGGGGCCGGCTGCGCTGCTGGTCGTCGGTTGCATTGTCCACATCGTGAGGCTAGACCCGTCTCGTACCGTGGGCATCGCCGGGGCACGCGCGTCAGCGCACGGAGCGAGATCAAACATGCGGGTGACGTGATCTTTCGCTCTTCCGTCCCTAGCGTCCTGCGTGCTAGGCTCAACGCAAGTTGCAGTTTGGTTTCCCTTGCAGTACAGAGCCTGCGGAGCATGTGACCCGCAGGCTTTTGTAGTTTTCAGACTTGTTTGCAGGTTCTGGAGCAGGGCAACCCTTTGGCCCAAGGAGGGCTTATGGCTACCGGAACCGTCAAGTGGTTCAACGCTGAAAAGGGCTTCGGCTTCATCGCCCAGGACGGCGGCGGCCCGGATGTCTTCGTCCACTACTCCGCGATCAACGCGAACGGCTTCCGTTCGCTCGAGGAGAACCAGACCGTGACGTTCGACGTCACGCAGGGCCCGAAGGGCCCGCAGGCGGAGAACGTCTCCCCGGCCTAAGGTGCCTGGGTCGGCGAAGCACGACTAGTAGAGCAGTACCCAAGGAGCCCCGCTCCGTGCCTTCGGGCACGAGCGGGGCTCCTGCCCTTTTACGGGGCGGGCGGGCCCCTCAGCAGTTCGGGATGACCGTCCCGTTGTTGTCCCGGGCCTCGTCGTTGCCCCAGCGGGACAGGTAGTAGGCGGAGACGTACGCCCCGTATCCGTTCTTCCCGGCGTAGACCGTGTCGAGGTCCGTCCGCAGCCACCAGTGGTTGTAGTTGCCGGAGGCGTCGCGGATCTCCTGGCCCCAGACCTTGCAGTAGACGTAGTTCGTGCCGGCGTTCAGGACTCCCTGCGGGGAGGTGGTGTTCGCCTGGGCGTAGCCCGTGGCGTTGGCGAAGGTGTCGACCCAGTACTTTCCGCCGCCCCCGCCCGAGCACCCGTTGTCGCTGGTCAGGGACTTGGAGCCGTACGAGCCCGGATAGGGGGCGAGGGAGGCTCCGTTGATCACGATCGGCTGGCCGACGCCGTTGTAGAGCTGCTCGTAGTGGATGTGGGCGCCGGAGCTGTTGCCCGTGCTGCCGGTGGTGCCGATCTGCCGGCCCTGGGCGACCTGGGTGCCGTGGGCCACGGAGTACGCGCTGAGGTGGAAGTAGTACGTCTTCCAGCCGCCGCCGTGGTCGATCACGATGTAGTTGCCCGCGCCGGACGGCTGCGCGTAGCGGTAGGCGGTGCCGGACGCCGAGGCGAGGACCGGGGTGCCGGCCGTCGTACCGCCGTCGGAGCGGATGAAGTCGAGGGCCTGGCGGACCTCGGCCGAGTGGTGGCTGTAGGTCCAGGTCTGGCCGCAGGGGTACGGCGCCTTGAAGGCGGGCGCGGCCTGGGCGGGGCTGGTGGTGACGAGCGCGGTGAGCAGGCCCGCGACGAGCGCGAGCAGGGTGCCGAGTGGAGTGATCCGTGCACGCATGCATCCTCCGGGTACCGGGACGGGACAAGAGTTGACGCGCGTTGAACGGACCACAGCGTGCCGGAAGATCGCGTGCCGCAGTAGACGGCGAAGACCACACCCCGGCGGGGCCGTGTACGTAGTCTGGACACATGACCGAACGCAAGCCGCCGGGAGTCAGCTTCGAGTCGTTCGTGGACAAGCAGATCCGCGAGGCGTCGGAACGGGGTGAGTTCAGCGGTCTGGCGGGCTTCGGCAAGCCGCTGCCGGACGACTCGGCCCCGTACGACGAGCTGTGGTGGATCAAGGGCAAGCTGCACCGCGAGGGCGCGTCCGTGCTGCCGCCCTCCCTCGCCCTGCGCAAGGAGGCCGAGGACGCGGAGGCGGCGGTGGCCGCGGCCGTCTCGGAGAGCCAGGTCCGCCGGATCCTCGGAGAGATCAACACCAAGATCGCCGCGGCCCTGCTCCGCCCGCCGGCCGGGCCGCCGCTGAACCTGAGGCCGTTCGACGTGGAGGCGGCGGTGGAGGCGTGGCGGAGGAAGCGGTCGTAGTTCCTCGGAGCAGTCGCTGGAAGGAGCCCCCATGAACAGCGCCGGACTGCTGGTCGACTCGTTCGGCCGGATCCGTGAGGCCGTCCACGAGGCCGTGGACGGCCTCACGGAGGAGCAGCTCGCCGTACGTGTCGATCCGGGCGCCAACTCGATCGCCTGGCTCGTCTGGCACCTCACCCGCATCCAGGACGATCACCTCGCGGGCGCCTTCGGCAGGGACCAGCTGTGGGACGCGGACGGCTGGCGGGACCGCTTCGGGCTCCCGTTCCCGGCGGCGGCGACCGGCTACGGCCAGTCACGCGCCCAGGCGGGCAAGGTCCGCGCCCCCGCGGACCTGCTGCTCGGCTACCACGACGCCGTGCACGCCCGTACGGAGGAGCTGATCGGCACGGTCACGAACGCGGACCTGGACCGGGTCGTCGACACGACCTGGGATCCCCCGGTCACGCTCGGTGTCCGCCTGGTGTCGGTGATCGCGGACGACCTCCAGCACGCGGGGCAGGCGGCGTATGTACGGGGTGTGGTGGAGCGGCGATAGAAATCGCGAAGACGTTCGGTCTCTTCGTACAACCACCGGTGGCGATCACGAGTCCAACTGGGTGCGGCGCCTGCCGTGTTCGGTTGCCGGCGGGCCGCTCCGTCGCCGTCATCGAGCAGCCCGACGCCCGGTCCCGCGCCTCTACCGGCGGCACCGCCAGCAGCCCCTTCAAGGCAGGCGTGTCCACGGCCGTGCACGACGACCCGACCGCGCTCGACTCGATCTTCTGACAGAAAGAACGACACGCCACGATGAAGCACCGCATATCCGCCCGCCGGCTCGCCGCCGCGGTCCTCACCCTCTCCACCGTGACCGCGCTCACCGGCACCCTCGTCACGGCCCCGGCGGTGGCCGCGCCCGCGGCCGTCGCCCCGGCGGCGCTGCAGCAGGCAGATCTCTCGGTTCCGGCCGCCGTCGAGATCGTGAGCACCGGCACCACCGGCTTCCTCACGTCCCGGAAGGACGGGTCCGGCGAAACCGTCCTGGAGTGGCGGAAGTTCGAGGGCGGTCCGGTGGAGGTCATCCCCGGCAGGGAGGCGCTGAGCACCGGCTCCGACGTCGTCGTGGTGCGGGACGGCGCCCAGTTCTCCTTCCGGGACATGGCCGCGCCCGGCTACTCCGCCTGGACGATCAACCTCGTCCAGGTCCTCGGTACCACCGACTACCGGTTCGTCGGCCTGACCGGGTCCACGATCTGGGCGACGAAGCCCGACATGCGCGGCGATCCGGAGCTGCGCCGCATCACCCGCCTGAACGGCGTCCTCGTCAACCAGATGGTGACGAACTACGCCGGGGACAAGTCCTTCCGGGTCCTCGCCCACTCCGCCACGGACGTCTTCGGCCTCTCCACCCAGGGCACGGGCACCAACACCACGTACCACCGCTTCCTGACCAACCGCGACGCCAACGACCAGTACCAGACCAGGCACAGCCTCGCGGGCTACTCCGGCCCCGGCGCCACCGCCGCCATCACCCCGAAGTACATGGCGTGGACCGAGCACCCGGGCAGCTCCACCGACATCAAGTGGTACGACCGCGTGAACTCCACCTCCGGCGTGCCGCGGATCAGTCAGATCGCCGGCCAGTCCACCGTGATCGCCGGCATCGTCGGCGACTCGGTGGTGTACGGCGAGCCGGGCGGCTACACCGCGACCCAGCCGGACGGAAAGGACGCCCTGATCGGGCGCTCCCTCCCCACCGGTGAGGCGTACCACCTCCTCGACTACTTCAGCTCCACGGCCGTCGCGGCGGACGGCAGCCTGCTCGTGCGCGGCGGCTCGGTGGAGGAGGGCGACGGACTGTTCCGGATCTCCGACTCGGGTGGCACCCCGATCGTCACGAAGGTGGCGGACACGAACCGGGCCGTCGGCGTCGAGATCGTCGAGTCCTCCGTCCCCGAGGTGGTGGAACTCGACAAGAACGGCGGCACGGTGACGATGGAGTGGGCCCTGTCCCGCCCCAACGCCTACCTGGACCTCACGCTCACGCACATCTACACGGGCAAGGAGTTCAAGCAGCGCGTCCCCGCGACGGCCTCCGGCACCCTCTTCCGCTCCACGTGGAACGGTGTCATCGAGGGGATCAGCGCGCCCAACGGCCTCTACGCCGTGGAGGCCGAGGCGACCCCGCTCAACGGGATCGGTGGCACCGCCTACCAGGGCGCGTACCTCGGGGTGAAGCGCACGGCCAACCCGCACGACTTCAACGACAACGGCTCGACCGACGTCCTGGCCCGTGACGCCTCGGGCGTCCTGTGGCGGGACGACCTCTTCGACTGGCCGTCCGGCGGCCAGGTCACCACCGCGAAGCGGACGAGGATCGGCAGCGGCTGGAACACGTACAAGCAGATCGAGGCCGTCGGCAGCATCGACGGCACCAACAACGGCGACCTCATCGCCCTCGACGGCTCCGGCTACCTGTGGCAGTACCTCGGCAAGGGTGACGGCACCTTCGCCACGCGGGTGAAGATCGGCGGCGGCTGGGGCGGCTACACCAAGCTCACCGGCGGCTCCGACCTCACCGGCGACGGCCTGCCGGACCTGCTCGCCACGGACGGCACCGGAACCCTCTGGTTCTACAAGGGCACCGGTTTCGCGAGCGCGCCCTTCGCCACGCGCGTGAAGGTCGGCGGCGGCTGGGGCGTCTACAACCAGCTCACCGCCGTCGGCAACATCGCCGGCTCCGCCGCGGGCGACCTCGTCGCCCGCGACACCTCGGGCGTCCTCTGGCTCTACCAGGGCAACGGCGCGGGCAACTTCGCCACCCGGGTCAGGGTCGGCAGCGGCTGGGGTGCCTTCTCCCAGCTGGTCGGCGGGGGAGACGTGACGAACGACGGGCGCCCGGACCTGATCGCGTACGGAGCGGGCGGCACGTACGTCTACCGCTCCACGGGCTCGGTCACGGCCCCGTTCGCCCGCATGAACACGACGCTCTACGCGGGCGAGGGCACGAAGTTCACCTCGGTCTCCTGACGGAAGCACAACCGTTCGGATCAGAAGACCGAACTTCCTTCTCCTCCGTCCCTCCATACGAAGGATCAACAGGTGTCCCAGACCCGTATCTCCGGCCGCCGCGTCGCCGCGGCGGTTCTCACCCTCTCCACCGTCACCGCCGTGACGGGGACGCTCGTCACCGCCCCGGCCTTCGCGGCCGTTCCCGCCGCCGTGGCCGGGGTCGCCGCCGGCACGGCGGCGGAGCTGCCCCTCGACGCCGAGGTCGTCAGCGCCGGCGACTCCGGCTACCTGACGTCCCGCAAGGACGACGCCGGCAACACCGTCCTGGAGTGGCACAAGTACTCCGACGGCTCGATCATGCCGATCCACACCGGTCCCGGGGCCTACGAAAGCGGCTCGGACATCGTCGTGACCGGCGACGGAAGCGGCTTCAGCCTGCGGGACATGAAGGACGGGGCCACCTGGTCCACGTACCTGAACATCGCGTACGAGTTCAAGCCCGGCTCGAAGTTCGTCGGCCTGGTCAGGGACGCGATCTTCGTGAGCGTCCCGACCACCGGCGACTACCACGAGCTGTGGCAGCTCCGGAAGGTCAACGGCGTCAGCCAGAAGGTCAAGCTCTCCTCGCGGGAGACGAACACGGACTACAAGGTCGTCGCCTTCTCCGGCAACGACCTCGTCGTCCTGGGCAGCACCTGGAACGTCAGGTCCGCCCGGACCGACCACTGGTGGGCCAAGACGTCCATCAACAGCAACTCGGTCATCGACTGGGGTGGCAGCTCGGGCACCACCGCGTGGGACCAGGCGACGACCGGCGCCCTCACCCCCACCTACAAGGCGTGGGTCCACAAGTCGTTCCTCGACGGCACCACCGAGATCACCGTGAGCGGCGGCGCCAACCGGTACATCCCCCTGACCGGCGAGATGACCGGCGCCGTCGTCGCCGGCATCGTCGGCAACACGATCCTGTACGGCGTCCGGGGCACCACGGCCGGCGAGCCCCCGAGCGCCCTGTACGGGCAGAACCTGACGGACAGCACCTCCGCGCCGTTCAAGGTCCTGGACAACTTCTCCAGCGCGGCCCACGCCCCGGACGGGACCCTGATGGTGCGTGGCTTCAACGCCCAGGGCGACGGCATCTTCCGGATCTCCGACTCCGGCGGCGCCCGCCCGGCGGTCGGCCTCGAAGTCCCCACCGGCCGGGTCCTGGGCGTGCAGGTGACCGAGTCCAAGGTCCCCGCCTCGGTCACCCTGGAGAAGCCGGGCACGACCGTCCCCATGGCGTGGACCCTGTCCCGCGCGAACGCCACCGTGGACGTCACGCTCACGCACGCGGCCACCGGCAGGAAGCTCACCCAGCGGCTGTCCCAGCCCAGTTCCGGCAGCACGTTCACCTTCGCCTGGAACGGCCTCCTGGACGGCATCAGCGCCCCGAACGGCGCCTACACCTGGCAGGTCACCGCGACCCCGACCGACGGCCTCGGCGGCCCGGCGACCGCCTCCGGGTGGTTCCAGGTCTCGCGCCAGGCCAACCCGCACGACCTCAACGACAACGGCTCGACCGACGTCCTCGCCCGTGACGCCTCGGGCGTCCTGTGGCGGGACGACCTCTTCGACTGGCCGACGGGCAGCCAGGTCACCACCGCCAAGCGGACCAGGGTCGGCACCGGCTGGAACACGTACAAGCAGATCGAAGCCGTCGGCAACATCGCGGGCAGCGCCCACGGCGACCTCATCGCCCTCGACACCTCCGGCGTGCTCTGGCACTACCTCGGCAAGGGCGACGGCACCCTCCCGGCCCGCTACCGCATCGGCGGCGGCTGGGGCGGCTACACCAAGCTCGCCGGCGGCTCCGACCTGACGGGCGACGGCCGCTCGGACCTCCTCGCCACGGACGCCTCGGGCGTGCTGTGGTTCTACAAGGGCACGGGCAGCGCCACGGCCCCGTTCGCGACCCGCGTGCGCGTGGGCGGCGGCTGGGGCATCTACAACCAGCTCACGGCTGTCGGCAACATCGCCGGCACGGCAGCGGGCGACCTCGTCGCCCGCGACACCGCCGGCGTCCTCTGGCTCTACCAGGGCAACGGCGCGGGCAACTTCACCACCCGCGTGCGGGTCGGCAGCGGCTGGGGCGCGTTCTCCCAGCTCGTCGGCGCGGGCGACGTGACCGCCGACGGGCGCCCCGACCTGATCGCGTACGGGGCGGGAGGCACGTACGTCTACCGCTCGACGGGCTCGGCGACGGCCCCGTTCAGCCGGATGACGACGAACCTGTACGCGGGCGAGGGCACGAAGTTCACCTCGGTGTCCTGACCCGCTCCGGCGTACAACTTTTCGAACTCCTCATGAGTCCTGTGGGCATGGCGGTCACCCGCCATGCCCAACAGGACTGGGGGATCACCCTTGATGCACATGCGCACCACCCGGAGACGACTCGGCACGGCCGTCGCGGCCGTGCTCGCCGTCACCACCACGGCCGGACTCGCGTCCCCGGCCTTCGCCGCCGCCCCGGCCGCCCCGCTCCCGGCGGTCACGGCGGCCTCCGGCGAGCAGGACACGCTGACGCTCCCGGCCGGCTCGAAGCTCGTCAGCGCCGGCCGTTCCGGCATGCTGAGCGCCACCGACGGGGCAAGCCTCGTCTACCGCTGGACGCGGTTCTCGGACGGCGTCACCACCACGCTTCCCGCCGGCACCCACTGGGGTGCCATGGGCACGGACACCGTCGCCACCCGGAACGGGAACGCGTACACGCTCACCGACATGAGCGGTGCCTCGGACCCCCTCGTGATCGACACGTCCGCCTTCAGCACCACCGCCGCCCCGTACGCCCTCCACCGGGTCGTCGGCTCCACCCTCGTCATGTCAGTGGCTCTCGCCGGCGGCGGCCGGGAGTACCACCTGGTCTCCCTGGAGGAGGGACAGGTCGTCGACCGGAAGGTCGCCCTGCCCGAGGGCTCCACCGCCCTGCTGAACCACAGCAACGGGCCGGGCACCTGGGTCCTCCACTACAACCGCGTGGTGAACGGGGTCTACACGAAGCACGTGGGCGTGGTGGACCTCGCCACCGGCGCGCTCACCGAGACGTACGACACCGCGCCGAACACCGTCACCGGCTCCACCGTCGTCTCCCCGACCCACGTGGCCTGGACCGAGACGCCTGCCGGGGGCAAGGCGACCCTCGCCGTGGCCCGCCGGGGCGGGACGACGGTCGAGCGGACGCCGCTGGACACCCTCAGGAGCGCGGACGGCATCCTCCTGCGGGTCGTCGGCGACCGCGTCACGTACAACAGGAACGGCGGCGGCACGGCCGTCGTCTCCGACGCCCTGCACGCCCTGACCGCCCGTCCGGCGGCCGGCGGCGACCCGGTCCGGCTCCTCGACCACGTCCAGTCCAGCACCATGGACGCCGACGGCGGCCTGCTCGTCCTCGGCGGCACGGTCGAGCACGGCGAGGGCCTCTACCGCGTCGCCCCCGGCGCCGACGGCACACCGGTCGCCACCCTGGTGACGAGCGCGGGCCGGCCCACCGCCCTCACCGTGGAGAAGGAGACCCTCCCGCCGAGCGGTGTGTTCGACCTCGACCGCACCACGGTGACGGCGTCATGGACGCTCAGCCGGTTCAACGCCCGCGTGAGCCTGGTCATCACCCACACCGCGTCAGGCCTGAAGGGAGGTGGCGGCTACGGGATCCCGCGCGCCGGAGTGACCGACTTCCCGATCACCTGGAACGGCATGTTCACCAACGGCATCCCGGCGTACAACGGCGACTACACCTGGACGATGACGGCGAAGCCCGCCAACGGCATCGGCCCCGACGTCGTCCGCACCGGCACCTTCACCGTCGCCCGCCCGCCGAAGCCGCACGACTTCGACGACAACGGCTCGGCGGACCTGCTCTCCCGTGACGTGACGGGCCGCCTGCGCGCGTACGACTTCCGCCAGATCGAGGGCTCCTCCACCCTCCACGCCCTCGACCCGGTGGACATCGGGCCGGGCTGGAACACGTATGACCGGATCACGGCCACCGGCGACCTCGCCGGCACGACCGCCGGGGACGTCCTCGGCCGCGACAGGACCGGTGTCCTCTGGCTCCACCAGGGCAACGGCAAGGGTCTCGCCCCCCGGACGAAGATCGGCGGGGGCTGGGGGATCTACAACAAGCTCACCGCCGGTTCGGACGTCACCGGCGACGGCCGTCCCGACCTCCTCACCACCGACACCACGGGCACCCTCTGGTTCTACAGGGCCACGGGCAGCGCCACCGCCCCCTTCGCCACGCGCGTGAAGGTCGGCGGCGGCTGGGGGATCTACAACCAGCTCACCGCCACCGGGAACATCGGCGGCGGCCCGGCCGGAGACCTCGTCGCCCGCGACACCACCGGCGTCCTCTGGCTCTACCTCGGCAAGGGCGACGGCACCTTCGCGCCCCGCACCAGGATCGGCTCCGGCTGGGGCCCCTACACGAGCCTGGCCGGCGTCGGCGACACCGACCGCGACGGCCGCAACGACCTGATCGCGTACAACAACGGCGGCGGCCACTACGACAGCCTCTACGTCTACCGGGGCACGGGCGACTGGCGCGCCCCCTTCACACCCCGCTGGGCGCCCTACAACCCGGGCCTGGGCGACGGCACGGTCGAACTCTTCTGACCGCGACGCACACCTTCTCGCCCCCTTCATTCGAAGACCTCCAGCAGACGGCCTACGTGGGGGGCGAGACCGTGTTCTGACTGGTCAGCGGGACGGTCGCCCAGACCGTCTTGCCGACGCAGCGGTCCTTCACACCCCACGCCGTGGCGAGGGCGGCGACGAGCAGCAGCCCGTAGCCGCCCTCGTCCGGCTCCCGGACCGGTAACGGCCGGCGCTCGCCCCGCGCGTCGGACAGCTCGATCCGTACGTGCGCGTGCTCGTCGTCGAGGGCCATCCGCACCTCGAAGTCCCTCCCCGGCACCCGGCCGTGGAGGGCGGCGTTGGCGGCGAGCTCCGCGACGACCAGCTCGACGGCTTCGGCGGCGGAGCCGGTCACGCCCCAGTCGTGGAGCTGCTGCACAGCGAGTAGCCGGGCGAGACGCGCGCCCCGGCGCGTCGCCGAGAGCCGGAGCGTGAACTCACTGGTGGGAGTGGAAGTTTCGGACTTCATGCCCTGAGCGTGACGCCCCGGCCGTACGCTGACCAGCAGCGACGCCACGACGCTGAGTGACGGTACGGGTACGCCAAGAGGGCGGTACGGATGTCGGGGAACGAGGAGGAGCGGCCGGAACGGCCCTCCGAGGTGGACGGTACGGCGCACCTGTTTCGTGCGCTCGGGAAGATCATCAAGGTACTGCGAAGAAACGCGGGCCTGAGCCAGGCGGAGCTGGCGGAAGCCACCCATTGCAGCGAGGACCTCGTCTCCTCGGTCGAGCGGGGAGTGCGGACTCCACAGCCGGACTTCCTGATCCGGGCGGACCCGGTGGTGGGGGCGGGGGGTGTGCTGGTCGCGGCGGTGGATGATGTGCGGGAGGCGTTGGCGCGGGCGCGGGTTCGGCATCCGGATTGGTTCCAGGACTTCGCCGAGGCGGAGGCGCGGGCAGTGGCGCTGCACTATTACGCGGTGCAAGCGGTCCCGGGCATTCTGCAAACCCCGGCCTACGCCCGCTCTCTCTTCGAGCACCGCCGCCCCATGCTGGACGAGGCGACCGTCGAGAAGCGCGTGGCCGACCGGATCTCCCGCCAGGTGTTGTTCGACAAGTGGCCCGCGCCGACGATCAGCTTCGTCCTGGAGGCGGCCGTCCTGCTCCGCCCGTTCGGCGGTCCCGACGTCCACCGCGAGCAGTTGCGACGCATCCTGGACGTGGCCCGGCGCCGGACTGTCGACTTCCAGATCATGCCTCTGGACAGGCACGAACACCCTTACCTGGACGGCGCTTTCACCCTGCTCACGCCCAAGGGGCGACGGGAGACGGCATACACCGAGATCTACGGGCACGCCCGGCTGATCACCGACCCGGACGAGGTCCGCCAGTACACGGAGCGCTATGGGATCATCCGGTCGCAGGCACTCACGCAACACGAGTCGCTGACGTGGATCGAGAAACTGCTGGGAGAACGATGAACACCACGGGTCTGGCCTGGTTCAAGAGCAGCTACAGCAGCGCCGAGGGCGGCGAGTGCATCGAAGTCGCCTACGACTGGCGCAAGTCCAGCTACAGCAGCGGCGAGGGCGGCAACTGCGTCGAGGTCGCCGCTCACCCCGCCGCCGTCCACGTCCGCGACTCCAAGAACCCCCACGGCCCCCAGCTCGCCGTCGCCCCGGCCGCCTGGGCCGCGTTCGTGGGTGTGACCGGTGAGGGGCCCTTCTAGCCCTTCTTTCCCGACTGGGATGCGATGAACTGGCGCAGCTCGTCTCGCGGGTCGGGGCCCTGGCCCTTGCGCCAGATCCGATTCGACATCTCCCCCAACGGGATCCCGCGAAGAAACAGGTCGCACATCTCGGAGACGGCCGCCTGCTTCGCAGCTTCGCTGCGCCGGCGGCTGTCCTCGCTCCCGTCGTCGGCGGCCAGGACCTCGGCCAGTCGGCGCTCCCACTCCCGCACGCCGTCCCAGACATGCATCTCCATGTGTCCGGAGCCCGGGTGCTGAAGACCGACCAGGACCCACCCCTGCGCCTCCGTCAGAGGCTTGCTCCCCGAGACCCACTCGGTCACCAACGTGGCGGCCGCAAGGGCAAGTTCCGCATCGGACCGCTCGTCGGCGGTGGGCATGGCGGTGCTGTTCTCGTCTCGCGATTCCGTCATGTGATGAGCATACGCTGTTATCGTCACTTTGACGGTAATAATGTCGAAGGGAGGGGGCGGTGATCACCGGTCTCCCGGCTGAGTTCTGGTCCGTCCGGTACGAGGGTTCGCGTTTCCCCGGCGCTGCGGCCGTGGCCGCCCGGCCGGGCCTCGCGGCCGGTGCGAACTGCCAGTTGTTCGCGTACGAGGTGCTCAGGCACTTCGGACTGACCCCGCCGGAGCTCCGCTCCTCCGAGCTCTGGAGCGACACGGAGGCCACGGCCCACGTGACGGTCGCGCGGCCCCTCGACCTGGTCCTGTTCAACTCCACCGCCCGCGCCTACGGCGCTCATGTCGGCGTCCACGTCGGGGACGACGCGATCCTCCACCTGTGCGCGGAGGTCGGGCATCCGACGGTGTGGAGCGCGGCGGACTTCGCGGAACGGGAGCGCTACCGGGTCCGGCTCGGCGCCAAGAGGGTCCTCCCCTCAGGACCCTGAGGGCCCGCGCCGGCTCCCGCCGTAGCATCGGGCGCGTGACCAGCGGAAAGTTCGTTCTCTTCGACGTCGACGGCACCCTCATGGATGCCGTCTCCAATCAGCGCCGTGTCTGGCACGCGTGGGCCGCGCGGTACGGGCTGGACGGGGACGAGGTGTACGCCGTCGCGCTCCGGACGCGGCCGGTCGAGACCTTCGCGGCCGTCGTACCGACCCGCGCCCCGGGCGAGTGCCTCGCACTCCTGCACGAACTGGAGGACGAGGACGTCCGTACGGGGACGTACGCGGCCTTCGACGGCGCGGCGGAGCTGCTCGCCGCGCTGCCGGCGGACCGGTGGGCGCTGGTGACGTCGAACTACGAGCACCGGGTACGGGGGCGGTTCGAGCGGACCGGGCTCCCGATGCCCGCGCTCGTCATCGACGCGGCCTCGGTGGCGGAGGGGAAGCCGTCCCCCGTCCCGTACCTGACCGCCGCCGAGAAGCTGGGCGCGGATCCGGCGGAATGCCTGGTGATCGAGGACGCGCCGTCGGGAGTCCGGTCCGGTCGGGCGGCCGGGATGACGGTGTGGACGGTCAACACCGAGGCCCCGCACCCCGAGGCCCATCGCCACTTCCCGTCCCTGGCGGAAGCGGCACCGGAGATCCTGGCGCTGGCCGCGCGGGTCTAGGCCCTGGGGGTGAGCGTGTCCGGTGGGCTTCTGGTGGGACCGCCCTCTTTCCGAGAGTCGCTCCTGGAGGCGGTGCGTCAAGGGCGCTCCTTCGTCGCGTCGGCTTCGCCGATTCCGCTGCGCTCCACCCTTGACCCACCACCTCCAGGAGCGAAAGACCTCTCGGAGGGCGGTCCGGGGGCCGGAGTCACCGGAGCCCCGGGCAGTGACCGGGGTCGGACGGCGCCTGTCGGGCCGGTGGGTGGGGGCTGGGTTCGTAGCCGGGGTGGGTACGTCTGTACCCCTCGGTTCGGGGTGCGCGGAAGTTGAATGGGGCAGCCGGACGGCGCTCAGCGTCTTGCGGTCGCGGTCGGCCGGGATTCAGGCCCCGCTGGTCCGTCTGAGTGGGTGGGAAGTCCGCGAAGGAGCACAAGCCGGGGCTAACGTGCTCCTACTCGGGGTAACCAGCCCCAAACAGGCCGAATCAGGGGAGTTACCGCGAGTAGGAGCACGTTAGCCCCCGGACGCACCTCCCCAAGCCCCGTTCCACCCACCGGGAATGACCAGCGGGGCCTGAAGCCCCGCCAACCGACGGCCGTGACCCGCTGAGCCGAGCCGGACCGCCCCATTCAACTTCCGCGCACCCCGAACCGACGGGGACGGGCCCACCGACCCCCGCTGCGAACCCAGCCCCCACCCACCCCGCCGCACCCCACAAACCAACCAGAGCGATGCCCGGCCTCGCTCTGACCCGCAGGCGCCCACGGCGAATTGAATGCCACCGCCCCCCGCGAGGACCCGTCCCCCGGGCCGCCCTCCGAGAGTCGTTCCGCGCCTTCCGTCACCGGGTCAAGGGTGGGCGCAGCCCATCGCGCAGCGACGCCGAAGGCGCCCTTGACGCGGTGACGGAAGGTGCGACTCTCGGAAAGAGGGCGGCCGCACCAGAGGCCCCCGAAGCCGGTTCACACCGAGTACCCCGCCCGAGCCTCAGCCCCGCACCGCGTGAACAGGACTCCCGACGGCCCCGACACCCAGCTCAACCACACCTTCCCGCCAGCCACTTGACCTACATTCAGATCGTCGACCCGCTCGGCTACTGTGTCGCCCATGCAGGGGGAACCGGAAAACAATTCGCATCTGGACAGTTTGAGCGGCAGCGGGGCAATGCCGCTCGAGTCGGGCGACCCCCGGCAGATCGGTGCGTTCAGGCTGCTCGGTGTGCTCGGGTCCGGGGGGATGGGGCGGGTCTATCTCGGCGCCGTGCCGGGCACGTTCGCGGCGGTGAAGCGGGTGCTTCCCGTGCTCGCCGAGGACACGGACTTCCTGAACCACTTCGGGCACGAGCTCGACAACCTCGCCCGGCTGCCCGCCGGTGCCAACACCAAGCTGCTCGCGAGCGACCGCACGGCGAAGCCGCCCTGGTTCGCCACCGAGTTCATCCCGGGCATCACCCTCAGCGAGGCGATCCGGCTGCACGGCGGCCCGCTGCCCGGCGAGGCCCTGTGGCGGCTCCTCCACGGGGCGGCGGCCGGGCTGCGTGTCGTGCACGGCGCCGACATGGTGCACCGCGACCTCAAGCCCTCCAACGTCATGCTGACCTCCTCCGGGCTCTCGCTCATCGACTTCGGCGTCGCCCGCGCCGCCGACCAGAGCCGCCTCACGAAGACCGGCATGGTCATCGGCACCCCCGCCTACATGGCGCCGGAGCAGGCCGTCGCCGACCGGCAGCTGACCGGCGCCGCAGACGTCTTCGCTCTGGGCAGCCTCCTCCTCTACGCGGCGAACGGCCGTCCTCCCTTCGGTGACGGCTCCGGCCCCGACCTGCTCTACCGGGTCGTCCACGGCGAGCCCGACTTCGGGCGGCTCGCGGAGACCGAGCCCGAGCTCGCGGAGCTCGTACAGAAATGTTTCGCCAAGGACCCGGCGGACCGGCCCACCGCCGAGGAGCTCGTCGGGCTCACCGAGGAGCGGGCCGCCGGGGTCGTGTGGCCGCCGGCCGTCAGCGAGCGGATCGAGGAGCGGGCGACGTTCGCCGCCGGGGCGCCCACGGCCGAGCAGCTCGCCGAGCTTGAGCTGAGCGAGCCGGCCAAGGACGTGGCGACGGCCTCCCTCACCCCGCAGGGTGGCCGGGAGCCCGCGACCGCCTCGCCCGACCCCCTGGCTGTCACCGGGCAGGCGCCGCCCGGGAAGCGGCAGGGGCGGCGCAACCGGTTCGTCATGCTCGCCGTGCCCGTCGTCGTGGCGACGGGCACCACCCTGACCGTCGCCCTCGGCCCGTACGAGATCGGCCGCCTCGGCGCGAACCCGGGGACCTCCTCCGCTCCCCCGTCCGGCGTGGCCTCGCAGCCCGCGCACATCCCCTCCTCGACCGGGCCGGGGTCGCCGTCCGCGAAGACGCCGGGCGCCAAGACCCCGTCGCCCAAGCCGCCGGGCTCGAAGCCGCCGGGTAGCTCCCCCGCCGTCCCGCCTCCGCCCGGCGACGGCGGCGGTGGCGGCGGTGTTGGCGGTGGCGACGTGGGCGGCACCGGCACCGTCCCCGATGGCGGCTCGGGCAGTGGGTCCGGCAGCGGATCCGGGGGCGGTTCGAGCACCACCACCTCCGGCGGCGGCACGACGACCCGTCCCGCTCCCCGGCCGGACCCGACGACCCAGCAGCCCGCGCCCCCTCCGCCGTCCACCGGCGGCTCGGCGCCCTCGGGGACGTACTCCCTGCAGAACATCTCCAACGGTCACTGTCTGGCGGAGAACGACGCGGGCTACGCCGTCCTCGTCGACACGTACGAGTGCGGCTCCAAGCCCACCAACGGTGGTTACCTCGCCTACTCCTGGACGTACTCCCCCGGCGCGAACGGCACCTTCCGCCTCATCAGCAAGATCTCCGGCAAGTGCCTGCAGCCGTCGAGCTCCACCGTCACCGTCGCCTCCTGCAACGGCTCCGACGTCCAGTCCTGGAAGATCGGCACGTCGACCTCCGCCGGGCGGACCATCAAGAACGTGAACAGCGGCTACTGCCTGATCACCGGACCTCCGTTCGCGATGACGTACACCTGCAACCCCTCCGACCGCGCTCACCTCTGGCGGAACATCTCAGCCCTCTGAGCGCGGGCGCCCGAAGACGGGGACCGTGACCTCCCCCTCCGTCCGGAAGGCGACCTCCAGGTCCATCCCGATCCGGAGGTCGTCCTCCGGCACGCCGACGACCTGCGTCATCATGCGCGGGCCCTCGGCGAGGTCGACGACGGCCGCGACGTACGGGACGCGCTCGCCGAAGGGCGGGAGGTCGTTCCGGTGGACGACCGACCAGGTGTAGAGGGTGGCCCGGCCGCCGGCCCGCTCCCAGCGGACGTCCTCGCTCCAGCAGTGGGGGCAGAACTCGCGCGGGTAGTGGTGAGTCCTGTCGCAGGCAGCGCAGTGGCGCAGCAGCAGGTGACCCTCGGCGGCGGCGTCCCAGTACGGGCGGGTGAAGGCGTCGATGTCGGGGTCGGCGGCCGTCATCCGAAGAGTCCGATCGCGGAGTCGAGGGACCAGGTCTGCCAGGACATCGCGAGGAGGGCGACGAGGGAGATCAGCGCCATCATCGCGTTCTGCCCCTGCTCGGCCCAGTCGTGGATCATCAGGACGAGGTAGAGGAGGTTGAGGAGGAGGCCGCCGGCGAGGGCGACGGGGGTGAGGAAGCCGGTGACCAGGCCGAGGCCGACGCAGAGTTCGGCGTAGACGACGACGTACGCCATGAGCCTGGGGCGGGGCGCGACGACCGCGTCGAAACCCTTCCCGACCTGGGGCCACCGGTGTCCGGCGGCGATGTCGGCGGCCCAGGCGATGCCCGTGCCGCGCTCGAACCAGCCCTTCCTGTCCTTGTGGCGCCAGCTCTCCAGCCACCACAGGCCGAGGCCGATGCGGAGGACGGCGAGCCATTCGGCGCCGGTGAGCCAGACGGTCTGCATGGTGTCCTGTCCCCTCGACGAGCCGGATCTGACGGTACGTCAGTTCAGCGCAGGGCCGGCCATGGGCGCAAGGGGCGGGCACGCGTGACCGATTCGCAACCGAAATCCCTCTTGGTCGAGACCCACTACGTGTACACGTCATTACGCTCAGCATTCATGGTCACCACCCCCCATGAACCGCCCGTCCACCCCGTGTACGTCATCGGCGGCGGGCCCGGCGGACTCGCCGTCGCCGCCGCCCTGCGCGCGCGAGGCGTCCGGGCCGTCGTCCTGGAGAGATCCGACGCCGTCGGCGCCTCCTGGCGCACCCACTACGACCGGCTGCGGCTGCACACCACGCGGCGGCTCTCCGCCCTCCCCGGGCTCCGGATACCCCGCTCCTTCGGACGCTGGGTCGCCCGCGCGGACGTGGTGCGCTACCTGGAGAAGTACGCCGAGAAGCACGAGCTCGAGATCGTGACGGGCGTCGAGGTGTTCCGTATCGAGCGGGCCGGTGAGGACTGGATCCTGCACGCGACCGGCGGGCGGCGCCTCACCGGGCGCGCGGTGGTCGTCGCCACCGGCTACAACCACACCCCTCGCCTTCCCGACTGGCCCGGCCGTGACGCGTACACCGGCGAGCTCAGCCACGCCAGGACCTACCGCGCCCCCGAGCCGTACGCCGGGAAGGACGTCCTCGTCGTCGGCATCGGCAACACCGGCGCCGAGATCGCCGCCGACCTCGCCGAGGGCGGCGCGGGGCGGGTACGGCTCGCGGTGCGCACCGCCCCGCACATCGTGCGCCGCACGACGGCCGGCTGGCCCGCGCAGCGCTCGGCGATCCTGATCCGGCGGCTGCCCGTGGCCTTCGTCGACCGCCTCGGCGCCCTGCTCGCCCGGTTCGCTACACCGGACCTCTCGGCGTACGGGCTGCCCCGGCCGGAGAAGGGCCTCGCCACCCGCCAGCGCGAGGGCGCGGTCCCCGTGCAGGACGTGGGCCTGATCGACGCCGTACGGGCCGGGAAGGTCGAGATCGTCGCCGCCGTCGAGGCCTTCGAGGGCGGCGAGGTCGTCCTCGCGGACGGCAGCCGGATCGCCCCGGACGCGGTGATCGCGGCGACCGGCTACCGGCGCGCCCTGGAGCCGCTCCTCGGCCACCTGAACGTGCTCGACGGGCGCGGGATGCCGGTGGTGAGCGGGGCGCGGTGCCCGAGCGAGGCGCCCGGCCTGTACTTCACGGGGTTCACGAACCCGATCAGCGGGATGCTCCGGGAGCTGGCGCGTGACGCGGAGAAGATCGCGCGGCGGATCGCGCGCCAGCCCGCGCGTTGACCCGGCGGGGATCACGAGGCGGATCGCGTGCCGGACGGCGTTGCGGATCGCGAGGCGAGACGGGAGTGATGCCCACCCCCAAGGCACAGGGGGCGGGCACGGGCTGATCCTTGGGAAAGGCTGACCCCTGAGAGGGAATCAGAACGTGGTGATGCCCTTCCAGCCCCGGCCGATCTGCACCCGGGTCTTAAGGCCGCCCTTGCCGTCGCCGTCGTAGCGCCACAGGGCGCCGGCGGTGTCGGTGGCGAGGACGTCGGGCACTCCGTCGCCCGACAGGTCGCCCGCACCCGTCAGGTGCAGGGTCTTCCAGCCGTGGCCGATCTTGGATCGGCCGCCCCTCTCGTAGCGGTAGAGGTCCCCGGCCGGGGTCTGGCCGACGTAGTTCTGGTAGCCGCCCGCCGTGACCGCGCCGACGCCCGTCAGGCGGTAGCCGGTGTAGCCGTGACCCGTCTTCTGGCGGGTCTGGAGGCCGCCGCGGCCGTTGCCCGCGTACTGCCAGAGGGTGCCCGAGAGGTCGGTGGCCAGGACGTCCGGGAAGCCGTCGCCCGTCAGGTCGCCCACTCCGGTGAGCCTGAGGTCCTTCCAGCCTGTGCCGATCTTCACCTTCGCCGCGAAACGGCCGTCCGCCGTCCCGTCGAGCCGCCAGAGGCCACCGGCGCCATCCTGCGCGAGGGCGTCGGGGCGGCCGTCGGCGTTGAGGTCGCCGGCGGCGGTGAGGCGGTAGCCCTTCCAGCCCCAGCCGATCTTCACGGGGGGCTTGAGGGCGCCCGTTCCGTTGCCGTCGTAGCGCCAGAGGACGCCTGCGGCGTCCAGAGCCAGGGCGTCGGCGCGGCCGTCGCCGGTGTAGTCGCGGCGGAAGGTGCCGTGGGGGTTCCAGCCGCGCGGGGTGACCCAGGAGAGGTCGGAGGCGGTGGTGTCGGGGGCCGAGAGGATCTTGGGGGTGCTGCCGGGAACGGTTGCGCTGCTGACGGTCGCCTGTTGCTCCGTGCCGCCGGAGATGTACGCGACCTGGGAGCCGTCCGGGGACCACTCGGGGAACATAACGTTCTTTCCCTTGGACAGGGAGTACTCGCTGCCGCTGCTCAGGACGCGGGCGCGGACCTCGTACGCGGCGCCGACATAGGCCGAGAAGGTGATCCGCTCGCCGTTCGGCGAGAACGTCGGGTGCAGACCGTAGGTGACGAGCTTCGGGGCGCCGCCCACGCGCGGGTCCCACATGTGGACGGAGCTGCCGCGCAGGAAGGTGATGCGCCCGTCCCAGGCCACGTCGACCTGACCGTCCCAGGTCCGCTCGGGGGAGACGAAGACGTAGCCGAGGCCGCTGCCGTCGAGGTTGACCCGCATGATGCGCAGACGGTCGTGACCCGGCTTGACCCCGAAGCTCAGGTAGAGCTGCTTGCCGTCAGGGGTCCAGTCGAGGCCGGCGAGCCAGCCGTCCGGCTCGTCGATGTCCATGCGGACGGGGCGCGCGTTGCGGCCGTCGGCGTCGGCGACCCAGATGTCGCCGTAGCCGTCGTTGTTGATGAAGGCCATGCGCAGGCCGTCGGGCGAGTAGGTGACGCCGCTGATGTCCGCCCTGGTCAGCCCCGGGCCGGTGGGCACGAGTGTGCGCCGGTCGGTGCCGTCGGCGTTGACCGTGACGATGGTGCTGTGGCGGACGCCGTCGACGTCCTTGTACTCGGTGAAAACGACGCGGGGCTTCGGCGCACCATCGGCGGCCCGGGCCGGTGCCGTCGTGACCGCGGTGAGCGCGGCGGAGGAGGCGAGGACGGCCAGGGCGGCTCCGAGGGCGCGACGGCGCCCCCGGATGCGGGTGGAACGGGTCACGTGGTCCCCCAGAACGAACGGATGTCGTCGGACGCGGTCGGTCGCGTCGTCTGGGGAGTAGGACGGTCCGCCCTGTCGAAGGGTTGTACGTCGTCGGGGAATCCGTTCCGCCAGGGACCTCGGGGGGGCGTCCGGCCCGCACCACCCTCGGACGGGCGCGGGGTGCGGTGAGCGCCCCACACCGGCCGCTTCACACCTATTCCTGACTGACCGTCAGTTCTGTAACCTGACTAGGCGTCAGGTCTCATGTCATGGGCGAAGGGTGGAGCGGAACCATGCTTGGATCGACACACGGCACCTTCACCACCGATCTCCGCGCCCGCGTGGTCGCCTGCGGGGAGGCGGCGGGGACCGTCGTGCACGGCGTCACCGCCGTCGCCGGCGACCTGGACGTCAGCGGGCGCCCGCTGTACGCGCCCGTGCCCGACCTGGACCGGTTCTTCCGGCCCGAGTCCGTCGCCGTCGTCGGCGCCTCCGACGCCGAGGGGCGGCCCCACACCGGGATCACCCGGCAGCTGCTCGCCTGGGCCGAGCGGGTCGGCGCCCGGATCGTGCCCGTCCACCCGACCCGTACCAGCGTGTTCGGGATCGACTGCGTGCCCTCCGTCGGCGCGCTCACCGAGCCCGTCGACCTCGCCGTCCTCCTCGTCGCCGACCCGCTCCCCGTCGTCGAGGAACTCGCCGCGGCCAAGGTGAGGTTCGCGGTCGCCTTCGCCTCCGGCTTCGCCGAGACGGGCGAGGCGGGCGCCGCCGCGCAGGAACGTCTCGCCGCCGCCGTACGCCGCTCCGGGCTCCGGCTCCTCGGCCCCAACACCAACCTCAACGCCTTCGAGCACTTCCGCGAGGACCTCGAAGGACCCGCCGTCGCGCTCATCACCCAGTCCGGCCACCAGGGGCGGCCCCTCTTCACCCTCCAGGAGCTCGGCGTCCGCCTCTCCCACTGGGCGCCCACCGGAAACGAGGCCGACCTGGAGACCGCCGACTTCCTCTCGTACTTCGCCGGACGGCCCGAGGTCGGCGCCATCGCCTGTTACGTCGAAGGGCTCAAGGACGGCCGCTCCTTCCTCCTCGCCGCCGACCGCGCGGCCCGCCACGGCGTCCCCGTCGTCGCCGTGAAGGTCGGAAGGACCGAGGCCGGGGCCCGTACCGCCGCCTCTCACACCGGCAAGCTCACCGGCGCCGACCAGGTCGTCGACGCGGCCATGCGCCAGTTCGGGGTCATCCGCGTCGACGGGCTCGACCAGCTCCAGGACACCGCGACGCTCCTCGCCCGCGCGCGGAAACCGGTCGCCGAGGGCGTCGTCGTCTACTCGATCTCCGGCGGTACGGGAGCCCACTTCGCCGACCTGGCCACGGCGGCGGGCCTCCCGCTGCCCACCCTCCCGGAGGCCAAGCAGGACGAACTCCACCAGTGGATACCGGAGTACCTGAACGTCGCCAACCCCGTCGACAACGGCGGGCACCCCGTCGGCGACTGGCGCGGCCGGAAGATCATCGACGCGATCCTCGCCGACCCCTCCGTCGGCGTGCTCATCTGCCCCATCACCGGCCCCTTCCCGCCCATGAGCGACAGGCTCGCCCAGGACCTGGCCGACGCGGCCGAGGCGACGGACAAGCTGGTGTGCGTGGTCTGGGGCTCGCCGGTGGGGACGGAGGAGGCGTACCGCACGACCCTGCTCGGCTCCTCGCGCCTCGCCACCTTCCGTACGTTCTCCAACTGCATCGGGGCCGTGAAGGCCTATCTCGACCACCACCGCTTCACCACCGGCTACCGCTCCCCCTTCGACGAGGCACCCCGCACCCCCTCCCCGTCCCTCCGCAAGGCGCGGGCCCTCATGCGGCCCGGCCGGCGGCTCAGCGAGCACGCGGCGAAGCAGCTCCTGCGGGCGTACGGGATCCGGGTGCCGCGCGAGCAGCTCGTCACGAGCGCGGCAGCGGCGGTGCGGGCGGCCGGGCTCGTCGGCTACCCGGTGGTGATGAAGGCCTCGGGCGCGCAGCTCGCCCACAAGACGGAGCTGGGCCTGGTGAAGGTCGGGCTGACGTCGGCGAGCCAGGTGCGGGACGCGTACCGCGAGCTCACCGACATCGCCCGCTACGAGTCGGTCGACCTCGACGGCGTCCTGGTCTGCCAGATGGTGGGGCGCGGGGTCGAGATGGTGGTGGGGGTGACCCGCGACGAGCTGTTCGGTCCGACGGTGACGGTCGGTCTCGGCGGGGTCCTGGTGGAGGTCCTCGGCGACACGGCCGTCCGCGTCGCGCCGTTCGGTGAGCGGGAGGCCCGTTCGATGCTCGCCGAGCTCCGGGGCCGGGCGCTCCTCGACGGGGTACGGGGCGCCCCGCCGGCCGATGTCGACGCGCTGGTGGAGGTCGTGCTTCGGGTGCAGCGGATGGCCCTCGAACTCGACGGCGACCTCGCCGAGCTGGACATCAACCCGCTGATGGTGCTGCCGCGCGGGCAGGGCGCGGTGGCCCTGGACGCGCTGGCGGTCTGCCGATAGGAGAGCCATGTCCGACGTACTCCACGGCATCGAGAACGGCGTCTCGTGGATCACGCTCAACCGCCCCGAGGCGATGAACGCGGTCACCTGGGACCAGCGGGAGCGGATCATCGCCCTGCTCGCCGGGGCGTCCGCCGATCCGGACGTCCGGGCGGTGGTCGTCACGGCCACGGGACGCGGCTTCTGCGCGGGCGCGGACCTGCGGGGGGCGGCGCCGGCGGGAGAGCAGATCGCCGGGGACGTGGCGCGCACGATCCGGCGGGGGGCCCAGCGGTTCATCGGAGCCGTACTGGACTGCGAGAAGCCGGTGATCGCGGCGGTGAACGGGACGGCGGCGGGGATCGGCGCGCATCTGGCGTTCGCGTGCGACCTGGTGCTCGCGGCGGAGTCGGCCCGGTTCATCGAGGTGTTCGTACGACGGGGGCTCGTCCCGGACGGGGGCGGGGCGTATCTCCTCCCCCGGCTGATCGGGCCGCAGCGGGCGAAGGAGCTGATGTTCTTCGGTGACGCGGTGGGGGCGGCGGAGGCGAAGGAACTGGGCCTGGTGAACCGGGTCGTCCCGGCGGAGGACCTGGCGAAGACCGCCCGGGAATGGGCGGAGCGCCTCGCCCGGGGCCCGACGCGGGCGCTCGCGCTCACGAAGCAGCTGGTGAACGCGTCCCTGGACGTCGACCGTTCCACCGCCTTCGCGGCGGAGGCGACGGCGCAGGAGCTGAACATGACGACGAGGGACGCGCGGGAGGGGGTGGCGAGCTTCGTGGAGCGGCGGGAGGCGCGGTACGAGGGGCGGTAGCGGGGGCTGTCCCACCTGGGCCTTAGGGTGTGTCGCGCCTATGCCACACACTGCCGCTCCGGGGGGAACGGAATGCCCAACTCCGCGCGCTCGCGCGAAAAGTCCCGAAGATCCGGAAGATCTCTGCTTCTGGTTCCCGCCCTGCTGACGGCCCTCATGGGGCCGCTGCTGCCTACGGGGACGGCGCTGGCGGCGACGCCGCCGCCACCGTCGGCGAGCGCGGCACCCGCGCCGGAACCGTCGACGACGGACCCGGCGCCGGATCCCACGACGGACCCGACGCCGCCGGCCGCGCCGACGCCCTCCACATCCCCCAGCACCGACCCCTGTCCGTCCCTCGCGGTCGCGCCGCTCGGTGGCACCGTGATCGGCACGGTCACGGTGGAGCCGCGCGGCACCGCCTGCTTCACGGTGACCGTCGAGCAGCCCGGCGTCCACCGGATCCTTCTCGACCAGGACAACGTCCTGCACCCGACGCTCACCTCAGGTGAGACGACGGTCGGCTGCGAGCGGGTGGACTACGCGACCTGGTGCGAACTCGCCGTCGGCACGTACACGCTCAAGCTTTCCAGCAGCGACTGGACCACCAGGGAGCACCGCGTCTCGGTCGTCCGGCTGACGGCCGCTCCCGGGTGCCCGGCCGTCCCCGGTACCGGTTACGACACGCCCCTGGCAGTCGGCGAGGGCGTCGGCAGGCTGGGCGTCGTCTGCCACTCCTTCACCGCCGCCCCCGGCGAGCGCGTCACCGTCGATCTCCGGCGCTCCGACACCCACTCGGACCGCAACTGGATCACCGACGACACCGGCAGGAACCTCTGCCCCTATCGGTACGACGGCGAGAACGACGGCTGCGTCCTGCCCGAGGGCTCAGGCGGCTACCGCGTGCTCGCCATCGTCGACGACGCCCAGGACGGCTCGCCCACCTCGTACACCCTGAAGGTCCGGCGCCTGTCGAACCCCGCCGGCTGCGTCGCCGCACCGGTGAACGCCTACGGCAGCGCACCCACCGAGGCCGCGCCGCACACCGGGTGCAGGATCTTCACTCCCTCGGCGACCAGCCGTTACGAACTGCGGAGCGTCGACGGGTCCGGTGGGGGATACACGGCCGAGGTGTACGCGGCGGACGGCACCACCGTCTGCATGCAGTACGAAGGGGAGCCCTGCGCCCTCACCGCGGGCACCCCGTACACCCTGGTGACCGACAAGGCCGTACGGATCCTGGACCGCGCCTCCTCCGAGGGCTGCGCGGACGGCCTCCAGGTCGGCACCACGCACCAGGGCGCTTTCGGCGCGGCCGGTGCGATCGACTGCGTGAACCTGCCGGTGCCGCAGGGCGCCCACGTGGCCGCCGTGACGACCGAGTACGAGACGGCCCTCTCCGCTGTCGACGCGCACGGCACCACCGTCTGCGACGACGAGCGGCTCAGGGACGGCCACTGCGCCCTCGGCGGCGCCGCCCCGTACCGGCTGATCGTCATGGGCCGGTACGGCTCGACGGCGGCCGGGGAGGAGTACCGGCTCGTCGTCCATCGCACGGACACGCCGAGCGCCTGTCGTTCCTTCCTCGCCGGCGACTTCACCGCGAACCCGACCAGGATGAGCGTGAAGACCGGCGCGGGCGTCTTCACGGACTGTCTGGCCATTCCGGCGGACGCACACAGCACGCGCGAGCTCGTGCAGATCCAGACGGTCTCGGGCGCAGGGAGGCCCGAGTTCACCGTCTTCGCCGCGAACGGCGAGCCCACGTGTGCCGTGGATCGCTACGACGGTGGCTGGAACGTCTGCGAGCTGCGGCCCGGTGCCGCGTACACCGTCCTCGTCCGGGGCAGTGATGTCCCCGCCGAGTTCGCCCTGACCCGCCGGGACGTGACCGCCGCCGCGCGTGGCTGCGTCAGCACCCCCGCCAAGGCCGTCGGCGGCCCGTCCGTCGCCGGTGTCCCGGCCGCGCCCGGCGCGTTCGCGTGCCACCAGGTGACCACGGCCGCCACCGGGGACACCCTGCATCTGAACGTGCGCGACGCACTGGGCGGCGCCGAGCTGGTGGTGGCGTACGGCCCGACCGGCGACGCGGCCTGCGACTACTGGGCGTCGGGCTGCGCCGTCACCGGCTCCACCCGCTACCAGGTCCTCGTCCAGGTCCCGCAGGTCGAGGCCGCCACTCCCACCTACCGTTTCGACGCCCTGCGCATCGGCACGGCGGCCGGTCCGGCGCCCGAGTGTGTCAAGGTCCCGAACGTCAGTTACGGCTTCGGTCCGCTGACCGCCACCCTTTCCGAGCAGAAGACCGCGATCTGCGCCGTCCTGCCGACCGCCTCGGGCGACCGCTTCGGCCTGACGTTCACCCCCGCGGGCACCTTCGAGCAGTCCCCGACGCCCTGGCTGTACGACCGGTCGAGTCTGGTGAACCTCTGCCGCGGCTCGTACACCAGCGAGGGCGACACCTACGCCTGCTCCCTCTCGCGCTCCTCCCCCAAGGAGGCCAAGCCGACCACGCTCGTCATCGGTCTGCCCGAGCAGCCGGCGCAGTCCTCGACCGCCGTGCGGGCCACGTTCGCGTGCGAACAGCCGGTCTGCGGTCTCGACGAGCGGACCGTCGGCACCGTCAGCCCCGGCACGGTGGGCAAGGGCAAGGTCACGATGACGCTCACCGGCACCGCGCTGCGTGAGACCGACCGGATCGAGGTGTACGGCGGGAGCTTCCGCGCCCGGTCCACCACGGTCTCCGTCGCCACCGACCGGCGGAGCATGACGGTAGCCCTGGACCTGACGAACGCCCCGCTCGGGTCGCTGGGCGTGAGCGTGTTCACGCACTACGGGTACGAGTACCAGCGCGCGAACGTCACCGTCGTCACCGCCCTCCGCAACACCGCCGCACCCGGCATCTCGGGTACGGCCGTCGTCGGCGGGAAGATGACGGCGAGGGCCGGGTCGTGGTCGCTGCCGGTGGACTCGCTCGCGTACCAGTGGCGGGCCAACGGGGTCGCGATCGCGGGGGCCACGGCCTCCACGTACACGATTCCGTCCACGCTCCAGGGCAAGCAGCTGTCGGTGGCCGTGATCGCGCGGAAGCCCGGGCATCCGACCCTCACCGCGGGCAGCGGGTCGGTGGTCGTGAAGGGCGTCGCGCCGAAGCCGTCGCGGGTGCCCTACCTCTCCGGCACCGCCCGTGTCGGCGGCAGGGTGACCGCCGTCGTCGGCACCTGGGCGCCCGCGCCGACCTCGTACGCCTATCAGTGGCGGGCGAACGGTGTCGCGATCTCCGGGGCGACGGGCTACGCGTACACGCCGACCGCCGGGGTCCTCGGCAAGAAGCTCACCGTGACCGTCACCGCCCACCGCACCGGGCACCTGAGCGGGGCGTACACGACCGCCGGGTACACCGTCGCCACGGGCCTCGCGCCGAAGGCGACGACCGCGCCGTACCTCACGGGCACGGTCAAGGTGGGGCGGACGCTCACCCTGAACAGGGGTACGTGGACGCCGGCACCGACCTCGTACGCGTACCAGTGGTACGCGAACGGGCGGGCGGTCACCGGGGCCACGAAGAGCTGGTTCACGCTGACGAACGCGCAGCGCGGGACGCGGATCACCGTGCGGGTGACCGCGTACCGGACCGGTCACGTCTCCGGCGTGGCGTGGACCCGGGCCACGGGGGCGGTCGCCGGCTGACCGCACCCCCTGTCCGGGAAGCCCCCGGGGCGACGGTTCGTCCGTCGCCCCGGGGGCTTCCCATCTGACGGTTCGTCAGTTTCAATGGCGGGGTGATGGGACACGCGGGGATGGCGGCCACCGCCGTCCGACACCTGAGAGCGGCCGGTTCGCCGACGGCTGTGGAACCACTGCCCCGGCCGGTGCTGCGCGCGGTACGGGAGGACGAGCGGCCACCCGTCGACCCGGCCGAGTTCCGCCGCGTCCTCGGCCACTTCGCGAGCGGGGTCACGATCGTGACGGCCCTCGACACGGAAGGCCCGGCGGGCTTCGCCTGCCAGTCCTTCGCCTCCCTCTCCCTCGACCCGCCCCTGGTCGCCTTCATGGTCGCCCGCACGTCGACGACGTGGCCGCGAATCGCGGCGGCGGGGAGCTTCTGCGTCAACGTCCTTGGCGCGGACCAGGGCGACCTGTGCCGGACGTTCGCGGTGAGCGGCGCCGACAAGTTCGCGGGCGTCGAGTGGACCCCGTCCCCGGCCACCGGCTCACCCCGGCTGCCCGACGCCCCCGCCTGGATCGACTGCACGATCACCACCGTCCACACGGGCGGCGACCACCTGATCGTGGTGGGCCGGGTGGAGTCCCTGGGCGCGACGGAGGACGGCGGCGAGCCGCTGCTGTTCCACCGGGGGCGGTTCGGGCGGTTCGACTCCTAGCCGCGGACGTCAGTCCGCCACGTAGAGGACCATTCCGCCCACCATGAAGGCGCTCACCACGGCGAGCGTGCCCCACAGCAGCAGCATCACGAAGTACCCCTGCCGCGCCTGCCGGGTGAGCAGCGCCGCCACGGCGAGCACCGCCCAGCCCACGAGCCATCCCCGGACACCCGCGACCGGTGCGAGGAGGGCCCCGGCGACCGCCGCCAGGGACAGCTGCCACCAGACGGGCCGGCCCCCGGGCTTCCGCCCCAGGTCCTCACCGAGCAGCACCACCGGCAGGACGAGCACCGCGGACACCGCGAACGCCGCGAGCACGCAGAACACCACCACGAACGGGAGCGACAGCAGCCACAGCCCCCCGCCGGCCGTGTCGTCCCCGGGCGCCGGTTCCGTGGTCGTGCCGACCGTCATCAGTACCGCGAGGGCCACTCCGGCCTCCAGCAGCAGGGCCAGTGTCGAGACCCTCAGCATCCGGGCGTGCGTACGCCCCGTGTCAGGACCGCTCATGCGATCACCCCCGGGGATCATCATGCTCCCGCCAGGGACGACCGCTCCCCCCGGGGCCGTCGGATGACCAGGGCCATCAGCGCCGCCGCCGCGCACAGCGCGCCCGAGGCGTACCAGACGACGTCGTACGTGCCGAAGACGTCGCGGGCCACGCCGCCCGCGAAGGCGACGGCCGCCGCGCCGACCTGGTGGGAGGCGAGGACCCAGCCGAAGACGATCGCCGAGTCCTCGCCGTAGTGCTCCCGGCACAGGGCGATCGTGGGCGGGACGGTGGCCACCCAGTCCAGGCCGTAGAAGACGATGAAGAACAGCATCGGGGGGTGGACCGAGGGGGCGAGGAGCAGCGGGAGGAAGAGGAGGGAGATGCCTCGGAGCCCGTAGTAGACCGCGAGCAGCCGGCGCGCCTCGAAGCGGTCGGTGAACCAGCCGGAGGCGATCGTGCCGACGACGTCGAAGACGCCGATCACGGCGAGCAGTCCGGCCGCCGCCGTCACCGGCATCCCGTGGTCGTGGGCGGCGGGCACGAAGTGCGTCTTGACGAGGCCGTTCGTGGAGGCCCCGCAGATCGCGAAGGTGCCCGCGAGGAGCCAGAACGGGCCGGTGCGGGCCGCCTTGAGGAGGACGGTGACCGCGCGGCGGGCCGCGCCGGGGACGGGGGCGGGCTTGTCGGCGTACTCCCCGCCGTACGGGGCGAGCCCGGCGTCCGCCGGGTGGTCGCGGAGCAGCAGCCACACGAAGGGGACGACCGCGAGCGCGGCGAGCGAGACGGTGACGGCCGCCGGGCGCCAGTCGTGGTGCTCGATCAGGTAGGAGAGGAGGGGGAGGAAGACCAGCTGGCCGGAGGCGCCGGCGGCGGTGAGGATGCCGGTGACCAGGCCCCGGCGGGCGACGAACCAGCGGTTGGTGACGGTCGCGGCGAAGGCGAGGGCCATGGAGCCGCTGCCGAGGCCGACGAGGACGCCCCAGTAGAGGATCAGCTGCCAGGGGGTCGTCATCCACACGGTGAGGAGCGAGCCGAGGGCGATCACCGTCAGGGCCGCCGCGACGATCCGGCGGATGCCGAAGCGGTCCATGAGGGCGGCGGCGAAGGGCGCGGTCAGGCCGTAGAGCGCCAGGTTCACCGAGACGGCGAAGCCGATGGTGCCCCGCGACCAGTCGAACTCCTCGTGCAGCGGCTCGATCAGCAGGCCCGGGAGGGAGGCGAAGGCCGCCGCGCCGATGATCGTGACGAAGGTGACCGCCGCGACGAACCAGGCGCGGTGGATACGGGGGGTGCGGACGGGACGGCGGTCGGGGGCCTGACCTGCGCGGCTCTCGGTTGTCTGGGCCATGCCACCGAGCGTCCCGTCTCCGCCGCCGCCCCGCCATTGGCCCGAATGACAGGTTTGCAAAGGATCGGGACACCGGTGACCTACACCCGGGGCAGCGTCCTGATCGGGCGTACCGCGAGCAGCGCGCCCACCACGAGCACCGCGATGCCCGCCCCCGTCAGCAGTACCGCCTCCGTGCCGACCGCCGCCGCCACCGGTCCCGACAGGGTCCGGCCGACGCCCATCATGAGGAGCGAGCCGGCCACGTCGTACGCGTGCATCCGGTTCAGGGCCTCCTGCGGTACGTGGGTCTGCACCGCGGTCGACCACATCACCAGCCAGAACGCGAAGGCCGCCCCGCCGATGAACTGCCCGGCGCCGAGCAGGGCCACCGGCGCGCCCAGGCCGAGCAGGGCGAGGTTCACGGGGAGGCCGAGGAGCGCGACCGCGCCCGCCGCGAGGGGCGTGCGCGGGCGCAGCCGGAGCGCGAGCAGGCCGCCGGCGGCGCTGCCCGCGCCGTTGACGGCCATGAGCACGCCGTACGTGGCCGAGCCGTGGTCCCCGGTGACCAGGCTCGCGGTGAGCGGCACCATGGGGCCCGCGACGGTCAGCCCGTACACCGTCCAGATGGAGATGACCCCCCAGAGCCAGCTCCGCGACCTGAACTCGCGCCAGCCTCCGATGAGTTCGGCGCCGAGGGAGTCGCGGCGGAGGGAGTCGGAGGGGAGGGGCGGGATGCGCAGGAGGGCGAGGCAGAGGGCGCTGACCGCGAAGGTCACGCCGTTGACGGCGAAGGCGGCGCCCGCGTTCCACAGGGCGACGAGCAGGCCGGCGGCGGCCGGGCCCGCCATGGTCATGAGGGCTTCGACGACCCGCAGGACGGCGTTGGCGCGCTGCACGTCGGGGGCGATGCGCGGGATGGTGGAGGCGACGCCCGGCTGGAAGAGGGCGGCGCCCGTGCCGGCGGCGACGGAGAGGACGTACACCGCCCACAGCGGGGGGCTGCCGAGCGTGAAGGAGACGGCGAGGACGGCGGCTCCGGGCAGCCGCAGCAGATCGGCGAGGATCATCATGCGGCGGGCGGTGAACCGGTCGGCGAGGACGCCGCCGAAGAGGACGAAGAGCGCGAAGGCGGCCGTCCAGCCGCCGAGCGCGTAGCCGACGGTGGAGCCGGGGTGGCCGGCGCCGAGGAGTCCGGCGGCGAAGGCGACCGGGACCATGCCCTCGCCGAAGACGGCGACGCCCCGGGCGACGAAGAAGAGCCGGAAGTTACGGTTCCACAGTGCGGGCGGCTCCACCGGTGCGGGAATCCGCCCGGGGGCCTCAGACTTGTACGTGTTGTCCGTCACGAACAGCTGACCTATCACCCGAGTGGTCTGGACCACCACCGATTTTCGACCGGCCTCCGAAGGGAGCACCGCCCGTGCCGTCGCCACCCGAACCGCCCCCGCACCGCGTCGCCGTCCTCGCGCTTCCCGGCCTCCTCCCCTTCGAACTGGGCATTCCGCACCGCATCTTCGGCCGCGCGAAGGACCGTACGGGCCGGGCGCTGTACGAGCTGGTGACCTGCGCCCCGGTCGCGGGCCCGGTCCCCACGGACGCCGATTTCTCGATCCACGTCGAGCACGGCCCGGAGGCGCTCGCCACCGCCGACACGGTCGTCGTGCCCGCCTCGTACGAACTGGGTCCCGTCTACGACGAGGGCAGGCTCACCGACGACCTCGCGGCCGCCCTCGGCCACATCCGACCCGGCACCCGGCTCGTCTCCATCTGCACCGGCGGGTACGTGCTCGCCGCCGCCGGCTTCCTCGACGGGCGCCCGGCCACCACCCACTGGTCATCGGCCGAGCACTTCCAGCGTCTCTTCCCGCGCGTACGCGTCGACGCGGACGTCCTGTTCGTCGACGACGGCGACGTCCTCACCTCGGCGGGTGTGGCCGCCGGGATCGACCTGTGCCTGCACATCGTGCGCCGCGACCACGGCACGGCGGTCGCCAACGACGTCGCCCGCAGGACGGTCGTGCCGCCGCACCGGGACGGCGGCCAGGCCCAGTACATCGAGCGGCCCCTGCCGGAGGCCGGCACCCACACCACGACCACCGCGCGCGCGTGGGCGCTCGCCCACCTCCACGAGCCGATCCAGCTGCGGGACCTGGCCGAGAGGGAGGCGATGAGCGTACGGACGTTCACCCGCCGCTTCCGTGACGAGGTCGGCATCAGCCCCGGCCAGTGGCTCACCCAGCAGCGCGTCGAACGCGCCCGGCACCTCCTGGAGTCCACCGGCCTGCCCGTCGACCGGATAGCGCGGGACGCGGGCTTCGGCACGGCCCAGTCGCTGCGGACGCACCTGATGACCGCGATCGGCGTCACCCCCACGTCCTACCGGCGCACCTTCCGCTCCTCCACGGGCGCGGCCTCTTCCTGAGCGTCCCCGGTCCCCCGGGTCAGCCGCCGCTCCCCCACCGCGCCGACCGCCGTGAGCAGCACGGTCAGCGCGACGCCGTAGAGGATCGCGGTCGACGGGGCCACCACCTTGAGCAGGCCGCCCGCGAGGGCGCCGCTCGCCGCGTAACCGGCGCCGACAGCCGCGTACATGACCGAGTATCCGGCGGCGAGCGCGGACGGCGGCAGGATCCGGCGCAGGGCGAGGTTGCGGGTGAGCGCGGCGGGCGCCTGGAGGAGTCCGGCGGCGACCAGGACGGCGCCGATGGCGGCGGTCCAGGGCAGGAGGGCGACGAGGGCGACTCCGGCGGTCACGGCGAGCACCAGGACGACGGACTGCACGAGCAGCGGACCCGGCCAGCGCCCCCGCAGGCCGTAGACGAACGCGCCGGCCGCCGAACCGATCGAGAACCCGGCGAGCAGCGCACCGGCCCAGCCGACGGCGATCCCCCGCTGTTCGAGGAGGGCCGGCAGGACCAGCTCGGCAAGCGCGAGCAGCGAGAGCCCGGCGGCCCCGAGGACGTACACGGGCCAGGCCCGCAGCAGCGCCCGCCGCGCGGAGACCCCCTTCTCCGGCGGCTCGGCCGCCCAGCCGGCCGGAAGCAGCCACATCCCGGCCACGGAGAGCCCCATCAGGGCGGCCATGAGGAGCAGCGGTACGGCGGCGCCGACGCCGAGCGCGAGGCCGGTGGCGAGCGCGGGGGCGGCCGCCCAGACGCCGAAGGTCAGCATCGACTCCATGCTCATCGCCTGGGTGACGGCCCGCTCGGGGACCATGCTCGTGAGCAGCGCGCGCAGCCCACCCGCCACGGCCGCGGGACCGGCGCCCGCGAGCACCGCGAGGACGGAGAGGACGAGGGGGTGCGCGTCGGGGGCGAACCCGAGTCCGGCGAACCCGGCGGCACCGACGGCGAGTCCGGCGGCGAGCTGCGGCCGGGCCCGTTCGGCGTTCATGCGGAGGCCGAGGACGGGGGCGGCGACGATCTCCCCGATGACGTACGCGGCGGCCAGCACGGCTCCGAGGGAGTATCCGCCCGGCCGCTCGCGCACGAGGAAGACGAGCGCGAGCGGTGCCATGGCGACGGGCAGCCGCCCGGCGGCGGTGACGGCACACCAGGCGAGGACGGGTCGGGTGGCGAGCTCGCGGTAGGACATGATCAGGACCGTAACGGCCGTACGCCCCTGGGGCCCAGCCCGTTTCAGCGGGGCCCGGACGGCCGGAAGCGGGGCCCGGACGGCCGGAAGCGGGGTCCGGCCCGTCAGAGGCGCGCGCCCCCGGCCTCCGTCAGAACGTGAGCACCCCCCGGGCCACCTTGCCGTGTTCGGCGTCCTCGGCGGCTCGGGCGAACTCCTCCACGGGGTAGGTGGCGGTGACGAGTTCGTCGAGGAGGAGTCGGCCCGAGCGGTACAGGTCGGCGTAGAGCGGGATGTCCCGCTGGGGGCGGGAGGAGCCGTAGCGGCAGCCGAGGATCGACTTGTCGAGGAACATCGCGGCCGGCGGGAAGCTCGCCTCCGCCTTCGGGGCGGTCATGCCGAGCAGGATCGCCTGGCCGTGCCGGTCGAGGAGGTCGATGGCGGTGCGGACGAGGCCGGTGTGGCCGACGCACTCGAAGACGTGGTCGGCGCCGGTGGGCAGGACGTCCCGTACGCCGTCGGTGGAGGCGAGGAAGTGGGTGGCACCGAACTGCCGGGCCACGGCCTCCTTGGCCGGGTTGGTGTCGACGGCCACGATCGTCGGGGCGCCCGCGATCCGGGCGCCCTGGAGGACGTTGAGGCCGATGCCGCCGGTGCCGATGACGACGACGGTCTCGCCCTGGCCGACCTTCGCGCGGTTCAGTACGGCTCCGACGCCGGTGAGGACGCCGCAGCCCATGAGGGCGGCGGAGGTCAGGGGGATGTCGCGCGGGATCCTCACGGCCTGGACGGCCCTGACGACGGTCCGCTCCGCGAAGGAGGAGTTCGAGGCGAACTGGTAGAGCGGCTGCCCGGCCCGCGAGAACGGCTGCCCCGGCCTCCCGATCGCCTTCCGGCACATGGTGGGCCGCCCCCGGTCGCAGTCGGCGCAGGCGCCGCAGTTCGCGAGGGTGGAGAGGGCGACGTGGTCGCCGGGGACGACATGGGTGACGCCGGGGCCGACGGCCTCGACGACGCCGGCCCCCTCGTGGCCGAGGACGACGGGCGGGGGGAAGGGGATGGTCCCGTCGATGACGGAGAGGTCGCTGTGGCAGAGCCCGGCGGCGGCGATCCCCACGAGGACCTCCCCGGGCCCGGGGTCCCGTACCTCCAGGTCGTCGACGACCCGCACCTGCTTCCCGTCGAACACCACACCTCTCATGAGCCGTTCTCCTTGGTACCCGTCGGCGCGGCCGCGTCGGAGCCGGAGCCTTCCGCGACCGCGTGGGGGCGGGAACCCTCCCCCGCGTGGGGCCGGGGGCCCTCCGCCGCGTTGGGCCGGGAGCCCTCCGCCGCCGCCCGTGCCATCTCCTCGAGCCGCGCCAGCATCGGCATCGGGTCCGTCCCCACCGTCCCCGGCAGGAAGTCCGCGATGCGCTCAGGGGTCCATCCGCCGCCCTCCGCGTACCCCGCCCGCAGCTCCCTCGGCTGGGCCCAGACCGCGATCTTGGGGCCCGCGATCGTGTAGACCTGGCCGGTGATCCGCTCCTCCCGGGCCCGTTCGGAGAGCAGGTAGACGACGAGCGCCGCCACGTCCTCCGGTTCCCCGATCTCCTTGAGCTCCATGGGAACGTTCGCCGACATCCGTGTCCGCGCCACCGGCGCCACCGCGTTCGCCGTGACCCCGTACTTGTGGAGGCCGAGCGCCGCCGACCGTACGAGCGAGATGATCCCGCCCTTCGCTGCGGAGTAGTTGGCCTGGGCCACGGACCCCTGGTGGTTGCCGCTCGTGAAGCCGATCAGGGTTCCGGCGCCCTGCCTGCGCATGACCGCCGACGCCGCCCGGAAGACGGTGAACGTGCCCTTGAGGTGGGTGGCGACGACCGGGTCCCACTCCTCCTCGGACATGTTGAAGAGCATGCGTTCGCGCAGGATGCCCGCGACGCAGACGACGCCGTCGATCCGCCCGTACTCCGCGAGGGCCGTGTCGACGACCCGCTGTCCGCCCGCCATCGTCGAGATGTCGTCGGCGACGGCGACGGCCGTGCCGCCGGCCGCCTCGATCTCCTTCACGACGGAGAGGGCGATCTCGGAGGTCGGCTCCCCGCCCTCGATCGACACCCCGTAGTCGTTGACGACGACCTTCGCGCCCTCCGCCGCGCACGCGAGGGCGACGGCGCGGCCGATGCCCCGTCCCGCGCCCGTGACGGCGACGACCTTGCCAGTCAAGAAGTTCCCCACGCCCGGCCCCTTCCCGCACTTTCTGACGGTCCGTTAGATTCGTTCGTCGTCAGGATTCTACGGTCCGTCAGATACGGGAAAACAAGACCCCGGAGGCCCCCGATGTCTCTGCCCGCCGCATTCCACGAGATCGCCAAGCGCGTCAACAACTGGGGACGCTGGGGCCAGGACGACGAGATCGGCACGCTCAACCTCGTCACGGACGAGGTCGTACGCGCCGCCGTCGCCACCGTCCGCACCGGCCACCGCGTCCCGCTCGCCGTCGACCTCCGACAGGACGGCGTGCAGACCGGCATGATCCCCGGCCGGGTCAATCCGCTCCACGTCATGGTCCAGATCAACCAGGAGCTCTTCGGCCCCGGCACGGTCGCCACCAGCGACGACGCCGTGACCCTCGGACTCCAGGCCGGCACGCACTGGGACGCCCTGACCCATGTCTCGCACTCGGGCCGCATCTACAACGGCCGGCCCGCCTCCTCCATCACCCCGCACGGCCGCTCCGAGTTCAGCGGCATCCACACCGCCCGGCACCTCGTGAGCCGAGGGGTGCTGCTCGACGTCGCCGCCGCGAAGGGCGTGGACCGGCTGCCGGGTGACCACGCCGTCACCCCCGAGGACCTGGACGAGGCGGCGGACTTCGGCGGGGTGACGGTCCGCTCCGGCGACATCGTGCTCGTACGGACGGGTCAGATGCGGCTGTACCTGGCCGGGGACCGGCACGGGTACGCCTTCCCGTCACCGGGCCTCTCGGTCCGTACGCCGGAGTGGTTCCACGCCCGTGACGTCGCGGCCGTCGCCGACGACACGCTCACGTTCGAGATCTTCCCGCCGGAGATCGAGGACCTGTGGCTGCCCGTGCACGCCCTCCACCTGGTCGAGATGGGAATGCTCCAGGGGCAGAACTGGAATCTGGAATCTCTGTCCACAGCCTGTGCACAAGAGGGGCGGTACGCGTTCCTGCTCTCCGCGATGCCGGAACCTTTCGTCGGCGGCACGGGCACACCGGTGGCCCCGGTCGCGATCCTGTAGGGACCGGGCCCCGCCTTCCGGTTCAGGCCGATGGGCGGCGGCACGGCCGCCGCCACCCGGCAGCGACCCGCACACGCCGAGGGCCCACGGCCCTCGGCTCCCCTCGCCGCGCATCGCTCACACCAGGGTGGGCAAAACGGAACGAACCGTCAACAGTGCACCCGGCCGGGCGACACCGACGGCCCCGGCACCGGCCCCGGCCCGACCGGCGCCCTGTCCACCTCGCACCAGATGCTCTTGCCCGTGCCCTCGGGCTGCCAGCCCCACCGGTCCGCGAGGCCGTCCACCAGCTCGAGACCGCGCCCGTTGGTGTCTTCGCCCTCCGCGTGCCGGGGCTTCGGCGGGCGGTCGCTCGCGTCGGCGACCTCGACCCGCACCCCGCCCTCCGCCACGAACAGCATCCGCAGCACGGCCGGACAGCCGGTGTGCACCACCGCGTTGGTCACGAGCTCCGAGATGAGCAGCACCAGCGTCTCGGCCAGCGGCTCGTCATCCCGTATGCCCGAGCCGGCGAGCCGTGACCGCGCCCACCTCCGGGCTCGCCCCACCTCCGCCGGGTCGGGCCCGACCTCCAACTGAACCTGAAGCACCTGCACCGCTCACACCATCCGAACCGGCGGACACATCGCCTCGCGCCTCACAGCCATCGACGCCCTTACGGAACGTGATTCCCTTGCGAGACAGCATGGTTGACGTACAGTCACCGCAACAAGCGCTTCGGGCATATTCCAGCGCGAAGGAGTACGCGTAGTCCATACTGTGCGACGCACGCTGCGGGGAGTCGAACAGGAGCGCGCAGGGCGCATCCTCGGGGCGCGAGCGGCGCGCATTCCCGGAGCCGGAGTCACCCCGGGGGCGACACCGGGACGATCCGGGTCAACATGCACTCGCATCCCACGGAGCGTACCGGAGCCGGAGGCCGACTCCGGGCCGTGACGGCCCCGCCGCAGGACACAACCCGGTATCGACATTGCGTGACCCGGCGGACGCGGAGCGCCACCGCCGGCTACAGGGCGTCGGCCACCGCCTCCTCGGCCCGCGCGGCGGGCAGCCGGAGCCCGGCCCGCACCCAGGCCCTCTTGAGGTGCAGATGGACGTCCGCCTCCCAGGTGAAGCCCATGCCGCCGTGCACCTGGAGGCAGTCGCGGGCGTTGCCGGTGGCGGCGTCGTCGGCGAGCAGCTTGGCCCCGGCGATCTCGACGGGGTCGGCGGTGACGGAGGCGGCGCGAACGGCGGCACGGGCGAGTTCGGTACGGACGAGCATCCCGGCACAGAGATGCTTGACGGCCTGAAACCCCCCGATCGCCTGCCCGAACTGCTCCCGCACACGGGCGTAGGAGACGGCGGCGTCCATGGTCGCGGCCGCACTCCCGACCTGCTCGGCAGCGGTGAACAGGACGGCTTCCAGGGACCCTGCCGCGCCCCCGCGTCCGGGCACGCTGTGCAACGGTGTCAGCGGATCCACCGACCGCATCGGTACGGCTCCCGTCACGTCACCGAGCACCACATCGGCCTCGTCCAGCCAGGGGACGAGGCCCTCGTCCACGGAGGTCACCACCGTCTCCCCCTCCCCCGCCCCCGGCACAGCCCCCGCCGCCAGATGCGTCGCCACCAACGGCCCCGGCAGCAGCACCCGCCCCGCCTCCTCGAAGAGCAGCACCGCCTCCGGGAGGCCGAGGCCCGCCCCGCCCTCCTCCTCCGGGAGCCGCAGTGCGAAGAACCCGGCCGCGCCGAGCTCCCGCCACAGCTTCCGGTCCAGTGCGCCGGAGTCGACGGCGGCCCGCAGCGCCTCCCGGTCGAAGCGGCGCGTGAGCAGTTCCCGTACGCCCCGCCGCAGGGCCCGCTGGTCCTCGGTGAGTCGGAAGTCCATGGCGGGGGTCACCGTCCCTTCGGGAGGCCGAGGATGCGCTCGGCGACGATGTCGCGCTGGATCTGGGAGGTGCCGGCGGCGATCGTGTACGAGAGCGAGGAGAGCCGGTCGAGGGTCCACTCGCGGTCCAGGTCGAGCGCGCCGGTGCCGAGGACGGTGGCGGCGGCCTCGTACAGCTCCTGGCGGGCGTGGGAGTAGTGCAGTTTGAAGACGGAGCCGCCCGCGCCGGGGACTCCGCCGGTGGCCTGGGCCTCGCTGACGTTGGCCTGGACGAGCCGCCACAGGGTCTGGAACTCGGCGGAGAGCCTGCCGAGCCGCCGCCGCAGGACGGGGTCGTCCCAGGTGCCGTTCTCGCGGGCCGTACGGGCGAGTTCGCCGAGGAGGCGGCGGCAGGCGACGACCTCGCCGACGAAGGCGGTGCCGCGTTCGAAGGAGAGGGTGACCATGGTGACCCGCCAGCCGTCGTTCTCCTCGCCGACGCGGTGGGTGACGGGCACCCGTACCTCGTCGAGGAAGAGTTCGGCGAACTCGGTCGAGCCGGCGAGGGTGCGCAGTGGCCGCACGGTGACGCCGGGGGTGTCCATGGGCATCGCGAGCCAGCTGATGCCCTTGTGCCGGGGGGCCGCGGGGTCGGTCCGTACGAGGAGTTCGCACCAGTCGGCGACCTCGGCGTGCGAGGTCCAGATCTTCTGGCCGCTGACGACGTACGTGTCCCCGTCCCGTACCGCGCGGGTCCTGAGCGAGGCCAGGTCGGAGCCGGCGTCGGGTTCGCTGAAGCCCTGGCACCAGACCTCGTCGCCGCGCAGGATCGGCGGCAGCCACCGCTCGCGCTGGGCGGCGGTGCCCTCGGCGGCGATGGTGGGGCCCGCGTGGAGGAGCCCGACGAAGTTGGCGCCGACGTAGGGCGCTCCGGCGCGTTCGGTCTCCTCCAGGAAGATGAGCCGTTGGGTGGGGGAGGCGTCCCAGTGGGTGTCGGCGTATCCGGCGTCGTACAGGCGGCGCTGCCAGCCGCAGTCGTAGGCGCGGCGGGCGGGCCAGTCGAGCGGGTCGGGCCGCGCGGGGAGGCCGGGCAGGGCCGCGGTGAGCCATTCCCGCAGGCGGGCGCGGTACTCCTCCTCCTCGTCGGTGTACGTCAGGTCCATCAGCCGATGCCCCGGTCGACGCGCGTGCCCCGGTCGCGGTCGAAGGCGAGGTCGAGCATGCGGATGGCGTTGCCGCGCATGAGCTTGTAGACGGTCTCGTCGTCGAGGCCCTGGACGTGGTCGAGGGCGACCTCCTTGGTGTGCGGGAAGGTCGAGTCGACGTGCGGGTAGTCGGTCTCGAAGGTGGCGTTGTCGCGGCCGACGACGTCGAGCGAGGCGATGCCGTGCTTGTCGCGGAAGAAGCAGCAGAAGATCTGCCGGTAGTAGTACGTGGACGGGGGCTCGGGGATGAGGTCGCGGACGCCGCCCCAGGCACGGTGCTCCTCCCACACGTCGTCGGCGCGTTCGAGGGCGTACGGGATCCAGCCCATCTGGCCCTCGCTGTAGGCGAGCTTGAGTCTCGGGAACTTCACCAGGACGCCGGAGAAGAGGAAGTCCATCATCGAGGCCATCGCGTTGTTGAAGCTGAGGGAGGCCTGGACGGCGGGCGGGGCGTCGGGGGAGGCCGCCGGCATTTGGCTACTGGATCCAATATGCATATTCACCACCGTTCCGGTCTCCTGGCAGACGGCGAAGAAGGGGTCCCAGTAGCCGGAGTGGATGGACGGGAGTCCGAGGTGGGTGGGGATCTCGGAGAAGGTGACGGCCCTGACGCCCCGGGCGGCGTTGCGCCGGATCTCGGCGACGGCGAGGTCGATGTCCCAGAGCGGGATGAGGCAGAGCGGGATGAGCCGGCCGCCGCTGTCGCCGCACCACTCCTCGACCATCCAGTCGTTGTAGGCGCGGACGCAGGCGAGGGCGACCTCCTTGTCGTGCGCCTCGGCGAAGGTCTGGCCGCAGAAGCGGGGGAAGGTGGGGAAGCAGAGGGAGGCCTCGACGTGGTTGAGGTCCATGTCGGCGAGGCGGGCCCCGGGGTCCCAGCAGCCGCGCCGCATCTCCTCCCTGGTGATCCCTTCGAGGGTCATGTCGTCGCGGTCGAAGCCGACGGCGGCGATGTTGCGCTTGTACGGGAACCTGAGGTCCTCGTAGATCCACCAGTCGGTGGGCGGCCCCTCGGGGTCCATCGTGATCTGGTACTTGCCGGCGACGTAGGCGAGCTCGCCGATGCCGGCGGTGAGGGGCCGGGGACCCCGGTCGCGGTACTTCTTCGGGAGCCAGGTCTCGAAGAGGTGGGCGGGCTCGATCACGTGGTCGTCGACGCTGATGATGCGGGGCAGTTCCGTCATGGAGCGCTCTCCATTTTCTGATGACCCGTCAGATCTGACGGGGTCAGGCTAGCCCCGCACCCCTGGACCGACAAGCGCCTGACCTCTACGCTCGCCGCACGAACTGACGGAACGTCAGCCAAGGGGAGTACGGGATGAATGAGACCGCACACACTCTCGACGGCTCCCGCACGCTCTGGGAGCTCGTCGCCCGCCGCGCCGCCCTCACCCCCGACCGGCCCGTCCTCCTCCAGGGCGACCGCGTCCTCACCTTCGGCGGCCTGCGCGAGCGCGCCGAGCGCTGCGCCGCCGGCCTGTACGGCATGGGCGTGCGACCCGGCACCGTCGTCGCCTGGCAGCTGCCCACCCGCATCGAGACCGCGGTGCTCTCCTTCGCGCTCGCCCGCATCGGAGCCGTACAGACGCCCGTGATCCCCTTCTACCGGGACAAGGAGGTCGGCTTCGCGCTGCGCGAGTCCAAGGCCGAGTTCTTCGCCATCCCCGGCGTCTGGCGCGGATTCGACCACACGGAGATGGCCGGGCGGCTCGGCGCGCGCGGCGTCTTCGAGGCGTACGACTCCCTGCCGGACGGCGACCCGGCCGTGCTGCCCCCACCGCCCTCGTCGGGGACCGACGTCCGCTGGATCTACTGGACGTCCGGCACGACCTCCGACCCCAAGGGCGTCCTGCACACCGACCGCTCCCTCCTCGCGGGCGGCTCCTGCCTCGCGCACGCGCTGCGGCTCACCGACGCGGACGTCGGCTCGATGGCCTTCCCGTACGCGCACATCGCCGGGCCCGACTACACGGTGATGCTGCTGCTCTGCGGCTTCCCCGCGGTGATGTTCGAGCAGTTCGCGCTGCCGGAGGCCCTGGACGAGTACCGCAGGCACGGGGTGACCGTGGCCGGCGGCTCGACCGCCTTCTACGCGATGTTCCTCGCCGAGCAGCGTAGGCGTCCGGACGAGCCGCTCATCCCCACGCTGCGACTCCTGGCCGGCGGTGGGGCGCCGAAACCGCCCGAGATGTACCACGCCGTACGGAAGGAGCTGGGCTGCCGACTCACCCACGGGTACGGCATGACGGAGGTCCCCATGATCACGATGGGCTCCCCCGACGACACCCCCGAGAACCTCGCGACCACCGAGGGCCGCCCGCCCGCCGGCATGGAGATCCGGATCACCGCCACCGGCGAGGTCCGGCTGCGTGGCGAGGCCGTCTGCCGGGGCTATCTGGACCCGGCGCAGACGGCCGCCGCCTTCGACGAGGACGGCTTCCTCATCACCGGGGACGTCGGACACCTCACGCCGAGCGGGCACCTGGTCCTCACGGGCCGCGTGAAGGACGTCATCATCCGCAAGGGAGAGAACATCTCGGCCAAGGAGATCGAGGACCTCCTCCACACGCACCCGGACGTCGGGGACACCGCCGTCATAGGCCTCCCGGACGCCGAGCGCGGCGAACGCGTCTGCGCCGTCGTCGAACAGCCGCCGGGCGCCGCGCCGCTGACGCTGCCCGCGGTGACGGCCTTCCTGCGGGCCGCGGGACTCTCCGTCCACAAGCTGCCGGAACAGCTGGAGGTGGTGGACGCGCTCCCCCGCAACGAGACGCTGCGGAAGGTGCTCAAGTACCGGCTCAGGGAGCGATTCGGTCCGTCGCGGTGAGGCCGCTCGCGGTCAGGGCCGTCGTCTCGGTGAGCGCGGCCTCGATCGGATCCGTGCCGGTGAGCGCCGCCGACACGTTCTCGTACACCTCGAAGAGGCGCCGGACGCCGAGCGCGGCGAGCACCCGGCCGACGTGACCCTCCCGGTCCTCGGGCAGTATCAGGCGGAGCCGGCCGCCGCAGGAACGCAGCAGCCGGCGGGCCGCGATCAGCATGCCGACCCCGCTGGAATCACAGAACCGGACGGCGGAGAGGTCTATCACGAGGTCGTGGCGGCCCCCCGCGACCACGTCGTGGACGCGGCGGCGTATCCGGGGGGAGGTGACCAGGTCCAGTTCTCCCCGCACCCGGAACACCGTCCAGGAGCCGTACTCGTCCTCGTCGACCTCGATCGTCGTCACGGACGCCGCCTGCCCCGCCGTAACCCGGCGAAACCCCCGGGGCGAAGGATGACGCTTTCCTTACCACCCGGATCCGCGTCAAGGGCGCACTTGCGGCAAACGGACGTACGTTGTCGGCAGGGCGCACTACGTTGGAGGAGAACAGGGGAGCCGGGGAGCCGGGAGGGGAGCCGGAAGCCGGGAAGAGCGGAGGGTCGGATGGCGAAGGACACACCACCGCGCTGGGACCGCAGGATGCAGCAGCGGCTCGCGCGCGGGGAGGCCGCCGCGCTCGGCGAGCTGTACGACCGGTTCGCCTCCCTCGTCCACAGCCTCGCCCACCGGGTCCTCGACGACGACGAGGCGGCCGACCAGATCACCCGCGAGGTCTTCGGCTACATCTGGGAGAACCCCGACGCGTACGACCCGAAGCAGGGCAACATGCGCGGGTGGGTCGCCCGGCTCACCCAGTCGCAGGCCGTGCACCGGCTGCGGCAGGCCGAGGCGACGGCGTACGCGGAGACGGGCCGGGGCTCCGTCGAGGAACTGGAGCAGAAGGTCCGCCGGGCCTCCGTCGCGGCCCGCGCCGACTACATCGTGACGTCCATGCCGACGCCGCTCAGGGCCGCGCTCGAACTGGCGTACTTCCAGCGGCGGGACTACCGGCAGACCGCCGCCGACCTCGGCGTCACCGAGGACGAGGCGCGGCGGCGCCTCCGCCTCGGCCTCCAGCTGCTCTCCTCGGCGAACACCCGGCACCCCGAGGGCGGCGGGCCGCCCGGCTACGGACGGGCACGGTGACGGGGGCGAACGGCGACGGGGACGACGTCGCACGCGCCCCCTGGATACCGGGGCCGCGCCGGGCGGCGGACGACCACGCGGACCTGACGGCGGAGGGCCACGGGCCGGAACCCGGGCCGGAGCCGGAGCCGGAGCCGGAGGTGCCGGTCCTCACCCACGGTGTGCTCAAGTCCCTCCTCGGGGCCTGGGCACTTTCGGCGTGTTCGGCCGGGGAGACCCAGGCCGTCGAGGACCACCTCACGGCCTGCGCGCCGTGCGCGGACGAGGCCCTGCGGCTGCGGGACGCGGTGGCGCTGCTCCACGAGGACCGCGACCTGGACCTCGACCCGCTGCTGCGGTCCCGCGTCCTGGAGAACTGCCTGGGCCGCCGCCCGGCACGTATCCCGATCCCCGGCTGGGTCACCCCGTACGACGCGGAGACCGCGCGGCTCGACGCGCTGCTGCGGGACATCGGCGAGTCGGAGTGGCACGCGCCGGTACGGCTCAAGTGGTACGAGGAGGACCGGATCGTACGCCGGAAGGCGACGGTCGCCGGGGTCATCGGCCACCTGCTCGCCGTGGACGGCCTGGTGGCGGCGGCACTCGGCCTCGACGACCCGCTGGGCAGGGGCACGCCGGAACTGTCGCCGACCGAGCGGACGGAGGAGTTCTGGTCGGGCCTCGACCGGCCGGCGAACCGGTCGCTGCGGGAGCCCTGGCGGGAGCAGAGCCACGCCCTGATCCGCACGGTCTCGTTCGCGGGGCGGGGAGTGGCGGACCTGACGGTCACCTACAAGGACTTCGCGCTGCCGCTGCGGGACTCGCTGTTGGAGCGGGCCTTCGAGTGCTGGGTGCACGCGGAGGACATCGCGCAGGCGGTGGCGTATCCGTACGCGCCGCCGAGCGGCGCGCACCTCCACGACATGATCGACCTGGCGGCCCGGCTGCTCCCCGCGGCCCTGGCCGGACGACGGCGCACGGGCCTCGCCGCCCCGGCCCGCCACCTTGTGGCGGCGGGCGCACCGGGCCGCTCGCTCCACCTGGAGGTGGAGGGCGCGGGCGGGGGCCACTGGTACATCCCCCTGGACTCCCCGGCGGCGGTGGGGTCGCCGGACCACACGGTGGCGCAGGTGGCGATGGACGGGGTGGAGTTCTGCCAGCTGGTGGCGGGCCATGTCCCTCCGGAGGAGGCAGCGGCGGGCCAGGACGGCGACCGAGAGGCCATCAGGGACGTCCTCTCAGCAGCAGCGTCCCTGAGCCGCCTGTAGCCACCCCCTCGCGGCCGCCGCCCCGCGGGTTACGCGAAGACGACCGTGCGGCGGCCGTTCAGGAGGATTCGGCGTTCCGCGTGCCACTTCACCGCGCGGGCCAGCGCCTGGCACTCCACGTCCCGGCCCACCGCCACCAGCTGGTCCGGCGTCACCTCGTGGCCCACCCGTTCGACCTCCTGCTCGATGATCGGGCCCTCGTCGAGGTCGGCCGTCACGTAGTGGGCCGTCGCGCCGATCAGCTTCACGCCGCGCATGTGTGCCTGGTGGTACGGCTTGGCGCCCTTGAAGCTGGGGAGGAAGGAGTGGTGGATGTTGATGATCCGGCCGGAGAGCTGCTTGCAGAGGTCGTCGGAGAGGACCTGCATGTAGCGGGCGAGGACGACCAGCTCGACGTTCTCCGAGCGGACGAGCTCAAGGAGTTCCGCTTCCGCCGCCGCCTTCGTGTCCTTCGTCACCGGGATGTACCGGAAGGGGATCCCGTACGAGCCGACGAGCTCCTCGAAGTCCGTGTGGTTGGAGACGACCGCGACGATCTCGACGGGCAGCGCCCCGATCCGGGACCGGAACAGCAGGTCGTTCAGGCAGTGGCCGAATTTCGACACCATGAGGACGACCCGCATGCGCTCGTCGGCGCGGTTGATCTGCCAGTCCATGGCGAAGGCGTCGCCGACCGCGGCGAAGCTGGCCCGCAGCTTGTCGACGTTCACGGGGGCTTCGGCCGAGAAGTGGACCCGCATGAAGAAGAGACCGGTGTCACGGTCTCCGAACTGCTGACTGTCCTCGATGTTGCATCCCGTGATGAAGAGGTAGCTCGACACGGCGTGCACGATGCCCTGCTTGTCGGGGCACGAGAGGGTGAGGACGTACTGGTCGGTCATCCTGTCAGCCTGCCATACCCCGGCGGGTCACGAAGCCCACTGTCCGTCAGACGGACCGGGTCATGATCCGGAGCACGTCGAGGGAGCGCGGGGGCGTGTCGGGGTCCTCGCCGTCGGCCTGCGCGAGGCGTACGTGGGCCTCGCGGGCGGCCCGTACGGCTTCGGGCCAGCCGTGGTGTTCGAGGTACGCGGAGACCGGGGCGTCGGGTCCGACCTGGTGCATGATGCGGAGCACCCGGAGGACGGCGACGTCGACGAGGGCGGCCTCGCCGGTGTCGCGGAAGATCGAGCCGACGTACTTCTCGGCGGACCAGTTGTCGAGCCAGGTGTCCTCGACCAGGCGGTAGACGGCGTCGGTGACGTCCCCGTACCCCTCGAGGCCGGCGAGCCAGGTCGTCTCGTGGAACCCGGGGTCGGAGAGCATGTGAAGCGCCGAGCGCACGTTGCTGCGCCAGCGCCACCACGGCATGTCGTTGAGCGGCATGCCGCCCATGGTGGAGGAGCGACGGCCGCGACGGGAAGAGTTAACCGAACCGGAGACTGGACTGGACACGTTTCGATCGTACGTTCCCTTGTCCGGTCAGCGGTGTCCGCCCCTCGCGGCTCCCGTAATTCACCTTCACGTCACCCACCGTTGAACCGTGCACACTCCCGCGTTACCCATGAGACGGAAATGTGCATGCCCATGACCGGTAGGCGACTGACCTCACTCCTCGCGTACGTCACGACCGCGGCGACCGGAGCCTCGTTGCTCACCGGGTGTGGCGTGCTCCCTGGGGCCACGGGGGGCTCCAGGGAGCCCGTCACGGTGATGACGTGGGCCCCCGACCAGACCCGGGCGACCAACATGCCCGGAATGCCCGCGATGGCCCAGGCCTTCGCCCGGTGGGTCAACGCCCAGGGCGGTATCGACGGCCACGAACTGCGCGTCCTCACCTGTAACGAACACAACACCGGCACCGGCGCCGCCGCCTGTGCCCGCCGGGCCGTCCACGAGAACGCGGTCGCCGTCGTCGGCTCGTACAGCCAGAACGGGCGCGCCTTCATGGCGCCCCTGGAGGCCGCCGGCATCCCGTACATCGGCGGCTACGGCATCTCGGAGGACGAGTTCACCAGCCCGCTCTCCTACCCCGTCAACGGCGGGCAGGCGTCCCTCATCGCCGGTCACGGCATGCAGCTCGCCGAGTCCTGCCGCACGGTCTCCCTGGTCCGGCCCGACACCCTCGCCGGCGACAAGCTTCCCGAGCTCCTCAACTCCGGTCTCCGCACGACGCGTCACCGCGGCGCCGTCGACATCCCGGCCGTCGAGGACGCGGCCGAGTACACCGCGCAGGCCGACCGGGCCCGTGAGAAGGCCGGTGACGAGGACGGCTGTGTCACCGCCGTCCTCGGCGAGCGCACCCAGACGTTCTTCGACTCCTTCCGCCGGCTCCCGGCGGAGGACGAGGGCGAGGGCACGGGCGAGGGCGGCTCGGACGGCAAGCGGGACGCCGTACGGATCTCGTCGGTCCTCGGCAGCGTCGGCCAGCCGGTGATCGACCGTACCGGCGGCGCCCGCAGCCCCTTCGAGGGCGCGTTCGTCACCGGCTGGTACCCGGAGTCGTCCGACAAGAGCTGGGCGCCGATGCGCAAGGTCATCCAGGAGCACGCCTTCGCCGACAACCGGGTCGACCCGGCCGACGCGGGCGTCCAGACCACCTGGATCGCGTACACCGTGCTCAAGGAGGTCATCGAGGCCCTCGACACCGACCGGATCACGGCCACGAAGATCGCCCACGCCCTGGACCGGGGCGAGCGGATCGACACCGGTGGTCTGACCCCCACCCTGCGCTGGAAGTACGAGGACCTGCTCGGCGCCCCCAGCTTCCCCCGGATCGTCAACCACGAGGTGACGTTCCAGGTGGTCCGCGAGGGGCGGCTCGTGGCGCAGAAGCCCGGCTTCGTCGACGTCGGCGAGACCGTCCTCAGCGCCCCGTAGATCCCTCGTCGGAAGAAGGGCCTCGCCGGTTCCGGCGAGGCCCTTCTCAGATCCGGCGGGGCCCGCTCACAGCTGGGAGTAGCTCCGCTTCTCCAGGCCGTACTTCGAGGCGGTCGGGTTCCACAGCGAGGCCGCCTCCTTCTTCGCGGCGGTGGCCACGCCGCTCTGCTGGTTCGCCTCGACCAGGCGGTTGGTCGAGCGGGCCTTGCCGCCCTTGCACGCCTTCTTGGCCTTCATCTGGGTGCCCCAGGCCGCGTAGTGGTCGTCGGCCGCCGCCGAGGCCCGCCAGGCCTTGGTGAGGGCCGCCGTCAGGGCGCTGTTGTCCGGGATCTTGTCGACCGACAGCGACTGGAGCTTGGTGACCAGGCCCCGGCGCTGGTCGGCCGCCGCGCGCAGGTCGGCGACGGCCTTGTCGAGGTTCTTGCACTGCTTGATGGACTCGACCGAGCTGATCACCGTGTCACGGCTGCTGCTGCTGGTCGCGAGCAGCTTGCTCAGCTCCCGCGCCTGCGGCTCGGCCGGGTCGACGGGCTTCTCGGTGGGCGGCGGCGCCTCGGTGGACGACGGCGCGGCGGAGCTCGCCGCCACGTTCTGCCCGGGGGCCTTGGGGTCCTTCTCCTCGTCGCCGCCGCTGAGGAGCGCGCCGGCGCCGAGGCCGACGACGGCGCAGCCGGCGACGACGACGGCGATCAGCGCGACCGGCGCCTTGCGGCGCGGCGGCTCGGGCTCGTCGCCCTCGTAGTAGGCGCCCTGGTACGCGTACTGCTGCGGGGGCGCGGGCGGCTGCTGGTGCTGCTGATGCTGCGGCGGCTGGTGGTGCTGCGGCTGGTGCTGCTGGTGCTGCTGGTACGGGGCCGGGGCCGGCTGCTGGTACGCCTGCGTGTGCGGCTGCGGCTGCTGCGGCGGCCGCGGGGCCTCCGTACGGAAGAGGTTGTCGAACTCGGCGGGCGGCTGCCGCTCACCGGGTTCCTGCGCCGGAACGGGCGCGATGTACTGGGTCGCGTCGGCGGCGCCCGCGGGGCCGGGGCCCTGCTGCCCCTGCGCGGAGAGCGGTCCCGTACCGAGGAACTGGGTGTGGGAGCCGCCGCCCTGCTGCTGCGGCGGCAGCGGGGCGATGTGCTGGGTCGCCTGCATGTCCCCGGCGGCCGGCGGCGGGTACCCGTACCCGGGCTGCGGAGCCGAGACCGGCGGCGGATAGCCGTACCCCTGCGGAGGTGGAGCCTGGTGCATCCCGCCCGACGCCGGCGGCATCCCGCCCGGTCCCTGGGGTATCCCGCCCGACACCGGCGGCATCCCGCCCGCCACCGGGGCGATGTGCTGCGTCGCCTGCATGTCGGCGGCGCCCGGGGCGCCCTGGTGCGGGTAGCCGTAGCCCGGCTGCGGCGGTGCGCCCTGCGGCGGGACCGGCGGCAGGTACTGGGTGGACTGCATGTCGGCCGCGCCGCCCGGCGTCGCCTCAGGAGGCAGCGGCTGCGCGGGCGGCAGGGGCTGTCCGCCCGGCGCGGCGCCGGCGGGACCCCAGGCGCCACCGTACGACTGTGCTCCCCCTTGACCGTTCTGCGCGGGGGGCACCGCCGGGTACTGCGGCTCCGGACCCTGTCCGTTCTGCGTCACCGGGACTCCTACTGATGGACCTACGGAATCGTCGGCTCACGCTACCGGGTGCGCGCCGGGCTCCGCACACACGTGTGAGCCCGGTTACACAACCTTCCCTCGTCGCCGAAGGCCTACGCCGCGTACAGCTCGACGCGCGCCCCGAACTCCCGTACCACCGGCTCTCCCGCGTACGGCTCCAGTCGGTCCCGCAGATCGTCCAGGTACTCCGTGCCCCGCGACGACCGCAGTGTGCCGAGGAGTTCGAGCGCCCGGGTCCCCGTCCGGCAGGCCTGCTCGACCTCCCGCTGCTGGACCTGCGCCGAGGCGAGCAGGGCGAGCCCGATCGCCCGCCGCCGCACCCGCGACTCCGGGTGCCCGGCGACCGACTCCTCGGCAGCCCGCGCGGAGGCCTCCGGCTGCCCCAGGTCCCGGTAGCAGTGGGCCAGTTCGTCCGCGAGATACGCGTGGTCGAAGTGGGCGATCCACGCCGGGTCGTCGCCCGCCTCCGGATCGGCCCGCTCCAGGGCCCGTGCGGCACCTCCCGCCGCCGCCTCGAAGGCGCGGACGTCCCCGAGGAGCGCGTGCCCCCGGGCCTCGGCCGCGAGGAACATCGCCTCCGCCCTCGGCGGCACCTTGCCCCGCGCCCCTTCCTGCGCGGCCCGCGCCAACTGGGCGATCTCCCGGGGGCTGCCGAGCTGTGCGGCGAGGTGGCTCATCGAGGCGGCGAGGACGTATCCGCCGTACCCTCGGTCACCGGCCGCCTGCGCGAGCCGCAGCGCCTGGATGTAGTACCGCTGGGCAAGCCCCGGTTCGCCGGTGTCCACCGCCATGTACCCGGCGAGTTCGGTGAGTCGGGCGACGGCCGCGAACAGCTGCCGGCCGACGGCCTCCCGGTAGGAGCCGGACAGCATGCCCGACACCACGCTGTTGAGGTAGTGGACGACCACCGGCCGCACATGGCCGCTGCCGAACCGCCGGTCGAGGCCGACGAGCGCGGTCGTCATCTCCCGTACGGCCGTCACGTCCGCGACGCCGACGCGGGCCCCCGCCATCCGGGCCACGTGCGTGTCCGGCACCGTGATCAGCCAGTCCCGGCTGGGCTCGACGAGGGCCGAGGCGGCGATGGTGGAGCCGGAGAGGAAGTCACGGCGGCCGACGTCGCTGCGCCACAGCTCGCAGACCTGCTCGATCGCCCCGGGCACGGTCGGCGCGAACTGGAGCCCCACCCCGGCGGCGAGGTTCCGGCCGTTGGCCATGCCGACCTCGTCGATCGTGACGGTACGGCCCAGCTTGCGGCCGAGCGCCTCGGCGATGATCCCCGGCGCGCGGCCGCGCGGCTGCTGTCCGCGCAGCCAGCGCGCCACCGAGGTCTTGTCGTACCGCAGGTCGAGGCCGCGCTCCGCGCCGACCATGTTGACTCTGCGGGCGAGACCGGCGTTGGAGCAGCCCGCCTCCTGAATGAGCGCCTGGAGCCGTTCGTTGAGCTGACGCGGAACGAGTGGTCTGGCTGCCATGAGTACCCCCTGAGGCCGTGCGGTGATCACAAGAGAACTGATCACTGCCCGGTGAATATCCGGTCAATGCCGATGTGAACACGCGAAACCGGACACGTCGGCCGCTTCCTCACCGCCGGCGCCCCCACCTCTGCGTACCCATCCCCGCTCCCCGGGCCCCCGCGCGCCCCCGCCCGTGCACCGATGCGCCCCGCGTGCAGGATCGATGCCTCACACCGCTCGGCGTCCCGCCCGTAACCCCAGGTGGCGGCGGAAGTTGTGTTCACCGTGGAAGAGACCATCGGAGTCACGGAAGCCGCACAGATCCCCAAGCAGCGAGGCGAGCAGCTGCTGGACAGCGCTGTGCGGTACGCGGAAGAGCGGCACTGGGACGTGTTCCCCGGGACCTGGCTGGAGGCCGTCGAAGGCAGGGAACGCTGTTCGTGCGGTGCTGACGCGTGCGCCCGGCCCGGCGCCCACGCGATCAGGCCCGACTGGTCGACCCAGGCGACCGGCAGCGGGGTCGGCGCCCGGCGCATGTGGTCGAAGCAGCCGAAGTCGTCGATCCTGCTGCCGACGGGCCGCACGTTCGACGCGATCGAGGTCTCCGAGTCGGCCGGTTTCCTCGCGCTCGCCCGGATGGAGCGCATGGAGCTGACGCTCGGCCCCGTGACCTGCACCCCGGACCGCCGGATGTACTTCTTCGTCCTGCCGGGCGCCGCCGCCAAGGTGCCGGACCTCGTCCGGAAGCTGGGCTGGGTCCCCTCCTCCCTCGATCTCACCACCCGCGGCGAGGGCCACTACGTGGCGGCCCCGCCGACCCGGATCGGCGGCTCCGGCGCGGTGCAGTGGGCCCGGCGCCCCACGCCGGCGAACCGCTGGCTGCCCGACGCGGAGGAGCTGATCAGCGCCCTCGCGTACGCGTGCGGCCGGGAAGCGGCGGAGGCGAGAAGCCGCACGTCGTGACCCTAGGGACCCCACGGACACCCCCTTTAGGGTGGGGCCCGTACACACGGGGACCGAAAAGGGGTTGAAGCACCATGCCTGACCAGGCATTTGAGAAAACTTTCGACAAGGCGGGCGCCGCACCGGGGGAAGGTGCGGCGCCCGCTGTGCGTGTCGAGGGACTGTGGAAACGATTCGGCCAGCAGATCGCGGTGAACGGGATCGACCTGGTCCTGCCCGCCGGCCGCTTCATCGGGCTCGTCGGCCCCAACGGCGCCGGCAAGACCACCACCCTCTCCATGATCACCGGCCTGCTCCGGCCCGACCAGGGCCGCATCCACGTCGCCGGGCACGACGTGTGGGCCGACCCGGAGTCGGTCGCGCGGGTCAAGGCGCGGATCGGCATCCTGCCGGAGGGCCTGCGGCTCTTCGAGCGCCTCTCCGGCCGTGAACTCCTCGCGTACAGCGGCCGGCTGCGGGGCCTGCCGGGCGCCGAGGTCGACAAGCGGGCCGCGCAGCTCCTCGATGTCCTCGACCTGACCGGTTCGCAGAACAAGCTGGTCGTCGACTACTCGACCGGCATGCGGAAGAAGATCGGGCTCGCGGCCGCGCTGCTCCACAACCCCGAGGTGCTCTTCCTCGACGAGCCCTTCGAGGGCGTCGACCCCGTCTCGGCGCAGACCATCCGCGGCGTTCTTGAGCGGTACACCGCCTCCGGCGCGACCGTCGTCTTCTCCAGCCACGTCATGGAACTCGTCGAGTCGCTCTGCGACTGGGTCGCCGTGATGGCCGCGGGCCAGATCCGGGCCCAGGGACCGCTCGCCGAGGTGCGGGGCGACGCGCCCTCGCTGCAGGCCGCGTTCCTCGAACTGGTCGGCGCGAACGGGCGCGAGGCGGCCGGGGACTCGCTCGACTGGCTGGGCGGCGGGGCGCAGCGATGAGCGCCGTGACGACCCCCGCCGCGGCCGCCGCCGCGTCCTCCGTACCGTCCCTCACGTCCGTCTTCGTACGGCTCAAGCTGTCGCTGCTTCGCAACGGCCTGAAGCAGTCGGGCGGGCGGACCGCCGCGTACATCGTCTCGATCGTCTTCGGGGTGGTCTTCGCGGCGGGCATGGTGCTCGCCTTCGTCCTGGTGCGGGGCAGCGCCGACGCCGGGACCATCGCCGTCCTCCTCACCGGGGTGACCGCGCTCGCGTGGGCGGTGATGCCGCTGTTCGTGCCGGGCGGTGACGAGACCCTCGATCCGTCGCGGCTCGTGATGCTGCCGCTGCGGCCCCGGCCGCTGATCCGGGCCCTGTTCGTGGCCTCCCTCGTCGGTGTCGGTCCCGTCCTCACCCTGTTCCTGGCGTTCGGCGCGGCCCTGTCGGTCGCGCACGGCACGGCCGCCGTGCTCGCGGCCGTCGTCGCGGTGCCGCTGACGGTCGCCGTGTGCGTGGCGCTGTCCCGGGCCGTCGCCGCCGCCAACGTCCGGCTGCTCACCTCCCGCAAGGGACGCGACCTGGCGCTCCTGAGCGGCCTCCTCATCGCGGTCGGCATGCAGCTCGTGAACTTCGGCGCCCAGCGCCTCAGCCGGCCCGGGGGGCTGACCGCCCTCGAACCGGTGGCGGCCGTCGCCGACTGGCTGCCGCCCGCGGCGGCGATCGGCGCGGTCGACGCGGCGAGCGCCGGCGACTACGGGTCGGCGGCTGCCCGGCTGCTGCTCACCGCCGCCGTGCTCGTGGCGCTCGTGTACTGGTGGCAGCGGAGCCTGGTCCGGCTGATGGTCGAGCCGGACGGTTCCACGATCGGGGCCGCGTCGGGCGCGGGCGTCCGCGAGAAGTCCTCGGGTACGGGGCTCCTGGGCCGGATCCTGCCCGGCGGGCGTACGGGCGCCGTCATGGAGCGGAGCATGCGCTACATGTGGCGCGACCCGAAGACGAAGGCCTCGTGGGTGACGTCGCTCGCCCTCGGTCTGATCGTGCCGCTGTTCAACGCCTTCCAGGGCACGGGCTCGATCTACTGGGCCTGTTTCGCCTCCGGGATGCTCGGCATGCTGATGTACAACCAGTTCGGCCAGGACACCTCGGCGTTCTGGATGGTCGCGCAGACCCTCGCGTCGACCGCCGACGCGTACGCCGAACTCCGCGCGCGTGCCCTGGCCCTGCTGGCCGTGACCCTGCCGTACGCGACGCTCGTCACCGTCCTGACGACCGCCGTCCTCGGTGACTGGTCACGGCTCCCCGAGGCGCTCGGCCTGGCGTTCGCGCTGCTCGGCGCGATGCTGGCGACGGGCGCGGTGGCCTCGGCCTTCTTCCCGTACTCGATCCCGCAGGACAGCGGCTACAAGAACGTGGCGCCCGGGCAGGCCGGTCTCGCCTGGATCTCGATCCTCGGCGGCATGCTCACGGCCCCGCTGCTCTGCGGCCCGCTCATCGGCGCGACGGTGTACCTGCACCTGTCCGACCAGGACTCGCTGCTGTGGCTCCTGCTCCCGGTGGGCGCGCTCTACGGCGCGGTCCTCGCCTGGGCGGGCCTCAAGGTGGCGGCTCCTCGGACGGCGAACCGGCTGCCGGAGATCCTGGCGGCGGTCAGCAAGGGCTAGCACGGCATCCGGGAGGACAGCCGTCGGCGGCGGTACGCACACCGTGCGTACCGCCGCCTTCGTACCGCCTCCCGGCTCTCGGTCAGCCCGTGAAGGACTCGGGGCCGAGGCGGCCCCAGACCACGAAGCCGATGAGGACGACGTAGACCACGTCCACCCCCACGAGCTTCAGCTCGTTCCGCCGGATCCGGGTGATCGCCGCCCCCACCATGATGATCAGCAGGCCGATGGCGGCCGCCGGCACCAGGCCCGGCGCGATGTCGAGCGCGGCGGGCAGGATCAGGCCTATGGCGCCCAGCACCTCAAGGGCTCCGATGGCCTTGACGGACCCGCCGCTGAAGTCGTCGACCCACCGCCCGCTGGGTCCGGCGGCGGCGATCTTCTCCTTCGGTACGGCCACCTTGTAGGCGCCACCGGCCAGGAAGGCGAGGGCGAGCAGTCCGGTGACGATCCACAGGGCGAGGTTCATGGACGTTTTCCTTTACGAGGAAGGGCGGTGACGGGGGCGGTGACCGGGCGGCGGTGCTTCTCAGCCGAACTGGCCGGGCTGGTACTCGCCGCCGGGCATCTGGATCATCACGTTGCCTCGGTTGAACGCGTTGATGATCGCGATGGCGGCGACCAGGGCGGAGAGCTCCTCCTCGTCGTAGTACTTGGCGGCGTTCGCCCACGCCTCGTCCGTGACCCGGCCGCCGTCGGCGAGGCGGGTGCCCTGCTCCGTCAGCTCGAGGGCGGCGCGCTCGGCGTCGGTGAAGACCGTGGCCTCACGCCAGGCCGCGACCATGTGCAGGCGCAGCTGGCTCTCGCCGGCGGCCGCGGCGTCCTTGGTGTGCATGTCGAGGCAGAAACCGCAGCCGTTGATCTGGCTGGCGCGGATCTTCACGAGCTCCCGCGTCGCGACGGGCAGCGTCGAGTCGTCGAGGGCCTTGCCGGCCATGATGATGTGCTTCCACACCTTGGCGGCGATGGGGCTCTCGAACATGTTCAGACGAGCGTTCATGGCGGCTTCCTCCGTGGGGTGTTGTCGTTGCCTCCACACCCAGGACGGAATGGGCCCACCGCGCTGTGACATGCCCTGATGTGACCTGCGTCTCACGGCGCCGGGGCGCGGTCACACCCGGGGAATTCCCTTGCCGCGCGCGGGCCCGCCGTACGATCCTCGCCGCATGAGCCTCCCCCTCCCGCAGCCGCTCCCGCTCCCGCAGCCCGTGATCGTCGTCGACGGCGGGCTCACGCTGCGCGCGTACGACGCCGGGGCGGACCTGCCGGAGTTCTCCCGGGTCATCGACGAGTCGCTCGACCACCTGCGCCCCTGGATGCCGTGGGTCGCCGAGCACAGCCCGGCCCGCGTCGCGGACTTCCTGGCCGGCCGCGCGGAACGCTGGGCGAGCGGGGTCGAGTGCAGTTACGCGATCGTCCTCGACGGCGCCATCGTCGGCTCCTGCGGCCTTGCCCGGTACGCGGACACCCCCGCCGACACCCGCGAGATCGGCTACTGGCTGCACCCCGCCGCCACCGGCCGCGGCGTCGCCACCCGGGCCGCCCGCGCCCTGACCGAGGAGGCCTTCCGCCTCCCCGGCGTCGAGCGCGTCGAGATCGTCCACGACCCGGCCAACACCCCCAGCGCCGCCGTCCCTGCCCGCCTCGGCTTCACCGAGGACACCCGCCGCCCGGCCGAGGCGCTGGCTCCGGCCGAGACGGGTGAGGTGCAGGTCTGGTTCCGGCTGCGGTGAACGAAGAAGCACGTTCGCGAGCTCGCATGGCTCGTAGCGGCGGAACCTACGGTTTGTGGGTGACCCAGAGCAGTTCCGCCGGCCAGCGGTGTGCCCAGTCGGGTGGGTCGGTCTCGTTGTAGCCGTTGGGTGTTCCCGGTTCGGGCCGTGGCTCGATGAGGTCGTCGATGACGAGACCCGCGCCGCGCAGGACCCTGACCCAGTCGCCGTAGGTGAGCTGATAGCTGGTCGCGCCGTCGCCCTCGGCGATGGTGTCCAGGCCGAAGTAGTCCTGCCGCAGCGTCGTGGTCACGCGGCCGGCGGCTTCGTCGTAGCACGCTTCGAACCATGGGCTGGCGACGTTGAACACCAGGCGCCCGCCTCGGCGCAAGACGCGTGCGGCCTGCGGGACGGCCAGGTGCGGGGGCGCCCAGCTGAGCCCACCGAAGTCGCAGAACACCAGGTCGAAGCTGTCGGCGGCGAAGGGGAGCTGCTCGGCGGAGCCTTGCACCAGCGGGTAGCGGTCCGCTCCCATCGCGTCGACCGCTGCGGCGAGTTGGGCTTCGGACAGGTCGAGCCCGACCACGGTGGCGCCCTCGGCGGTGAGCGCCCTGGACCACTGGCCGGCGCCGCAGCCGAGTTCGAGGACGCGCTTGCCGGTGACGTCACCCAGGGCGCGCAGGTGCGCGTCGGGGATGGAGTACATGCCCCACAGCCGGGGTGCGGCGCCGATCTGCGGGTCGTGCGCGTGCTGGTAGGAGCTGCTGATCCGGTTCCAGAGCCGCCGGTTGGCGGGGATGCTGTTCACGTGCCGACTCCAGCACTGGCTGCCGGGACGGTCAACACGATCCAGCGGGCGGGGTCTACGCTGTGATCCGCGGCCACCGCATGGTCTTCCGTCTTCACACACCGATGATCAACGGTGGCCACACCCGTCTCCCCAACGCGTCAGGGTCGCGCAGCGTCCGCCTGCCGTCCTGTGTCAGGAGGACATGTGCAACGTGGCGAAGTCTGGTGGGTCGCGTTCGACGAGCGGCGGCCGGTCGTACTGCTGTCGGGAGACGACGCGTCCGGAATCCAGGTGATGCAGGTCGTCGCTCCGGCGGGCGTCGACCTCAGCGGTCTGGGCGTCGAAGTGGCAGTCGGCGCCATGGAAGGGCTGCCCTGTGAAGGCGTGCTGCGGATCGCGCTTCCGCGTCCAGGCGTTACCCCTTGCACGTGGCTGACCACAGTGTCCCGGGACGACCTGATCGAGCGAGCGGGGGTCCTGCCCTCCGCGAAGCTCAGCGAGATCGAGGACGCCCTCCGTCTCGGTGGACTCGGGTAGGCGGAGACGTGCCCGTCCGGCCCTCGCCTCGGTCCGGCCCGGCCTGACCGGCAAGACGCCCCCTAGGCTCGTGTCGTGACCGAGACTCCGAAGCACTGGACGGTACGCCACTTCTCTCAGGCCAATCCCCTCGGGCCCGGCTGCGACAGCGTGCCCGACCTCCTGCGCCGACTCGCCGACTCCGTCGAGGCCCTGGGGCCCGTCGAGGTCCAGGACATCGTCCTCTCGGACGAGATGACCGAACACGGCTCGTGGTGGTCCGGAACCGTCTACTTCCATCTGCCCGAGGACGACTGACGGCCGCGGCCTTTCAGGAGGGCTGCGACCGGACGATCGCGTCCACGCGCTCCCGCCAGGGGACGGAGGCGCCCTTGTCGGGCTCGGGCTGACAGCGGCGTGCGTGGGCCTTCCAGGCCTCGTCCCTCCGGCAGGGGCCGCAGAGGGTCTCGTCGGCGGCGGGGCGGAAGACGTGGGTGTTACCCGGTCCTTCGCAGGTCACCAGGGCGGCGACGCGGGGCGTGGACGGGTCGGCGGCGGATGCCTCGGCCGTCGCGATCGTCGCCGTCGGGAGGGGCTCGGCCGGGAGCTTCTGCGTCAGGCGGTGGCGGAGGAAACCCACCGCCGAACGGACCCCACCACGCGGCAGATGCGCCGTCAGCGCATGGCGCAGGTCCGCGACGGACACGCCCCGGCGGAGCCACTCCGCCGCCGTCTCCGCAAGCCCACGGGCCTCCCGGACGCCGAGCAGCAGGTCCCGGTTCTGGTGCCGGAGGGAGAGCAGCACGCGCTCGGCCTCGACGACTTCGGGAGCGGGGTCGGCGGGGGCGGGGTCGGTCTGCGGGGTGGTCTCGCTTGCCGGGGCGGGGTCGGCCTCCGGGGCGGGGTCCGGTTCCGGCGCGTGCGCTTCGGTGGGTGGGTGGGGAGAGGTCTTCTTCTCTCCGTCTTTCTCTACCGAAGGAGAAGGTCCGGCCCACCGGGGACCCCGAAAACCGGCAGTCGGTCCCGCGTCATCCGGAGACTCGGTCGGAATCCCGTCCCGGATCGCGTTCGCCTCCTCACGCGTGAGGGTGACGTTCGACAGCAGCTGCTCGGTGATCCAATGCCCGCGCCTGCTCTGGTACTTCCACTCGTGGAGGTACCCGCACTCCGTCAGGCCCTCCTTCGCCCGGTGGTACGCGCGGGGGCGCATGCCCAGGTCCGTGGCGTGCTCCCCGAGCGGCTTCCCGCTCGCGATCTCGGGCAGGCCCTGGACGTAGATCAGGAGGAGCTTCGCGTCGCTGTTCAGACGCGGGTGTCGCACGACACTGTTCGAAGCCTTGGTGTAACAGCGAACGGGGTCGATAGCATGACGGAGCATTTCTGGTGGACCTCACTTGACCACTAGCGATGAAGGCCCTCGGGGAGTGTTGCTGCACCCCCGAGGGCCGCTCCATATCTCACGGAGCGTGATTTTGCGGTTACCGTACCGCACATTTCACGGTCCTATGCAGCAACTCCGTTTCCACGAACGGATCTTCGATTGTCGGCCGCGACCTCCAGTCCAGCGGCCAGGTCAGCCCGTGCAGCGCCGGGATTCCCACGTACGCCTCGCTCCGGCCCCCGCCACTCAGCGCCCTCACCGGAGCCGGCCAGTCGTAACCGGCGACGGTTCCTGGCGGCACGAGGAAGTACAGGTTCTTCGCGCCGGTGGCCTCCCGGACGATCGGGCCCGCCTGGAAGTCCGTGAACGCCATCAGGCGGTACGCCACGTCCTCGCCGAGGAACCCTCCGATCCGTACGGCGTCGAAGTGCACGCCCGCGTGACGGAGGGCGTGACCGGTGGCGGGCACCCAAGAGGGCACGATGTCAAGCGACTTGCGCAGATTCATGCGGCCAGCTTGGAGGGCGTGGTCTCCTGTGACCAGCGACACAGTCCGTTTGTGCAGGACTGTGCACTCGGGGAGGTGGGCTGTGAACAAGGGGAACAGCGGAGGCCCAGGGGCTGCGAAGGCCTTCGGAAGACTGCTGCGGTTCTACCGGGAGCGGGCGGGCGTCTCGCAGGAGGCCCTGGGGCGGGAGACCGGATATTCCAAGTCCCAGGTGGCCATGATCGAGCGCGGAGAGCGGCGCCCGAAGGGAAATTTCGTCGCCATCGCCGACGAGATGCTGAGTGCACAAGGTGCACTTCTGGAAGTGGCCGAGGAGGTACCACTCAGCGCGGTGGCCGCCTGGTTCGAGGACTACCTGGAGGCAGAGGCGACGGCCGCCGGGATCCACGCGTACGAGAACCAGCTGATCCCCGGACTGCTCCAGACCCCGGACTACGCACG